>NZ_JMQI01000077.1 GCF_000695625.1 Amycolatopsis rifamycinica
GAACGCGGCGAGCCGCTCCGGCACGCCGCCGGTCACGACGCGTCCAGGACCTGTTCGAGCTTCAGGCCGGCGCCCGCCTTGGCGATGTCGTCCTGGTGTTTGAGCACGACGCCGAGGCTTTCCCGGACGACCCGCTCGTCGAGGGAGTCCGCGCCGAGCGCGAGCAGGGTGCGCGCCCAGTCGATGGTCTCCGCGACCGACGGCAGCTTGCGCAGGTCCATCGCCCGCAGCGCGGCGATCACCCGGACGACGGAGTCGGCGAGGGCGGCGTCGATCCCGGGGACCTTGAGCCGGACGATGTCACGCTCGAGGTTCTCGTCCGGGAAGTCGATGTGCAGGAACAGGCACCGGCGGCGCAGCGCCTCGGACAGCTCGCGCGTGGCGTTGGACGTCAGCACCGCGAACGGCGCCCGCGTGGCGGTGATCGTGCCGAGCTCGGGCACGGTCACCTGGAAGTCACCGAGCACCTCCAGCAGCAGGCCCTCGACCTCCATGTCGGCCTTGTCGGTTTCGTCGATCAGCAGCACGGTCGGCTCGTCGGAGGAGATCGCCGTCAGCAGCGGGCGGCGCAGCAGGAACTCCTCGCCGAAGATGTCGGTGCGGGCCTGGTCCCACGTCTCGTCGCGGCCGGCGGTGATCCGCAGCAGCTGCTTCGCGTGGTTCCACTCGTACAGGGCGCGGGCCTCGTCGATGCCCTCGTAGCACTGCAGGCGCACCAGCCGCGAGCCGCTGACCTGGGCGACGGCCTTGGCGAGCTCGGTCTTGCCGACGCCGGCGGGGCCTTCCACCAGCAGCGGCTTGCCGAGCCGGTCGGCCAGGAACACGGTGGTCGCCACGGCCGTGGACGCCAGGTAGCCGGCTTCGGCCAGCCGGGCCGACACGTCGTCGACGGAGGTGAAGAATCCGGTGCCCACCACGTGCCTCCTAAGCGGTCGCTCACCCGGAGCGTACCCGAAGACCGGGCTAGCATCGGCCGCGTGACCTACGTTGCCGCTTCCGGCCGATACGACTCGATCCCCTACCGGCGCTGCGGGCGATCCGGGCTCAAACTGCCCGCGATCTCGCTCGGGCTCTGGCACAACTTCGGCCACGACCGGCCCCTGGAGACCCAGCGCGCCATCACCCGCCGCGCCTTCGACCTGGGCATCACCCACTTCGACCTGGCCAACAACTACGGCCCGCCCTACGGCTCGGCGGAGGAGAACTTCGGCCGGCTGCTGGCGGCCGACTTCAAGCCCTACCGTGACGAGCTGGTGATCTCCACCAAGGCCGGCTACGACATGTGGCCCGGCCCGTACGGCGAGTGGGGCTCGCGCAAGTACCTGCTGTCCTCCTTGGACCAGTCCCTCGGCCGGATGGGCCTGGACTACGTCGACATCTTCTACTCCCACCGCTTCGACCCCGAGACGCCGCTGGAGGAGACCGTCGGGGCCCTCGACGCCGCGGTCCGCGCGGGGAAGGCGCTGTACGTCGGGATCTCGTCCTACAGCTCGGAGCGGACGGCCGAGGCCGCGCGGCTGCTGCGGGAGCTCGGCACGCCGCTGCTGATCCACCAGCCGTCGTACTCGATGCTCAACCGCTGGATCGAGGAGGACGGCCTCCTCGACACGCTGGAGCAGGCCGGCGCCGGCTGCATCGCGTTCTCGCCGCTCGCGCAGGGCCTGCTGACCGACAAGTACCTGCACGGCGTCCCGTCGGACTCGCGGGCCGCGCAGGGCAAGTCGCTGGACCCGGACACCCTCGACGAGGACCGGCTGGCCCGGGTGCGCGCGCTCAACGACATCGCCGGGCGCCGCGGGCAGTCGCTGGCGCAGCTCGCGCTGGCCTGGGCGCTGCGCGATCACCGGGTGACGTCGGTGCTGATCGGCGCGAGCAGCGTGAAGCAGCTGGAGGACAACGTCGGCGCGCTGGGCAACCTCGAGTTCTCTTCCGAGGAGCTGACCGAGATCGACGGCCACGCCGTCGACGCGGACATCAACCTCTGGAAGCGTTCGTCGGACGCCTGAGGCTCCTCCGGCGGGGGCGCCCCCCGTTTTCCACGCTACCGGTGAGCACCGACATTTTCGGCGGGGGCGCTTGCCCCCGCCGTTTCTCGGCTCGATGTTTGACCAAAATTCGTATCTGGTCATACGATGACGGAGTGCCTCCTGCCGAAGACCGGGCCGAACGGGCCGAGCGCATCCTCGACGCCGCCGCCGAGCTGCTCCTGCGCGCCGGGTACCGGCGTACGACCGTCGAGGACGTCGCCGAGCGGGCGGATGTCGGCAAAGGCACCGTCTACCTGCACTGGAAGAACCGCGAGGAGCTGTTCCTCGCGGTCCTGCTCCGGGAATCCGTCCGCGCTCTCGAAGACCTCGTCGCGGCGATCGCGGCCGATCCCCTCGCCGTGCGGTTTTCGCGGCTGACGGAGATCCAGTACGCCAACGTCCTGCGCCGTCCGCTGCTGCGGGCCGGCTACGCCGACGACGCCGAGACGCTCGGCAAGCTGCTGCCGAAGCTGCACGGCAAGCTCGACCCGCGGCACGCGGAAGCCTTCGTCGAATACCTGGAGCTGCTGGCGGCGAACGACCTGCTGCGCACCGACCGGCCGGTCCGTGACCTCGTCGTCGCCTTCCAAGCCGTGCTGCACGGGTTCCTCGGCCGCACTCCCCCGCCGGAGCCGGCCCTGATCGCCGACGTCGTCGCGCACGCCTTCGAGCCGCTCGCCGTGTCGACGAGGCAGCTGCGCGCCGTGGCGCCGCGGGCGCTGGAGCTGTTCACCGAAGCCGTCGCGCTCGACCGCAAACAGCTCGAACGCGCGTACTGACCCTGGAGGACCCATGCGCACCGGAATCCTGATCGACGAACTCGGCGTCGGCTTCGACGCCATGACGGCTCAAGCGCGCGAAGCGGCGAAGCTCGGCTACGGCGCACTGTGGGTGGCGCAACGCGGCGGCTGGGACGCGCTCACGGCACTCCCGGCGCTCGGCGCGGCCGCCCCCGGCCTCGAATTGGGCACGTGCGTCGTCCCGACGTACTCGCGGCACCCGATCACCATGGCCGCGCAGGCGCTGACCGCCCAGGCGGCGGCCGGGGTGCCCGTCCACCTCGGCCTCGGGCTGAGCCACCGGTTCATCGTCGAGGGCGAGTTCGGGTATTCGTACGACCGCCCGATCCGCCACCTGCGCGAGTACCTCCAGGCGCTGCACCCGTTGCTGCGCGGCGAAAAGGCGGACGTCCACGGCGAGTCGCTGACGGCCGCGGGCGCGGTGAACGCGCCCGGCGCGCAGCGGCCGGCGGTGCTGATCGGCTCGGTGAGCCCGCAATCGACGCGGCTGGCGGGCGAACTGGCCGACGGCGTGATCACGACGTTCGCGGGCCCGCGCGCGATCGCCGAGGTCGTGGTCCCGGCGCTGGGAGCCGGGTCCCGGGTGGTCTCCGGCCAGCTGATCTGCGTGACGTCCGATGTGGACGAAGCCCGCCGCCGCCTCGAGGAGCGCTACGGCACGGCGGCGAACGTCCCGGCCTACCGCACGATCCTCGACCGGGGCGGCTACGAGCGGGTCTCGGACAGCGCGCTCGTCGGCGACGAGGAAACCGTGCGGCGCCAGGTGAAATCCCTTGAGGACGCGGGCGCGACCGAGCTGCTGGTGATGCCGTTCGGCTCGGCGGCGGAGCAGGCCCGCACCCGCGAGCTGCTGGCGACGTGAACCGCGGCCGGCGGCCGGCCCGGCTGCGCGAACCCACGGCCACGACTCACGGCCGCGAACCCACGGCTGCAAACCCAAGGCCGCAAACCCGAAGCACGAACCTACGGCTGCGACTCACGACCGCCAACCCACGGCCGCAACTCCAGCGCCACGGACCCACGGCCGCGAACCCAGAGCCGCAAACCACGGCCGCGAACCCAAAGCCACGGCCGCGACTCAAGCCCGCGGACTTACGGCCGCAACTCCAGAGCCACAAACCCACGGCCGCGGGGCGCCCCCCGTTTTCCACACTACCGGCGGGCACCGACATTTTCGGCGCCGCCTTGAGCCTCGGCGGACAGTTCCTGCCACTCGTCCCAGGTGGCGAGCCGCTCCGCGTAGGCCTGCTGGATCATCGGGTAGAAGCCCTGGCCGAAGAGCACCCGCAGGGGCGGGTTGGCCGCGTCGACGACCTTGAGCAGGGCCCGGGCGGCGGCCGCCGGGTCGCCGGCGGGCTGCCGGGCGGCGACCTCGGCGATCCGGCGGCGCAGTCCGTCGTAGACCGGGCTGGCCTCCGCGACGTGGCCGTTGGCGAGGGGATCCGGGTTCTTGCCCTCGCGGGTGGCGTAGCCGCCCGGCTCGATGATCGTGACCTTGATGCCGAAGCCCGCGACCTCCTTGGCCAGGGTCTCGCTCAGGGCTTCGATCGCCCACCGCGACGCGTGGTACGCCCCGCCGAGCGGCATCGCGATGAGCCCCGCGGCCGACGACAGCTGGATGAAGTGGCCGGCGCGCTGTTCGCGCAGGAAGGGCAGCGCGGCCTGGACGACCCACAGCGGGCCGAAGACGTTGGTTTCCAGCTGGGCGCGCAGCTCGGCCTCGGTGAGCTCTTCGATGGCGCCGATCTGCGCGTAGCCGGCGTTGTTCACGACGACGTCCAAGCGCCCGAAGTGCCCGGCGGCCCGCTTGACGGTCTCGAAGACCGCGGCCTTGTCGGTCACGTCCAGCTCCAGGGGCAGCACCGCGTCGCCGTAGGTGGCGATGAGCGAGCCGAAGCCCGCGGTGGACCGCGCGGTGGCGGCCACCCGGTCGCCACGGTCGAGGGCGGCCTCGACGAACCGGCGGCCCAAGCCGCGCGACGAACCCGTGACGAACCAGACCTTGCTCATGGTGTTTTCCCCGTTCTTCGTGTGGCATCCGATCGGCCACAGGACACCGGGGGCCGCGAGCCCGTGACAGCGGGCCCACGTGACGCCGGTCACCCGAGGAAGGGTCGCTACGGCCCCAGCCGGACCGATCGCTCCGCTCACCTCCGAGCGTCGTCCGAAGGCCGCGCTCAAGGGTGGTAATCGCAGGTCATGTATGTAACAGCTGTCAACCGACCGACGACTGATGGGAAACACGCACGGCCGAACAACAGCCCGTGGCGCCGAGCAACCTCCGGAGGACCATCGTGAGCGCCTTGGTGGCCGCCCTACCGTGGCTGGGCACGCTACTCGCCGGGTTTCTCGGTGCCGCCGCGAGTTTGTTCTCCAACTTCTTGCTCCGCAAGAACGAATCAAGACGGCGATCCGTCGAAAAGGAGATCGCCGCGACACTCGGCCTTCCACTGAACACCGAGCCGGCAGGAAAATCGGGAGGACGGGACGTCGCCCCGGGTTCGGTTGATGCACCGGACACGACCGGCGAAGAATCTGAATGCTCCGATCCGGACGTCCACCGCAGCCGAGGCGAAATCGACGTCGCCAGTTCGCGAGCAACTTCAGAGATCGCCGACGTCGTGCGGCAACAGTCCGACGGCCACGCCCTGCTGGTGGTCAAGTATTACGCCCAAGGCCTCACCCAGGCTTCCGTCAGTTTCGCGTTGAGCATGACCTTCTCGGTGATCGGATTCGGTTTGATCGCCATCGCCGTCGTTCAGGGCATCGTCCACCCTGACCACGCTCTTCCAGCGGGCATCACCGCGGTCGCCGGCATCGTGAACCAGGGCGTAGCGTCTCTCTTCTTCCGGCGCGCAGACAAGGGCCGGGAACTCATGATGCAACTCATCGACAAGCTGCGGAAAGACCGCGAAAGCGAGATGCGATTCGTGGCCGGATTGACTCAGATCGAGCAGGTCCAAGCCGAAGGCCTCAAAGACGCGTTGCGAGCATCCGCCGCACTCGCGTTCACCGACTCGCCGATGAGTCTCGAGCACCTCGCGAACCTAGTCAACTCCGGTGCTCTCACCAGAAGTCCCGGCAACATCGCACAAGGGGCCGGAGGCAAAGTGCCCGATACCGCCACCCGAACGGTCAACGGGCAGCAGCCCAGCGACGACCACCTGACCACCTCATAGCAGACACCTCACCGCAACCGAGATCGGCTTGGCTGGCCGTTCGCCGGACACCCCTTCGCGCCGGCGGGCGTCAGCGCGGTGCCGGCAGGTGGGTCGCCTCCGGGAAGAGGTTCAGCGCCCGCAGCGCCGCACCCAGCTCCGCGATGTCGGCGGGGTTCGTCAGGGAGCGGCCCAGTTCCTCCGTGATCCGCTTCAGGCGGTGGCGGATCGTGTTGGGGTGGCAGAACATCCGTTCCGACGTGAGCTTCGTCGACCCCTGGCAGTCGAACCACGCGCGCAGCGTCAGCAGCAGCACGTTGCGGTCGTCGCCCGGCAGGTCCAGGACCGGCTGGAGCACGTGGTGGGCCAGCTGCACCGACGCCTCCGGGGCGCTGGCCACCAGGCCGGCCAGGGGCGACTCGGTGAACTGCACCAGCCCCGGCGTCCCCGGCGTCATGCTCGACAACGCCACCCTCGCCAGGTGGAGCGCGCGGGCGGTGTTGCCGAGGCCGGTGAACACCGGGCTCATCCCCACCCGGCCCACCGGGTGCTCGCGGACCAGCTCGACGATCGCCGCGGGCGCGGCCGGGTCGCGCAGGGAGACCACGCCGACCTGCAGGTCCGGCGTCAGCCGCCACGCCGACGCGTGCTGCAGCGCCCGCAGCCGGGCCTCGATCTGCGGCAGCGGTTCCTGGCCCAGCCGCGGGGTTTCCGCCGCGACGACGACGAACGTGCCGTCGAGGGCCAGGTCGAGCACGCGGGCGATGTCCCACAGCGTGCCCTCGGTCGCCGCGCCGCCCGCGAACAGCGCCTCCACCAGCGCCGACCGCCGGTTCTGGTGCGCCACCATGACCTCCGCGGTCGTGTCGCGGTAGGCCGTCGTGAGGGCCTCGGCGAGGTCGTCGATCAGCGCCCAGATGGCCGTCGTCGCGGCGACCAGCGCGGCCAGGTCCTGCGCGACGGCGGTCAGCTCCACGAACCGGTGCCACACCTCGGTGAGCCCGATCCGGTAGGCCCGCAGCAGCTCGGGCAGCGGCGCACCCTGCAGGGCCCGCGCCCGGCCGGTCACGCGGGCCTGGGAGAGGTCGGGGACGTCCGAACCGCGCAGGGTCCGCATCACGTGCTCGAGGTTGGCGCGCACCGAGTTCCGGAGTTCGGCGTGCGAGACGAACCGCGCGTCGGCGTAGACGGGCATCTCGGCGAGGATCTGCCGCACGGTGCTGTCGATCAGCTCCGGCAGCCTCCGCTCGGCCTCGGCGGCCAGCGAGGCGACCAGGGACGCGCGCTCGCCGGACAGAAGCGCCTGGTAGTGCATGGTGGCCTCCGGTCCCGGCCTCCTCGTCGAGGTCCGAGACCGACATCTAACCCGAACGTGGCCACCACGTTCGGGTGAACTTGCTACAAGAACCGCGGATGCGGAGATTCCTATGTAGAACCTCCGCGTCCGCGGGCGGAGCTTTCACGGGGAAGCTCCGGATGGTCAGGCCAGCTTGGCGGCCGCGCTCTTGATCGCCTCCCGGATCCGGAAGTAGGTGCCGCAGCGGCACACGTTCTGGATGGCGTCGATGTCGGCGTCGGTCGGGTTCTTCGTCTTCTTCAGCAGCGCGACCGCCGCCATGATCTGGCCGGGCTGGCAGTAGCCGCACTGGGCGACGTCCTGCTCCAGCCAGGCCTCCTGGACCGGGTGCAGCTCGTCGCCGTCGGCCAGGCCCTCGATCGTGGTGACCTCGCGCCCGGCGCACTCCGAGACCGGCGTGACGCAGGGGTTGAACGCCTCGCCGTCGAGGTGGCTGGTGCAGGCCTTGCAGACGTTGATGCCGCAGCCGTACTTCGGCCCGCGGACCTTGAGCTTGTCGCGCAGCGCCCACAGCATCGGCAGGTCGGCGGGCGCGTCGACGGTGACGGTCTTCCCGTTCACCACGAAGGTGTAGTTCGGCAAGGTGACTCTCCTCAGCGCGGGAACGGGTCGAAGTCGACCGGGAAGGTGATCGGGAAGCTGCGGGGCTTGATCCCGGTCGCCCGGGCGTAGGCGTTGGCGATCGCGCCCACCGGCGCCGGCAGGCCGAGCTCGCCGGCGCCGCCGATGTCGTCGCCGGTCGCCGGCATCACGTGCACGGTGACCTCCGTGGGCGAGTTCTTCTGCCGCGCGTAGTGGAACTGCGAGTAGCTGCCCTCCAGCGGCAGGCCCTTGTCGATGTGCAGGCCCGCGGTGAGCGTCGTCGAGATCGCGTCGGTCAGGCCGCCGAGCATCTGCGCCTCGATCCCGCGCGGGTTCACCGGCTTGCCGACGTCGACCGCGATGGTCGCCTTCGTGACGCGCGGGTGCTTCGGATCGCGCGCGTCCATCTCCACCAGGCAGGCGGTGTAGGACTTGTACTCGCCGTGCACCGCGATGCCCTGCGCGAACCCGGCGGGCAGCTTCTTGCCCCACTCGCCGAGTTCGGCGACCTTGTCGAGCACCGCGCGCTGGCGGTCGGACTTGACGAACTCACGGCGGAACCGGTACGGGTCCTTGCCCAGCTTCGCCGCGATCTCGTCGACCATGATCTCTTCGGCACCGCGGGTGTTCGCCGAGTAGACCGACCGCCACGCCGAGGTGTGGAACTTCAGCGGCACCTCGTTGAGCAGCTGCGTGGTGACGCCGAAGTTGTACGGCGACTTCACCGTCAGCAGGAACACCGTCTGCGCGAAGCTGAGGTTGCCGCCGACGGGCAGCTTCGCCGCGAACGCGGTGAGGATCTCGCCGAGCCCGTGGCTCCAGTCGGTTTCGACGCTCGCGACACGGTGTTCGAAGGTCAGCACCTGGCCGAGGGCGAAGGTGGCCCGGATCCGGTGGTAGCTCGCCGCGCGCCCGCGGCCGTGGCGCATGTCGTCGATCCGGCTCCACATCAGCCGGACGGGCTTCTTCATCGCCTTCGAGATGTGCGCGGCTTCGAGGGCGGCGTCGAAGAACAGCCGCCGCCCGAAGGACCCGCCGCCCTGCTGGACGTGCACGGTGACCCGGTTCTCCGGCAGCCCCAGCTCCTGCGCGATGGTCTGCTTCGCCACGATCGGCGACTTCAGCCCGGCCCAGATGGTCGCGCTGTCCTCGCGGACGTCGGCGACGGCGGAGTTCGACTCCATCGGCGCGTGGCTGGCGAAGGCGAAGTCGAACTCGCCGTCGACGTACTGGGTCAGCAGCGGCGGCACCACGAACGGCAGCGCGGCGGCCCGCAGCTTCGTCTTGATCGTCTCGTCGTCCTCGCCGTCGACCGTGCCCGGGCCCCACGTGACGTCGAGGGCGTTCTTGCCGTCGAGCGCCTGGCCGAACGTCTCGGCCATCACCGCGACGCCGGTCTTCACGACGGCGATGTCGATGATCCCCGGCATGGCGCGGACGGCCGCCTCGTTGTTGACCTTCCGCACCATGCCGTTGATGGTCGGCGGCCGGCGCACCATCACCGGGTTCGCGCCGGGGACGTCGAGGTCGAGCGTGTAGACCTGCTTCCCGGTGACCATCGCGCGGGCGTCCTTGCGCGCGGTCGGCGTCCCGACGAGCGTGTGCGCCGACTCGGCTTTCGGCGCGATGGACCCGGTGGCCAGGCCGGTGCGCGACGCCGGCCCGGCGAGGACGCCGAAGGAGGCGCTGCGCCCGTCGGCTGCCCACACGGCACCGTCGCGAGTGGACAGTCGCGCCGCGTCGGTTCCCCACTGCGCCGCGGCCGCGGCGACCATCCGGGCGCGCGCGGTCGCCGCGGTGGCGCGGACCGGGTCGTACAGCGAGCGCATCGTGTTGGACCCGCCGGTGAGCTGGTTGAACAGCAGCTCGGTGCGGGCGTCGGAGAGCACGACGTCGACGCGGTCGAGCGGCAGGTCGAGCTCTTCGGCGACCAGCATCGCGGTCGCCGTCGTGATGCCCTGGCCGACCTCGGCGCGCGGCAGCTGCAGCCGCGCCCGGCCGTCGGCGGTCATCTCGAGCACGAGCATCCCGGCGGTCGGCACGCAGGACAGCGTCAGGACGTCGCCGAGGTCGAGGATCTCCGCCGGCTGCGGCAAGGTCGGCACGACGGCTTCGGCGCGGGCCGGCGCAACCGCGTCGGCGGTGAGCTTCGTGGCGACGGTGAGGGTCGGCGCGGCGACCAGGTAGGTCAGGAAGCGGCGGCGCCCGACCTGCCCGGGCTCGGCGGGTTCGGTGGTGGGACTGGCCATCGGGGATCCCTTGCTGGGTGGTGGCGGGGTGCGCGCCACGCTAAGGACCCCCGGCAGGTGCGTCAACGCGGAGTAGTCGAGATCGCCCATCTCTGTGACGAGATGACAGCGGAAGCCGCCGAATGTGTGCGCCGCCACAGCGCCGGATGGTCGAGCGGGCTGGTTCAGCCGGCCCCGCGGGCGCGCCGTGCCTGGAGCAGGTCCTCCCGGGCGCGGGCGACGCGGGAGCGCACCGTGCCGACCGGGCAGCCGCAGACGTCGGCCGCCTCGGCGTAGGACAGCCCGAGCACCTGGGTCAGCACGAGCACCTCGCGCCGGTCCGGTTCCAGCCCGTCGAGCAGCAGGCGCAGCTCGACGAGGTCTTCGAAACCGGCCGCGGGGTCGCGGGTGCGCTCGGCGGCGGCTTCCCAGTCGGTGTCGGCGATCTTGGGCCGCGCGCCGGCCGCCCGGATCTGGTCGACGACGACGCGGCGCGCGATGGACAGCAGCCACGTCCGCGAGGACGAGCGTCCCGCGAAGCGGCGAAGGCTGCCGAAGGCGCGAAGGTAGGTCTCCTGCGTCAGGTCGTCGGCGGCGGCGACGTCGGTGAGGTGGGCGAGGAAGCGCCAGACGTCGGCCTGCGTGGCCCGGACCCACGCTTCGAGCGCGCGCCGGTCGCCGCCGCCGGCGGAGAGGGCCAGGGCCGTGACGCGGTCGTCGTCCTCACGGTGGGTCATGATCCGGAACTTAGCAGTGACGAGGAACTTCCCGGATCCGCCGTCCGACTACTGGAACATGAGGTGCGAGGAATGCCGCGAAGCGCTCTCGGCGCGGTTGGACGGCGAAGCGGAGCCGGTCTCGCCCGACGAGCATCTGACGTCCTGCGCGGAGTGCCGGGCGTGGTTCGCCGGCGCGGAACGGCTGCGGCGCGCGATGCTGCTGCGCCCGGCCCCGCCGGTGCCGGACCTGACCGCGGCGATCCTCGAGCGCACGCCGGCCCCGTCCGGCGAGCACTGGGGACGGCGGATCGCGCTGGCGGTGGTGGCGATCGGCCAGCTGGGCCTGGCGTTCGCGCAGCTGCTCGGGACGGCCCACGCCGGCGTCCACCTCGACCACGAAAGCGGCGCATGGAACCTGGCGGTTGGCGTCGGCCTGCTGACGGCGGCGCTCCTCCCCCGGACGGCGGGTGGCCAGCTGCCGCTGCTGACGGGATTCGTGGGCGTGCTGCTGGTGCTGTCGGCGGGCGACCTGACGGCGGGCCGGGTGACGCCGGCCCGGCTGGCCACCCACCTGCTGGTGGTCCTCGGGCTGGCCCTGCTGTACGCGGTGCACCGGGACCACCGCGACCGCGGCGCCCCCCGCCCGGCCGCCACGGCCGGCGACGGCGTGGCGACCTCCGGGTCCACTGTGGACGCCCCGGCGCCGGGCCGGCCGCGGTCCCGCCCGTTCCGCCGGCAGGTCCACGGCCGTCACGCGGCCTGACGTATAGGTCGTTATACGATCCTGAGGCGCGCTGCCGCTCGAAGGTCGCGGGGCTCAGGCGAACTTCGTCTTCGGGCGCTCCTGCCGGACCCCGTCGACGTAGACGTCCACCTTCTCGTCGAGGAAGGCCACCAGCCCGGCGACGCGCGTGCTCTCGGGCAGCGGCGTCGGGTAGCTCCAGGCCAGGTCTTCGTGCCCGGCCACGTCGAAGTGCTCGGCCGCGCCCTTGTACGGGCAGTGCGTCACCACGTCGGTCCGGGAGAGCAGGTCCATCCGGACGTCCACGCGGGGCAGGTAGTAGCGGGTCGGCAGGCCCGTCTCGAACAGCAGGTGCGGCCGCACCGAGTCCGCCACCGTGACGCCGTCGACCTCGATGCGGACGTGGCGGGAGCTCGGCAGGATGTCGACGCGGACGCCGGGGTCGCGCGGGTGCGTGAAGATCTGCTCGTCCTCTTCGAACCAGTCGAACGCGGCGAACTCGAAGCGGACGTGGCCGCGCAGCTCCTCGATCGGCGAATCCGGGTACTCCAGCGCGCCGTCCACCGCCTCGGCTCCGGCACCCTTTATCGTCGACAGAACAGCTTCTCCGCGGCTCGGCGAGTGCGCCGTCCGGCCGGAGGGGGTGAGCACCCCGTTCACGACGTCCGCGCGGGGGAGGTAGTACGTGGGGTAGTACGGAACTTCCCACACCAGGAGGGGGTGCACCGTGTCCGCGACGAGCTGCCCGCCGAGGAACACCCGTACCCGCTTCGCGCCCTGTGCCACGCGGACCCGGCCGCGTCCCGGAGTGCTCATGATCCGGACAACGGGCCGCGGAAGGCGGGTATTCCGGCGGCATCCGGGCCGGGGCGGCTAGCGTGGCAGGCACAACGAGAACGACAGGAGGCGGGCACGGGTGGCCGGCGTAGAAATCCCCACGGTCGGTACCCCCGCCGGGATGCGCAAGATCAACCAGCGGGCGGTGCTCGACCTGCTGCGCCGCGGCGGGCCGGCGACCCGGCCGCAGGTGGCGAAGGACACCGGGCTGTCGAAGCCGACGGTCAGCCAGGCGCTGCTCGCGCTGGAGGCCGCCGGCCTGGCGCGGCCGACCGGGCAGACCTCGACCGGCACCGGGCGCTCGGCCGTGCTGTACGAGGCCGACCCGACCGCGGGGTACGTGCTGGGCGTCGACATCGGCCGCGAGCACCTGCGGGTCGCGGTGTCGGACCTCGGCCGCACGCTGGTGGCGCGCCGCGACGAGCGCAACACGGCGCGCTCGGGCGCGGCGCTGGTCACGGCGGTCGGGAAGATCGCGGCCGCGGCGGTCGCGGAGGCCGGTCTTTCGAGCGGCGACATCGTTGTCCGCGTGGTCGGCTCCCCCGGCGTCGCCGATCCGGAGAAGCGGTGCTTCCGGCACGCGCCGAACCTGCCCGGCTGGGGCCGCCCGGGGCTGATCGACGACCTCGAAGCCGCGCTGGGCCCGGACCTGATGGTGGAGAACGACGCCAACCTCACCGCCGTCGGCGAGTGGGAGAGCGGCGCCGCGCGCGGCGCGTCGGTGTTCGGCTGCATCACGATCGGCACCGGCGTCGGCATGGGCCTGATGGTCGACGGCCGGGTGTTCCGCGGCGCCACCGGCGCGGCGGGCGAGATCGGCTACCTCCCGTACGGCCGCACCCGCGCGGCCGACGAGCCCGCCACCCCGCCGGCGCGCGGCCACCTCGAAGAGGCGACGGCGGCCCAGTCGGTCGTCCAGGGCGCTCGGGAACTCGGCCTGGGCACGGCGAAGTCGGCCCGCGAGGTCTTCCGCCTGGCCCGTGAAGGCGACGACTTGGCCCGGCGTGCGGTGGAAACGGAAGCCGACCGGCTCGCGTACACGGTCGCTTCGGTGGCGGCGGTGATCGACCCCGAACTGATCGTGCTGGGCGGCGGCATGGGCACGGCCGCGGACCTGCTGCTGGAGCCGATCGACCGGGCGTTGCGCGCGTTCACGCCGCTGGTGCCCAAGGTGGTGCAGGGCGAACTGGGCGAGGACGCGGTGCTGACCGGGGCGATCAGCGTCGGGCTGCGGGCGGCCGAAGGCCTGGTCTTCGACCGCCGCGTGGGCGCCGCCTAAGCCGCGCGCCAGGCTTCGCCGCCGGTCGAGAGCCGCCAGGGCGTCAAGCGCAGCACGGTGATCTTCGGGTCGCGGTGGTCCTCGCCGCCGAGGATCTTGGGGTCGTAGCCCAGCGGCTCCGGCGTCGACGCGAAGAGGTCCCACAGATATCTGCGGGTTTCTTCGTCGTCCTCGAACTCCGCCCGGCACTCCGCCACCGCCACCTCGTGCTGCGGGTCCCAGTACGAGCACGACACGTACGGCGTCGCCGCCAGGTGGGCGAGCTTCACCGGCGTCGGCCGGGTGAAGAGCCGGCCGACCAGGCCGTCCGGGGTGTGCTCCCAGATCGGGTGGACGACCCGGGAACGCGGCCTGCCCCGCCGGTCGACCGTCGCCAGCGTGCACCAGACGATCCGGTGCGCCACGCGCACGAACGCCGCGGCCAGTTCGGCCGGCACTCTGCCAGACTCCACAACCATGGTTGTGGATCCTAGCAGGCTCGACCTCTCCCTGACCGCCCTCTTCGCGGGCTGGGCGATGACCGACGAAGTCCAGCGGCGGCTCGCCGATAGGGGTTTCGGTGACCTGCGCTTCACCGACGGCGTGGTGATCCAGCACGTCCTGGCCGCCCCGCTGTCCATCACCGCGCTGGCCGAACGCATGGGCGTGACGCAGCAGGCGGCGTCGAAGGCGGTCGCGGACCTCGAAGGCCGCGGCCTGCTGCGCCGCGAAGCCGACCCGTCCGACGGGCGCACGAAACTGCTGCACCTGACCGGGCACGCGCGGGCCGCGGTCGAAGCGACGCGGGCGCTGCGGCAAGAACTCCAGGAGGAACTGGTCGCGGAGTACGGCGCGGAACGGGTCGAGGACGCGCGCGTCCTGCTGGCGTCGGTCATCGGCCGGTTCGGCGGCGGCGAGGCGATCCGCGCGAGGCGCGTCCGGCCGCCGCGCTGATCACCTGAGCGGACGAAGTACCCGATCGGCCGCACCGCCGGTTCCCGTCGGCGCTCAGCGCGTGATGACGCAGGTTCCCGACGCCGTGGCCAGCAGTTTCCCCTCGGCGTCGCGGACCTCCCCCTCCGCGAAGGCGATCCGGGAGCCTTCCTTCACCACGCGGCCCGTCGCGCGGATTTCACCGCGGCCCGCGTGGATCGCCCGGAGGTAGCTCACCTTCAGCTCCACCGACGCGTAGCCGACACCCGCGGGGAGCGTCGTGTGCACCGCGCAGCCGACGACCGAATCCAGCATCGTGGCCGCCACGCCGCCGTGGACCATGCCGATCGGGTTGTACAGCGACTCGTCCGGCTCGATGACCGCGACGACCTCGCCCGGTTCGACGCTTTCCCAGCGCATGCCGAAGTGCGCGGCGATCGGCGCGCCCGGGAGGCGGCCCTCGGCGATCGCGCGCATGTACTCCAGGCCGGACATCGCGGCGCCCAGCCGAGCCGTCTCCAGCGGGTCCTGCCACGTGATGGTCTTCGAACGGACCGGGGCTTCGACGTCGGTCATGCGGGCTCCTCGATTATGACAGCTGTCTTAATGCCAGCCTCGCTCGCCCAACGGCGAGCGTCAAGCGCGGCGTGACCCAGGCCACCGGTGGTCCGCCCGGACCGCGGGTGGAATCATCCGGGGGTGGACACCGACCGCAAGCTGATCGACCCGGAACGCGTCGCGGCGGCGGTCGACGGGCTGGGCGACCGCGCCGTCATCGACGAATGGGCCCGGCGCTTCTCCGTGGTCGCCGACCCCTCCCGGCTCGCACTGCTGGTCTGCATCCACTACGGCCGCGAGATCAGCGTCACCGACCTCGCCGCGGCGACCGGCATGACCGACACTGCGGTGTCGCAGGCCCTGCGGCTGCTGCGGGCGCACGGGCTGGTCACGCCGCAACGCACCGGCCGGGTGGTGCGGTACCGCCTGGCGGACGCGACGGTCCACGAACTCATCCACCGCGTGCGGCCCCACCCCGAACAAACTGTGACAACCGGGGCTCCGCCCCGAGCCGGGGGCTCCGCCACCCGGACCCCCGAACAAACTGTGGCCGACGCCGAAGACCGGTAGCGTGCGGGCATGACGGGATTGCCCGAGACCATCACCGCCTGCCTGTTCGACCTCGACGGAGTCCTGACCGGCACGGCGATCCTCCACCGCGAGGCCTGGAAGCGGACGTTCGACGAATTCCTCCGCGCCCGCGACGGCGCCGGGTTCGCGGAGTTCACCGACCACGACTACGCGGCCTTTGTGGACGGCCGCCCGCGCGCCGACGGTGTGCGGGAGTTCCTGCGCTCACGGGGGATCGTGCTGCCCGAAGGCGAACCGGACGACCCGGTCGACGCCCCGACCGTCAACGGCGTGGGCAACCGCAAGAACGAACTGGTCCTCAAGATCATCGACGAACGCGGCGTCAACCCGTACCCGGGTTCGGTGCGCTACCTCGAAGCGGCCAAGGCCGCCGGGCTGCGGATCGCCGTCGTGACGTCGTCGGCCAACGGCGCCAAGGTGCTCGACGGCGCCGACCTCAGCAAATACGTCGAGGCGCGCATCGACGGCATCGTGATCCGCGAACGGCACCTGCGCGGCAAGCCGGCGCCGGACTCGTTCCTGGCCGGCGCCGAGGCACTCGGCGTCGAGCCCGCGCACGCGGCCGTCTTCGAGGACGCCCAGTCCGGCGTCCAGGCCGGCAAGGCCGGCGGCTTCGGGTACGTCGTGGGCGTCAACCGCGCCGACCAGGCCGACGCGCTCAAGGCCCACGGCGCCGACATCGTCGTCGACGACCTCGCCGACCTCCTGGAGGACCGATGACCGAGGCGCACGGCTACGAGTGCTCGCCGTGGGCCCTGCGGTGGCGCGGCATGGATGTCGACGCCCTGCAGCGCACCGAATCGGCGTTCGCGGTGTCCAACGGCCACATCGGGCTGCGCGGCACCCTCGAGGAAGCCGAGCCGCGCGGGCTGCCCGGCACCTACCTCAACGGGTTCTACGAGCAGCACGAACTCCCCTACGCCGAGGCCGGCTACGGCTACCCCGAAGAGGGCCAGACCGTCGTCAACGTGACCGACGGCAAGATCATCCGGCTGCTCGTCGAGGACGAACCGCTCGACATGCGCTACGGCGCGGCCACCGCGCACGACCGCGTGCTGGACTTCCGCAAGGGCACGCTGAGCCGGACCACGGAGTGGTCGTCGCCGACCGGGCGGCGGGTCCGCGTGCGCACCGAGCGGCTGGTGTCCTTCACCCAGCGCGCGATCGCCGCGGTCCGCTACGAGGTCGAGCCGCTCGACGAGGACCTGCAGCTGGTCGTCCAGTCCGACCTGCTGGCCAACGAGCCGATCGAGTCCGACACCAGCGACCCGCGGGTGGCCGCGGCGCTGAACGCCCCGCTGGTGAGCGAGTTCCACCGCGCGTCGGAGTACAACGCCGTGCTGGTGCACCGGACCCGCCGGTCGGGGCTGCGGATGGCCGCGGCGATGGACCACAAGATCGAGGTGGACGACGGGATCCGCGCCCGCATCCACGCCGAGGAGGACCTCGCCCGGCTGACCGTCGCGGTCGACGTGCCGAAGGGCGGGCGGCTGCGGATCACCAAGTTCCTCGCCTACGGCTGGTCCGCGCAGCGCTCGGTGCCGGCACTGCGCTCGCAGGTCGAGGCGGCGCTGGCCGGCGCCCGCCAGACGGGCTGGAAGGGCCTGCTCACCGAGCAGCGCGAGTTCCTGGACGACTACTGGGCCACCTCGGACATCGAGATCGAGGGCGACCCCGAACTGCAGCAGGCCGTCCGCTTCGCCCTGTTCCACATCCTCCAGGCCGGGGCCCGCGGCGAAAGCCGCGCCATCGCCGGCAAGGGGCTGACCGGGCCCGGCTACGACGGGCACGCCTTCTGGGACACCGAGTCCTTCGTCCTGCCGGTGCTCACCTACACCGTCCCGGACGCGGCGCGCGACGCCCTGCGCTGGCGGCACTCCACAATGGACAAAGCGCGGGAACGCGCGCACCAGCTGGGGTTGCGCGGTGCCGCCTTCCCGTGGCGGTCGATCAACGGCGCCGAGTGCTCGGCGTACTGGCCGGCGGGCACGGCGGCGTTCCACGTCAGCGCGGACATCGCCGACGCCGTCGTGCGCTACCTCAACGCGACCGGCGACGAGGAGTTCGAGCGCGACTACGGCACCGAGCTGCTGCTGGAAACCGCGCGGCTGTGGGCTTCGCTGGGCCACCACGACCGGCACGGCGCGTTCCGCATCGACGGCGTCACCGGACCGGACGAGTACTCGGCGGTGGCGGACAACAACGTCTACACGAACCTGATGGCGCGGCGGAACCTGCAGGCGGCGGCGGAGTCGTGCGAGCGGCACCCGGACGTGGCGGCGCGGTTCGGCGTCGACACGGTCGAGCTGGACTCCTGGCGCGCGGCCGCGGCGGCGATGTTCCTGCCCTACGACCGGGAACTCGGCGTGCACCCGCAGTCGGAAGGCTTCCTCGAGCACGACGAGTGGGACTACGAGGGCACCGACCCGGCGCAGTACCCGCTGCTGCTGCACTTCCCGTACTTCGACCTCTACCGCAAGCAGGTCGTCAAGCAGGCGGACCTGGTGCTGGCGCTGCACCTGTGCGGCGATTCGTTCAGCCAGGAGGAAAAAGCCCGCAACTTCGCCTACTACGAAGCACGGACCGTGCGCGACTCTTCGCTGTCGGCGGGAACGCAGGCGGTCATCGCGGCGGAGGTGGGTCACCTCGAGCTGGCCTACGACTACCTCGCCGAAGCGGCCCTGACCGACCTGCACGACGTGCACAACAACGTCCGCAACGGCCTGCACATGGCGTCGCTGGCCGGCGCGTGGCAGGGCGCCGTCGCCGGCTTCGGCGGCCTGCGCGACCACGGCGGGACCCTGGCCTTCGCGCCGCGGCTGCCGCCGCAGCTGGGGCGGATCACCTTCCGCCTGATGTTCCGCGGCACCCGGTTCCAGGTCGAGATCGATCCGGACCAGGCCACCTACCACGTGGTCGCCGGGGAGCCACTGGAAGTGCTGCACCACGGCGAGCGCATCACGATCACCGCGGAGCCGCAGCGCTACGCCGTCCCGAAGATCGACGCGGGCGAGCCGCCGAAGCAGCCGCCGGGCCGCGCCCCGATGCGGCGGGACTCGGAATCGGTGCGTCAGTACGCGGAGCCGTCCAACCCGATCACCGAGGAAGGTCGCTAGCGGCGTCGCGTCCGGGTGGGGCCGGGACTTCCTCGGTCCCGCCCGGGCTCACGTCCGGGTCCGGAGCCGTCGGCACGTCGTGCGTCAGCTTGCCGGGGGTCGGGAGCTTCGGGAGCTCTTCGTCTTCGTCGTCGCGGCCGTGGAGGCGCTGCTGCTGCTCGCTCATGCTTTCCGGGATACCCGGTTTTCCCGGCGTCGGCCAGGGGATCAGGCCGCGCGCTTGCCCGCCGCCCGCGCCTTGTCCTGCAGGGTGAGCAGCAGGCCGTCGCGGGTCGACCACGGGCAGATCGTCACCTTGCCCCCGGCGACCGTCAGCAGGGCCTCCGCGACGATCGCGCCGGCCAGGGCCTGGTGGGCGCGGCTGCGGGAGATGCCCGGCAGTTCCGCCCGCTTCGACGGCGGCAGCGCGGCCAGCCGCGGGATCCACGCGCGGAGGTCGTCGAGCCGCAGTTCCTTGCACTTGCCGGGGCGGGCACCGGCCAGCCGGGCGAGCTGCTGCAGCACTTTCGAGCAGCCGACGACCCGCGGGTCTTCGACGTCGGCGGCGCCCAGCGTGGTGGTCACGACGTCGAGGGCGTGCGCGCGCAGCGCCTTGACCTGCTTGTTCGACACGCGCTCGGACGGCAGCCAGTCCCGCGTCATCGAGCGCGCGCCCAGCGGCAGAGAGCGCGCGAAGGTGGCTTTTTTGCCGGAGCCGGCGGCCAGTTCGACCGTGCCGCCGCCGATGTCGAGCACGAGCATCGGCCCGGGCTCGTTCTCGTACCAGCGCCGGGCGGCCACGTAGGTCAGTTCGGCCTCGCACCGGCCGGAGAGGAACCGCAGTTCGACACCGGTTTCCCCGGCGACGTGCCGGACGACGTCGGCCGCGTTGGCCGCGTCCCGGATCGAGGACGTCGCGAGCGGGTAGACGTCGCTGACGCCGTGGCGGTACGCGGTGGTCATGCCGGCCGCGACGGCGGCCGTGACGGCCTCGATGCCGCGGTCGGAGAGGCGGCCGTGGACGTCGAGCTCGCGGTCCAGGCGCAGCCGCGTCTGGTGGTTGACCAGCGGTTCGCGCGGCGAGCCCGACACCGGCACCACGACCAGCCGGGCGCTGAACGAACCGACGTCCAGCACCGCCACCGCGGGCTCTTTTCCGTTTCGCACTGCTCGGCGCACCTCACTTCCGCTGGTGAATATCCCCAGTCCGACGGTTTGAAACCAGCAATGATGTCGGATCTCACCGGCCGGTGCCGGACATTTCCGCGAATGAGGCCCTCCGGAGGTGCGGTCCTGCCGCGAAGGTCACAGTGAGATAACCCGATCGAGTGAACCGACGTGGCACTGGACACGATTCGGTAACGCCAGCTCGCCCGCCGCGACTAACCGGACATCGGAACCGGCGTGGAGCAGGGAAAAGACCGTCAACGGCCCGAGCGGCGAGCCGAGCTCGTGCGGCCGGCCGCCGTCGTGCTCGCGGTCGTGGCCGGGCTCGGCTGCGTCCTGCTCGGCGTCACGTCGGTGCTCGCACCGGCGCCCGCCATCTCCCCGGCGGCGGATCGGCCGGGAACCGCCGGAGCCCCGCCGCCGGTGGCACTGGTGATCCCGGAGCTGGGTGTGACGCAGACCCACCTGGTCGCCCTCGGTCACATCGACGGCCGCCGCGAGCAGCCCGGCACGGCGCAGGGCGTGGGCTGGTTCGCCGACGGTCCGGCACCGGGCGCCCCCGGCGTGGCGGTGCTGTCGGCGCACTCGGGCTTCGGCTACGCACCCGGCGCCTTCGCGCGCTTGGGCAGGCTGAAGCCGGGAGCGACGATCACGGTCCGCGACGCGACGGGCCGCGAGTCCCGGTTCACGGTCCGCAGGACGGCGGTGTTCCCGCCGAACGAGCCGGACAGCACGCTGGTGGCGCCGGAGGGACCGGGCCCGGAGCTGAGGTTGATCACGAGCGACGGAACGTACGACGGAGCGGGCCTGGCCGCGACGCGGGTGGCGGTCTACGCCGGCCCGGCCTGACACGCGGCGGCCCAAGGTCGCGGATAAGTCGCTCGCGACCTTGGGGCCTCTACGGCGAGGTGAGGCGGCCCGGCCTGACACGCGGCGGCCCAAGGTCGCGGATAAGTCGCTCGCGACCTTGGGGCGTCTGCGGCGAGGTGGGGCGGGCCGGCCTGACACGCGGCGGCCCGAGGTCGCGGATAAGTCGCTCGCGACCTTGGGGCGTCTGTGGCGGGGCGGCCGGCCTGCCCCGCGGCGGCCCGAGGTCGCGGACCAGTCACTCGCGGCCTTGGGGCGTCTGCGGCGGAGTGGGGCGGGCCGGCGGCTCGGATCGCGGGCGCGATACCGCCGCCGCACGAGCCGCAGTCCCGGCAGCGGGCGGGGTTGCGGGCCCGGCGGCGGGCGGCCCGGCGGGTCAGCCGATCAGCTCGCGGAGCTGCGACACCGCCGCCACCCGAGCCTCGCGGCCCGGCTGCAGCGGGTTCACCACCAGCGTCGTCGCGCCCGCCTCGGCGAAGGCCGCCACGCGCTCCTTCACGTACCCCGCCGGGCCGACCAGGGAGATCGCGCGCAGCAGCTCGACCGGGACCGCCGCGGCCGCTTCCTCCTTCTTGCCGTCCAGGTACAGGTCCTGGATCTGCTTCGCCTCGGCCTCGTAGCCGTAGCGGCAGGCCAGGTCGTTGTAGAAGTTCTTGCCGCGCGCGCCCATTCCGCCGACGTACAGCGCCAGCACCGGGCGCACGTAGTCGAGCAGCGGCTCGACGTCGTCGCCGATGGCCAGGGGCACCGTCACGAACGTGTCCAGCTCGCCCAGTGCCGCGTCGCGCTTGGCCTTGCCCTCGGCCAGGGACGCGCCCCAGACGTCGGCCGCCTTTTCCGGGTGGAAGAAGATCGGCTGCCAGCCCTCGGCGATCTCGGCCGTCAGTGCCACGTTCTTCGGGCCGATCGAGGCCAGCAGCACCGGGATCCGCTCGCGGACCGGGTGGTTGATCAGCTTGAGCGGCTTGCCGAGCCCGGTGCCCTGCTCGGGCGGCAGCGGGATCGTGTAGTGCTTGCCCTCGTGCACCACGCGCTCGCGGCGCCACACCTGGCGGCACACCTCCACGATTTCGCGGGTGCGGCCCAGCGGCGCGTCGTACTTCACGCCGTGGAACCCCTCGATGACCTGCGGGCCGGACGCCCCGAGCCCGAGGATGAAGCGCCCGTCGGAGACGAAGTCGAGGCCGGCCGCGGTCATCGCGGTCAGCGTCGGCGTGCGGGTGTAGATCTGGAAGATGCCGGAGGCCAGCTGGACGCGCTCGGTCCTCGCGGCCAGGTAGCCGAGCTGGCTGACCGCGTCGAACGAGTACGCCTCCGGCACGAAGACGACGTCGAGGCCGGCCTTCTCCAGTTCGACGACGTCGGCGACGCTTTCGGCGAAGCCGCCGGAGTAGCTGATCGCGGTCCCGATCTTCATGGACGTCCTTCCGTGAGCAAGCGCTTAGTCGCAGGTCATTATGCGCGCTGCCGGGCGTCGTCCGGTGTGGGCACCGCCACTTTCAGCCCGCCACCACCGTCCCCCGCACCTCGCCGAAGCCGATCCGCGTGCCGTCCGGGCCGGGCGCGGTCGCGCTGATCACCACCTCGTCGCCGTCCTCGAGGAACGTCCTCGTCACGCCGCCGGGCAGCTCCAGGGGCTCCTGGCCGCCCCAGGACAGCTCCAGGAACGAGCCGCGCTGGTCACGCTCCGGGCCGGTCACCGTGCCGGAGGCGAACAGGTCGCCCGTGCGCAGGCTCGCGCCGTTGACCGTCATGTGCGCGAGCTGCTGCGGGGCGGTCCAGTACTGGGTCGCGAACGGCGGGCTCGACACGAGGTGGCCGTTGAGCCGGATCTCCAGCGCCAGGTCCAGCCCCCATTTTCCGGTGGTCCGCAGGTACTCGAACGGCTCCGGGTCCTGCCGCGGGCCGTCGACGCGCGCGTGGTCGAGCGCGGCCAGCGGGACGATCCACGGCGACACCGACGTCGCGAACGACTTGCCGAGGAACGGGCCCAGCGGCTGGTACTCCCAGGCCTGGATGTCGCGCGCCGACCAGTCGTTGACGAGGCAGACGCCGAACACGTGGTCGGCGAAGTCCGCTGTGGACACCGGAGTGCCCACAGTGGACGGAGTGCCGACGACGAACCCGACCTCCGCCTCGATGTCCAGCCGCTGCGACGGGCCGAAGGACGGCGCATCGGCGTTGCGCGGCTTGCGCTGCCCGTGCGGCCGGACGACCGGCGTCCCCGACGCGACGACGGTGCCGGCCCGGCCGTGGTAGCCGATCGGCAGGTGCTTCCAGTTGGGCGGCAGCTCGGTCGCGTCCGGGCGGAAGATCCGGCCGGCGTTGAGGGCGTGCTGCTCGCTGGAGTAGAAGTCGACGTAGTCGGAGACCTCGAACGCGAGGTGGGTGGTCACCTCGGCCAGGGGCACCAGGTGCGGCCGCAGCTGATCGGCGTAGCGGGTTTCGGTCAGCCACTCGGTGACGCTTTCGCGCACTTCGCGCCAGGTGGCGGCCCCGGCGGCGAGCAGCGGGTTGAGCACACCGGCGGTGAGCAGCGGCGCGAACGGGGCGGCGGTCCCGGCGGCCGCGGCGGTCAGGTCGAGCACCTGATCGCCGACGGGCACGCCGACCCGCCGTTCGGGCGCCCCACCGACGGAGAAGACGCCGTAGGGCAGGTTGTGCAGGCCGAACGGGGTGTCATCGGCAAGCTCGAGCCAGGTCACGTTCACTCCTCGTCCCGGGCGGCCCACGCCGCCGAGTCATCGGCCACGACGGCCGCGGCCCGCCGGTGGCGGGCCGCGGGGATCGGGTCGGCCGCCGGCGCTGTCACCGGCTGTCCTTCGGGGTGCGGCTTGCCACCCAGGCGGCCACCACGTCCGCCAGCACCGGCAGCGGGAGGGCTCCGCTGCCCAGCACCGTGTCGTGGAACTCGCGGATGTCGAACGCCTCGCCCAGCTCGCGCTCGGCCTCGGCGCGCAGGCGCTCGATCTCCAGGCGGCCCACCATGTAGCTGAGCGCCTGGGCCGGGTGGCCCGCGTACCGGTCGATCTCCGCCTCGATCTCGATGCGGGCCATCGGCGTGTGCTCGACCAGGAAGTCGACCGCCCGGCTGCGGCTCCAGCCCAGTGCGTGCAGGCCCGTGTCGACCACCAGCCGTGCCGCGCGCATCGAATCCTGGGTCAGCAGGCCGAGCCGGGCCGTGTTGTCCGAGTACAGGCCCATCTCGTCCGCCAGGCGCTCGGCGTACAGGCCCCAGCCCTCCACGTACGCGTTGAACTCGGCGATCCGGCGCAGCAACGGCACGTCGGTCAGCTGCTGGGCGAGCACCAGCTGGAAGTGGTGGCCCGGCACGGCTTCGTGGAACGCGACCGACTCGCTCAGCGTCCGCTGCCGCTGGTCCGCCTCGCGCGTGTTCGCGTAGTACGTGCCCGGGCGGGAACCGTCGAACGACGGCTCGATGTAGTAGGCGATCGAACCGCTTTCGGCCTCCGCGTCGGGGACCGCGGCGACCTGGCACCGCTGCTCCGGCACGCGCGAGAACCACTGCGGGGCCACGGCTTCCGCCCGCGCGATCGTCGCGCGGGCGGACTCCAGCAGCTCGTCGCCGTCCCGCCAGCGCAGGGCCGGGTCCGTGCGGATCCGCTCGAAGATCTCCGCGAGGTCGGTCGTGCCGAACACCTCGGCGCCCAGCTCGCGGTACTCCTCCGCCAGCCGCTCGATGATCGCCAGGCCCGTGTCGTGCAGGTCCTGCGCGGTGCGCTCGGTCGTCGTCTCGGCCCGGATCAGCGCCGCGTACCGCTCCGGCCCGCCCGGCAGGTCGCCGATCCCCGGCGACGTCTCGGGCCGCGCCACCGGGACGACCTCGTCGGCCAGGAAGTCCCGGTACCGCCGGTACGCCGGCCACACCACCTCGGCCAGCAACCGGTCGCGCTCGGCCTCCATACCCCGGACCGGCACCTTCAGCGGGTCGTTGTCCGGCGCGGCGAGGTACCGCTCGACGTAGCCGACGCCGATGCGCGCCAGGAACTCCGGCGGCGTCAGGCCGTCGGCGAGCGCGGCCCGCTGCCGCTCGATCAGCTGGTCCAGGTACCTGCCGATCGCGGCGAGCCGGCTCAGGTAGCCCCGCGCCTTCGCGTCGTCGTCGAGAACCGTCTGCGGCAGCAGGATCAGCAGCTCGAGGGCCGGCGCGGCCAGCCCGTCGCTCACCGAGATGTCGGCGCGGCGGGAGTCGAGCACGTCGATCCGGTTGCGCGCCTGCCAGAGCACGACGTCCCGGGTGACGCGCTCGGCCGGCGCTAGCCCGGCCGCGTCGATCGCCTTCGCCCGCTCGATGATGCCGGCGAGCCCGGCGCGGTACCGCGCGGCGGCTTCCGCCGTCTGGTCGGCGAGCTTGTCGTGCGCGCCCGGCAGGCCGTACAGCGACGGGTACAGCGGCTGCGCCTCGAAGATCAGCTCCAGGCACTCGTCGGCGAGCTTGTCGGGGGTGTCCCGGCGCCGGGCCACCCAGTCGGCGACGACGCCGGACAGCACCGGCAGCGGCAGGGTGCCGCTGCCCAGCACGACGTCGTGGAATTCGCGGACGTCGAACGCCTCGCCCAGCGCCTGCTCGGCCTCGGCGCGCAGCCGCTGGATCTCCAGCCGCCCCACCATGTAGCCGAGCGCCTGACCGGGGTCGGCGGCGTACCGGTCGATCTCCGCCTCGATCTCCAGCCGCGCCATCGGCGTGTGCTCGGCGAGGTAGTCGACCGCCTGCTGCCGGCTCCACCCAAGCGCGTGCAGGCCCGTGTCGACGACCAGCCGCCCCGCCCGCATCGAATCCTGCGTCAGCATGCCCAGCCGCGAGACGTCGTCGGAGTACAACCCCATCTCGTCGGCCAGCCGCTCGGCGTAGAGACCCCAGCCCTCGGCGTAGGCGGTGACGCGCAGGACCCGGCGCAGCAGCGGCAGGCCGGTGAGGCTCTGGGCGAGGCACAGCTGGAAGTGGTGCCCCGGCACGGCTTCGTGGAACGCGATCGCCTCGCTGGTGAACCGCGGCCGCTTCTCCGCCTCGTACGTGTTCGCGTAATAGGTACCCGGACGCGTGCCGTCGAGCGACGGCCGCAGGTAGTACGCGATCGTGCCGCTCGCCGCGTCGGCCGCCGGCACCGGCGCGACCTGGCACCGCTGCTCCGGCACCCGCGAGAACCACTGCCCCGCGACGGCTTCCGCGCGGGTGACGGCGGCCCGGGCCCCGGCCAGCAGCTCCTCGCCGTCCCGCCAGCGCAACGCCGGGTCGGTCCGGATCCGGTCGAAGATCGCGGCGAGATCCGTGGTGCCGAACAGCTTTCCGCCCAGCTCGCGGTACTCCTCGGCGAGCTTCTCGATCAGCGCGTGCCCGGTGTCGTGCAGCTCCTGCGCCGTGTGCTCGGTGGTCGTCTCGAGACGGATCAGCGCGGCGTACCGCTCCGGCCCGCCCGGCAGGGCGCCGATGCCCGGCGACGTCTCGGGCCGGGCCACCGGGGCGAGTTCGTCGGCCAGGAAGGCGCGATAGCGCTCGTACGCGGGCCGGACGACCTCGGCGAGCAACCGATCGCGTTCGGCCTCGAACCCCTCGAGCGCGTACGGCGGTGTCACCCGCAGCGGGTCGTTCTCCGGCGCGCCGAGGTAGCGGTCGACGTACTCGACGCCGATGCGCACGAGGAAGTCTGGCGGCACCAGTCCGTCGGCCGCCGCCGCGCGCTGCCGCTCGATCAGCGTGTCGAGGTACTCCCCCAGGCCGGCGAGACGGCTGAGGTAGCCGCGGACCTTCGGCTCGTCGTCCAGCACCGTCTGCGGCAGGTAGAGCAGCAGCTGCAGCGCGGGGGCGGCGAGCCCGTCGCTGACCGAGATGTCGGCGCGGCCGGAGTCGATCTCGTCGATGGCGGACTTCGCCTGGGAGAGCACGACTTCGCGGGTGACACGCTCGTCGGCGGGCAACCCGGTGGGGTCGAGGGCTTCGGCGCGCGCGGCGATCGCGGCGTAGCCGGCACGGAAGCGGGCTTCGGCCTCCGCACCGGGATCGGGCAGCCGGCCGTGGTCGCCGGGCAGGCCGTACAGCGACGGGTACAGCGGCTGCCGCTCGAAGTCCAGCGCGACCAGCTCGTCGGCGAGGCGGCCGGGCGTGTCGAGCCGGCTCGCCACCCAGTCGGTGACCACCTTGGCCAGCGCCGGCAGCGGCAGCATGCCGTGACCGAGTACGACTTCGTGGAACCCGCGGACGTCGAACCGCGCACCGAGCGCCTGCTCGGCCTCGGCGCGCAGCCGCTGGATTTCCAGCCGTCCGACCATGTAGCCCAGCGCCTGCCCCGGCCACCCGATGTACCGGTCGATCTCCGCCTCGATCTCCAGCCGCGCCATCGGCGTGTGCTCGACCAGGAAGTCGATCGCCTGCTGCCGGCTCCAGCCCAGCGCGTGCAGGCCGGTGTCGACGACCAGCCGGCCCGCCCGCATCGAGTCCTGCGTCAGCATGCCGAGCCGCGAGACGTCGTCGGAGTACAGGCCCATCTCGTCCGCGAGCCGCTCGGCGTAGAGACCCCAGCCCTCGGCGTAGGCGTTGAACATGCCGATCCGCCGCAGCAGCGGCAGGTCCCGCAGTTCCTGGGCCAGGCTGAGCTGGAAGTGGTGCCCCGGCACGGCCTCGTGGAACGCGATCGCCTCGCTGGTGAACCGCGGCCGCTTCTCGGCTTCGTGGGTGTTGGCGTAGTACGTGCCCGGACGCGTCCCGTCGAGTGAGGGCTGGAGGTAGTAGGCGATCGTGCCGCTCGCCGCGTCGGCCTCCGGGACCGGTGCGACCTCGCACTTCTCCGCCGGGATGCGCGAGAACCACCGCGGCGCCACGGCTTCGGCGCGGGCGATGGCGTCCCGGGCCGCGGCCAGCAGCTCCTCGCCGTCCCGCCAGCGCAGCGCCGGATCGGTGCGCAGGCGCTCGAAGATTTCGGCGAGGTCGGTGGTGCCGAACACCTTCGCGCCCAGCTCGCGGTACTCCCCCGCGAGCTGCTCGATCAGCGCCAGCCCGGTCTCGTGCAGCTCGGCCGCCGTGCGCTCGGTGGTCGTCTCCGCGCGGATCAGCGCGGCGTACCGCTCGGCCCCGCCGGGCACGTGCGAAATGCCCGGGGCCGTGTCGGGCCGCCCGGCCGGCTCGACCTCCGTGCGCAGGAAGTCCCGGTACCGCGCGTACGCCGGGTGGACGACCTCGGCCAGCAGCCTGTCGCGCTCGGCGTCGAAGCCCTCGACGGCCGCCGTGGTGCCCACCTTCAGCGGGTCGGTGTCCGGCGCGCCGAGGTAGCGGTCGATGTACTCGACGCCGACGCGGGCCAGGTACGCCGGCGGTACCAGCCCTTCGGCCAGGCTTTCGCGCTGCCGCTCGGTCAGCTCGGCGAGGAACGGCTCGATCGCGGCGAGCCGCGCCAGGTAGCCGCGTGCCTTTTTCTCGTCGTCCAGCTTGTAGTAGGGCAGGTACATCAGCAGCCCGAGGGCGGGCGAGGTGAGCCCGTCGCTGACCGCCAGATCGGTGGCCCGCGCGCCGAGCCGGTCGGCCTCGACCTCGGCGGAGGCGATCACCACCTCGCGCGTGACGGCTTCTTCCGGGGTCAGGTCGTCGGTGGCCAGCGCCCGCGCCCGGACGGCGATGGCCGTGTACGCCGCACGGAACCGCTCCTGTGCCGCCCGCGTCTGGTCGGACAGCCGGTCGTGGTCGCCGGGCAGGCCGAACACCGACGGGTACAGCGGTTCCTGCTCGAACGACAGCTCGACCAGCTCGTTCGCCAGGCTGTCGACGGTGTCGCCGTGCCCGGCCACCCACTCGTCGACGACCGTGGCGAGCACCGACAGCGGCAGCGGGCCCCCCGCGAGCACGAGGTCGTGGAACGCGCGGACGTCGAACCGCGAGCCCAGCCGCTGCTCGGCGCCGGCCCGGGCGCGCTGGATCTCCAGCCGCCCCACCATGTACCCGAGCGCCTGGCCCGGCCAGGCGATGTAGCGGTCGATCTCGGACTCGATCTCCAGCGGCGCCATCGGCGTGTGCTCGGCGAGGTAGTCGACCGCCTGCTGCCGGCTCCAGCCCAGCGCGTGCAGGCCCGTGTCGACGACCAGCCGGCCCGCCCGCACCGAGTCCCCGGCCAGCATGCCGAACCGGGCGATGTCGTCGGAGTACAGCCCCATTTCGTCGGCGAGGCGCTCGCTGTAGAGCCCCCAGCCCTCGATGTAGGCGTTGAACATGCCGATGCGGCGCAGCAGCGGCAGCTCCGTGCGCCCCTGCGCGATGCTCAGCTGGAAGTGGTGGCCGGGCACGGCTTCGTGGAACGCGGTCGATTCGGCCATGTGCCGGAACCGCTCGGTGGCTTCGTGGGTGTTCGCGAAGTAGATCCCCGGCCGGGAGCCGTCGGCGGCCGGGCGCAGGTAGTACGCCGCGGGCGCGCCGGGCGCCAGCTCCGGCGGCACCGCTTCGACCGTGCACTGCTGCTCCGGGATCCGGCCGAACCACTTCGGCGCTTCCGCGGCCGCGCGGGCGACGGCCGTGCGGGCGGTTTCCAGCAGCTCGTCCGCACTGCGCCAGCGCAGGTCCTGGTCGGTGCGCAGGCGCGCGAAGATCTCGGCGAGGTCGTCGGTGCCGTACACCTTCCGCCCCAGCTCGCGGTACTCGGCGGCGAGCGCGTCGACGGTGTCGAGGCCGATCCGGTGCAGCTCCTCCGGGGTGAGCTCGGTGGTCGTGTGCTTCCGCGCCAGCCGGGCGTAGGTCCCTTCGCCGTCCGGCAGCCAGGAGAGCCCGGGCCGGTCCGCGGGCCGCCCGTGCGGCTGGACCTCGATGACCAGGAACTCGCGGTACTCGGCGAAGGCCGGCCGCACGACGCCGGCCAGCAGCTCCTCCCGCCGCCGCTCGAACTCCTCGTCCGGCGCGGGCTGGCGGCGCAGCGGGTCGGCGTCCGGGTCCGCGAGGTAGCGGTCGAGGTGCGCGACGGCGGCCTCGACCAGGTGGGCCAGGGGAAGCAGGCCGGCCGCGATGCCTTCGGCGTGCCGCCGCGCGGCCTGGCGGAGGTACGCGGGGATCGCGGCCAGCCTGCCGAGCTGGGCTTCCGCCGTCTCGCCCGCCGTCACCGTGGTCATCGGCAGCGCCATGAGCAGGCCGGCCGCGGGCGCGATGGACAGGTCGGTCACGGTGAACTCGGTCAGCCGGCTGTCGATCGAGGTGATGCGGTCTTCCGCCGTGGTGATCAGGACTTCGCGGGTGACCCGGTCCTCGGCCGGAAGGCCTTCGACCTCCAGCGCGCGGGCGCGCTCGAGGAACGCCACGAGCCGGGCCCGGAACGCCCGCTCGGCTTCGGCGGACAGGTCCGGCAGACCGGGCTCCGCCGGGCGGACGCCCAGCAGCGCCGCCGTCAGCGGATCGGCGGCGAACAGCGCTTCGACGAACTCGTCGGCGAGTTCGGTGACCGCGGTCATGGCAGGACCCCCAGCTTCGGCTGATGTGCTCACGGCCGACCCTAACGGAGATCACCGACAAGAATCGCGGGTCGTTCGCCCGAGGCCGGACGGCCTGCGGCACCGCGGATCGGCCAGGCGGTAGCGTTCTTCGGGTGGCCGTGACCGATCCCGTGGATACCCGCCTGCTCGCCGCGCTCGCCGACCTCGGCAAGGCGGCCGTGCACGAGCTCGCGGCCAAGGTCGGCATGGACCCGCGCGAGGTCGCCTACCGGCTGGTCGCCCTCTCCGGCAGCGGGCTCCCGCTGCTCGTCGGCGTCGAAAGCGACCCGAACGGCCTCCGCGCGGCCATCGCCGGCGCGCCGCCGTCGTGGGCGAACCGGCCGCCGCAGCCGTTCCCGCCGCCTTCGCAGCCCGTGCCGCAGCAGCCGCCCGGCCCGCCGATGCCCCCGCCGGTCCAGGGCACGCCTTCCGGGCCGTACACGGTCCAGGGTGCGCCTTCGGGGCCCTACAACGTCCAGGGCGCCCCCTCCGGCCCGTACACCGTCCAGGGCGCGCCTTCGGGGCCGTACACCGTCCAGGGGACGCCGTCCGGGCGTTACCCGGGCCCGCCGCCCCGGCCGCAGCCGCCGCGCCCGCCGTTCACGCCGCCGCCCGTGCCGCTCGACCCGGCCGTGAGCACCTGGGGCGTGCCGCAGACGGCGTCCTGGGCCCGCGGCGACGAATCCGCCCGGCCGAGCGGGCCCGCCGCCGGCAAGCGGGGCAGGCTCGGCGAGGTCATGGAGACCCAGGGTCTGGAGGGTGAGCAGCTGACGGTGCAGCTCCTGGAGGTCCAGGACCCGGCCGACTACCTGTTCAGCGCGGCCGGTTACCGCCTCGAGGAGGGCGAACGCGCGGTCGTGGTGCACACCGAGATCACCAACCGCGGGTCGGTCCCGTTCGCGTCGCTGCCGGACAACTACCTCGAGCTGATCGCCGCCGACGGCCAGGCGATCGGCAAGGCACCGGTGTCGCTGACGTCCCGGCCGCCGCACAAGATCGGCGTCAAACCGGGCGAGACGCTGGGCGGCCACACGGTGTACGTCCTCCCGGACGCCACCCGCGTGGTCTCGGTCCGCTGGAGCCCGCGGCCGGAGCCGGACGAGCGCACGCTGACCTGGGCGATCGAAGACTGAGGCTTGTTCTGGTCAGCCCGCCGCGCCCCGCGCGGAAACCGCCGGCTACCAGCGATGCCATGCGGCGGGCGACGGCTGAACAAGCCTCACTAGTAGCTTTCGTCGCGCAGGATCTCGAGTGCCTTCGCCAGGTCGTCCGGGTACTCGGACTCGAACTCGACCCAGCGGCCGTCCGCCGGGTGGGCGAAGGCCAGGGTCTTCGCGTGCAGCCACTGCCGGTTCAGGCCCAGGTGGCGGGCCAGGACCGGGTCGGCGCCGTAGGTCAGGTCCCCGACGCAGGGGTGCCGCAGCGCCGAGAAGTGGACGCGGATCTGGTGCGTCCGCCCGGTTTCGAGCTTGATGTGCGCCAGCGACGCCGCCCGGAACGCCTCGACGACTTCGTAGTGCGTCACGCTCGGGCGGCCGCCCTGGACGACGGCGAACTTGTAGTCGTGGCGCGGGTGGCGGTCGATCGGGGCGTCGATCGTGCCGCGCATCGGGTCCGGGTGGCCCTGGACGATCGCGTGGTAGCCCTTGTCGACCGTGCGTTCCTTGAACGCGCGCTTGAGCACGGTGTAGGCGTGCTCGCTCTTGGCCACCACCATCACGCCGGTGGTGCCCGCGTCGAGCCGGTGGACCACGCCCTGGCGCTCGGCCGCGCCCGAGGTGGCGATGCGCAGGCCGGCCGCGGCGAGGCCGCCGACGACGGTCGGGCCGGTCCAGCCCGGGCTCGGGTGCACCGCGACGCCGACCGGCTTCGAGATCACCACGATGTCGTCGTCGTCGTGCAGGATCTGCATGCCTTCGACCGGCCGCGCGACGACCTCGACCGGGTTCGCCGGTTCGGGCAGGGTGATCTCCAGCAGGCCGCCGCCGGAGAGGCGGTCGGACTTGCCCGCGGGACGGCCGTCGAGCAGCACGTCCCCGGACTCGGCGAGCTCGGCGACGACCGTGCGGGACAGCCCCAGCAGCTTGGCGAGGCCGGCGTCGACCCGCATCCCGTCGAGCCCGTCGGGCACCGGGAGCATCCGGGAGCTCACGCCTGCTCCTCCTGCTTCGCTTCCTTCTTGTCCTTGGTCGACGTGCCGTCGTAGTCCTTGCCCAGCAGTGACAGCAGCACGATCAAGGCGCCGCCGACGCAGATCGCGGAGTCGGCGATGTTGAAGATCGCGAAGCCCCGGCCGTTGGGGGCGAACGCCGAAATGAAGTCGACGACGTGACCCTGCAGCCCGCCGGGCGCGCGGAAGATGCGGTCGGTCAGGTTGCCGGTGGCGCCGGCGAGCACGAGACCGAGACCGATCGCCCAGCCGATCGAACGCAGCCGCCGCGACAGCCAGACGATCGCGATGACCACGGCGAGGGCGACCAGGGCCAGCACCCACGTCATGCCGGTGGCCATCGAGAACGCGGCGCCGGGGTTGCGGATCACCTGCAGGTAGATCAGCCCGCCGAGGACCTTGACCGGCTCCTTGCCCTCCAGGTTGGCCACGACCAGGTTCTTCGTCACCAGGTCGATCGCCCAGAACACGACGGCGACCGCGAACACCCAGCCGACCCGCCGCTTCGGCAGCAGCGGCTTCGCCGGGACCTCCGGGTTCTCGGGCGCGTCGGCGGCCGGATCGGGCACCGCATCGGCGGGCGCGGCGGTGTCGGGTTCGGAGTGGCTGGGCTCGGTGCTCACCGGTCCATTGTCCACGGCGCCGGCCAGGCCGCGGCGGGCCCGTCCGGACGCGGGTGCAGGAGCACGGCGAACGCGGCGGCGAACAGCACGCCCGCCGCGACGAGCGCCGCGGCGACCGGGGTCGGGAACACCGTCGTGACCAGGGCGAACACCCCGGCGACGGCCGCCAGGAACCAGCTGCGCTCGTAGCCGGCCAGCAGCAGCAGGCCGAACGTCGCCAGCAGGGCGCCCCGCACGTCGCCGTCCAGCCGGAGCTGGAGGAAACCGATCAGGTCGAGCAGCGGGACGGCGGCCAGCGCCCCCAGCGTGCCGAACAGGAACCGGCCCGGACGCGGCGGCCGCAGCTGCCACCAGTACCAGGCGGCCACCGCGAGCACCACGCTGACGAGCCCGGCGAGCCAGCCGAGCGTGGCCGGCGGGACCACGTCGACGGCGACGGCGGTGACCGCACGCTGCTCGCTCGCCAGGCCGGTGCCGCCGACCCCGCCGGTGCCGAGGCCATGGAGGCCTTGGGTCAGCTGGTATCCCCGCGAAGCTTCGATGTCGTCCGGGACCAGTTCGACGGTCACCATCACGATCAGCGCGAACCCCAGCGCGGCCAGCGGGAACCAGGCCCGGCGGGAACTCCCCATCGGGTCAGGGTAGCGAGCGCGGCTTCTCGCGCAGCACGGCGATGAAGGCGGCGGCGAGCAGGATCACCGCCGAGATCAGCATGCCCGCCATGTCCGCCGAGAGCACCACGGCGACCAGGGCGAACGCGGCCGCCGTCAGCAGGACGAACCGGCTGCGTTCGTACGCGGCGAGAACGAGCAGGCCGAGCGTGGCCAGGAGCGGGCCGCGCAGGCCGTCGCCGAGCCGGAACTGCCAGGACCCGACCAGGTCCAGCAGCGGGATGGCGAGCAGCGCGCCGATCGTGCCGAGGACGAACCACCCTTTGCGCACGGGCCGCAGGGCGAGCGCGTACCAGACGGCCGTGCCGAGGACGACCACGCCGAGCGCGACCAGCCACGCGGTTTCACCGGGCAGGCCCGGCCCCTGTGCGTAAAAGTCGTCCTGGGACAGGAAGTAGCCCCGGCTGTACTCCGTCGCGCCGGGCGGGACAGCCGGGCCGAGCAGGAGGCTCGCGGACTCGGCCTGAGCCTGGCTGCGGCGCGACAGCAGCTGCACCGCGGCCAGGGCGATCTCGGCGAACCCCAGCAGTGCCGGCGGAAACCAGAAACGCGGCCCTCTCCCCATCGGCCCAGGTTAACGGTCAGCAGAACGGCGGCAGCTCCCGCGGGTCGCCCACCGGCGCCCAGCGGCCGGCCACCTTCGCGTACTCCCAGCGAGCACCGCGGGCGACGATCTGCCGCAGGGCCAGGAGCACGCGGTCGACGTGTTCCTCCGTGCTGCCGAGGCCGAGGCTGACGCGGACCGCCTGCTGCCCGTCGCCGCCGGTGACGCCGATCAGCCGCTTGGCCGCGATGTGGGCGCAGAAGGCGCCGTCGCGGACGCCGATGCCGTACTCGGCGGACAGCACCGCGGCGAGCCAGCCCGGGTCGAAGCCGTCGACGACGAAGCTGACCGTGCCGACCCGGTCGACCGGCGCGTCGAACAGCCGCAGCTCGGCGCAGCCCGGGATGCTTCCGAGGCCCTTGCGCAGCCGGGTGAGCAGCGCCTGCTCGTGGTTTTCGATCGCGGCCGAGTTCTGCTCGAGGGTTTCGCACGCGACGCCGAGCGCGTACACGCCGACGGTGTTGGGCGAACCGGCTTCGTGGCGCTCCGGCCCGGTGTTCCAGACGACGGCGTCTTCGGTGACGAGCTTGGTGGCGCCGCCGCCGGCCAGGTACGGACGGGCCGCGCGCAGCCAGTCGGCGCGGCCGATCAGCGCGCCCGCGCCGAAGGGGGCGTACAGCTTGTGGCCGGACAGCGCGACGTAGTCGACGTCCAGTTCCCTCAGCGAGATCCGGCGGTGCGGGGCCAGCTGGGCGGCGTCGAGCGCGACGCGGGCGCCGTGTTTCCGCGCCACCGCGGCGATTTCGGCGACCGGGAGCAGCTCACCGGTCACATTGGACGCTCCGGTGACGACGACCAGCCGCGGTCCCTGCGGGGCGTCCGCGAGGGCTTCGTCCACAGCGGACACCGCGGCGAGGCGGGTGCGCGGGGTCGGGATCCGCCGGACGTTCGGGCCCTGCCACGGCAGCAGCGCGGCGTGGTGCTCGGTGTCGAACACGATCACCGTGGTGTGCCGGGGCAGGCTGCGGGCGAGCAGGTTGAAGGAATCGGTGGTGTTGCGGGTGAAGACGACGGTGTCGGTCCGCCGCGCGTCGACGAAGCGGCGCAGGACGTCGCGGGTGCGCTCGTAGAGCTTGGTGGAGACCTGCGACGCGAAGCCTGCCCCGCGGTGGACGCTGGCGTACCAGGGCAGGAACTCGTCGACCTTGGCCCGGACGGCATCGAGACACGGCGCGCTGGCGGCGTGGTCGAGGTTGGCGTAGCCGACGGTTTCGCCCGTCACCAGCGGCACCCGCAGCGACGCCCCGGCGACGGCGGGGATGCCGTGGGATTCGGTGCTTTCGGCGTTTTCGGGCTGGGTGCGGTCGATGGCGAGAGTCATCGGTGCCTCCTCGGCGATCCGGGGGACCCCGGCGAGGGGCCCGCGCTTGCCCGTCGCACGGCGCGACCGGCCCGGTCTTCACCCGGGGCACCCCACCGCGGTAGGAGGGTTGCCGGCCAGCAAGCCGGGGCTTCGCGCTGGCACTCATGACCTGAGGCAGAAGGTAACCGAGAAGACGGCGGCGGCCAAGTCCCGTCTACATTCTGAGATGCCGCTCACAGACAGTGACGCGGGTTCGGGCGGTTGCGTCAGGGGATCGCGCGGAAGCGGCCTGGCAGCTGGACCACCGTGCCGTCCGCGAGGTGCGTCGCGGTGCCCGAGTACTGCTTCGCCCCCTCCGCGAGTCGCCAGCCGCCCAGGGTCTTGCCGTCGATCGGCTCGCCCAGGGCTGCCGCGACCGTGGTCGAAATCCGCGCGAACGCGACTCCGTCCCAGTCGCCCGCGGCCGCGTCCGGGAGCGTCCAGAGCGTGAAGTGGACGTGCGCGCCGGTGCTGCTGCCGCCGCAGGGCAGGGCGTTGCCGGTCGAACCGAGCACTGCGCCGGCCTCGACGTGCTCACCGTCGGTGACCTGGATGCCCTCCAGGTGGTAGTAGCCCGTCCGCCACCCACCCGGGTGATCGACGGTCACCCAGTCACCGCCCGCGCAGTGCTGCAGGCGGACCGTGCCCGCCAGCGCCGCGCGGGCCGTGCCGTCCGCCGGGCTGAAGTCGACGGCGTTCTTGACGCCCGTGCCGCCGTCGTCGGAATGGACACCCGCCGAGTAGACCTGCTGGCCCGCGTCGAATGGCCACGCCAACGCCGGAAACGCCGCGGCGGACGCCGGGGCGGCGGCGAGTCCCACGGCCGCGGTGACCGCGGCGGCCAGGCCCGCCGCCCGCAGGAACAGGTTCACCACGTGCACTCCTTGGGCGTCAAGTTCACTCGATCGAGCGCACGTTAAGCCAAAAGAGGGACTGTTGGGAAGACTGTTCGTGAATTACCGGCCGGACTCGCCCTTCCAGCGAGCCAGGCGCCCGGCCCGGTCGACGGCGCGCAACCGGCGTTCGACGGCGTCGCGGACGGCGCTCGTCGTGACCACCAGCAGCTGGTCGTGCTCCTGCAGCCGGCTGGTCTTCTGCGGGGTGAAGCCGGCGCCGCCGCGCACGACCAGGCTGATCGTCGCCCCGACGGGCAGCCGCAGCTCCGACAGGTACACGCCGTGCATCTTCGACCCGGGCTGGATGCGCACCTGCAGCAGCTCGGCGCCCAGTTCGTCCAGCGGCGCGGAGTCGACCTCGATCTCGTGCGCCTCGGACTTCTTCGCGAGCCCGAGCAGGCGCGCGAGCGGGCCGAGCGTCGCCCCCTGCACCAGCGTCAGCACGATGACCAGCACGAACACCGCGTCGACCAGCCGCTGGGCGCCCGGCAGGCCCTGCGACAGCGGGATCATCGCGAGCACGATCGGCACGGCGCCGCGCAGCCCGGCCCACGACAGGAACGCCTGTTCCCGCCACGGCAGCCGGAACGGCAGCATCGACAGCACGACCGAGACCGGCCGCGCCAGCAGCAGGACGACGGCGCCGGCGACCAGGCCCGGCACGATCGCGTCGAGCAGCCGGCCCGGCGAGGCGAACAGCCCGAGCAGCACGAACAGGCCGATCTGCGCCAGCCACCCGAGTCCCTCGGCGAACGAGAGCGTGTCCGACCGGTGCGGCAGCCGCGAGTTGCCGAGCACCAGCGCGGCGACGTAGGTGGCGAGCAGCCCGGACGCGTGCAGCAGCTGCCCGGACGAATACGCCACGACGCACACCGCGACCGTCGCGAGCGGGTAGAGACCGGTCGCCGGCAGCGCGGCCCGGCGCAGCGCGAAGCCGCCGAGCCAGCCGAAGGCGAGGCCGATGACCAGGCCCGCCGTCAGCTCGTAGACCACCAGCAGCGGCAGCGTCCAGTCCACAGTGGTGCCTTCGGCCAGCACCACGACGGCGATGTAGGCCGGCGCGTCGTTGATCCCCGACTCGAGTTCGAGCGCGCCGGTGAGCCGTTTGCCGATCCCGGCCGTGCGCAGCACGGAGAACACCGCGGCCGCGTCGGTCGAGGCGAGCACCGCACCCCACAGCAGCGCCAGCCGCCAGTCGAGGCCCAGCAGCCAGTGCAGGGCCGCGCCGGTGGCCGCGACGCTCACCACGACGGCCACTGTGGACAGTGCGATTCCGCGGCCCAGCGCGGGTTTCACCGCCGACCACCGGGTGGTCAGGCCACCTTCGGCGAGGATCATGACGAGCGCGGCGAGACCGAGCGACTGGGTCAGGTCGGGATTGTCGAACCGGATGCCGAAGCCGGCTTCGCCCAGCAGGACGCCGATCCCCAGGTACAGCAGCAGCGAGGGCAGGCCCAGCCGGATCGAGACGCGCACGGCCAGCACGGAGGCGAGGAGCACGACGCCGCCGACGCCGAGCAGCACGGGAAGCTGGTCCATGCCGCCTCCTCCCGAGTGCCGTGGGCCCTCAGAATAGTGAGGCGCGAGGATTAACTCGTTCGTGTACCGCTGCCCGGCGCCGGGCACCCGATGTGTTAAGGCGCAGGCACACCACCGAGCGCGTCGAGATCGACACCGAGCGCGGCGAACGGCTCCCCCGCCGCCGGCAGCACCCGGATCGCGCGGTGGCCGTCCCTGGCCACCCAGCCGGCGTCGACCGCCCGGTCGAGCAGCGCGGCGGGCAGGGCGCCGGCGAGGTGGTCGCGGCGCTCCGTCCAATCCAGACAGTCACGCAGCAGCGGCCGCCGCCCGGCGGCGACCGGCACGCCGAGGTCGGCCAGCACCACGCGGCCGCGCGGGGTGAGCGCCAGCCCGTCGGTGGTCCCGACCAGGCCGGTGGCGAGCATGCCGTCGCGGAGAGCGACGCCGAGCTCGCCGGCGAGGTGGTCGTAGCAGGTCCGCGCGAACCCGAGCCGCCGCGCCCGCACCGACGCCTTCAGGCCGGTCACGGGCCGGTGTTCGGCGTGCTGGGCCAGGTGTTCGATCAGCTCGGCGACGCGCGGGTTCGCGATCCGGACGTAGCTGGCCCGCCCCTGCTTGACCCGGACGACGAAGCCGGCGCCGACCAGCCGGGTGACGTGCTCGCTGGCCGTGGAGAGCGCGATCCCGGCCGCTTTCGCGAGCTCGCCGACGGTCCAGGCCCGCCCGTCCAGCAGCACGAGGCACATGGTGGCCCGGCTCGGGTCGGCGAGCACCGCGGCCACCTCGGCCAGCGCGATCGTCTCCATCCCCCCACGCTACGGCCCCGACCCGTCGGCCACGGCCGAACCGTCGTACCCAGCCGGCCGACACACGTACCCGGCTGGACGACACGCGTACCCAGCTGGACGACACGCGTACCTGGACGGACGACACGACGACCAGCGCGGGCTGCGGCGTGTCGTCCGGCGGTGTACGCGTGTCGTCCGGCGGGGTGCGCGTGTCGGCCGGTCAGAGGGCCTTGAGGAACTTGGCGGCCAGCTGGACGGCCGGGCCCGAGTCGTTGGAGTTCTCCAGGACCACCGCGAAGGCGATGGTCCCGCGGTAGCCGACGAACCAGCCCGTCGCGTTCGATCCGTCGCCGAACTGGGCGGTGCCCGTCTTGCCGAAGACGTTGCCCGCCGACGCGGCCGCGTGGCCGGTGCCGCTGGTCACCACCGCGCGCATCATCTTGCGGACTTCGCCGAGCACCGACGACGGGGGCGGCGAGTAGCCCTTGACCACCGTCGTGTCGAGGTCGTGCCACAGCCGGGGCGTGATCGCCTTGCCGGTGGCGACCGTGGCGGCCATCAGCGTGCCGCCGAGGGCACTGGCCTGGATGCGGCCCTGGCCGAAGCCGTCCTCGACCTGCTCGTCCTTGCTCGCCGCCGGCTCGACCTTGCCCAGCTCGGTGTTGATCCCCGGGATCTCGTAGTCGGCGTTGAGGCCCAGTTCGTCGGCCGCCTTCTTCAGCCCGTCCGCGGGCAGGGCGAGCGCCAGCTGCCCGAACGTCGTGTTGCAGGAGCGCGCGAACGCCGTCTGCAGGTTCGTCGCGCCCAGCTCGAAGCCCTCGTTCTTGACCGTGCGCGTGCCGATCGTCGCGACGCCGGGGCAGTCGACCGGCGACGCCGCGGTCAGCCCGCTCTGCTGGACCGCCGCCACCGACGTCGCGATCTTGAACGACGACCCCGGCTCGTACAGGCCGTTGAGCGCCTTGGGCGTGTTGCCGGCGGCGGCGTTCTGCGCGACGGCGAGGATGTCCCCCGAACCCGTGTCGAGGGCGACGAGCATCGCCGAGCCCCGGTAGCCGTCGACCGCGGCCTGGGCGGCGTTCTGCGCGGCCAGGCTCAGGCTCGCCACGAGCGGCTTCGCCGCGTCGCCGGACACCTTCCCGTAGAGCCGCTCGACGCTCTTGCCACCGGAATCGACGCGTTCGACGGCGAAGCCCCCGCCGGCCGCGGCCGTGACCTGCCCGGCGAGTGCCGAGCGCAGCAGCGGCGCCGGGTTGCCGTCCACCGGCCGCACGCCGCCGGACCCGCTGACGAGCAGCGGCTTGCCGTCGCGGTCGGCGACCGCGGTGGCGTCCTGCGCGGCCGTGCTGATGACCAGCCGCTGGCCCGCCTCGAGCTTCGGGTGCAGCAGCGACGGCGCCCAGTGCACCAGCCACTTCCCGCCGTTCTGCCTCAGCTCGAACGGTACGTCGTAGGTCCAGGCCTCGCCCGGCTTCAGCGTCCACGACAGGCTGAACGTGCCGCCTGTCTGCTTCGCCCCGGCCGGGGTCGGCTGCAGCGTGGTCAGCTTGGCGGCCACCGACTTCGGGTTCAGCGCGTTCCGCGTGGCCCGCAGCGCCACCGCGGCGGCCGCGTTGTCGTCGGTCAGCCGGCCCGCCGCGTCGGGGTTGTTCTCGGAAATGTCCTGCAGGTACTCGGTGATCGCCGAGTTCGGGTCGAGCGCGCCGGGCTTCTCCACGGCCGTTTCCCCGGTGGCCGCTTCCGGCGTCGAACTCCCGCTGTTCAGCAGGAAGAACGCCGCCACCACGACCACGACGACCAGCAGCGCGCCGCCGATCAGGATGCCGCGTCTCTTGCCAGGGCTCATTCCGGTCCCCTCCCCCAAGGAGCCACCCGCGGGTGGCCGGTCGAGTCTGCACCCTACCGGCCACCCGCGACAATTCACGCCTTGGTTACCGAGACCGTGACTTTCGTGCCGTCGCCGACCGTGCCGGCGAAGCCTTCGCCGGCCGGGCCGTGGGTCACCGACGTCGCCAACGTCTCCGAAGCGAGGAACTCCTCGTGCGCCCGGGCCGCTTCCACGACGTCGGCGGGCCCGTCGACGGTGAGGTCGATCCGGTCGGCGACGTCGAGCCCGGCGTCGCGGCGCGCCTGCTGCACGACCCGGACCAGGTCGCGGACCAGGCCCTCGGCCGCCAGCTCCGGCGTCACCTGCGTGTCGATCAGGACCAGCCCGGACCCGCCGGGCAGCTCCGCCGCCGCGCCGCCGCCCTTGGCGACCAGCCGGCGCTCGAACTCGCCTTCCTGCAGCGCGATCCCGGCGGCGACCACGGCCCCGCCCTGGAACGACCAGTCCCCCGCCTTGACGGCCTTGATCACGGTCTGGACGTCCTTGCCCAGGCGCGGCCCGGCGGCGCGGGCGTTCACCGCGACCTCGAACCCGCCGTGCGCGGCGACGTCGGTGGTCAGCTCGACCGCCTTGACGTTCACCTCGTCGCGGAGGATGTCGGCGAACGGCGCCATCGAGTCGGCGTCGGCGGCCGCCACGACCAGCGACGACAGCGGCAGCCGCACGCGCAGCTTGTTCGCCTTCCGCAGCGACAGCGCCGACGACGCCACCTGCCGCACCCGGTCCATCGCCGTGACGAGCGCCGCGTCCGCGGGCAGGTCGTTGGCGTTCGGCCAGTCGGTCAGGTGCACCGAACGGCCGCCGGTGAGCCCGCGCCAGACGACCTCGGTGGTCAGCGGCAGCAGCGGCGCCGCGACCCGCGACGTCACCTCCAGCACGGTGTGCAGCGTGTCGATCGCGTCCTTGTCGCCCGCCCAGAAGCGGTCGCGGGAGCGGCGCACGTACCAGTTCGTCAGGACCTCGAGGAAGTCCCGGACGGTCTGGCACGCGCCCGCGACGTCGTAGTGGTCCATCGCGTACTCGACGTCGGTGACCAGCTCGTGCGTCTTCGCCAGGACGTACCGGTCGAGCACGTTCGGCGAGTCCGTGCGCCACTGGCCTGCCACGCCCTCGGCGTTCGCGTACAGCGCGAGGAAGTAGTAGGAGTTCCACAGCGGCAGCACGGCCTGGCGGACGGCGTCGCGGATGCCCTTGTCGGTGACGACGAGGTTGCCGCCGCGCAGGATCGGGCTCGCCATCAGGTACCAGCGCATGGCGTCGGAGCCGTCGCGCTCGAAGACCTCGTTGACGTCCGGGTAGTTGCGCAGCGACTTCGACATCTTCGCGCCGTCGGAGCCCAGCACGATGCCGTGCGAGACGCAGGTGCGGAACGCCGGCCGGTCGAACAGCGCCGTGGCGAGCACGTGCAGCAGGTAGAACCAGCCGCGGGTCTGCCCGATGTACTCGACGATGAAGTCGCTCGGGTAGTGGTGCTCGAACCACTCGGCGTTCTCGAACGGGTAGTGCACCTGGGCGTAGGGCATCGAGCCCGAGTCGAACCAGACGTCGAGGACGTCCGGGACGCGGCGCATGGTCGACTTCCCGGTCGGGTCGTCGGGGTTCGGCCGGGTCAGCTCGTCGATGTAGGGCCGGTGCAGGTTGTCCAGCCGCACGCCGAAGTCCGCCTCGAGCTCGTCGAGCGAGCCGTAGACGTCCGTGCGCGGGTACTCCGGGTTGTCCGACTGCCACACCGGGATCGGCGTGCCGAAGTACCGGTTGCGGGAGATCGACCAGTCGATGGCGTTTTCCAGCCACTTGCCGAACTGGCCGTCCTTGACGTTCTCCGGGTACCAGGTGATCTGCTGGTTCAGCTCGACCATCCGGTCCTTGAACTGCGTCACCGCGACGAACCACGACGAGACGGCGCGGTAGATCAGCGGGTTCCGGCAGCGCCAGCAGTGCGGGTACGAGTGGTCGTAGGTCTCGTGCCGCAGCAGGACCGCGCCCTGCCGCGCCGCGGATCCCGTGCCGTTCTTGAGGTCCCGCACGATGTTCGGGTTGGCGTCGAAGACCTGCTGGCCCTCGTAGTCGGGCACGGTGGCGTCGAACTTGCCGTGCGCGTCGACCGGGGTGACCGGCGGGATGCCGGCGGCGTCGGTGACGAGCTTGTCGTCGGCGCCGTAGGCGGGGGCGATGTGGACGATCCCGGTGCCGTCGTCGGTGGTGACGTAGTCGGCGGCCAGCACCTGGTGGGCGTTCTCGGTGCCGGTGAAGTACGGGAACGGTGGTGCGTAACGGGTTCCGAGCAGTTGCGTGCCGGTGTAGTGCGCGACGACCGTCGGCTCTTCGCCGAGTTCACGCGCGTACGCGGCAACGCGGGCTTCGGCGAGCAGGAACCGCTTGCCGTCGCTCTCCACGACGACGTACTGGACGTCCGGGTGCACGGCCGTGGCGAGGTTGGACGGCAGCGTCCACGGCGTCGTCGTCCAGATCAGCAGATAGGTGCCGTCGAGGTCGTTGCCGTTGCCCTCCATGCGGAACCCGACCGTGACGGCCGGGTCCTGGCGGTTGCGGTAGACGTCGGAGTCCATGCCCAGCTCGTGGTTGGACAGCGGCGTCGCGTCACGCCAGCAGTACGGCAGGACGCGGTAGCCCTCGTAGACGAGTCCCTTGTCCCACAGGCGTTTGAACGCCCACAGCACCGACTCCATGTAGGTGACGTCGAGGGTCTTGTAGTCGTTGTCGAAGTCGACCCAGCGGGCCTGGCGGGTGACGTACTCGCGCCACTCGTCGGTGTAGCGGAGGACGGACTCCTGCGAAGCCGCGTTGAACTTCGCGATGCCCATCTCTTCGATCTCGGACGTCTCGGTGATGCCGAGCTGGCGCATGGCTTCGAGCTCGGCGGGCAGGCCGTGGGTGTCCCAGCCGAAGCGGCGCTCGACCTTGCGCCCCTTCATGGTCTGGTAGCGCGGCACCAGGTCCTTGACGTACCCGGTGAGCAGGTGGCCGTAGTGCGGCAGGCCGTTGGCGAAGGGCGGGCCGTCGTAGAAGACGTACTCGTTTTCGCCCTTCTCGCCCGCGGGACGCGCGTCGATCGTCGCCTGGAACGTGCGGTCGCTCTCCCAGTAGGCGAGGACCTGCTTCTCCAGCGCGGGGAACGACGGCTGCGACGGAACTCCTGCGCCGTCGCCAAGCTGGGCCTGGGGGTACATCGGGGTGCTCCTCGGTTCGTCGCTCGCGTACGGACGACCGGCTCCCGCACCGGTCACCCACACGGGGACGAGACGCCGTCCGGCGTTCCGCGGTACCACCCCGCTTGCCCGTTCGCACGGGCCACTCGTTCGACGGCTGTCACGGGCCGCACCCGTCCGGTTCTACTGAGAGCGTGCCGCTCGGTTCTTCCGGAGGCTCCCCGGTGATGGCCGGATCGACGCCGTGTTGCCTACCAGGTTAACCGGCCCGCGCAACCGGGTTGTCACGAGGGCCGCTCGTAACCCGCGTGACGGGAGCCGTGACTCGCGTGATCAGGGCCGTAACCGGCGTGATCAGAGCCGTAACTCGCGAGTTCCGGCGGGAATCACGCGAGTTCCGGCGTTGATCACGCGGGTTCCGCCGGGCATCACCCGTGATTGGCGGGCATCACGCGTGATCAGAGGGGCATCACGCGTGATTGGCGGGGCATCACTGTCAGCGGTGGGCTGCTACCAGGGTGGCGTCGGGGTTGCAGCGGTCGCAGGGGGTGAAGCCGAGCTGGCGGGCCTCGCCGACGCCGATCGGGATCGTGTCGCGGGTGCCGAGCCACTCGCACGTGCGCAGGTGGTAGCGGGGGTGCTCGTCGACCACCACGACCTCGTCCTCGAGGTCGGCCAAGACCGCGATGTCGGCTTCCGGGGTGTCTTCGACGCCCGGCTCGGGATCGGCCGTCGTTTCGGTCTCGGCTGAAGCGTCGGCGGGGGCGGGCCCGGGCGTGTCGGCCGGGTCGCCCAGGTCGCCGGATGCCGGGATCAGGGTGGTTTGCTCTTCCTCGACCGGCGCTTCCGGCTCCGGCTCCGACGTGGAGACGGCGGGAGCGGCGGGAGCGGCGGCCGGTGCGGCGGAGCGGCGACGGCGGCGCAGCCAGTCGGCGACCAGGATCAGCCCGGCCAGCACGGACAGGCCGATGGATACCCACGCCCACAGCGATGAAGCCGTGATCAGGGCGGTGACGAGCAACCCCAGAGCCGCCAGTACCAGGACCAGCACGATGTAAAGCACGCTGAATTACAGCACGAACCACCCGGGAGCGGACCGCGACCCGCCCACGGGTGGTACCGGATCGACTCCGAACCGTGGCACACCCCGGAGGCGGGGCGTGCCACGGTGCGAAAAGAACTCAGCCGGCTTCGGCCCGCGGGCCGAAGGAGTAGCCCTGCCCGCCGCTCGACGACCCGGACGACTGCCCGGAGTTCGACGAAGCCGACGCGGGGGCCGCGGACCCGCGGTCGTCGAGCTCACGCAGCTGGGACTCGAGGAACCCGCGCAGCCGCGTGCGGTACTCCCGCTCGATCGTGCGCAGCTCTTCGATCTTTTTGCCCAGCCCGCTCTTCTCGGAGTTCAGGCTGTTCATCGTCTCGGTGTACTTGCGCTGCGACTCGCGCTCCAGCGTCGTCGCCTTGTCTCGCGCCTGACGCTCGAGCGTCTCGGCCCGGGTCCGCGCGTCGTTCAGCATCGTGTCGACGCGCGTGCGCGCCTCGTTCACCATCGAGTCGGACTTCGCCCGGGCGTCCGAAAGGAGCTGCTCGGACTTGGTGCGGGCCTCGGCCAGCATCCCGTCGGACTCGGTCTTCGCCTCGGCGGTGAGCCGGTCGGCCATCTCCTGGGCCAGGCCCAGGACCTTGGCGGCCTGCACGTTCGGCTCGGTGCTGTCGGGCACCATCGAGTGCGCCTGGGTCTGCTCCATGGCGGACTGCGGCGGCGGCACCGGCGCGAGGCGCCGCGAGGGCTCCTCACGCATCGGGGGCGCGCCGACGTTCGCCTTGGCGTTCTCCAGCTCGCTGCGGGTCGACTCGAGTTCCGCGTCGAGCTGTTCCATCTGCTGGCGCAGCTCGTTGTTGTCCTCGATCAACCGGGCCAGCTCGGTCTCCACCAGGTCGAGGAACGCGTCCACCTCGTCCTCGTTGTAGCCCCTCTTGCCGATGGGCGGCTTGCTGAACGCGACGTTATGCACGTCAGCGGGGGTCAACGACATCAGATCACCTCACGCACTCCATGGCCTGCAGGGTCCACCCAAGTTTCCCCGATCAACTTGGAGTCGCCAGTTGCATCGCGAAGAACACAACCAACAGCAGCACCATAATCGACAAGTCCAGTCCGACGCCGCCGATCCGGACCATCGGAATGATCCTTCTGAACAAACGGACCGGCGGGTCCGTCACTGTGTAGATGGTCTCGAGCGTGACCGCAACCCCTCCGGCCGGATGCCACTCACGCGCGAAGGTCCGGACGAGTTCGACCACGATCCGCGCCGTCAGCAGCAGCCAGAAGGCGAACAGCACGTACCAGACGACCAGCCACACAGCTTCCACATACCTACTCTAACCGGGCGTCCTCTCCGAAGACGCAGTTGAGGGGGCCGACCTCACATCCGGTCGGCAAAGTCACGTCTGCTTGCGCTCAGCGGTACCGGCGACTTCAGCCCCGCAAAAACAATCCGCCCTCGGCAATCCGCCGACGGTCTTCCGCGGTGACGTCCACATCGGGCGGTGAGAGAAGGAACACCTTGTTGGTCACCTTGTCCATCGACCCCCGGAGCGCGAACGCCAGCCCGGCGGCGAAGTCGACGAGCCGCTTCGCGTCCGCGTTCTCCATCTCGGTGAGGTTCATGATCACCGGGATGCCCTCGCGGTAGTGCTCCCCGATCGCCCGCGCTTCCGCGTAGCTGGTCGGGTGCAGCGTCGTGATGCGGCTCAACGGGTCACGCACCGGCTGCCGGACGACCGGTTCGGTGACCGGTCGCAGGCGTGCGACCGGCTCCGGCTGACGGTCCATCGCGAGCGCGCCGTGAACGGCCGGCTCGGAGCTGGGCACGGAGCGTGACCGGCTTCGGCTGACGGGCTCGTCGTACGTGTCGTCGACCTCGCGGTACCGTGAACGCGACGAGCGCGGGGCCGGCTCCTCGTAGGAGTCGTAGTCGTCGTCGTAACCACGCCGGTAGTCGTCTTCGTCGTAACCGTCCTCGTCAGCGGGCACCATCCCGAAGTAGGCCTTCAGCTTCTGCAGCGCGCTCATGCCTCTCCCTAGCCCTAGCCGCTCCCGCACTGACTGTTCTCCACGCCGTCAGTGCCCCGTGCGGGCGGATACGAAACGTGACGACCCGCGCGAGCTCCCTACGGCGAGGCTAAACCGCGTCCACCGAGCAACGCGGTTCCGACACGCACACAGGTCGAGCCGTGCGTGATCGCCTGTTCGAGATCATGGCTCATCCCGGCGGAGACGTCTGCGGCATTCGGGTGATCTTTTCGGAGCTCCCCGGCCGCCCGGGCGAGCCGTTCGAAGGCGGCGGCCGGGTCCGCGCCCAGCGGCGCGACGGCCATCAGGCCGCGAAGCCGCAGCTCCTCCGCCTGCGCGACGCGATCGGCGAGCGCGCCGAGCTCGGCCAGCGGGCAGCCGCCGCGCTCCGGGTCGTCGTCGAGACTGGCCTGGAGCAGCACGTCGAGGGGTTCGTCACGTATCTGGGCGTCGCGAGCCGCACGCACCGCCTTGGCGAGCGCGTCGGCGAGCCGGGCCGAATCGACGGACTGCACTTCGTGTGCCCACCCGACCACCGATCGGGCCTTGTTGCGCTGCAGCCGCCCGACCATGTGCCACCGCAGCCCGGGGACTTCGGCGGCTTTCGGGCCGGCCTCCTGGTCGCGGTTCTCGCCGACGTCGGTGACGCCGAGCTCGGCCAGCAGCGCGACGTCGGACGCGGGGAAGGTCTTCGTGATCGCGATCAGCTTGACCTCGTCGCGGGCGCGCCCGGCGGCCCGGCAGGCGGCGGCGATCCGCGCCTCGACCTCGGCGAGGTTCTCGGCCAGCTCGGCCTTGCGGCCGGTCATGCTTCGATCCACGTGATGCCGGCGATCCGCCCGGTGGTCCCGTCGCGGCGGTAGCTGAACAGCGTTTTGTCCTCGTTCGTGCAGCGCGGGTCGACGCCGATCTTGCCGACGCCGAGGTCGGCGAGCTGCCGCCAGAGGCCCGCGCGCAGGTCGAGGCCCGGCGTTCCCTTGCGGGTCTTGCACGCGCTGCCGGGCACGTGTTTCTCGACGTCGGCGGCCATTTCCGCGGGGACCTCGTAGCAGTCGCCGCAGATGGCCGGACCGAGCAGTGCCTCGATGCGCCCCACGTCGGCACCGGCCGACCGCATGGCCTTCACCGCCGCCGGGACGACGCCGACGCGCGTGCCCACCCGGCCGGCGTGCACCGCCGAGACCACCCCGGCCTCGGCGTCGGCCAGCAGGATCGGCACGCAGTCGGCGACCAGCACCACGAGCGCGACGCCCGGGGTCGCGGTCACCAGGGCGTCGGTCGCTTCCGCCGGACGGGTCTCCGAGCCGTCGACGATCGTCGCCGTCCGGCCGTGGACCTGCTCCATCCAGGCCAGCTTGTCCTCGGCCAGGCCGAGCTCGCTCGCCAGCCGCTTGCGGTTGGCGAAGACGTTGCCCTCGTCGTCGCCGACGTGGTCCCCCAGGTTGAACGTGTCGTACGGCGGCCGTGACGCGCCGCCCGCCCTGGTCGTGACCACTCGCCTAACCCGCACAAATCCTCCTGGACGTCAATGAAGGCCGTCACCCACGACTCTAGTTCGCGGGTGACGGCCTTCGGAGGCGGTGACTAGCGCCGCATGAACGGCGGGACGTCGACCTCGTCGTCCGACGGGTCGTCGTGCACCGGCATCGCGCGGCCGGGCAGGCTGCCCTGGGTCGCGTTGGAGCCGAGCGGCGAGTAGCCGCGCGAGCCGCCACCGGGCTGCGGGAGCCCGCCGGACGGCGGGTTGCCGGTGGCCGACGGCAGCGGCGAGTGCGGGCGCGGCGGCGCCACCGGGTAGCCGGAGCTGCCCGCGGACGGCACCGGGGTGGCGCCCGACGGCGGCGACTGCGGGTTCGAGACCTGCCCCGCCGAGGCCGAGGCCGTGGTGGACGACCCCCGCGAACCGGACCCGAAGGTCGACGGGTCCAGCTTCTTGTGCGTCGGCGCGCCGGCGTCGAAGCCGGCCGCGATCACCGTGACGCGGACCTCGTCGCCGAGGGAGTCGTCGATGATCGTGCCGAAGATGATGTTCGCGTCCGGGTGCGCGGACTCCTGCACCAGCGACGCGGCCTCGTTGATCTCGAACAGGCCCAGGTCGGAGCCGCCCGCGATGGACAGCAGCGCGCCGTGGGCGCCGTCCATCGACGCTTCCAGCAGCGGCGAGTTGATCGCCTTCTCCGCGGCCTGGATGGCCCGGCCCTCGCCGCGCGCCGAGCCGATGCCCATCAGCGCGGAGCCCGCGCCGGACATCACGCTCTTGACGTCGGCGAAGTCGAGGTTGATCAGGCCCGGGGTGGTGATCAGGTCGGTGATGCCCTGGACACCGGAGAGCAGCACCTCGTCCGCCGAGCGGAACGCGTCCATCAGCGAGACGCCGATGTCGCCGAGCTGCAGCAGCCGGTCGTTCGGGATCACGATGAGCGTGTCGCACTCGTTGCGCAGCGCCTGGATGCCCTCTTCGGCCTGCTTGCCGCGCCGCTTGCCCTCGAAGGTGAACGGCCGGGTCACGACGCCGATGGTGAGCGCGCCCAGCTTGCGGGCGATCTGCGCGACGACCGGCGCGCCGCCGGTCCCCGTGCCACCACCCTCGCCCGCGGTCACGAACACCATGTCGGCGCCCTTGATGACCTCTTCGATCTCTTCGCGGTGGTCTTCGGCGGCCTTCTGGCCGACCTCGGGGGCGGCGCCCGCGCCGAGGCCGCGGGTCAGCTCGCGGCCGATGTCCAGCTTGACGTCGGCGTCGGACATGAGCAGTGCTTGCGCGTCGGTGTTCACCGCGATGAACTCGACACCCTTGAGGCCGACCTCGATCATGCGGTTCACGGCGTTCACGCCGCCACCGCCGATGCCGACCACCTTGATCACCGCAAGGTAGTTGTGCGGGGGCGTCATCGAAGTCCGCCTTCCTGATCGTTGTGCCCGTACAGCCCGTCGCCGGTGATCAAACCCTCAACCTCAACCCCAGATCGAGAGTTATGTCAACCGCCGACGTTAGGCAGGACGGTAGGCACCAGGCAGGCTCTAATCCAGTAGGCACGCCGTGTGTCGCAAAGGTGTTTTGCCACAACACGTTCGGGCGCGCAAGAGCGACGGGCCGCGAACACCGCCGCAACCCGGTCTGGTATGGCCGCCGGTTCAAGCGGGCACGGGCATGCTCATCAGGACGTCCGTGGGCGTTCCGGTGGCCGATCCGCCCGCCGGCTCGACGCTCACCGCGACCTTGTCGGCGCCGCCGACGCCGTCCGCCACGACCAAGCCGCCCTGGTCCGCCGCCGCGATCACCCCGGCCGAGCGCGGCGCGTCCGCGCCGGTGATCAGCCAGGCTTCGTAGACCTTCCCGCCCGGCTGCGCCGGCAGGCCCGCGTCCATCACCATCACCCGGTTCAGCGACCGCGACAGGACCACCGTGACACCGCCGCCGGTGGGCGCCTCGCCGTGCGCGGTCTTCGCGTCCGGGGCCGCGAGCAGGGCCGCCACCGGCGCGAACTGCTGTTTCGCCTGGTCGAGGCGGCTCTGCGCGGTCTGCAGCTCCTGCCGCTGGTTCAGCGCGATGCCGCCGAACACCCCGCCCGCGGCGAGCCCGACGACGGCGGCCGCGGCCGACACGAGCACTGCCCAGCGGGGCGCCCGCGCCGAGCGGCGGTGCCGCTCGGGTGCGCCGGGCCGGGTGCGCGGCGGCAGCTGGCGGGTGGCGTGCATGGCGGCCAGGACGCGGCCCTTGAACTCCGGCGGCGGCTCCTCGGCCATCGCCGCGCCCAGCCGGGCCGCGGTCGCGCGCAGTTCGGCGACCTCCTGGGCGCACGAGTCGCACTGTTCGAGGTGGCGGGCGAACTCCGCGCGCTCGACGTCGTTGACGGCGTCGAGCGCGAAGGCGCCGGCCAGGGTGTGCATCTCCGGCGTGCTCAAGCGGTCACCCCCAGGCAGTCACGCAGGCGGATCAGCCCGTCCCGCAGCCGCGTCTTGACGGTTCCTTGCGGCGTCGACAGCACTTCGGCCACCTCACGATACGTATAGCCCTGGTAGTAGGCGAGCAGCACGGACTCGCGCTGCAGTTCGGTCAGGAAGGACAGGCACCGGCGCACCTGGGAGCGTTCGAGCCGCGCGGTGACGGACTCGGCGACCTCGTCGAACGGGCGGCCGCGGGCGGCTTCGAAGGTCGCCTTCTGCTCCCGTTCGGTGCTCGCGCGCGCCGAGCGGACGCGGTCGACCGCGCGGCGGTGCGCCAGCGTCATCGCCCAGTTCAGCGCCGAGCCCTTGTCCGGGGCATACCGCGTCGCGGTGCGCCACAGCTCGACGAGGACCTCCTGGGCGACCTCTTCGGACTGGGCCGCGTCGCGCACGATCCGCCGGACGAGCCCGTAGATCGGCCCGGCGAGCTGGTCGTAGAGCAGCTCGAAGGCGCGCTCGTCGCCCTTGGCGACGCGCACCATGAGTTCTTCCGCCGTCGGACCGGCCGGGGTCTCGGAGGGCACCGGCGCCATGTGGCGCGGGCGGGCCGGCTCATCCATGCAGCTGTCCTCCGGCGGTCTGCGGGGTGCGTGGCGCGACCGCGGCCTTCCGCAGCCACAGGGCGACGCCGTGGCGGCGGATCAGCGCGGCCACCCGCTGCGGGAGCAGCGGCCGGGCCAGCACGAGCCGGGCCAGCCACCGCGGGTTCACCGGGCGGCGAACTCCCCGCAGCGTAGCGACCAGCGGCGTGGCCGTCCCGCGCCGCAGCGCCACGGTGAGGTCGAGCAGCGCTTCCGGGCGCGGCAGGCGCATCCGGTACTCGCCGTCCATCTCCTGGAACGGCGAGACGTAGAACTCCTTGGCCACGCGGGCGAGCCCGGCCTCGTCGGGGTGCAGCAGGTAGGCGTGGCGGCCGCCGTAGGTGTTGTGCACCTCGGCGACGACGCAGGCGAGCCTGCCGTCCGGGCCGTGGCACCAGTAGACGCTGATCGGGTTGAACACGTACCCGAGCACGCGGGCGGCGGCCAGCATGACGACCTGCCCGCCGCGCAGGTCGACCCCGCGCTCGGCGAGCCAGGCGTCCAGCTTCTCCCGGATGCCGCGCGGATCCGCGGCCGCGAAGTGGTCCCGGCGGTCGAACCGCGCGAACGGCCGCAGCCACCACGGCAGCCGCGGGAGGTCGGCCAGGTCCACCCGCCACAGGTACACGCGGTGGGCGAAGGCGTGCGGCGGGTCGATCCGCCGCACGTGCGCGACCGTGGCGTCGTAGAGGGCGTTCGTCACCACGTCACCCCGAGGCTTTCCGCGGCGCGGGCGCCCGCGGCGCAGCCGTCTTCGTGGAAGCCCCAGCCGTGGTAGGCGCCCGCGTACGCGACGACGCCGTCGTTGAGCTCGGGCAGCCGCCGTTGCGCGGCAACGGATTCCGGCGTGTAGACCGGGTGCTCGTACCGCATCCGCGCGACGACGTGCTCCGGGCCGGGGCCGTCGCCGGGGTTGAGCGTGACGACGTAGCCGGTCGGCTCGTCGAGCCGCATCAGGCGGGTCATGTCGTAGCTGACCTGGACCGCGCCGGTGGGCGCGCCGCAGGCGGGCGCGCGGTAGTTCCAGCCGGCCCGGGCGCCGGGCGCCGCCGGGAGCACGCTCGTGTCGGTGTGCAGCCACGCCTCGTTCGCGGAGTACCGGAACGCGCCGAGCACCTCGCGCTCGGCGGCGGTCGGGTGGGCCAGCAGGGCGAGGGCCTGGTCGGCGTGGGTGGCGACGACGACCCGGTCGACGCGGTGCGGAGTGTCGGCGTCGTCGCGGATCTCCACGCCGCCGCCGGTCCGCAGCACCGACCGCACGGGGGTCGACAGGTGCACCGCCGTCAGCTGCTTCGCCGCGAGCTCGACGTACTCGCGCGAGCCGCCCACGACGGTCCGCCAGGCCGGCGAGTCCTGCACCGACAGCATGCCGTGGTTGCGGAGGAACTCGAACAGGTACCGCGCCGGGTACCGCAGGGTGTCGGTGCGGTCGGCCGACCAGACCGTCGACACCAGCGGCAGCATGAAGTGGTCGACGAAGTAGCGGGTGTAGCCGCCGATGGCGAGGAACGCGCCGAGCGTGACGTCGCCGGCGTCCTTCGCCGCCAGCAACCGTTTCGCGTGTCGGTGGAACCGCTTCACCTCGGCCAGCATCCGCAGGTAGCGGCCGCGGACGACGTTGCCGCGCTGGGCGAACAGCCCGCCAACGCCCTTGGCGCCGGCGTACTGCAGGCCGCAGCCGTCGCAGCGGATGCTCATCGACATCTCGGTGTCGCGGGTGTGCACCCCCAGCTCGCCGAACAGCTTGAGCAGGGTCGGGTAGGTGCGTTCGTTGTGGACGATGAAGCCGGAGTCCACGCCGACCGTGCCGCCGTGGGTGCTCGGCACGTCGTGCGTGTGCGCGTGCCCGCCCAGGCGGTCGTCGGCCTCGAACAGCAGCACTTCGTACTTGCGTTGCAGCAGGTAGGCCGCGGTCAGGCCGGCCACCCCGCTGCCGATGACGCCGATGCGTTCTCCCGTGATCTCCACACCGGTCCTTCGGGACCGCGGCCCGGCCGGATTGCCGGAGGTTTCGTGGGCGCTCCGCCCCGGCTGGTCGTGGCCGACCAATCCACCGGGGCGGGGAGAGCGAATCCCGGGCATGCCGCACACCACCGCGCACCGCCTTGCCTCCTTCGCCGGGAAACTCCTCGGCGGGCCCCTCCCCGTGGGCCTGCGGACCTGGGACGGCACCCGGGCCGGCGCCCGGGACGCCCCGATGGTCGTGCTCCGCAACCGCCGTGCCCTGCGCCGCCTGCTCTACGCGCCCGGCGAGCTGGGGCTCGCCCGCGCCTACGTCACCGGCGACCTCGACGTCGAAGGCGATCTCGCGGACGGCTTCCGCCGGATCTGGGCCCTCACCCGCTCAGGGGAGCTGAACCGGGTGAAACCGGGGCCGCGCGAGTGGGCCGAAGCCGTCCGGCTGGCCGCCCGGCTCGGCGTCGCCGGGCTGCCGCCGAAGCCGCCCGCCGAGGAGGCCCGGCTGTCCGGGAAGCTGCACAGCCTGCTGCGCGACCGCTCGGCCATCGCCCACCACTACGACCTGAGCAACGCCTTCTACCAGCTGCTGCTGGACGAGTCGATGGCGTACTCCTGCGCGTACTTCACCACCGAGTCGGCGAGCCTCGAGCAGGCGCAGCACGACAAGCTGGAGCTGATCTGCCGCAAGCTGGGACTGCGCCCGGGCATGCGGCTGCTGGACGTCGGCTGCGGCTGGGGCTCCCTGCTCGTCCACGCGGCCAAGCACCACGGCGTCGAGGCCGTCGGCATCACGCTCTCGGCCGAGCAGCTGCAGCACATCCGCGGCCGGCTCGCCCAGCACGACCTGGCCGACCGCGTCGAGGTGCGGCGCCAGGACTACCGGGAGCTGCCGGACGCGCCGTTCGACGCGGTCGCGTCGATCGAGATGGGCGAGCACGTCGGCGAAGTGAACTACCCGGCGTACGCGGCGACGCTGCACCGCATGGTGAAGCCGGGCGGGCGGGTGCTGCTCCAGCAGATGTCCCGCGGCGACGTGGCCCCGGGCGGTGGCGCGTTCATCGAGCGGTACATCGCCCCCGACATGACGATGCGCCCGGTGGGGCGGACCATCGGCCACCTGGAGACCGCGGGGCTGGAGGTGCGGGACGTGCACGCGCTGCGCGAGCACTACGTCCGGACGGTCCGGGCCTGGGCCGCCACCCTGGAGCGGAACTGGGCCGACGTCGTCGCGCTCATCGGCGAGACGGGCGCGCGGGTCTGGCGGCTGTACCTGGTGGGCGGAGCGCTGGCGTTCGAGGAGAACCGGATGGGCGTGGACCAGATCCTGGCCGTGCGGCCCGACCGGCACGGTGGCTCCGGCATGCCCGCGACGCGGGAGTGGTGACGGTGCCGCAGCTGCTCGTCACGGCCGCCGTCACGCTCGTGGCGGTCGCCGTGACCTTCGGGATCGCGCGGGCGCGCCGGCGGTACGACACGATCGACACGTTCTGGGGCCTCGGCTTCGCGCTCGTCGCGGTCACCGCGTTCCCCTTCGGCGACGGGCCGCTTCCGCTGCGGCTGGTGGTGGTCCTCCTGACGGTCGTCTGGGGCGTGCGCCTGGCGGTGCACCTGCACCTGCGCAACCACCGGCTGCCGGAGGACCCGCGGTACGCGCGGATGGGGCACGGGCCGCTGAAGATGTTCCTGCGCGTGTACCTGGTCCAAGCGCTGGTGCTGTACTTCGTGTCGCTGCCCGTGCAGTTCGCGGTGGACGGCACGGGGTTCGGCGTACTGGGCTGGCTCGGTGTGGTGGTCTGGCTGGTCGGGTTCGCGTTCGAGGCGATCGGCGACGAGCAACTGCGCCGGTTCAAGGCCGACCCGGCCCACCGCGGCCGCGTGCTGGACACCGGGCTGTGGCGGTACACGCGGCACCCGAACTACTTCGGCGACGCGTGCGTGTGGTGGGGCCTCTACCTGCTGGCCTGTTCGACGTGGCCGGGCGCGGCGACCGTCCTCTCCCCCGTGGCGATGACGTTCACCCTGGTCCGCGGGACGGGGAAACCCATGCTGGAGAAGGGAATGGCCCGCACGCGCCCGGCGTACGCGCACTACGTCGAGCGGACCAGCGGCTTCTTCCCGCTGCCGCCGCGGCGCGTCACTCCCCGGTGAGGCCGTCGGTCAGCTCGCGCAGCACGTCGAGGTGGCCGACGTGCCGGGCGGTCTCCTCGATCATGTGCGTGACGACCCAGCGGACGTTGAAGGTTTCGCCCTTGTGCGTCACCTGATCGTCGAGCCCGCGAGCGGCAGTGATCTCCCGGCTGCGGGCGCACTGCTTCTCGTAGTCCGCGAGAAGCCGCTCCACCGACGTCCCGGGCGGGACGCGGAATTCGGCGTCCGGATCCTGCTCGAGCTTCCGCTCCCAGGTGTCCTCTTCGCCGTCGACGACCACGCCGAACCAGAACCACTCGTTGAGCGTCAGGTGCGCGATCAGCCCGGCGACGGTCGTCAGCTCGCTCGGCAGGTGCACTCGGCGAGCCTGCTCGTCGGTGAGGCCGCCGGCCTTCCACGCGACGGTGGCGCGGTGGTAGTCGAGCAGGCTGGTGAGGATTTCGCGCTCGCCGCCGGTGAGCGGGACCTTCGGGCGCCGCGGTCGTTCGGTCATGACCGGGACTGTGCCAGAGGGGTCCGAGAAGTCGCCAGTGTCCGAGCCGGAGTACGGGTCGCCGACGACGATGGACTCGGCTCCGTGCCGCGCGGCACTCACGATGCCGGCCTGCGGTGCTCGGTGAACTCCTGAGACACTCAGTTCGCGGAGCGAGCCGAAAACGATGCCCTCCGAGACGGCGGGCAACGAGAACGTCGACCGCTCGAGGCCCGCACTCTTCTTGGCACGCAACCGACTCCGGAGTTCGGCGATCCGCGCCGGGACACCTTCGAACAGCGCCGTCTCCACCTGCGAGGCGACCCAGATCGGCCTTTTGACGTAGGGGACTTCGGGGAGCTCGGCAAGCAGTTCGCGCCGACGATCGTGCCCGCGCGGGTAACCGAGCAGGATGATCCGGAGGCAGAATCCAGGTGCGAAGCCGAACAACAAGATCGTCCCGAGAAGCTCCGGCCAGATCCGTGCGAGGTCGATGAGTTCGGACATCAAGCGAACCGTCCGATCATCCCCGTGAACCGGGCGTCTCGCCGCGCGGCCTCGAGTACGGCGCCGAGCTCCGCGCAGCCTTTCTCGGTCAGCTCGTAGTACCTCCTCGGAGGACGCTTCTTCCCGCGGACGGCAGCGGAGTCCTCCCAGCCGTCGGTCAGCCAACCTTCGTCGAGCATTCGCGCGAGCGTGGGGTACAGGACCCCGGAACGAACACCTGCGCGCTGCGACAAGTCGTATCCCCACTGCCGCGCCGTTGGCTGTTCCATCAGCGCGGCCGCCACTTGCACGAGCGAGTGCGTCTTCCGCATGAGTCTTACCTACCTAGGTAGATTTAACCCCGCACGGCGCCCGGTCACCCTGAACGGCATCGATACCTTGCGCACGATGTAATCGTGGGCTAGGTTTGTCGACGTGCCCAACGAGTTCCTCCTTGACGAGCAAGCCTGCTTCGCGCTGTACGCGGCGTCTCGCGCCGTGACGGATGCGTACCGGCCCCTGCTCGGCGAACTGGATCTCACCTACCCGCAGTACCTGGTGCTGCTGGTGCTGTGGGAGTCCGACGCCCGGCCGGTCAAGGAGATCGGCGAGGCGCTGCACCTGGACTACGGCACGCTTTCCCCGCTGCTCAAGCGGCTCGAGACCAACGGGCTGGTGACGCGGACGCGACTGCCCGCGGACGAACGCACGGTGGTGGTCAGCCTGACCGAGCAGGGCCGGGCGGTGCGCACGCGCGCCGCCGGCGTCCCCTCGGCGATCGGCTGCGCACTGGGCCTCGGCGACGAGGAGCGGCGGGAACTGATCAAGACCCTGCGGCGGCTGACGGCGTCAGCCGCCGCGTATTCGTCCGAGCACTGAATCACCCGAACATCGAGGAGGCTTCTATGCCCAGCCGTGACGCCACCACCCACTGGGTCGGCGGACTGAACAGCGGGAAGGGCGAGGTCACGCTGGACTCGTCCAACGCCGGCACGTTCGCGGTCTCGTTCCCGACCCGCGCGGGCAACCCGGACGGCCAGACGAGCCCCGAGGAGCTCATCGCGGCCGCGCACTCGTCGTGCCTGGCGATGAACCTGTCGGGCGTGCTGGAGTCCCACAAGCTCACGGCGGACTCGATCGACGTGAGCGCGGAGGTGACCCTCGGCCCGGCGGCCGGCGGCGGTTTCGAGATCAGCGGCATCGCGATCACGCTGCGCGCCTCGATCCCGGGCGTGACGGCGGAACAGTTCGCGGAGTACGCGGAGACGGCGGAGAAGACCTGCCCGGTGTCGAAGGCCCTCGCGGGCACGACGATCACCATGGACGCGGCGCTCGCCTGATCGCCCTTGCCGAGCGGCCCCTCGCCTTTCGCGGTGAGGGGCCGTTCGCTCAGCCGAACGCGGCCTGCGCCACGGGTTCCCACTCCCGCCAGCCCGCCAGCCGTTCGCCGTACTCGGCTTCGACCGCCGCCAGCGACTTGCCGAAGAACATCCGGGCCGGCGGGTTCTCGATGTCCGCCAGCCGCAGCAACGGCTCCCGGGTCGCGCGGGGGTCGCCGAGGTCCCATTCGATCCGGGTCGCTTCGCGCACCGCGTCGTACGCCGGGTGGGGCTCGCTCCGGCGGACGCTGCCGCCCCCGAAGTCCGTCCGGTACGGGCCGGGCTCCAGGCAGATCACGTCGATCCCGAGGGCCGCCACCTCCTGGCGCAGGGACTCCGAAAGTCCTTCCACCGCCCACTTCGACGCGTGGTACGCGCCGATGCCCGGGAACGCGCGGATGCCGCCCTCGCTGGTGACCTGGATGATCCGGCCGCGCCCCTGACGGCGCATGATCGGCAGGGCCGCCTGGGTCAGCCAGAGCGTGCCGAAGAAGTTCGTCTCGAGCTCCGCGCGGACCTCCTCCTCGGTCAGCTCCTCGACCATCCCGAAGTGCCCGTAACCGGCGTTGTTCACCAGCACGTCCAGGGACCCGAACTCCGCCGCCGCCCGCTCCACCGCGTCGACGGCGGCGGCGCGGTCGGTGACGTCCAGCCGCAGCGGCAGCACGGCGTCGCCGTACCGCTCGACGAGGGGACGCAGGCTTCCGACGTCCCGCGCGGTGGCGGCGACCCGGTCGCCGCGGGCCAGCGCCGCTTCGGTCCACTCGCGGCCGAAGCCCTTGGACGTCCCGGTGATGAACCAGCTCTTCGTCACGACTTGCCCTTCCTGCTCGAATACTGCATCACAAGCTAACAGTAGCATGGACTGCATTAATGCATCGAGTGGTAAGGTGGCGGCCATGATCGCGAACGACGGGCGCCGTGAGCGCAAGAAGGCCCAGACCCGCGCCCGCATCCAGGACGCGGCCCTGGACCTCTTCGCCGGTCAGGGCTACCGCGAAACCACGATCGCGCAGATCGCCGCGCGCGCCGACGTCGCGACCCGCACCGTCACGCTGCACTTCCCGGCCAAGGAGGACCTGCTCTTCGCCGACGACCCGTTCACCCCGGAGTCGCTGGCGGCGCGGCTGCGCGACCGGCAGCCGGAGAGCACGCTCGACGCGGTCCGTGAGTGGATGCACGCGACCATGCGCGAGCTCGACGAGCGCGACCGCGCGACCGGGGTGGATCCCGCGCACCTCTGGCAGCGCCGCGCCCTCCGCGCCGACCTCCTCATGGCCGACGACGACCTCCGCGGCCGCGCCCGCGCCGGCTACCGCGACCTCGAACTCCTGATCGCCGAGGCCATCGGCGAGGACCTCGGCCTCCCGACGGACGCCCTGCTCCCCCGGCTCGCGGCCGTCACGGTGGTCACCGGCCTCCGGGAGATCTACGTGACCCGCGAAGGCCGGGCGCGCACGGCGGCGAGCGAACTGGCCGGCCTGGTCGACGAGGTGCTCGCGTTCGCCAAGGCCGGTCTCCGCACCGCTCCGGCGTGAGCCCACCGGCAGACCGATCGGTTTCGATCCTCGCGAACGGGGTCACCTCGCGGGAGGACCATCGACGCGAACCCAGTCCGGCGGAAAGATCGAATCGGTTCGATCATCACCTGGCCCGGTGAATACGCGCGGAACAGCCCACGATTTTCTTGTGCATCCCCGAACCGTGCTCTACTTTTGATGGTCGTCGATGCGGTTCGACGAATCATGACGGGGTCGCCGTCTCCGGGGGGCAGTCGAGAACGCCATGCGCAAGCGGGGTCATCACCGGCACGCCGGGGCACGGCTGACCGCCGGCCGCCGGACGAATGTGCTCGCCCTGGTCGTTCCGCTGCGTGCCGGCGCCCATGACGTCGTCGTCCGGGAATTCGTGGCCGCCGCGATCGCCGCGGCCGGCGCCCGGGAACACGCCCTGTTGCTGATCACCGCCGAAGAGGGCCCGGCCGCGCTGCGCCGCGCGGTGTCCTCGTCCGTCGCCGACGGGGTCGTGCTGATGGACGTCGAGGCCGCCGACCCGCGCGTGCCGGTGCTGCTCGGGCTCGACCGGCCGGCGGTGCTGATCGGCGTGCCGGACCGGCCGCGCGGGCTCGGCTGCCTCGACCTGGACTTCGCCGCGGCGGGCGCGCTGTGCCTGGGCCACCTCGCCGGCCTGGGCCACGAGCACGTCGCCCTGATCGGCGCGCCGCCCGCGGCCTACCGGCGCGGCAGCAGCTCCGCGACCCGGCTCGCCCGGGGCTTCACGGCGGAGGCGACCCGCCGCGGCCTCCGCTCCACCACGCTGGCCTGGGGAAACACCCCCCGGCAGATCCTGCGCGGCCTGGACGCGCTGTTCACCCGGCACCCGGACGTCACCGGCCTCGTGGTGCACAACGAAACCGCGCTGCCCGCCGTGCTGGCGGCCCTGCACCACCGGGAGCTGCGGGTGCCCGAGGACCTCTCGCTCGTCGCCGTCTGCCCGGAGAGCCTGACCGCGCACAGCCTGCTCGAGCTGACCTGCGTGGCGATCCCGGCGCGGGAGATCGGTGCGCTCGCCGTCGAAACGGTCATCGGGCAGCTCGACGACGGCATCGCGCCCGGAACCCGGCTGCTGGCGCCGAAGCTGGCCGTCCGCGCCAGCACCGCGCCGCCACGCCCGCGGTGACCCCCCGGGGCGAATGGCCTTCCGCATTTTGCCACTGACGGTATTCCGGTGATCAATTATCGGCGGTTGGTTCACGGAAATGATGTATTGCCCGGTACACCCGGGCCGGTGTTAACGTGACCGCGGCGGCGCGCGGCTCATTTTTCCCGCACGCATTCGCCGAGACGAAATTCCGGGGGAAGCGATCTGCAGGTGGGGGTCCTTGACATGCATCGAAGACAGCTGGCACTGGCGGCCGCCGTGGTGGCGGGGGTTTCGCTGCCCGTTCCGGCGGCGGCGGAACCGGCCGCCCCGCCCGTCGTCGCCGGCGATTCCGGGTCCTCCGTCACGCTGATCACCGGCGACCGGGTGCGGGTACTGCCGAATACCCGCGGGAAAAGCCCGGTCGTGGTCGAACCGGGCCCGGGACGCGAGCGGATCGGCTTCTTCCGCGAAACGAACACCGGCACGAAGCCCGGCGACATCACCGTGGTGCCGTCGGACGCGCTGGCGCTGGTGGCCGCCGGCCGGCTCGATCCCCGGCTGTTCGACGTCTCCGAACTGCTGCGGCAGCACCTCGCCGACTCCGCGGCGAGCCTGCCCCTGATCGTCACCTACGCCGCCGGCGGGGACCCGGCGGCCACGCCGCCCGCCACCACGGCCGTGCGCGAGCTGCCGAGCGTGCGCGGCACGGCCCTGCGCCAGGACCGGCGCCGCGGCCCGGAGTTCTGGTCCTGGCTCACCGCCGGGTCCGCGCTGCGGGCCGGGGTGGGCAAGGTGTGGCTGGACGGCCTGGCCACCCCGGCCCTCGACGTCAGCGTGCCGCAGATCGGCGGCCCGGAGGCGTGGCAGGCGGGGTACACGGGCCGCGGCGTCACCGTCGGCCTCCTCGACACCGGCGTCCGGGCCGATCACCCGGATCTCGCCGGCAAGGTCGTCGAGGCGAAGGACTTCACCGGGACCCGGCCGGACGCGAGCGACGACCTGGGGCACGGCACGCACGTCGCCGGCATCATCGCCGGGACCGGCGCCGCCTCCGGTGGGCGCTACCGCGGGGTCGCGCCGGACGCCCGGCTGATCAGCGGCAAGGTCTGCGTCGACCACGGCTGCCCGGAATCCGCGGTGATCGCCGGTCTGGAGTGGATCGCGCCGAAGGTGCGCGTGGTCAACCTGAGCCTCGGCGGCGACGCGACCGACGGCACGGATCCGGTGTCCCAGGCGGTGAACGCGCTGACCGCCCGCCACGGCACCCTCTTCGTCGCCCCGGCGGGCAACGACCGTTCGCTCGACCTGCCCGAACCGGGACCGGTCGTCGCGCCCGCCGCGGCGGACGCGGCACTGGCGGTCGGCAGCGTGTCGGCCCAGGACACCACCAGCGCGTTCTCCAACCGGGGCCCGCGGCTCGGCGACCACGCGGTCAAGCCCGACATCGCCGCGCCCGGCGAAGGCATCGTCTCGGCGCGGGCGACGGGCACGCGCGACGGCGACACCGCGCCGGTGGACGACGGCTACGCCCGGCTCTCCGGGACGTCGATGGCGGCACCGCACGTCGCGGGGACGGCGGCCCTGCTGCTCCAGCGGCACCCGGACTGGCTCGCCGGCCGGCTCAAGACCACGTTGACCAGCACCGCCAAGCCGACCGCCGACGTCGCCGACCAGGGCGCCGGCCGGGTGGACGCGGCCCGCGCGGTCACCCAGCAGGTCACGGCCACCACCGGCAGCGTCGGTTACGGCTTCGTCGCCTGGCCGCGCACGCGAGCCGTCACGAAGACCGTGACCTACCACAACGACGGCGACGCGGCCGTCACCCTCGCGCTGGCCACCACTTCCCCGCTGTTCACGCCTTCGGCGGCGGCCGTCGTGGTGCCCGCGCACGGGAACGCCGACGTCGGCGTCACCCTCCGGGCGGGCGGGGACGCCGCCGGGCCGCACGGCGGCCGGCTGACCGCGACGGCGCCCGGGATCACCGTGCAGACCGCGCTCGGCGCCTTCCTGGAAGCCGAAAGCTACGACGTGTCCGTCCGGCTGATCGGCCGGGACGGGCGGTTCACGGCGGGCGTGGCCACGCTCGTCGACACCGCGACCGGGGCCGCGTTCGGCGTGCGGCCGTTTCGCGCCGACGGCACGGCCGTGGTGCGGGTCCCCAAGGGACGCTACGACCTCAACGCGCTAGACGTGTCCGGCGATCCGAGCGGCCGGACCCGCCCGGCCGCGGTGACGCTGCTGTCGCGGCCCGGTCAGCCGGTGACCGGCGACGTCTCGGTCACGCTCGACGCCCGCGCCGGCAAACCCCTGCGGGCGGTGGTCGACCGCCCGGACGCGCGGCTGCAGGGCGGTGAACTGGGCCTGGTGTCCGGGAACCCGGGCGGCACCCGCACGAACACGCTCGCCTGGATCGTCCAGCCGGGCAACGAGCTGTACGCGGCCGGCTCGGGCCGCGAGGTCACCGACCACACGTACGCGATGTACTTCCGGGCGACGCTGGAGGCCGGCGACGACCTCTACCAGCTCGCGCTGCTCGAACGCGGCCGCGTGCCGGCCGACCCCGTCTTCCGGGTGCGCGACAAGGACCTCGCCGTGGTCGACGCCCGGTACCACACCCAGGGGAAACCGGCGGAAAGCCTGCGCGGCGACGACGTCACCTTCGGCTTCCCGGGCGCCGACAGCGGCACGTACCAGGTCTCGGCGCCGGCGCTGCCGAGCCGGCGCACCGAGCACTACACGACCGGGGTGAGCTGGCAGCACGTCGTGGCGGTGTACCCGGACCCGCTGACCGACGCGGAGACCAGCTACTCGTACCGGACCTACCGGCCCGGCTTCCAGCACGCCGGCTGGAACCGCGCCCCGGTCGGGCCCGCGTTCGGCGCGCCGGCGGACGGCTGGGGTGTGCTGCGTGCCGGGAACCAGCTGGCGTACGCGATCCCGCTGGTGTCGGGCAGCGACCCGGAGGTGTACACCACGCCGCCGGCGGGCCTCACCGGCACGGCGACGCTCTCGCGCGACGGCGTCACGCTGGCCACCGCGGAGAACCCGGCCGCCGGTGCGCTCGCCATCCCGGACGGTGCGGGCACGTACACGCTGCGGTCCGTCGCCACGCGCAGCGTGCCGTGGTCGGTGGTGGGCACCGCGGTGGACGTGGCGTGGACGTTCCGCGAGCCCGGCCTGGCGGCGCCGGCGAAGCCGTTGCCGCTGCTGGTGGTCCGGGCCGAGGGCGCGGTCGACGACCAGAGCCGCGCCCCGGCCGGGAAGCCGTTCGTGCTCGCGCTGACCGCCCAGCGGCAGCCGGGCGCGGGTGAGTTCCGGCTGGCGGAGCTGCGCGTCGAGACGTCCACCGACGACGGTGCCAAGTGGACGGCCGTGCCCACGGCCCGCATCGGCAACGGCGGGCTCGCGGTGGTGCACAACCCGCCGGGCGGAGGGTTCGTGTCGCTGCGGATCACCGCCCGCGACACGGAAGGCAACGCGCTCACCCAAACCGTGCTCAGGGCGTACCAGACCACGCCGTGACGGCGAGCGCGGCGAGCGGGACGACGAAGGCGGCCCCGGTCAGGACCCTGAGCTCCCGGCCGTGGGCCCGCCATTCGCCGTCCCAGCCGTTTTCGCCGTCGTAGCGCAGGTTCGCCGTCGTCATCAACGCCCGGCCCAGCCCGAACCCCACCCCCGCGCCCACCGCCGCGGCCGGCGAAGCCGTGAGGACCACGGCGATCGCGGCGACGTACGGCAGGCCGCTGGGCAGGTAGGTGCGGACGCCCGTGCCCATCTCGAAGCCGAACTGCAGCGGGCCGAGGTGCCGGCCGAGGCGGAACACCGTGTCCGGCACCAGCCGCCGGTTCTCCGGCAGCCGGAACGACCACACGCCCGTTTCGCGCAGCAGCACCGTCCCCAGCGCCACGGCCACCACGGCCCAGCACGCGAGCGACGGCAGCGGGGCGCGCAGCAGGGATCCGGCCACGAGCAGCACGAGCGCGGTCAGGGCGCCGCCGCAGACCAGTCCGGCGCAGAACGCCAGTGTCGGAGTGCCTCGCCAGACCGGCGAGCTCAGCACGAAGGCCGAGTTCCGGCTTCAACTGGAGCCGCTGGTGGCGAACCCGGCGGCCGCGCACAGGACGAGCCACGCCCCGGGCAGCAGCCGGCCCGGCGCGAGCAGGAGGGCCAGCGTCACCGCGGCCGCGGCGAGCACCAGCCCGGCGGCGATCGTCAGCGGGTGCCACCGGCGCCGCGCCGACCCCGCGGTCACAGGGCCGCGCGGCAGATCGTCAGGTACGTCTGGCCGGTGTACCCGCCGCCCCAGAAGGTGGAGAAGCCGTCGGAGCAGCGGTAGACCTTCTGGTCCGGGGTCGTCCACCGCCACGCGTTCTTGCCCACGAACTGGCCGCAGGAGTTGGACACGGGCTGGTGGTCGACCTGGAGGCCGCCCTCGTTCCAGGTGCCGTACTTGTGCCAGCCCGCTTCGCAGTAGGTGCTCCCCCGCCAGAACCCGCCGAAGCAGGCGGCGTAGGCGTTGACGTACGCGCCACTCGTGTCGGGCAGCTCGGCGTAGCCGGTCGGGTAGGCGTCCCGGCAGTCGTTGCGGTCGTAGCCCGGCATGCCGTACGGGCCGAACTCGGCGTTCGCCGTCCGGACGCGGGACAGGCCGGACCAGTCGAGCGCGGTCGCGCCGATCGTCAACGCGCCCAGCGCCACCGCGCGCAGGAACGTCCGGCGCGTCCCGCGGGTCTTCAGCCTCCGCCCGGCGCGGGTGGTCCCGACCTGTAGGCCGGGCCGGTCAAGCTCGGGAATGCGCGCCAACTCCAGCGTCACCGGTGCCGCCTCCTTCCTGCCGGCCGGTCCATCCGGCCAGTGCCGTGTCCACTTCGGACGCCCGGACCGGCAGCAGCATCCGCCGGACACGGCCGGTTTCGTCGAGCAGCATCAGCACCGGCGGCGAGAGGTGGGAGACCGAGCGCCACGCTTCGCCGTCGCTGATCACCGGCAGGCCGTGAGCGAGCTCCGCCCACGTCGCCGGGGGTTCGTGGGTCAGCAGGATCGCGTCGGCGCCGAGCCCGGCCAGCCGCTCGACGACGGTCAGGCACAGCGGGCAGCCCGAATCGACCGCCGCCACGATCCGGCCGGCGAACCGCGGCCCGAGCACCAGATCGGGCGGCGCGGCCACGAATCCGCCGTCGCCGCGGGTGACCATCCCGCGCAGCAGCCGGACTTCGCGCAGGACGGCCGCCAGGCCGAAGAACAGCAGGACGATCGCCGCCCAGGTGATCAGGGTGACCGCGATCGACGGGCTCATCGGCGGTCCCAGGCGATGTCGATCCCGTCGAGCCAGTCGAGCCGCTCCCGCTCGGTCTTCGCCGCCGTGCCGGCGAGGTGGACCTCGGCCACGCCCGCCGGGCAGCCGAGGACGAACGAGCGCGCGGGATCCTTGCCGTACCCGGACTTCCAGACTTCGCCGTGTTTCGTGCGGGCGCCCGCGTGCCGGGGCAGCAACGCCGCGGCCTGCCGGGGTGCGGGGATCGACAGCGAACCGTGGTCCTTCACCACGACCACCAAGTGCTCGTTCGCCGGGTCCAGCAGCGTCTCCGCACGGGGGACGACGGTCATCCCGTCGACGTGGTCCTCGATCCGCAACGAGCCGAAGAGGGCCAGCACGCGGTCGCGGCCGGGCGCCGGGCCCGCGTACACCGTCATCAGTTCGTGGTAGGTGCCCAGCAGGGTGGCCACGGACGACTGCCCGTCGCGGGCCTCGGCGACGACGACTTCGCGGCCGTGCACGAGAAGGCGCTCGCGGGTGTCGGCCGGTGCGACGTACGTGCACGCGAAGTCGTGGTAGCCGCGCGCCCCGATCTGGAACCCGGTGCCGTAGGAGCCGCCGACGAACCGCACTCCGGCCACGACGTGGGAAACGGGGGCCGCCGCGGGCAGGCCCACGGTCACCCGGTCTCCGCTCGGCGCCACCAATCGCAGCCGTTGTACCGCCATCAGACCCCCCATTTCCGGAATCCGCCCCCCGTGAGGCTAGCCGAGGAATTCGGCGGTGACCACGGTCGTTTTCCGACGGTTCTCGAATTGCTCCGATCGGGGACGGTACTTTTGTCGGCGAATACAGTGGGGTGATGCACTCCTTCTGGTCCGCGGGAATGACGACGCTGACGGTGTCCGGAGCCATTCTCCTGGCCGCGGCCGGTGTCACCCACGCGGCGCGGCCCCGGGAGCACCGCGCGGTGCTGCGCGCGCACCGCCTGCTGCCCGCACCGGCGTTCGTGGCGCCGGCGACCGCCGTCGCGGAGGTCGTCGTGGGCGTGTCCGTGCTCGCGGTCCTGCTCACCGCGCCGGCGGCCGCGACACCGCCCGTCACCGCGCAAGCGGCGCTCTACTGCGCTTTTGCCGTCTACGCGGCGGTGTTGCGGAGACGGCGGGCCGACGTGCCGTGCGGGTGTTTCGGCGCGGGGAAGGTCTCGTGGGCGGTGGTGTCGAGGGCCGTCGCGCTCGCGGCGGGCAGCGCCGGGTGCGTGGCGCTCGGTCCGGCCCCGGACCGGTGGCCGTGCCTGGCCGCCGGCCTGGTCCTCGCGATGGCGAACCAGCTGGTTCTCGCGTGGCGCGGTGCCACCGAAGGAAAGCCACGCGGGGCTTTCCGCTGATTCTTTCCGGTCGGTGAATCCAAAATTGTTCGCCGGAAAATCACCGTCATGGGCCCGAGTCTTCGGGAGGCGGTGCAGCGACCGCGATGGGATCGGACAGTTCCCCGGCTACTCCTGAACCCCGTGCCCCTCGGCTCCGGCGGAGTGGTCGAGGCCAGCGGCGAGCAGGTCGAACGCCTGGCCGGTCAGCTCGGAGTCCGGCGCCCGCCGTCCGGCCGCCCGCCAGGCGGCGACCGCCGGCTGCACCGCGCACAGCGCCACCGAAGCCACCAGGTGCGGCCGGGGGTCCGCGGCCGGGTCGATGCCCATCCGGGCGCCGATCAGCCGCGCCACCTCGTCGAACCGGGCGGTCGCCCGCTCGATCCGCGCGGCCGTCAGCGCCGGGCTGACCGAGATCACGTCCTGCAGGCCGTGGAAGCGCGAGTCGGCTTCGTACGCCCGCATGACCTCGACCGCGGCCGTCTTCAGCGCGGTCAGCGCCGGCACGTCGGCCGGTTGCCCGGCGAACGCGGCGAGCACCGCCGTGATCTGTTCGTCCGCGAGCGCCAGCGCGACGTCCTCCTTCGAGGCGAAGTACCGGAAGAACGTCCGGGAGGAGACCTCGACCGCTTCGGCGATCTGGTCGACGGTCGTGGCCTCGAAGCCGTTGGCGCAGAACAGTTCCTGAGCCGCGTCGATCAACGCCTCCCGCGTCCGCTGCTTCTTCCGCTCCCGCAGGCCGAGCTTCTCCATGCCGGCCAGCGTACGGCACTCACGTCACCATGAGGCTTTTGTCAGTTGACGACACTTGTCACTCTATGACACATTGGCGGCATGCCCAAAGCCCCCGCACCCACGTCCCCCTACTGGAAGCTGCAGCGGCAGCTGACCCGGCTCAACACGTTCCTGTTCCGCAGAACCCGCGGCAAGGTGGGCGGGTCGTTCTTCGGCGGCGCACCGGTGCTGCTGCTGCACCACGTCGGCCGCAAGTCCGGCCAGGCCCGGATCAGCCCGCTGATCTACGTCGACGACTCGCCGCGGCTGGTCGTCGTCGCCTCGAAAGGCGGCGTGGACGCGCACCCCGCGTGGTACCACAACCTCATGGCGATGACGGCCACCGAAGTGGAACTGCCCGGCGGCGAACGTCGCCGGGTCCGTCCGCGCGTCGCCGAAGGCGCGGAGCGAACCCGGCTGTGGGAGCGAGCGGTGGCGATCTACAAGCCCTACGCCGCCTACGCGACCTATACCGAGCGGACGATTCCCGTAGTGGTCCTCGAACCCGCCGACGCCACGTAGGCCGGAAGCCCGGGCTCCGCCGGGAGACGCGGACCGGCTACCTCGCGAGCATCCACGGCATGAGTTCCTCGGCGAGCGCGCGGCTGTACGGCCGCACCAGCGCCTGCAGTTCCGCGCAGGCGGACTCACCGATGTGCGCGTAGGGCGTCACGCTGTTCTGGTCGGTCGCCTTCTCGATCTCCGCCCGGCGGGCCGCGCCCGCGGGCGTGAACGTCAGGTCGGCGTCGTCGGTGAGCCAGTCCCGCGCACGGAGGCCGGCGACGGCCCGTGCCCAGTCCTCTTCGGACCACGCCCGGGAGGTGCGCAACGTCTCGGCGGGGACGGCCCCGGAAGCCGCGTGGGTGACGAGGGCTTCGATGCCGCTCAGGCCCGCCGTCAGCAGGGCCGCGATGTGGGCGTCGCCGCGGTACTCCCGGAGCAGGGTTTGCGCGTGCCACAGAACCAGATGCGGCTCGGCGGGCCACGGCAAGGCCGCGTGGGCGGCGAAGAGCGGGCGGCCGGCGACGTCCTCGGCGACCGTCTCGGCGGCCTCGCGCGACAGGGTGGCGGCCCGGCGCATCTCCGGCGAGCCGATCGCCTCGCCCAGGACGCCGCGCAACGTCCGGTCGGCCGCGGCGTGCCGCGCGGCCAGCACGGCGGCCGGGTCGGTGGCGGACCAGGCCGCGCTGATCGACGTCCGGACCAGGACCGGGTTGAAGTTGTGGAACGTCGCGACCACGACCGGCGCCGGAACCGCCCCGAGGGCCGCCGACCTCGACGCGAAGTAGCCGGCGCGGCCGGTGAGGCCGAGCTTCTCGTACGCGGCGGTGGCTTCCGGCGCGAAGTAGATCATCCCGTGGTAGGGCTCGAGGATCCGCCAGGTCCGGCGCGCCGCTTCGATCACGCCGTCAACGTACCAGCCAGTCGGTATGCCGTGGACGTCCTCACGCCGGCCGTTCTTCGCGTCGGCCGCGGTTCACCGGACGTGGTCTTCGTCCCGGTCGCGTGCGCCGGCCCGCCGGTGCCGGACCAGCGCCGCCGGCGCCACCAGCAGTGCGACGGGCAGGCCGGTGACGAGCCACCGGCTCCGCCGCCGGCCGGAGAACTCCATCCCCCGCCACCGGTGCCGCGAGCCGGGCACCGGCCCCGTGTGCCGGTCACCACAACCCTTGTACTTAGGCAAGGCTGACCTTATTGTCCTCCCGTGTCCCTTGATCCTTCCCGTGCCGGTACCGGCGTGCACGCCCGGGCGATCGACGTCGCTTACGGCAGCGACGTCGTCGTGCGTGCCGCGTCGCTTTCCCTGCACGCGGGCACCGTCACCGCGCTGATCGGGCCGAACGGCAGCGGGAAGTCGACGCTGCTGCGGGCCCTCGCTCGGCTGCACCCGCCGGTCGCCGGGTCGGTCGCCTTCGCCGACGGTGCCGACCTGCGTGCCCTGTCCGGGAAGGACATCGCCAAGCGGATCACCCTGCTCTCGCAGCACCGGACCGCGCCGGGCGGGGTGAGCGTGCGGGAGCTGGTCGAGTTCGGCAGGCACCCGCACCGGTCGCGGTGGGGCGGCCGCGACCCCGAAGGGCCCGCCGCCGTCGAGCGGGCGATGGCGCTGACCGGGCTGTCCGCCCTCGCCGACCGGCCCGTGCAGGCCCTGTCCGGCGGACAGGCGCAGCGGGTGTGGCTCGCCGCCTGCCTGGCGCAGGACACCGCGCTGCTGCTGCTCGACGAACCCACGACCTTCCTCGACCTGCGGTACCAGGTCGAGATCCTCGACGTCGTCCGCGATCTCGCCGACCGGCACGGCGTCGGCGTCGGCGTGGTGCTGCACGACCTCGACCAGGCCGCCGCGGTCGCCGACCGGGTGCTGCTGCTCGAAGGCGGCCGGGTCACCGCCGAGGGCGCCCCCGCCGACGTGCTGACGCCGGAACACCTCAGCCGGGCCTACGGCATCCGCGTGGACGTCGTGACCGACCCGGCCGACGGCCGGATCCACACCCGCGCGGTGGGCCGCTTCAACGACACCGCCGCGCGGACCGCGCCGGTCTGACCGGAACCCCGTCACCGGCCGAAGTCTCTGCAAGAAACGCTAGGGAGAACCATGCGCATCACCCGGACGTTCCTCGGCTTGGCCGCGGCCGCCACGTTCTTCGTGGCCGGCTGCGGCACCACCGAGGCGCCCACGGACAACGCCGCCGCCACCGCCGCCACCGGCCCGGTCACGGTCGTCGACTCGCGCGGCAAGGAGGTGAAGCTGCCCGGCCCGGCCAAGCGCGTCGCGGCCACCGAGTGGAACGCCGTCGAGCACCTCGTGTCGCTCGGCGTCATGCCGGTCGGCGTGTCGGACATCAAGGGCTACGGGCAGTGGGTCAGCGCCGAAAAGCTCGACGGCACCCCGAAGGACATCGGCACCCGCGGCGAGCCGAGCCTCGACACGCTCGGCTCGCTGGGACCGGACCTCGTGGTCGTCACCGACAGCGTGACCGAAGGGGCGCTCGAGCAGATCGAGGCGAAGGTGCCGGTGATCGTCCTCAAGGGCGGCAACGCCAAGGACCCGATCGCCGGGATGTACGCCAACCTGGACACCATCGCGAAGGCCACCGGCACCGAAGCCAAGGCGGCGCGGCTGAAGTCCGAGTTCGAGCAGAAGCTCACCGCGGGCCGGGCCGAGGTGGAGAAGCTGGGAGCCCTCGGCCGGCAGGTCGCCTTCTCCGACGCCTACGTCACCTCCGGCTCGGTCAGCATCCGGCCCTACACCAAGGGCGCGCTCGTGTCCGCGGTGTTCGGCAAGCTCGGCCTCGAGACCGCCTGGCCGATGGAGGGCGACGCGGTCTACGGCCTCGCGCAGGCCGACGTCGAAGGCCTCACGAAGCTGCCCGACGTGCGGTTCTGGTACATCGCCAACAACGCCGACGGCGACCCCTACCAGCAGCAGCTGGCCGGCAACGCGATCTGGACGAACCTCCCGTTCGTCAAGAGCGGCAAGGTGCACCGCTTCCCGGACTCCCTCTGGATGTTCGGCGGGCCGAGGTCCATGGCGCAGTTCGTCGACGCGGCCGTCGCCGCCCTGAAGCACTAGCGGTGGCCACCCTGACCGAGCCCCGGCCGCCCGTGGTCGCCGTCCGGCGGCGCGGGCGGCTCGCACTGCTCGGCGGCGGCCTCGCCGCCCTGCTCCTGCTGGGTTCGGCCGTGCACCTGACACAGGGCACCGCGGACCTGGGCGCGCTGGACGTGCTGCGGCTGGTGTCCGGCGCCGGGACCGGCGACACGGCCGCCGTCGTCGTCGAGTCGCGGCTGCCGCGCCTGCTCGCGGCCTTGGTCGTCGGGGGTGCCCTCGGCGTGGCCGGCGCGGTGCTGCAGTCGGTGTCCCGCAACAGTTTGGCGTCGCCGGACACACTGGCCGTCAACGCCGGGGCGCACCTGGCGGTGGTCGCCGTCGCCGCGTTCGGCGTCTCGCTGCCCCTGCTCGGCGCGACCGGGATCGCCTTCGCGGGTGGGCTCGCCGCGGCCGTGTTCGTGCTCGCGCTGGCCGGTACCGGGGGCACCGGGATCTTGCGGCTGGTGCTGGCGGGCACCGCGATCGCGCTGGCCCTGATCTCGGTGACCCAGGTCCTGTTGCTGCTGTACGCCCAGGAAACCCGCGGCCTCTTCGCCTGGGGCGAAGGATCGCTGGACCAGAACGGGCTCGGCGGTGTCCGCACGCTCGGCCCCGTCGCCGGCGTCGCGCTGGCCGTGCTGCTCGGCATGGCCCGGCGGCTCGACCTGATCCACGTCGGCGACGACCACGCCAGGACCCTGGGCGTCCACATCGGACGGACGCGGTTCGCCGCGGTCGGGCTGGCGGTGCTGCTGGCCGCGACGGCGGTGACGCTGGCCGGGCCGATCGGGTTCGTCGGCCTCGCCGCGCCGGCCGTGGCGCGGCTGCTCGCGTCCGTGGTGCCGGGCCTGCACCGGCACGCCGCGCTCATCCCGTGCTCGGCGGCGCTGGGCGCGGTTCTGCTGCTGGGCGCCGATGTCCTGCTGCGCGCGATCATCGGCCCGCAGCGCGCCCTGGAGGTGCCGACGGGCGTCGTGACGACGATCCTCGGCGCGCTCTTCCTCGTGGTGCTGGCCCGGACCGCCCGGATCACCACCGCGACCGCCGCACCGCCGTCGGCCGGCGCGCGCGGCGGGGTGAGCGCGACCCGGTACCGGGTGACCCTCGGCGCGCTGGCGGTCGCCGTGGTCGCCGTCGCCGTGGGAGCGGTCCTGCTCGGGGACGCGAAACTGCTGCTGGGCGACGTCGTGAACTGGGTGAGCGGCCAGGCGGGCCCGATCGTCACCGGCGTGCTGGACACCCGCGTCCCCCGCGTGGCGGCCGCGCTGCTGGCGGGCGCGGCACTGGCGCTGGGCGGCGCGCTCACCCAGGCGGTCGCCCGCAATCCCCTGGCCGAGCCGGGGATGATCGGCGTCGTCGGCGGTGCGGGCCTCGGCGCGGTCGCGGTGATCACCACGGTGTCCGGGGTCGGGTTCTGGACCTTGACCGGGTCCGCGGGCCTGGGTGCCGCCGTGGCGATGGCCGTGGTCTTCGCCGCGGCCGCCCGGGGCGGCTTCACCAGCGAACGCCTGGTGCTGATCGGTTTCGGTGTGCACGCGGCGGCCCAGGCGCTGGTGACGCTGCTGATCACGCTGTCCGATCCGTGGAACGAGACGAAGGCGCTGACCTGGCTGGGCGGCTCGACCTACGGCCGCACCTTCCCGCACCTGGTGCCGATGGTGCTGGCGCTGCTGCTGGTGGCGCCGGTGCTGTTCCGCATGCGCCGCGAGCTCGACCTGCTTTCGCTCGACGACGAGACCCCGCGCGTCCTGGGTGTGCCCGTGGCCCGCACCCGGTTGCTGCTGCTGTCGTGCGCGGTCCTGCTGACCGGCGCGGCGGTCGCGGGCATCGGGGTGCTGACGTTCGTCGGGCTGGTCGCCCCGCACGCGGCCCGCGCGATCGTGGGCAGCCGGCACGCCCGCCTGCTGCCCGCCGCGGCGCTGCTGGGCGCAATCCTGGTCGGCATGGCCGACACCGCCGGCCGCACGCTCATCGCCCCCGGCCAGCTCCCGGCCGGCCTGATGACCGCGATCATCGGCGCGCCCTACTTCGTGTGGCTGCTGTACCGGCACCGCTCGAAGGCCGCACGGGGACGCTGACGACGCGCCTTCACCTCAGTGCCCGGCCGGCGCCCCTACTCGGGTTTCAGGATCTCCGTGGGCAGACCGAGGGCCTCGACGATCCGCTCCACGGCCCGGCCGACCCGCACGAAGTCCTCGCCCAGCGGGTCCGTCACCAGCCGGCGGACCGTCGTGACGTGCGCGGGTGCCGCGGCCGCCAGGTGGGCGCGGCCGGCCTCGGTCAACGTCGCGGTCGTGAACCGGCGGCCCTGGCCGGTGCACACCTCGCGCGTCACCCAGCCACGGTCTTCCAGGCGGGCCACCGCGTGCGAGATCCGCGGCAGCGATCCGTTGGCCATCTCCGCGATCTCGCTCATGCGCAGGCTTTCCCCCGGTACCGCCGACAGCCGGGCCAGGATCAGGTAGCCCAGCAACGTCAGGTCGGCGTCCCGCAGCAGCTGGCTCTCCAGCGCGCCCGGCAGCGTGAGCAGGACCTTCGCCAGGTTGATCCACGCCCGCAGTTCGTCTTCGCCGAGCCAGCGGACCGGCTCCTCCTCGCTCACGGCCTTGACTTTAACACGCAACCCAACCTACCGTTTGGGTTGCGTGTTAAACCCAAGGAGGAGCGATGACCCCCACCCCCAAACCGACCGCGGCCACGGTCGTCCGCCTCGGCTTCGCCCTCTTGGCGGCGGCCGCGGCGAACACCGCCATCGCGCTCGGGGCGCTGGCGCTCGACGACGGCGGCATCGCCATGGGCCTGTCCCCCGCGTCCTACCTGCCCGCCACCGCGGCCGGCCTGCTGCTGGGCACCGTCGGCTGGTTCGTGCTCGCCCGCACGGCCCCGAAGGCCCTGCGCGTGGTCGTCCCCGCGGTCCTCGTCCTCACCTGGGTCCCGGACCTGCTGCTGTTCACGGCGGGCGCCACGGCGGCCAACGTCGTCGGCCTGATGCTCATGCACCTGGTGGTCACGACGGCGGTCGTCCTCGCCCTCCGCCCGGCCCCGTCCCCGGCCGAAGACGGCGCCCGGCCGCTCCGGACGGCCGACTAGGGCGACCGCGGCACCCTCGCCCGCCACCAGCCCGAGGACCCGGGCCCTTTCCGTCCACTTCGGACCGAGCGCGGGCCGCCGGCTCACCCCGGCGAAGTCCGGGCGCCGCGGCTCCCCCGCGAGACCAACGTCACAGCGATCCCCCGGCTTCACCCGCCAAGATGGTCATGCCGGTCGAAACCGGCATGGGGATTCAAGGGGGATCAATGCGTTATCTCAGACCTGCGCTCCTCGCCGGCGCGGTAGTCCTCGGCACGCTCACCGCGGCGGCGCCGGCCCAAGCCGTCTCCGGGGGCGCGCCCGCGGCCGACGGCGCCTACGCCTTCACCGCGAAGCTGATCACGAGCAGCCGCGCGTGCAGCGGGGTGCTCGTCGCCCCGAACTGGGTGCTCACCGCGGCGAGCTGCTTTCCCGGTACGACGGACGGCGGTGCGCCCGCGACAGCCACCACGGCGATCGTCGGCCGCACCGATCTGCGCGGCACCGCCGGGCACGAAACCACGGTGTCGGCGGTCTTCCCGCGCGGCGACCGCGATCTCGCGCTCGCGAAACTCGCCCACGCCGTGACCGACGTCGCTCCGGTGACGCTGGGCGGCACCGCTCCGGCCGCCGGCGAGAAGCTGCGCGTCGCGGGTTACGGGCGCACCGGAACCGAGTGGGTGCCCGACAAACTGCACACCGGGGCCTTCACGGTGACGTCCGCGACGGCCACCACGGCCGCGCTCACCGGCGACGGCGGGATCGACACCTGCAAGGGCGACGCCGGTGGCCCGGCGTTGCGCGAGAGCGGCGGCCGGCTCGAGCTGGCCGGCATCAGCAGTGCGTCGTGGCAGCACGGCTGCCTCGGCGAAGCGGGAACCCGGCAGGGCACCACCGCCGTCCGCACCGACGACGTGGCGGGCTGGGTCGAGCAGCTCACCCTCGTCACCGACGTGGCACTGACCGGTGGCCGGATCACGCGGCTGCAGAACGGCTCCGCGTACCTGCTGAACGCCGTCGGCGACAGCTCCTGGTCGCTGCAGTGGGACGCCCGCTTCGGCGCCGTGACGAAGCTGCGCGCCGACGGTCCCCGCATCGGCGTCCTGCTGGCCAACGGCGATCTGTGGGTCAAGGACGATGCCGTGCCGGGCCTCGGCTGGGTCCGCGAATCCGACGCCGTCACCGACTTCGCCCTGTCCGGCACCCGGATCGCCGCCGTGCGGGAGGGATCGGCGTACCTGAAGGAAGGCGATCTCCAGGGCGGCTGGACGACGCAGTGGGACGCCGGGTTCGGCGCGGTGGCGGCGGTCGGCATCGGCGGCGCGCGCGTCGGCGTGCTCACCGCCGATGCGCACCTGCGCCTGAAGGACGACGTCGCCCACCCCGGCTGGACCGACCAGGCGGACCGCGTCACGGCGTTCGACCTGTCCGGAGACCGGATCGCCGTGCTGCGGGACGGATTCGCGCAGCTCAAGCAGGGCGACCTCTTCGGCGGGTGGAGCACCCAGTGGGACCCGCGGTTCGGCGCCGTGACCAAGCTCGACATCGACGGCGCGCGCATCGGCGTCCTGCTGGCGGACGGCGTCGTCCAGGTGAAGGACGACAGCGCGGCGAACACCGGCTGGTTCGCCGAGTCCGACCGGACCACGGCCTTCGGGCTGGCCGGCGGCCGGGTCGCCGTCGTCCGCGACGGGCGCCTCTCGGTCAAGGACGGTGACCTGCAGGGCCCCTGGACCGAACTGGGCCAGTAGCCGCGGCCCCCGGTGACGGTGGTGGCGCGGACCGCACTTCCCCTGCGGCCGCGCCACCACCGGAACCGACTCTACCCCACCATCGAACTTCTGTTCGACCGGGGCCCCGGTTCTCTCGGCGGATCCCCGCACAAAGCGCCCGCTTACAATGGGCACGACCGGCTTCCGTCACGGGCGCCGGGCGAGCGGGAGGAACACCGGATGTCGATGTCACTGTCGGCCGAACTCTGGCCGGACGTGCAGCCGGAGACCGCCCGGCGGCTCATGCTGGCCGGGGTCGAAGCCTTCGCCCAGCGCGGCTACCACGCCACCACCACGCGGGACATCGCCGGCGCCGCCGGGATGTCGCCCGCCGCGCTCTACGTGCACTTCCCCTCCAAGGCCGCGCTGCTGTTCGCGATCAGCCGCTACGGCCACGAACAGACCCTCGCGCTGGTCGAGAACGTCGTCGCCAAGGAGTCCGATCCGGTCGAACGGATCCGGCTGATCGTCGAGGACTTCGTGGCCTGGCACGCGCGGCGCCACACCGTCGCGCGGGTCGTCCAGTACGAGCTGCAGGCGCTGCCCGAGCAGGAGTTCGAGGTGGTCGCCGCGCTGCGGCGCCGGATCGAGCGAATCGTGCGCGAGGTCATCGCCGAGGGCGCCGAAGCCGGCGTGTTCACGGTGTCCGACCCGCACGTCGCCGCCCGGGCCGTGCTTTCACTGGGCGTCGACGTCGCCCGGTGGTACAGCGAGCGCGCCCGCCAGACGCCGGCCGCGCTGGGCAAGGAGTACGGCGGGCTCGTGCTGCGCATGCTCGGCGTGTCCGGGCAGTAGCGGACGAATCCTGACCGCTTTCTCCGGCACGGTGGGCCCCATGCCCCACGTCCTCGGCCCGCGGGCCCTCAACCGCGCCACCCTCGCCCGGCAGCTGCTGCTCGAGCGCGCCGACCTGCCCGTCCTCGACGCCGTCGCCCACCTCGGCGGCCTGCAGGCGCAGGAGCCGCAGGAACCGTTCACCGGGCTGTGGTCCCGGCTGCGCGGGTTCGATCCGGCCGCGCTGGACACGCTGCTGACCGGACGGCGCGTCGTGCGGACCCACCTCATGCGCCGCACCGTCCACCTGCTCGCCGCCGACGACGTCCTGGCGTGGCGGAGCCGGTTCGACACCATGCTGCGGCAGCGGGTCGCCGGCACCTACCGCCGCGAGCTCGAGGGCGTCGACTTCGCCGAGCTGGCCGCGGCGGGCCGGGCGGTGCTGGCCGACGGCGAACCCCGCTCGATGGGCGAGCTCGCGCGGGCCGTCGCCGGCCGGTGGCCCGCCCCGGGCCCGCGCCCGCTCGGCGAGCTGCTGATCGCCGCGCTGATCCCGTCGGTGCAGCTGCCGCCGCGCGGGCTGTGGCGCACCAAGGCCGGCGTGCGGAACCTCCCCCTGGCCGCGTGGCTCGGCCGCGACGCCGACCCGCTCGACCCGGACGACGGCGTCGGCCGGGCGCTGGTCCGGCGCTACCTGGCGGCGTTCGGCCCGGCGGCCACGGCCGACCTGCGCGCGTGGTCCGGGCTGGCCGGGTTGCCCGCCGCGGTGAAGGCGGTCCGCGAGGAGCTGGTGGTCTTCCGCGACGAGCGGGGACGCGAGCTGCTCGACCTGCCCGGCGCGCCCCGGCCCGGCCCGGACACGCCGGCACCGGTGCGGTTCCTGCCGGCGTTCGACAACGCGATCCTCGGCTACGACGACCGGTCCCGCATCATCGACGACGCCCACCGCGGGCTGTCGGTGGCGGGCGAGCGGGTCGTCCTGGTCGACGGCCGCGTTGCGGCGACGTGGACGGTGGCCGCGGAAACGGTGGTGGTGCGGCCGCTGCGGCGGTTCACCGGGGCGGAACGCGGGGAGGTCGTGGCCGAGGGAAGCGCCTTGGCCGCCTTCCTGAGCGACGGCGGCAGCGACCGGGCGCGGGTGGCCGCGGACTGACGGCGAGCTGCCGCCCCGGGGACGCTACTGGCCCACCGCCCGGGCGAACCGCTCCGCCACCTCCCGCAGCCGCTCCACCAGTCCCGGCGGCGCCTCCTCGACCACGAAGTCGTACCCCATCTGCGCCAGGTGGTACGGCGCCGCGTCCAGGTGGGCCGCCCCGGTCCGCACCCGGCAGCTGCTTTCGTCGATCTCCTCGACCGTCCCCGCCGTCGGCGGGATGCGCCGGGCCAGCGCGGCGGCCGGAGCGGCCACCCGCAGGACCAGCCGGTGCGGGTACACCTCCGTCGAAAGCTGGCGGGAGACGTACTCCGCGAGGTCCGCCGCCGGGGGTTCGCGCGGGGTGAAGCGGAAGCCCGTCACCGGCGTCCCGTCGATCCGGTCCACCCGGAAGGTGCGCCAGTCCGCGCGGTCGAGGTCGAAGGCGACCAGGTACCAGCGCCGCCCCGTGTGGACCAGCCGCAGCGGCTCGACCGACCGCTGCGTCGCGGCACCGGACCGGTCGCCGTAGCCGAAGCGCAGCCGCTCGTGGTCGCGGCAGGCCGCCGCGATCGCCGTCAGCACCGAGGCGTCCACCGTCGGGCCGGCTCCCGGCAGGGACACCGTCGCCGCCTGCAGCGCACCCACCCGCGGCCGCAGCCGGGCGGGCAGCACCTGCTCCAGTTTCGCCAGCGCGCGCACCGACGTCTCCTCGATGCCGCTGACCGTCCCGCTCGCCGCCGTGCGCAGGCCGACCGCGACCGCGACGGCCTCGTCGTCGTCCAGCAGCAGCGGCGGCAGCGCCGCGCCCGCGCCCAGCCGGTAGCCGCCCGCCACCCCGGGCGTCGCGTGCACCGGGTAGCCGAGGGAGCGCAGCCGCTCGACGTCGCGCCGGATCGTGCGGACGTCGACCTCGAGGCGGGCGGCGAGGTCGGCACCCGGCCAGTCCCGGCGCGCCTGCAGCAGCGAGAGCAGCCTGAGCAACCGTTCCGAAGTGCCGTACATGGCACGCAGTGTGCCAGACATCGCGGACAGCACCTGTCCGCGATCCGCCGGAAGGGGCCGTCCCGCCGCCGAACACTTGCCAGACACCGCCCCGGCCGGAAAGAGTGGCGCATGCCGATCGATCCGCACACCCTGCTCGCCGTCGCCCGCGAAGAAGCCGAGCGGGGCAAGGCCGAAGGCGGCGTGCCGATCGGGGCCGCGCTGTTCGACTCCGCGGGCACCCTGCTGGGCCGCGGGCACAACCGGCGCGTGCAGGACGGCGACCCGTCGATGCACGCCGAGACCGCGGCCTTCCGCAACGCCGGCCGGCGCCCGCACTACCGCGACACGATCATGGTCACGACGCTCTCGCCGTGCTGGTACTGCTCCGGGCTCGTCCGTCAGTTCGGTATCGGGCACGTCGTCATCGGTGAGGCCGAGACGTTCCACGGCGGTCACGACTGGCTCGCCGGGCTCGGGGTGGAGATCACCCTGCTCGACGATCCCGGCTGCACCGCGCTGATGACGGAGTTCATCGCCGCGCGCCCGGACCTGTGGTTCGAGGACATCGGCGTCGAGAAGTCCGATTAGGACAGCAGGACAACCCACGGCTTCCCCGAAGCCGGGCACGACCGTTCGTCACAGGAGCCGGTATGCCGTCATCCGTTCCGCTCGTGGACCTTTCGCCGTGGTTCGCGGGCACGTCCGAGGGCCGGGCCGAAGTCGCGGGCCGGATCGACCGCGCGCTGCGCGCGTCCGGTTTCCTGCTGGTCACCGGGCACGGCGTCCCGGACGACCTGCGCCACCGGACGCGCGAGCTGGCGCGGGAGTTCTTCGCGCTGCCCGAGGACGTCAAGCAGCGCTACGCGGTCACGGTCGGCGGCCGCGGCTGGCTGCCGCCGGGCGTCGAGGCCAACGGCTACGCCGAGGGCACCGAGACCCCGCCGGACCTCAAGGAGTCCTATTCGGCGGGCGCGGACACCCGGACCGGTGTCGCCGAGGTCGACGGGTTCTGGTTCCAGCCCAACGTCTGGCCGCACGAGGTGCCCGGCCTCGGCGAGGTGGCCACGGAGTACATGCGCCGGATGCGGGCGCTGTCGGACCACCTGCTGGAGATCTTCGCCGCCGCGCTCGGCCTCGCCCAGAGCCACTTCACCCGGCACACCGGGCACCCGACGTACACGTTCAACATCAACTGGTACCCGCCGATGACCCGCGTCGGCCCGCCGGCGCCGGACCAGTTCCGGATCGGCCCGCACACCGACTTCGGCACGGTCACGGTGCTCGACCGCCAGGCCGGCGTCGGCGGCCTGCAGGTCTGCACGGCCGACGGCGAATGGGTGGACGCGCCGTTCCACCCGGAGGCGTTCACGGTGAACATCGGCGACCTGATGGCCCGCTGGACGGGCGACCGCTGGCGCTCGACCCGCCACCGGGTGCTGCCGCCCGCGGCGACGGCGCCGGACGAGGACCTCGTGTCGCTGATCTTCTTCTACGAGACCGATCACGACGCGCGGATCACGTCACTGGCGCCGCCGCTGGGGAGCCGGACCTACCCGGAGGTGATCGCGTCGCAGTACCTCAAGGAGAAACTGGCCGCGATCACGATGAGCTGACGATCAATCGCAGATCCGCGCGGCGACCGCGGCCGGGACGTCTTCGCACAACTGTCCCGTACCCCCGTTCCGCATCACCCATTTCCCGTTCTGGTTGGCGAACAGCATGCGACCGCCGTCGAGTTCGTTGGTGAAATGGGCGAACGCCCAGGACCCCTCGCACTTGATGCGCTGCAGCCCCCTGCTGTCGACGACCAGCGCGGCGGACGCCTTTTCGTTCGCCTTGAACGCGGCTTCCAGCGTGGCCTTGGTGGCCGAGGCGCAGGCGCTCGCCGGTGTGCTCGCCTTGGCCGGCACCGGCTCCGCCACCTGCACGGGAGCGGGCGCCTTGGTGGCCGTCGTCGCCGTCACGGTCGGCGCCGCCGGCGCCGGCGCGGCCCCTTGGGCGCTCGGCGGATTCTGCTCGCCACCGCAGGCCGAAAGGGCGAACGCCAGCGCCACGACGATTCCGGTGCCGGCTCCGGCCCGCGCGAAATGAACCTTGGAATACATTTGTTTCCCCCTGCGTCATCGACGGCCCCTCACCGTCTTCACAACCACCAAGACGCCCCGGGGAATTGCCGGTTGCACGCCCTTCCTAACGGGAAGGTCACGACTCCGGCTGGGCGCACACCGTCCGGTTCCGGCCCGCCGCCTTCGCGCGCAGCAACGCCTGCTCCGCCGCCAGCAGCGCGTCGTCGAGGAGCCCGGCCGAGCAGCCCGCCACGCCGATCGACACGGTCACCCCGACGAACTGGGGGCCGTCGCCCGAAGGCTTCAGCGCCACCAGCGTCGAGGCGATCCGCAGCCGGATGCGCTCGGCGATCGCCATCGCGTCGAAGGGGCCGGTGCCGGGCAGCAGCACCGCGAACTCCTCGCCGCCGGTGCGGCCCACCAGATCGGCGGACCGCACTTCGTCGCGCAGGGCGCCCGCGACCGCGCGCAGGACGGCGTCGCCGACGCGGCCGCCGTAGCGGTCGTTGAGCAGGCGGAAGTGGTCGAGGTCGAGCAGCAGCACGGCCGGGCCGGGACCGTGCGCGCCGAGGCGGTCCAGCCGGGCCTCGGCGGCGCCGCGCCAGGACGCGGCGGTCAGCACGCCGGTGCCCGGATCGAGGGTGACGTGGTCGCGGCGGCCTGCCCCCAGTCCGCCGCGGTGCAGCACGACGGTGGCGCCGGCCAGCACCGGGACCAGCAGCGGCGCGGCGACGGCGGCCCAGGCCAGCGGGAGGCCGAACGCCGTCATCGCGGCGTCGAAGGCGTGTCCCGGCGCGGCTTCGCGCGGGCGGCGGGGCCCGTCGGCGCCGGTCACGAGGGCGGCGTTGACGGCGAGGAACACCAGCCCGGCGGCGGTGAGCAGGAGCACGGTCCGGCTGTCGAGGACCGCGCCGAGCGGCCGGGCGGCGGTCGCGGTGAGGAAGGCACCGGCGGCGAGCCCGGCCAGCGCCGTCGCCGCGGCGCCGAACACCTGCCGGTGGACGGGCTTTCTGCGGACCCGGAACCACTGGTGCGCCGCGGAGAGCACGACCAGCGCGACGGCGAGTGCGGGCCGGAGCACGAGCACCCCGGCGAAGATCCACGGGGTGTCGACCCCGGGCCCCAGGAGGGTTTCCTCCCGGTGGCGCTCGACCGGCCGCGCGAGCTCCGCCGACACCAGCATCCCGGCCGCGAGCAGCGCGAACGGCACCAGCATCGCGGCGAGCGGCGGGAACCGGAGGGCGGCGAGCACGACGGCGGCGACGGCGAGGACGTCGACCCCGACGAGGTACCAGACCTGGCCGCGGCGCGGCAGCCGCCACAACGCCCACTGCCGCAGGGCCCAGCACCGCAGGACGAGGGCGGGCAGGAACCGGCCCGGGCGGCGTCCTCCGCCGGCGGCGACCGTGGAATCCCCCACCATTTCGGCAAACTAGCCGGAATGCGGGCCCGTGTCACTCCGCCTTCAGGGGAATTTCACATCGGCGGCCCGCGGCGGCACCGTGGGTCATTTTCCGACCGGTGGAGGGTTGACACACAACATTGGTCTAGTCCACTGTGTGATGGCACACAGCACTCCTCCCGGGTTGATCCCGCCGCCTCAAACCGGAGGTGCTCCACCTGCGCGTTTCGGAGGACCCCCATGAAATCAGTGCGCCGTCTCCTCACTCTCGCGGCCGCGGCTTCGGCCGCGCTGGCGACGACGGTCGGGCTCGCCCCGCAGGCCATGGCCGCGGTCGACCCCGTGCTCGCGTCCCCGTACCTGTACCAGTGGGGCGGGCAGACCAGCCCGACCGCCGCGATGTCCGCGACGGGCGTGAAAGCGTTTACGCTCGCCTTCGTCCTGTCCGACGGGACCTGCAACCCCAAGTGGGACGGCAGCCGGTCGCTGACCGGCTCCGACAAGACGATGATCCAGAACATCCGCAACGCGGGCGGGGACGTGATCCCCTCCTTCGGCGGCTGGTCCGGCACGAAGCTGGGCTCGAAGTGCACATCGGCCTCCGCGCTCGCCGGTGCCTACCAGAAGGTGATCGACGCCTACGGGCTCAAGGCGATCGACCTCGACATCGAGAACACCGACGAGTTCCAGAACAACACGGTGCAGGACCGCATCCTCAACGCGGTCAAGCTGACCAAGCAGAAGAACCCGGACCTCAAGGTCGTCATCACCATCGGCACCACCACGACCGGCCCCGACTCCTGGGGCAAGCGCCTGATCAACCAGGCCAAGGCGATCGGCGCGGGGGTCGACGTCTGGTCGGTCATGCCGTTCGACTTCTCCGACGGCGGTGACATGGCCGCCCTGACGAAGTCGGCGGTCGACGGGCTGAAGAACCAGCTCAAGTCCACGTTCGGCTGGAGCGACGACACCGCCTACCGGCACAGCGGCCTCTCCTCGATGAACGGCAAGACCGACAACGCGGGCGAGACGGTCACCGTCGCGAACTTCACCTCCATCCGCGGCTACGCGGCCAGCCATCACCTGGCCCGCTTCACGTTCTGGGCCACCAACCGCGACTGCAGCGGTGGCGGCGAGTGCAGCGGCATCACCCAGGACAAGTACGCGTTCACCAAGATCGTCGCCGGCTACACCGGCTGACCCGGACCCGTAGTGGGGCCGTCGGGGGTCCTCTCACCGGCATCGGGGCCGGTGAGGGGGCCTTCGCGGGTCAGCGCCCCCAGCCACCGCAGTAGTACGGGTTGCACGGGTAGTGGCTCCACCGCGGGTCTCCTGTGGACGGCGGCGGCGTGGACGGCGACGGCAGCGTGACGGTCACCGTCGGCGTCGGCGTCGGCGTCCGGCGCGCGTGCATCACCACCGGCGACGGCGTGGTGGTCTCGGTCGGCACGGCCAAGGCGGTCGACGCCGGGACGGCCGTGGCCGGCTGCAGCTGCGGGAACTGTGTGGAACCCGGCACCGGCTCCGGTCGCGACGCGAGCACGAGCACCAGCCCGCCCAGCGCCACGAGCACCGCCGACACCAGCGCCACCCGCGCCGCCCCACCGGGCCCGGCCGCGGGCTCGGTTCCCCGGCGCGCCGCCAGCTCGGCCGCCCGCGAGCCCGGTTCGCGCGGCCGCGCGCCGGTCTGCCTGAGCAGCTCGTCGACCGTGACCCGGTCCCGTCGCCTGCGCGCACTGCGCGTCATGCACGACCTCCACCCGATACCGCCGCCGCCGCGCTCGCCCGCGACGGCCTGATCGGGGTGGATAGTAGGAAACCCTTGCGCCAGTTGTAAACGCGCTGATCGCCGCGGTCCCGTTATCGTTTCGAGACAACCGGATCGCGTTCCCGGCCGTAGCCGTCAACGAGCGGCGATCCGCCGCCGCAACCCCGCCACCCGCCGGGTCACCGGGGTGAACTCCGGCAGCTTCAGCAACGCCAGCAACCCGAACGGCACGGCCATCCCGAGCAGCCCCTGCACCGGCAGCTTCACCCACGCCGCGGGGATCACGCCGAGCGACGCGGGCACCGCGTGCCCGGCGAGCACCGCGGCCACCACGCCCAGCCCGCTCACCGACAGCGTGATCAGCCCGACCCGCAGCGACCGCTTGCTGCGCAGGTGGCCGAGCCGGACCCACAGCCAGACCTGGCCGAGGACGGCCCCGACCACGAACCCCGCGCCGTTGACGAGCATGACGCCGTAGACGACGTGCTCGCCGTCGAGCAGTCCGCGGCAGAGCAGCAGCAGCGGGATCTTCACCGCCGTCATCACCAGCATGATCAGCGTGGGCGTGCGAGCGTCCTTCATCGCGTAGAACACCCGCAGCTGCAGCATGACCAGCGCGAACGGCAGCAACCCGACGGCGGAGACGGCCAGCGTCTGGCCGAGCCGCTCGGCGTCGTCGAGGGTGCCGCGGCCCCAGGTGAAGATGGCGATGCCGATCGGCGTGCCGACCACCGCCAGCACCGCCGAGATGGGCACGAACAGCACCGTGGACATGCGTGAGGCGAGCGAGAGGTCGCCGACGAGCGACACCGTGTCGCCGTCCGCGGCGGCGCGGCTCATCCGCGGCATCAGCGCGGTCAGCAGCGAAACGCCGAGGATGCCGTAGGGCAGCTGGAAGAGCAGGGACGCGTAGCTGTAGGCCGTCACGCCGCCGCTGTTGCCGCCGGTCAGCACCCGGGTGGTGATGACGAACCCGACGTGGCTGACCACGACGTAGCCGAGGATCCACGCGGCCAGCCCGCCGAACTCCTTGATCCGCGGGTCGAAGCCCCAGCGCCAGCGGAACCGGAACCCGGTGCGCAGCAACGCCGGGATGAGCACGACCGCCTGCGCGACGATGCCCAGGGTGGTGCCGAGGCCGAGCACGAGGAGCTTGGGGTCGCTCATCCGGACCGGGTCGAGGGTCAGTTCCCCCGGCACGACGGCGAACACGACGAGCGTGCCGGTGACGACGACGTTGTTCAGCACCGGCGCCCAGGCCGGCGGGCCGAAGACGTTCTGCGCGTTGAGGATGGCCGAGAGCAGCGCGAACAGGCCGTAGAAGAGGATCTGCGGCAGCAGCAGGTACGCCAGCGCGGTGGTCAGCGCCGGGTTCGCCGTCGGAGACGATTTGTCGACGTAGAGCGCGGTGAACAGCGGGGCGATGGCCACCGCGACGGCCGTGCCGACGGCGAGCAGCACCAGCGCCATCGTGATCAGCCGCTGGGTGTAGGCGCGGCCGCCGTCGGCGTCGTCGTGCGAGCGGACCAGCAGCGGCACCACGACGCTGGCCAGGACACCGCCGAAGAGCAGTTCGAAGACGATGTTGGGCAGGGTGTTCGCGACGGTGAAGGAGTCGTTGACGACCCCGGCCCCGGCCACGGCGGCGAGCAGCAGTTTCGCGACGAACCCGGTGACGCGGCTGACGGCGGAGGCGACCGCCATCCGGCCGCTGGAGCGGGCCAGCGACGAGCCGGCGCCTTCGCCGCGGCCGGCGCTGACCGGCGAAGCGGGCGGCCGCGCGACGATCTGACCGGCGAACTCGTCGTAGGGCCGCCGGGAGACGTCCGGGTCACGGGTCGGCCAGTGCGGGCCCCGCAGCTCGCTCGGGAGGAAGACCGTCGCCTCGTCGTCCACCGGTGGTGGGTGCTCCGCCATGGGAACAAGCCTGCCAGGTCAGGGGCATCGAGGGGAGACCGAACACTTGTTCGGCACCACGACCCTGCGTGACGCTCAGGCGGCGGCGGTGATCTCCAGCGCGGCCTGCCCGGCCTCGGTCAGCTCGGCGGCCACCCGCCCGGTAGCGCCTTCGACGGCGGGCCGCAGGTAGCCACCGTGGGCGAGGGCGTGCGCGGTGCTCTGATCGCAGCAGGCGAATCCGTCGACGAAGAGGTCGGGCTCGCAGCTGCACGACATCTGCGCACGCCCCTCGGCCACCGCCTTCAGCATCGCCATCGCGCGGTGGGTGAGCTCGACTCGGGAACCGGACACCGGACTGCCTTCCTCTTTCTTCGCCGCTACAACGGGTTATTCGCCCGTTGGGCCGATTGTGTTACTTACGGCACTATGACGTTCGAGGTGCGGGTGAGGTTCCGTGCTGTTTCCGGGATGCCGTTCCGGCTCCGCTCGCTCAGCTCAGCCGCAGCTCCAGCGTGCGGGCCCACTCCCGCACGATCTGGCGACGCCGTCGCGTGTCGTCCGTCAGGAGGTTCGCCAGGCCCAGGCCGCGCGCCAGGTCGAGGGTGGCCTGGACCAGCTCGCGCACCCCCGGGCGGGACTCGTCCACCTCCAGGAGCTCCACCGTGACCCGGTGCGCCTCGCGCCCGACGCGGGCCTCCAAGGGCACCAGCACCGCCCGCAAGGCCTCGTCGGTCGCCGCTACCGACCACAGCTGCAGGGCCGCGCGGAACAGCGGGCCCGTGTACAGGTTCAGCACCATCTCCACGACGCGCTCGATGCGGGACGCTCCGCTCGGGAGGTCTGCGGCCTGGGCGCGCAGCTCGTCGATCTGGGCCTCGCCGAGCAGGTCGACCGCCGCCACCACCAGGTCCTCCCGGGCCGGGAAGTGGTGCTGCGCCGCGCCGCGGGAGACGCCCGCGCGCTCGGCGATCCCGGCCACCGTCACGCCGTGCCAGCCGCGCTCGCCGAAGCTGTCGAGCGCGGCCTCGACCAGGCGCCGCCGCGTGGTGCGGCTGCGCTCCTGCTGGGGTTCGCGGATGCCGGTCAAAACTCTCCTAATAGGACTTCGGGAGGCCGAGGCTGTGCTGGCCGACGAAGTTGAGCACCATCTCGCGGCTGACCGGGGCGATCCGGCCCAGCCGCACCGCCGTGACCAGCGTGCCGAGGCCGTATTCGGTGGCCAGGCCGTTGCCGCCGTGGGTCTGCACGGCCTGGTCGGTGGCGCGGATCGCGACCTCGGCGGCCGCGTACTTCGCCATGTTGGCCGACTCCCCCGCGGCGAAGTCGTCGCCGGAGTCGTAGAGCGACGCCGCCTTCTGCGTCATCAGCTTCGCGAGTTCGAGCTCGATCTTGATCTCGGCGAGCGGGTGCGCCAGGCCCTGGTGGGTGCCGATCGGCGCACCCCAGACCCGCCGCTCGTTCGCGTAGCCGACGGCCTTGGCGAGTGCGTACCGGGCGATGCCGAGCGAGAACGACGCCCCCATGATGCGTTCGGGGTTCAGGCCGGCGAACAGCTGCGCGATCGCCGCGTCCTCCTCGCCGACCAGCGCTTCGGCCGGCAGGTGGACGTCGTCGAGGAACAGCGAGAACTGGTTCTCCGGCGCCACGATGTCCATCGGGATCTTCGTGTACTCGAAGCCCGGGGTGCCGGTCGGCAGGATGAACAGCGCGGGCTTGAGCCGCCCGGTCTTCGCGTCCTCGGTGCGGCCCACGACGAGCACGGCGTCGGCCTCGTCCACCCCGGAGATGTAGACCTTCCGTCCGTTGAGGACCCAGCCGTCCGCGTCCCGCCGCGCGGTGGTCGTGATCTTGTGCGAGTTCGACCCCGCGTCCGGTTCGGTGATCGCGAAGACCATCCGCTTGGTGCCGTCGGCGATCCCGGGCAGCCACTGCTTCTTCTGCTCTTCGGTGCCGAACCGGGAGATCACGGTGCCGCAGATGGCCGGCGAGACGACCATGAGCAGCAGCGGCGAGCCCGCGGCGGCGAGCTCCTCGAGCACCGCGGCGAGGTCGGCGATGCCCGCGCCCCCGCCGCCGTACTCCTCGGGGATGTTGACGCCGAGGTAGCCCAGCCGCCCGGCCTCGTCCCACAGCTCGTGGGTCTTCTCGTCCGCGCGGGCCTTGCGCGCGTAGTACTCGTGGCCGTACTTGGCGCCCAGCTCGGCGACGGCCTTGCGGAGCGCGATCCGCTCTTCCGGCTCGACGAAGTTCATCGCGTTCATTCCGCTTCTCCCACCACAGTGTCCGATCGCGCGTCTCCGACGACGGCGAGGATCGTGCCCACTTCGACCTGCTGCCCCACCGTCACCGGCAGGTCCGCGACCACGCCGTCGGCGGGGGCGGCGATCCGGTGTTCCATCTTCATCGCTTCCAGCCACAGCAGCGGGTCGCCCGCCTTGACCGGGTCCCCGGCCTGGACGGCGAGCCGCACGACGGTGCCCGGCATCGGCGCGACCAGCGACCCCGCGGCGAGCGCGGCGTCCGGATCGGCGAACCGCGGCTCGGCCTTCAGCGCCACCGACCCGAGTGCGGAGTCCACGAAGGACACATCGCCGTGCCGGGCGACCTCGAAAGCCCGCCGCACTCCTCCGACGTCCAGCACGACCCGCCCCGGCTCGGCCGACACCAGCTCGGCATCGAAGCCGTCCGCGCGGAGACCGTCCCGGGTCAGCGCGTAGACGACCTCGTACTCGCGGTCCGCGACCGTGAAGACCTTGCGCTGCCCGGCCGAGCGGACGTTGCGCCAGCCACTCGGCAGCCTGCGCTGCGTGGTCGCCGACGCCCGGTTGGCCGCCGCGCCCGCCAGGGCCGCGGCCAGTGCGGACAGCCGTTCGGTGTCCTCGGTGGCCAGTGGCGCGGCGAGGGTGGCGAGGCCGTGGCGGTCGAAGAACGCCGTGTCGGTCTCCCCGGCCAGGAAGGCGTCGTGCCGCAAGATGTTCACCAGCAGGTCGCGGTTGGTGACGACGCCGTGGATCTTCGCCGCCGCCAGTGCCTTGGCGAGCCGGCGGGCGGCTCCGGCGCGAGTGGGTGCCCAGGTGATCACCTTGGCGAGCATCGGGTCGTAGTGGACGCCCACCACCGATCCGGTCTCGAACCCGGAGTCGAGCCGCAGCCCCGGCCCGTGGGTGAACGTCCGGTCCACATCGGGCACCTCGAAGGTGCCCAGCGTGCCGCTCTGCGGCTGCCAGCCGGCGGCCGGGTCTTCGGCGTAGAGCCGGACCTCGATCGAGTGGCCCACCGTGGGCGGCGGGTCGGCGGGGAGCCGCTCGCCCTCGGCGATCCGCAGCTGCAGCGCGACCAGGTCCAGGCCCGTGACGTTCTCGGTGACCGGGTGCTCGACCTGCAGCCGGGTGTTCATCTCGAGGAAGTAGAACCGGCCGTCCGGCCCGGCGAGGAACTCGACCGTGCCCGCGCCGACGTAGTCGATCGCCTTGGCGGCCTTGCGCGCGGCCTCGAACAGCTCCTCGCGCATCGCGGCGTCGACGAACGGCGACGGCGCCTCTTCGACGACCTTCTGGTGACGGCGCTGGATCGAGCACTCCCGCTCCCCCACCGCCCACACCGTGCCGTGGGTGTCGGCGAGCACCTGGACCTCGATGTGGCGGCCGGTCTCCAGGTACCGCTCGCAGAAGACGGTCGGGTCGCCGAACGCGGACCCGGCTTCGGCACTGGCGCCCTCCACCGCCTCGGCCAGCTCGCCGAGCGAGCGGACCACGCGCATCCCGCGTCCGCCCCCGCCCGCGGAGGCCTTGACCAGCAGCGGGAGGTCCGCCTCGGTGACCCGGCCGGGGTCCAGTTCGGACAGCACCGGGACGCCGGCGGCGGCCATCAGCCGCTTGGACTCCACTTTGGAGCCCATGGTCTCGATCGCTTCCGGCGGCGGGCCCACCCAGGTGAGCCCGGCGTCGAGCACGGCCCGGGCGAAGGCGGCGTTCTCGGACAGGAAACCGTAGCCGGGGTGCACCGCGTCGGCGCCGCTGTCGGCCGCGGCTTTCACCAGCAACTCGGCCCGCAGGTACGTCTCCGAAGGCGCGTTGCCGGGCAGGCGGACGGCCGCATCGGCTTCGCGAACGTGCGGCGCGGCGGCATCGGCGTCGGAGAACACCGCGACCGTGCCGATCCCGGCGTCGCGGCAGGTGCGGAAGACGCGGCGGGCGATCTCGCCGCGGTTGGCGACCAGCAGGTTCTGGATCATCGCTCGCTCACATCCGGAAGACGCCGAAGCCCTCGGCGCCCTTCACTGGTCCATTGTGGATCGCGGACAGGCTCAGGCCCAGCACGGTGCGGGTGTCGCGCGGGTCGATGATGCCGTCGTCGTAGAGCATGCCGGAGAGGAACATCGGCATGGACTCGGCTTCGATCTGACCCTCGACCATGGCCCGCATGGCCTTGTCGTGCTCCTCGTTGTACTCCTGGCCACGGCTTTCGGCGGCCGCGCGGGCCACGATGGACAGCACCCCGGCCAGCTGCGCCGGGCCCATCACCGCGGACTTCGCGCTCGGCCACGCGAACAGGAACCGGGGGTCGTAGGCGCGGCCGCACATCCCGTAGTGCCCGGCGCCGTAGGACGCCCCCATGAGGACGGACAGGTGCGGCACCTTCGAGTTCGACACGGCGTTGATCATCATCGCGCCGTGCTTGATGATGCCGCTCTGCTCGTACTCCTTGCCGACCATGTAGCCGGTCGTGTTGTGCAGGAAGACCAGCGGCGTGTGGATCTGGTTGGCCAGCTGGATGAACTGCGCCGCCTTCTGGGACTCCTCGCCGAACAGCACGCCCTGGGCGTTGGCGAGGATGCCGACCGGGTAGCCGTGGATGCTCGCCCAGCCGGTGACCAGCGACGAGCCGTAGAGCGGCTTGAACTCGTCGAAGTCGGAGCCGTCGACGACCCGGGCGATGACCTCGCGGGGGTCGAACGGCACCTTGAGGTCGGCCGGCACGATGCCGAGCAGGTCCTCGGCGTCGTACAGCGGCTCGGCGTAGTCCGGCTTGGGCGACGGGCCCTGCTTGGTCCAGTTGAGCCGCTTGACGATGTTCCGGCCCAGCCGGATCGCGTCGGCCTCGTCGACGGCCAGGTAGTCGGCCAGGCCCGAGGTGCGGGCGTGCATCTCGGCGCCGCCGAGCGACTCGTCGTCGGACTCCTCGCCGGTGGCCATCTTGACCAGCGGCGGCCCGCCGAGGAAGACCTTCGCGCGTTCCTTGACCATCACGACGTAGTCCGACATGCCCGGCAGGTACGCCCCGCCCGCCGTGGAGTTGCCGAAGACCAGCGCGATCGTCGGGCAGCCGGCGGCGGAGGCCCGCGTGAGGTCGCGGAAGATCCGGCCGCCGGGGATGAAGATCTCCTTCTGCGTCGGCAGGTCCGCGCCACCGGATTCGACGAGGTTGATCGACGGCAGCCGGTTCTGCGCGGCGATGTCCGCGGCCCGGAAGCTCTTCTTCGTCGTCCAGGGGTTGCTCGCGCCGCCCTTGACCGTCGGGTCGCTGGCCGAGATCAGGCACTCGACGCCTTCGACGACGCCGATCCCGGTCACCAGGCTGGCGCCGACGCGGTAGTCGGTGCCCCAGGCGGCCAGCGGCGACAGCTCGAGGAACGGCGAGTCCTCGTCGAGCAGCAGCTCGATCCGTTCGCGGGCGAGCAGCTTGCCGCGCTTGCGGTGCCGTTCGACGTACTTTTCGCCGCCGCCGGCCACGGCCTTGGCGTGTTCGGCGTCGATCTCGGCGAGCTTCTCCAGCATCGCCTCGCGGTTCGCGCCGAACCCGGCGGCCCGCGTGTCCACAGTGGACCTCAGAGCAGTCACGAGGTGTATCCCAATCGCTTCGCGGCCAGGCCGGTGAGGATCTCGGTGGTGCCGCCGCCGATGCCGAGGATCCGGACGTCGCGGTAGTGCCGCTCCACTTCGGACTCGCGCATGTAGCCGAGCCCGCCGTGCAGCTGGACGGCCTCGTTGACCACCCATTCGGCGGCTTCGACGGCGGTGTTCTTGGCGAAACAGGCTTCGGCGATGACCTCCTCGCCCGAGACGTGCCGGATCGCGGCCTGCCGGGTGTAGGTCCGGGCGACGTCGATCTTCCGCGCCATTTCGGTGAGCTTGTGCTGCACGACCTGCCGGGAGATGAGGGGGCGGCCGAACGTCTCGCGCAGCCGGCACCAGTCCAGCGTCAGGTCGAGCGCCCGCTGGGCGTGCGCGTACGCCTGCACGGCCAGCGAAAGCCGTTCGGTGACGAACTGGGTGGCCACCTGCGCGAACCCGCTGTTCTCGGCGCCCACCAGGTTCTCCACCGGCACCCGCACGTCCACGTAGGACAGCTCGGCGGTGTCGGAGCAGAGCCAGCCCATCTTTTCGAGCTTGCGGCTCACCGTGAATCCCGGCGTCCCGCGTTCGACGACGATCAGCGAGAGGCCGTGCGCGCCGTCGCCGCCGGTGCGCACGACCGTCGTGACGAAGTCCGCGCGGCAACCGGAGGTGATGAACGTCTTGGCGCCGTTGACGACGTATTCGTCGCCCTCGCGGACGGCCGTGGTGCGGATCCCGGCGACGTCGGAGCCGCCGTCCGGCTCGGTGACGGCGAGGGAGCCGATCTTGGCCCCTTCCAGCGTGGGCCGCACCCAGCGTTCGATCTGCACCGGGTCGCCCGCCTCGGCGATGTGCGGGACGGCGATGCCGCAGGTGAACAGCGACGCGAAGAGCCCGCCGGAGCCGCCCGCGTAGTGCATCTCCTCGGCGACGACCAGTGCGTCGAGGTAGTTGCCGTCCCCGCCGCCGATCTCCTCGGGGAACGCCACCCCGAGGAGGCCGAGGTCACCGGCCTTCCGGTGCAGCTCGCGCGGCAGCTCGCCGTCGCGTTCCCAGTCGTCGAGGTGCGGCAGGACCTCCAGCTCGACGAACTTCCGCACGGTCTGGCGCAGTTCGGCCCGTTCGGGCGTCCGGAACGGATCCGTCACAGGAGCACCTCGGGGATGTCGATCTCGCGGGAGCGGAGCCATTCGCCGAGGGCCTTGGCCTGCGGGTCGAACCGCGCCTGCGACGCGACGCCCTCGCCGAGGATGCCTTCGACGACGAAGTTCACCGCCCGCAGGTTGGGCAGCAGGTGGCGGGTCACCGGCAGGTCCGCGGTCTCGGGCAGCAGCCGCCGGAACTCGGCGACGGTCAGCCGGTGCACCAGCCACCGCCAGGCTTCTTCCGAACGCACCCAGACGCCGACGTTGGCGTTGCCGCCCTTGTCGCCGCTGCGGGCGCCGGCGATCGCGCCCAGTGGCGCCCGCCGGACCGGCCCGTGGCCGAGGGGCTCGGGCAGCGCGGGTTCGTCCACTTCGGACAAGTCAAGGGTGGACACCGAAGGCGCTATGTCGACCCGCATCCCGTCCGGCAGCACGGCGACGTGCGGCACCTCGCGGGCGTCCACGTAGGCCGCGGTGTAGACGCCGTAGGGCGAGGCGTCCGACGGCGGCGCCGTGACGTGGAACCCGGGGTAGCTCGCCAGCGCGAGTTCGACGGCCGCCCCGGTGAACGCGCGTCCGGCGACCTTCGGATCGGCGTCCTTGACCGCCACGTGCAGCAGCGCGCTGGCCGTCTGCTCGGTGTCGGCGTCGGCGTGGTCGGTGCGGGCGAGGGTCCACCGGACGTCGGCGGGCGGCCGATCCTTCAGCGACGCTTCGAGCTGTTCCCGCACCAGCGCGGCCTTCGCCTCGATGTCGAGTCCGGTGAGGACGAACGTCGTCTCGTTCCGGAAGCCCCCGAGGGTGTTCAGGGCGACCTTCAGCGTCGGCGGCGGCGCCTCCCCGCGGACACCGGAGATGCGGACGCGATCGGGTCCCTCTTCGGTCAGCGTCAGCGTGTCCAACCGCGTGGTGACGTCCGGCCCGGCGTACCGCGCGCCGGTGATTTCGTACAGCAGCTGCGCGGTGACCGTGCCGGCGTTCACCACACCCCCGGTGCCCGGGTGCTTGGTGATGACGCTGGAGCCGTCGGCCTCGATCTCGGCGATCGGGAACCCGGGCACGCCCAGGGAGTGCTCGGTGAAGAAGGCGTAGTTGCCCCCGGTGGCCTGGGCACCGCACTCGATGACGTGCCCCGCGACGACCGCGCCGGCCAAGGCGTCGAAGTCGTCCCGAGCCCAGCCGTAGTGCGCCGCGGCCGGGCCGGCGATGACGGAGGCGTCGGTGACCCGGCCGGTGACGACGACGTCGGCACCGGCGTTCAGGCACTCGGCGATGCCCCAGGCGCCGAGGTAGGCGTTGGCGGTCAACGGTTTCCCGAGACCCAGCTCGCCGGCGCGGGCCACCAGGTCGTCGCCCTCGACGTGCGCGACCTTGACGTCGAGACCGAGCTCGGCCGCCAGTTCGCGGAGCGCGTCCGCCAGCCCGGCCGGGTTGAGGCCGCCCGCGTTGGTGACGATCTTGACGCCCTTTTCCCGCGCCAGCCCGAGGTTTTCCTCCATCTGGCGGAGGAAGGTCCTGGCGTAACCGCGGCTCGCGTCCTTCATCCGGTCGCGGCCGAGGATGAGCATGGTCAGCTCGGCCAGGTAGTCCCCGGTCAGGACGTCCAGCGGCCCGCCGGTGAGCATCTCGCGCACGGCGGAGAAGCGGTCGCCGTAGAAGCCGGAGGCGTTGCCGATGCGGTAGGGCCGTGTCACGGCCGGCTGCGTCACGGCCGGCTCCGCGGGGAGGAGTCCGTCGCCGGCGCGAACTGCCCCGGCTGCCGGCCGTTCCCGGGAGGCCCGGCGAAGGCCTGCGCGATGCCGAGCCACTCTTCGACGTCGGCACCGTGCGCGACGAGATCGGTGTCGGCCGGGTGCCGCCGCTGGGTGACGACGAGGCAGAAGCCGAGGGCGCTGCCGGTGAGCTTCTGCTCGGCGTCCTCGGGCCCGAAAGCCCAGGTCGAGCCGTCGGGCGCGGTGAGCTCGATCCGGAATTCCTCGGTCGGCGGCGCGAGCGAGTGGACTTTGTAGGCGAAGTCGCGGGTACGGGTGCCGAAGCGGGCGATGTGCCACAGCCGCGCGGTCGGCTCCCGGGTGAGGCCGAGCGCGTCGAAGACGTCCTGCCCGTGCGCCCAGGTCTCCATCAGCCGCGCGGTCGCCATCGACGCGGCGCTCATCGGCGGCCCGTACCAGGGCAGTTTCTGCCCGTCCGGCACCGCGCTCAGCGCTTCGGCCAGCAGTCCGCGGCCTTCACGCCAGTCTTCGAGTATTTCCGACGGCGGCCGTCGCGCCCCGGCCGCCGCACCGTCGTCGACATAGGTCTCCCCGGCCTTGAGGAGCTCTTCGACCTCGGCCTGCCAGTCTTCCGGGTGCGCGGCCGCGATCAGGGCCTTGCGGTCGGTCCACGCCAGGTGCGCGATCTGGTGCGCGACCGTCCACCCCGCGGCGGGTGTCGCGCGCGCCCAGTCGGCCGCGGGCAGAGCCGCCACCACGTCGTCGACCGTCCGTGTCTCCGCGTCGAGATCCCCGAGGATCACGCCGAGGTCCGCCATCGCCCGCCTCCTTGCGTCCTTCGTCAGGGTGGCACCTGGGGCGAGAAAAATCAAGCGCGCCTGATTGTTTTGGGTTCGCGGCCGCCGGGGGGTTTGGGTGTTCTGGGGTGCGGACAGTTGCTGGGATTCGTACCCTTTCGAGTGGTGAACTGGTGTTCGATGGTCGGTAGCTTGGAGGTATGACCAGCAACGCAGCCCACCCCTCCTCTTCGGATGCGGTCGCTTTTGCCGACCGGATCGGGGAGTTGCTTGCCTGCATGCGGTCTGCTGAGGCGGAACTCGGTGCCCTGCTGGTGGAAATCGAACAGCGCGGAGTGATGGAGCTGTTCGGGTACCGCTCCGCCGCACGGTTGCTGGAGCACCTCGGCGATGTCCCCAAGCCCGCTGCCGAACGACTCGTGCGACGTGCCCGCTCACTCAACCCCGGACGCAACCTCGACGGCACCCCGATTCCCGCCCTGGCTCCCGCCACCGGCGCCGCCGCCCGCACCGGCCGCCTGAGCAACCCGATGGTCGACGTGATCACCGGCGTTCTGGCTGAGGTGCCCTGCGAACACCGCGACAGCGCCGAAACCCACCTGCTGACCTTCGCCGCCGAGGCCGGACACAAGCAGGTCGCCGCCCTCGGGGCCCGCATCCTCGCCCACCTCGCTCCCGATGGCGCGGAACCCGACGACACCGAACCGGTGATCCCGCCCCGGGAGCTGTTCCTACGCCGGAAAAGAACCGGGGTGTGGGAGCTGAACGGCCGATTCGATGACGAGACCGGCGCCCGCGCCAGCGCCCTCCTCGACGCCCTGGCCGAACGCCGCACCAGCGACGACGGCCCGGACCACCGCACCCTGCCGCAGCGCTACGGCGACGCGTTCTCCGACGCGATGGACCTGGCCCTCAACTCACCCGATCTGCCCATGCAGGCCGGGGAACGCGCCCACGTCATGGTCGCCGTCTCCCTGCAGGATCTGAAATCCGGCGTTGGCAAGGCCACCCTCGGCGACACCGGGGAGATGACTGCCGCCGAAGCGCGGGTTCATGCCTGCGACGCCATGATCATCCCCGCAGTGCTGGGCGACAAAAGCGAACCGCTCAACCTCGGCCGTCTTCGCCGCCTGATTTCCGCCGGACTCCGCCGAGCGTTGTTCCTTCGCGACCGTGGCTGCGCGTTCCCTGGCTGTCATCGTCCACCACGCCACTGCCAAGGCCACCACATCCGGCACTGGGCCGACGGCGGCCTCACGGATCTGGGCAACCTGGTGTTGATGTGTGCCCATCACCATCGGCTGCTGCACCGCTCCGGGTGGGAGGTCCGCATCGCGGCCGATGGTCTCCCGGAGTTTCTGCCACCGGTGTTCATCGACAGACGTCGAAAACCTCGGCGCAACAACCTCCACGACCCGCTGCCCTTCGCAGCCTGAACACAGGGACAGGCCCGCAGCCACACGGCTACGGGCCTACACCCACGCGACCTTGCGCCTTTGACCCCGGCAGGGGGGTCCGCGCGTCCCGGCGACCGCTCCACCCGCAGACAGCACCCCCAACGCTCGCCACGGCTACCGGGGGAGCCCCCCCACCCTGGTCGGCGACCAGGGCTCCAGCAGCTACAGCGCGAGGTCGACCAAGGCAGGACCGCAAGCAGCCGAACCGATCCGACCACTCAGGCGGCCCACTATTGACATCTTGCCAGTAGCGTCCGGCTGCAATAGCTTCGACGGCATGGCCGACTACGCCGAGATCACCTACGCCGTCGCGGAGCGGGTTGCCACGGTCACGCTGAACCGTCCCGAAGCGCGCAACGGCTACACGATCCGGATGGCCGATGAACTGCAGGCCGCTATGGGGCGGGCCGATCGGGATGAGGGCGTTCGCGTTGTCGTGTTGACCGGGGCCGGGGCGGACTTCTGCGTGGGGGCCGATCTCAGCCAGGGTGGCTTCGACTTCGATCCGGAGGAGGGGCCCGGCCGGCACTGGCAGGAGCCCGCCGGCCGGTGTTCGAAGCGGATCTTCACCATGAACAAGCCCGTCATCGCCGCCCTGCACGGGGCCGCCGTCGGGGGTGGGCTCACCATCACGCTTTCCTGTGACTACCGGCTGGCGTCGGAAGACTCGCGGTTCGGCTTCGTGTTCACCCGCCGCGGTATCTACCCCGAAGGCGCGTCGGCGTGGTTCCTGCCCCGGCTCGTCGGGATGGGGACCGCGCTCGACTGGATGATCAGCGGGCGCGTCTTCGCCGCGGCCGAGGCCCTCGAGAAGGGCCTGGTGCACCGGGTTTTCCCGACCGGGACCGTGCTCGACGAGGCCTACCGGCTCGCCCGGGAGATCGTCGGGACGACCGCGCCGGTGTCCGTGGCCGTCACCCGGCAGCTGCTCTACCGGATGGCGAGCGCCGAGTCGCCGTTCCCGGTGCACGAACTCGACTCGCAGCTGATCGGCGGGCTCGGCGCGAACCCGGATGCCGTCGAGGGCGTCCTGTCGTTCCTGCAGAAACGGCCGCCGTCGTTCGGCATGCGGGTCGAGACCGACCTGCCCGACTACCTGCCCTGGCTGGAGAAATGACCCCCTACCCGCCGCAACCCTGGAACCTGACCGCCGACGCGCACGTGTCGATCTGGCGGGTCCCCGCGCGTGACGTGCACCCGACCGCGCTGTCCGTCGCCGGGTACACCTCCGTCTTCACCGCCTGGATCGCCTACCGCGAACCCGGGCAGCTCAGCTACCACGAGCTGCTCGCCGCCGTCCCCGTGCGCGGGAAGCGGACCACCTGCACGATCACGCAGATCTGGGTCGACTCCGAGATCTCCCTCGCCGGCGGCCGCGAGCTGTGGGCGATCCCGAAGGACCTGGCCGCCCTGCAGTTCACCGACCGCACCTACACCGCGGCGGCCGGTGACGACTGGATCGCCACCGCGGCCTTCACGCCGCGGCCGGGCCTGCCGGTCCGCCTCCCCGGCCGGTTCGACGTCCTCCAGGACCGCGACGGCACGCCCGTGCGGACACCGGTCGGCGCGAAGATCCGCCCCGCGCTCGCCGCGGCCGACTGGACGGTCAACGGCGGCGGCCCGCTCGGCTACCTGGCCGGGCGGCGGCCGTTCCTGAGCCTCGCCCTGCCCGGCACGCAGCTGCGGTTCGGCGCCTGAACGGCATCTCTGGGTGATCACGCAATCCCGTCAGAGTGAACGTGCGACACGCCATTTAGGGTCCCGCGCGGGGGCCAACCCCTACATGTAGTCTCTGGTGACCGGCAGCCCCCAGCGACGGGGAGACCGCTGCGGAGGGTCGCCGGGCAGCTTTGGAGAAACCGCAGCGCACGGCGTCACCACGCCGTGTGGCGATCGAACGCGCCCATTTTTCGAGAGAGCACAGTGGAGACACGCATGTCAGTCGAAACCGGTCAGCGGCCCTCCGCTGCCGACTCACCCACCGCGATCCGGGTCATCCGGCGGGACGGCAGCGTGTCGCCGTTCGACGCCGGCAAGATCTCGGTCGCGCTGACGAAGGCGTTCCTCGCGGTCGAGGGCGGCGACGCCGCCGCGTCCTCCCGCGTGCACCACGTCGTCGCCGAGCTCACCCAGCAGGTCGAGACCACCCTGCTGCGCCACGCCGGCCCCGAGACCGCCCTGCACATCGAGCAGATCCAGGACATCGTCGAGCTCGCCCTCATGCGCGGCGAGCACCACAAGGTCGCCCGCGCCTACGTCCTCTACCGCGAGGAGCGCGCGAAGGCCCGCGAGGCCGCGAAGCCGGCCGCGACCGAGGTCGCGCTGAACGTCAAGGGCGCCGACGGCGTCCTGCGCCCGCTCGACTGGGCCCGCGTTTCCCACGTCGTGGGCGAGGCCGTCGCCGGCCTCGCCGACGTCACGGCCGAGCCGGTGCTGGCCGAGACCAAGCGCAACCTCTACGACGGCATCAGCGCCGACGAGCTCGCCCTGGCCCAGATCATGGCCGCCCGCGTGCTGGTCGAGCAGGAGCCGAACTACTCCTACGTCTCCGCCCGCCTGCTGCTGGACAAGCTGCGCGGCGAGGCGCTGAGCTACCTGGCGCAGAAGCCGCGCCAGGCCAGCCAGGACGAGATGGCGGCCGAATACCCCGCGTACTTCCGCGCCTACCTGCGCCGCGCCATCGAACTGGAGCTGGTCGACGGCGAGCTGCAGCGCTTCGACCTGGACAGGATCACCGCCGCGATCCGCCCGGAGCGCGACCTCGACTTCGGCTTCCTCGGCCTGCAGACGCTCTACGACCGGTACTTCCAGCACCACGACGGCACCCGCTTCGAGCTGCCGCAGGCGTTCTTCATGCGCGTCGCCATGGGTCTGGCGATCCGCGAAGACGACCGCGAAGCCCGCGCGATCGAGTTTTACGAGCTGCTGTCGAGCTTCCACTTCATGGCGTCCACGCCGACGCTGTTCAACTCGGGCACCACGCGCCCGCAGCTGTCGTCCTGCTTCCTGACCACGGTGGACGACGACCTGGACTCCATCTTCCAGGCCTACAAGAACAACGCGCTGCTGGCGAAGTACTCGGGCGGCCTCGGCAACGACTGGACCCCGGTCCGAGGCCTCGGCGCGCACATCAAGGGCACCAACGGCCAGTCGCAGGGCGTCGTGCCGTTCCTCAAGATCGCCAACGACACCGCCGTCGCGGTCAACCAGGGCGGCAAGCGCAAGGGTGCGGCGTGCGCGTACCTCGAGACGTGGCACGTGGACATCGAGGAGTTCCTCGACCTGCGCAAGAACACCGGTGACGACCGCCGCCGCACCCACGACATGAACACCGCGAACTGGGTGCCGGACGAGTTCCTCCGCCGCGTCGAGGCCGACGCGCAGTGGACGCTGTTCTCGCCGAACGAGACCCCGGACCTGCACGACCTCTACGGCAACGAGTTCTCGCAGCGCTACCGCGAGTACGAGGCCGCCGCCGACCGCGGCGAGATCAAGGTGTTCCGGCGCGTCCGCGCGGTCGACCTGTGGCGCCGCATGCTGACCATGCTGTTCGAGACCGGCCACCCGTGGATCACGTTCAAGGACCCGTGCAACCTGCGGTCGCCGCAGCAGCACGTCGGCGTCGTGCACTCGTCCAACCTGTGCACCGAGATCACGCTGAACACGAACTCCGAAGAGGTCGCGGTCTGCAACCTCGGCTCGGTGAACCTGCTCAAGCACGTCACCCCCGATGGCCTCGACACCCAGCGCCTCGAGAAGACCGTGCGCACCGCCGTCCGCATGCTGGACAACGTGATCGACATCAACTTCTACACGATCCCGGAGGCGCGCCGCTCCAACCTGCGCCACCGCCCGATCGGGCTGGGGCTGATGGGGTTCCAGGACGCGCTGTTCGAGATCGGCGTGCCGCTGTCGTCCGACGCCGCCGTGCAGTTCGCCGACGAGAGCATGGAGCACATCTCCTACTACGCGATCTCGGCGTCGACCGACCTCGCCGAGGAGCGCGGCCAGTACCAGTCGTTCGAGGGCTCGCTGTGGAGCAAGGGCATCCTGCCGATCGACTCGATGCAGCTGCTCATCGACGCCCGCCAGGGTGACAACCTGGACGTCGACCTCTCCACGACGCTGGACTGGGCGCCGCTGCGCGAGCGCGTCAAGACCGTCGGCATGCGCAACTCCAACGTGATGGCGATCGCGCCCACCGCGACGATCTCCAACATCTGCGGCGTCGGCCAGTCGATCGAGCCGCTGTTCCAGAACCTGTACGTCAAGTCGAACATGTCCGGTGACTTCACCGTGGTGAACCCGCACCTGGTCCGTTCGCTCAAGGCGCGCGGGCTGTGGGACGAGGTCATGGTCAGCGACCTCAAGTACTTCGACGGCAGCCTCGGCCAGATCGACCGCGTGCCGGACGACCTGAAGGCGCTGTACGCGACGGCGTTCGAGATCGAGTCGAAGTGGCTGGTGGACGCCGGTTCGCGGCGCCAGAAGTGGATCGACCAGGCGCAGTCGCTGAACCTGTACATCGCGGCGCCGAGCGGCCGCAAGCTCGACCAGCTCTACCGCTACGCGTGGCACAAGGGCCTCAAGACCACGTACTACCTGCGCGCGCAGTCCGCGACGCACGTGGAGAAGAGCACCCTGCGCGGCACCGACGGCAAGCTGAACGCCGTCTCCGCCACGCCGGCCCCGGCTGCCGCGGCCACCCCGGCCCCGGCTCCGGCTCCCGCGCCGGCGCCCGCGCCCGCTCCGAAGCCCGAGCCGGACGTCGACTTCGTCGCCACCGAAGGCGCCGCCTGCCGCATCGACGACCCCGACTGCGAAGCCTGCCAGTAAAGGAATCCCTGCACAGATGACCAACGTGGAGACGACGGACGCGACCGGCCTCGGGGAGATCGAGGTCGGCGCCGCCCGGATCAACGTCGACGACAAGCGCATGATCAACGCGCGCGCCGACGTCAACCAGCTGCTGCCCATGAAGTACAAGTGGGCGTGGGAGAAGTACCTGGCCGGCTGCAACAACCACTGGATGCCGACCGAGGTCGCCATGCAGGCCGACATCGCGCTGTGGAAGTCGCCGGACGGCCTCACCGAGGACGAGCGGCAGATGCTCAAGCGCAACCTCGGCTTCTTCGCGACCGCGGAGTCGTTGGTGGCCAACAACATCGTGCTCGCGGTGTACCGGCAGATCACCAACCCCGAGTGCCGCCAGTACCTGCTGCGCCAGGCGTTCGAGGAAGCCGTGCACACGCACACCTTCCAGTACATCTGCGAGAGCCTCGGCCTGGTCGAGGGCGAGCTGTTCAACATGTATCGCGAGGTCCCGTCCATTTCGGACAAGGACGCGTGGGCGCTGAAGTACACGCAGAACCTGGAGAACCCGGACTTCGAGACCGGGACGCCGGAGGCCGACCAGGCGTTCCTGCGTGACCTCGTCGCGTTCTACGTGATCTTCGAGGGCATGTGGTTCTACACCGGTTTCGCGCAGATCCTGTCGCTGGGCCGCCGGAACAAGATGGTCGGCATCGCCGAGCAGTACCAGTACATCCTGCGCGACGAGTCGATCCACCTGAACTTCGGCATCGACTGCATCAACCAGATCAAGATCGAGAACCCCCACCTGTGGACCGAAGAGTTCCAGGCGGAGGTTCGCGGGATGCTGCAGGAGGCGTGCGAGCTGGAGGTCAAGTACGCGCGCGACACGATGCCGCGCGGCATGCTGGGGCTGTCGGCGCAGCTGTGCGAGCAGTACATGCACTTCATCACCGACCGCCGCGCGCAGCAGATCGGCCTCGCCCCGATCTTCGGCGAGACCGAGAACCCGTTCCCGTGGATGTCCGAGGCGATGGACCTGAAGAAGGAGAAGAACTTCTTCGAGACCCGCGTGATCGAGTACCAGTCGGGCGGCGCCCTCGACTGGGACTGACGTCCTTCGACGAAGGCCCCGCACGGAAACGCGGTGCCCGCCCGGCCTGCCGGGTGGGCACCGCGTCGGCGCGTCAGTACGCGTAGCGGCGCACGGTGTCGGGGTGGATCACCAGCCGCACCTGGTCGTCCTTCAGGATCGCCTCGAGGTCGGCGGCGCGGGCCGGGTCGTCGAGGTCCCAGTACCGGGCCGCCAGGCGCGCGGCCAGGTCGTGCGCGCCGTCGGGCTCGATCGAGACCCGGCCGGTCACCGACACCCAGCGCTCCCGCTCCCCCACCGGCGCCGCCACCACGATCGACGCCCGCGGGTCCCGGCGCACCCGGCGCACCTTGGGGGCGTCCGATTCCGAGAACAGCTGGATCGTGCCGTCGGCGGCCGCCTCGAACCAGACGGGGCGGGGCTGGCTGCCGGCCACCGTCAGGAACCCGTGCAGGGGACGGCGGAGGAACTCGAGGTCTTCGGCGGTCAGTGCGGTCGGAGAGCTCTGTGCGGTCGGAGAGGTCAGTGCGGTCATGCCTCGATCAAACCGGCGGAGGCCGGACGATCCCATGGGCACAACGCTCGAATCCCTGTCCATTCGTCTACCCTCGACGCCGTGGACGACCTCTTCCGCGGGGTGCGGGCCCACGGCTCGCTCTTCGGCAGCTCGGCCTTGGCGCCACCGTTCTCCCTGCACTTCGTCGACGGCCCCCCGTTGACCCTGTGCACGGTTCTCACCGGCGGCGGCTGGATCGTGCCCGAGCGGGGCGAACCCGAGCCGCTGCGGCCCTACGACACCGTCGTCGTGCGCGGGCCGGGGACGTTCACCTTCGTCGACGAGGTCGGCACCGCCGCCGAACCGGTCGCGTGCGGCGAGTTCTGCGCCGTCCCCGAACAGGGCGGGACGCGGCACCGGCGCGGCTGGCGCGACGACGGCGACGGCCCGACCACCCTGATCGTCGGCGCCTACCCCGTGCGCGGCGAGATCAGCCGCCCGCTGCTGGACGCCCTGCCCGCCGTGCTGCGCGTCGACGGCGGCGGCACCGGGGACGCCGTCCTGGACCACCTCGCCACCGAGGTCGCCGCCGACACGCCCGGGCAGCAGGTCGTGCTCGACCGGCTGCTCGACTGGATGCTCGTCTGCACCCTGCGCGCGTGGTTCGACCGGCCCGGCGGCGAACCCCCGGCGTGGTGGACCGCCCAACGCGACCCGGTGGCCGGCCCGGCGCTGCGCCTGCTGCACGACGAACCCGCGGCGCCGTGGACGGTCGCGGCGCTGGCCGTCCGCGTCGGCGTGTCGCGGTCCACGCTGGCCAAGCGGTTCGCCGAACTGGTCGGCGAACCCCCGCTGACCTACCTCACCCGCCGCCGCATGGCGCTCGCCGCGGACCTGCTGACCGAGCGGCCGGGCGCGACCGTCGCGCAGGTGGCCCGTGCCGTGGGGTACGCCGACCCGTTCGGCTTTAGCGCGGCGTTCAAACGGGTCCGCGGCGTCACGCCGAGCGAGTTCCGGCGCAGACCACCCGAAAAGACGGCCGCCGAGGTGTTGTCAGGGCGTCAACAAGAGGGCATCGTGGAGGGGTAGCCGATCTCAGCGGGGAGATGGTCACTTTGCCGGGCACCGTGAGCCGAGCCACCGAAGCACTGCGCGAACGCGTGCCGCCGCTGACCGCGTTCCCCCTGCCGCACAAGGTCGACGAACGCTGGCTGCGGTCGCGCTGGCCGGTCAAGGAACTCGCGCCACCGCCCGCGGGCAGCGGCCTCAAGCCCGTGCTGGGCGACGAAGGGCCGCCGGTGGTCGGGCACATGCTCGAGATGATGCGGTTCGGCCCGGCGTTCGGCCTGCGCCGCCACGAGCTCTACGGCCCGGTGTCGTGGACCGGCGGGTTCGGCCGCCGGATCGTCGCGCTGTCCGGCCCCGAAGCCACGCAGATCGCGCTCGTCAACAAGGACAAGGCGTTCTCCCAGGAAGGCTGGAAGTTCTTCATCGAGAAGTTCTTCGAGCGCGGCCTGATGCTGATGGACTTCGGCGAGCACCACCTGCACCGCCGGATCATGCAGGAGGCCTTCACGCGCCCGCGGCTGGCCGGCTACGTCGGCGAAATGGGGCCCGCGCTGCGCGAAGGCGTCGCCGGCTGGGGCTCGAGCGAACGGCCGCGGCTGTACTGGTCGCTCAAGCAGCTGACCCTCGACGTCGCGACCCGCGTGTTCATGGGCATGCGCAGCGGCGCCGACGCGGCCCGGATCAACCGCGCGTTCGTCAGCTCCGTGCGGGCCGGCACCGCCTTCGTGCGCTTCCCGGTGCCGGGCGGGCGCTGGTCGGCGGGGCTGCACGGGCGCCGGGTGCTCGAGCGCTACTTCGGCGAAACCCTGCCCGCCAAACGACGTTCGGGCGGCGACGACCTGTTCGCCGCGCTCTGCCAGGCCACCACCGAGGACGGCGACCGGTTCTCCGACACCGACATCGTCAACCACATGATCTTCCTGATGATGGCCGCGCACGACACGACCACCATCACCAGCAGCGCCATGGCCTACTACCTGGCGAAGCACCCGGAGTGGCAGGAACGCGCCCGGGCGGAGTCCCTGGCCCTCGGCGACGACGTCCTGGACATCGAAGCCGTCGAAAAGCTCGAAACCCTGGACCTCGTCATGAAGGAGGCGCTGCGGCTGGTCGCGCCGGTGCCGTCGCTGACCCGCCAGACCGTCAAGGACACCGAGGTGCTCGGCCACTACATCCCGGCGGGCACCCTGGTCGGCGTCTCGCCCACCGTCAACCACTTCGCGCCCGAGTGCTGGACGAACCCCTTCGCGTTCGACCCGGAGCGCTTCGCCGAGCCGCGGCGGGAGGACAAGTCGCACCGGCTGGCGTGGATGCCGTTCGGCGGCGGCGCGCACAAGTGCATCGGGCTGCACTTCGGCGGTCTCGAGGTCAAGTTGCTGATGCACGAACTGCTGCGGGCCTACCGCTGGTCGGTTCCGGAGAGTTACACCGCGCGCTGGGACTACGTCTCGCTGCCGGTGCCCGCGGACGGCCTGCCGGTCCGGCTGACCCCGCGCTGACCCCCCTGACCGGGCAGGCGTCCACCGTCGCATACACTAGGTAACGAAATGTTACCGTTTGTGGAGACCCGTTCACTCGTTCAGCCGGTAGACACCCCGTGACGCACATGATGGCGTGGCATCGATCGTGGGCGAAGGCTGCAAGGTGTGGCTTCATGATCCTCGACACCGTGTCCGACCTGGCCATACCTGTGCATGAAGAGGTGGAGTGTGCCTGAACCCGGTGCCGCGTCGGGGCTACTGGACGTGGCGCGCCGGTGGGCGGCGACGTTGGCCGACACCAAAGGAGTAACCCTCCCCCCGGAGGAGCTCGAAGCGGTCCTGCTGGAGGTCGCGCAGGACGCGGTCGGCCAAGCGGGCTCGCAGCACGACGGCGCCCTGCTGCGGTTCACCGCGCTGTACGCCGCGTCCCCGATGGGCATCGCGCTGGCCGACCCCGATGGCGCCATCGTGGAGGCCAACCTCGCGCTCGGCCAGCTGCTCGGCTGCTCGCCGGACCGGTTGCGCGGCAAGCACATCACCGACCTCGGCTCGACCGACCACGACGTCTCCCGGCTCGCGGCGGGCCTGGCGCAGGTCCGCGCGGGACGCGACCGCTACCAGGAGCGGATGCTGCTCGACCACACCGAGGACGGGCAGCTCTGGACCGACGTGACGCTCGCCCGGCTGCCCGGCGACCGGCCCGGCTCGATCTACCCGGTGCTGATGGTGTCGGACGTCAACGAGCTGCACCTGCTCCGGGAGCAGCTGCTGCACCAGAACGTGCACGACCCGCTGACCGGGCTGCCGAACGCGTCGTCGTTCACCACCAAGCTGGAAGCCGCGCTCGGCGCCGGCGCGCGCGACGACATCGCGCTGGTCTACCTCGACGTCGACGGCTTCAAGGTGATCAACGACGGCCTCGGCGCCGGCGTCGGCGACCAGGTGCTGCGCGGGGTCGCGAACAAGCTGTCGGCGGTGTTCACCGGTCACCACGACGGGTTCGTCGCCCGGCTCTCCGGCGACGGCTTCGCGGTGCTGCTGCGGGGCGAGCTGACGGCGACCGAGGTCATCCGGCTGGTCGAGCGCGCCCTGGAGGACCTCAACGAGCCGATCTACCTGGGCGGCCACGGCATCGGCGTCAGCGCGAGCGCGGGCATCGTCGTGCGCGCGGCCGTCGAAGGCGGTGCGGCGGAACTGCTGCGGGCCGCGGAAATCGCGCTGCACCGGGCCAAGGAGGCCGGCAAGGCGCAGTGGATGCTGTTCGACCCGGAGCTGGACGCCCGCGACCGCGGCCGCTACCAGCTGGGTGCGGTGATCGCCGGCGCGCTGGAGAACGGCGAGTTCTCGCTGATCTACCAGCCGACGGTGAAGCTGGCCCGGCCGGACGAGCTCGCCGCCGTCAACGCCGGGCTGCGGTGGAACCACCCGGAGAAGGGCGAGCTCGGGTCCGAGGAGTTCTACCCGCTGGCCCAGACCACGGGCATGACGGTCCCGCTGGGCCGCTGGCTGCTCGCCGAGTCACTGGCGGCCACGGCCCGCTGGCGCGCCCGCCTGGGCGACGCGGCCCCGGACGTCTGCGTCCGGCTGCCGACCCGGCTGGCCATCGACCCGGACCTGGTGCTGCTGGTGAAGGAACAGCTGGACAAGCACGAGCTGCCGGCCCGGGCGCTGCGGCTGTGCACCGACCGCGGGTCGATGCTCGACCCGCGCGGCGAGGTCCTGGATTCGCTGGCGGTGCTGGCCGACCTGGGCGCGCAGCTGGTGCTGACGATCTCGGGATCGGCGGACCTGGAGTTTATCCCCCAGCACCGCCTCCCGGTGCGGCACGTGATCCTCTCGGGGCCGGTGGTCGACGCGCTGGACACCGACGAGCCGGCGGAGGCCGATCTGCGGCACCTGACGCAGCTGATCACGCGGGCTCGTGAGCTGCACCTGCGGGTGGGCGCGGAGGGCGTCCGCACGCACGAGCAGGCGACCCGCTTGCGCCAGCTCGGGGTGGTGGCGGCCCGGGGCCCGTTCGTGGCGGATTCGGCGACGGGCGACGAGGTCGACGAGCTGATCGCGCGGCACCCGCGGCGGCAGGCGGGCTAGCGCGGCCGGACCAAGCCGGTGTCCCGTCGGCTCCGAACACCCGGCAGGATGGGTTCTGCCGCCGACGAGAAGGGACGTCCATGGACGCCGGAGACCTCGCCCCCGACTTCACCCTGCCCGACGACCGGGGCCAGGAGCGCACGCTCTCGGACTTCCTGGCCACCGGGCCCGTGGTCCTGTTCTTCTACCCGGCCGCCATGACCAGCGGCTGCACCGCGGAGAGCTGCCACTTCCGCGACCTCGCGGCCGAGTTCGCGGCGGTCGGCGCGCACCGCGTCGGCATCAGCCCCGACGCCATCACCAAGCAGCGCGCGTTCGCCGAAGCCCACGGCTTCGACTACCCACTGCTGTCCGATGTGGAGGGTGCGGTCGCCAGGCGGTTCGGCGTGTGGCGGAAATTCGTGCCGCTGCACACCAAGCGCGCCACCTTCGTGATCGGCGAGGACCGGAAGGTCCTCGCGAAGATCAAGAGCGAGCTGAACTTCACCGTCCACGCCGACGAGGCGCTCAAGGTGCTGCGGGAGCGGAACAAGGTCTCCTAGCGCGGGGCGAGCCGCCACACGTGGTTGGTGCCCGTGCACGACGGCGCCAGCGGTTTCTCCGCCGGCTCCGTGCGCACCCGGGTGAACCCGAGGCGCGCGGGCACCGCTCCGCTGCGGACGTTCCGCTCGTCGTGCTTGATTTCGACGTACCCGGCGCCGAGGCGGAACACCTCCCCCGTCAGCAGCGCGACGGCCCGCGTCATCAAGCCGCGGCCGGTGAAACCGTGCGCGAGCCAGTAGCCGATCTCGACGCCGCCGTCGCGGGTCATCACGCCGATGCCGCCGGCCAGGTCGGGGCCGGCCGAGAGCGCGAAGTCGTACGCTTCGCCGCTCTCCCAGTGCTTCGCGGTGCGCCGCAGGAACTCCGCCGAGTCGTCGTCGGTGTACCCGCCGGCGACCCAGATCAGGAACGGGCGCAGGTGCGCCAGTGACCCGCTGACGGCGGTCGTCAACCGGGTCCGGTCGCCGGGGTGCCAGCGGGTCAGCGTCAGGTCACCGTCGCGGTAGGTCTCGGCCGGGGCTTCCATGCGTTTCATGGTGCCCCGGCCGGGACCCCCGCCGCGAACTAATTCACGATGACGCTGTCCGGCACCTCGGTGTCGTTCTTCAGCGCGTCGAACAGCTGCTTCGACTTGGCCTTGTCCCAGTTCTCCGCCGACCCGCTGGTCACCGGCACCGTCGTGGTCACCACGCCGCCGGAGGAGATCCCGCGCATCGCGATCGCCAGGCCGGCGAGGTTGTGCACGTGGTCGCCCGAGTCCATGGTCAGCGCGTCCGGCGCCGAGGACAGCAGCGGGAAGAAGTCGAACGGGTTGAGCAGCGTGCCGGGGCTGGCGATCTGGCTGACCAGCGCGCCGATGAACTTGCGCTGGTTGGCGACGCGGTCGAGGTCCGAGCGCGGGGTCGCCGCACTGTGGCGCATCCGGACGAAGCCCAGCGCCTCACGGCCGTCCAGCGTCTGCGGGCAGCCCGCCTTGATGGTGATCCCGGTCATCGTGTCGTTCATGTCCTGGTCGATGCACATCTCGACGCCGCCGATCGCGTCGACGATCTTGGCGAACCCGCCGAAGCCGATCTCCGCGTAGTGGTCGATGTGCAGGCCCGTGGCGCCTTCGACGGTCTGCGCCAGCAGCTTCGGGCCGCCGAGGGAGAACGCCGCGTTGATCTTGTTCTTGCCGTGGCCGGGGATCGACACCTGCGAGTCGCGCGGCAGCGACAGCAGCGTCGGCTTGGTGCCGTTGTCCGGCAGGTGCGCGACCATGATCGTGTCGGTGCGCTGCCCGCCGCCCGCCGCGGCGACGTCGCCGGTGGCGAGCCGCTCCTCGTCCGCCGCGGTCAGGCCTTCGCGGCTGTCCGAGCCGACGATCAGCCAGTTGGTGCCGGACGCGGCCACCGGGCGGCCGGAGTAGTCGGCCAGCGCGTCGACGCGCTTGATCGAGAACTCGAGGTAGACCCAGATGCCGGCCAGGAACACGACGAACACCAGCACCAGGGCGCCCAGGACCTTGCCGACGCTCCAGCGGCGCCGGCGTGGCGGCCGGGACGGCGGGTAGCCGTCCCCGGCCGGGCGGCGGGGCGGGTCCTGCCGCGGCGGCGGCGGGGCGTACTCGGGCTCGCGGGTGCCCATCGGGCGGGTGCGCTCGTCGTACGGGCTGCGGCCCCGCCCGGGCAGCGGCATCATCTGCGCGCGCTGGTGGTCCCGGGAACGGCCGGCGGGCGGCCGGGGCGGCGGCATCCGGCGTCCGCCGTCGTCGCCACGGTAGGTCATCACCATCACCCAATCCCGATCCGGACAAACTGTCGTCGTCAGTACACCGCACGTCCTCGGAAGGAGGACGCCCGGCACCGGGGTCGGGTTGCGGCGATCGGCTACCGGCCGGTCGCCTCGTAGCCGAACTGGTGGACCTTGAGGTACCCGGACCGGAACCCGGCCTCGGAATAGGCCAGGTAGAACTCCCACATCCGGCGGAAGACGTCGTCGAACCCGAACCCGGCGATGTCGGCCCAGCGGTGCAGGAACCGTTCGCGCCACCACCGTAGCGTGCGCGCGTAGTCCTGGCCGAACTCGCGCATCCCGGCCAGCCTGAGCCGGGTGTTCGCCTTGACGCCCTCCTCGATCGACCGCACCGACGGGATGAGGCCGCCCGGGAAGATGTACTTGTGGACCCAGCCGTAGGCTCGGGACGCCGCCATCATCCGGTCGTGGTCCATGGTGATGGCCTGCAGCCCGAACCGCCCGCCGGGGCGCAGGCGCTCGCCGATCACCCGGTAGAACTCCGGCCAGTAGGACGCGCCGACGGCCTCGATCATCTCGACGCTGACCACGGCGTCGTACCGGCCGCTCGACTCGCGGTAGTCGCACAGCTTCACTTCGACGCGGTCGGAGAACCCGGCCGCCGCGATGCGCTCGGTGGCCAGCGCGCGCTGCTCCTCCGAGATGGTCAGCGACGTCACGTGCGCGCCGCGGGCCGCGGCGCGGATGGCGAGTTCGCCCCAGCCGGTCCCGATTTCGAGGACCTCGCTGCCGTCGCGGACGCCGGCGTAGTCGAGCACGCTGTCGATCTTGCGGTGCTGCGCGGCGGTGAGGTCGTCGCCCGGGGCGAACAGCGCGGCGGAGTACGTCATCGACTCGTCGAGGAAAGCCCCGAACAGGTCGTTGGACAGGTCGTAGTGCCGGTGGATGTTGGCCCGCGCGCCCTCGAGGGTGTTCTCCTCCGACGGCGGCTGCGTCCGCTCGGCGAGCCGGCGGAACTTCTGCAGCACCGGCGGGACGAGCGTGCCCATCCGCTCGGCGAACGGGGTCAGCACCTCGGCCAGGTCGGAGGCGGTCCAGTCGCCGGCCATGTAGGACTCGCCGAAACCGATCTTGGCGTCGACGCCGAGGCGGTGGAAGAACGCCTCGGGCCGCAGGATCCGCAGTTCGGGCGCTTCCGGACCGCCGGCGCCGAGCACGGTGCCGTCCGGCAGCGTCACCCGGACGTCGAGCGGGCGGACCGCGCGGCGGAACAGCGCGGCGGCGATCCGCGCCCGCAGCGCGGAGTGCGGCGGGGTGGCCAGGCCCGGCCACCGGGTGCCGTCCGGGACGTCCCGGGCCGACGCCCGGTCAACGCTCGAAGTGGTCACGGGTACTCCCTCCGGCCGGCCAGGTTCGCCGGTGATCGATCCTAGTCGCCGCACCCCCGCGGCGCGTGTCGCCGAATGCCCTGTTCGGGGCATGTTTCACACCGGTATCCGCAGGCGTTCGGGCCCGGTGACGGCCCACGCCCCGCGGAGGGTCCCGCCGTCGTCGCCGGCGAGCAGGTCCAGGGTGAACGCCACGGTCAGCCGGGTCCAGACCCGGGCGCGGCGCAGCATCGCGTGGCCCTCGTTGCCGATTTCGAACCGGGCGACGCGGGCGGCGACACCGGCGGCCCGCTCGGCGAAGGCGTGGGATTCCGCCGGGCTCGTCATCCGGTCGCGGGTGCCGTGCACGATGAGCACCGAGCGGCCGGCGACGGCCTCGACCGGCTCGCCCCGCGGCGTCCACGGCGCCAGGGCGCAGACCCCGCGCACGGCCGGGTCGTCGGCCACGCGCAGCGCGACCCGTGCCCCCATCGAGTGACCGACCAGCACGACCGGCAGGCCGGGGTGGTCGGCGCGGATGCGCTCGAGCGCCCAGCGGGCGTCGTCGACGGGGTCTTCGGCGGGCGCGTTCCAGCCATAACGGCGGTTGCGCAGCAGCCGCACTTCAACGCCGTGACCGCGGCCGGCCCGGTGCAGGGCGCGCGCGATGGGCACCATCCGCACATGGGCGAGCTTCCAGGGCGGCACGCCGCCGGTCCCCCGCTCCGCGCCGCCGTGCAGCACGAGCACGACCGCCCGGGTCCGCCCCCGCGCCCGCCACACGGACACCGCCGGTTCTGCTTCGGCCACCCGCGTCCTCCTGTTCCCCCGCATCCGGGTCAACCTCGGTCCCCCACCCGGCTATTCCACCGTGCGAAGTGGTCCGCACGGTAGATTCGGCGCCCGGTTCCCGACGGAAGGGTGGGTGTGGTGAGCGCCACGGAGATCGCAGGCAGCGTCGCCGAGCAGCTGGCGGACGTCGAACAGGCCAACGCCGAAGCGGTGCGCGCCGCGGCGGACCTGGTGCTGGGGGTGATCCGGGCCGACGCGCTGGTCTACACCGCGGGGGCCGGGCACTCGCTGGCCGCGGTCGCCGAGACGTTCTACCGGGCCGGCGGGCTGGCGTGCGTCTACCCGCTGTACCACCCGGAGCTGCTGCCGCTGCACGGCGCGGTGTCGAGCACGCGGACCGAGCGGCGCAGCGGCCTGGCCGCGGAGGTGCTGGCCGAGCGCGCGCCGGGCCCGGACGACGTGCTGGTGGTGTTCTCGACCTCCGGCGTCAACCCGTACCCGGTCGAGCTGTGCATCGAGGCGCGCAAGCGGGGCGCGGCGGTGATCGCGGTGACGTCGCGGGCGTGCGTGGCGGCGGCGCCGCGGCGGTCGTCGAGCACGCTGGTCGAGCAGGGCACCGTGGTGCTGGACTCGCTGGTCGTCCCCGGCGACGCGAGCTACCCGGCGGACGCCCCGCGCACCGCGCCGCTGTCCACCGTGGTCAACGCGTTCCTGTGGAACCTGGTGCTCGCCCAGGTCTACGACCGCGGGACGGCCGAGGGCCTCGACGTCCCCCTGTGGCGGAGCTCCAATGTGGAGGGTGGCGACGAGGCGAACGCCGCACTGCTGGCGAAGTACGGCGAAATCGTTCCCCGGCTGCGGTAGTGCCCGGCACGCGTGATCAGAAGGGACACACGCGTGACCGGAGGGGACACTCGCGTGACTGGGCGGGCATCACGCCGATGCCCGCCCGATCACGCGTGATGCCTCCCCAGTCACGCGTGATGCCTGCCTGATCACGCGACGGCGGGTTCCTGGTCGGCGAACTGGGTCGCGTGGAGGGTGGCGTAGCGGCCGTTGCGGGCCAGGAGTTCGTCGTGGGTTCCGCGCTCGACGATCTCGCCGTGTTCCAGGACCAGGATCTGGTCGGCCGCGCGGACCGTCGAGAGGCGGTGGGCGATGACCAGGGCCGTGCGGCCGGCCAGGGCGTGGGTCAGGGCCTCGCCGACGGCGGCTTCGGACTCCGAGTCCAGGTGGGCGGTCGCCTCGTCGAGGATCACGACCTTCGGCTGGGCCAGCAGGAGACGCGCGATCGTGAGCCGCTGGCGTTCGCCGCCGGAGAGGCGGTAGCCGCGTTCGCCGACCGTCGTGTCGAGGCCGTCCGGCAGGGAACGCACCAGGTCACCGAGCCGGGCCCGGTCCAGGGCGGCCCAGATCTCGTCGTCGGTGACGCCGGGCCGCGCGTACGCCAGGTTGGCGCGGATCGTGTCGTGGAAGAGGTGCCCGTCCTGCGTCACAACGCCGACGGTCTCCCGCAGCGAAGCGAAAGTCAGGTCCCGGACGTCCACATCGGACAGCCGCACCGCGCCGGAGTCGACGTCGTAGAGCCGCGGCAGCAGGGACGCGATCGTCGACTTCCCCGCCCCCGAGGACCCGACCAGCGCGACCATCTGCCCCGGCTCGGCGCGGAACGAGATCCCGTGCAGCACCTCTTCCCCACCGCGGTGGTCGAGCGTGGCCACGTCCTCCAGCGAAGCCAGCGAGTACTTGTCCGCCGCCGGGTAGCCGAAGCGGACGTCGGAGAACTCGACCGAGACGCCACCCGGCGAAGACAACGTCCGCGCGTCCGGCTTCTCCTGGATCATCGGCTCCAGGTCGAGCACCTCGAAGACCCGCTCGAAGGAGACCAGCGCCGTCATGACGTCGACGCGGACGTTGGCCAGCGCGGTCAGCGGCGCGTAGAGCCGGGTCAGCAGCAGGGCCAGCGCGACGACGGTGCCCGGCGCGAGCTTGCCGGTCAGCGCGAGGTAACCGCCGAGGCCGTAGACGAGCGCTTGCGCCAGCGCCGAAACCAGGGTCAGGCTGGTCATGAACCAGCGGGTCAGCATCGCGGTCCGGACCCCGATGTCCCGCACGCGCCCGGCCCGCACCCCGAAGTCGTCCGCCTCCTGGACCGGACGGCCGAAGAGCTTCACCAGCGTCGCGCCCGGCGCGGAGAACCGCTCGGTCATCTGGGTGGTCATCCCGGCGTTGAGGTTGGCGGCTTCCCGCTGCAGCCCGGCCATCCGGCGGCCCAGCCGGCGCGCGGGGACGACGAAGATCGGCAGCAGCACCAGCGCGAGCAGGGTGACCTGCCAGGACAGCGTGAGCATGACGGCCAGCGACAGCGCCAGCTGGATGACGTTGGTGACCAGCCCGGACAGCGTCGCGGTGAACGTCCGCTGCGCGCCGATGACGTCGTTGTTGAGCCGCGAAACCAGCGCGCCGGTGCGGGTGCGGGTGAAGAAGGCGATCGGCATGCGCTGCACGTGCTCGAAGACCGCGCGGCGCAGGTCGTAGATGATGCCTTCCCCGATGCGCGCCGACTGCCACCGCTCGATCAGGCCGAACCCGGCGTCGGCGACGGCCAGCGCGGCGATCACCACGGCGAGCCAGACGACCGCGGTGACGTCGTGGCCGCCGACGATCGCGTCGACCACCTTGCCCGCCAGCACGGGCGTCGACACGGCGAGGACGGCCGAAACGACGGTCAGCACCAGGAAAGCCAGCAGGCGCCGCCAGTGCGGCCGGGCGAAGCGCGCGACGCGGTTGAGCGTGCCGCGGGTGAGCGCCTTCGGCGTGTCGCCGGCGCGCATCGCCGAACTCCACAGCCCCCACATGTTGTCCACGGGAAACCCCCAGGATCAGAAACCTCTACATTGGCTGAGGTTTTCGCCGGATATGACCTGGACAACGCCCTCGTTGCCCGTTTGCTTCCCCAGGTCGTTCACTCGGCGCGAACAACCTGGTGCAGGGCCGCGCGCAGCCGCTCGGCGTCGTCGGCGGAGAGCGGTTCCAGCAGGAGCGCCTCGGCCTTCCGCGTGACCTCCGCCCCCGCTTCGCGGACGCGCTCCCCTTCGGGAGTCAGCACCACGAGGCGCTTGCGCCGGTCCCCCGGCGCGACCTCGCGCCGGACCAGGCCCTTGGCCTCGAGTTCGTCGACGAGGGCGACCATCGTCGTCCGGTCGACGCCGAGCCGCGCCGCGCCGTCCTGCTGCGACTGCGCCGGCCCGTCACCGAAGAGGGTGAGCAGCGCGAGCTGCCGGCCGGTGACACCCAGAGGTGCGTACAGCGGCTCCGCCAGCTCGGCGAGCCGCAGCTGGGCGTGTTTGAGCAGGTAGCCGAGCCGCTGGGTGACGGCGAGGGGCGCGCTGGACATGGGCTGACTCTACACCTACACTGATCGTCAGTAACACTGATGATTTGGCTGACTGACTATCAGGAGTTCCTCATGCCTACCGTCGGGCTCAAGCCCCCTCAGCAGCACATCGGCATCCCCGCGCTCCGCGACATCTGGGCGATCGCCGACGACGCCGGCTTCGACGGCTGCTGGGTGTTCGACCACCTCGCCCCGATGGGCCCCGACCGCACCGGCGACGTCTTCGACGGCTGGAGCCTGCTGGCCGCGATGGCCGAGGCGACGAAGCGGGTGCGGATCGGCTGCCTGGTGTCCGGCAACACCAACCGGCACCCGGGCACGTTCGCCAAGATCGCGGCGACCGTCGACCACCTCTCCGGCGGCCGGCTCGACGTCGGCCTCGGCGCGGGCGGCGACACCTGGACCGACGCGATGATGGGCACCCCGACCCCGTCGGCGGTCGAACGCGTCGAACGGCTGGCCGAGACCTGCGAAATCCTCCGTCTGCTGTGGACCCGGCCCGAGACCACCTACCCGGGCCGCCACTACAGGCTGACCGGCGCGATCAGCGATCCGAAGCCGGTGCAACGGCCGAAACCGCCGCTGTGGCTGGGCAGCAGCGGCGAAAAGCGCGGTCTGCGCGTCGTCGCCGAGCACGCCGACGTCTGGCTCAACGCCGCCCTGCCGGGGACGGAAATCGCCGAGCTGCAACGGCTTTCGCGCGTCTTGGACGAGCACTGCGCGGCGGTGGGCCGCGACCCGGCGGCGATCCGCCGTGCCGTGCAGTTCCGGCTGCCGTCCGATGCGGACAGTGCCCTGCGCCTCGCGGAGAGCTACGCGAAAGCGGGCTTCACCGAGCTGGTCCTGATGCCCGGCGGCTCCGGGGACGTCGTCGCGGCCGCCGAAGCGGCCGCGAAGCTGCTGTCCCGCCTGCGAGACGTCGGCTGAACCGGGCGGCGGCCCGCTCGGTAGCCTGACGAGGTGGGAACGGAGGTGGGCCAGGCGCCCGCATGGCGGCGCGCGGCCCGGCTCTTCACGGCGCCGGCACGCCCCGGCGAGGTCGGCCCCCTGCGCTGGGACCTGGGGTTTTACCTGGCCTGTCTGGCTTTCGCGCTGCCGACGGCGTTGGTGGCCGAGTTCTACGGATACCGCGTGTGGGGCAATTTCGCGACGGTGGCCTACGGCTTCGGCGCGGCGCACAGCGGATACCTGCTGCTGTCCGCCCGCCGGGGACGCGCCCCGCGCGGACTCCTCGGCTCACGCTGGTGCGGTATCGCCGCGGTCGCGCTGTTGGCCATGATCATCCCGCTGGCGCTTCTGGTGATTCGCCGGCTGACCGGGGTGGACTGGCTGATCACGCCGGGCTCGTGGGCCGCGCAGCCCGAGGTCTGGGTGATCGAGCGGTCCGCGGATCTGCTGCTGCGCCACGGAACCCCGTACGTCGACGTCACCGCGCTCGACCGGGCGCCCGAGGTGAACGACTACACCCCCTACGGCCCGGTGATGACGGTCTTCGGCCTGCCGCGGGCGCTGTTCGGCGGCACCCCGCTGACGAACGCCCTCACCGACGCTCGGTGGATGTTCGCCCTGGCCGCCGTCGCGTGCGTGCTCGGCACGCTGAAGCTGCTGAAGTGGCCGAAGGTGCCGGTCGGCGCCGCACAGCTCGCGGTGGCCTGCCCGCTCACCGCGCTCACCTGGGCCGTGGCCGGCCCGGACCTGGCCATCGTCGGGCTGCTGGTGCTCAGCTGCGCGCTCGCGGCCACCGGGCGGGTCGCCTGGTCGGGCCTGGTGCTCGCGCTGGTCGTCAGCGCGAAGCTCATCGTCGCGCCCGCGGCCGCGGTCCTGGCGGTGCTGGTGCTGGTGCGCCGGGGACGGGGTCTCGACTGGGCGGCGCTGGGCCGGTTCGCGGCGGCGCTGGTGGCGACGACGGCCGCCGTGCACCTGCCGGTGTACCTGGTGGATCCGGCGGCGTTCGTCGAGCACGTCTTCCGGTTCCCGCTCGGCATGGGCGTCGTGCGCTCGCCCGCGGCCAGCCCGCTCCCGGGCCACCTGATCGCCGAGACCGGCCCGTTGGGCCAGGTGGCGGCGTTCGCGCTCGTCGGCGCCGCGGCCGTGGCGATGGTCGTCTGGCTGGTGCGCCGGCCCCCCGCGAACGGCTCCGCCGCACTGCTGCGCATCGCCGTCGGACTCGGCGCGTTGATCCTGCTCACCCCGGCCACCCGGTACGGCTACCTGGTGTACCCGCTGGTCCTGCTCGGGGCCCACCTGGCGTTCCGCGTGGCCGAAGTTCCCGCTGCGCCCCCCGCGCAGCAGTCCTCGCCTACTTCTTCTTGACCCTGGTGGCCCCGCCGCGCCCCCGCAGCTGGACACCCGACTCCGACAGCACCCGGTGGACGAACCCGTAGGACCGCCCCGTCGACTCCGCCAGCGCCCGGATGCTCGAGCCCTTCTCGTATTTCTTCTTCAGGTCAGCGGCCAGCTTGTCGCGCGTGTTGCCGGTGATCCGCGCGCCTTTCTTGAGATCAGCCACGTCGATCGCCTTCCCGCCGAGAGTGTTCTGGGCCACATATCGGCCCCTGCCGGGGCAATGATCGAACACTGAGCGCCGGAATGCCAGACGACAGCCGCGAAACAGCCGAAATTGCGATCACATTGGGCCATTCCAGTGCTCTACGGCGAGTGATCTTGCACCCGAATGGACGCACGCCTCACGCGAGCTGGACAAGTTCGAGGTAGTCCGCCGACCAGTGGTCCTCGGTTCCGTCGGGCAGCAGGATGACCCGCTCGGGCTCCAGTGCCTCGACCGCGCCCGGGTCGTGCGTGACCAGGACGACGGCACCGGCGAAGCTGCGCAAGGCGTCCAGGACCTGGGCCCGGCTGGCCGGGTCGAGGTTGTTCGTCGGCTCGTCGAGCAGCAAGACGTTGGCCGCACTGGAGACCAGTCCCGCCAGCGCGAGCCGGGTCTTCTCGCCGCCGGAAAGCGTGCCGGCGGGCTGGTCGAGTTGTTCGCCGGTGAAGAGGAACGAGCCGAGCAGGTTCCGCAACTCCTGCGCCCCGGTGTCCGGAGCGAGATGTCGGATGTTTTCCCACACCGACGCTTCATGATCAAGAGTTTCGTGTTCCTGTGCGTAATAGCCCAACCGCAATCCGTGACCCGGAACGACGGATCCGGTGTCCGGGGTTTCCATTCCGCCGAGCAGCCGGAGCAAAGTCGTCTTTCCCGCGCCGTTCAACCCGAGTACGACAACCTTCGAACCGCGGTCGATCGCGAGATCGACGCCGGTGAAGATTTCCAGTGAGCCGTAGGACTTCGAGAGGCCTTCGGCGGTGAGCGGGGTGCGTCCGCAGGGCGCGGGCTCGGGGAACTTGATCCGGGCGACCTTGTCGGCCTGCCGGGTGTCCTCGAGGGAGGACAGCATCTGCTCGGCGCGGCGCGCCATGTTCTTGGCCGCCACCGCCTTCGTGGCCTTCGCCCCGAGCTTCGCGGCCTGCTGCTGCAGCGCCGACGCCTTCTTCTCGGCGTTGGCCCGCTCACGGCGGCGGCGCTTCTCGTCGGTGGCCCGCGCGTCGAGGTAGCGCTGCCAACCCATGTTGTACAGGTCCAGCTCGGCGCGGGTGGCGTCGAGGAACCACACCTTGTTGACCACGTCGGCCAGCAGCTCGACGTCGTGGCTGATCACGACCAGGCCGCCGTCGTGCTGCTTGAGGAACCCGCGCAGCCAGTTGATGGAGTCGGCGTCGAGGTGGTTGGTCGGCTCGTCGAGCAGCAGGATCGTCTCGGACTTGCCACCGGCGCCGGCTTCGGCCGCGGCGAACAGGATCCGCGCCAGCTCGACGCGGCGGCGCTGGCCACCGGAGAGCGTTCCCAGCGTCTGCGCGAGGATGCGGTCGGCGAGGCCCAGGTTGGAGCAGATCCGCGCGGCTTCGCTCTCCGCGGCGTACCCGCCGAGGGAGGCGAAACGCTCTTCGAGGCGGGCGTAGCGGTTGATGGCCTTGTCGCGCGCGGCGTCGTCGACGAGCTCGGCCATCGAGGCCTGCGCCTTCTCCATGTCGCGCATCAGCTTGTCCAGACCACGCGCGGAGAGCACGCGGTCCTTCGCCGTGACCGACAGGTCGCCTTCGCGCGGGTCCTGCGGCAGGTAGCCGAGCTCGCCGGTGCGGCGGACCTCGCCCGCGTGCGGCTCGCCTTCGCCGGCGAGGACCTTCAGCGAGGTGGTCTTGCCCGCGCCGTTGCGGCCGACGAGGCCGATGCGGTCGCCGGACTGGATGCGGACGGTGACGCCGTTGAGCAGGATGCGCGAACCCGCGCGCAGCTCAAGGCCGGTGGCCGTGATCAAGGGGAACTCCCGTGGAAAGGGGGCGTACGGAGGACAGCATCAGGCGGCCGCTCGGGCCGCGGCGTCACTCCAGCTGGATATCCACGGAACCCAGTGTACGGGCCGCCGTCCACCGGTTTTCCCGGACGTGGGCGGTCTCACCCGTCGCGCAGGGTGACCTGCACGGACAGCGCTCGGACGGCGGCCTCCCCCAGCACGGCCCGGCTCGGTTCGCCGACGTCCAGCACGCGGGGTTCGGCACGGGAGAACAGCGGGGCCAGGCGCCGGTCCTCGCGCAGCTCGTCGAGCGCCCGGCGGTCACCGCCCAGCACCACGGCATCCACTTCGGACAGCCGGGGCACGAGCACCTCGAAGACGTCCTTCGCCGCGTCCTGGAGCGCGTGGCGGGCCTGGTCCGCGCGACGCCGGGCGAAGCGCTGCTGCGACCACCCGCCCGCGGCGGAGCGGCCCTGCACGAGGTGCCGGTCGGTGCGCGAGACCTCGATCCGGCCGTCCCGCGCGATGCCGACGCTGTGGCCGCCCCGGCGCACCAGCACGAGCGCGATGCGCCGCGGCACCAGCGCGTGGGCGACAAGCCCGGCCACGGATGGTTCTCCGAGTGGCCCGAACGGGACGGGGGCGGTCGCGGTGGTGCCGTCGGCCGCGGTCACGCGGACCTCGTGCGGGGTGGCCTCGGTGCGGGCGATCCCGTCGTGCCGCTCGGCGAAGCGGGCGAAGAAGCCGTCCAGCCGCTCGGGCGGTACCTCGACCGTGCGGCCGCCGCCCGCAGCCTCCCGTGGCTTCATACGAACTGTGCCTTCACCAGAAAAGGGTACGGGGCCGCCGCGATCATCGCGACGGCCCCGCACCGGGTGCTGCTTACAGCGGGTGGACCGGACCGTTGTTGGTCACGCCCCGCACGTTCGACGGCGCTCCGGCCGCCGGGGGCTGGACGAACCCGTTGATGTGCAGGGCCACCGAGCGGATCGAGCCCGCGTCGCCGCCGGCCGCGTCGACCACGGAGAACGTCCACGTGCCGTCGGCCGCCGCACCGGTCAGGCCGCCGGTCAGCGACTGCGTCGGCCGCCAGGTGCCGGTGAACGGCGCGTTGGCCGAGGTCACCGTGCTGAACGCGGCCGCCGCGTCGTCGGCGAAGACGACCTTGCACAGGTTCTTGCCCGAGCTGCCGTTGCGCTGGAACACCGTCGCCTTCCCACCCGAAGGCGCGGTCAGCGTGCCGACCAGGTCACCGACGTACGAGTGGTTCAGCCCCACCGTCGTCGACGCCGGGTCGGTGCCGCAGGTGGTGCCGTCCACGGAGAACGTCACCTTGGACGCGCGGCCGACCCCGGTGACCGGGATGGTCACCGACGCCCCGACCGGGCTGTTGTCCGGGATCGCCACCGGCGCGCCGGTGTAGGCGAAGTCCTGCGCGACCGGCGACGGGGTGCCGACCGGGAGCGAGAACGTCGTCGTCGTCGGCGAGTGCGCCCCCGCGAAGGTGACGCGGGCGTTCAGCACCACCGGCACGCCGAGCTGCTGGCTCGCCGGGACGGTGATGGTGAAGTCGTTGACGCCGGTCTGTCCCGGGCTGATGGTGCCGTAGGACTTCGACCGCGGCGCCACCGTGACCCCCGGGGTGGGGCTGGTGAGCACGACGCTGGTGGACACCGCGGTGCCGTCGCCGTCGTTGGTCACCGGCAGCGTCACCTTGGCGGTGTCACCCGGGTCGAGCGCCGAGCCGCCGTCGGCCGGGGTGACCGTCGGCTGCTTGGCCACCGCGAGGGGCTGCGGGCTGGCGCCGGTGTAGGCCAGCACCTTGTCCGCGAGGATGACGCCGGCCCCGGTGAAGTTGTCGCTGCCCGGGGTCTCGATGTCGATCGCGGTGTTGATCAGCGCTTCCCGCACCTCCGCGGGCGGCAGGCCGGGGTTGCCGGACAGCACGAGCGCGGCGATGGCGGCCGCGTGCGGGGCGGCGGCCGAGGTGCCGAAGAACGGGTTGAACCCGGTCACGCTGGTGGTGACGCCGTCGGCCGCGGTGATCTCCGGCTTGTTCCGGACCTCGCCGCCGGTCGAAGACACGTTGCCCGGGGTGATCGGCGTGCCGTTCGCCTCGTAGAACACGCGCCGCGGGCCGTCGGAGGTGAACCGCTCGGCCTTGGTGGCGCCGCTGAACGCGCCCGGGTACGGGCCCGCCGGGTTGGCCGGGTCGCCCGGTTCCAGTGCCCGGCCGAACGCCTTGGCCGCCGGGGCGGCCGCGACGCTGAAGGCGTCACGGGCGGCCGAGTGGCCGACGGTCACACCCGGGGTGTTGTAGGCCTTGAGCCCGGCCGAGTCGGAGAACCGGCCGCGCAGCGCGGAAAGCGACAGGTAGCGGTTCTGGCCGGAGAACTTGACGATGGCCAGCCGCAGGCCGGTTCCGCCGAACGTGGGCGTCCGCAGGATCTCGTACGGGTCCTGCGTGCCGTCCTGGACGTTCTGGCTGAAGCTGACCACCGCGCCCGTGGCGTCGAGCAGGTAGAGGTCGTAGTCGTTCGCGGACGCGCCGAGCGGGTCGGACCAGTGCAGCGTCACCGGCACGCCGGCCGACGAAGCGCTCGAGATCGGTTCGTAGATCTGGCTGCCCGCCGCGCCGGCGAAGTTGTGCGCGGTGCCGGCGAACTTGCCGACCGACTTGCCGGAGTCGGCGAAGTCGCCTTCCCAGTGCGCGGCGGTGCCGCTGGCGACGTTGCCTTCGTTGCCCGCGGAGGAGAAGTACAGCGCGCCGTCGGCGGTCACGTCGTTCACGGCCTGGGCGATGATCCAGTCCTGGAACGGCGATTCCTTGAAGTAGATCACGTCGTCGACGATGACGTCGCAGTGCGACTCGAAGCGCAGCTTGCGGATGTTGTCGGCGAAGCTGGCGTCGGAGTTGAACGCCGAGGCGAAGCCGAGCGCGGCGCGGGGCGCGAGGTCGTGGATGATCTCGAGCATCGCGGTGCCCTCGTCGCCCTCGCCCTCCTGGCCGGCGATGACGTCGACGTCCGGCAGTTCGCCCTTGGCCTGCGAAGCGGCCAGGGAGTCGACGCCGTCGGACAGCGCGCACGCCTTGACGCCGACGCCGGTGACGCCGAACTGCTGGCGGGCGAGGTCGGCGTTGTGCGCCCGGTCGCCTTCGCTGACCAGCGGTGCGGCCGCGGCGGCGCTGCGCTGGGACTGGGCGCTGACGGCCTTTTGCAGCTCGCCGGCGATGCGGTCGGCCTTCTGCTGCTTGGTCTCGGTCTTTTCCGGCGTCGTCGCCGGGGTGGCCAGTTCCCGGGCGGTCATCGCCTGGTCGGCCTGCTCGACGCGCTTGACGTCGCCGCGGGCGGCGATCTCGCCGACCTTGTCCAGCGGCACTTCGGCGCGGACGCTGCCGTAGCGGTCCGACACCGCGCGGATGCCCGCCCCGGCCTTGGTGAGCCCGGCGAGCAGGTCCGGGGAGACCTTGCTCGCGCGGATGTCGACCAGGACGGTTCCGGTCGCGGAAACGGCGGCCCCATCCCGCAAGCTGTTCAGCTGCTTCCCCACGCCCTTGGCGGCGACGAGCAGCTTGCTGTCTACTTTGGACTCGGCGGCGGTGCGGCCCGCCTTGACCGCCTGCAGGGCGGCGATCTGCTGTTGTGCGGTCTCGCTGAACGCGTCCGGAGCGGACGCGGGTGCGGCCCCCGCGACGGGCGGGGAAACCAGGCCGAGCGCGGCGAGCAGAGCCGCGGCGCCGGCGGTGAGCACTGTGGATCTCGATCTGTTGGAACGGGTACGGCGCACGGGCGCCCTCCGATTCTCCAGGCGCGTGCCCCGACTCACGCTGACCGACCGCCGGTGATCACCGGCTGAGCACAGCTAAGTACCGGTAGTTCTACGTAAACATCAGCCGTTCGAGTGACAAAGGACGGATAATTTCCCGAATGGGCCGGATGACGTAGGCCGTTCAGCGCAGCGGTCAACCGGTCACCGGACACGCACCGGACAAATGATCGCTCCACCGCCCGCCGCAAGGGCGACCACGGGCTGGGACGTCCACAAGCAACTCGCGGAGCGTGCAACCGGGGGAGCCACGCGGGAAGTTCGTTACCGCTGCCTCAAAGGACGAACGAGTCCGACCACGGCTGCGACGCCCGCCCGGACAGCGCGTCCAGCAGCGTCACCGCCTGCTTGTCGGTCAGCGAAGCCACGAAGTCGACCACCGCCCGCCCGCGGGCCAGGCCGCGCACCGCGTCCGCCCCCGTCACCGGCTCACCCGTCGCCCCCACCAGCAGCTCCGGCGCCGACCGGGCCAGCCCGGCGTACTCGGCGCGGGCCAGCTCGACCAGGTCGTGCAGCCGGCGCGGCAGGCGGGAGACCTCGTCGCGGTCGAGCAGCCACGCGTCGAGCGCGTCGACCAGGCTCGTCACCACGCCGGCCTGCCCGCGCTGGTGCAGCGCGAGGTCGGGGCGCAGCAGCACGAACCGGCGGTGCACGAACTTGAGCACCTGGACCTCGTGCCACTGGGCGGGCCGCAGCGAGACGTGCCCGGTGCGGGTGGACGGCGACGCGAGCAGGTACACGCCGTCGACCAGCCGGGCGGTCCAGTTCGCGGAGAACGCCGCGGTGGCCTGCTCCGCCTCGATCGAGCCGTCGAACTCCCCCGCCAGCAGGCCGTCGGCCAGCTCGGCGCGCACCCGCGCGACGGCGGCGGCGAACGCGTCGTCGTCGACGATCCACGCGTCCTTGGCGTGCATGCGGCGGCGGAGGCGTTCCAGCGACCGGCCCGGGCGGCGCAGGTCCGCGTGCAGCGTCTCGTCGTCCAGCGACGCCAGCTCGACGGCGTGCTCGAGCCACTCCCCCAGCTCCGCGGCGACCGGTGCGTGCTGCAGCACGCCGATGCGGTGGAAGTCCTGCAGGTCGTGGATGGCGTAGGCGATGTCGTCGGCGGTGTCCATCACGGACGCTTCGACGGTCTGCTGCCACCCTTCGACGCGGCCGGCGAAGGCCGCGCGCGCCTGCTCGAAGTCGTCGAGTTCGGTGGCGTAGGCGGAGAACTTGGCCGCGCCGGTGCCGGGCAGGCCGCCCGGCTCGCCCGCCCCGCGGGGCGGCACGGCCAGCTCCGAGGGGTGCGGCGCGGGGTGGTGCAGCCGCAGCCACGGGTACTTGAGGACGGCGGCCCGCACCGCGGCGGTCAGGTCCAGCCCGATCGCCGACGGCCCCCGCACGTCGGTCGTGGTGATGATCCGGAACGTCTGCGCGTTGCCCTCGAAGCCGTCGGCGAGGCCGAAGCGGTGCCGGGCGATCCGGTCGAGCGTCTGCTCCCCGAGGTGCCCGAACGGCGGGTGCCCGAGGTCGTGGGCGAGCGACGCGGCCTCGGCGACGTCGGGGTCGCAGCCGCCCAGCTTGTCGGCCAGCCCGGCGTCCGGCCCGCCGGTGATGCGCTCGGCGATGGCCCGGGCGACCTGCGCGACCTTGAGGCTGTGGGTGAGCCGGTTGTGCAGCAGCCCGGCCCCGCCGGCGCTGACGACCTGGGTCACCCCGCCGAGCCGCGCGAAGAACGGCGACGCGGCGATCCGGTCGCGGTCGATCCGGAACGGGCTGGTCGCCAGGTCGGTGAACCCGCCGACGTTCGCCACGGGGTCGCGCCGCGCGGCCCGCGGGTCGGTGTGCTCGCTGCCCTGCTCCATGCGCCGACCTTATCCGCCAGGTTCACCTGAACGGCGGGCAGGCGCGTGGGTACCCCGGCAGCATGTCCCGACGAACGGTCACGGCAGTCGCGGTCCTCGCCTTCGCCCCGGTCGCGTGCGGCGCCCCGCCCGGCGGGCCGGGCACGGCGACCGTCACCTCGATCTCGGAATCGACCACGACTTCGGCTCCGGCTGCGGCTCCGGCGAAGCTCATCAAGGTCCCGGACGTCTCCGGCATGAACCACCAGGACGCCCAGGACGCGATGCAGCGCGCCGGGCTCTACAACCTGCGCGAAGTCGACGGCACCGGCCAGGGCCGCGCGCTGGTGATCGACCGCAACTGGCGCCAGACGGGCCAGGACCCGGCACCAGGCACGGAGGTCCCGGCCGACGCGGTGATCACCTTGACCGCGGTCAAGTACGACGACCGCTGACCCGTGATGCCCCTCCCGTCACGCGTGATGCCTTCCTCGTCACGCGTAATGCCCCGCGGCTACCCCTCCGGCTGGGCCGTGTAGGCCGCCAGGCAGCGGTCGGCCTGCGCGCGGGCCACGGCTTCGTCCTCGCCGCCGGCGACGTGGGCCGCATACCAGGCCTCCCCCGCCTCGGTCACGAACTCGACGCCTTCGGGTGACGCCATCCAGGCCATCGCCTCCTGCGGGTCGACGACGTACCCCGGGCCGGCGGCCAGGTGACGGACCAGGGCCGTCAGCGCCATGTCCCAGCCGATGCCGACCGCGCCCGGGCCGAACTGGTCCCAGTGGTCGTCGATGTGGGCGACGTGCTCCAGCTCGAACCGCGTCCCCTCGCCTTCGGGACTCAGCCGGACTTCGATCCAGCTCACGCCGCCGTGCATCTCCCACGTGGCGGCGAAGCTCTTCGGCGGGTCGCAGCGCTCGACCGTGCCGCCCGCGTTGCCCTCCAGCTGGTACTTCCCGCCGGCGCGCAGCTCGCCGGACACCGGCAGGAACCAGCGCGGGATGCGTTCGGCGTTCGTCACCGCGTCCCACATGTCTTCGACGTCGGTGTCGTAGACCTGGCTGATGGTCATGACGCGCGCCTCGCCCGCTTCGAGCACGCGCCGGCCGACCGTCCGGCGGACGGCGCTGATCTGGTGGCTGACGTCGATCACGGGGCTTCTCCTTCGGTGAGGCGCCGGGCACGTTTGCCGCGGGCGATTTCGGTGGCCAGCGCGTCCAGCGGCGGCGTCCAGTACCGGCGGAACCGGTCGAGCCAGACGTCGACGTCCCGCAACGGCGCGTGGCCGACCGCGTAGAGCCGCCGGGTCCCGTCCTGGCGGACGACGGCGAAGCCGTTCTCGCGCAACACCTTCAGGTGCTGGGAGACGGCCGGCTGGGAGATGCCGAACTCGGCGCGGATCACCTCGGTCACCGCGCCGGCGGCCCGTTCGCCGTCGGCCAGGAGCTCGAGGATCCGGCGGCGGACCGGGTCGCCGAGGACGTCGAACGCGTGCACCCGGCCAAGCTACAAGCAGCGACTTATATAAGTCAACACTGAAACAGTTACTCCGATGCAGGGAACCCCCGGTGAACATCAGCCGACATCGGTTCCGCTGCGCCGCCCGGCCCGCGACGATCGAGGCCGTGAAGTCGCCACGCACGGTCCGCTTCGCCTTCCAGCCGCTGTACAGCCTCCACACCGGAGGCGTCGTGGCGCACGAAGCGCTGGCCAGGCCCGGCCGCGGAACCGTCCCCGAGCTGCTCGCGCAGGCGCGCCGCGACGGCAGGCTCGCCGAGGCCGACATCGGCCTCGCGGTCGCCGCCGTCCGGCAGGACGCCGAAAACCCGGCGAAGCTCCCGCTGCACCTCAACCTCTCCGCCCGCACCCTGGCCGCGCCGCCGTCGATGTACGACGACCTCCTCGAAGAGCTCGGCGACGCCGGCCGCCGCACCCGCGACGTCGTCCTGGAGATCGGCCCGCCGTTCGCGCCGCTGCCCGCCGGCCGCGCGCTCGCCGGGATGCGGGAGCTCACCGAGCTCGGCTTCCGGCTCGCGCTCGACGGCCTCGGCCGCGGCGACCTGCCGCTGGGCCTGCTGGTCGAGGCGCCGATCGACCTGGTCAAGCTCGACCGGACGGTGCTGCGCGGGCTGCCGGACGACCCGGCTCCGGCGGCCGTGGTCGAGGCGCTGCTGCACTACACGAACCGCACCGGCACCCGGCTCGTCGCGACCGGCGTGGAAACCGGCGCCCAGCTCGACGCCGTCCGCGAGCTCGGGGTCCGGATCGCGCAGGGGCACCTGCTCGCGCCGCCGACCGCGGCCGGTCCGGCGCCGGCGCTGCTCACGCGCGGCCGTCCGGCGAGCGGGCCGGGGGCACCGGCGCCGTGCGTCGGCGACTTCCTCCGCCCGGCGACGACCCTGCCCGAGTCCGCGACCTGCGACGAGGTCCGCGAGGTGCTCGCGGCCGCGGACGCGCCTTCGGGGGTGGTCGGGGTGGACGAGCTGAACCGGCCGCGCTGGTCGGTCGACCGGACGCGGTTCCTGGTGGCGGTCACCGGCCCGTACGGGCACGCGCTGCACGCGAAGCGCCCGGCGGCCCGGCTCGCCGACACCCCGCACACGATCGAGGCCCGCGCCGGCGCGATGGAGTTCCTCGAGCTGGTCACCGACGCCGACTGGGGCCGCACCGGCGACGACGTGGTCGTGGTCGACGAGCTCGGCCGCTGCCTCGGCGTGGTGCTGGTGACCGAGGTGGTCCGCGGCGTGGCCGAGGCGAAGGTCGAGGCGGCCGCGGCGCTGAACCCGCTGACCCGCCTGCCGGGCAGCGACACGATCGCCCGCGACGTCGCCCGCCGCATCACCATCGGCGAGCCGTTCGTGGCGGCCTGGCTGGACATCGACGGCTTCAAGACGATCAACGACACGGCGGGCTTCGCGGCGGGCGACGACCTGATCCGCGAGCTGGGCGCGGCCCTGACGGAGCTGGCCGGCAGCCTGCGGCGCATGCGCGTGAGCCACGTCGGCGGCGACGACTTCCTGGTGGTGTGCGACGTCGACGAGATCGCCACGGTGGCGGGGGCGCTGCTCGACCGCCCGTGGTCGGCCGACGGCCTGCCGGTGACGGTGTCACTGGCGACGCTGGTCTGCGCGAGCGGTGCGATCGCCTCCTACCAGGAGGTTTCCCGGCTGCTGGCGCCGTTGAAGAAGCGCGCGAAGGCGGTGCCGGGGTCGAGCTGGGTGCTGAGCCGCCCGGGCTCGGACCGGATGGAAGTGCTGCGGGGCGTCGGAACCCGCGGGTTGCGGGCGGCCGCGGGCTGAGGCCTTCTGCACCACAGCACGGCCTGGCAAATTGGGGCAAACGACACCGACGTATTCGCCGGCACGGACAACGTTGTAACCGCCTCGAACCGGGTTGACCGGGCGGGTAGAATTCGCGCCGGCGAAGGGAACCACGTATGGACGACAACGATCGGCGAATCCCCCCGCCTGTCGGCCCCTTGCGAGGACTGGGCCCAAAGGTTTTTCTCAGCTACAGCTTTCGGGATCGCGCCTTCGTGGACACAATTGCCGAAGATCTACGCGCACACGGAATGCAAGTACGCATGGAAGACGAAAGAAGCCTGCTCGGATCACGGCTTGACGTCGCCCTGCCCGCACGTATCGCCGACTGCGAGGTTTTTATCCAGGTAGTGACAGAAACGTCCGCAAACTCGGCATGGGTTGCCCGCGAATTCGAATGGGCGACCTCGGACCACGCCGGACACACCAGGCCACCCGTCGTCTTGCCGGTGGCCGTGGACGGTGCGCGGGTGCCCGACCGAGTCGCGTCATGGGTGTATCTGTCGGTGAATACGCCGATCGACCTCGCCTCCCTGGAAGTGATCCGCGCGGTCGCCATGCGAGCGGTCGTGCCGCTCCCTCTCGATCCGGACGCACCGTACCAACTCGCGGAACGCGAACTCGTCGAGTACTGCGGCAGCAACCTGGAAGAACAACGGCGGGTCGTGCTCGATTCAGGTGGCCTCGTCCCAAATCTGGTCCGAGAAACCGCGCGGTTCGTCGCCGGACTGACCGAAAGTCACGGAGACAAGGTTCTCGCGGCTCTCACACAGCAAGTCAGGAGCCACCAACGCCTGAAACGTTATCTGTCCATACTTGACGCGCTCATCCCCGACGTGGCCCGTCGGGTCCAGCCTTTGGCGCAAACCCACTGGGATCTGAAGGACTGGCTGACCGAAATGGTGCGCATCATGCAGCGCATAGTGAAACTCACCTTGGGACGGATTGTCCTCGACCTCATCGAGCAATGGGGCATTTCCCTTGAAGGCAGCCTTGCGCCATCAACCCGTGATCGCTGCACGGCAGCCGTTGCCAAGACCAAAGAACTCCAGGAAATCATGAAAAACCATGGCGGCGCGGGACAATTTTTCTGGGCCCTTGATGCGTCACCCGGCCAGCGATGGCTTGACCTGGGATTCGACGCAGACCACGTCGACGGAGTCCACGTCCGCCTCCCGGCCGATCATTTTGACGAAATCGGGATCCTGGCACTTCGCTCCGGCGATCGTCCGGCCCATGAGGTCACCGGCGCCGACTGGCTCACCATCGGCCTGCCCCAAGTCATCGCCCGCATCGTACCCACCGCCGTGTCGGACGTGCCGGGCGTGCTCGAGCGAGTCGGCTGGTCGATCACGGACTACGACCGGTCCGGTCCGCACTGAGCTCCGGACGCGAGCGGGGCGGGACAAGCACCGGGGCTCACGCCCAGCCGAGGGTCAGCTGGGCTTGGACCGCTTTCGCCGCCCAGGCCACGTACTCCTCGTGCGTCCAGCCGCAGACCGCCGTCAAGTGGTCGTACGCCTCGTGGGACATGACGAGCCCGACCGCGTCGGCCAAGCGGCCGATCCCCTCGCCTTTCGGCGCCAGGCCCGCCGCCGAGAGGCGGCCCGCGATCTCCGCGCGGCGGGCCACCGCCTGCTCCGCGCGGACCGCCGCCACCGCCGGATCGGCCGCCGCCGCCGTGGTGAACGCGCGCCAGATCGGCAGTGAGCGGCGCACGCCCGCCGCGACGCGGGCGACCACCGCCGGCAGGTCGGCCAGGCCGGCCGGCCCGACCACCGCGTCCAGGTTCACCGCGTCCGGGTCGCCCGCGAAGCCGTCGCGGAACGCGGCGATCAGCAGCTGCGGCTTGCGGCCCGTCTGGGTCACCGTCTCGAGGCTCACCCCCGCCTCCGCGGCGATCTGCCGCATGCTCGTGCCCGCGTAGCCGCGGGAGGCGAACAACTTCCCCGCCGTGGCCACCACGTGGGCCCGGGTGCGCCGGGCGCGGGCTTCGCGCACCGGCGAGTCGTACCGGCGCCGCGAACCTTCGGGTATCGTCATCAATTGGATAGTACAACGTATCGATCAAAGGACGCGCCATGGCCCGGATACTCGTGTGCGTGCAACCCGCCCGCGGCCACGTGGGACCGACCAAGCCGGTCGTCGAGGCGCTGGTCGCCGCCGGCCACGACGTCGCCGTCGTCACCGGGGCGCGCTACCGGGAGCCGTTCGAGAAGCTGGGGGCCACCGTCGAACCGCTGCCCGAAGAGGCCGACTTCGACGAGACCGACCTGGACGGCTCGATCCCCGGCCGCGCCGGGCTGCGCGGGCTGAAGCTCGCCCGGTTCGACCTGACCAACTTCGTCCGCGCGATGCCCGCCCAGCTGAGCGTGATCGACGCCCACGACGCCGACGTCGTGCTGTGCGATCCGCTGATGATGGCCGGGCTGGCCCTGGTCGGCCGCGAACGACGGCCCCGCCTGCTGGTCCTGGGGTTCCTGCCGTTCATGCCGCCCGTCCCGACCGGCCCGCCGGGGCACCCCCTGCGCGGCGCGGTCTTCAAGGCACTCGCGCCGCGAGTGCTCGGGCCGGCGCAGCGGCTGGCCCGCGAGCTGCTCGGCGGCGACCCCGGCCTGCTGTTCGCGGACTGGCCATTGCGCAGCGACGGCGTCCTGCAGATGACCTGCCCGGGCTTCGAATACCCGCGCGAGGGGGCGCCGCTGCACTTCATCGGGCCGACGACGGTCAGCGCGGCGAGCGAGCACCCGCTGCCGCCGTGGTGGGCCGACCTCGACGGCGGACGACCGGTCGTGCACGTGACCCAGGGGACGGTGGCGAACGACGACCTCGGCCGGCTCGTCGAGCCCGCCATCGAGGCGCTGGCCGGACAGGACGTGTTGGTCGTCGCGACGACGTGCGGCGGACGGCTGCGGTCCGGCGCGCTGCCGGAGAACGTCCGGGTGGCGGACTTCCTGCCCTACGACGAGCTGCTCCCCCGCTGCGCCGCCATGGTCGGCAACGGCGGGTACGGCGGCGTCAACCACGCCCTCCGCTACGGCGTCCCGCTGGTCGTGGTCGGCGCCAGCGAGGACAAGCGCGAGGTGGCGGCCCGGGTCAGCTGGTCCGGGGCCGGGATCGGCCGCGCCCGCGCCTCGGCCTCGCCGCGGACGCTGCGGCGGGACGTCCGCGCGGTTCTGGACGATCCGCGCTACCGCACCCGGGCTCGGGAACTGGCCGCCGAGATGGCCGCCGGGCCGGCGATGGACGAGGTGGTGAAGCTGATCACCGGCTGAGCGGCGCGTGCGCCGCCAGGTAGCTCGCGAACCGCTCGTCGACCTCCGCGCGGGTCAAGCCGAAGTCGGCCAAGCGGTAGCGGTGCACCGGCTTCCGGTCCCCCGTGCGGCTCGCCTCGTGCACCGCCGTCATGGCCGCGCGCGCCTCCGGCGTGAAGTCCAGTCCGAAGTGGTCGTACACAGTGGACACCGTGCCGATCGGGTCCGCGACGAAGTCCTCGTACCGGACGTCGCAGAACTGCGCCGGGTCGTGCCGCGCCCGGGCCCAGCCGAACTCGTCCGCTCCGCGCGCCCACAGCTCCAGCTGCCCGCGGCCGATCACCTCGCCGCGGAATTTCGAAGACCAGCCGTCCGCGGCCTTCTCGGCGAGGCTGCACATCGACGCCATGATCGTGCTCGGCGCCCGGTGCGTCTGGATCACCAGCGCGTCCGGGTAGTTCGCCATCAGCGCGTCCAGGGCGAACAGGTGGCTGGGGTTCTTGAGCACCCAGCGCTTGCCGGCGTCGGGCAGCCCGATCAGCTGCAGGTTGCGCTTGTGCCGGGCGTAGGCGTCCGTCCAGTCCTGCTTGGCCAGCCAGCGCGAGTAGCGCGGCAGGTGCGCGAGGCATTCGAAGGACACCGACCGCATCGACTGGCGCAGCAGCTGCCAGCACTCCTCCACCTGGTCGGCGGACATGTGGTGCACGCCCATGAACTCCGGGTGTTCGACGTGGTGGCGTTCGTAGCCGGCCTGGATGCCCTGGAAGATCGGGTTGTCCGCCCACGACGCCCGTGGCGGCCGCGGCTGCGGGACCTCGGCGAGCCACACCTCGAGCCCCTGGTGCGCGGGGTCTTCGGCGAGCAGCCGGTGCAGCGCGGTCGTGCCGGTGCGCGGCAGGCCGGTGACGAAGATCGGCCGCTCGATGCGGACGTCGGCGTACGCCGGGTTCTGCTTCCACGACGCCTCGCTCAGCAGCCGCGCCACGAGCGCGCCGCGCAGGAACGCCCGGTGCACCTTGTTGCCGAACGGCGTCAGTTCCGCGTCGGCCTCGTAGGACTCCAGCAGCACGCGCAGGCCTTCGAGGTACTCGTCGGTGCCGAAGTCGTCGAGCCCGGTGAGCTTCGACGCCGAGGCGTGCAGGTCCTCGACGGTGCCCACGTCTTCCCGGCCGGGGAGCATGTGGTCCTCCTCAGTGGTGGTACTCGCCGCCGTTGACGTCGAGGCATTGCCCGGTGATCGCGCGCGCCATCGGCGAGGCGAGGAACACCACGGTGTCGGCGATCTCGTCGGGCTCCGGCAGTTTCCGGAGATCTGTCGTGGCCGCTGTCTCGGCGTAGACCTCCTCCGGCGTGACGCCGCGTTCCTTGGCCAGGTAGGCGAAGTACCACTGCAGGTTCGGCCCCCAGATGTAGCCGGGTGCCACGGTGTTGACGCGCACGCCGTCCGGCCCCAGCTCGCTGGCGAGGCTTTGGGAGAGCGACAGCAGCGCCGACTTCGCCATCTTGTAGGCGCCGAACGTCCGCCGCGAATGCCGCAGCACGGCGGAGTTGATCATCACCAGCGAGCCCTTGCTCTCCTTGAGCGCGGGCAGGAACAGGCGGGTCAGCCGGAGCACCGACACGGCCGCGGTTTCGAAGCCCGCGCGGACGGCGTCGAGGTCCACAGTGGCCAGATCGGTCAGCGGCGGAACGGCGAAGGCGTTGTGCACCACGGTGTCCACCCGCCCGAACGCCGCGAGCGCCTCGGTCACCAGGTTCGCCGCGGAGTCCGCGTCGTCGATGTCGGTGCGGACCGCGACCGCCCGGCGGCCGAGGTCGGTCACCTCCTTCGCGACCTCGCTCAGCCGCGACTCGGTTCGCGCGGCGAGCACGACGTCCGCGCCGGCCCGTGCGCTGCGCACGGCGATCGACCGGCCGAGCCCGGGGCCGATCCCCGAGACGACGACCACCTTGTCCTGCAGCAGGTTGTCCACGCTCACCCCAGCATCCGGGCGGCGACGGCGTCCTGCCGGGCCGCGATCCGCGCCGCCCACTGCTCCGGCGTCACGCGCGCTTGTTCGTGGTGGGGCAGCCGGTCGGGCAGTTCGTCGGTCTTGACCACCTCGACGACCGGCCCGTCGGCCGGGCCGAGGTCGCGGGCGAGCCGTTGCCAGCGGATCTGCACGTACCCGCGGTCGTGCCCGGTCAGCTCCAGCCAGTTCGCCAGGCCAGGGTCGCGCTCGGCGATGACGAACCGGATCTTGCCGTCCGGGTCGACGTGCGCCTGGTCGGCGGTGAGGCTCGTCTGGTGGTTGATGTAGTCGAGCGAGACGTACCAGCGGCTGCCGAGCTGGATGCCCTGGTAGGGGGCGTCCGCGCAGCGCGGCACGGTGACGATCATCGCCTCTTCTCCGGCCAGCTCGTAGTGGCCGGCCGAGGAGAACTGCGTGGTGAGCCCACCCGGCGTCGAACGCGGCTCGGTCATCGTGTTCACCGGCAGGTTGTCGTAGAACCACTTCGGGAAGGCCAGGAACGTCTTGAGCCTGCTCAGCAGGATCTTGCCGGTGACGCCGTAGCGCTTGGCCAGCGCGGACCGGTCCGGCACCGGCGGCGCCTGGCCGGCCGTGTCGACGCACCGGATGCGGATCTCGCCCCGCCGTTCGGTGGCCCAGTCGCTGTAGACCTCGCGGACGACGAGCATCGCCGAGCCCTCGCCGAGGACGAAGTAGTTCGGGCCCGGGTTCTCGCGAGCCGGGCCGAAGCGGAGCTCGAACCGGCCGTCCGGGCCGATCTCGATCGCCCGGTCGTCGAACGCGGCGAGGCTGTCGGGCACCTCCACCGGCGAGTAGTCGCCGTTGAGGACCTGGAAGCTCAGGTCGGCGGTGGTCCCGCGGACCCCGGTGACCAGGTACTCGCGGTCGGCGCGGATGTTCGCGTTGAAGTACAGCGTGTCCGGGTTGTCGAGGCCCATCTTGGTGTAGGGCCCGGTGGACGCGGTGAAGTACGGGAAGTCGCGCTGGTAGGCCCAGGCCATCTGCAGCGACGCCCGGATGCTGCCGGCGAGGTAGTCGTAGCCCTCGAGGAGGCCCTGCTCGGTCTGCGCCGGCGGGGCTTCGGCGATCAGCTTCTCGGCCTCGACGATGGCGTCGGCGAACGGCCGGGTCAACGAGAACTCGTTCTCGATCATGCCGGGACGGCCCAGCGGTTCGCGAGCAGCCGGAAGCCGGGGACGGCGTCCCAGGACGTCATCGATTCGTAGGTGCGGACGTACCCGATGTGCGACATCCGCCAGGCGCCGTCGTGGTCGCGGCGGTAGGTGTCCTCGTAGAACGCGGCGCCTTCGATGATCACCTTGTGGTCGGGCACGATGACCTTGTCGGTGAACGACCACCGCCCGGTCGCGGTGTCGCCGTCGACGTCGATCTCGGGCTGAGCGGCGTGGTGCACGGTGATGATGCCGTTGCCGAGGCTCTGGGTGAGGAATCCGACGATGGCGTCGCGGCCTTCGAACCGCTTGCCGTCACCGCCCACCGCGTGCGTCCCGTAGTTCGCCGTGGCGTCGGCGGTGAACGTGCCGGCCACCTCGTCCCACAGTTTCAGGTCCACCCCGCGCAGGTACCGGTACTTCAGCCGCTTGATCTCTTCGAGTACGACCAGGTCCATGCCCCTAGCGTCCCGCACGCCTTGACCAAAGACAAGAACATGTTCTACTTTTTTCCGGTGTCCGTGACCTCGTACGAGTTGTCGCACCTGGCCGCGCTCGAAGCGGAGGCCGTGCACGTCTTCCGCGAAGTCGCGGCGACCTTCGAGCGCCCGGTCCTGCTCTTCTCCGGCGGCAAGGACTCGGTGGTGATGCTGCACGCCGCCGCGAAGGCGTTCTGGCCCGCTCCCCTGCCGTTTCCCGTCCTGCACGTCGACACCGGTCACAACTTCGACGAGGTCATCCGGTTCCGCGACGAGACGGTGGCCGCACTCGGCCTGCGCCTGGAGGTGGCCAGGGTGCAGGACGACCTCGACGCCGGCCGCGTCGTCGAGGAGACCGGGCCGCGGGCCAGCCGCAACCGGCTGCAGACGGTGACGCTGCTGCGGGCGATCCGCGAGGGCGGGTTCGACGCCGTGTTCGGCGGCGCCCGCCGGGACGAGGAGAAGGCCCGCGCGAAGGAGCGCGTGTTCAGCTTCCGCGACGAGCACGGCCAGTGGGACCCGCGGGCACAGCGCCCGGAGCTGTGGAACCTGTACAACGGCCGGCACCGCCGCGGCGAGCACATCCGCGTCTTCCCCCTGTCGAACTGGACCGAACTGGACATCTGGCAGTACGTCCGCGACGAGCGCATCGCGCTGCCGCCCCTGTACTACGCGCACCAGCGGCCCGTGGTGCAGCGCGACGGCATGCTGCTGGCGGCCACCCGCTTTCTGTCCCTTGTGGACGGGGAGACACCGTACGAGGCGACCGTCCGCTTCCGGACCGTCGGCGACGCCACCTGCACCGGCTGCGTCGAGTCTTCGGCGACGACACCGTCCGAAGTGGTCGCCGAGGTGGCCGCCACCCGCGTCACCGAGCGCGGCGCCACGCGCGCCGACGACCGGATCTCCGAGGCCGGCATGGAAGACCGCAAGCGAGAGGGTTACTTCTGATGCAGCTGCTGCGGGTCGCCACCGCCGGGAGCGTGGACGACGGCAAGTCGACGTTGATCGGGCGGCTGCTGTTCGACTCGAAGGCCATCTTCACCGACCAGCTCGCCGCCGTCGAACGCGCCAGCCGCGACCGCGGCGAGGACTACCCGGATCTCGCGCTGCTCACCGACGGGCTGCGCGCCGAGCGCGAGCAGGGCATCACCATCGACGTCGCCCACCGCTACTTCGCGACACCGCGGCGGAAGTTCATCATCGCCGACACGCCGGGGCACCTGCAGTACACACGCAACATGGTGACCGGCGCGTCCACGGCCGACCTGGCGCTGATCCTCGTCGACGCCCGCAAAGGCGTCCTCGAGCAGTCGCGGCGGCACGCGTTCCTCGCCTCCCTGCTCGGGATCGGGCACCTCGTCGTGTGCGTGAACAAGATGGACCTCGTCGGGTGGTCGCCGGAGCGGTTCGACGAGATCCGCGAGGACTTCCGCCGGTTCGCGATGAAACTCGACGTCGCCGACCTGACGTTCGTGCCGGTTTCGGCGCTGCACGGCGACAACGTCGTCCACCGCAGCGCGAGCATGCCGTGGTACGAGGGCACTTCGCTGCTGCACCAGCTGGAAGAGGTGCACGTCGCCTCCGACCGCAACCTCATCGACGCGCGGTTCCCGGTGCAGTACGTCCTCCGCCGGTCCGACTTCCGCGGCTACGCGGGCACCATCGCGGGCGGGGTGTTCAAGCCGGGCGACGAGGTGGTGGCGCTGCCGTCGGGGTTCACGTCGAAGGTGCGCGCGGTCTGGGGCCCGGGCGGCAGCCCGCTGTCGGAGGCGTTCACGGGCCAGGCGGTGGCCGTGGAGCTGGCCGACGACCTCGACCTCGGCCGCGGCGCCATGCTGTGCCGCCCCGGCAACCGCGCCGAGTCGGCCCGCGAGGTGGACGCCCTGGTCTGCTGGTTCTCCGAGCGCGCCGCGCTGACACCCGGCGCGACCTACGCGGTCCGGCACACGACCACCGAGACGCGGGGCACGGTGGAGCGGCTGGAGTACCGCCTCGACGTCACCACCCTGCACCGCGACGAGACGGCGGAAGCGCTGTCCTTGAACGACATCGGCCGCATCCGGCTGCGCACGCGGTCGCCGCTGCTGTTCGACCCGTACCGCCGCAACCGGGCCACCGGCGGCTTCCTGCTGGTCGACGAGCACACCGGCGACACGGTCGCGGCGGGCATGATCACCGGCGCGGTCGCTTCGCCGGTGGTCTGGCACACGGCGGCGGTGCGGCGCGAGGACCGCCCGACCCGCGGCGCGACGGTGTGGCTCACCGGGCTTTCGGCGTCAGGCAAGTCGTCGGTGGCGGTCGAGCTGGAACGCCGGCTGGTCGCGGCGGGCCGCCCGGCGTACCTGCTCGACGGCGACAACCTGCGCCACGGGCTCAACGCCGGTCTGGGGTTCAGCCCCGAGGACCGCGCGGAGAACGTCCGGCGCGTGGCCGAGGTGGCGCGCCTGTTCGCGGACGCGGGCGTGGTGGCGATCGCGTCGCTGATCAGCCCGTACGCGGAGGATCGGGCCCGGGCGCGGGCGATCCACGACGACCTGCCGTTCCTGGAGGTCTTCGTCGACACGCCCCTGGAGGCGTGCGAAGCCCGCGATCCGAAGGGCATGTACGCGAAGGCGCGCGCCGGGGAGATCACCGGCTTCACCGGCATCGACGCCCCCTACGAGCGGCCGTCGTCGCCCGATCTGGTGCTGCGCCCGGGCGACGGTGACCCGGCGGCGATGGCGGCCGCGATCCAGGCGCTGCTGGACGAGCTCGGCTGAAATCCTCTTGCCCGCGGCCTTAAGGTGGGCTCCATGATGTCGGTCAGGAAGGTCCAGGTCACCTTCGACTGCGCGGATCCCGGGCGCGTCGCCCGGTTCTGGTGCGAGGTGCTCGGGTACGAGCTGGAGGGTGACGGCTCCGCCTGCGGCGATCCGACGGGCGTGGGCCCGCGGCTGTACTTCCAGCGCGTGCCCGAAGGCAAGGTCGTCAAGAACCGCGTGCACCTCGACGTCCGGGTCGGCACCGGGCTCGTCGGCGAAGAGCGGCTCGCCGCCCTCGAGGCCGAGTGTGCGCGGCTCGAGAAGCTCGGCGCGAAGCGCCTGTGGCTCCAGAAGGCGGACGAGGAAAACGAGTCGTGCCTGACGATGCAGGACGTCGAGGGCAACGAGTTCTGCCTCGACTGAGCCCTACTCGGCTTCCAGGACGAAGAAGAGGAAGCTCGGGAAGGTGTCGAGGATTTCGAAGTCGCCGGGGAACAGCTCCCGGGCCTCCGGCACCGGGTGCGGTTCGCTGATCACGGCGATCCGGAAGCCGGCCGCGGTGAAGGCGTCGGTCATCGCGTGCAGCGGCTTGTTCCAGAACGTCATCCGCGCTTTTTGGCCGTGGAGCTCGAACTCGTCGGTCCAGGTGTAGGACTCGAAGTAGTCGGGCCGGGGCCCTTCGTGGCGGTGCGTCAGGTTGACCATCATCGGGTGGTTGACCGAGGCGATGAGCCGGCCGCCGGGCTTCAGCACGCGCCGCAGTTCGGCGAGCACCGGGTTCCAGTCCCGCAGGTAGTGCAGCACCAGGGACGCGATGACATCGTCGAACTCGCCGTCGGGGAAGGGCAGCGGGTCGGCCAGGTCGGCGACCCGCAGGTCCGCGTCGTCGCCCAGCCGCCGCCGGGCGTGCGCCACCATTCCGGCGCTCTGGTCGAACCCGCTGACGACGGCGCCCTTTTCCCGCAGCACCTCGAACAGCTGGCCCGCACCGCAACCGGCGTCGAGGATCCGCCGTCCGGCCACGTCACCGGCGAGCGCCAGGGTCGCCGGCCGTTCGTAGTAGGCGTTCATCAGGCTGGTTTCGTTCTCGGCCGTGTACACCTCGGCGAATTCGTCGTATGCGGCAGTCATGCGGCCCATAGTGCCCGAATCAGCCGGACGGCGTCACGAAGCCCGAGTCGTACGCCCGGATCACCGCCTGCGTCCGGTCCCGCGCGCCGAGCTTCGCGAGCACGTTGCCGACGTGGGTCTTCACCGTCTGGACGCCCAGGTACAGCTCGCCCGCGATCTCCACATTGGACAGTCCACCGGCCATCAGCCGCAGCACCTCGCGTTCCCGCTCGGTCAGCCCGGCCGCGGCCAGGCCGTCGCCGGCCGGGGCGCACTGGGCGGCCAGGCGGCGGATCGCCGCCGGGAACAGCAGGGATTCCCCGGCCACGACCGTCCGGATCCCCGCGACGATCTCCTCCGGCCGGGCCCGCTTGAGCAGGAAGCCGCTGGCTCCCGCGACGAGCGCGTCGTAGACGTAGTCGTCGTTCTCGAAGGTGGTCACCACGATGACCTTCGGCGGCTCCGCCATGGTGGACATCAGGTGGGTGGTCGCCCGGATCCCGTCCACCGCGGGCATCCGCACGTCCATCAGCACGACGTCGGGACGGAGCCGGGCGACCAGCCCGGGCACCTCCGCGCCGTCGGCGGCCTCGCCGAGCACGGTCAGGCCGTCCTCGCTGTCGACGATCGCCCGGAGCCCGGCCCGGATCAGCGGCTCGTCGTCCACCAGCAGCACACCCACGCTCATCGCCCGCTCCCCCACGGCACCCGCACCACGACCTCCCACCGCCCGTCCACCGGCCCGGCCGAGAGCTCCCCGCCGAGCAGCACCACCCGCTCGGCCATCCCCCGCAGGCCGCGGTAGCCACCGGACCGGCGCGAGCCGTTCCCCAGCGGGTTGACGACCCGGGCGCGCAGCTCGTGCGCCGCCACGCCGACGACCACCGTCACCGGGACCCTACCGGCGTGGCGCACCGCGTTGGTCAGGCATTCCTGCAGGATCCGGTACACCTCGCGGGACACCACCGGCGGCACGGCGGCCAGGTCGCCGCCGACCTCGGCGGTGACGTCGACGCCCGCGAGCCGGGTCGTTTCGAACAGGGCGGGCAGCCCGGCCAGCGTCGGCTGCGGCGTGCGGCCGGCCGCCTCCTCCCGCAGCAGGCCGAGGACGTGGTCGAGGTCGTCGAGCGCGGTGCGGGCGGACTCCTCGATCGCGCCGAGCGCCTTCTCGGTGAAGTCCGGGTCGGTGCGCAGCGTCCGCCGGGCGGCGCCCGCCTGGACGGTGACGACGCTCAGCGCGTGCCCGACCGAGTCGTGCAGGTCCCTGGCCAGCCGGTTGCGTTCGGCGAGCTGCTCGGTCCGTCGTTCCAGCCGGGCGATCCGCTCGGCGGCGGTGGTCCCGAGCAGGGCGGTCGCGGCCCGGCGCAGCAGCCCGCCGATCGCCCAGGCGGTGTAGATCAGCAGCACCAGGGCGAGCAGGAAGACCGCGGGCAGCCACACCGACGGCCAGCCCACCGGCACGGTGATTTCGCCGCCCGCGCCGTCCCGGAAGAGCTGCCCGGTGAACACGGCGCTGACCGACAGCCCGACCGCGACGGGGACGGCGAGGCTGAAGAAGCTGACGACGAACCCGGCCCCGACGTGCAGCACGAACATCACCGCGGCGCGACGGCGCCCCTGGCGGGTGCCGGGTTTCGCGGGCGCGTCCGGCACCGGGTCGTCGAGCAGCTCCCGGACGGCGGCGGACTCGAGGACGTGCACCGCGGGCAGGAACGCCGTCCCGGCGACGACGGCCGCGGTGAGCAGCCCGCCGACGACGGTGGCCTGCTCCGGCGTGGTGACGAACGGCAGCAGCGACGGCACGGCGACCGCGGAGAACAGCAGGTAGGGCACGCTGATGGCACCGCCGAGGACCAGGTAGACCCAGCGGCGGTAGGTCGCCTTGCTCGTCAGGGGCCGGAGGATGCGCACCGGCCGATCTTCGCAGCCGGACCCCGGACGGCGCCTCCCGCTCGCGGTGGAGGCGCCTCACTCCCCGGTCTCGGCCGGGGTGACCACGGTGCGGCGGAAGTGGCTGAAGATGACCGAGGTCCGGACGTCGACGATCTCCCGGCGCTGGGTGAGCCGGTCGAGGACGAAGCCGCTCAGCTGGTCGTTGTCGGCGACGGCGATGTGCAGCAGGAAGTCGTCGCTGCCGGACATGACGAAGACGGAGAGCACCTCGGGCAGGCCGGTCACGAAGGCCCGGAAGGATTCGATGACGGCCCGGTCCGGCGGCCGCAGCCGCACGGCGACCATGGCCTGCACGGGACGGCCGATCTTCTTCAGGTCGACGTCGACGGTGTGCCCGCGCACGATCCCGCGCCGGGTCAGCTCCCGCACGCGCTCGAGGCACGTCGACTGGGCGATGTGCAGGCGGCGGGCGAGTTCCTTGTTGGTCTGCTTGGCGTCCTCCTGGAGGAGGGTCAGCAGGGCCGTGTCAAGTTCGTCCATCGGGCCCTCGCTCGCTGTTTCTCGTCACAGGATTCGCCATTTTGCGGGATCCGCCGAATCTAGCACGGTGTTCGCCGTTCTGGTTCCGACTGTTCTTTATCGTGGCGCCGTGCTCACCGAGTCGCCTCGCCCGGCCCTGTCCGTCGCCGCCGTCCTGGGCGCGGCGCTGATCTGGAGCAGTTCGTTCGCGGTCACCAAGGTGGCGCTGACGGAGGTTCCGCCGATGACGCTCGGTGCGCTGCGGTTCGCGCTGGCGGCGCTGATCCTCGGGGCAGTGGTGCACGCGGGCCCGGACCGCCGTCGCCTGCCGTCCCCTCGGCAACGGCTGTTCATCGGCTTGGCGGGCCTGCTGGGGATCACGGCCTACTTCGCGCTGGAAAACGTGGGCGTCGACCTGGCGACGGCGTCGGACGCGACGCTGATCGTGGCTTCGTACCCGATCCTGACGCTCGTGCTGGAGGTCCTGGCGGGCCGCGCGGCGATCTCGCCGGTGCGGCTGACCGGCATGCTGGTGGCGGTCGCCGGCGTCTGGCTCGTCGTCCAGGGCCGGCCGGGCGGGTCCCACTCGCTGTGGGGCGACCTGCTCCTCATCGTGGCCGGAGTGGTCTGGGCGGTGTACAACATGCTGGCGCGACGGGACGGCTCCGGCGCGTCGCCGATCGTGGTCACCTACTACCAGACCCTCGCCGGAGCGGGCGGGTTCGTCCTGCTGTCCCTGTCCGAAGCGGACCGGTGGAGCGTGCCCGGCGGGAGTGCCGTGCTGCGGATCGGGTTCTTGGCCGGCCTGTGTTCGGTCGCGGCCTTCCTGCTGTACAACCACGGCCTGCGCGGGCTCGAGCCGAGCGTCGCGGTCAACCTGCTGAACATCGTGCCGGTGGCGGGTTCGGTGTGGGCGGTCGTGCTGGCTGGCGAGCGGCTCACGCTCGCCCAGGTGCTCGGCGGGGCCGTCGTCATCGCCGGGGTCACCCTGGGCTTGCACCGCGGGAGGAAAACGGCCTCCGGCGCACCGGAGGCCGCCGCTTCCCGGATCAGTGAGCGACCGCCCGCGTCTGCGCCCCGGCCGCCACCCCGTTGACCCACAACGACTGCACCTTCGCCGCCTCGGCCGCGGACGGTTTGGCGTTCTTGCACGCCGTTCCCGGCCCGTGGCCCGACATCAGCTCCGTGCACGGCCCGCTGTAGTGATCCGGCAGGCCCAGGTTGTGCCCCAGTTCGTGCGCCGCGATGCGCGTCGGGTCGTACCCCTCCGCCACCTGGCTCGTGTCCAGGTAGATCTGGCCGCGCCCGTGGCCGTCGGTGCTCGTGTACGAGCCCCCGCTGTGCACTTCGTGGAACACGATCGTCGCCCCGGTGGCCCGCTGGACCAGCTTCACGTCGGTCACCGCCGCGTTCCAGTTGGCCGCACCCCGGTCGATCTGGGCCAGGTAGTCCGGAGCGCCTGACGAGCTGTAGTACAGCGTCGTCACCGCGGCCGCCGAGGCCGCCGGGGCGGTCGCCAAGCCCAGGCCCAGCGGGACCGCGACGGCCAGGGCCGCCACCCGGCCCGGCACGCGTCCGTTCATCGTGTCTCCTTCGTCCGATTCAGAGAGCACTTCACCGTGGTTCGCGCGATCAGGTTAGAAGGTCACCAACAGCGCCGGCCACGGCCGAAAGTCGCTCCCCCGCGGGAGGGAGCCGGGTCCCGCCGCCGCGTGAGCCGCCGGCCGGGTCCGGCGTGATGTGCTCGGCGCCGACGGAAGGAACCGATGGACATCTTGCTGGGCCTGCTGACCCTCCCCCTCTACGTGTCCCTGCTGTGGCCGCTCGTCGTCGCGGCGCGGCGGGTGCTCGGCGTCCGGATCGGCGCCGTGCGCGCCCTGTGCGCCGCCGCGTTCGGGTGGCTCGTCGCCGGCGGCATCGGGCAGGCGTTCCCCGTTTCGCTGCTGCGCAACGGCGGTGCGGCCCTCGGGCTGCTGATCCCGTTGGCGGGCAGCGCTTTCCTCGCCACGCTGGTCTTCCTGTTCGTCGCCGAGCTGGCGCTGCCGAACGGCTTCGGGCTCGGCCGGCTGCGGGGGCGGCTCTCCCGCACCCGCCGGTACGCGCAGATCAGCCGGATCGCGGTCAAGCACGGCCTCGGCCGCTACCTCACCGGCCGTCGCGAACCCGGCCTCGCCCCGGGGCGGCACGCCAAGCTCGCGCGCTCCCTGCGCCGCGCCCTCGAAGAAGGCGGCGTCACGTTCGTGAAGCTCGGCCAGCTGCTCTCCACCCGCGCCGACCTGCTGCCCCCGGTGTTCGCCGACGAGCTGAGCCGGCTGCAGGACCAGGTCGCGCCCGCCCGCGCCGACGCCGTGCGGGCCCTGCTGGCCGACGAACTCGGCGGCTCCCCCGACGACGTCTTCGCCGAGTTCGACCCCGAACCGCTGGCCGCCGCGTCGGTCGCGCAGGTGTACCGCGCGAAGCTGCGCAGCGGCGAAAACGTCGTCGTCAAGGTCCAGCGGCCGGGCGTGCGGGAGCAGGCCGACCGCGACATCGCCATCGTCCGGCGGGTCGCCGCGGCCCTGGAGGACCGCGCGGACTGGGCGCGGTCGCTCGGCGTCGCCGAGCTGGCCGAGGGATTCGCCGCCGCGCTGGCCGAGGAGCTCGACTTCACCATCGAAGCCCGCAACATCGCCGCGGTCGCCGCCACCGGCTCGCCCGACGTGGGGCTGCCGGTGGTCCACAAAGGACTCTCGACCGATCGCGTACTGGTCATGTCCCGGCTGGACGGCAAGCCGCTCGCCGCGGCGAAGGACACCCTGCCGGCGGCCGAGCGCACCCGGCTGGCGCGGTCGCTCCTGCGCTGCCTGCTCGACCAGGTGATGATCGGCGGCGTCTTCCACGCCGACCCCCACTCGGGCAACCTCATGCTGCTGGGTGACGGCCGCCTGGGCCTGCTCGACTTCGGCTCGGTCGGCCGCCTCGACGCCGGGCTGCGCGACGGCCTGCAGAACCTGCTGCTCGCCCTGGACCGCGGCGACCCGGCGGCCCTGCGCGACGGGCTCCTCGAGATCGTCGACCGCACCGGCGAAATCGACGAACAACGCCTCGAACGCGCCCTCGGTGCCCTGGTCGCCCGGCACTTCGGCCCGGGCCGCACCCCGGACCTGGACCTGTTCACCGGCCTGTTCCGCGTGATCGCGGACTTCCGGCTCAGCGTGCCGCCGCCGGTGGCCGCGGTGTTCCGCGCCCTGGCCACGGCCGAGGGCACCCTGGCCGCGCTCGATCCCGGCTTCGACGTCGTCGCCGAGGCGCGCGCGTTCGCCGTCGAGCAGGTCGGCGCCGGGCTGCGGCCGGGTCCGCTGGGCCGCACGGCGCTCGGCGAGCTGACGGCGCTGCTGCCGGTGCTGCGCCGCATCCCCCGCCGCGTCGACCGGATCGGCGCCGCGCTGGAGGAGGGCAGGCTGTCGGTCAACGTCCGGCTGTTCTCCGACGAACGCGACCGCGACGTCGTCACCGGCCTGGTCCACGAAGCCCTGCTCGCCTTCGTCGGCGCGGTGACCGGGCTGATGGCGGTGTTCCTGCTGACCGGCTCGGGCGGCCCGCGGGTCGCCGCGGACCTGACGCTGCACCAGGTGTTCGGCTACAACCTGCTGGTGATCAGTGCCCTGGTGGGACTGCGGCTGCTTTTCGTCGTCTTCCGGCGTTCCGGAGGAGCGTCACGACCAGCCCGATGAGCCCGGCGAGGAACAGGACCGCGCCACCGGCGAGGAACCACCGCAGCGCGGGCAGGGTCGAGTCGGTCAGCGGGGCACCCGGCAGGCCCGCGTCGGTGAACGCGGTCACCGCGGGCAGCGAGCTCGGGGTGAGCACGGTGCCGGTCGCGACCACGAACCCGGTCACCCCGGACAGCTGGACGACGCCGCGGACGCGGGAGTCGGCCGCGTTGCCGCGGTTGTCCCCGGCGACGAAGACGGTGCCCGTCGGGACCTGGACGGAAAAGGGCGTGGTCGCCATCGGGTCCTGCGCGTACTCGCCGGTGCTGAGGTAGGTCTCCGTGATCGGTTTGCCGTTGACCGTCAGCTTCCCGTCGGTGCAGCAGGCGACCGTGTCCCCGGCCAGCGCGACCACGCGGAACACGGTGTCGCCGACCGAATCGCCACCCGCGAACGCCCGGCTGTCGAAGGCGATCACGTCCCCGCGGTGGACGTCCTCGCCATCGCGGTCGCGGACCACGATGCGGCTGTCCGGCGGCAGTGTCGGGCTCATCGGCTCATCCGGGACCACGTACGGCTGGTACCCCACAGTCAGCCGCACGACCCCGTAGAGGCCGGCGCCGGCGCCGAGCACCATCAGGGCCACCATCACCAGCACCATCGGCCAGGCGCGGCGGCCAGGGGACGATTCCGGCGGCGCGGGCGGCAACGACATTTCGGTCACGAAGATCTATCGCGCGCCCGCCTGCGGCGTTACGCCATCCGTGGCGCGTACATGATCACCGCGACCCCGGCCAGGCAGAGCAGCGCGCCGAGCACGTCGTAGCGATCCGGCCGGTAACCGTCCGCGACCATCCCCCAGGCCAGCGACCCCGCCACGAACACCCCGCCGTACGCGGCGAGGATCCGGCCGAAGTGGGCGTCCGGCTGGAGGGTCGCGACGAAGCCGTACACGCCCAACGCGACCACCCCGCCGCCGATCCACAGCAGACCGCGGTGTTCGCGGACGCCTTGCCAGATCAGCCAGGCGCCGCCGATTTCGCAGACGGCCGCGGCCAGGAACAGGAGGATCGACCGCAGGACCACTTCGGGATACTAACGCCGTGCCGTTCACGTTGAGTCACCCCGCCGCGGTGCTTCCCCTGGCGCGGCGGCCGCTGGTGCCTTCGGCGCTCGTCGCCGGGTCGGTCGCGCCGGACCTCTTCTGGTTCCTGCCCGCCCCGGAAGGGTTCGGGCTCTCCCGGACCCACGAGCTCACCGCGGTCCTCTGGCTCGATCCGCTCATCGCGCTCGTCCTGCTGGCCGTCTTCCACGCCGGTCTCAAGCGGCCGCTGCTGTCCCTCGCGCCGCGGCCACTCGCCGAACGGCTCCCGCGCCGATTCACCTGGCGGCGACCGGGCTGGATCGCGCTTTCGCTGGTCCTCGGCGCCGCCACGCACGTCGGCTGGGACGCCTTCACCCACGAAAGCGGCGGGCCGGCGTTCTTGCGGATCCCGCTCGTCACCGGCGTCGACGTCGGACGGCTGATCCAGCTGATCAGCACCCTCGCCGGGGCCGCCGTGCTCGCCTGGTGGCTGTGGCGCTGGTACCGCACCGCGGCCGTTACACCGGCGCCGCCGGGCATCCGCCGCCGCACGACCGTGGCCGCGTTCCTGGCGGGCGGCGCCCTCACCGGCATCCTGGCTTCGGTGCTGCCCTTCCTGGCCCACCACGCCCCCATGACCCGTGCGGGCGTGGCCGGCAACGCCACCTACCTGCTCGCCACCGGCGCCTGCAGCGGTTTCGCCGTCGCGCTCGGCCTTTATGCGCTGGTCTGGCACGTGCGGTATAGCTCGTTATACGCGAAAAGGCCGCTCCGGAGAGCGACCTTTTCGACGAAGAACTCAGACGGTGAAGCCGAGGGCGCGCAGCTGCTCGCGGCCGTCCTCGGTGATCTTCTCCGGGCCCCACGGCGGCATCCAGACCCAGTTGATCCGGAAGTCCTTGACCAGGCCGCCGGAGGTCAGCGCGGCGTTCGTCTGGTCCTCGATGACGTCGGTCAGCGGGCAGGCCGCCGAGGTCAGCGTCATGTCGAGGGTCGCCGTGTTGTCCGGCTCGACGCGGATGTCGTAGACCAGGCCCAGGTCGACCACGTTGATGCCGAGTTCCGGGTCGACGACGTCGCGCATGGCCTCTTCGACGTCCTCGATCTTGGCGAGGTCGAGGTCCTGCTTGGCGGTGGTCTCGGCGTCGAGGTCGGCGGCGGTGCGCCCTTCACGGGTCGCGGTGTCTTCGGTCATGCCTTTTCAGCTCCACTGGTCGTCCGGGCGACGGCGTCCTTGAAAGCCATCCAGCCGAGGAGGGCGCACTTCACGCGGGCCGGGTACTTGGCGACGCCCGCGAAGGCGACCCCGTCCTCCAGCACGTCCTCGTCCGGCTCGATCTTTCCCTTACCCTGCATCAATTCCACGAAGGCGTCCATGGTGGTGAACGCCTCCTCGACCGTGTGGCCGACGACGAGGTCCGTCATGACCGACGTCGACGCCTGGCTGATCGAGCAGCCCTGGCCGTCGTAGGAGACGTCGGCGACCTTCCCGTCTTCGAGCTTCACCCGCAGCGTCACCTCGTCGCCGCAGGTCGGGTTGACCTGGAAGGACTCGGCGTCGAACTCCTCGCGCAGGCCGCGCCCGTGCGGGTTCTTGTAGTGGTCCAGGATGATCTCCTGGTACATGCTTTCCAGGTTCACTGGCCCACCCCGAAGAACTTCTGCGCCTCACGCACCCCGGCCACCAGAGCGTCCACTTCGGACAAATCATTGTACAGGTAGAACGACGCGCGCACGGTCGCCTGGGCGTTGCACGCCCGGTGCAGCGGCCACGCGCAGTGGTGGCCGACGCGGACGGCGATGCCGAGGCTGTCGAGCACTTGGCCGGCGTCGTGCGGGTGCACGCCGTCGATCACGAACGACACCGTCGCACCGCGGTCCGCCAGGTCGGTCGGGCCGATGATCCGGACCCCCGGGATTGCGCCGATGCCTTCGAGGGCGGCCGCGGCGAGTTCCTTCTCGTGGGCCGCGACGCGGTCCATGCCGATGGCCGAGAGGTAGTCGACGGCCGCGCCGAGGCCGATGGCCTGCGACGTCATCGGCACGCCCGCCTCGAACCGCTGCGGCGGCGGGGCGAAGGTCGAGCCCTCCATGCGGACCATCTCGATCATCGACCCGCCGGTCAGGAACGGCGGCATCGCTTCGAGCAGCTCGGTGCGGCCGTAGAGGACGCCGATGCCGGACGGGCCGAGCATCTTGTGCCCGGAGAACACCGCGAAGTCGACACCGAGCGCGTGGAAGTCCACCGCGAAGTGCGGCACCGACTGGCAGGCGTCGAGCACGGTGAGCGCGCCGACGGCCTTGGCCTTCTCGACCAGCAGCGCGACCGGGTTGACCGTGCCGAGGACGTTGGACTGGTGCGCGAACGCGACGACCTTGGTCTTCGGCGTGATCAGCTCGTCCACATCGGACAGGTCGAGCCTGCCGTCCGGGGTGACCTTGAACCACTTCAGCGTCGCCCCGGTGCGCTGGCAGAGCTGCTGCCACGGCACGAGGTTCGCGTGGTGCTCCATCTCGGTGATGACGATCTCGTCGCCCGGGCCGACCACGAAACGCGAAGCTTCGGGACCGGCCGTGGCGGCGTTGCTCATCGAGTACGCGACGAGGTTGATGCCCTCGGTGGCGTTCTTGGTGAACACCAGTTCCTCGGGCTCGGCGCCGACGAACTCGGCGATCTTCGCCCGCGCGGACTCGTAGGCGTCGGTCGCTTCTTCGGACAGCTGGTGCGCGCCGCGGTGCACGGCGGCGTTCGACGTGAAGACGTACTCGCGTTCGGCCTCGAACACCGCGGTCGGGCGTTGCGAGGTCGCCCCCGAGTCCAGGTACACCAAGGGTTTCCCGTCGCGGACAGTGCGCGACAGGATGGGGAAGTCGGCCTTCAGGGCCGCCACGTCCAGTGGCAAAGAGCTGGCCGAGGTGGTGGTCATCGGGCCGACTCCTCTCGTTCTCGAGGTACCTGGGTGGGGACGGTCAGACCGCGGCGGGCTCGGTCTTGCCGGTGTACTTGACGTACCCGTGCTCTTCCAGCTCGTCGGCGAGCTCCTTGCCGCCCGACTCGACGATCTTGCCGCCGGCGAAGACGTGCACGAAGTCCGGCGTGATGTGCCGCAGGATCCGGGTGTAGTGCGTGATCAGCATGACGCCGACCTCGCTGTTGGCCTTGTACTGGTTGACGCCCTCGGAGACGATCCGCAGCGCGTCGACGTCGAGGCCGGAGTCGGTCTCGTCGAGGATGGCGAACTTCGGCTTGAGCAGGGTCAGCTGCAGGATCTCGTGGCGCTTCTTCTCGCCGCCGGAGAAACCCTCGTTGACCGAGCGCTCGGCGAACTCCTGCGAGATCTCGAGCTTGCCCATCTCCTCCTTGACCTCCTTGACCCAGTGGCGCAGCTTGGGGGCCTCGCCACGGACCGCGGTGGCCGCGGTGCGGAGGAAGTTGGACATCGACACGCCGGGCACCTCGACCGGGTACTGCATGGCCAGGAAGAGGCCGGCGCGGGCGCGCTCGTCGACGCTCATCTCGAGCACGTTCTCGCCGTCGAGGAGCACCTCGCCGGAGGTCACCTGGTACTTGGGGTGACCGGCGATGGCGTAGGACAGGGTGGACTTGCCCGAGCCGTTCGGGCCCATGATCGCGTGCGTCTCGCCTGAGGAGATCGTCAGGTTGACGCCCTTGAGGATCTCCTTGGCGCCCTCTTCGGTCGTGACCGAGGCGTGGAGGTCCTTGATTTCCAGCGTAGCCATTTCTTCGTTTCCTAAGTCAGAGAGGGCGGTCAGGCACCGACGGCTTCGAGTTCGGCCTCGATCGCGGCTTCGAGGCGCTCGCGCACCTCGGGGACGTCGATCTTCACCAGGATTTCGTGGAAGAACCCGCGCACGACCAGGCGCCGCGCGGCTTCTTCGGCGATCCCGCGCGACTGCAGGTAGAACAACTGCTCGTCGTCGAACCTTCCCGTCGCGCTCGCGTGGCCGGCGCCTTCGATCTCGCCGGTCTCGATCTCGAGGTTCGGCACCGAGTCCGCGCGCGCACCCGGCGTGAGCACCAGGTTGCGGTTGAGCTCGTAGGTGTCGGTGGCCTCGGCGGCCGCGCGGATCAGGACGTCGCCGATCCACACCGTGTGCGCGCCTTCGCCCTGCAGCGCGCCCTTGTACATCACGTTCGACTTGCAGTTCGGGACCGCGTGGTCGACGAACAGCCGGTGTTCCTGGTGCTGGCCGGCGTCGGCGAAGTACACGCCGAGCATCTCGACGTCGCCGCCCTTGTCCGCGAACGTCGCCGTCGGCGAGATGCGGACCAGGTCGCCGCCCAGGGTGATCACGGTGTGCCGCAGGGCGGCGTCGCGGCCCAGCTTCAGGTGCTGCTCGGAGACGTGCACCGCGTCGTCGGCCCAGTCCTGGACGCTGACCACGGTGACCTTGGCGCCGTCGCCGATGACGAACTCGACGTTGTCGGCGTAGGTACCGGAGCCGACGTGGTCGAGCACGATGACGGCTTCGGCGAACGCCTCGGCGCGGACCTGCAGGTGCCCGTAGGCGACCTTGTCCTCGCCCGGGCCGTGGATGCGCAGCACCGACGGCTTCGACGCCTTCGTCTCCTTCGGCACCGTCACGATGGTGGCCTTGGTGAACGCCGAGTACGCCTGCGCGGCGATCCGGTCGCTGGGGACGCCGGCCTGGCCCAGCCGCGGGTCGTCGCGGCCGACGGTCACGATGCCCAGCTCGGGCGCGGCGTCGGCTTCGAGGGTGATCTCGCCGGTGGCGACCGCGCTGCCGTCGTGCAGGCCGCGCAGCCGCTTCATCGGCGTGAAGCGCCAGTTCTCCTCGCGGCCGCCCGGGACCTCGAAGGCCTCGACGTCGTAGGAGGTGAACCGCTCCGCGCGGGAGGCCGCCGGGATGACGGCCCCCTCGCGGAGGGCTTCGGAAACGTTGTTCTCGGTAACCGACATGACTAGCCGACGGACCCTTCCATCTGGAGCTCGATCAGGCGGTTCAGCTCGAGCGCGTACTCCATCGGCAGCTCACGGGCGATCGGCTCGACGAAGCCGCGCACGATCATCGCCATCGCCTCGGCCTCGTCGAGGCCGCGCGACATCAGGTAGAACAGCTGGTCTTCGCTGACCTTGGACACCGTGGCCTCGTGGCCCATGGACACCTCGTCGTTGCGGATGTCCACGTACGGGTACGTGTCCGAGCGCGAGATGGTGTCCACCAGCAGCGCGTCGCAGACCACGCTGGACCGCGAGTGGTGCGCCCGCTTCGCGACCTTGACCAGGCCGCGGTAGGACGTCCGGCCGCCGCCGCGCGCCACCGACTTCGACACGATGGTCGAGGACGTGTACGGCGCGAGGTGCTCCATCTTGGCGCCCGCGTCCTGGTGCTGGCCCTCGCCCGCGAACGCGACCGACAGGACCTCGCCCTTGGCGTGCTCGCCCATGAGGAACACCGACGGGTACTTCATCGTCACCTTGGAACCGATGTTGCCGTCGATCCATTCCATGGTCGCGCCCTCTTCGCACTTGGCGCGCTTGGTGACCAGGTTGTAGACGTTGTTCGACCAGTTCTGGATGGTCGTGTAGCGGCAGCGGGCGCCCTTCTTGACGATGATCTCCACGACCGCCGAGTGCAGCGAGTCGGACTGGTAGATCGGCGCCGTGCAACCCTCGACGTAGTGCACGTACGCACCTTCGTCGACGATGATCAGGGTGCGCTCGAACTGGCCCATGTTCTCGGTGTTGATCCGGAAGTAGGCCTGCAGCGGGATCTCGACGTGCACGCCCTTCGGCACGTAGATGAACGAGCCGCCGGACCACACCGCCGTGTTCAGCGCGGAGAACTTGTTGTCGCCGGCCGGGATGACCGAGCCGAAGTACTCCTGGAACAGCTCCGGGTGCTCCTTGAGCGCGGAGTCGGTGTCCAGGAACAGGACGCCCTGCTCCTCCAGGTCCTCGCGGATCTGGTGGTAGACGACCTCGGACTCGTACTGCGCGGCGACCCCGGCGACGAGGCGCTGCTTCTCCGCCTCGGGGATGCCCAGCTTGTCGTACGTGTTCTTGATGTCCTCGGGCAGTTCCTCCCAGGAGGTGGCCTGCTTCTCCGTGGACCGCACGAAGTACTTGATGTTGTCGAAGTCGATCCCGGAGAGGTCGGCCCCCCAGTTGGGCATGGGCTTCTTCTCGAAGAGCTTGAGCGCCTTGAGTCGCGCTTCGCGCATCCACTCCGGCTCGGACTTCTTCGAGGAGATGTCGGTGACGACGTCCTCGTTCAGCCCGCGGCGGGCGCTGGCGCCCGCCACGTCGGAGTCCGCCCAGCCGAACGCGTACTTGCCAAGGGACTCGATGGTCTCTTCCTGGCTCAGTGGCGCGGTGGTGGGAGTGCGCTGCTCGGCAGCGGCAGTCATGCGGGTTTCCCTCCATTCGGGATCCGTGCTGTGTGCCCCTCGGGGGACACCGTTCTTCCCGGCTCGGGATGGGCCGGGTGACCCGTCGTGACGGGTACGTGGGTGGTGCACGCGGAATCACCGCGCGCGATGGTCGCCAGCCGCTGGACGTGGGTGCCCAGCAGCCGCGCGAACGCCTCCGTCTCGGCCTCGCACAGCTGCGGGAACTCCGCGGCCACGTGGGCGACCGGACAGTGGTGCTGGCACAGCTGCGCGCCCACGTTCTGACCAGGAGCCGGGGCGCCGACCTGGCGGGTCGACGCAGCGTAGCCTTCCCTGCTCAGCGCGGCCGCGAGGGCCTCCGCGCGTGCCGCGGGATCACCCGGACCGGTGATCGCGGCGCGGTGCGGGCCGACCAGCTTCTCGATGCGCTGCTCGGCGAAGGCGCGGACGGCGCCTTCGCCGGCGTGCTCGGCCAGGAAGCGGATCGCGGAGACGGCCAGGTCGTCGTAGGCGTGCCCGAAGCGGGCCCGGCCGGGCTCGGTCAGCAGGAACAGCTTCGCCGGACGGCCCCGGCCCCGGGGACCGCGGCGCGGCGCGTCCCGGGTCTCGGCTTCGCCGTCCGCGAGCAGCGCGTCCAGGTGCCGCCGGACGGCGGTGGGACTGATCCCGAGCTGCTCGGCGACCACGACGGCGGTCATGGGACCCTGTTCCAGCAGCAACCGGGCGACCTCGTGCCGGGTCTTGCCCTCGGCGCTGACCTGCGACGGGACGTGCGGCTGGCCGGCCCGCGGCAGCTCGCCGCCCGCCTGGTCACCCGCCGCCGTCTTTTTCACAACACAAGTGTGTCTTATTTCCGGGTGATCGGCAAAGGCGGGGTGTCCGGCAGTGACCCGACTCACTCGCCGGGCGACCGATACCCTGCACGCGTGGCAGTGGGCGAACAGGAGCAGCAAGTGGCACGGCTCGAAACCGGGAGTGCCCACCCCGTCACGCTCTCCCCGGTCCGCCCCCGCGAGCCGCTGCCCCTGGAGGCCGGCGAGCAGCGCGGGCTGAACGTCGTCCGCCGCTTCGGCACGGTCGGGTCGCTGTTCCTCGCGCTCGGCTCCCTCGGCGCCGGCGCCGCCCCGGTGATCAACCCGGTGCAGGAGATCCCGGTGCTGCGGCTGTTCACCCGGATCCCCACGGTGTCGCTCGCCATCGCCATCTCCGGGATGGGCATCCTGGTGCTGAGCTGGCTGATGCTCGGCCGGTTCGCCCAGCCCAGCCGCACGCGCCTGGCGTCGCAGGGCCAGCTCGCGCGCACCATCGCGCTGTGGGTGCTGCCGCTGCTGGTCATCCCGCCGCTGTTCTCCCGCGACGTCTACAGCTACCTGGCGCAGAGCGAGATCGTGCACCGCGGCATGGACCCGTACGTCCTCGGCCCGGCGCAGGCCCTCGGCGTCGCCGACCCGTTCACCGCGGGCGTGTCGAACATGTGGCGCGAGACGCCGGCGCCGTACGGGCCGCTGGTGCTGCGCCTCGGCGGCTGGCTGGCGCCGATCTCGGGCAACAGCATCGCCGTCGGCGTGCTGCTGCAGCGGGCGCTGGCGCTGGTCGGGGTGATCCTCATCGTCTGGGCGCTGCCCCGGCTGGCGCGCCGCTTCGGCGTCCAGCCCGCGACCGCGCTGTGGCTCGGCGCCCTGAACCCGCTGCTGATCTTCCACTTCGTCGCCGGCGCCCACAACGACGCGCTCGCCGTCGGCCTGATGCTCGCCGGGCTGGAGGTGGGCATCCGGCGGCTGCCGATCCGCGTGAAGGGCGACACGCCGCCCCCGCTCGCGCCCGGGGAACTGCGGTACATCGCGCTCGGCGTCGCGATCATCACCCTCGGCGTCGCGGTGAAGCTGCCCGCGGTCTTCGCGCTGCCGTTCTTCGCGGTGATGGTGGCGCGACGCCGGCACGGCAGGCTGAAGGACCTCTTCCTGGCCGGCGCGCCGATGGCGCTGTGGTTCGGCGTGGTCCTGGTCGCCGTCTGCTTCGGCACCGGGCTCGGCTTCGGCTGGTTCGGGGCGACGTTCAACACCCCCGGCCTGGTCCGCTCCTGGATCTCCCCCACCGCCGAGCTGGCCAACCTCTCCGGCGTCCTGGGCATCGCGCTCGGGCTGGGCAACCACACGAACGCGCTGGTGCCGATCCTCGGCGCGCTCGGTTACCTCGTCGCGATCGGGATCACCTTCAAGTTCCTCTGGGACAGCTTCAAGTGGCGCTACCGGCCGATCATCGGGCTCGGCGTGTCCATGGGCGCGGTGATGATCCTGCAGATCAACCTGCAGCCCTGGTACGTGCTCTGGGCGGTGATCCCGCTCGCCGCCGCGGCCGGGACGTCGCGGTTCCGGGTGGCGGCGGCGGTGCTGTCGGCCGCCCTGCCGTTCCTGCTCCCGCCGACCGGCAGCACCTTCGACGGCCGCCCGTACGTCCTGCCGTTCGCCTACGGCGCGGCGATCGTCGTCTGCGGCGGCGGGATGCTGATCGTGCGGCGGCTCGCTCCCGCGTTGCTCGCCAAGCCGTCCCCGCGGGTGCCCGAGCCGGTCGACGCCGTATCGTGACCCGACGTGAGTGTCGCGGCCGTCGAGATCAGCGGGCTGGTCAAAAGTTTCGGCTCCACCCGCGCGGTCGACGGCCTCGACCTGCGGATGGAGCGCGGCAGCCTGCTCGCCCTGCTCGGCCCGAACGGGGCCGGCAAGACCACCACCGTCGAGATCTGCGAAGGCTTCCTCCGCGCTGACGCCGGCTCGGTGCGCGTGCTCGGCCTCGACCCGGTCCGCGAGTCTTCGGCGCTGCGCCCCCGCGTCGGCATCATGCCCCAGGGCGGCGGCGCGTACCCGGGCGTCCGGGCCGACGAGATGCTCCGGCTGGTGGCGTCCTGCGCCGCGACCCCGCTGGACCCGGCGTGGCTGCTGGACGTCCTCGGGCTGGCCCCGGTCCGGCGCACCCCGTTCAAGCGCCTCTCCGGCGGCCAGCAGCAGCGGCTCTCGCTGGCGTGCGCCCTGGTCGGGCGGCCGGAGCTGGTGTTCCTCGACGAGCCGACGGCGGGCATGGACCCGCAGGCCCGCCGCCTGGTGTGGGACCTGCTGGGCGCGCTGCGCGCCGACGGCGTCTCGGTGCTGCTGACGACGCACCTGATGGAAGAGGCCGAGGCGCTGGCCGACACGGTGGTGATCGTCGACCACGGCAAGGTCGTCGTGTCCGGCGCGCCGCAGTCGCTGACGATGGACGAGACGGGCAACGCGGGCCTGCGCTTCAAGGCCCGCACCCGCCTCGACACGGCCCTGCTGACGGCGGCGCTGCCGGAGGGCTACGCGGTGCGCGAGTCGGCGCCGGGGACGTACGTGGTGGCGGGCTCGATCGACCCGCAGGTGGTCTCGACGGTCACGGCGTGGTGCGCGCAGCAGGGTGTGCTGCCGGAGGAACTGCAGGTCGGCAAGCGGACCCTGGAAGAGGTCTTCCTGGAGCTGACCGGACGGGAGCTGCGGGCATGAGCGTGTTCGAGCCCGGGGTCTTCGCTCCGGCACCCGGGCGGGGGTCGCTGGGCCGCATGCTGCGCACGCACGCGCGGGTGGAGGTCAGCCTGACGCTGCGCCACGGCGAGCAGGTGCTGCTGACGCTGCTGATCCCGCTGGCGCTGCTCATCGGGTTGTCGCTGCTGGACATCCTCCCGGCGGCTTCGCTGGGCCCGGTTCCCCGAGTGGACTGGATCACACCGCGGATCCTGGCGCTGGCGGTGATGTCGTCGGCGTTCACCGGCCAGGCGATCGCCCTCGGCTTCGACCGGCGGTACGGGGTGCTGAAGCGCCTCTCGGCCACGGCGTTGCCGAGGTGGCTCCTGGTGGCGGGCCGCCTTGCGGCGGCGCTGGTGGTCGTGGTCCTGCAGTCGGTGATCATCGGCGTGGTGGCGGCGTTCCTGGGCTGGTCGCCATCGGTGGCCGGGCTCTTCTCGGCGGTCCTGTTGCTGGTCTTCGGGACGTTGGCCTTCGGAGCGCTGGGCGTGCTCTTGGGCGGCGCGCTGCGGGCGGAAGCGGTGCTGGCGCTGGCGAACATCGTGTGGTTCGTACTGCTGCTGGCGGGCGGGATCCTCCTGGCGCCGTCGTCGCTGCCTTCGGGGATGGCGCGCGTGGTGGAGCTGCTGCCGTCGGGCGCGCTGGCGGAGGGGATGCGCGCGGCCTTGGTGGACGGGTCGTTCGCGCCGGGGCCGCTGGCGGTGCTCGCGATCTGGGCGGTGGTCGCCGGAGCGGTGGCCACCCGCACGACGAAACTCACCTGAGGACCCGGCGCCGGTTGTCGTGAGTGGTGAACCGGCCTCGACACCGACGACCTGGTCCCGTCCTTGCGTGACTTAGGTCCCTTGCGGCCGTGGCCGTCTTCTGGGCGTCCGGACCGGCCGGAAGCGCGTTTTCCGTGCGCTCTACCATCGATGCCGTGCCGTTCACCAGCCTCGTCGCCCGTCTGCCGTTTCCCTCCGCCGCCGTGCAGCGGGCCGTCGGGATCGCCGCGGTCCTCGCGCAGGCGCTGATCGGCGTCACCGGGTCCATCGTGCGCGTCACCGGGTCCGGGCTCGGCTGCCCGACCTGGCCCGAATGCGTGGCCGGCAGCCTCGTGCCGAAGCACGACTCCGGGATCGACGCGCTCAACCAGTGGATCGAGTTCGGCAACCGGCTGCTGACCGGCGTCGTCATCCTGGTCGCCGCCGTCGCGGTGGTGACGGCGTGGCGCGTGCAGATCGACCACCCGGGCCGCAAGCGCCTGGTGAAGCTGGCCTGGACGATGCCCGGCGGCGTCGTGCTGCAGGCCGTCGTCGGCGGTCTCACGGTGCTTGCGAAGCTGGAGTGGTGGACCGTCGCGATCCACTTCCTCGCCACGACCCCGCTCGTCTGGCTCGCCGTCCTCCTGCTGCGCGCGTTCCGCGAAGGCGACGAAGCGCCGCGGCTCCTGGTCCCGGCGGCCGGCCGCACGATCCTGGTCCTGCTCGCCGTGGTGATGTGGCTCGTGCTGGCGGCGGGCACCACGGTGACCGGCGCCGGCCCGCACAGCGGCGACATCAACACCCACCGCCTCGACGCCCCGGTCGAGGCCCTCGCCCAGGTCCACGGCGGCCTGCTGGTGCTCTACCTGCTGCTGCTCGCCGTGTTCGGCCTGCAGCTGCTGCGCGTCGGCGCCCCGAAGAGCCTCTGGCAGCGCTACACGGTGGTCTGGGTGGTCGCCGTCGCGCAGGGTGGGCTCGGTTCGCTGCAGTACGCGCTGGGCGTGCCGGAGGCGATGGTGTCGTTCCACGTCCTGGGCGCGATGGCGGTCATCGTCGCGACGGCCTCGCTGTGGACCGGCAGCCGCGACCGCGGCCCGGTGACCTCGCTGACCGCGGCGCCGCGTGAGCTCACAGCCGCTTGACGGCAACGCTCGCTTAATCCCGCGTCAGCGTGCACGTCCCCGCCGGTGGGTTATCGTTCGCGCCATGACGTCGCGCACCGCGCCCAAGCCGATGATCTCCCACCGCCGTGGCACCGGGGAGATGCTCGTGCTCAAGACCTTCCTGCTGGTGCCGTTCGCGGCCCTGCTCGTCGCGGTCCCCCTGGTGTGGGGCTGGGGCATGAGCTGGGTCGACCTGATCCTCGCGGCGGCGTTCTACGTGTTCGCCACGCTCGGCGTGACGGTCGGCTTCCACCGGTACTTCACCCACGGCGCGTTCAAGGCGTCGCGCCCGCTCCGGGTGGTCCTGGCGATCGCGGGCAGCATGGCGGTCCAGGGCTCGGTGATCTTCTGGGTGGCCAGCCACCGCCGCCACCACGCGTTCGCCGACCGCGAGGGCGACCCGCACTCGCCGTGGCTGTTCGGCACCTCGCCGTCGGCGTTGCTGCGGGGGTTCTGGCACGCGCACATGGGGTGGATGTTCGGCCGCGAGGTGACGAACGCGGACCGCTTCGCCCCGGACCTGGTGGCGGACCCGGACGTGCGCTGGGTGAACCGCTACTTCTGGCTGTGGATCACCCTGAGCCTGGCCCTGCCGGCGATCCTCGGCGGCCTGATCTCGTGGTCCTGGTGGGGCTTCGTGACGGCGTTCTTCTGGGCGGGACTGGTCCGCATCGCGTTCCTGCACCACGTGACGTGGTCGGTGAACTCGGTGTGCCACCTGATCGGGGAACGGCCGTTCGCCAGCCGCGACAAGGCGGCCAACTTCTGGCCCCTGGCCCTGCTGTCGATGGGCGAGTCCTGGCACAACTCCCACCACGCGGACCCGACCTGCGCCCGGCACGGGGTGCTGCGGGGACAGGTGGATGTTTCGGCACGGGTGATCTGGGCGTTTGAGCGGCTCGGCTGGGCGACGGATGTCCGGTGGCCGCGGGCTGAGCGGTTGGCCGCGAAGCGGCTTTGATCACCGCAGTTGGATCACTGCGCGTAGCCGGGCCTTCTCTACCGTGTCTTACGTCGATCGATAACTTTCCGTTACTTCCCACGAAAGAACGGAAAAGGCAAAGTGAAGCTCCTCGGCGGGCAGAAGCACCACAGCGGTCGCACACTACTGGTGGCCGCGATCATGCTTGCGTTCACGACGATCGGGGCGGCCGCACCGATGGTGGCAACGCAGGAACCGGTCGTCACGGTCACCGCGGCCCCCGGCGACGGGAACGGTGGCGGCGGAAACACCGGCAACTGACGAGCCGGTTTCCGAAGGAACGGGAAGAGATCCTCGTCACGGACGCGAACTCGCGTTGGTCACGAGGATTTCCACCGAAAGGCTATTCCGTAGTTTTCTCGCGGGTGGCACCCGTCGATGAAGGTGTGCCGGACGAAACCGTCCTCGGCGGGGAGCAGGTGCGGATCACCATCCGGCGGACGGCACCGTCGCTCGTATTCGGTCTGTTCCGCATACCACCAGCAAGCTTCGGGAAGACATTCCCCGTCGAAGGTGATCTGCACGGTCAAGCCGGCCACCGGCTTGCCGTCCGGAGCGCACAGACCGGGCGCAATACCGTGGTGGTCGACGTCGACGTTGACCCACTCGCGCGCCTCGGCGAGCTCCCCGTCGAGCGCCTCGGACAAGAAGGTGTACCGCTCGCCCCGGCGAAGTGCCCGGCGGAAGCGCAGGTGAGCTCGGACGGGGTCACCCGGATGCGCTCCGGGTGAGGTGACCAGCCGGCATGCCCAAAGAGCCGTCACCGGAATCTCTTCCGGCTCGTGCGCCCAGCCGGTCAGCGCGTGCACGCGATAGCCGTCGACACCGTCCTCACAGGCGATGATGTCGCGTTCGGTGATGCGGCGACGCACCGTTCTGCGATGCATCACCGCGGTGACGATCATGCGTTCCACGAACACCGGCTGCGCTCCCTTGGACGCCACCCGAGCTCGCCAGCCGACGCGCTCGTCGCTCGCGACCTCCACGACGGCACGCCCGATGTCGATGTAGAACCGCCAGCCCGGTTCGTCCAGGGAGACCAGTTTCCTCGCCAAGCAGCCGGCCAAGTCGCCGACGGCTCGACCCCATGCTTTGTGCATCGGCGTGGTGGTGCTGGGTGGCGGATCACCGAAGACGCCCCGCAACCGCATCAGCTGTTTGAAACGGTCCTCGAGCGCCGCCTTCCACGTGGTTTCCCCAGGCGCCGGCGGTATCCGGAAGGCCGCCAGCAGAGTGTTGCGGCGGCGCGAATCCCCCGCCGAGCCGAGCTTGCCGATCTCGTCGGTGATCAGCCCCAACACGGCGTACGCGCGCGATTCGGGCGGTTCGGCGGACAACACCGCCGTCGGCGCCACCAAAGAGCGGAGTGCGGCGGCCGACTTGCTCGCCGGCTCTTCGATCGCATAGCGGAGGAACCGGATCGGTCCGCCGTTCGGACGAGTCGCCAACCACCGCAGGGCCTCTTCGACCTTCCCCGGGCAAGCCGGCTCGTCGACGCGCTCTCCGTCCATCGGGATGGTCACGACATCCTCCACCGGCAATGATCGACAATCTCCCGGCAACTCCGGACAACGACGAGAGGTCGTCGACAGCCGGATGGCGACGAGAAACCGGCCGAGGAAACAAAAGATCATTTCCGGTCCGCCCAGTCCGGGGTCACCATTGCCCTAGGCGTACTAGTACACCATCAAGAGAGGGAGAACAATGGCCCAGGACGTCGCCGGAAGATCGGATACGCCGTCGCCCCGGCGGGACGACGGCCGCCCACTTCGCGAATTGATCAAAGCCGGCCTGGCCGGCATCGGCGGGCTCTATTTGATCACCGGCTCATTGGCCGTGACCGCAATCGGGGCGATCGTCGCGATCGTTCTCGTGGCCGCGCAGGCGGCCCGGTGACTACGCCAGCTGCTGCCGCACCGCCGAGGCGAAGCGCGTCGGTGCGCTCGCGTCCGCCTGGCGGAAGCCCAGCGACGGCTCCGTCAGCTCCAGCTCCAGCAGCAACGGCTTCCCGTCGCCCCCACGCACCAGGTCCACCCGCGCGTACAGCAGCTCGGCCCGCAGGATCCCCAGCAACGCCGAAGCCGCGTCCAGGACGTCCTCCGCCAGCGCCACCGCGTCCGCGGGCGGCGAGGCCGGCGCCAGCTCCTCCGCCAGGTACAGCCCCGAAGAATCCATTGTGGACCCCAGCATCGCACCCTTGGTGAACGCGTGGGAATAGATTCCGCCGAGGTACACCAGGGCCAGCTCACCAGATGTGTCCACACTGGACTGGTAGGGCTGGATCAACGCCGTGTGCCCCTCGGCGTGCAAGGAGGCCACGTGCGAGGACGCGTCGGCCCCGGCGGCGAACCGGGCCGCACCACGCGATCCCGCTCCCACCGATGGCTTCACCACGAAGTCCGACGACGGGAACGCGGCCTTCGAGTCGGGCGGGACCAGCGAAGTGGGCACCACCGCCACGCCCGCGTCGAGCAGCTCCACCAGGTACGACTTGTCCGTGTTCCAGCGCACCACGGCCGCGGAGTTGAGCAACGACGGCACCGACTCGCACCACGCGAGGAACTCCGCGCGGCGGGACGGGTAGTCCCAGGTCGCGCGCAGGATCACCGCGTCCGCCGAGGCGAAGTCGAACGCCGAATCCCAGGGTGCCCACGAAACCGAAAAGCCCAGCGAGGACAACGCCGGCACGACCGCGTCGTCGTCGCCGTCACCCGAGGGGAGTTCCGCGCAGCTGACCAGGACCGCCGTGCGGCTCACTTGCCTGCCATCTTGCGGCGGTGCTCCGGGCCGATCTTCGTCTGGTTGACCGTCTCCGCGTCCCACGTCGCCGGGGCGAGGTCCTCGACCGCCTCGATCAGCGCCTCGCCGGTGGCCACCGAGGGCACCACCACGTCGCCGAGGGCGCCGTCCGCGCCCACCAGCACGACGCGCGCTCCGGCGCGGCCGATGTTCTCCACCACCGCGCGGGACGGCTTGCCGTGCGCCTTCACGAACTTGCGGGCCGCGCCCAGCTGTGCGCTGGTCGGCGGGACGACAGCTTCAGATGATTCGGACACGTACGGAACCATAACCAACGGAGAGCCGGAACGCGGAACAGCGTGGCGTCGGCCATAGTTGCACCCGGGAGAACCCGACCCGAGGAGGAACCATGCCCACCGCAGTGCAGGTGACGAAGACCGGCGGCCCGGAAGTGCTCGAACCGGCCGAAGTGGACGTCCGCGCCCCGCAGGCCGGCGAACTCCTGGTCGACGTCGCCGCGGCCGGGGTCAACTACATCGACACCTATCAGCGCCAGGGCATCTACCCGATGGACCTGCCCTTCGTGCTCGGTCTCGAGGGCGCCGGCACGGTCGTGGAGGCGGGCGCCGACACCGGCTTCGCGCCCGGGGACCGCGTCGCCTGGCAGGGGTCGATCGGCAGCTACGCCGCCCGCAAGCTCGTCCCGGCGTCGGTCGCGGTGCGGGTCCCCGAAGGTGTCTCCCTCGAGACCGCCGCCGCCACCATGCTGCAGGGCATCACCGCGCACTACCTGGTCGCCTCGACCTTCGAGGTCAAGGCGGGCCACGACGTGCTCGTCCACGCCGCCGCGGGCGGTGTCGGCCTGCTGCTGGTGCAGCTGGCGAAGGCGCGCGGCGCCCGCGTCATCGGCACGGTGTCGACCGAGGAGAAGGCGAAGCTGGCCCGCGAAGCCGGCGCCGACGAGGTCATCCGCTACGACCGCGACGACTTCGCGAAGATCACCCGCGAGCTGACGAACGGCGAGGGCGTCGACGTCGTGTACGACGGCGTCGGCAAGGACACCATCGACGGCAGCCTGGCCAGCCTGAAGGTCCGCGGCCTGCTCGCGCTCTTCGGCGCCTCCAGCGGCCCAGTCCCGCCGCTCGACCCGCAGCGCCTCAACTCCGGCGGCTCGCTCTACCTGACCCGCCCGACGTCCGGCCACTACGTCCGCACCCGCGAGGAGCTGGACTGGCGCGCGAAGGAGCTCTTCGACGCCATCGCGGCCGGGCAGCTCGACATCCGCATCGGCGGCAAGTACCCGCTGGCCGACGCCCGCAAGGCCCACGAGGACCTGCAGGGCCGCCGCACCACCGGCAAGCTCCTGCTCATCCCCTGACGCGAAAAGCGGCACTTTCACGTGAAAGTGCCGCTTTCGGCGTTCTCAGGCGGTGGGGACGGAGACGGCGTCGGTGACGAAGACCAGCGTCTCGTTCGGCTTGATGCCCTGGCCGCCCTCACGGTAGGCGAGGTCCGGCGGGATGATCAGCAGGCGGCGGGCGCCCTGCTTGACGCCGACCAGGCCCTGGTCCCAGCCCGGGATCACCCTGCCCGCGCCCAGCTGCAGCTCGAACGGCTCGCCGCGGTCGAAGGAGCTGTCCAGCTTCTTCTTGTCCGACCAGGTGACCAGCGAATAGTTCATCTTCAGGTTCTGGCCGGCCTTCGCGCCGTTGCCGGTGCCGTCGGACAGGTCCTTGGTGATCAGCTTCTTCGGCGGGTCGCAGTCGTCCGGGATGGTGATCGTCGGCGCCTCGCCGAACTTCCCTGTCGTCTTGACGTCGTCCGCGGTGCACTCGCGGCCCTTGCTCTGGGTCGCCTGGGCGGCGTCGGACGACGGGACGGGCGGCCCCGCCGGTGCGGCCGTCTCGGTCTTGGCCTGCTGGCCGCACGCGGCCAGCGACAGCGCCGCCGCGGCGGCGACCACGATCTTCCCGATTTTCTGCATGCCGGGCACCCTAGCCAAGCACGGAGAGTGCCGGGACGTCGTCACCGGTGGCGACCACGCCGAGCCGCCGCGTCGCCCGCGTCAGGGCCACGTACAGGTCGTTGAGCCCGCGTGGCGAGCCCGAGACGACCTCGTCCGGCGCGACCAGTACCACCGAGTCGAACTCCAGGCCCTTGGACCGCTCCACCGTCAGCACGCTCAGCCGCTCGTCGTGCTCCGAAAGCAGCGCCGACACCTCGTCGAAGCGGCTCGCGGGCACCAGGACCGCCACCGTGCCGCCGTCCACTTCGGACAGCTCGCGGGCCGCCAGCCCGGGCAGCTCCGCCGCGAGGTCGCCGGGCCGCACCGACCACGGGGAGACCCCGGTCTCCCGCACCGACGACGGCGCCGACAACGACGGGTCGACCTCGTGCAGCACCCGCGCCGCGACGGCCATGATCTCGGCGGGCGTGCGGTAGTTCACGGTCAGCTGCTCCAGCCGCCAGCGGTCCTCGACGTACGGCGAGAGCACCTCGCCCCAGGACCGCGCCCCGCCCGCCGCGCCGGTCTGGGCGACGTCCCCGACCAGGGTCATCGAGCGGTTCGGCGTGCGCCGCATGAGCAGCCGCCAGTCCATCGCCGAAAGCTCCTGGGCCTCGTCGACGATCACGTGCCCGAACGTCCAGGTCCGGTCCTGCGCGGCTCGCTGGGCGGCGGTCAGCTCGCTGCGCGCCTGCTGGCGTTCGGCGAACAGCTCGGCGTCGAGGACGTCCGAGACGCGCAGCAGCTCCTCGTCGATGATCTCTTCGTCCTGCTCGAGGATGTCGAGCACGCCCTCGGCGTACGCACGCTGCTCGCGCTCACGGCGTTTGCGCTCGACGCGGGCCTCGGTGTCGTCGACACCGATCAGCTCGGCGAGCTCGTCGAGCAGCGGCACGTCCGCCGGGGTCCAGCGGGCGTCGCGGCCGCTTTCCAACAGGGCCCGATCACCGGGAGACAGCAGCTTGCCGGCGGCGCGGTCGAGCCGTTCGCGGTCGGCGAACAGGTCGTCGAGCACGCCTTCCGGGGTCAGCACCGGCCAGAGTTCGTCCAGCGCGGCGGCGACGTTGTCGTCGGCGGCCAGCTCGGCCCGGATGTCCTGCAGGTCCTGACCGTCCAGGAGGTCGTCCCCCAGCTTGCGGGCGGCTTGGCGGGTGAGCGCGTCGAGGACGTCGGAGACGAACAGGCGCCGCGCCGGGTTGTGCGGGCGCCGCGAGCGGCGGGCGCGGGTCCGGGCTTCGGTGCACGTCTTGCGGTCCAGCCGCAGCACGTCGTGCTCGTACTCGATCTCCATGACGGGCTCGGGCACGCGCTGGCGGTCGCGCACGGCGTTGGCCAGCACGTCGGCCATCACCAGCCGGCCCTTGACCTCGGTCGTCTCGCGCGGCTCGACGCCGTCGGCGGTCAGGCCCGGGTAGAGCTGGCCGATGGTGGCGAGCAGCACGCCGGTCTCGCCCAGCGACGGCAGCACCTGGCCGATGTAGCGCAGGAACGTGCTGTTCGGGCCGACGACGAGCACGCCGCGGGTGGTGAGCTGCTGGCGGTGGGTGTAGAGCAGGTAGGCCGCGCGGTGCAGCGCGACGGCGGTCTTGCCGGTGCCCGGGCCGCCCTGCACGACCATGACGCCGCCGAGCGGGGCGCGGATGATGCGGTCCTGCTCGGCCTGGATGGTCGCGACGATGTCGCTCATCTCGCCGGTGCGGCGCTGCTCGAGCGCGGCCAGCAGCGCGGCTTCGCCGGCCAGCCCCAGGTCCTGGCCCTGGTCGGCGGCGGTGAGGTCGAGGATCTCGTCGTCGAAGCCGGTGACCTTGCGGCTCAGCGACCGCAGGTGCCGCCGTCGCCGCACCCCTTCCGGTGACGCCGCGGTGGCCAGGTAGAACGGCCGCGCGACCGGCGCCCGCCAGTCGACGAGCAGCGGCTTGTAGTCGTCGTCTTCGTCGAACAGCCCGAGCCGGCCGATGTAGGTGGTCTCCTCGGCGCTTTCGGGGACGAAGTCGAGCCGTCCGAAGGCCAGCCCCTGCTCGACGGAGCCGAGCTGGGCGAGCCGGTCGGTGTAGAGGGTCGTGGCGACGTCACGCTCGGTGCGGGCCTGCGGCGTGCCGCCGGTCTGCCGCAGCGTCTCGTCGAGGCGGCGCTGGGCTTCGAGGCGCTCGGCGTCGAGCTTCGTGTAGAGGGTGGTGACGTACGCCTGCTCGCGGGCGAGCTCGGCGGAGAAGTCGTCCGAAGACAAAGATCCTGCTTTCGCCTCGAGGAAAAGAGCCAACGAAGTTTAACGGCGCCCGCGGCGCGATCATTCCGTCCGCAGGTCGCAGTAGGGAAAGACCTCGGCACCCGGGGCGCCCCCGGGCAGCACCCGCTCCCCCGGCGCGCACGACACGCTCGACGGCGGCAGCTGCTCGCCGCGGGTGATGCGCCCGGTCGCGTCGCGGAAGAGCACGGCGGCACCGCGGCTGGTCAGCGCGCGGCAGTTCCCGGAGTGGTAGCGGACGCCACCCGGCACCACGGTGGCGGTCACCGGGGTGAAGCCGCCCAGGGCCTCGGGGGCGAGCCAGATCACCGGGCCGGGGACCGGCCGGTCGAGCGCGACGCCGATCCGCTGTCCCGGGAGCAGCACCGGCACTTCGGCGGTCCGGGTGCCGGACGTCACCGCGATCCGGTAGGCGGCGAGGGCGCTGGTGTTCTCCAGCACGGCGGCACCCGGGCCCTGCTCGGCGACGCGCACACCGCCGCCGTCGGGCGCCGGGCCGGGGACCGCGGTGATCCGTTTCGGGATGGCGCAGCCGCCGGTGAGCAGGCTCTCGTCCAGGGCCGGGAGCTTCCCGCGGCCGAGGAGAACCAGCAGGCCGAGGACGACGACCGCGGTGACCGCGGTCCCGATCCGTCTCAGAACCGGATTCAGAACGGCAGGCCGAGCGTCGGCAGCCCGATCGCCGAGTCGACGGCCAGGGCGACGAACACGATCATCAGGTACGTGTTCGACCGGTGGAACAGCGCCATCGGCTTGGTCTCCTCGCCGCGCCGCACCGCCGCCTGCAGGCTGTGCGCGTAGAAGAGGAACCAGCCGCCCGCCAGGATCGCGAACGTGCCGTACAGCCAGGACGTCACCGGGAGCAGCAGCAGCGTCCACGCCACCATCACCCACGAGTAGATGACGATCTGGCGGGCGACGTGCTGGGCGGTGGCGACCACCGGCAGCATCGGGACGCCGGCGCGCTCGTAGTCGTCGCGGTACTTCATGCCCAGCGCCCACGTGTGCGGAGGCGTCCAGAAGAAGATCACGCCGAACATCACGAACGCCGGCCACTGGACCGTGCCGGTGACGGCGGCCCAGCCGATCACCACCGGCATGCAGCCCGCCGCGCCGCCCCAGACCACGTTCTGTGACGTGCGCCGCTTGAGGCCGAGCGTGTAGACGAAGATGTAGAAGAGGATCGTCGCGATCGCCAGGACCGCCGAGAGCAGGTTGACCGTGAGATAAAGCACGACGGCCGAGGCGACGCCCATCACCAGGCCGAAGACCAGCGCGCCGCGGCGGGGCACCGAGTCCTTGACCAGCGGGCGGCGCTTCGTGCGGTTCATCACCTTGTCGATGTCCGCGTCGATCACGCAGTTGAGCGCGTTCGCGCTGCCCGCGGCCATCGTCCCGCCGACCAGCGTGGCCAGGACCAGCCACGGCGAGGGGATCTGACGGCCGGCGAGGAACATCGCCGGGATGGTGGTCACCAGCAGGAGCTCGATCACCCGGGGTTTGGCCAGCGCGGCATAGGCGCCGACGACCCGGCGGAGGCTGCGCCGCTCACCGTGCGGTCGTTCACCGGTCGGGTGCACGGCGCTGGTGTCTTCACTGCGTCCGTGCGCAGCGTTCACCGGCGACATTTCACTCCCTGAGTCAGGTTCGGGCGGGACAGTCCGGGTAGCCGAAGAACCAGCCCTACTGAACCCTGAACCGATGTTAGACGTGGTGAATCGCGTGGGTGATCGCGGGTCCTCGACCGGCCCAAGCACTAGGCTGGCCGCGACGGGCCGCGATTGCCCCTGCGCATGGCCGCGAGCAGGAATATCGTCCCTTCGGGATCGATTGAGATAAGTAGCCGCGCGTACGGGTAACCGGAACGAGGAAGACCAGCCGCAACCATCATGACCGGGAGTTGGAGTTCAGTGTCCGAAACCGCCACTACCAGCGAGAACAACCCACTCCTCCGGCGCAACACGCCCGCCGACTGGACCGACACCGACACCCGGGCCGTGGACACCGTCCGGGTGCTCGCCGCCGACGCGGTGGAGAACTGCGGCAGCGGCCACCCCGGCACCGCGATGAGCCTGGCGCCGCTCGCCTACACGCTCTTCCAGCGCACCATGCGGCACGACCCGAACGACCAGCACTGGCCGGCCCGCGACCGGTTCGTGCTCTCGGCCGGCCACTCGAGCCTCACCCTCTACATCCAGCTGTTCCTCGCCGGCTACGGCCTCGAGCTCGAGGACCTCAAGCAGCTGCGCAAGTGGGGCTCCAAGACCCCGGGTCACCCGGAGTACCGCCACACCGACGGCGTCGAGACCACCACCGGCCCGCTCGGCCAGGGCCTGGCCAACGCCGTGGGCATGGCGATGGCGGCCCGCCGCGAGCGCGGCCTGCTGGACCCGGACGCCGCCCCCGGCGAGAGCATCTTCGACCACCACATCTACGTGATCGCCTCCGACGGCGACATCGAAGAGGGCGTCACCTCCGAGGCCTCGTCCATCGCGGGCCGCCAGGAGCTGGGGAACCTGATCGTCTTCTACGACGACAACAAGATCTCGATCGAGGACGACACCAACATCGCCCTGTCCGAGGACACCGTCGCGCGCTACGAGGCCTACGGGTGGCACACCCAGGTCGTCGAGGGCGGCGAGGACGTCGTCGCGATCGAGGAGGCCATCAAGGCCGCCAAGGCCGAGACGCAGCGGCCGTCGTTCATCGCGCTGCGGACCGTCATCGGCTACCCGGCCCCGAAGAAGATGGGCACCGGCAAGGCGCACGGCGCCGCACTGGGCGGCGAAGAGGTCGCCGCGGTGAAGAAGATCCTCGGCTTCGACCCGGAGCAGTCGTTCCAGGTCGAGGACGACGTGCTCAAGCACACCCGCCAGGCCGCCGAGCGCGGCCGGGCCGCGCACGCCGAGTGGCAGGAGAAGTACGAGGCCTGGGCCGCCGCCAACCCGGAGCGCAAGAAGCTCGGCGACCGGATGGCCACCCGCACGCTGCCCGAGGGCTTCGCCGACAACCTGCCGAAGTGGGACCCGGACCCCAAGGGCGTCGCGACCCGCAAGGCCTCCGGTGAGGTGCTCAACGCCCTCGCCGAGCCGCTGCCGGAGCTGTGGGGCGGCTCGGCCGACCTGGCCGAGAGCAACAACACGACGATGAAGGGCGCCGACTCGTTCGGTCCCGAGAAGGCCGCCACCGACATGTGGCAGGCCAACCCGTACGGCCGGACGCTGCACTTCGGCGTCCGCGAGCACGCCATGGGCTCGATCCTCAACGGGATCGCGCTGCACGGCGGCACCCGCCCGTACGGGGCGACGTTCCTCATCTTCTCCGACTACATGCGCCCGCCGGTCCGGCTGGCCGCGCTGATGAAGGCGCCGGTCACCTACGTGTGGACGCACGACTCGATCGGCCTCGGCGAGGACGGCCCGACGCACCAGCCGATCGAGCAGCTCTCCGCGCTGCGGGCGATCCCGGGCCTCAACGTCGTCCGCCCGGCGGACGCCAACGAGACCGCCTACGCCTGGAAGGCCGTGCTGGAGGACACCGAGCACCCGTCCGGGCTGGCGCTGACCCGCCAGAACGTGCCGGTGCTCGAGGGCACCAGCGCCGAGGGCGTCGCCAAGGGCGGCTACGTCCTGGCCGACTCCGACGGCACCCCGGACGTGGTCCTCATCGCCACCGGCTCCGAGGTCCAGCTGGCGGTCGAGGCGAAGAAGACCCTGGACGCCGACGGCGTCAAGGCGCGCGTCGTGTCCATGCCGTGCGTCGAGTGGTTCGACGCGCAGGACGCGGCGTACCGCGAATCCGTCATCCCGGCCGGCGTGAAGGCCCGCGTGTCCGTCGAGGCGGGCGTCGCCCAGTCGTGGCACCGCTTCACCGGTGACGCCGGGGTGAACGTTTCGATCGAGCACTTCGGCGCCTCCGCCGATGCCGCCACACTGTTCCGTGAGTTCGGGTTCACCGCGGAAGCCGTCGTCGAGGCCGCCCGCCGCTCGATCCAGAACACCAAGAATTCCTGAAGGGGATGACACAGCACATGAGCACCGACAAGCTCGCTCAGCTGTCCGAGGCCGGCGTATCCATCTGGCTCGACGACCTCTCGCGTGAACGCCTCAACACCGGCAACCTGGCCGCGCTGATCCGCGACAAGCACGTCGTCGGCGTGACGACCAACCCGACGATCTTCGCCAACGCGATGTCGAAGGGTGACGCCTACGACGAGCGGACCCGGGAGCTGGCCGCCCAGGGCGCCGACGTCGAGGCGACCATCCGCGACCTGACGACGACCGACGTGCGCAACGCCGCGGACCTGTTCCGCGACGTCTACACGGCCACGAACGGCGTCGACGGCCGTGTCTCGATCGAGGTCGACCCGCGGCTGGCCAAGGACACCGACAAGACGGTGGCCGAGGCGAAGGACCTGTGGAAGACCGTCGACCGGCCGAACGTGCTGATCAAGATCCCGGCCACCGAAGAGGGCCTGCCGGCGATCACCGCCACCCTCGCCGAGGGCATCAGCGTCAACGTCACGCTGATCTTCTCGGTCGAGCGCTACAAGAAGGTCATCGAGGCCTACTTCGCGGGCCTGGAGCAGGCGAAGGCCAACGGCCACGACCTGCGCGGCATCCACTCGGTGGCGTCGTTCTTCGTCTCCCGCGTGGACACCGAGATCGACAAGCGCCTGGAAGCCATCGGCACCGACGAGGCACTGGCCCTGCGCGGGAAGGCGGCCGTCGCCAACGCCCGCCTCGCCTACGCGGCCTTCGAGGAGCTGTTCGCCTCGGACCGCTGGAAGGCCCTCGCGGCCGACGGCGCCAACGCGCAGCGCCCGCTGTGGGCCTCGACCGGGGTGAAGAACCCGGACTACTCCCCCACGCTGTACGTCGACGACCTGGTGGTGGCGAACACCGTCAACACCATGCCGGAGAAGACCCTCGACGCCGTCGCGGAGCACGCCGACCTCCAGGGCGACCGGGTCAGCGGCCACGGCAAGGACGCGCAGAAGGTCTTCGACCAGCTCGAGGCCGTCGGCATCGACATCCGCGACGTCTTCCTGACGCTGGAGAACGAGGGCGTCGAGAAGTTCGAGAAGTCGTGGACCGAGCTTCTGGACACCGTGAACGGGCAGCTCGAGCAGGCGAAGGGCTGAAGCACGACATGACGACAGGTGAGAAAACCGGCGTCGAGATCGTGGACGCCGCACTGGCGGAGCGGGCCGCGCCGCTGGCCGAGCGGCTGGTCGCCGACCAGGCCGCCTCGAAGCTGGCGGCGCAGGACGCGACGCTCTGGGGGCCGGACGCCGAATCCGAGGCGTCGATCCGGCTGTCGTGGACGACGCTGCACAAGTCGTCGCGGCCGCTGATCGGCGAGATCGAGGCGCTGCGGACCGAGCTGCGGAGTGAAGGCGTCGACCGGGTCGTGCTGGCCGGCATGGGCGGGTCGTCGCTGGCGCCGGAGGTGATCACCGCGACCGACGGCGTCGCGCTGACCGTCCTCGACACCACCGACCCCGGCCAGGTCGCCGACGCGCTGGCCGGCGACCTCGAGCGCACGGTGATCGTGGTGTCGTCGAAGTCGGGCGGCACCGTCGAGACCGACAGCCACCGGCGCATCTTCGCGAAGGCGTTCGCCGACGCGGGGATCGACGCGGCGCGGCGCATCGTGGTCGTCACCGACCCGGGCTCGCCGTTCCAGGAACTGTCCGAAAAGGAGGGATACCGCAAGGTGTTCCTCGCCGACCCGCACGTCGGCGGCCGCTACTCGGCCCTGACCGCGTTCGGGCTCGTCCCGGCCGGCCTGGCCGGCGCGGACGTCGCCCGGCTGCTCGACCAGGCCGCTTCGGTGGCCGAGCAGCTCGCCGCGGACTCGGCCGAGAACCCGGCGGTCAAGCTGGCCGCCGCCTGGGCCGCCGCGCACGAGGCCGGTGCCGAGAAGGTCGTGCTGGCCGACACCGGCTCGGGCATCAAGGGCTTCCCGGACTGGGCGGAGCAGCTGATCGCCGAGTCCACCGGCAAGCAGGGCACCGGCCTGCTGCCGGTCGCGGTCGAGGGCCCGGAGGCGGCCGGCTTCGCCGACGCCGGCGACGACGCCACGGCCACCGCGGTCGGCAGCCCGCAGGGGGCGGCGAAGATCGCCGTCACCGGCTCGCTGGGCGCGCAGTTCCTGCTCTGGGAGTTCGCCACCGCGCTGGCCGGCCGGCTGATCGGGATCAACCCGTTCGACCAGCCGGACGTCGAGGCGGCCAAGAAGGCGGCTCGCGCGCTGCTGGACGACCCGGAGAAGCTGAAGGGCGGCGAGACGGCGTCCAATGTGGACGGCGCGGTCGAGATCTTCGGCAGTGACGGCGTTTCCACCGAGGGCAGCCTGACCGACGTGCTCCGGGCGTTCTTCGCCTCGGCGCCGGACGCGGGCTACATCGCGGTGCAGGCCTACCTCGACCGGCTCGACGACGCGTCGACGTCCCTGCTGCGCGCCGAGATCGCCAAGCGCACCGGGAAGCAGACGACGTTCGGCTGGGGCCCGCGGTTCCTGCACTCCACCGGCCAGTACCACAAGGGCGGCCACCAGAACGGCGTGTTCCTGCAGCTCACCGGCGCCGTCGGGCAGGACCTCGACGTGCCGGACCGGCCCTACACGCTGGGGCAGCTGCAGCACGCCCAGGCCCTCGGCGACGGGCAGGTGCTCGCCGAGCACGGCCGCCCGGTGCTGCGCCTGCACCTGACCGACCGGGCCGCGGGCCTCGCGGCCGTCGTCCGCGCGGTACAGGAGGTGGGCGCGTGACCTGGCGCAACCCGCTGCGCGATCCGCGGGACAAGCGGCTCCCGCGGATCGCCGGGCCGTCCAGCCTGGTGATCTTCGGCGTCACCGGCGACCTGGCCCGCAAGAAGCTGATGCCCGCCATCTACGACCTGGCCAACCGCGGGCTGCTGCCCGCGGGCTTCTCCCTCGTCGGGTTCGCCCGGCGCGACTGGGAGCACCAGGACTTCGGCGAGCTCGTGCACGACTCGGTCAAGGAGCACGCGCGGACGCCGTTCAAGGAGTCGGTGTGGAACCGGCTCGCCGAAGGCATCCGGTTCGTGCAGGGCACCTTCGACGACGACGAGGCCTTCGACCGGCTCGCGAAGACGGTCCGCGACCTCGACGAGGAACGCGGCACCGGCGGCAACACCGCGTTCTACCTGTCGATCCCGCCCGGCGCGTTCCCGGTGGTCACCAAGCAGCTGGCCCGCTCCGGGCTGGCGAACGCCGACGAGAAGACCTGGCGGCGCGTGGTCATCGAGAAGCCCTTCGGCCACGACCTGAAGAGCGCCGAAGAGCTCAACGCGATCGTCAACGACGTCTTCCCCGAGGAGTCGGTGTTCCGCATCGACCACTACCTCGGCAAGGAGACGGTGCAGAACATCCTGGCGCTGCGCTTCGCCAACCAGCTGTTCGAGCCGATCTGGAACGCCAACTACGTCGACCACGTGCAGATCACCATGGCCGAGGACATCGGCCTCGGCGGCCGCGCGGGGTACTACGACGGCATCGGCGCCGCCCGGGACGTCATCCAGAACCACCTGCTGCAGCTGCTGGCCTTCACCGCGATGGAGGAGCCGCTGTCGTTCGAGCCGCGGGCCCTGCGCGCGGAGAAGATCAAGGTGCTCTCCGGCGTCACGCCGGTCGGCCCGCTGAGCGAAACCACCGCACGCGGCCAGTACGCGGGCGGCTGGCAGGGCGGCACGAAGGTGCCGGGCCTGCTGCAGGAAGAAGGTTTCGCGAAGGACTCGAAGACCGAGACCTACGCGGCGGTGACCCTCGAGGTGCAGAACCGCCGCTGGGCCGGGGTGCCGTTCTACCTGCGCACCGGCAAGCGGCTCGGCCGCCGCGTCACCGAGATCGCCGTCGTGTTCAAGCGGGCGCCGCACCTGCCGTTCGACTCGACGTCGACCGAGGAGCTGGGGCAGAACGCGCTGGTCATCCGGGTCCAGCCGGACGAGGGCATCACGCTGCGATTCGGCTCGAAGGTGCCGGGGACCACGATGGAGGTCCGCGACGTCACGATGGACTTCGGCTACGGGCACGCCTTCACCGAGTCCTCCCCCGAGGCCTACGAGCGGCTCATCCTGGACGTCCTGCTCGGCGAGCCGTCGCTGTTCCCGGTCAACGAAGAGGTCGAGCTCTCCTGGAAGATCCTCGACCCGATCCTCGACCACTGGGCGAAGGAAGGCGCGCCGGAGCAGTACGCGCCGGGCACGTGGGGCCCGCCGTCCGCCGACGAAATGCTGGAGCGCACCGGCCGGAAATGGAGGCGCCCGTGATCATCGACCTGCCGTCGACCACGACCTCGGCACTCAACAAGAAGCTGGTGGAGATCCGCGAACAGGGCGGCCAGGTCGCGCTGGGGCGCGTCCTGACGCTGGTGATCGTGGCCGACGACGACGCCCATCTCGAAGAGGCCATCGAGGCCGCCAACGGCGCGAGCCGCGAACACCCGTCGCGGGTGATCGTGGTCGCCAAGGGCGCCCGCACGGCGGCCCCGCGCATCGACGGCCAGATCCGGGTCGGCGGCGACGCCGGCGCGAGCGAGGTCATCGTGCTGCGCCTCTACGGCGCGCTGGCCGCGCAGGGTCAGAGCGCGGTGGTGCCCCTGCTGCTGCCGGACGCGCCGATCGTCTGCTGGTGGCCCGGGCCGGGCCCGAAGGACCCGGACAAGGACCCGCTCGGCGAGCTGGCCCAGCGCCGGATCACCGACTCGGCCGCGGAGAAGAACCCGGTCAAGGCGCTGACCACGCGGGCGAAGGCGTACACCGAAGGCGACACCGACCTGGCCTGGACGCGCCTGACGCACTGGCGCGCCCAGCTCGTCTCGGCACTGGACCTGCCGCCGTACGAGAAGATCACCGCCGCGACGGTGACCGGCGAGGCCGACTCGCCGTCGACCGAGCTGCTGGCCGCCTGGCTGGCCGAATACCTGAAGGTGCCGGTCAAGCGGGTCAAGAGCTCGGGCGCGGCCGGGATCATCTCGGTGACGCTCGACCGCCGGTCGGGTCCGGTGGAACTGCACCGCCCGGACGGCCGCGTGGGCACGCTGACCCAGCCGGGCCAGCCGACCCGCCGCATCGCCCTGCAGCGGCGCAGCACGCAGGACTGCCTCGTCGAGGAGCTGCGCCGGCTCGACCCGGACGAGGTCTACGAGGCGGCCCTGCACGGCCTGGGCAAGATCACGTCGGGCACGAACGGCAAGACGGGCGCACCGCCCAAGGCGGACGTGACGTCCCCGGCGGCCGCGGCCGGCTCGGCTGCCTCGGGCGCCTCGGCTGCCTCGGGTGCCAAGAAATGAGCAAGACGGAAGTGGTCGTCTACGCGAACCAGGACCTCCTGGCGGCCGCCGCGGCGGCCCGTCTGGTGACGCGCCTGGTGGACGTCCAGGCGGCCAAGGGTTCGGCGTCGCTGGTGCTGACCGGCGGCGGCACCGGGATCGCGGTGCTGTCGGAGCTGCGGGCTTCGTCGGCCCGCGACGCGATCGACTGGTCCCGCCTGGACATCTACTGGGGCGACGAGCGGTTCGTCCCCGCGGACTCGGACGAGCGGAACGAGAAACAGGCCCGTGAGGCGCTGCTGGACCACGTCCCGTTGGACCCGAAGCGGGTCCACGTGATGGCGCCGTCCGACGGGGAGTTCGGGGACGACGTCGACGCGGCGGCCGCGGCCTACGCCGACGTGCTGGCGTCCCAGGCGGGCCCGGAGGACCACGGCGACGTGCCGTCGTTCGACATCATGCTGCTGGGCCTCGGCGGCGAAGGGCACACCGCGTCGGTGTTCCCCGAGTCCCCGGCGGTGTACGAGACCGAGCGGTCGGTGGTGGCGGTGCGCAACTGCCCGAAGCCGCCGCCGACCCGGGTGTCGCTGACCCTGCCGGCGATCCGGCGGGCGCGTGACGTGTGGCTGTTGACGGCCGGCGAGGCGAAGGCCGACGCGGTGGCGCTGGCTTTGGCGGGCGCCGGTGAGGTGCAGCTGCCGGTGGCCGGAGCCCGCGGGCACCGGCGGACGTTGTGGCTGCTGGACCGCGCCGCGGCGGGCAAGCTCACGAAGGTGTACCAGCCGCCCACGGCTTGAGTGGTATCCGGTGAAGGCCCTCTGCTCCGGCAGGGGGCCTTCCTTCGTTCGCGAGTCCTCACTCCGTGCCCCAGCCACGCTGCAAGCGGGCGAAGATCTCCTCCGCCGCCTGGCGGGGGTGGCTGTCGGCCAGGATCAGCTCGCGCGACGCCAGCGCGAACCGCGCCAGGGCCGCGCAGGCGATGTCGCCCTCCGGGGCGCCGGTCGCCTCGGCGATCGCGCGGGCGAGCGCCGTCTCGTGGCGCATCCACATCCGCCGGGCGTAGTCGCGCAGCGCCGGCTCGCTCTCGATGAGGTGCAGGAACTCGTCGCCGGGGGCGTCCTTGGAGACGCGCAGCAGGTGCTCGCGCAGGGCGTCGACGACCGTGCACCCCGGCGGCCGTCCGTGCACCGCGCCGACCAGGCCCGCCTCGATGTCTTCGTCCTGGTCGAAGACCAGGGCTTCCTTGCTGGGGAAGTACTTGAACAACGTCGTCACCGAGACGTCCGCGGCGTCCGCGACCTCCTTCACCCCGACCTTCTCGTAGCCGCGCTCGAGGAACAGCTCGAGCGCGGCGTCGGCGAGGGCTTTGCGGGTCTGCGCCTTCTTGCGCTCCCGGCGCCCGGTCACTTCGGTCATGGGCTGAAGTCTAACTCACTCAAAAAGTTAAGTCGTTGCACTTTTTGAGTGACTCTGCTTTTGTAGTGACATGACCTTTCCTCGTATCGCGATCGCCGGCGCCGGCCTGGGCGGGCTCGCCTGCGCCCGCGTCCTCCAGCTCCACGGCCTCGACGTCGCCGTCTTCGAACAGGAACCCGCCGCCGGTGCGCGGCCACAGGGCGGCACCCTCGACATGCACGCCGACACCGGCCAAGTCGCCCTGCGCACCGCCGGCCTGACCGAACAGTTCCGCGCGCTGGCCCGGCCGGAAGGCCAGCAGATGCGCGCACTCGACCCGCACACCGCGGAAGCCGTCATCGACGAACTGCCCGCCGAAGGCGACGAATCGCGCCCCGAAATCGACCGCGGCCAGCTCCGCGGCATCCTGCTGGACTCGCTCTCCCCCGGCACCGTCCGCTGGGGACGGCCGGTCGCCGACGTCACCGCGACCGGCATCGGCGCCCGGCTGACCTTCGCCGACGGCGTCTCCCAGGACTTCGACCTGGTCGTCGGCGCGGACGGCGCGTGGTCCCGCGTCCGGCGCGCCCTCACCGGCGTGCGGCCCGAGTACAGCGGGGTCACGTTCGTGGAGTTCGGCCTCGACGACGCCGACCGCCGTCATCCGGCGCTCGCCGCGATGACCGGCCAGGGGACGATGATGACGAAGGTCGACGGGAAGGTGCTCATCGCGCAGCGCACCAGCACCGGCCACATCCGCTGCTACGCCACCTTCTACGCCCCCGAGGACTGGGCCGCCGGCCTCGACTTCGCCGCCGCGGACGCGGTGCGGGACCGCCTGCTCGAGCGGTACGCCGGCTGGCACCCGGACCTGCTCGCGTACCTGCGCGAGCACGACGGCGGGTTCGCGCACCGGCCGCTCCACGTGCTGCCGGTGCCGCACGCCTGGACGACGTCGCCCGGGCTCACCCTGCTCGGCGACGCCGCGCACCTGATGCCGCCGCTCGGCGTCGGCGCGAACCTCGCCCTGCTCGACGGCACCGAGCTGGCGACCGCGCTGGCCACGGCACCGAGCGTCGGGGACGCCGTCCGGGCGTACGAGGCCGGAATGCTGCCGCGGTCGATCGAGACGGCGAAAGCCTGCGCGTCCGGCCTGCACGACCTGTTGAGCGACGACCTCGGGTCCATGGCGGCCTGAGAACCGGGTGCCCAAGGCGACCACACGTGGGTAACATGATTCCCACGATGTGGTCGTCTTGGCGCACCCTGGGCAGTAGATCTCCTACCCTGGGTAGCAACCGCCGCCAACCATCCCCCGGACGGCCCAGCCGATTACGGAATCCGGACGCCGGAACACCGACGGCGGGTGAAACTAACTGTCTCCGTACGCCACCTCGTTAGCATCCGCACATTTGTTCGTCCCTGCGCGTCCCGATCGGGCCCTGAGCGCCTCTCACCAACAAGTCCACAAGACGAATGGGGTCGCCAGCGATGAGTACAGAGGGACTCTCGATTCCAGGCATCTCGATCGCCGGCTCGGGGCCATCGGCCGCCGAGCGGGTGCGCAAGCGTGGCCTGAGCCTGTTCGGCTCGGTGCCCCGCCCCGCTGTGGTCACCTTCGCCATCGAGGCGGCCGCGGTCATCCTGGCCGTCCTCGACGTCTGGCTGGTCATTCCGGAGAAGGCCCAGCCGTACTCGATCTACCTGTCCGGCGCGGCCTGCCTCGCGGTGGTGTTCCGCCGGAAGTTCCCGTTCCTCGCCGTGCTCGTCGCGGTCCCCGGCTTCCTGGCCGGCTGGGCCCAGCTCGCGTCGATGATCACGCTCGGCATGCTCGCCACCCGCCGCCAGCTGCACTGGCAAACCTGGGTCGGCGCGGCGCTGGTCTGGATGTGCCGGTTCGTGCAGTGGCCGCTGGAGGACTTCGCCGAGCTCAGCTGGCGCGAGCACATCCTCGACGGCATCTACGGCGTCCTCGTCGCCGGCATGCCGATCGCCATCGGCCTGCTCGTCGGCGCGCGGACCGAGATTTCGAACAAGCTCGCCGAGCTGGCCACGAGCCGCGACCGCGAGCGCCGCTTCCACGCCGACGCCGTCCGCGCCGAGGAACGCGCCCGGCTGGCCCGCGAGATGCACGACGTCGTCTCGCACCAGATCACGCTGATCGCCATGCAGGCCGGCGCCCTGCAGGCCCAGACCACCGACGACCGGGCGCTGGAGACCGCGCAGGTCATCCGCACGCTGTCCAAGCGGACGCTGGAGGAGCTGCGGTCCCTGGTCAGCGTGCTGCGCGCCGGCTCGGACGACGATGGCCCGCGGCCGGGCATCAACGAGCTCGACCGGCTGATCCGCACGTCCGACGTCCCGGTGCACCTGACGGTGGAGCACCTGCCGGAGGCCCTGCCGAACCAGGTGTCGGCGGCGGCCTACCGCACGGTGCAGGAGTGCTTGACGAACGTCCACAAGCACGCCCCGGGCGCGACGGCGACGATCCGCATCCAGGGTGAGCACGGAGCGCTCAAGATCGAGGTCCGCAACGAGCGGGCCAGCCGCCCGACGGACGGCCTGCCCTCAGGCGGCCACGGCCTGACGGGGCTGGCCGAGCGAGCCCGCCTCCTGGGCGGAAGCTTCGAGACGTCGGGAACCGAGGACGGCGGCTTCCGCGTCCGAGCCCGCTACCCCCTGGACCGCTGACCTCCGGCCCCCGATATCCAGCCTACCGGCGGGCACCGACATTCCCGGAGCCCGTGACCGACCAGCCGACACGCGTGATCCAGAGGTCGACACGCGTGATTGGAGGGTCGACACGGACTCAGCGCCGTGTCGGCTTTCTAATCACGCGTGTCGACCTCCCAATCACGCGTGTCGGCTCTCTGATCACGGGTGAGGCCTGTTCGGGCGCGCGAAAAGCCACCTCGAGGGGTCCGCTTCCCTCGGGGTGGCTTCCAGCTTGAACCGCTAGAGGATTTCCCGGCGCTTGCGCAGGCGGTCGAGCGCCTCCGCCAGGATGGCCTCGCCGTCGGCGTCGCTGCGCCGCTCCTTCACGTAGGCCAGGTGCGTCTTGTACGGCTCGGTCCGCGGCGCGGCCGGCGGGTTCTTCTCGTCCTGCCCGCCCGGGAGCCCGCAGCGGGGGCAGTCCCACTCGTCGGGAATCTCCGCGTCGAGCGCGAACGACGGCCGAGCCTCGTGCCCGTTGGCACACCAGTAGGAGATGCGGCGTCGCGGCGCCGATTCCCCTCGTTCCGATTCGCCCGTAGGACCGGCACCCACCCGGGTGCCCCGAATCGCGTTACCGCCAACCATGAATCCTCACACCTAGGAATCGGCGGCGCGCCCCCCAATAGGCACGCCGAATCGCTGCGCCCCACCGCCTGGACCCGGTCGCGGCCGGCGGCGGAACGCCGGACGCCTCACACCTTGAGCAGCAGACCCAGGCCCACGATGCTGATCAGCCAGACGGCGCCCAGGCCCAGGGTGATCCGGTCGAGGTTCTTCTCGGCCACGCTCGACCCGGCCAGGCTCGACTGCATCCCACCGCCGAACAGCGACGACAGGCCACCGCCCCGGCCCCGGTGCAGCAGCACCGCGACCACCAGGAAGACGCTGGTGACGATCAACAGGATTTGCAGGAACAGCTTCATGTCATCCTCTGGGCTCTAGGAGAATGCAGGGGTACGGCATGGTCGTTTCCGACCACCACCGTACCCCTGGACTCGTCCACTGCTGTGTGACGGACCGGATACACAGGCTACCCGGTCGTGGCCTCGATCAGGGCAGCGGCCCGCCCGCGGCGAGTGCGCAGAGTTTCGTGAACTCCTCGCCGTCGAGGCTCGCTCCGCCGACCAGGGCACCGTCGATGTTCTCGCAGGCCACCAGTTCGCTGATGTTGCCCGACTTCACCGATCCCCCGTAGAGCACCCGGACGGACGAAGCGACCTCGTCGCCGTACTTCTCCTGGAGGGTGGCGCGGATGGCCTTGCAGACCTCTTCGGCGTCGGCCGACGACGCGACCTTGCCGGTGCCGATCGCCCAGACCGGCTCGTACGCGACGACCACGCCGGAGACCTGCTCCGCCTTGAGGCCCTTCAGGCCCTCGATCAGCTGCGTCGTGGTGTGGTGGATGTGCTCGCCGGCCTCGCGGACCTCGAGCTTCTCCCCGATGCAGAGGATCGGCGTGATGCCGTGCTTGAGCGCGGCCTTGACCTTCTTGTTGACAAGCTCGTCGGACTCGGCGTGGTATTCGCGCCGCTCCGAGTGCCCGACCGTGACGAACTTGCAGCCCAGCTTGGCCAGCATCGGCCCGGAGATGTCGCCCGTGTAGGCGCCCGAGTCCTGCGGCGCGACGTCCTGCGCGCCGTAGGTCAGCGACAGCTTGTCGCCGTCGACCAGGGTCTGCACGCTGCGGATGTCGGTGAACGGCGGCAGCACCGCCACGTCGACCTTCGCGTAGTACTTCTCCGGCAGCGCGAAGGCGATCTTCTGCACCAGCGCGATCGCCTCGAGGTGGTTCTGGTTCATCTTCCAGTTGCCGGCGATGAACGGCTTGCGTGCCACTAGTTCTTCTCCTCCAGAGCGGTCACGCCCGGCAGTTCCTTGCCTTCGAGGTACTCCAGCGAGGCCCCGCCGCCGGTGGAGATGTGCGAGAAGCCGTCCTCGGGCAGGCCCAGCTGCCGCACCGCGGCCGCCGAGTCACCGCCGCCGACCACCGTGAACGCGTCGCTCTTCACGAGCGCCTCCGCGACGGCACGGGTGCCGCCCGAGAACGCCTCGAACTCGAACACGCCCATGGGGCCGTTCCAGAAGACGGTCGCGGCGTCGGCCAGCTTGCCCGCGAAGAGTTCGCGGGTCTCCGGGCCGATGTCGAGGCCCTCGCGGTCGGCCGGGATCGCGGTCGCGGCGACGACCTCGTGCTCGGCGTCGGCCGCGAACCCCGTGGCGGCCAGGACGTCCACCGGCAGCACCAGTTCGACGCCGCGCTTCTCGGCCTCGGCGAGGAAGCCCTTCACCTGGTCGAGCTGGTCGGCCTGCAGCAGGGAGTTGCCGACCTCGTGGCCCTGGGCCTTGAGGAAGGTGTACGCCATGCCGCCGCCGATGAGCAGCCGGTCGACCTTGGTCAGCAGGTTCGCGATGACGCCGAGCTTGTCGGACACCTTCGCGCCGCCGAGCACGACCACGTACGGCCGCCGCACGTCGTCGGTCAGCTTCTTCAGCACGTCCAGCTCGGCCAGCACCAGGCCGCCCGCGTACGCCGGGAGCACCGAAGCGACCTCGTAGACCGAGGCCTGCTTGCGGTGGACCACGCCGAAGCCGTCGGAGACGAACGCGCCGCCCGGGACGAGCGCGCCCAGCTCGGCGGCCAGCTCGGAGCGGTCCGCGGCGTCCTTGCTGGTCTCGCGCGCGTCGAAGCGCACGTTCTCCAACAGGACGACGCCGCCGTCGGCCAGGCCGCCGGTCAGCGCCTTGGCGGACTCGCCGACCAGGTCACCGGCCAGCGCGACCTCGGCGCCGAGCAGCTCCGAAAGCCGCTTGGCGACGGGCGCGAGGGTGTACTTCGGGTCCGGCTCGCCCTTGGGGCGGCCGAGGTGCGCGGTGACGACGACCTTCGCGCCCGCGTCGGCGAGCTTCTTGATCGTCGGCAGGGCGGCACGGACCCGGCCGTCGTCGGTGATGCGGTCGGAGTCGAGCGGGACGTTCAGGTCGCTGCGCACGAGCACGTAGCGGCCCTGAACGCCCTCGCCCAGCAGGTCGTCGAGGTTCTTGACGCTCATCGGGTTCAGGACAGCTTCGAACCGACGAGCTTGACCAGGTCGGCGAGGCGGTTGGAGTAGCCCCACTCGTTGTCGTACCAGCCGACGACCTTGACCTGGTTGCCGATGACCTTCGTCAGCGGCGCGTCGTAGATGCAGGACGCCGGGTCGGTGACGATGTCCGCCGACACGATCGGGTCCTCCGAGTAGCGCAGGATGCCCGCGAGGGGGCCCTCGGCGGCGGCCTTGTAGGCGGCGTTGATCTCCTCGACCGTGGCGGCCTTGGACAGGGTGACCGTGAGGTCGGTGGCCGAGCCGGTCGGGACCGGGACGCGCAGCGCGTAGCCGTCCAGCTTGCCCTGCAGCTCCGGCAGGACGAGGCCGATGGCCTTGGCGGCGCCGGTCGAGGTCGGGACGACGCTCAGGGCGGCGGCGCGGGCGCGGCGCAGGTCCTTGTGCGGGGCGTCCTGCAGGTTCTGGTCCTGGGTGTAGGCGTGGACCGTGGTCATCAGGCCCTGCTCGATGCCGAAGGCGTCGTTGAGGACCTTGGCCAGCGGGCCGAGGCAGTTGGTGGTGCAGGACGCGTTCGAGATGATGACCTGCGAGCCGTCGTACTTGTCGTCGTTGACGCCGAGCACGATGGTCAGGTCCTCGCCCTTCGCGGGCGCGGAGATGATGACCTTCTTGGCGCCGCCGGCGATGTGCGCCTTCGCGGCGTCGGCGTTGGTGAAGAAGCCGGTCGACTCGAGGACGACGTCGACGTTCAGCTCGCCCCAGGGCAGGTTGGCCGGGTCGCGCTCGGCGAGGGCCTTGATGGTCTTGCCGTCGACGACGATGCCCTCGTCGCTGACGCTGACCTCACCCGGGAACCGGCCCAGGATGGAGTCGTACTTCAGCAGGTGCGCCATGGTGGCGACGTCGCCGAGGTCGTTGAAGGCGACGACCTCGATGTCCTGGCCGCTGGCCTGCACGGCGCGGAAGAAGTTGCGGCCGATGCGGCCGAAGCCGTTGACACCTACGCGAACGGTCACTGCTGCCACTCCTCTGAGGATCGGCCGGGACCCCCGGCCGTGACTTGCGGGCTCGCGGCCACCCTAGCGTGCGGGCATGCGCGTCCCTGACTGCCCTGACGAGACTTCCACCACTTGGCGAACGGGTCAAGAATCGATTAAGAAGCCGAGGCGTCACCGGGGGTGCTCCGGGCCGGGCGACGGCAGCCGGCGCCGGCGAGCGGAACGCCGGGTGCGGACCCGGTTCCGGCTGGAAGCGACGGCAACGGCGACGATCCGGCGAGGGCGCGCGGGCGGGCGAGAATCCGGGCTTGACCGATTCAGCCACCCGGCGGCCGCGGGGGCCGATGGAGGGCGCTCCGGGGGCGGGACGTGAGGTCGATGACTCGACCGATCCAGCGACCCGGGAGCCCCTCCGCAGCCTTCGCGGCCGGGGTCGCGCCGGCGGCCCCGGCGGCACGGGAGCCGGCCCCCGTTCAGCCCGCCAGCTCGCGCTCCAGGCACGGATCCGGCCCCCGTTCAGCCGCCGGTTCGCCCTCCAGGCACGGGATCCGGCCACGGCTCAGCCCGCCAGCTCGCGCTCCAGCGGCGTGCGGAAGCGCGGCACCGCCCGGATCTCCCCGAACCACTTCGCGCACCGCTCCGCCTCCGCATCCACCAGCGCGCGGGTCTCCGCGTCCACCTCCTCCAGCAGCCTGAACACCACCTCCCCCGAGGCACGCTGGGCCCAGCCGCCGACCACCCGGCCGGACGCCCACACCGTCGGGCCGATGTTGCCGCTGCGGTCGAACAGGGCCGCGCGGTGCGGGCCGAGGAACCACTCGCGGTCCTGCCAGCCCATCGGGGTCGGGTCCAGTGCCGGCAGGAACGCCACCCACGGGGCCGGCACCGGCACCGGGTCGAGGTCGTCCGCCAGCGCCACGCCCGGCACGCCCTCGATGTCGACCTCCACCGGCGACACCGCCGCCAGCGCCTTCTTCGTCTGGCCCGCCGTCCAGCCCGTCCACCACCGCAGGTCGGACACCGGCGCCGGGCCGTACGCGCGCAGCCACCGGCGGGCCAGCTCCGCCCGGGCCTCCTCCGCGCCCCACGGTGGCAGCCCGCCCGGGACCCACTCGTCCAGCGGGTGCCACACGTACTGGGTGCTGAGCCAGCTGCCGCGGGGACGGCCGCGGACGATCCGGCCGCCCGCCGCCAGGAGGAACAGCACCCGGCTCGTCACGTTGCCGATGGCCTCGTACGGCTTGCCCGCCGCCATCAGCAGCTGCTGGCGCAGGCGGGGCTCGTCTTCGCTCAGCTGCTGCGCCGTCGCCGAACCGCGGGCGCGCAGGGCCGCTTCGACCGACGCCTCGACGTCGGCCAGCCACGCCCCCGGCTCCGGCACGTTCTCCGGGTGCCCCTGCTGCCCGAGGTGCTGCTCCAGCAGCTTCCGCTGCTTGACCTCGATGTCCGCCGAGCAGCCCGCCTGCACCAGCGCCGCCGTCTCCAGGCCGGTGACGAACACCGTGCGCCGCATGCCCAGCAACCGCAGCAGCGAACGCTCCTCGTAGAGCGCGCGCTCGACATCGGGCACCGCCGGACCGGCGAGCCGCGCGGACGCGGACAGGTGGACCGTCGCCGGGTCGGTGGCGTGCAGCGCGACGACCCCGGCGACGGCGTCGGCCACCGAGGCCGCGGGCGCGGCGAGGTGGTGGCGGACGGCGAGGCGGGCCCGGCGCTGGTCGGTGCTGATCTTCGGAGGCACCCCGTTTTCCTACCACCGGGCACCGACAAAACCGGCTGGTCGTCTGCCGCGACCGGGCGATAGCCTCGCGAGATGGTCTCCGGCACGCATTTGGCGGCCTTCGCCGCGCTGACGTTCCTCATGATCGTGGTTCCCGGGCCGAGCGTGCTGTTCACGATCAGCCGCGCGCTCACCGTCGGGCGGCGCGACGCGCTGCTCACCGTCGTCGGCAACTCCGCGGGTGTGTACACGCAGGTCGTCGCGGTCGCGTTCGGCCTCGGCGCGCTGGTGACGACGTCCGCGGCGGTGTTCACCGCGATCAAGGTCGGCGGCGCGGTCTACCTGGTGTACCTGGGGATGCAGGCCGTGCGCCACCGCCGGAAGCTGAGCGACGCGATGGCCGCGAAGGTGCGCGCCACGCCCGGGCGCGTGCTGACCGTGCTGCGGGACGGCTTCGTCGTGGGCTTCGCGAACCCGAAGTCGATCGTCTTCCTGGCCGCGCTGCTGCCCCAGTTCGTCGACCCCGCCGCCGGGTCGGTCCCGGCCCAGATGCTCCTGCTCGGGCTGTGCCTGCCCGCGATCGCGCTGGCCACCGACAGCGCGTGGGCGCTGGTCGCCGGCACGGCCCGCGCGTGGTTCGCCCGGTCGCCGAAGCGGCTGGAAATGGTCGGCGGCACCGGCGGTCTCGTCATGATCGGCCTGGGCACCACGCTGGCCTTCACGGGCCGGGGTGACTGAGCACCAGGTCGAGCAACCCCGGGAAGGCGGCGTCGAATTCGGGACGCCGCAGGCGGTTGAGCCGCCGCGGGCCTTCGTCGCGCTGTTCGATCAGGCCCGCCGCGCGCAGCACGGCGAAGTGGTGGCTGCGGGTCGCCTTGGCCACCGGCAGGTCGAACGTGCCGCACGCCTTCGTCCACTCCGGCACGGCCGCCAGCTCGCGCAGGATGCTGCGGCGCACCGGATCGGCGACCGCGGCCAAGGCGTCCTGCAGCGAAACCTGCGCCGGGACCGCGTGCGTGAGCCCGCGCGCCCGCGCAGTGCCCGACGATTGGTTCGACGATTGGTTCGATGATTGTCGTACACTCATCTGGTCGACCTCCATCGAACACTGTAGGAGCAGCGATGCCCCGGCACCTCGAAGCCACTTTCGGCCCCGACGCGCGCAACCGACTCGGCGAAGCTGCCGAGCCCGGCCGGGAGGGGGCGCTGGCCGCGCTCGAATCCTTCTACTACGCCTTCAACCAGCGCGATCTCGAGGTATTCCGCCGGGTCTGGACGCGCGATCCCCTGGCCCAGCTGAACAACCCGCTCGGCGGCATCCTCCGCGGCGGCGAAGCGATCACCGAGCTGTACGACCGCGTCTTCCACGGCCCCGCCCGCGTCACCGTCACGTTGGGCGACATCGTCGAGTACTCCGGCGAAGGCCACGCGGTCTTCGCCGGCCGCGAGACCGGCGAATACCGCGTGACCGAGACCGTCCCCCTGAGCATCCGCACGACACGGTTCTTCGCCTACGAAGACGGCCGCTGGGTGCAGGTCCACCACCACGGCAGCATCGACGACGCCGAAGCGCTCGCCGCCTACCAGCGCGCGATCCGCGGCTGACACCGCTCGGTCGCCACGGCACGGGGTCAGCGCCGGCGAAGCCCGGACGTCTTTCCGCCGGCCGGCCCGGGCGCGCGGTCGGTGAGCGCGATCGTGGCCGTGGCGAGGAGGACGGCGAGGACGGTGCCGAGGGTGTTCATCGTCCAGTCGCCGGTGTCGCAGGCGCGCCCGAGGGCGGGCACCACGGCCTGCACGGCCTCGATCGCGGCGGACAGGCCCGCACCGGCCGCGAGCATCGGCAGCGGCCGCCGGGTGGCCACCGTGGCGAAGAAGACCGGCGGGACGAACAACGCGACATTGGCCAGCAGTTCCACCCTGGTCAGGGTCGGCACGGAGAACTGGACCACGCAGCCGGACTGCCCGGCCCGGCCCGCGGCCGGGACAAGCGTCAGCACGACGACGGGCAGCACCGACAGGGCCACGAGCAGCCAGAGGATGCGTTGCCGGCCCCGGCGGACACGCGCGACCAGGCCGCCGACGCCGACACAGACGACGGCGACCAGGACGAACACCACCGGCACCAGCGCCGAGTGGTCGAGCAGGAAGTCGGTGATCATACGAGAGCCGACCTTAGGGCTCTCGGAAAGTCACGGCCACCTGCCGCTGGAGAACTAGGCCAGTGCCGTCACCAGCTCCGGCCACCACTCGCGGGGCACCTCGCCGGCCGGGACGACCACCTGGTCCGCGCCCGCGGCCCGGTACTCCCGCAGCCGGGCCACGACGGTGTCGAGGGCGCCCCAGGCCGTCACGCCGTCGATCAGGCGGTCGGAGAGGTCCGTGACGTCGGAGTCCGTGAAGCCCATGCGGCGCAGGTTGTTCGCGTAGCCGGGCACGCCGGCCAGGAACGGCAGCGAACCGGCGCGGACGGTGTCCCGCGCGGCCGTCGCGTCGGTCTCGGCGACGACGTTCACCAGCACGACGAGCTGCCGGTCCGGGCCGAGGATCTCGCGCGCCGAGGCGACGTAGTCGGTCGTCACCAGGTACGGGTAGGCGCCCGCCGCGCGGTCCCGCGCCAGTTCCAGCATCCTCGGGCCGAGCGCCGAGAGGATCCGGGCGGACGCGGGCACGGTGTCGTCGATCTCGTCGAGGTAGTCGTTCAGCGTTGCCAGCGGCCGGGGACCGTGCGCCCCGCCCAGGCCGACGACGAACCGCCCGGCAGGCAGGTCCGCGTACGCGCGCGCCACCTCGGCCGCCGGCACCCGGTCGACGGGCAGGATCCCGCTTGCGACCGGGATCTTCGCGGTCCCGTGGACCACCTCGGCGATCAGCGGCAGGTTGTTCCCCTGCCCGCCCGGCAGCCACAGCGTGGCGTAGCCCAGTTCCTCGAGTTCGGCGGCGGCCGCGACGGCCTCCGCCCCGGTCGTGTTCAGCGTCGCGCCCAGCGGCCCCAGCTTCGTCATGTGCGCGGCAACCCCGGACGAGGGCGGCTTGTTCCCGTCAGGCCGGTTGTTCGTCCTCGGCGGAATCGGTCACCTGACCGACGAATGCCATCGATCGCTCGCGGGCAGGGCCCGCATGCCGACCCACTCCTGCGCGATCCGCTGCCCTCGCATGAGAACCGCACTCGCCGACGCTCGCTGAGCGTCGTCGAGCCACCTGACCGCGGACTCGACTGTTTGCGGGCGGGGAGTCCGCTTGGCGTCGGCGGGCCGACCGACGTCGAGCAAAGCCGCGTACAGCGAAGTCGCGGGACGAACCTCCGGCAAGCCGAGCCTCTCGGCGATGATCGACGCGTGCCGGGGAATCTCCAGGCCGGCGACATCGAGGTCACCGAAGTAGCGGATCTCGCGCAGGGCCCAATCCGGGCTCACCGACCTGATCGCTGCCCTGAAGCTGGCTCCCGCTCCCCAAGCGACCCGGGCCAGCCGATGATCGCCCGGCAGGCAATCCAGGATGCAGCGGAACGTTGTGCTGTTTTCGACCACGAGCAGGAGGTCGCCGTTTCCCACCTGCTCGGTGTGGAGCGGTGGTGCCACAACGCGCGCACGAAGCACTTCGAGCATCTTGCGCTCTTGGGCGAAGAGGGGGCCGTAAAGGTACTCGTCCAGCTTCTTCTCGTCGTTGAATATTTCGAGCGAGCGTTCGCGTAGCGGGACGATCGGGCCGGCGCGATGCTTGAAGAGCCAGTCGTTGATCTGCGAGATGACACCCATCAGGGCGGTACCGCCGCGCAGGCCGCTGTTGTCGACCCAGCTGAGTCCCGGGTGCAGGACCATGCCGGGCTCACGCGACTTCGGTTCCTCCTCGACGACCAGCCAGACCTTGGCGGGCAGCCATTGGCTTTCATCCCGCCCCAAGCGGTCGAAGCCGGCACGGGCCCTGGGGAGCCTGACCAGATTCGCCTCCTGCAGTTCTTCGAGGTATCGACGCAGGAGCGGACGCCTCAGGTGACTCTCGTCGCCTTCCGGGTCGATCTGCCGGTAGGCATCGAGCAGAGCGGGCAAAGGAAGGCCCTTCTTGCGCCCCGCTCGTTCCTTCAGCGCCGCCAGGAGATCAGCTGCCCGCTGGCTCAACATCCTTGTCGGGCTCCCCCTGCTCGATATTCGTGTCACGGCTGAAGAGCCTGGTTGCGGAAAGCCGGCCGACGCCGTCGGGTTCGCCCAGCTCGTCGAGGTGCCTTCGGATCGTCGAGTCCACCGACAGGTACTTCCGGCCCGCCCGCAGGTCGGCGTCGTTGCGCAGCCGCACGATCAGCGGGAACTCCGACAGCGCGCCCGCGTCGAACAGGCCCGTCGTGTAGATCAGCTGGACGCCGAGCGCCTCCGCCACCGCCCGCTGCAGCTCCAGGAGGTAGCCCGCCGACGCGCGGCCGATCGGGTTGTCCAGGAACAGCACGCCCGAGTGCCGGTTGCGGGCCTTGCCGCGGTTGTTCGCGCGCAGCGCGGCCAAGGTGCAGTACAGGATGATCGCCGCGGTCAGCTGCTGGCCGCCCGAAAACACGTCGCGGATCTCCGAGACGCGCTGGCGTTCGGTCCGCAGCACCGAGTCCGGCTTCAGCATGTCGACGCGGAAGCCCCTGGGCGCCGCCGCCCGGACTCCGCGCAGGACCAGGGAAAGCCCGTCGCGCTTGACGTCCCGGCCGTCCGCGGTCCGGCCCACCGCCGCCTCGTCGACGACCTCGCCGAGCTTCTCGGTCAGCGCGTTGTCCTCCAGCTCGGTGAACCGGATGCGGAGGAACTCCTGCCCGGACCAGTCGCCGAGGCCGTCCGGCAGCCGGGAGACGCGCTGCGCCGACCGCAACGTCCGGAGCGCGCCGTCGACCATGCCCTGCAGCCGGGTGATGATGCCCCCGCGGTGCCGATCGATCTGCGCGAGGTCGTCGGTCAGCGACCGCAGGCGCGGCCGCAGCGCTTCGGCCCACTCGGCGGCGTGCGCCGGGAGCTGGTCGCGCTTGACCGAGATGACCTGCTGCCGCACCGGCGTGCTGAGCTTCTCGAACCGCTTCTCCGTCGCGTACTGGGCGAGCTGGTCGGCGGCCGCGCGCACCCGCCGGTCGCCGGCGTCCGCGGCTTCCTGCGCCTGCCCCAAAGTGGCGTTCAGCCGCGCGTGCTGGGCTCGCGCGGTGTCGACGTCGCCGTCGTAGGGCGCCGCGTCGGTGTCGGTCACCAGGTGGGCGAGCGACTCGGCGAGCAACGCGAACCCCGAGGCCGAAGTGCGCGCCGACGCCAGCGTCGCTTCCGCGGCCGCCCGGCGCTCCTGCAGCTCTTCCCACTTCCGCGCGGCCGCCGACGCCTCCAGCCCGGCCGCGTCGATCAGCTCCAGGCCGTGCTCGATGTCCCGCGGCTTCTCGCCGGTGACGCCGTTCTGCAGCGGCAGCGCGTCCAGCTCGGCGCGCCGGGTCGAGACGAGCCCGATCGCTTCGGTCCGCTCGTCCTCGAGGCCGTCGACGACGCGGCGAGCCCGGGCCAGCGCGGCCGCCCGGGCCGACGCGTCGGAGCCGTCCGGCGTCTCCAGCAGCTCGGCGGCCCGCGACCGGACCGCCTCCTCCATGGCCTCCACGGCCGAACCCGCCGCGGCTTCCGCGGACTCGGCCTGCTCCAGTTCGCTCCGCAGGTCGCTGCCGACCTCGACCTTCGCGTACGCCTCGGACGCCGACGCGTACGTCCGGCGCAGGGCGTCCACCGGCTCGGACGGCACCGGGCCGTCCGCGGCGCCGGCCGCCCCGGGCACTTCGGCCAGTTCGGCGCGCGCGGTGGTCGCGGTCCGGCGGTGGCCGTCCGCGGTGCGCTGCTCCTCCCCCGCCTGCTCGCGCAGCCGCGCGGCCTTGCCCGCCGCGTCGGACGCCTGGAGGTCGGCGCGCTCGGCGATCTCGGTCGCCCGCTCGGCCTCTTCGGTCCACTGGGCGATCCGGGCGCTGCGGACGCCCAGCTCACCGAGCCGCCGGGCCTTCTCCTCGGCCTCGGCGGCGGCCGCCCGCAGCTCGGGGACGCGCTCGCGCAGCGAGACGGCTTTTTCGCTCAACCGCGCGAATTCCGCGTCGGCCTGCGCCAGCGCCGTCCGCGCGGTTTCCCGCGCGGTCCGGGCGGCCTGGGCCTGTTCGGCGAGGGTCGCGATGGCGCCGGGCGGGTAGTCCTCGCGCCAGGTCGTGAGCTTCCACGTCAACGCGCCGTCCGCGGACAGCTTGGCGGACAACGCTTCGAGGCGCCGCTGCCGCTCGCTGTGCCGCCGCGCGACGGCTTCCCGCTCGGCGTCGGCGGCTTCTTCGTCGTACATCGCGGGGTTCGGCGGCACGAGGAACTCGACGCCGGGCGCCGCGGGGACCTCGGCCTGCAGGGCCTCGGTGGTGCCGACGGCGATGATCGCGCTCGGCAGCAGCCGCCGCTTCGTCAGCACCTCGCGGGCGCGACCGGCGTGCGCGGCGTCGTTCAGCAGGACGCCGGACACCAGCTGCGGCAGGCTTTCCAGCACTTCGGCGCGCCGGGAAGCGTCCAGTTTGGACAGATAGCGCCAGCCGGACCACGCGGTGATCCCGGCCTCTTCGAGCGCGTCCAGTGCGGCCTGGACGTCCTCGGGCGGCGGCAGCAGCCCGCCGGAGCCCAGCGCGGCCAGGGCCCGCTCGTCGGCGGACTCCTCCATCCGCAGCGCGGTCTGCTCCTTCTCGACGGCCGCGCTCGCTTCGCGCAGCCGTTCCAGCAGCACCGGAAGGTCGCTTTCCAGGTTGACGTCGTCGGCGCCGAGCAGCTCGACCAGCCGGCTTTCGGCGGCGAGGGCGTCGGTCCGGCGGTGGGCCCGGTCGAGGTCCTCGGTGGCGCGTTCCAGGCGGTCCTGGGTGGTGCCGGCGAGCTGGTGCGCCTCGTTGACGGCCCGTTGCGCCGCCTGGAGATCCGCGCCGACGCGGTCGAGTTCCTGGTCACGCCGGACCAGGTCCGCACCGGCCTGCTCGGCTGCGGCGCGCGCGGCCCGCGCGGCCTCGGCGACGTCGGCGCCCGCAGGCAGCAACCCCGCGCGAACCGCCGCCTGGACCTCTTCACGCAATTCGGTGATCCGCGCGGTCAGCCCCCGCGCTTCGGCCCGGCGCGCGGCCGCGAGGTTCGCGGCCTCGTCGCGCTCGGTCTGCGCCTTCTCGGCTTCGGCCCGCAACGCGCCCGCGTGCGCTTCGGCCTTGTCGGCCTGCCGCTGGGCGTCCTGCGCCAGGGCGTGCAACCCGCGTGCGAGCGCCGCAGCGGCGTCATTGCGCGCTTGCAGTGCGGGCCGCGCCTTTTCTTCACGGCTGCCGACGAGTTCACGCAGGTCCTTCGCCTTGCGCGCCGCGTTCACCGCGTTGAGGACGGTCGCCGTCTCGCGCCACGCCTCCGCCTCGGTCTTCGCCGCGGCGAGCTCGGCGTCGACGCGCTTGCGGGCCTCCTGGGCCTCGTCTAGTCGCAGCACCGCGACCAGGCGACGCAGCTCGGTGACGGCCGCGGTCAGCCGCCGGTGGTCGCCCTCGGCAAGCTTCTCCGCGGACTTGACCTCGGTGACGTGGTCTTCGAGCCCGGACAGCCGCGCGTTCTCGAGCTCGTTGCGCGCGACGACCCGCCCGGCCAGCTCGGCCATGTCGGCCTTCGCCGATTCGGCGATCTTCCGCGACTCCGCGGCGACGCCTTCCTCGGCGGCCAGCGGTCCCAGCAGTTCCAGGGCGCCGGCCACGAAGTCGCGTTCGGCCAGGAGATCCCCGCGCTGGGCGAGGTTGTGCGCGTAGACCGCGACGACCTCGGCGAGGTCCTTCGGCTCCTCCTCGGAGATCACCGCGCGCAGCAGGAACTCGACGAAGGCGTCGTCGGTGCCGAAGGCGAACGCGTCCGCCGCTTCGCCTTCACCCGCGTTCATCGCCCGCTGGTAGCGGAAGAGCTCGGTGTCGAGGCCGAGGCTGTCGAGACGGCCGGTCCACTCGTGGTGGCGGCGGGTCCAGGACAGTTCCAGCTCGGGTTCGGCCAGCTGGGCCGCGGTGAGCTTGTCGTGGAAGCCGGACATGGTGAGCAGCCGGCCGTCCTGGGTCATCGGCAGCGAATCGAGCCCCAGCGCGGCGGTCGGGCGGAAGCAGTACCAGGAGTCGACGAGGTTCTCGGAGTCGGCGGACACGACGTGCCCGCGCCACTCCGACACCTTGCCGGTGATGATGCGGTGGCCGCTTTCGACGTGCAGCCACTCCAGCACGACGTGCGAGACGTCCTTGGCGGCGACGAACTTCTCGAGCACCTTCGTGCTGGTGGTGCCGACGACCTGGCGGCGCCCGGGCAGCATCACGGAGAAGATCAGCTTGATGAGCACCGACTTGCCGCCGCCGTTCTCGAGGAACAGCACGCTCGCCGGCGACGGGCGGCGCAGCTCGGCCGGGCCGGTCGCGTGGATGCCCGCGCTGAACAGGGCGTCCTGCTTCGGCGCGGTGATCTTGGCGCCGACGCCGCTGAAGTCGAGGACGACGTCCTGGTAGCGGGCACCCGCGGGGCCCACCGAATGCAGGCGGACCCGCGAAAGCTCGTACATCGATTCCCCTCTACAGCGTGTCGGACGCCGCTGCGCGCAGCGTGCCCCCGGCGGTCGCGACGGCCACGACGTCGAGCGCGAGCAGGTCGTCGAAGGCGGCGTCGGCGGCGAGTTCGCGGACCTGGATCTGGTACCGCGGGGTGGTCCGGTAGGTGCCGCCCTGCTCGTCGCTGACCGGGACCAGGAAGCCCTGGTCGGCGAGGAACCGCAGGGCGCGGCTGACCATGCCGCGGGTGGTGTCGGCGGCCAGCCTGCCGTCCTTGGTGGCGGCCGCGGCGGGACGGCGGGTGTAGGCGCGCCAGGCCTGTTCCAGCTCGGGCGCGTCGGCCAGGGGGTCGTTGTTGGCTTCGGCCGCCGCGGCGCGTTCGTCGAGCATGCGGGCGGCTTCGCGGACCATCGCGTCGACCTGCTCGACGCTGACGCGGCCGATGTAGGTGTCGTTGGCCAGGTCGTCGGGGCGCGGGTAACCGAGCGCCGCGGTGGCGAGGTGGATCAGGCCGTGCAGGACCTTCTCGGTCTCGCGGCGCTCGCGGATCTTGGCCTGGCGGGCGTAGGAGTCCATCTTGATCTCGAAAACGGACTCGTCGGTGGCCGCCAGTACCGCGCCGGCCTGCTGGTTGACCTCGAGGACCATGAGGCCGAGCCCGGCCGCGACGGCGTGGGTGAGGGCCTTGAAGGCGTTGTCCTCGCCGTAGCGGCGCACGAGGTCGCCGTAGACGACGTCACGCGCGGGCAGCTGCTTCGGCCGCATGCCGAAGGCGACCAGCCGGGCCGCGGCCTCGGCGTCCACGCTGCTGTGGGACAGCGCCATCAGGCGACCTCCTCGTTTTCTTCCTCGTCGGCGCGCTCGACGGCGGCCGTGGACAGCAGCAGGTCGGCGCCGCCGAATTCCGGGTCGTCCAGGAGGGTGCCGTCGTCGACGGCGAGCAGCACCTGCCGGTCGCCTTGGCGGCGGGCCGCGCCGATCCCGGGACTGTAGGCGTGCACCGCCCGCAGCGCGACCAGGGCGGCGAGGCCGGGCTGGCGGCTGCGGCGGGCTTCGTCGAGCAGGCCGGACAGCCGCCGCGGCACCTCGGGCAGGTCGAGCAGCTCGTCGGCGGCGCGCCAGACGTCGTCGCCGAACTTGTCGGTGACCTCGGCGGGCATGAGTTCGGGTTCCGGGATCTCCCCCACCAGCTGGTCGCGCTCGGGGGCGGGCCGCAGCAGCAGTGAGACGAGGGAAGACAGCGACGGCACCACGGGCGCGGTGATGCCGGCGGCGGCGTGGAAGAAGTGCTCGACCGGCGTGACGGCGTCGGCCAGCGGCAGGCCGAGGGTGGGGACGAGGAGCTGGCCGAACAGGTCCAGGGTGGCGCGCTGGGGCGGGCCGGAGAACTGCTGGCGGTCCTGCTCGGCGCGGAAGACCGCGCCCGCGTCGGCGAGCCGGGACTGCAGGCGGGTGTGGCGGCGGATGCAGTCGCCGACGATGTCGACGAGTTCGGCGGCGCGGCGCTTGCGGTCGAGGTCCTCGGTCTCGTCGCGGGCGGTGGTGATGTTCTTGAGGATGGCGTTCTCGGCGCGGAACCGGGCCTCGATGTGGCCGAGCGCGCTGTCGAGCAGCTCCGGGACCTCGCGTTCCCAGTCGACCGAACGGACGTCCCGGCGGGTCGCGTCGAGCTTCGCGCGCAGCGTCTCGCCGTACTGGACGGTCCGGTAGCGCGCCTGCTCGGCGGCGAGCTTCGCGTCGGCCAGGCGACCCCGCGCGATGAGGTTCTCGAGCTTGACCTCGGCGGCGATCTGCGCCGACTCGACGTCGGTGTCGAGCGCGCCGACCAGGACGTTGATCGCCTCGTCGGTGGCGCGCAGGTAGACCTCGCCGTCCGGCGCGGCCAGCTCGACCAGCAGCTTGAAGTCGAACTGACGCCGCTGGTAGCCGCCCGGTCCGATCGAGCCGTAGACGCGCCGGAAGCCGCGGTCGGTGGTGCCGACGTTGATCAGGTTGTCCAGGACCCACTTGGCCACGCGGACGTGCTCTTCGGGCATCCGCGACGGCGCCTGCTGGGCGATGAACGGCAGCAGCCGGTCGATGACCTCGTCGTGGCCCGCGCCGGTGTCGAAGTCCATCGCGATGGTGACCTGGTCGATCGTGTGCAGCGCGATCTCGGCCATCTGGTAGATCGTGGCGTCGGCCCAGTCGAGCTTCGCCTTCCGCGCGTCGAGGTCGTGCAGCGGCGCGGTGCAGGCCAGCGCCTTGAGGCGGCGTGTCAGCCCCTCGTCGGCCAGGCCCGGTCCCCCGGTCTCGTCGTCTCGCACAGCAGGCCAGGCTAGTCGGCCACCCTCCGCGCACGCGCGGGTGACAGGCTAACGTCGTTCGCATGCGTGAGATGAGCCGTGACGAGTGGTGGAAGTTCGCGTCCGAAGGCACCCGGACCGGCATGTTGGGCCTGGTCAGGGCCAACGGCGCCCCGATCGTCACCCCGATCTGGTTCCTGCTGAACGAAGGCCCGGACGGCGACGAGCTGATCTTCACCACCGGCACCGACACGCTCAAGGGCAAGGCCATCGCCCGCGACGGCCGCATCTCGCTGGCCGTCGACGACCAGAAGCCGCCGTACTCCTACGTCCAGTTCACCGCCGAGGCACGGCTCACCCACGACCTGGACGACATGCTCGAGTGGGCGACGAAGCTGGGCGGCCGGTACATGGGTGCCGACCAGGCCGAGGCGTACGGCAAGCGCAACGCCGTCCCCGAGGAATCCCTCGTCCGGGCCAAGATCACCCAGGTGATCGCCCGCGCGGACATCGCCGGCTGACCCCGTTTCGCTGGTAATCTGCCCCTGGGGGTGGGGGCATGCCTTCGGGAGACAGACGGGACGCCGTCAAGGCGATCTTCAGCGCCGGGCAGCGGGAGCTGGTGGCCGAGCTGGAACGCCTCGACGGCCGTGCGCGCTTCGGCCGGTCCGGCCGCACCAGGCGGCTGGAGAACGGTGCGGTCTTCGAACGTGCCGTGGTCAGCGCCGCCTTTTCCGACGAGTTCTTCGCCGCCGGGCTGTCGGTCGTGCTGCACCCGCGCAATCCGTACGTCCCCGCGTTCCAGGCGCACTTCCGCTACCGCGAAGCCGCGGACGCGTGGTGGTTCGGCGGCAGCCTCGACCTGCTGCCCTGCTACGGCTTCGCCTCGGACGCCACGCACTTCCACCGGGTGCTGAAGAACCACTGCGACACGCTCGACCCGGCGTTCCACGCGCAGGCGAAACGGGCCTGCGACGACCGTTTCCGGCTGCCGCACCGCGACGAAGCCCGCGGCGTCGGCGGCGTCCTGTTCGACCACCTGAGCCTGCCCGGCCCGGACGGCTGGCGGCGCTCGGCGGCGTTCATCGCGGCGGGCGTCGCCACGGTCGCCCCGGCGTACTTCCCGATCGTCCGGCGGCGCAAGGACGTCCCGTACGGCGAGCGCGAGCGGCAGTGGCAGCTTCACCGCCGCGGCCGGTACGTGGAGTTCACCCTCGTCCACGACGCGGCGACCGCGGTGCAGGCCGACGCCGAGGCGATCCTGACGGCGCTGCCGCCGTCGGCGCGGTGGGAAGCGGAGTTCACGCCCGAGCCGGGGAGCGCGGAAGCGGAGCTGGCGTCGTTCCTCGTCCCGCGCGACTGGGCGGCCGAAACTGTCGGTGCCAACCGGTAGCGTCGAAACCGGGGGGCGCCCCGCTGAGCGGGAAACCGTTGGCACGGCGGGCAACGATCGTGTCGGGTATTGACAGCGTCCACTCGGAAGGTGTGTGATCTGCCCCTAGATAGGAAACTTTCCTAACTATTGTCGGCGTGGTCCGCCGGGCAGCAGTTGTTCACCACGCGGACCAGCGCGGCGGGCACGCCTCGACGCCGGACAACGTGTCCGTGCGGCGGCGCGGCAGGTCGAGCGCGGCCGCCGGAAAGCCGCGGCAGGGGTGACCGGAGCGGCGCCGGTCACCCCTGCCGCCCTTACTGCGACTCCGCCACCCGGCGCAGGTGGGCGTCGACGTCGAAGCCGTGTTCCTCCAGCCGGCGACGGGCCAGCAGGAGCTCGTCGGGGGTGAACAGCTCGGCGTACTCCTCGCGGAGCATCACCGCCTCGGAGCTGCGGCCGAGCTGGTTCTTCTCCCAGAGCACGGTGAACCCGCCCGCGGTGCCGGCCCCGCGCAGGAGCAGCCGGGCCGCTTCGACGCCGCCGTGCTCGCGCACCATGCGTTCGAACTGGGCGGGGCGGTAGCCGTAATCCTTGGCCAGCACCCGGCAGCCGTCGAGCAGGTCCTCGGTGAACCGCGCGGCGAGCCGGGGATCGGCCGGGACGGATGCGGCTGGTTCGGGCATGGGGAGACCTCTCGACGCGACGGCTTCCCAGATTAATCGCGGGCCGGACCGGTTTCGCTACGCCATTCGAGCCACGAATCTGCGACAAACACTCTCCGTGTCGGCAGAACCGGGCAAAAATGACTAATCGCAGTCTGCCGGCGCCCTCGGCCATGCCGACCGGCCTGCGAACGGTGCCGCACGGCGACGTTCACGTCCACTATGGACAGATCTACGTCCACGGCGAGGCCGACGGGCGGTTCGAGGGTGGCCTGCACGCGTGCTTCGCCGCGCCCGCTGCGGGAGTTCGCCGAGGTCGATCGTCGGCTGGTGGGCGCGCGGCCGGTTCGGAGGTCCGGCGCGCGCTCGCCCGCCGGATCGCCCACCTCGCGTTCGAATGGGCCGGGCTCGACGGCGTCGGCTGGATCGCCGACGCCCTGCGCGCCCTCGACGAGGCCGAGGTGCGGGCGGTGCCGGCCGGACTGATCGCCGGCAACCGACCCGGCCGCGGCTCACCAGCCGAACAAGCCGCCCATGATCCGGGCGCAGCGGGCCGTCATCGCGTCGGCGTCTTCGCCGGGGCGGTCGATCCACCAGCTGATCAGCGAGTCGACCACGCCGGTCCACACCTGGGCGACGGCCTCGATGTCCGCCGGGTCCGCCAGGCCGCGGGACGTCAGCAACTGCGTCGCCCCGAGCACCGCGAAGGCGTCGAGCCGGCGGCGGTAGTCCGCGGCCGCGGCGGCGATGTCGCCCGTCGAAGGCACCGTGGCGTCGCGCAGGAGGCGCCAGGCGTAGCGGTCGTGGTCGAACGTCGTGAAGATCGCCGAGAGCACCTTCAGGGGCATCTGGTCGGGCTCGCCGCCCGCCGCCATGGTCGCCGCCACGCCGTCGGTGAGCCGGCCGCCCGCGCGGTGCAGGCAGGCCAGGTAGAGCCCGTCCTTCGAGCCGAAGTACTGGTACAGCAACGGCTTCGTGACCCCGACCCGGCGCGCGATCTCGACCATCGACGCGCCCGCGTACCCGGCGCGGCCGAACTCCTCGGTCCCCGCCACGACGAGCTGGGCCTCGCGCTCTTCGCGCGGCATCCCCTTGGTCCCGACCGGCCTTGACTCCGTCACACGGCAGAGCCTACCGTGCGTAAAGTGACCCAAGGGTAAGTTACCGCATGGTCAGATCCAAGGAGGCGACGTGGCCGAGTTCCTGGCGCACCTGCGCGACCCCGTGTTGTTCGCGATTCCGGTGTTCCTGCTGTTCGTGACGATCGAAATCGTCGCGGTGCACGTGCTCGGCCACGACGACAACGTCCTCGGCTACAGCGTCGCCGACACCCGCACGAGCATGCTGATGGGCACGGTCGCGGTCGGCGTCAACGCGCTGTTCCGGCTGGTCATGCTGGTCGTGTTCGCGGCTCTTTTCGAGCTGGCCCCGGTCAGGTTCGACCCGCGCGACTGGTGGACGTGGGTGCTCATGCTGCTCGGCCAGGAACTCGTGTTCTACGCCTACCACCGGGCCAGCCACCGCGTGCGCCTGCTCTGGGCCGGCCACCAGGTGCACCACTCCAGCGAGCACTACAACTTCTCGACGGCGCTGCGCCAGAAGTGGACCCCGTACTTCCAGCTGCCGTTCTGGTCGGTGCTGGCCCTGTGCGGCATCCCGCCGTGGATGATCCTGACGGGCCTGTCGATCGACCTGGTCTACCAGTTCTTCGTGCACACCGAGAAGGTCGGCAAGCTGCCGCGCTGGTTCGAGTACGTCTTCAACACCCCGTCCCACCACCGCGTCCACCACGGCAGCGACCAGGCGTACCTGGACTCCAACTACGGCGGCATCCTGATCATCTGGGACCGCCTGTTCGGCAGCTTCGTCCCCGAAGGCAAGCGGCCGACGTACGGGCTGACGAAGAACATCGGGACGCACAACCTGCTGAAGGTCGGCTTCCACGAGTACGGCTCGATCCTGCGCGACCTCCGTACGGCACGGACTTGGCGCGAGCGCGCGGGGTACGTGTTCGGGCCACCCGGCTGGCAGCCCGCCGGCGCGCGGCTTCAGCCGGCGCCGCCTGGGCTACGCGATGTCCCGCAGGGCCAAGCTGTTCAGGGGCGGCCGCTGCGGTGAGGTGAGATCGGTCAGCACGATCTCGCGCTCGACGCCGGGCGAGGTCCCGCGGCGGAACTGCGCGAGCAGGGTCGCCGGCGGGGCCGCCGTGACCATGCGGCCGTGGCGTTCCAGGCGGTCGAACAGCGTCTGCATGATCTGCCCGGACATCCGGCCCAGCGCCTGGGTGCTCTGGTGGCGGTGCGCGCGGTGGCCGAGGTCCACCTGGGCGAGTGCGTCGAGGCCGCGCTCTTCGAGCAGGTCGATGAGGTGCCCGATCTCGACGCCGTAGTTCGCGACGAACGGGATGCTCTCCAGCACCTCGCGGCGGCCCGCGTACTCGCCGGCCAGCGGCTGGACGAACCCGGCGAGCTCCGGCCAGAACATGTTGAGCAGCGGGCGGGCGACCAGCTCGGTGACCCGGCCGCCGCCGTCGGCCTCGGCGCCGAGCGGGCGGTGGTAGAAGCCCTTGACGTAGGCCACCGTCGGGTCCGTCAGCAGCGGGCCGAGCAGGCCGGTGACGTAGCCGGTGGTGAAGTCGTGCAGGTCGCCGTCGACGAAGACGACGAGATCGCCGGTCGTCGCGGCGACGCCCTTCCACAGCGCTTCACCCTTGCCCGCCAGCCCGCCGAGCTCCGGGAAGACGGCGTCCTGCGCGACGACGGTGGCCCCCGCGGCCGCGGCCACCTCGGCGGTGGCGTCGGTGGACCGGCTGTCGACGACGAGAATCTCGTCGACGAGCACGCCGTGCAGCTCGTCCCGGATCGCCGTGACGATCGCGCCGACGGTGGCTTCTTCGTTCCGGGCCGGGATGACCACGGACACCGTGGTGCCGCCCTTGGCCGCGACGAGCTCCCGGGTGGTCCAGTCGCCGGCCTTGCTGCTGCGCCGGGCGAGCCAGGTGCCGATCTCCGGCGAAACCTTCAGCATGCGCTTCCCCTTCCCTCGTTCGCTTCCGAGGTTCCGGGTGCCGCGTTTCGGGCACCGCTCCGCGGCGCTACCGCGGTGTTACGAGATGGCGGATCGCGTTAACGCGGCGGGCGGAAAACCGGCTGACCGGCGGCCGCCCCCGCTCTAGGCTCACGGCGAACCGAGGGGAGGAACCACGAGTGCCCGACGCGATCCGGCCGTTCCGCTGGGACCTGGTGCGGCCCGACCACCTCGGCTCCCTGCTCGACGGCCTCCCCGAGCCGGACCTGTGGTTCCTCGACGAGCTGACCGGCTGCGCCGCCAAGGTGCTCGCCCGGTCCGAGGACGGCGAGCTCCACTTCGTCGGCCGGTCCGCCGACTCCGTGTTCGACCTGCTCGGCGGCGCCCTGCCGGACCCGGGCCGGCTGCACCTGCTGCCGCTGTCCACCGGCTCGATGGACGGCTGGCCGCACGACCGGCTCCACCCGGCCGAGATCGCGCAGCTGCGGGCGAACCTGGCCGCCCACGGCCTCGCCCCGGACGCGCTCGCCCGCGGTTCCCGGCCCGTCGTGTTCGTCGACGTGGTGTCCTCGGGCCGGTCCTTCGGGCAGCTGATCGGCCTCCTCCGCGACTGGGCCGCCGACGACCGCGCGGACTGGGCGGCCGCCGTGCGCCGGATCCGGATCCTCGGCCTGCCGCGTCGCACGCACACCAGCCCGCACACCCGGCGGTGGCAGCAGCACGCGGAGTGGACGCACGAGCTGCCCGCCGGGGCGATCCGGAACATCTCGCTCGAGAGCGCGGTGTTCAGCTACTTCGCCGACCACCAGCAGAAGCTGACCCGCTCCTTCGGCCGGTACCTGTGGGCCGCCGAAGAGGTCCGCGAGCCGGCCCGCGACCACCGCACCCGCCGGGCGCTGGCCGAAGCCGTCGCCATCGTCGAAGCCGGGCGCACCCCGGCCGTGCGTGAACGGCTCGCCCGCACCATGAGCCGCGAACCCGCCATCGCCGAGCCGTGGCTGCGGGACCTCGTCAGGCGTCTTCTTCTTCCAGCATCTCCGGGGTGACCGCCGACTCGGTGTCCGGGATGTTCAGGTCCTTGGCGCGCTTGTCCGCCATCGCCAGCAGGCGGCGGATGCGGCCCGCCACCGCGTCCTTCGTCATCTGCGGGTCCGACAGCTGGCCCAGTTCCTCCAGGGACGCCTGCCGGTTGGACAGCCGGAGCCGGCCCGCCGCCAGGAGGTGGTCCGGGGCCGTGTCGCCGAGGATCTCCAGGGCGCGCTCCACCCGGGCCGCCGCCGCCACCGCCGCGCGGGCCGAGCGGCGCAGATTCGCGTCGTCGAAGTTGGCCAGGCGGTTCGCCGTCGCGCGGACCTCGCGGCGCATCCGGCGCTCTTCCCACTGCAGGACGCTCGCGTGCGCGCCCAGGCGGGTCAGCAGCGCGCCGATCGCGTCGCCGTCGCGGACCACCACGCGGTCGGCTCCCCGGACTTCGCGGGACTTCGCCTGGATGCCCATCCGGCGCGCCGCGCCCACCAGGGCCAGTGCCGCCTCCGGGCCCGGGCACGTCACCTCGAGCGACGACGAGCGGCCCGGCTCGGTCAGCGACCCGTGCGCGAGGAACGCGCCCCGCCACGCCGCTTCCGCGTCGGCCACTCCCCCGGACACCACGGCCGCGGGCAGCCCGCGCACCGGGCGGCCGCGCTGGTCGATCAGCCCGGTCTGACGGGCCAGGCCCTCACCGTCCTTCACCACGCGCACGACGTAGCGGGTGCCCTTGCGCAGGCCGCCGCTGGCGGTGATGACGTGGACGTCCGAGTGGTGGCCGTACAGCTCGTGGATCTCCTTGCGCAGCCGTCGCGCGACCGAGCCCGTGTCCAGCTCCGCCTCCACGACCACCCGGCCGGCCACGATGTGCAGCCCGCCGGCGAAGCGAAGCAGCGACGCGACCTCCGCCCGGCGCGGCCCGATCTTCGTGATCTCCAGCCGGCTCAGCTCGTCCTTCACCGCGGCGGTCATCGCCATTACTGCCCCTCCCTGCCTTTCGCTCCTCCCCCGTGCTCCCCGCCGAGACCGAGAGCCTCCCGCATGCACAACGCGAGCGCATCAGGATCATGCCGTCCCGCCACTTCGGGGTCGGCCACCGCCCCCAGGTGCGCCCGGCCGCCCAGCCGTTCCGCCGCGCGCCGGAGATTCGCCGGGTCGGGCACGGAATCGCGGTCCGCGATCACCGCGTCGACCCGCAGATCGGGCGCGTGCTCGAAGAGTACGTCGAGATGGCGCTCCGGAGAGAATCCCGCGGTTTCCCCCGGCTGGGGGACAAGGTTGAGCACCAGCACCTTCGTCGCGGGCGTGCGCACGAGCGCGTCGTGCAGTCCCGGCACGAGCAGGTGCGGCAGCACGCTGGTGAACCACGAGCCCGGCCCGAGGAACACGACGTCGGCGGCCAGCACGGCGTCGACGGCTTCCGCGCACGCCTGCGGCGGGCGCCCCGACCGGCCGGGCGTGTGCAGGCTGACCCGCTGCACCTGCCCCGGCGTCGACGCCACCGCGACCTGGCCGCGGATCGTGCGCACCGCCGCCGGGTCCTCGCTGTCGAGACCGCTGACCAGACCCACGATCTCCAGCGGCTCCGGCGACATCGGCAGCACCCGGCCCGAGACGCCCATCAGGCGGCAGGCCTCGTCGAGCGCGGCGACCGGATCGCCGAGCACCTCGAACAGCCCGGCCAGCAGCAGGTTCCCCACCGCGTGCCCGGCCAGTGCGCCGTCGCCGCCGAAGCGGTGCTGGAAGACCTCGGCCCACAGCGTGCCGCCGTCCTCGGCGGCGAAGGCGGCGAACGCCTGCCGCAGGTCGCCCGGCGGCAGCAGGCCGAGTTCGCGCCGCAGCCGGCCGGACGATCCGCCGTCGTCGGCCACGGTCACGACCGCGGTGACGTCGGGGGTCACCCGCCGCACCGCGGACAACGTGGCGTGCAGCCCGTGGCCGCCCCCGAGGGCGACCGCGCGCACGTTATTCACGACCAAGGTCGCGGTGCACCACCTTCACGGCCATACCGTCCTCTTTGGACAGCCGCTGGGCGAGCTCGACGGACAGCGCCACGCTGCGGTGCTTGCCGCCGGTGCAGCCGACGGCCAGCGTCAGGTACCGCTTGCCCTCGCGCTTGTAGCCGGCGCCGATCAGCCGCAGCAGCTGGTGGTAGCGGTCGAGGAACTCCTCGGCGCCCTCCTGCGAGAGGACGTAGTTGCGGACCTCGCCGTCGAGGCCCGTGTGTTCGCGCAGCTCCGGGATCCAGAACGGGTTCGGCAGGAACCGGACGTCCATCACCAGGTCGGCGTCCATCGGCAGGCCGTACTTGTAGCCGAAGGACAGCACGGTGACCCGGGTCTGCGTGCTCGCCTCGGAGCCGAACGCGTCCTCGATCTTGGCGCGCAGGTCGTGCACCGACAACGACGACGTGTCGAGCACCAGGTCGGCCTCTTCGCGCAGCGGCTCCAGCAGCGTCCGCTCCGCGGTGATGCCGTCGGCGAGCCGGCCGTCGCCCTGCATCGGGTGGCCGCGGCGGACGGCCTCGAAGCGCCGCACCAGCACGGCGTCGGTCGCCTCCAGGAACAGCACCCGCGGCTTGTAGCCCCGGGCGTCGAGGTCCTTGATCACCGAGGCCAGGTCGTCGGTGAAGGCGCGCGAACGCACGTCCATCACCACCGCCACCTTCGTGATCGCGCCGCGCGCCTGCGCGCCCAGCTCGACCATGGTGGCGATCAGTTCCGGGGGCAGGTTGTCGACGACGAACCAGCCCAGGTCCTCCAGGCACTTGGCCGCCGTGCTGCGGCCCGCGCCGGAGAGCCCGGACACCACCGCGACCTCCATGCCGGATCCGCGGATTTCTTCTTGCGCACTCACTGTCTTTCCCTTACTCCCCTGGTTTCGGATCGGCGCCGGTCTCCCCGGCCAGCGCCGCCACCACGGCCTCCGCGGTGCGCCTGCCGAAGCCGGGCACCGCCTCGATCTCTTCGATCCTGGCCTGCTTGAGCTTCTTCACCGAGCCGAAGTGCTTGATCAGCGCGGTGCGGCGAGCCTGCCCCAGCCCGGGCACACTGTCCAATTCGGACGTGATCAGCCGCTTGGAGCGCTTCTCGCGGTGGTAGGCGATGGCGAAGCGGTGGGCTTCGTCACGCAGCCGCTGCAGCAGGTACAGCCCCTCCGACGTCCGGGGCAGGATCACCGGATCGGGGTCGGCGGGCAGCCAGACCTCCTCGAGCCGCTTGGCCAGCCCGACCACCGAGATGTCGGTGATGCCGAGCTCGGCCAGCACGTCCGCGGCCGCGGTGGCCTGCGGGCCCGCGCCGTCGACGACCAGCAGGTTCGGCGGGTAGGCGAACTTCTTCGGCCGCCCGGTCTCCGGGTCGAGGCCGGGCTTGCTGGTGTCCTCGGCGGTTTCCTTGAGGTAGCGGTAGAAGCGCCGCCGGACGACCTCGGCGATCGAGGCGACGTCACCCTCCGTGGCCGCCTCCCGCAGCGCGAAGCGCCGGTACTCGGACTTGCGGGCGAGCCCGTCCTCGAACACGACCAGCGACGCGACGACGTCGCTGCCCTGGATGTGGCTGATGTCGATGCACTCGATGCGCAGCGGCGCGGTGTCGAGGCCGAGGAATTCCTGTAGCTCGGTCAGCGCCGCCGAGCGGGCCGTGAGGTCGCCGGCGCGGCGCAGCTTGTGCTGGGTGAACGCCTCCCCCGCGTTGCGCTGCACGGTCTCGGCCAGCGCCTTCTTGTCGCCGCGCTGCGGCACCCGCAGCTGGACCCGCGCCCCGCGCAGCCCGCTGAGCCACTCGGCGACCGCCTCGGCGTCGGCGGGCAGCTCCGGCACCAGCACCTCGCGCGGGACGACCGGCCCGGCGTCGACGTCGTCGCGCGCCTCCAGCTCGGCCTCGGCGCCGTAGAACTGGGTGAGGAAGTGGTCGACCAGCGCCGGGACGTCCATCTCCTCGGCCTTGTCGATCACCCAGCCGCGCTGGCCGCGGACCCGCCCGCCGCGCACGTGGAAGACCTGGACGGCGGCTTCCAGCTCGTCGTGGGCGAAGGCGACGACGTCGGCGTCCGTGCCGTCGCCGAGCACCACGGCCTGCTTCTCCATGGCGCGCCGCAACGCGCCGAGGTCGTCGCGCAGCCGGGCGGCGCGCTCGAACTCCAGCTCTTCCGAGGCGGCGGCCATCTCGGCTTCGAGGCGCTTGATCATGACGTCGGTCTTGCCCGCGAGGAAGTCGCAGAAGTCTTCGACGATGTCGCGGTGCTCGTCGGCCGAGACGCGGCCCACGCACGGCGCCGAGCACTTGTCGATGTAGCCAAGCAGGCAGGGCCGGCCGATCTGGCCGTGCCGCCGGAACACCCCGGCCGAGCAGGTGCGGGCCGGGAAGACGCGCAGCAGCAGGTCGAGCGTCTCCCGGATGGCCCACGCGTGCGCGTACGGGCCGAAGTACCGGACGCCCTTCTTGCGGGCGCCGCGGTAGACGTGCAGGCGCGGGAACTGTTCGTTCAGCGTCACCGCGAGCATCGGGTAGCTCTTGTCGTCGCGGTAGCGGACGTTGAACCGCGGGTCGAACTCCTTGATCCAGTTGTACTCGAGCTGCAGCGCCTCGACCTCGGTGGTGACCACGGTCCACTCGACGCTCGCGGCCGTGGTGACCATCTGCCGGGTGCGCGGGTGCAGCCCGGAAAGGTCGGCGAAGTAGGAGTTCAGCCTGCTGCGGAGGCTTTTGGCCTTGCCGACGTAGATGACCCGCTTGGTCGCGTCACGGAACTTGTACACGCCAGGGGCATCCGGGATGCTCCCCGGCGAGGGACGGTAGGTGGTCGGGTCAGCCACGTTGTCAAGACTATGGGGCGGCACCGACAGTTTTCGCACACCCCCGCCGCTGCCCCATCGGAAGTAGGGTGTTCGTCCGCTTCCGACCTTCGTCGGTGTCCACACCTGTGACGCGGTGGTTACTTTCCGACGGCCGATCCGGTCCCCCTGCCGAAAGGATCACCGCCGTGACCTCTCTCCGTCTCCTCGGTGCCGCATCCGCGGCCGCCGTCGCGCTGACCCTGGCGGGCGGCGCGGTCGCCGCCGCGGGCGTCCAGCCGAACATCGTCGGCGGCTCCACCGCGCCGTCGGTCTCCTGGGGAGCCCAGGTGTACGTCAACACGCCCGGGCGCGACTACCAGGGCTTCAACTGCTCGGGCACGGTCATCGCGGCGCGCTGGGTGCTGACCGCGGTGCACTGCCTCGACCAGGACGGCTCGGGCATGTACGTCCGGGTCGGCAGCAACACGCTGCTCTCGGGCACGAAGATCGCCGTCGACGGCGAGTACGAGTCCCCGAACGGCGACATCGCGCTGCTGCACCTGGCGTCGGCGACGAGCACCGCGCCGATCGCGCTGGGCAGCTCGGACCCGGCGACCGGCAGCACGAACCAGATCTACGGCTGGGGCCGCACCACCCCGACCGGCCCGCCGGCGACGTCGCTGAAGACGGCGAACGTCCAGGTGACCGGCCGGTCCACGGACGCCTACGGGGGACGCGCGATCCAGAGCGTCGGCGTCAACGGCTCGGCGTGGAAGGGCGACTCGGGTGGCCCCGAGGTGGCGAACGGCGTGCAGGTCGGCGTCGCGTCGACGGTCCAGAACCAGAGCGGGTCGAACACGCGCGGCACGAACAACTACGCGAGCGTGGCGGCGAGCCGGTCCTGGATCCGGACCACCTCGGGTGTCTGAGAGTGCTGTGCCACGGGGCGGCGCTTCGGCGCCGCCCCGTTCTCGTCGGTGGCGTGTGGGATGCTCGCGGGCATGCGGATCGCCACCTGGAACGTGAACTCCATCATCCCCCGCCTGCCCCGTGTGCTGGGCTTCCTGGAGGAGACGGCGCCGGACGTGCTGTGCCTGCAGGAGCTGAAGAACACGACCGAGGCGTTCCCGGCGGCCGAGATCGAGGCGCTGGGGTACGAGGTGGCGGCGTACGGGCTGGGGCGCTGGAACGGCGTGGGCATCGTGTCGCGGGTGGGCTTGGCGGACGTCGTGCGCGGGCTGCCGGGCGAGCCGCGGTTCGAGGGAGCTTCGGAGGCCCGCGCGATCGGGGCCACGTGCGGCGGGGTGCGGGTGTGGTCGGTGTACGTGCCCAACGGGCGTGAGCCGGACAACCCGCACTACGCGTACAAGCTGGAGTGGCTCGAGTCCCTGCGGGCCTTGGTGGCTTCGGAGGTGTCGTCCGGGCCGTTCGCGGTGCTCGGGGACTTCAACGTGGCCCCGACGGACGCGGACGTCTGGGACATCGCGCTGTTCGCGGAGTCGACCCACGTGACGAAGCCGGAGCGCGACGCACTGGCCCGGCTACGGGATCTGGGGCTGTCGGACGTCTTCCCGCGGCCGCTGAAGTACGACCACCCGTTCACGTACTGGGACTACCGGGCCGGCAACTTCCCGAACAACAAGGGCATGCGGATCGACCTCGTGTACGGGAACGAGGCCTTCACCTCCGCCGTCACGGATTCGTACGTGGACCGCAACGCCCGCAAGGGCAAGGGCCCGTCGGACCACGCGCCGATCGTGGTCGACCTGGACCTCTGACCCACCGGGCCGCCGCGCGAACTCAGCCGCCGGTGGCCGCGCGGTGCAGTTTCCGCAGCGCGCGCACCGCCTCCACCGCGCGGTCCCGGTCCACCGCCTGCACCGCCATCACCGCGTGGTACTCGTCGTCCGGCAGCTCCAGCCGGGCCCACGACGCACCGTCCGGGAAACTCACCGACAGCACGTCGCTCCACGCGAAGCGGCGGGTGACCAGGACGTTCCGGACCTCGATGCCCTCGGCGTCCGCGCGCACCCTGGCGATCGCGAACAGCATCACCCCGCACGCCAGCAGGATTCCGATGCCCACCATCGCCGCCTGGTCGGAGCGCTGGAAGCGCACGCCCGTGTCGCCGGTGCGCAGCAGGACCGCCACCGCCACGAACACGGCCAGCAGCGCCACCGCCAGCACGCCGCACATGATCATCGCGCGCCGGGGACGGATCACCAGGAGAGTCTTCACGGTCACACGAAACCCCGCTCGGTCCACGGCTTGCCCAGGCTCCGCAGCACGTGCGCGGTGTCCAGGGCCGCCACCGTCGCCTCGTAGCCCTTGTCTTCCTTCGACCCCGGACGGCCCGACCGGTCGACGGCCTGCTCGTGCGTGTCGCACGTCAGGACGCCGTTGCCGACCGGGGTGCTCTCGTCCAGCGCGACCCGGGTCAGGCCCGCCGTCACGGCGTCGCACACGTACTCGAAGTGCGGGGTGCCGCCGCGGATGACCACGCCGAGCGCGACCACCGCGTCGTGGTTGCGGGCCAGCGCCTGCGCCACCACCGGGAGCTCGACCGCGCCGGCGACGTGGACGACCGTCGGCTCCTCCTCCAGGTCGGCTTCGCGCGCCGCGACCAGGGCCCGCTCCAGCAGGACGTCGGTGATGTCCGCGTTCCAGCGGGTGGCGACGATGCCGAGCCTCAGCGACCTGCAGTCGGAGAGGTCCAGCTTGACGTCGGGACGGCCTTCGCCGCTCACAGTGCTCCTCCGTCGGGGTGCTCGGTGCGCGCGCCGACCTGGTCGTAGTGCTCGAGCTGGGCCAGGTCGTGGCCCATCCGGTCGCGCTTGGTCCGCAGGTAGCGCAGGTTCTCCGGGTTCGGCGAGATCGGCAGCGGCACCCGCCCGGTGACGCGCAGGCCGTAGCCCTCCAGGCCGATCCGCTTGGCCGGGTTGTTCGACAGCAGCCGCATGGTGCGGACGCCGAGGTCGCAGAGGATCTGCGCGCCGGTGCCGTAGTCGCGGGCGTCGGCCGGGACGCCGAGCGCGAGGTTCGCGTCGACGGTGTCCGCGCCGTCGTCCTGCAGCTGGTAGGCCTGCAGCTTGTGCAGCAGGCCGATGCCGCGGCCTTCGTGGCCGCGGATGTAGAGCACGACGCCGCGGCCTTCGGCGGCCACCGCTTCCAGTGCCGCCTCCAGCTGCGGGCCGCAGTCGCAGCGCAGCGAGCCGAAGACGTCGCCGGTGAGGCACTCGGAGTGCACCCGCACCAGGATGTCCTGGCCGTCGCCGATCTCGCCGTAGACGAAGGCGACGTGCTCGATGCCGTCGAGCAGGGAGTCGTAGCCGACCGCGCGGAACGTGCCCGCGGCCAGCGGAATGCGCGCTTCGGCGACCCGCTCGACCTGCTTCTCCGTGCGACGGCGGTAGGCGATCAGGTCGGCGATGGTGATGATCGCCAGGTCGTGGTCGGCGGCGAAGACCTCGAGCTCGTCGCGGCGCGCCATGTCGCCCTCGTCCTTCTGCGACACGATCTCGCAGAGCACGCCCGCGGGGGCCAGCCCGGCCATCCGGGCCAGGTCGACCGACGCCTCGGTGTGCCCGGGGCGGCGCAGCACGCCGCCCTCCTTGGCCCGCAGCGGGACGACGTGGCCGGGACGGCGGAAGTCCTTCGCCGTGGACGACGGGTCGGCCAGCAGCCGGATCGTGTGCGCGCGGTCGGCGGCCGAGATGCCGGTGCTGATGCCCTCGGCGGCGTCGACCGTGACGCTGTACGCGGTCCCGCGCGCGTCCTGGTTCGTGTGGTACATCGGGGGCAGGTCCAGCCGGTCCGCTTCGGACTCGGTCAGCGCCACGCAGACGTACCCCGAGGTGTAGCGGACCATGAAGGCCAGCAGCTCCGGCGTCGCCTTCTCGGCGGCGAAGATGAGGTCACCCTCGTTCTCGCGGTCCTCGTCGTCGACCACGACGACCGCACGGCCCGCCGCGATGTCCGCGATCGCCCGCTCGATGGCGTCGGCGTCGAACACCGCCCCGGTGCCGCACGGGGTCCAGCCCGCTGCGGGCTCAGCCGCACTCGTCTCACTCATGACCGCTCCTCCGTGCCGCCGTCCCGATTGTGCACCTGGTCGCGGATGTGGGCCTCGGCCAGCTTCTCCACGTACTTCGCGACCACGTCGACCTCGAGGTTGACCAGGTCACCGGCTTCCCGGCCGCCCAGCGTCGTCGCCTCGAGGGTGGTCGGGATCAGCGCCACCGCGAACTGGTCGGCGCTGATCGCCGCGACCGTCAGCGAGACGCCGTCGACCGCGATCGAGCCCTTTTCGACCACGTACCGGGACAGGTGTCCCGGCATCGCGAACGTCGTGACGCCGTTCTCGTCGCGGCCGAGGAACACGCCGGTCCCGTCGACGTGGCCCTGCATGATGTGCCCGCCGAGCCGGCCGCCGGCCGGGGTGGCGCGTTCGAGGTTGACCCGGTCGCCGACCGCGACCTTGGCCAGGCTGGACCGCTGCAGCGTCTCGTGGACGACGTCGACGGTGAACTCGCCGCCCGTCACCTCGACGACGGTCAGGCAGACCCCGCTGACCGCGATCGAGTCGCCGTGCCCGGCGTCGCTGGTGACCAGCGGGCCGCGGACGCGCAGCCGGGCCGCGTTCGTCAGCTGCTCCACGGCGGTGACTTCGCCGATCTCCTCGACTATGCCGGTGAACACGTGCACTGCCTCCTTGTGAGCCGGTCCTCCCATCCAACACCCGCCGCGGCCCGGTGGCTTCTCCGGTGCCGCCGCGGGATCAGCCGGCCCGGCCGCGGGCCGCCTGCTCGCGCAGCGCGGCGACCGCCTTGCCCGGGTCGCCGGCGCCGTAGACGGCGGATCCGGCGACGAAGCAGTCGACGCCCGCCTCGGCGGCCTGCTCGATGGTGTCGGAGTTGATGCCGCCGTCGATCTCGACGAGCAGTTTGAGGTGCCCGGTGTCGACCAGCCGCCGCGCCGTGCGGACCTTGTCCAGCACCTCGGCGATGAACGACTGCCCGCCGAAGCCCGGCTCGACGGACATGACCAGCAGCGTGTCGTAGTGCTTGAGCGCGTCGAGCCACGGTTCGAGCGCGGTGCCCGGCTTCAGGGAGAGACCGGCCTTCGCGCCCGCGGCACGCAGGTTCTTCGCCAGCGCGACCGGGTCCTTCGCGGCCTCGGCGTGCACGGTGACGTTGTAGGCGCCGGCCTCGGCGTACCCGACCGCCCAGCGGTCCGGGTCGTCGATCATCAGGTGACAGTCGATCGGCAGGTCGGTGCTGTCGATCAGGGCCTTGGCCACGGGCAGGCCGAGGGTCAGGTTGGGCACGAAGTGCGCGTCCATGACGTCGACGTGGACCCAGTCGGCGCGGGTCTCCCCGGTGCCGGCCACGGCGGCGATCTCGTCGCCGAGCCGGGCGAAGTCCGCGGCCAGGATGCTGGGTGCGATCAAAGGTCGGTCTGCCACGTTCCGAGTGTAGGAGGACGGCGCTAACGGTCGCTAACCGGTTGTGACCAGGATCTGGCTCCGGAGAGGGAGGTCACCGGCCACCGGGGCGCCCTAACCTCGACCGCATGTCCGGATTCCTGGCGTCCCTGGCGCGCATCGGCAGCTACCGCAGCCTGCCGTACGCCGTCGCGTGTGCCGTCCTCACGGTGCCGATCTCCCCCTTCGCTTTCGCCGCGGCGGTGTCCGTCGAAGCCGACTCCCGCGTGCGGGCCCTGCTCGCCTTGCTCGCCCTGGCGGTGCTGATGGGGCTGCTGGGCCTGCTGGGGCCGGTCCGGCGGATCGGCATCGCCCTGGCGAACACGCTGCTCGGCACGGCCGTCCCGGCCCCGGCCGGGCGCCCCGACGCCGGTTCGCGGCTGCGCTCCGGCCTGTGGCTGGCCCTGCACACGGCGCTCAGCGGCCTCCTGCTCACCGTGCTCGCCTTTCTCAGCCTGGGCCTGCTCGTGCCCGCGGTCTGGCTGACCGGCGGCCAGGACCGGATCAGCCTGTTCTGGGACGAGGTCCCGCTCGGCGCGTGGACGGTCCCCTTCGGGGTCGTGCTGCTCTTCGCGGCGCTGGTGCTGTCCGCCGCCGCCACCCGCGGCTTCCGGACCGGCGCGGAAACGCTGCTCGGCCCGTCGGACACCGAACGCGCGGCACAGGCCGAGCGGCGGTCGGCCGTGCTCGCGCAGCGCAACCGCCTCGCCCGCGAGCTGCACGACTCGATCGGGCACACGCTGACGACGTCGACGATCCAGGCGGCGGCCGCGGCCGAGCTGGTCGAGGCGGACCCGGCCGGCGCCCGGCGCGCACTCGGCACGATCGAAGAAGCGTCCCGAAGCGCTCTCGAGGACCTCGACCACGTCCTCGGCCTGCTTCGCGAAGAGCCGGCCGCGAAGGCGCCGACGCGCACGCTGACCGAAGTCGACGTCCTCGCCGTGCGCGCCCGCGAAGCCGGGCTCGACGTCCGCCTGACGGTCACCGGGCCCGTCGCCGCGCTGCCCGCCACGGTGTCGCGCGAGGGTTACCGGATCGTCCAGGAGGGGCTGACCAACGCGTTGCGCCACGCCGGTCCCGGCGCGGTCGACGTCCGGGTCGAGGCCGGGCCGGACCGGCTCGGCATCGCGGTCGTCAACGCGCTGCCCGGCGACGGGCCGCGGACCGGGCGGCGCGGGCTGACCGGGCTCGCCGAGCGCGTCGAAGCCCTGCGCGGCGAGCTCGACGCCGGTCCGGACGGGCAGCAGTGGCGGCTGCGGGCGTCCATCCCGCTGCGGGCGGGCGCGTGACGCCGTCGGTGCTGCTCGCCGACGACGAGCCGCTGGTCCGCACCGGGCTGCGGGCGCTGCTGGAGCAGCAGGGCCTGCCGGTCGTCGGCGAGGCGGCCGACGGCGGCGAGGTACTGGACGCGGTGCGGCGGACCCGGCCGGACGTCGTGCTGATGGACGTGCGGATGCCGGGCACGGACGGCATCGAGGCCACCCGGCAGGTGCTCGCGGCGCTGGCGGAACCCCCGAAGATCCTGGTCGTCACGACGTTCGACAACGACGACTACGTGCACGAGGCGCTGCTGGCCGGGGCCAGCGGGTTCCTGCTGAAGCGGGCGCGCAAGGAGGAGATCGCGCACGCCGTGCGGACCGTCGCCGCCGGCGAGTCGCTCCTGTTCCCGGAGGCGATCCGGCGGCTGGTGAGCGGGCGGCTCCCCGGCGGCGCGCACGCGCGGGCGGCGAAGACGCTCACCCGCCGCGAAGCCGAGGTGCTGCGGCTCATCGCCACCGGACTGTCCAACCAGGACATCGCGGCGGCGCTGGTGATCAGCCTGGAGACGGTGAAGACCCACGTGGGCAACATCTTCGCCAAGCTCGGCGCGGGCAACCGCAGCCAGGCCGTCGTCATCGCGTACGAGGCAGGCGTGGTGCGACCGGGGCACGTCGGACGTCGCTGACCCGAACGGAGGTGGGGTTCACCGCAGGAAGACCGGGTGGCTGGCCCCATCCCGGCGGCGGCCCGGTGCCCCTAGCGTGGGGACATCGAGACAACAGGGGGCTCATCCATGCGGAAGTCATTGCCCGGCAAGCGCATCGTCGCCGTCGGCACGCTCGTCGCGTTGCTCGCGGCCACCACGGCGGCACCCGCGCTCGCCGCCACGGACCCCGTCCAGGCCCGGCTGGACGTGCTGACCGCCCAGGACGGCGTGCCCGGCGCCGAGGTCGTGGTCCAGGACGGCCGTCGGACACGGGTCGTGCGCAGCGGCACGGGCGACCTCGCCACCGGGAAGCCGTTCCCGCGCGACGGCCCGTTCCGCGCGGGCAGCGTCACGAAGACGTTCGTCGCCACCGTCGTCCTGCAGCTCGTGGGCGCCGGACGGGTGGCGCTGGACGCGCCGGTCGAGCGGTACCTGCCCGGGCTGCTGCCGGACACCCGGATCACCGTGCGCCAGCTGCTGCAGCACACGAGCGGGCTCTTCAACTACACGGAGGACCTCGCCGGGCTCGACCCGGAGACCCTGCGCCACCGCGGCGCCGAACCCGCCGAACTGGTGGCGATGGCGCTGAAGCACCCGCCGCTGTTCGAGCCGGGCGCCGGGTGGTCGTACTCCAACACCAACTACATCCTGGCCGGGATGATCGTCGAACGCGTCACCGGGCACGACCTGAGCGGGGAGATCGCCCGGCGGATCACCCGCCCGCTGGGCCTGCGCGGCACCTACCTGCCGCGCCGCGGCGACGAGCGGCTGCCGTCGCCGCACGCGGTCGGCTACACGCCGGTCGGCGGGAAGCTGGTGGACTTCAGCGACTTCGACGCCACCATCGCCGGGGCCGCCGGCGGCCTCGTCACGACCCCGTCCGACCTCGACCGGTTCTACGGCGCCTTGCTGGGCGGACGGCTGCTGCGCCCGGCCGAGCTGGCCGAGATGAAGCGCACCGTCCCGGCCGAGCTGGGCATCCCGGGCGCGGGCTACGGCCTCGGGCTCGGCAGCATCCCGCTGTCCTGCGGCGGAGTGGTCTGGGGGCACGGCGGGTCGATCCCCGGCTTCACGACGATGTCCGGGGTCGCCGCGCACGACCACCGGGTGACGCTCGTGGCGAACCAGGATCCGCTGCCGTCGACGACCTTCCGGCACTTGTCAGCCGCCTTCGACACCGCCGCCTGCTCGGGGCAGTAGGTCCAGGACCTCGGTCCACGGCCGCCCGACGTGCAGGCGGTGCAGCGTCACCCCGGCGCCGGCCAGGGTGTCGAGGTGCCGCTGCCACGCCGGGTGGTGCGCCCGGGTGTCCTGGATCTGGTACGCCACCACCATCGTGATCCCCGGCGCGCCCAGCACGTCGCCGAGCAGCGTCAACGCCTGGTTGTCCGCGATGCCCAGCGCCAGCTTGGCGACCGAGTTCGCCGACGCCGGCGCGAACAGGAACACCGACGGGTCCGGGTGCGGCCGTGGCTCGCCGGGCAGCCGGGACACGCTGCGGACCGGCAGGTCCGCGCCCGCGGCCACGTCGGCGAGCGCGCCGGTCGCGTCGAGCCAGCGGTGCGCGGTCGGCGTCAGGGTGATCGCCGTCCGCCAGCCGCGGGCGGCCGCCGGGCGGGCCAGCTCGGCGGCGAACCGGACGTCCAGCCCGCCGCACGAGCTTGCGACCAGCCCGAGGTCCCTCACGGTTTGCGCAGCACGGCGCAGAACATCGCGTCCGTGCCGTGGCGGTGCGGCCACAGCTGGACGTACGGCCCGTCTCCGAGCTCCGGGACGCCGGGGAAGTACCCGCGCGCGTCCAGCACCTCGGCCTTCAGCCGCCGGGCCGTCTCCGCGAAGACGCCTTCCGTCTCCGCCAGGTGCGGCGAGCAGACGACGTAGGTCAGCGCGCCGCCGGGCCGCAGCAGCCCGTAGGCCGCGGTGATCAGCTCGCCCTGCAGCTTCGTCAGGTCCGCGACGTCGGACGGCTGACGCCGCCAGCGCGCCTCCGGTCGCCGCCGCAGCGCGCCGAGCCCGCTGCACGGCGCGTCGACGAGGATCCGGTCGTACCCCGGCTCCAGGCCGCTCTCGCGACCGTCGGCGACGAGCACCTTCACCGGCAACCCGCTCGTGGCCTTCTCGACGAGCTTCGCGCGGTGCGGCGCCTTCTCGACGGCGTCGACGCTCGCCCCGCTCAGCGCGGCCAGCGCGCCGAGCAGCGCCGCCTTGCCGCCGGGACCCGCGCACAGGTCGAGCCAGCGTTCGTCGGAGCCTTCGAGCGGCACCTTCGTCGCGGCGATCGCGCAGAGCTGGCTGCCCTCGTCCTGGACCGCGGCGAGCCGCTCGCGAATCGGCTCGGCGTCGCCCGGGTCGCCGGCGCCGGCGGGCAGGCGCACGCCGTAGGGCGAGTACGGCGCCGGGTCGCCGCCGGTGATCGCGGCGAGCTCGTCGGCGCTGATCTCGCCGGGACGGGCGACGAGGTGCACCTCGGGGCGCGCGTCGTCGGCTTCGAGCGCGGCCTTGAGGCCGGCGCCCTTGTCACCCAGCGCTTCGGCGAACGACCGCGCGATCCAGCGCGGGTGCGCGGTGCGCAGCGCGTAGGCGCCGATGGGGTCGGCGGCCTCGTCCGGCGCCAGCTCGTCGAGCCACGCCGCCTCGTCCTTTTCGGACACCTTGCGCAGGATGGCGTTCGCGAACCCGGTGGCCCACGAACCGGCTTCCGCGCGCACGAGGTCCACAGTGGACGTCACGGCGGCGTGCTCGGGGATGCGCGTGCGCAGCAGCTGGTAGACGCCGAGGCGCAGCGCGTCGAGCACCGCCGGGTCGGTCTGCTTGAGCGGGCGCTCGGCGCACGACTCGATGACCGCGTCGAGCAGGCCCTGGGCCCGCGACGCGCCGTAGGCGAGTTCGGTGGCCAGCGCGGCGTCGCGGCCGGTGATCCGGCGTTCCCGCAGCAGGTCCGGCAGGATCAGGTTGGCGTAGGCGTCCTTCGTCCGGACGGCCGCGAGGACGTCGAACGCGGCCTGCCGGGCCGGGTCCACCTCCGGCGGGCGGCGCGGCCCTTCCTTGCGCGGTGCCGGACGGCCCCGTTGCGGCCGTGACGGGCGTCGTTCCCTGTGGTCGTTCACCGGAGGCGCTCTCCCTGGTCGATCCGTGTTCCGCGCGCCCAGTCGGTGGCGGCCATCCGTTTCTTGCCGGGTGCCTGGACTTCGCCGAGCCGCAGCGGCTTCGTCGCCGTCCCGACCAGCACCCGTTTGCGTTCGACCACGATCTCGCCCGGCGGCGGGCCGGGTTCGTCGAGCACCGTGACCGGGCCGAGCTTGAAGCGTTCCCCGCGGAACTCCGCCCAGGCGCCCGGGTCCGGGGTGACCGACCGGATCTGCCGGTCGACGGCCGAGGCCGGGTCGGCGAAGGACACGCGTGCGTCGTCGACCGTCACCTTCGGCGCGTAGCTGACACCCTCGGCGGGCTGCTCGCGCGCGACGAGGCTGCCGTCGGCCAGACCGTCCATGGTGGACAGCAGCAGCTTGGCCCCGGACTCCGCGAGCCGCCCGAGCAGCGCGCCGGCGGTGTCGGTGGCCCCGATCGCCTCGGTGACGACGCCGTAGACCGGGCCGGCGTCCAGTTCCTTGACGATCCGGAAGGTCGAGGCGCCGGTGATCTCGTCGCCGGCGCGGATCGCGGCCTGCACGGGCGCGGCCCCCCGCCACGCGGGCAGCAGCGAGAAGTGCAGGTTCACCCACCCCAGCCGCGGAATGTCGAGGGCGGCTTGCGGCAGCAGCGCCCCGTAGGCGACGACCGGGCAGGCATCGGGCGCGAGTTCGGCCAGCCGCGCGAGGAAGGCCGGATCACCCGCCCGCGCCGGGGTGAGGACTTCGATGCCGTGTTCGTCGGCCAGGGCGCCGACGGGCGACCGCACGACCCGACGGCCGCGCCCGGCCTGCGCATCGGGCCGCGTGACGACGGCGACGACCTCGTGCCGCCCGGAATCGAGCAGGGCACGCAGGGCGGGGACCGCCGGGTCGGGAGTGCCGGCGAAGACGAGCTTCATCGGCCCACCCCCGGCGGAAGCAGGGTTTCGAGTGGCTGGAACATCGAGCCCGAGTCTAGAAGGCCCCCTTCAGCAGGGCGCGCTCAGCTCGGGCCTGGTTGTCCACAGGGCGGTGGTACTGGGGACAACCAGGCCTCGGCGAGGTGCTTTCCCGGCTTTTCGCCGGGGGGTGCCGATAGCCTGGACAAGGGCACGCCCCCCAGGGAGGGCGGGGGAGTTTTCCCGCCGGTCCCGGCCGCGGTGCACAATGCCCGCCTCTCCCGGACCGGAACGGCGGCCCTACCAGCGGGCCGGCCACACCACCTGCGCCGCACCCTGGCCACGCCGCACAGGTTCGGCCGCCGCCAGCCAGCGGCCGTCGCGCAGCCGCTCCACGCCGGTCGCCGCGCCGATCTCCGCGGGCGCCGTCGAGAAGCCCTGGCCGCGGGCCTTCAGGTCCGCCGTCTCCGGCTGGTCCAGGAACGCCTGCTCCACCTGGGCCGCGGCCGAGTTCCGCTGCGATGCGCGCGGGGCCGCGATCGCGTCCTCCAGCGACAGACCGCGGTCCAGCCGGCCGAGGATCACCTGCAGCACCGTCGTGATGATCGACGCCCCGCCCGGCGAGCCCGTCGCGAAGAACGGGCGTCCGTGGTCCAGGACGATCGTCGGGGCCATCGACGACCGCGGCCGCTTGCCCGGGCCCGGCAGGTTCGGGTCGGGCACGCCCGGCGTCACCGGCGTGAACGAGAAGTCCGTCAGCTCGTTGTTCAGCAGGAACCCGCGGCCCGGCACGACGATGCCGCTGCCACCCTCCTGCTCGATCGTGAGCGTGTAGGCGACGACGTTGCCCCACTTGTCCGCCACCGTCAGGTGCGTCGTGTTCTCACCCTCGTACGGCGTGGGTGCCACCACAGAGCCGGCCGCGCACGGAGCCGGGTGCCGCGGGTCGGCCGGGGCGACCGGGCTGGTCGCCGCCTTGTCCTTCGAGATCAGGCACGCCCGGGAGTCGGCGAACCGCCGGCTCAGCAGCTCGCGGGCCGGGACGTCGACGAACGCCGGGTCGCCGATCCAACGGTTGCGGTCGGCGAAGGCGAAGCGGGTCGACTCCAGGAAGTACTGCAGGTAGTCGGCCTTGCTCGCGTGCTTGAGGTCGAAGTTCTCAAGGATGTTGAGCGCCTCGCCGACCGTCAGCCCGCCCGACGACGGCGCCGGCATGCCGTAGACGTCGAGGCCGTGGTAGGTCGCGTGGGTCGGGCGGCGCTCGATCACGTCGTACGCGGCGAGGTCGCCGGTGGTCAGCTTCCCGGGCCGGACGTTCAGCGTCGAAGCCGGGTCGACCGGCGGCTTCTGCACGGTCTTGGCGATGTCCGCGCCGATCGGGCCGTCGTACAGCGCGTCGACACCCTGGCGTTCGAGCTGCGCGTACGTGGCGGCGAGGTCGGGGTTCTTGAAGACGGTTCCGGGCGCCGGGGGCGCGCCGCCCGGCAGGTACAGCGACCGCGTCGACGGGAACGCCGAGAACCGCGCGGCGTTGTTGGCGATCTGCGTCTGGAAGGTCTGGTCGACGACGAAGCCGTCGCGCGCGAGCTTCTCCGCGGGCTTCAGCGACTTCGCCAGCGAGCGCGTGCCCCACTTGCGCAGCGCCTCGGCCCAGGTCGCGGGCGTGCCGGGCACACCAACGCTCAGGCCGCTGGTGACGGCGTCGGCGAACGGGAGCGGCTTGCCGTTCTCGACGAAGAGGTTCTCGTCGGCGGTCTTCGGCGCGGTCTCGCGGCCGTCCAGGGTGTGCACGCGGTGCGTCTTCGCGTCGTAGTAGACGAAGAACCCGCCGCCGCCGATGCCGGCGGAGAACGGGTCGGTGACGCCAAGCGCGGCGGCGACCGCGACGGCCGCGTCGACGGCGTTGCCGCCGTCGCGCAGGACCTGGGTGCCGATCGCCGTGGCGTCGGCGTCGATGCTGGCCACGGCACCCCCGAAGCCGACGGCGACCGGCGACTTCGGCGTGGGCGTGGCGGCGGTGGCGGGCGCGGCGACGCCGGCGGCGAGCACGGCGGCGACGGCCAGGACGAGCGTGGTGCGGCTCCTGTGCGCGGGCATGCGGGCGAGTCTGCCCCTTGCCCCGCCCGGCTACAAGACGCCAACGGGACCGATACACCCCGATTGTCAGCTTTTCACATGATTTCGCGGATCGCGAAATTGAATCACATGGAGCAGTGACATTCCGGTAGCCGCTGTAACACAATCGTGCGGCGCGGCCTGCACACCGCGCTTCGCGAGGGCAACCGGAAGGACCAACCGAAGATGACCGCACCAAGACGGACGTGGCGCCGCCTGCTCGGCGCCGCGCTCACGGTCTCGGCCACCCTGCTGGTCGTGACCGCCGGCAGTGCCGGCGCCGCGCCGGACACGGACAACCACGAGATGGGCGCCTCGATCCGCGCCCACGACGGGGTGGCCCCGGCCGGGCTCGCGCCGGCGTCGGTGGACGCGAGCGTCCCCGGCATCGACGTGAGCTCCTACCAGGGCAACGTCAACTGGGCGTCGTACTGGAGCGCGGGCAAGAGGTTCGCCTACGTCAAGGCGACCGAAGGCACCGGCTACCAGAACGCGTACTTCAGCCAGCAGTACACCGGCTCCTACAACGTCGGCATGATCCGCGGCGCGTACCACTACGGCCGCCCGGACCTCTCGGGCGGCGTGGCGCAGGCGGACTACTTCGTCGCCCACGGCGGCGGCTGGTCGAAGGACGGCAAGACGCTGCCGGGCACGCTCGACATCGAGTGGGGCCCGAACAACGCCTGCTACGGCAAGACCCCGGCGCAGATGGTCGCCTGGATCAAGGCGTTCAGCGACGAGTACCACGCGAAGACGACCCGCTGGCCGGTGATCTACACGGCGACGAGCTGGTGGAGCCAGTGCACCGGCAACACGGGCGACTTCAGCTCGACGAACCCGCTGTGGGTGGCGCGCTACGCGTCGTCGGCGGGGACCCTGCCGTACAACTGGGGCTTCTACACGTTCTGGCAGTACAGCTCCTCGCCGATCGACCAGGACACGTTCAGCGCGGACATCACGCGCCTGAAGGTGCTGGCAACGGGCTGATTTCGACGGGTCGGGAGCACGCGGAGGCGTG
>NZ_JMQI01000078.1 GCF_000695625.1 Amycolatopsis rifamycinica
TGGCGGGGTCAGTCGTGGAAAGCGTGCTCCGCCGCCGGGAACTCCCCGCGCCGGACGTCCTCGGCGAACGCCGTCGCCGCGTCCTGCAGCACCGTGGCGACGTCGGCGTAGCGCTTCACGAACCGCGCCGCCTTGCCGCGGCGCAGCCCGGCCATGTCCTGCCAGACGAGCACCTGCGCGTCGCAGTCCGGGCCCGCGCCGATGCCGACCGTCGGGATCTTCAGCTCCGCCGTGACGCGCTTGGCGGCCTCGGCGGGCACCATCTCCATCACGACCGCGAACGCCCCGGCCTCCTGCAGCGCCAGCGCGTCGGCGAGCAGCACGTCCGCCCCTTCGCCGCGCCCCTGCACCCGGTAGCCGCCGAGGTTGTGTTCACTCTGCGGGGTGAATCCGATGTGGCCCATGACCGGCACCCCGGCCGCCGTCAGCGCCTCGACGTGCGGGGCGAACCGGCGGCCGCCTTCGAGCTTCACGGCGTGCGCGCGGCCTTCCTTCATGAACCGGATCGACGTCTCCAGCGCCTGCTGCGGCGAGAGCTGGTAGGAGCCGAACGGCAGGTCGGCGACGACGAGGGCCCGCTTGACCGACCGGGTGACCGACCGGACCAGCGGCAGCAGCTCGTCGACCGTCACCGGGACCGTGGTGTCGTAGCCGAAGACGTTGTTGGCCGCGGAGTCGCCGACGAGCAGCACGGGGATCCCGGCCTCGTCGAACAGCGCGGCGGTGTACATGTCGTAGGCGGTGAGCATGGGCCACGGTTCGCCGCGTTCCTTGAGCTCACGCAGGTGGTGGACGCGGACCTTCCGGCCCGGCGCGCGGGCCGCGGGAGCGGCGGATCCGGTGCCGTACGGGGCGGGTTCTTCGGCGCTGGCGGACATCGTCGTCGACCGTCCTTCCCTCGAGGCCTCGGTGAGGTCCCCGGGTCGTGGAGCAGAGGTGTCCCAAAGCGTGACACGCCCCCGGACCGGCCCCAACCACGTGCGACGAGCTTCACACCGCGGGGAGGACCGGCGGTCAGCCTTCAGGTTGATGTCCGGGGACAACCAACGCGGGTTCACTCACGTCAAGAAGAGGCATGACCACCGACCGGCCGCGAAAGGCGACGAAACCACCCATGGGAAACCCCGCGAGCCCGCGCCGTCGCCTTCCCGCCTGGAAGGCGAAGGCGGGCGGCATCGTCGCGACCGTGGTCCAGCTGGCCGCGGTGTTCTCGGTCATCCTGCTGTTCACCGGCGGCGCGCACGGCCGCCTGCTCAACGGCATCGACATGGCCTTCTCCGCGTTGAGCGTGCCGACCAGCGAGAGCCTGGTCATGGTCCTGCTGCTGGTGGTGCTCGGGAGCGCGCTGCGCCGCCGCAAGAAGGCGGCGCTGTACACGCTGGTGCTGTTCCAGGTCGGCGGCCTGCTGCTCACCCTGGGCCTGCAGGCGACGCTGCTGTGGTCACCCGAACTGCTGACGCTCGGCCCGAAGCAGGTCCGGCACATCCCGGCGCAGCTGTGGGTGCTGACCGTCGCCGACGTCGTCTCGATCGCGCTGATCGTGCTCCTGCTCGCGCTGCGCCCGGCGTTCCCGGCCCGGCTCGCCCCGAGCGCCTGGCGCGACGGCCTGACCATGCTGTTCGGCGGGTTCGCCGTGGTCATCGTGGTCGGCTGGGTGCTCGCGGAGACGTTCCCCGGCCACCTCGGCGACTCGTGGGAGCGCTTCGCCTGGGTCGTCAACCACGCCACCGGCGAGAACCTCCAGCTGCGCCGGATCGGCGTCGGCGAGGGGCCGGGCTGGCTCGACGTCTTCCTCGACCTCAGCGCGACCGCGGTCGCCACCGCCGCGCTGTACCTGCTCTTCCGCGGCGTACGCAGCCGCGGCCTGCGCACCGACGACGAAGAGCTGCGCCTGCGCCGGCTGCTCGCCGAGCACGGCGAGGACGACTCCCTCGGCTACTTCGCCACCCGGCGCGACAAGAGCGTCGTCTTCGCGCCGAACGGCCGCGCGGCGGTGACCTACCGCGTCCTCGGCGGCACCAGCGTCGCCAGCGCCGACCCGGTCGGCGACCCGGAGGCCTGGCCCGACGCGGTCCGCGCGTGGCTCGACGAGACGCGCACGTACGGCTGGACCCCCGGCGTGCTCGGGGCGAGCGAGCGCGGCGCGAAGGCGTACACCGGCGCGGGCCTGCGTGCCCTGGAGATCGGCGACGAAGCCGTGCTCGACGTCCGCGAGTTCAGCCTCGCCGGGCCGGAGCGGCGCTCGGTGCGCCAGGCCGTCAAACGTATCCAGCGGGCCGGCTACACCTCGCGGGTCCGCCGCCACGGCGAGATCCCCGAAGCCGAGATGACCGAGCTGCTCGCGCGGGCGCAGGCCTGGCGCGGCGCCGAGACCGAACGCGGCTTCTCGATGGCGCTGGGCCGGCTCGGCGACCCCAGCGACGGCCGCAGCGTGATGGTCGAGGCCTACGACGCCCACGGCGAGCTGCGCGGGCTGCTGTCGTTCGTCCCGTGGGGCCGCCGCGGCCTTTCGCTGGACCTCATGCGCCGCGACCGCGACGCCGAGAACGGCCTCAACGAGTACATGATCGCCGAGGTCGTCGCGGCCGCGCAGCACCTCGGCGCGCAGCGGATCTCGCTCAACTTCGCGATGTTCCGCGCGGTGTTCTCCGAGGGCGAGCGGATCGGCGCGGGACCGGTGCTGCGGGCCTGGCGCGGCATCCTCAGCGTGTTCTCGCGGTTCTTCCAGCTCGAGTCGCTGTACCGGTCCAACGCCAAGTACGGGCCGGACTGGGAGCCGCGGTTCCTCTGCTACTCCTCGGCCCGGCGGCTGCCGCGGGTCGGGATCGTCGCCGGCGCGCTCGAAGGGTTCGTCCCGACCGGACGGGCGCGGTCGCTGCGGCTGGAGACGGTCAGCGAAGACTTCGTCGCCCGCGTCAAGGACATCGAGGAGTCGGCGGCCACGCCGGCGCCGAAGGCCGTCCGGCGCCCCGAACAGGTCCGCGTCCGCATCGCCAAGCTCGACAAGCTGCGCGAGGCCGGCATCGACCCGTACCCGGTCGGCTTCCGCCGCGACGACCACATCGGCGACGTCGTGGCGAAGTTCGGCGACCTGGCCCCGGACACCGCCACCGGGCACCGGGTCCGGATCGCCGGGCGCGTGCTGAACCTGCGCATCCTCGGCGGGCTGTGCTTCGCCCGCGTCAAGGACTTCAGCGGGGAGATCCAGCTGATGCTCGAGGCGGGCGAGCTGGACCTCACCCGCTGGCGGACCGGGGTCGACCTCGGCGACCACGTCGGCGTCAGCGGCCAGGTCGTCACGTCGAAGCGGGGCGAGCTCTCGGTGCTCGTCGACGAGTGGACGGTCACCGCCAAGTGCCTGCACCCGCTGCCCGACAAGCGAAAGGGCCTGACCGACCCGGAGACCCGCGTCCGGCAGCGCTACCTCGACCTGGCGGTCAACCCGGACTCGACGAACATGCTGCGGCTGCGGTCCACTGTGGTCCGCGCGGTGCGCGACCGGCTGCACCACGCCGACTACCTCGAGGTCGAGACGCCGATGCTGCAGACGGTCCACGGTGGCGCGAACGCGCGGCCGTTCGTCACCCACATCAACGCCTACGACATGCGGATGTACCTGCGGATCGCGCCCGAGCTGTACCTGAAGCGGCTGTGCGTGGCCGGCGTCGAGCGCGTCTTCGAGCTCAACCGCAACTTCCGCAACGAAGGCGTCGACGCGACGCACAACCCCGAGTTCACGATGCTCGAGGCGTACCAGGCGTACGCGGACTACGACACGATGAGGACGTTGACGCGCGAGCTGGTCCAGCACGCGGCCGAAGCGGCGTACGGCGCTCAGATCGTGCGGCGGCCCGACGCCGACGGTCGGGTCGTCGAGTACGACATCTCCGGTGACTGGCCGGTGGTCCCGGTGCACGAAGCCGTGTCCGCGGTCTTCGGTGAGCAGATCGACTCGGGGACGCCGGTGGCGCAGCTGCGCCGCCTGTGCGTCGCCGCGGGCGTGCCGGTGGGGGAGGACCCGAGCCACGGCGACCTGGTGCTCAAGGCGTTCGAGCACCTCGTCGAGGGCGCGACCGTGCTGCCGACCTTCTACACCGACTACCCGACCGACGTCTCGCCGCTGACCCGCCAGCACCGCGCGGACCCGCGGCTGGCCGAGCGCTGGGACCTCATCGCGTTCGGCTCCGAGGTCGGCACGGCCTACACCGAGCTGACCGACCCGATCGAGCAGCGCCGACGGCTCGAAGGGCAGTCGCTGCGCGCGGCCAGCGGGGACGTCGAAGCGATGGAGCTGGACGAAGATTTCCTGCTCGCCTTGGAGCACGGCATGCCGCCGACCGGCGGCCTCGGTCTGGGCGTCGACCGGCTGCTCATGATGCTCACCGGGGCGTCGATCCGCCAGACGGTCTTGTTCCCCTTCGTCCGGCCGCAGGCATAACGACTTCGGTGGACCTGGTCACGGCGACGGGCCCTGGCGCGGCCGGTCGCTTACGCTCTGCCTCGTGCGCACGGCTCGGATCGCCTCGGCCCTCCTGATGGGGGTGGCCGTCCTCGCGTATTCGGGCTGGCTGCTGGAGTTCTTCCTGCCCACCGGCGTCTCCCCGGTGGGGGACCCGGCCGAGGCGCTGCTGAGCGGGCCGCCGGTGTTCCGGGTGCTGCTCGCGGTGTCCGGGGTCGCGTTCGTCCTCGCCGGGCCGCCGCTGCACCGGCTGGGGCCGGTCCAGTGGTCGGCGCGGCTCAGCTCGATCTCGGTGAGCGCGTTCGGCGTGCTCGTGCTGCTGCAGGCCGCCTACCCCGAGCACAGCGACCTGCTGTCGTCACTGCTGAGTGCGGTCCTGGTGGCCGGGGTGATCAGCCTGATCCTGTGGTGGCCGCCGGGCTGGCGCGCGCTCGCGGTCGCGGGCCTGGTGCTGGTGCTGGCGACCTGGCTGGCCGTCGTGCTCGCCCGGCAGCTGGACGCCTTCGAAGGCGTGTTCACCCGGGCCCAGCTGCTGGTCCGCGCGGCCCTGTACGGCGTCGGCGGGGCGTACGCCTTCGTCAAGCCGGCACCGCGGCACGCGCACCGATAGCGGAAAACCCGCCCGTTTTGTCGGTGGCAGGTGGCACGATCGCCCGCAGGTATTCCAGACGGAAGGATCGACATGGCGGGAAACGTGCGCCCGGTGGCCGACGAGCGTGACGGGCTGCTGAGTTTTTTGGAGCAGCAGCGGTACGTGCTCAGACTGGCGGCCCACGGGCTGACCGACGAGCAGGCAAGACTGGCCCCGACGAAGAGCACCCTGTCGGTGGGCGGGCTGATCAAGCACGTCGCGGCCACCGAGGACAGCTGGCTGGACACGATCCTGCAGGTGCCGCAGAAGCCGTTCGCCGAGGCGATCGCGGAGTACCAGGACGCGCACACCCTGCGCCCGGACGAGACCCTGGCGGGCGTGCTGGCCCGCTACGACGAGGTGGCCGCCCGCACGGCGGAGGTCGTCGCGGGCATCGACGACCTCGGCCGAGCGGTCCCGGTGCCGAAGGGCGTGCCGTGGTTCCCGGACGACGTCGAGGCCTGGTCGGTCCGCTGGGTCCTGCTGCACCTGATCCAGGAGACGGCCCGCCACGCGGGCCACGCGGACATCATCCGCGAGCACATCGACGGCGGCACGGCCATGCCCCTGATGGCCGCGGCCGAGGGCTGGCCGGAGTCCCCCTGGATCAAGCCCTGGACCCCCCAGTCCCAACCCGCCTGACCCGGCCTCGGCTCGCGCCCCCCGCGCGAGCCGACCCCCGGGCCGTGTCGTCCCTCCAAGTACGCGTGTCGTCCACCCAAGTACGCGTGTCGTCCCTCCAAGCACGCGAGTCGACCCTCCAGTCACGCGTGATGCCTCTCCAGTCACGCGCGATACCCCTCCGCACACCGCGCGGAAGGCTCAGAACAGCGTCGGCTCGTCCGCCAGCGCGCCCTCGATCACCAGCATCCGGCGTTTCGTCCCGACCCCGCCGCGCGCCGAGAACCCGCCGTGCTTCCCGCCGGCCGCCAGCACGCGGTGGCACGGCACGATGATCGGGAACGGGTTGTGCCCCATCGCCTGCCCGACGGCCTGCGCCGACCCCGGCTGCCCGAGCCGGTGCGCGATGTCGCCGTACGTCAGCGTCTTGCCCGGCGGGATCGACCGCGCGACCTCGTACGCGCGCCGGTTGAACGCCGGCACGCCCGAGAAGTCCAGCGCCACCGAAGCCAGATCACGACGCTCGCCGCCGAGCAACGCCACGATCCCGTCGACGGCGGACCGCACGGACGGCGGCGGCGTCCCCTCGACGGCGTCCGGGAACCGCCGGACCAGCCAGGCGCGGGTCCGCGCCGCACTTCCCTCGGGCAGTGACGTCCCGACCACGACGTCGTCGCGCCAGGCGAGCCCGCACGCGCCGATCGCCGTGTCGAACACCGTGAACCCCGTCGTCATGCCGGCCAGCCTACGACCGAAGAGGGGTACCGCCGCGCCGCGAATGATCGCTAAGTTCGGTTTGGGCGAATTCGAGGAGGACGCGTGCGGCGAATCATCCTGGCGACAGCACTCCTGCTGGGCCTGCTCGCGACCCCGGCGGCCGCCGACCCGCTGGTCATGCCGCACGTCGTCGTCACGCACCACACGTGGTGGGCCGAACTCGCCATCAAGAAAGCCGGCGGGACGGTCGTCGCGAGCTACCCCCAGATCGGCGTCGTCGTCGCGTACACCGAGAAGGACGACTTCGCTGCGAAACTCCGGAAAATCCCGGGCATCGACGCCGTCGGCGCGACGCGCACCGCGAAGATCCCGAAGGAGTTCTTCGCGCCCCGCAAGGACCTCCGCTACACCGGCCCGAACTCGCCGAACTCCGGCCAGGTCCCGCCCGAAGGCACCGCGTGGGACGTCCCGGCCCTGCACCTGCCCGAAGCGCACGAGGTCACCGACGGCAGCCGGCGCACCCTCGTCGGTGTCCTCGACGTCGGCGTCGACGACACCCACCCGGAGCTGAAAGCAGCCTTCGACAGCAGGAACTCCGTGTCCTGCCTGTCCGGCTGGCCCGACCGCGGCCCCGGCGCCTGGCGGCCCACGCTCGACGGCCACGGCACGCACGTCGCGGGCACGATCGCCGCGGCCCGCAACGGATCCGGCGTCGTCGGCGTCGCCCCGGGCGTGAAGATCGCCGCGGTGAAACTCGCCGAGCTCGACGACAAGGAGACGGCCGAGAGCATGGTCTGCGGCTTCGTCTGGGCCGCCGAGCACGGGTTCGCCGTGACCAACAACAGCTACCGCTCGATCCCGTGGCGCTACAACTGCGACGACCAGCCGGACCAGGCCGCGGCGAAGCTGGCGGTCGGCCGGGCGGTCGCGTACGCGCAACGCCGGAACGTCCTCGTGGTCGCCTCCGCCGGCAACGCCGGGATCAACCTCGACACGCGCTCGGTGGACAAGGAGAGCCCGGCCGACAGCACGCCGGTGGAGCGCCGGATCGACCCGACCTGCACCCGGCTGCCGCACGAGCTGCCCGGCGTCGTCGGCACCGGCGCGCTCGACGAAAAGCTCGTCAAAGCGAGCTTCTCCAACTACTCGGCGTCCCGGATCAGCGTCGCCGCCCCCGGCGCGCGCGTCTGGTCGACCTGGCCGAACGGCGAATACCGGTCCGCGAACGGGACGTCGATGGCCGCGCCGCACGCGAGCGGCGTCGCCGCCCTGATCGCGAGCGAGCACCCGCACTGGAGCGCCGAGCGGATCAAGCGCGCCCTCTACGCCACGGCGACGCCGCTGCCCTGCCCGGACACCACCTGCGCGACCACCGAGCAAGGAACGACCTACTACGGCCACGGGGTGGTCGATGCGGCGAGGGCCGTCGGCGCGGGATGATGGCGCGGTGCTCGATCACCTCGTCTACGCCGGCCCGGACCTCGCCGACGCCGTCGCCCGGGTCACCGCCCTCACCGGAGTCACGCCCGTGCCCGGCGGCCGCCACGCCGGCCTCGGCACGGCCAACCACCTCGCCGACCTCGGCGCGGGCGGGTACCTGGAGGTCATCGGTCCCGACCCGGAGCAGCCGGACCCCGACGGGCCCCGGCCGTTCGGCATCGACGACCTGACCGAGCCGGCGCTGGTCGCCTGGGCGGTCCGCACGCCCGACATCGACGCGACGATCGCCGCGGCCCGTGCCCGCGGCTTCGACCCGGGCGACCCGATGGCGATGTCCCGCGAAACCGGCGACGGCGAAACGCTGCGCTGGCGCCTGACCCCGCCGAGCCTCCCGGGCACCCTGCGCCCGTTCCTCATCGACTGGGGCTCGACACCGCACCCGACGACGCGGAACCTGCCTTCCCTGCCGCTGCTGATGGTCACCGGCACCCACCCGGACCCGGCGTCGGTCCGCACGGCGACCGACGCGCTCGGCCTGGAGCTGCTCGTCCGACGCGCGGACAAAGCCGGCCTGACAGCGGCCCTCCGGACCCCGGAAGGCCGCCAGGTGGCGCTGAGTTAGGCCTTGCCCTCGCGCCACAGGTTGGTCATCGGCAGCCGCCGGTCGCGGCCGAAGGCCTTGAACGTGATCTTCGTGCCCGGCGGGTACTGGCGCCGCTTGTACTCGGCCTTGTCGACCATCCGCACCACGCGGTCGATGGTCTCCGGGTCGAAGCCCGCCGACACCAGGTCCGCGTACCCGCGGTCGCCCTCGACGTAGTCGTCGAGGATGTCGTCGAGCAGCTCGTAGTCCGGCAGCGAGTCGGTGTCCACCTGGCCCGGCCGCAGCTCGGCCGACGGCGGCTTGGTGATCGAGTTCTCCGGGATCGGCGGGGTTTCGCCGCGCTTGACCGCTTCGGCGTTGCGCCACCGCGCGAGCTGCCACACGTGCGTCTTGAAGACGTCCTTGATCGGGGCGAACGCGCCGACCGCGTCGCCGTAGATCGTCGAGTACCCGACGGCGAGCTCGGTCTTGTTGCCGGTGGCCAGCACCAGGTGACCGTCCAGATTGGACAGTGCCATCAGGAGCATGCCGCGCGTGCGCGCCTGGATGTTCTCTTCCGCCAGGCCCGTCAGCGAGAGCTGGTCGACGTACACGCGGACCATGTCCTCGACCGGCTCGACCCGGTAGTGCGCGCCGATCCGCCGCGCCAGGTCGGCGGCGTCGTCCTTCGAGTGCCCCGACGAGTACTTCGACGGCATCGAGACGCCGTAGACGTTGTCGCCGCCCAGTGCGTCCGCCGCCAGCGCCGCGCAGACGGCCGAGTCGATGCCGCCGGAGAACCCGAACGTCACCGACGAGAACCCGTTCTTGTGGACGTAGTCCCGCAGCCCGACGACCAGCGCGTGCCACACCTCGGCCTCGTCGGACAGCGGCTCGCTGATCACCGGCGTCGCCGTCGGCTCGTACGCCGGCAGCGGGTCGTCGCCGAGCACCCGGCGCCGGACGTCCAGGCCCTCGTACGAACCGTCGCCCGCGTACCCGGTCTTCGGCAGGTCCATGTCCAGCACGAGCAGGTGCTCGACGAACTGCGGCGCGCGCGCCAGCAGCGTGCCGTCCGCGCCGACGACGAGCGAGTCGCCGTCGAAGACCAGGTCGTCCTGGCCGCCGATCTGGTTGGTGTAGACCAGGGGCGCCCCGGCTTCGGCGGCGCGCCGGGCGATCAGCGGCAGCCGCTGCTCGTCCTTCGACCGCTCGTACGGCGACGCGTTGGGCGCCACGACGAGGTCGACGCCGGCGCGGCCCAGCGCCGAGACCGGCCCGCCGTCCTGCCAGAGGTCCTCGCAGATGACCATGCCGATGTCGAGGCCGTGGAACCGGACGACGTCGAGCGTCGTGCCGGACTTGTACCAGCGGTGCTCGTCGAAGACGCCGTAGTTGGGCAGGTGGTGCTTGAACTGCCGCGCGACGACTTCGCCGCGGTAGAGCGCCGCGGCGGCGTCACGCGGGCCGACCTCGTCGAGGTCGAGGTAGCCGATGTAGGTGAGCACTTCGCCGCAGCCGGCGTCGTCGAGCCGCCGCGCCAGCGCCTCGACGCCCTGGCGCGAGGCGGCGGCGAAGGTCTTGCGCAGGGAGAGGTCCTCGATGGGGTAGCCGGTCAGGGACATCTCGGGGAAGACGACGACGTGCGCGCCGGCTTCGGCGGCCCGCCGGGTCCACTCGACGTGCAGCTCGGCGTTGCCGTCGAGGTCGCCGACGGTGGGGTTGACCTGGGCGAGCGCGATGCGCAGTTGCGGCATGCCGCCATTCTGGCCCACCGTCACCCGGAAGGCCGAGCGAATGTGGGCGAAATCGAAAGGCCCCCGCCCGGACGTACCGGACGGGGGCCTCCGCAAGGGGAACTACTTCCGCTTGATCATGCTCCGGACCTTCTTGATGGTCTGCTCGAAGTCCGAGTCGAACGGGTTGTCGTGGACCAGGTACGTCCACGTCGTGTTGGCCCGCCGGACCCCCGCGTCACCGAGGTCGATGCCCTCGTCGGTCAGTTCCGCCTCTTCGAGGGTCTTCGCCGCCCGGGAGTCGGCCTCGCCGATGATCTTGTGGAACTCCGGGATCGCCGCGCGGTGGAACTCGTCCAGCGGGGTCTCGCGGGCCAGCGCCCGCAGGTGGATGCTCTCGCGGACGTCGGTCAGGTACGCCAGGTGGTCCGACCAGAGCTGGTCGATGTGGAACAGCAGCACCTCGCGGCACATCTGCTCCAGCTTGGCCTGATCGTCGAGCTTCTCCTTCAGCTCGCCGAACTTCTCCGGGTGCGCCTTCTCGAGGACCTCCGCCGCGTACGCGGTGCGAAGCACCTTGTCGCGGTGCGTCAGCAGGTCACGCCGCTGCCGCTCGATCAGCCGCGTGTAGCGCCAGGTGTTGCGGTGGATCTCCAGGTCGACGCCCTCGGCGACGCGCTGGGCGTGGTTGATCTGCCGCAGCGCCGCCGGGTCGGTGATCTCGCCGGTCTCCTCGTCGGCGGCGATGCCCTCGGGCACGTCCGGCGCGTTCGACAGCACGAGTTCGTCGTTCAGGCTGGCGAAGAAGATCGCGCTGCCCGGGTCGCCCTGCCGGCCGGAGCGGCCGCGCAGCTGGCCGTCGAGCCGGCTCGACGGGTACCGCGCGGTGCCGATGACGTGCAGCCCGCCCAGCTCGACGACCTCGTCGCGCGAAGCGCCGTCGGTGCCGCCCAGCCGGATGTCGGTACCGCGGCCTGCCATCTGCGTGGACACGGTGACCGCGCCCTTCTTGCCCGCCTCGGCGATGATCGCGGCCTCTTCGGCGTCGTTGCGCGCGTTGAGCACGACGCACTCGAGGTCGACCTTCGCGAGCTTCTCGGCCAGCTCTTCGGACTCGGCGACGTCCTGGGTGCCGACGAGGATCGGCCGCCCGGTCTCGTGCACCGTGCGGATCTCCTCCTCGATCGCCCGCAGCTTCTGCGACGGCGAAGCGAAGATCCGGTCTTCGAGGTCCTCACGGATGTTCGGGGTGTTCGGCGGGATGACCGCGACCTCGAGCTCGTAGAACTCCCGCAGCTGCTCGGCGACGGCCACCGCGGTACCGGTCATGCCGGCGACCTCGGGGTAGCGCGCGAGCAGCGCCTGGACGGTGATCGAGTCGAGGATCTCGCCGCGGTCGGTCGCGGTGACCTGCTCCTTCGCCTCGACGGCGGCCTGGAGGCCGTCCGGCCAGCGCTGCAGCTCGGCGACGCGGCCGCGGGCGGCGTTGATGAGCTGCACCTTGCCGTCGCGGACCAGGTAGTCGACGTCGCGGGTCAGCAGCGCGTGGGCGTGCAGGGCGACGTTGACGGCGGCCAGGCGGTCCGACGCCTGCTCGTTGAACAGGTCGTCGACCTCGATGCCGAGCGACTTCGCGACGACGGACGAGCCGGCGTCGGTCAGCCAGGCGTTGCGGCCTTCGCTGTCGGTCTCGTAGTGCAGGTTGAGCCGCAGCCGCCGGACGATCTTGGCGACCTCTTCGTCGGCGTCGCTGCGGTCGATCGAGCCGGCCATCACCAGCGGGACGCGGGCTTCGTCGACCAGCACCGAGTCGGCCTCGTCGACGATCGCCACCTCGGGGGCGGGCTGGACGAGGTCGTCGACCGACGTCACCAGCCGGTCGCGCAGCACGTCGAAGCCGATCTCGGCGACGGCGCCGTACGTGACGTCCTTGGCGTAGGCCTCGCGACGCGCCTCGCGCGAGTGCGACGGCTCCACCCAGCCGACCGACACGCCGAGCAGGGCGTACACCGGCTCCATCCACTCCGCGTCGCGGCGGGCCAGGTAGTCGTTCACGGTGACGACGTGAACGCGCTTTCCGCGAATCGCGTACCCGGCCGCGGCCAGCGCACCCGCGAGGGTCTTGCCCTCACCGGTCTCCATCTGCACGACGTGCTTGGTGAGCAGGCCCATCGTGCCCAGCACCTGCACGTCGAACGCGCGCTCGCCCAGCGCCCGCTTCGCGGCTTCGCGGCCCAGCGCGCAGACCTCGATCAGCTGGTCGTCGCCGAACGCGGTGTCCTTCAGCGTCTCGCGGAGCTTGCCCGCCCGCTCGGTCAGCTCCTCGTCGGAGAGCTTTTCGAGCTCGGGTTCGAGCTTTCCGACCGCGGGCAGCAGTGCTTCGTAGCGGGTCAGCTCGACGCTGCCCGGCCGCTGGATGATCCGGCGGAGCTTCTTGCCCATCCGGCTGATCAGTGCTGCCACCCCTGGTCTCCCGTTCTCTCTCGCTCGACCGGCCTCCACCACCCAACGCGACGGTGGTGCGTTCGAGTTCCGCGGCCGGATGGGACGATCCAACCGTGTTCCCACATCCCAGCGCCAGGTCCCATCGTCGCCGGATCACCGCGATCGCGACGTCCGTGCTGCTCGCGGCCTCGCTGACCGCGTGCACGTCCTCCGGCAAGACCGAGCCGCCCGCGCCGACGACCGAGTCGCACCCGCCGTCCGGGCCGGTGCCCGCCGGGCTGGAGCGGTTCTACGGCCAGAGCCTGAGCTGGGCCGACTGCGCACCTTACGCGACTTCGGAGGACGCGCGGTCGGCGTTCCAGGCGAGGGACATCCAGTGCGCGCGCCTGACCGTGCCGCTGGACTACGCGAAACCGGCGGGCGACACGATCACGCTGGGCCTGCTCCGCCACAAGGCGACCGGTGACCGGATCGGGTCACTCGTGGTCAACCCGGGCGGCCCGGGCGCGTCGGGCATGGTCGCGGCCGCCGGGCTGATCAAGCCGGTGACCAGCACCGGGCTGGGCAAGCGCTTCGACCTGGTCGGTTTCGACCCGCGGGGGATCGGCGCCAGCCGGCCGGCCATCCACTGCCTGACCGACCAGGAGCGGGACGCCGACCGCGCCGACGACAGCGAGGCCGACGGCTCGCCGGCGGGCGTGCAGAAGCAGGAAGCGCAGGAAAAGGACTTCGCCGCCAAGTGCGCCCAGCGCACCGACGACGGCACCGGGATGCTCGCCAACGTCGGCACCCGAGACGTCGTGAAGGACCTCGACGTCCTCCGTTCGGTCATCGGCGACGAAAAACTCACCTATTTGGGCTACTCCTACGGCACCCGGATCGGGTCGGCGTACGCCGAAGCGTTCCCGAAGAACGTCCGCGCGATGGTCCTCGACGGCGCGGTCGACCCCGAGCAGGACGCGGTCGAGTCGCTCGTCGCGCAGGGCCAGGGCTTCGGGACGGCGTTCACGGAGTTCGCGAAGTGGTGCGCGGCCCAGCAGGACTGCGCGCTCGGCGCGGACGCCGGCGGCGCGGTCAAGGCGTTCCAGGACCTCACGCGGCCGCTGATCGACTTCCCGGTCCCGGTCGGCGACGGCCGCAAGCTCTCCTACGAGGACGCGACCACCGGCGTCATCCAGGCGCTCTACCAGGAGAGCCTCTGGGACACCCTGAACACGGGCCTCAACGAGCTGAAGCAGCAGCGCGGCGCGACGCTGGAGAAGCTCGCCGACATCTACAACGAGCGCGACTCCACCGGCCGCTACGGCACCACGCAGGACGCCTTCACGGCGATCCGCTGCGTCGACGACCCGCGCGTCACGGACCCGGCCGTCATCCTCAAGGCGCAGGAGGAGTACGTGAAGGTAGCGCCGTTCCTCGACGACGGCCGCCCAGCTTCGGCGGCCCGCGACGCGTGCGCGTTCTGGCCGGTGCCGAACACCTCGGAGCCGCACGTGCCCAGCGTCGAAGGCCTGGCGAAGACGCTGGTCATCTCCACGACCAACGACCCGGCGACGCCGTACCAGGCGGGCGTCAACCTCGCGAAGGGCCTGACGGGCGCGCTGCTCACCTACGAGGGCACCCAGCACACGGTGTTCCTGCAGGGCGTGAAGTGCGTCGACGAGGCGGGCACGGACTACCTGGTCGACGGCACGGTGCCGCCGGACGGCAAGCGGTGCTCGGGGCAGTAGCTTCGCCACCCGGACCCCCGCAGAGCGCTACCGCTGCCTGGTCAGCGACAGCTCGATCATCACCGGGCTGAGGTGGTCGCCGGACGGCGGGACCTGCACCCACAGCCGCACGAAACGCCGTGGCCCGCCGTCGTCGGAAACCCACACCTTGACGGTGAGGTCGGCGTCGATCGGCGCGAGCACGCGGTGCGCGACGGCGGCGGGCACCCGGCCGTCGACCCGCAGCGCGGGCGCGCCGTCGACGTTCTCGCGGCCTTCGGTCTCGGCGTCGGTGACCCCGTCGAGCAGCCGCTTCAGCCCGCCTCGCGGGCCGAGGAACGCGCTCACCCGGTACGCCTCGGGCAGCGAGTCCTCCCCGTCGCGCACGGCGAAGGGGAACTTCCTGTGCCCACCGTCGGTGTGGTCGTCCTGGACGTCGGCCGTGCCGGTCGCGGTGCCGCCGTCGTCGAGCGTCGCGTCGCCCTCGATCTGGCGGAGCGGGAAGCCCGGCAGCACGCCGTTCACCCCGGCCGCGAAGTGCACGCTCCGCACCGAGGCGAACGACGTCGCGGCCTCGCGGAGCAGGTCGGCGCCCGCCGGGAACGGTCCGCGCGTGTCGGGCGACCCGGTGCAGCCGGCCGTCAGGAGGAGCGCGAGCAGCAGCGCGAGGCGGGGCATGACGAGAGCCTACTGTTGGCCTGAATCTTGCGGATGATGTCCTTCCGGCCACTGTCGCCGCCACGCGCGCGCGGTGAAACTGCCTGAGTGACCGTTGAGACCCGTCCCGCCCCGAAGCTGCACCGCGCGTGGCTGATCGCCGGCGCCGCCTTCGTCGCGCTGCTCGCCTCCGCCGGCTTCCGCGCCGCTCCGGGCGTCCTGATCGACCCGCTGCACGAAGAGTTCGGCTGGTCCCGCACCACCATCAGCTCCGCCGTCTCGGTGAACCTCGTGCTCTTCGGCCTCTTCGCGCCCTTCGCGGCCGCGTTGATGGAGCGCTTCGGCATCCGGCGCGTCTCGGCGACGGCGTTGACCGTCATCGCCCTCGGCGCGGGCGGCACGGTGTTCATGACCGCGAGCTGGCAGCTCGTGCTGTGCTGGGGCGTGCTGGTCGGCCTGGGCACCGGCTCGATGGCCATGGGCTTCGCGGCGATGGTCGCGACGCGGTGGTTCGTCCGCAGCCGCGGCGTCGTCACCGGTGTCCTGACCGCGGCGGGCGCCACCGGCCAGCTGATCTTCCTCCCGCTCATCGCGAACCTGGCGGTGGATTCGGGCTGGCGGACGGCGTCGCTGGTGATCGCGATCGCCGCGCTCGCCGTCGTCCCGGTGGTCCTGCTGGTGATCCGCGACCACCCCGCCGACGTCGGCACCACGGCCTACGGCGCGCCCGCCGACGCCGGAGCCACGCGGCCGGTGCCGCGCACCGGCTCGGTCCGCCGCGCCCTGTCCGTGCTGGGCCAGGCCGCCCGCACCCGGACGTTCTGGCTGCTCGCCGTCGGCTTCGCGATCTGCGGTGCGACGACGAACGGCCTGGTCGGCACCCACTTCGTCCCGGCCGCGCACGACCACGGCATGCCGCAGACGACCGCGGCGAGCCTGCTGGCCCTGGTCGGCGTCTTCGACGTCGTCGGCACGATCTTCTCCGGCTGGCTCACCGACCGGGTCGACCCGCGGATCCTCCTCGGCGTCTACTACGCCCTGCGCGGGCTTTCGCTGGCCCTGCTGCCGCAGCTGTTCACCGACTCGGTGCAGCCGAGCATGTGGGCGTTCATCCTGTTCTACGGCCTCGACTGGGTGGCCACGGTCCCGCCGACCGTCGCGCTCTGCGTCCGGGCGTTCGGTGACGCCGGCCCGATCGTGTTCGGCTGGGTCTTCGCCTCCCACCAGCTCGGGGCCGCGTTCGCCGCGTCGGCCGCCGGCCTGGTCCGCGACCAGCTCGGGAACTACACCCTGGCCTGGTATTCCGCCGCCGTCCTGGCCGTGATCGCGTCGGTTGCATCGCTGGCCATCACCCGCGCGAAGAAGCCCGTCGCGGTACTCGCGACGTGACTTCGGCGGCGTCGGCGCGTCGCGAAACATGGCGTTAACACGCTGTGGTTAGGGTGCGGCCATGGATCGCCAGCAGGAATTCGTGCTCCGCACGCTCGAGGAGCGCGACATCCGTTTCGTTCGTCTCTGGTTCACCGATGTGCTGGGGTTCCTCAAGTCCGTCGCGGTCGCGCCGGCGGAACTCGAAGGCGCCTTCAACGACGGGATCGGCTTCGACGGCTCGGCCATCGAGGGCTTCGCCCGCGTCTACGAATCGGACATGGTCGCGAAGCCGGACCCGTCCACGTTCCAGGTCCTGCCCTGGGAGACGCCGGACGGCGGGCCGTATTCGGCCCGCATGTTCTGCGACATCGCGATGCCCGACGGCTCGCCGTCGTGGGCGGACCCGCGGCACGTGCTGCGCCGCCAGCTGTCGAAGGCCGCCGAAGCGGGCTTCACGTGCTACGTCCACCCCGAAATCGAGTTCTTCCTGCTCTCGACCATGCCGGACGACGGCAGCGAGCCGGAGCCCGCGGACAACGGCGGCTACTTCGACCAGGCCAGCCACGCCACGGCGACGCACTTCCGCCGGCACGCCATCGAGACGCTCGAGGCGATGGGCATCTCGGTCGAGTTCAGCCACCACGAAGGGGCACCGGGCCAGCAGGAGATCGACCTCCGCTACGCCGATGCGCTGACCATGGCCGACAACGTGATGACGTTCCGTTACGTCGTCAAGGAGGTCGCGCTGACCCAGGGCGTGCGCGCGACGTTCATGCCGAAGCCGTTCACCGACCAGCCCGGCTCGGGCATGCACACGCACGTCAGCCTGTTCGAGGGCGACCGCAACGCCTTCTACGACGCCGAAGACCCGCACGAGCTGTCGGACACCGGCAAGGCCTTCGTCGCCGGGGTGCTCCACCACGCCAAGGAGATCTCGGCGGTCACCAACCAGTGGGTGAACTCCTACAAACGCCTGATCAGCGGCAGTGAGGCGCCGACGACCGTCTCGTGGGGCCGCGCGAACCGCTCGGCGCTCGTCCGCGTCCCGATGTATTCACCCGGAAAGGCGTCATCCCGACGGGTGGAGATCCGTACCCTGGACTCGGCGTGCAACCCGTACCTGGCGTACTCGGTCATCCTGGCCGCCGGGCTCAAGGGGATCGAGAAGGGCTACGAGCTGCCGCCACCCGCCGAGGACAACATCTGGCAGCTGAGCGACGCCGAGCGGCGTGCCGCCGGCTACGCGCAGCTGCCGCAGAACCTGGGGGAGGCGCTGGCCGAGATGGAGAAGTCCGAACTCCTGCCGGAAGCCCTCGGCGAGCACGTCTACGACTTCTTCCTCCGGAACAAGCGCGTGGAATGGGACAACTACCGCAGCGCGGTCACCCCGTACGAACTCCGAACCCTCCTGCCGGTGCTCTGATGGGGCGGCGGCCGGTGTTCCTCGCGATCCTGGCCGCCGCACTCGTGCTCGTCCCCGCCGCGCCCGCCGCCGCTTCGCCCGCCACGCGGTTCGACCTCGACTCCGCCGACATCCCGGCGCTGCAGGCGCGGATGGCGTCCGGCCGGCTCACCGCCGTCGGCCTGACCAGGCTCTACCTCGACCGGATTCACCGGATCGACGGAAAGGTGAACGCGGTCCTCGCGGTCAACCCCGCATCGCTGGGTCAGGCTCTGGAGAGTGATGCCCGCCGCCGCGCCCACCGCTTGCGCGGGCCGCTCGACGGCATCCCGGTGCTGGTCAAGGACAACGTCGACACCCGTGACCAGTGGACGACGGCCGGCTCGCGCGCGTTGCGCAGCCACCCGGCGAAGGACGCCACCCTGATCACCCGGTTGCGTGACGCCGGCGCGGTGATCCTCGGCAAGGCGAACCTGTCGGAGTGGGCGAACTTCCGCGCCGCGAAGCCGACGTCCGGCTGGTCGGGCGTGGGCGGGCAGACGAACAACCCGTACGTGCTGGACCGCAACCCGTGCGGGTCGTCCGCCGGATCCGCGGCCGGGGTGGCGGCGTCGCTGGCCCAGGTGGCGATCGGCTCGGAGACGGACGGCTCGATCGTGTGCCCCGCCGGGATGACGGCGACGGTCGGTCACAAACCGAGCCTGGGCCTGGTCAGCCGCACCGGCGTGGTGCCGATTTCGGCCGAGCAGGACACGGCGGGCCCGATTGCCCGCAACGTCGTCGACGTGGCTTTGACCCTGTCGGTCCTGCAAGGTCGCGACCCCGCGGACCCGGCCACGCTGACCTATCCGCGAACCCAGCCGACGGACTACGCGAAGCTGCTACGCCCGGGCGTGCTGCGCGGCGCGCGGATCGGGCTGTGGCGCCTGCCGGTCCTCGGCCCGGCGACGGACGCGATCATGACGTCGGCCAGGAACGCACTGGTCAAGGCCGGTGCGACGGTCGTCGAGGTGCGTCTGCCGTACCAGGACCGGCTGCTCGAGCTGGAGTTCCCGGCGCTGCTCACGGAGTTCCACCGGGACATCGACGCCTACCTCGCGACCCGCCCGCGCGGGCCGCGGAACCTGGCCGAGCTGATCGCGTACAACCGCGCGGACCCGCTGGAACGGACGTGCTTCGCCGGGCAGGAGCTGTTCGAGCAGGCCTTGGCCGCGCCGCCGCCGTCGGACCCGGGTTACCTGGCCACGCGCGCCGAGCTCGCGGACCTTTCTCGGCGCTCCCTGGACGAGACGCTGGCCGCGCACCGCCTGGACGCGATCGCGTCGCCGACGAACCCGCCGGCGTGGAAGACCGACTGCGCGGTGGGCGACAACGACGTGATCCCGTCGTCGACCCCGGCCGCGGTGGCCGGCTACCCCGACGTGACCGTGCCGGCCGGGTTCGCCGGACCGCTGCCGGTGGGGATCTCGTTCATGGGGGCGCGGTGGTCCGACGCCCGGATGCTGGCGTTCGCGGCGGACTTCTCGAGGGTCGCGCCGGCCCGGGTTCCGCCGCGGTATCTGCCGACGCTGCCGTCGTAGCCCTCCGTGAGCGCTCTGACCTGCGGAGATGCCGTTAAGTGACCCCCCTGTTTTGGGGCGGTTCGGGGGCATGTAATCTTCTCTTCGTCGCCAGGAACACCGGGTCACACCGGGGCCGCAAGCCCCGGAGACCAGGCCGGGACGAGCGGGTTGACACCGCGGATCGGACCGGGTAATGTTCAGCGTCGGCCCACGAGCGGCCGCCGACTCCCTACGACTAAGACCGTAGGATGAGGCATGCTCGACCAAAAGCTTGTGAATATCGCTTGGAACAACTGCCGAGGATTTAGCCGCCGATAACGCGGGTGGATTCGGAGTGTGTTGCTTGAGAACTCAACAGTGTGCTAGTGAACTAAGCCAGTAGAGCTTATGTATTGAACCTCGTGTGAGGTTCCTTTGAGAGCAAGTATTTGCCTCGATTGAATTCGAAGACATTGTTGGAGAGTTTGATCCTGGCTCAGGACGAACGCTGGCGGCGTGCTTAACACATGCAAGTCGAACGCTGAACCACTTTCGGGTGGGGATGAGTGGCGAACGGGTGAGTAACACGTGGGTAATCTGCCCTGCACTCTGGGATAAGCCTTGGAAACGAGGTCTAATACCGGATATCACAATCTCTCGCATGGGGGGTTGTTGAAAGTTCTGGCGGTGCAGGATGAACCCGCGGCCTATCAGCTTGTTGGTGGGGTAATGGCCTACCAAGGCGACGACGGGTAGCCGGCCTGAGAGGGTGACCGGCCACACTGGGACTGAGACACGGCCCAGACTCCTACGGGAGGCAGCAGTGGGGAATATTGCACAATGGGCGCAAGCCTGAT
>NZ_JMQI01000079.1 GCF_000695625.1 Amycolatopsis rifamycinica
GTACCGGCAGGTCGTGGCCGCCTACCCCGGCGAGCGCGCGGTGATGGTCGCGGCGCACGACTGGGACGTCGCGGGCGCCCAGGCGGCGGGGCTCGAGACGGCGTTGCTCACCCGTCCCGGGGTCCACCCGCTGCCCGGCTCGCCCGCGCCCACCTACAGCGCGTCGACCCTGCCGGAGCTGGCCGAGCTCCTCTAGTCCGCGATCCGGACCAGCATCTTGCCGGTGTTGGCGCCCGACAGCAGGCCGAGGAAGGCTTCCGGCGCGTTGCGGATGCCGTCGACGAAGGTCTCCGAGTACTTGATCTCGCCGGAGTTCACCAGCGGCGCGACCTCGGTGACGAACTGCTGCTGCAGGTGCCAGTGGTCGATCACCAGCAGGCCGCGGATGGTGAGCCGCTTGGCGATGACCTGCGCGAGGTTGCGCGGCGCCGGCGTCGGCTCGGTCGCGTTGTACTGGGAGATCATCCCGCAGATGGCGATCCGGCCGTGCAGGGTGATGGCGTCGATCGCCGCCTCGAGGTGCTCGCCGCCGACGTTGTCGAAGTAGACGTCGATGCCCTCGGGGGCCGCCTCGTGCAGCTGCTCGGCGACCGGGCCGTCCTTGTAGTTGAAGGCCGCGTCGAAGCCGAGGTCGTCGACCAGGTGGCGGACCTTCTCCGCCGAACCCGCCGAGCCGATGACGCGCTTGGCGCCCTTCAGCTTCGCGAGCTGCCCGACCAGCGAGCCGACCGCACCGGCCGCGCCGGAGACGAACACGGTGTCGCCCGCCTTGAACTCGGCCGACTCCAGGAGGCCCGCGTACGCGGTCAGGCCCGGCATGCCGAGCACGCCCAGGTACGTCGACAGGGGCGCGGCGGCGCCGTCGACCTTGACGTACCGGCCCGCGTCGAGCACGGCGTGCGTGCGCCAGCCCGCCTGGTGCAGCACGTGGTCGCCGGGCTTGACGTCGTCCACGTGGGACTCGACGACCTCGCCGACCGCGCCTCCGGACATGACCTCGCCGACCTTGAACGGCGGCGCGTAGGACTTGACGTCCCGCATGCGGCCGCGCATCGCCGGGTCGACGCTCATGATCAGGTTGCGCACCAGGATCTGGCCGTCACCCGCCGTCGGCACCTCGGTGTCGACGATCTCGAAGTTGTCGTGCGTCGGAACGCCTTCCGGACGCGAGGCCAGCCGGATTTCGGTCGCCGTGCTCATCGTCGGATCTCCTCCAATGGTCGAAGCGGGGCATACGCCCCGGATTCCCCCTGGTGTAACCGGCTAACCGGGGCGCAGATTCCGATTGTGACGAGCTACACGATCTCGGCGAGCTTCCCGAGCACGCCGTCGTAGATCTTCTTCAGCCCGCCGGGCGCGAAGGTCTTCTCGAAGAAGCCACCGATACCACCCGCACCGTCCCACGTGGTCTCGATCTTCACCAAGCTGCGGTCACCCACCCCAGTGACCGTCCACGTGGTGACCATGCTCGAGTTGGCGTCGGTCTCGACGAGCGTCCCCGGCCGCGGCTCGGTGACCGTCGCCTTGACGTCGCGCACGCGCTTGGAGGTCGCCTGCAGCTTCCAGCCGGCCTTGGTCCCGGCGCCGACGCCGCCCTCGGTCACCTGGTAGTCGCGGTAGTGCTCGGTGAGCAGCTTCGGCCGCGTCTCGGCGTAGTCGGCGACGAGCGCGCGGACCTTGTCGGCCGGGGCGTCGATGGTGCGCTCCGCGGTGGCCGTGACCTTTCCCATTTCACTCCTTCTCCGGCGTACAGATCAGGGTCCACGATTCCACTGCGCCGCGCACCGCCGACGGGCGGTTAGGCTGCCTGGCATGGGTTCGGGAGGGCACCGCCGGTCGACCGTGGCGGTGAAGGACGCGCTGCGGGAGCTGCGCAACCAGCTCGCGCTGCTGAACCACCAGGTCAGCGCCCAGCTGGCGCTCAAGGACGTCGACCTGGACTGCCTGGAGCTGATCGCCCGGCACGGCCCGCTCAGCCCGAGCGCGCTGGCCCGCCGGGCCGGGCTGCACCCGGCGACGATGACCGGCATCCTCGACCGGCTGCAGAAGGGCGGCTGGATCGTCCGGGAACGCGATCCCGAGGCGGCCGACCGGCGTTCGGTGGCGGTGCGCGCGGTCCGCGGCCGCACCGGGGAGCTGTTCCGGCTCTACGCGGGGATGAACACCGCGATGGACGAGCTCTGCGCTGGTTACAGCGAGCACGAGCTGGCCCTGATCGCCGGGTTCCTGCGCCGCGCGACGTCGGCGGGACAGGACGCGACCGGAGCGCTGACCGGGGGCTGAGCAGCGGTTCCTGTGCTGTACTCGGGGCATGTGGCAGTCAGGCGACGCTTACGAGGCCTACATCGGACGGTGGAGCCGCCGGATCGCGGAGACGTTCGTCCGGCGGCTCGGCGCCCCGGCGAGCCGGCGCTGGCTCGACGTCGGCTGCGGCACGGGCGCGCTGACCTCGGCGGTGCTGGCGGCGGCCGACCCCGCCGAAGTCGTCGGCGCCGACCCGTCCGAGGGGTTCCTGAAGACGGCTCGGGCGGCCGTGACCGATCCGCGGGTGACGTTCACGCTCGCCGATGCGCGTTCGCTGCCGTTCCCGGACGCCCGGTTCGACGTGGTGGTGTCCGGCCTGGTCCTGAACTTCGTCCCCGAGCCGGCCCGCGCGGCGGCGGAGATCGCGCGGGTGACCGTCCCCGGCGGGCGGGCCGCCGCCTACCTGTGGGACCTCGCCGAGGGCATGGAGCTGATCCGCCGCTTCTGGGACGCGGCCGCCGAGTTCGACCCCGCGGCGGCCGCCGAGCTCGACGAGGGCCGCCGGTTCCCGCTGTGCCACCCCGAGCCGCTCGGCCGGTTGTGGACCGACGCGGGCTTCTCCGCGGTGTCCGTCGGCGAGATCACGATCCCGACGGTGTTCGCGGACTTCGACGACTACTGGCAGCCGTTCCTCGGCGCGCAGGGCCCGGCGCCGTCGTACCTGGCCACGCTGCCGGAAGCGGACCGCGACCGGATCCGCGAGCTGCTGCGCGGCCGCCTGCCCGCGAACCCGGACGGCTCGATCCCGCTGACGGCCCGGGCGTGGGTCGTCAGCGGGACCGCGTAGCTCAGAGCCCGGCCTGGCCCAGCCAGTCCTTCGCGACGTCCTCGGCTCGTTCGCCGTCGGAGTCGACGCGCTTGTTGAGGTCCCGCATGACGTCGGTCGTCAGCTTCGCGCTGACCGCGTTCACGGCGTTGGCGAAGTCGGCGCCGCGCTCGTCGAGCACCTTCTTGTTCACCGCGGGCACGACGTTTTCGGTCGGCACGATGTTCTGGTCATCCTTGAGCACCGTGTAGGCCGGGTCACCGGTCAGCGGGCTGACCGAGTCGACCGGGATGACCGTGACGGCCCCGGACTTCAGCTGCTGGACGCGCGGACCGGCTTCCTGGATGGTCTGGAAGCTGATGTTGGTCAGCTGGTAGACGTCCTTGAAGCCCTTGAAGCACGGAAGGCGCTTCTCGCACTCCGGCGGGCCGGCCATGACGACCTTGTCGAGCTTCTTCAGGTCGCTGATCGACGCGATGCCCTTTTCCTTGGCCAGGTCGGACTTGATGATGTAGGTGTTCTTGTCCTCGGCGGCCGCGAAGTTCAGCAGCGCGACGCCGCTGGGCTCGAACAGCTTCGCCAGCTGCTCGTGCTCCTCCTGTGCGGTCTTGCCGGCCTCCTTGCCGAAGCCGGTGGTGATCGCGGCCCCCTGGTACTCCGGGATGAACTGCAGCTCACCGGACTTCAGCGACGGGTAGATCAGCTCCCGCGAGCCGAGGTTCAGCTTGCGGGTCACCGGGTAGCCCTTGGCTTCCAGCGCCTGCGCGTAGATCTCGGCGAGGATCTGGCTGTCGGTGAAGTTGAAGGACGCGACGACGATCGGCGCGCCACCCTTGCCCTGCGCGGCGGGCTTGTCACCGCTGTCGCTGCCGCCACAGGCGGCCAAACCGAGCGTCGCCGCGACGGCCACCGCCACCACGGACGCGTTCCGGAACCAGCGCACGAATCCCACTCCCTCGTCACTCGAACAGACGCAAGGGACCCTAGCTCCGACCCCCGACAGGAATCCACATCGTGGGAGAAAGACCGCGGAATTCCCAGCCTGCGGAATTTTGCCGCCCGATCGGGGTAGGGTCGCCCGGTGCACGTGACCACGGTGACGCCGCTGGCCGCCGACAGCGGGCCCCCGCTCTTCCAGTGGAAGTGGGTGGACCGCAACGCCGACGCCATCGTCCAGCGCCTCGTCGAGCACATCTCGCTGACCGGCGCCGCGCTCGGCATCGGCCTGGTGGTGTCGATCGGGCTCGCCGTGGTCTCGCTGCGGTACCGCTGGTCGTACCCGGTGATCCTCGGCACGACGGGCGCGTTGTACGTGATCCCGAGCCTGGGCGCGTTCGCGGTGCTGGTGCCGTTCTTCGGGCTGACGTTCGTGTCCGCGATGATCCCGCTCGCGACGTACACGCTGCTGATCCTGGTCCGCAACATCGTCACCGGCGTCGACCAGGTGCCGAACGAGGTCCGCGAGGCCGCGGTCGGCATGGGGTACACGCGCGGCAGGCTGCTCTGGCAGATCGAGCTGCCCCTCGCCCTGCCGGTGGTGATCGCCGGCCTGCGGGTCGCGGCGGTGACGACGATCGGCCTGGTGACGGTCACCTCGATGCTCGGCCTCGGCGGCCTGGGTTACTTCATCCGCGGGGGCATCCAGACGCCGATCCCCAACCCGACGATGATCATCGTCGGCGTGGGCCTGTCGGTCGTCCTGGCGGTGGTGGTCGATCTCGTCCTCTGGCTCGGCGAGCGCGTGCTGGCGCCCTGGTCGCGGAAGGTGCGGGCGCGATGAGCTTCCTCGACCAGCTGAACGCGTGGCTCGCGGAGCCGAACCGCTGGAGCTGGACCGACAAGGCCGGCGTCCCGTACCGCACGCTGGAGCACCTCAGGTTTTCCCTCCTCGCACTGGCGATCGCGGCGCTGCTGACCATCCCGGCGGCGCTGTGGCTGGCCCACTACCGCCGCGGCGCGTTCCTCGCGAGCAGCGCGGTGAACATCGGCCGGGCGATCCCCAGTTTCGGGCTCATCATCCTGTTCTGGTTCCTGGCCAGCCGCTGGGAGCTGGACACGACGTTCTGGCCGTTGCTGCTGGCCCTGGTCGCGCTGGCGATGCCCCCGTTGTTCACGAACACGTACGCGGGCGTGGTGACGCTGGAGCAGGAGACGGTCGACGCCGCCCGCGGAACGGGGTTCCGCGAGTGGCAGATCATGCTGCGCCTCGAGCTCCCCTTGGCGTCCCCGGTGATCCTGGCGGGCGCCCGGGTGGCGTTCCTCCAGCTGATCGCCACGGTGGCGATCGGAGCCATCGTCAACGACGGCGGCGGCCTCGGCCGCTACATAGTCGACGGCTTCGCGGTCGGCGCCCAGGGTTACGGAGCGATCTTCGCGGGCGGCCTGGCCGCGGTGGTCCTGGCCCTGCTGTGCGACGGCGCGTTCGCCTTGATCACCCGCGCGGCGACACCCCGCGGCCTCGCCCTGCAGAACGCCCGCCGCGACTGAGTCCACACAGGACCGCCGCCCACCGATCCGGCGGCGATCCCGGGCAAGCTTGGGTGGCTCGTTGCGTCAGGGCTTTTCGAAGTGCTGGTAGTCGATCGGGGTGTCCCAGGAGCCGCCCCAGGTCCAGCCGCGGGTGGTGAAGGCCTGCTCGGCGACGTCGCCGGTGTGGATCATGCCGGGCGAGTTCTGGGTCCGGTCGGCGTAGGGGGCGCCGTTGGGCGGGTAGACGGTGCCGCTGCCGGAGATGTACGGGTTCTGCACGGTGTTGACGTCGATGGCGCGGCCGTAGGAGTGGTTGGACCAGGCGGTTCCGCCGGTGATGGCCCGGCAGTTGAAGGCGGAGGTGTTGTTCGCGGCCATGGAGGCGTCGTCGTCGGAGTTGTATTTTTCGACGGTTTCCATCCGTTCGATGGGGAACCGCCCGAAGTAGAGGTCGGCGAAGACGCGGGCGACTTCGGTTGCCCGGTCGGCGTGGACGACCAGTTCGCCCCGGTGCACGGCGCCGTCGAAGCCGAGGAAGCTCAGGTTGACCAGCCGCAACTGGTCGGGACCGACGGGGCATCCTTCGTGCCAGCTGTTGCCCAGCCGTTCGGCGGTGACGGGTTTGATGACGGCGACGTAGGCGGGCAGCCCGCTCCCGGCCGGCGCGGCGAGTTCCACGGTCTGCGGGCCGGTGGCCGCCGGGGCCGCCGGGGCCGGCGCGGCCACGGCCAGGACCGCGGACAGCGTGAACGTGACGATGGCAAGAACTCTGGTTCTCAGTTTCATGATCACCCCACGCCTGACCCCGGCAACCGGCTGATCCGACGTCGGATACACCACAGCGGAGCAACCTCGCGCACACCGGCGAACGTCACCGCCGTCCGGCCGCCCCGAACGCGGTCAGAACGCGCCGACCAGGATCAGCACGCCCAGCGCGATCAGCACCGCCGGCAGCACCACGTGGCCCCACCGGGCAAGGACCCGGGCGACACCCGGCCGGGTCGCCAGGAACCGGCCCGCCGCGCACCAAACGGCCACGCCCACCAGGAACACCACCACGTAGCCCACCAGGCCCGCGGGCCCGGTCGCGGCGAACGCGGGAACGTACACGCCGACGTTGTCACCACCGTTGGCGAAGCACACGGCCGCGATCCCGAGCACGCCGGCCGCCGGCGGCGGCTCGTCGTCGTCCTGTTTCCACGCCCGCCAGGCCGCGCGGATGCCCAGCAGCACCGGCAGCACGCCCAGCCAGCGCACTGCGCCCGCGGGCAGCAGGCCGGCCCCGAGCGCACCCGCGACCGACACGGCCAAGATCGCCGCGAAGCCCAGGAACTGCCCCGTCACGACCTTGAGCGCACCCCGCCGTCCGGCCGCCTGGCCGAAGAACACCGCCAGCAGCACCAGATCGTCGACGTTCGTCACCGCGAACATCGCGGCCGCCCGCCCGAGCAGTCCGGCGTCCACACCCACCTCCACGGTAAAACCGCTTGGCGAAGGCCGGCGCGGCACAGCACGATTCTGCCCATGCCCGCCGTCACGCGCCGCGGCTACACCGGCCCGGCCGACCTCCGTGCCATGCAGAGCCTGGCCCAGCGAATCTGGTCGAAGGCGAGTTCGCTGCACGTCGGCGATCTCGCGTGGGGGCGGTTCCAGCACGCCGGCCGCGAAGCCGAGTGGCCGACCGCGCTGTGGGAAGCAGACGGCGAAATCGTCGCGTGGGGCTGGATTTCGCTACCCGGTGAACTGATGCTGCTCGTGGATCCGGCGCGCCCCGAGCTCGCGTCCGAGGTGCTCGCCTGGTTCGCAGACACCGCCTCCGCGGCCGAGCTCGCGGTCACCGTGCTCGACGCCGAGAAGCACGTGGCCGCCGCTCTGGAGCGGTGCGGTTACGCGCCGCAGGAGAATCCGGTTTTCCAGTCGTATATGTCTCGCCTCCTCGTCGATCTGCCCGAGCCGGTGGTGCCCGCCGGGTTCACGCTCCGCCCGGTCGGCCCGGACGACCTGGACCGGCGGGTGGCTCTCCACCGCGCGGTCTGGCACCCGTCGAGGGTGACCGGACCGAGCTACCGGACCGTCATGGCCGCCTGGCCGTACCGGGCCGAACTGGACTGGGTCGCCGAAGCACCCGACGGCCGGTTCGCCGCCCAGTGCCTGATCTGGCTCGACGAGCGCAATGCCGTCGGCGAGCTGGAGCCCGTCGGAACCTTGCCGGAGTTCCGTCGGACGGGGCTCGCCCGCGCGGTGTGCCTCGCCGCGCTGCGCGCGGCCCACCACGCCGGCGCTCGCGAAGCCGTCGTGTATCCGGTGCTCAATCATCCGAAGTCCGCAGGTGCCCTCCCTCTGTATCGCGGTCTGGGCTTCCGCCCCTATGCCCGCACCCTCACCTTCACGCGAACCCGCCGTCGTATCCCTCCTTTCCCGGGGCCCGCGTCCCCGGAGGGCGCTCAATGACGAACGTAGCGCGCCGCCCGCGCCGGACGTCCGTTTCGAGGGCCTCCGGCAGCCGGTTGTCCACATCTGGGTAAGTCTGTGGACAACTCTGCGAGGTTTCCTTTCAGAGCCTGATTTCTCTGCTGTAGCAACGAAATCTTCGGCGCACGCGATCGGGTCAAGACGGCGTTTGTCCGCATCCGGGCAGCTCTGTGGACAACTTCGGGCATTTCCCCGCCGCAGTTCCGAAATCGTCGGCGCCGCGCGATAGTGTCGAGACGGGGGGCGCCCCCGCGGGCCGGCGCGGAAAACGCCCGGCACAGATTCAGGTAAGCGTCGCCAAGTCTTCGAAGAAAGCCGCCCGGCAAGCGGCAATCAGGCGCTCGACTTCCGGCCCGAGCGCGCGGTCTTCGTCCAGCGGCGGCACCACCGACCGCACCCATCGGTAACCCGCGCGAAGTCCCGGCACACCGTCCCCGCCGGCCAGGTACCGCGCCTGGGACACCGTGATCAGCTCGCAAGCCGTGATCGCGAAAAGGTGCGCCGCCGCCGCGCGCAGCTGCTCGCCCGCCGCCGGGGCGAACGCTTGCACGTCCTCCTGGCCGGCCGAGGTGTCGATCGCGCCGAGAGTGGCCGGTGCCGCGAGCCGGCGCAGGGCGTGCAGTTCGCCGGCCGCTCGCTTGTGCAACGGCGTCAGACCCGCCCTCGGTCCCGGGTCGGCCGTGAGCTGCGGTGGCAGCCCGCTGAACCGCTCGTCCAGCACCCGATGCGTCCGCTGCACCGAAATCTCGCCGAGGTGCACCAGCGCGGCCGTCACCGCGTCCATCCGCAGTCCCAGGTCCACCGCGTGGTACGCCGTCCCCGGCACGAACGAGCCGTCGACGAAGGACGGCGAATCGCCCGGCATCGTGTCCCAGCGCCGGCGGGTGTCGTGCAAGTCGCCGTTGACGCGGGAGGCGTGCGCCAGCGCCCGCGGCACGACCCGCACCGAAAGCGGGGCCTGCACCACGCCGGGCCGCACCGGGCCGGTGCCCACCAGGCCGGTCAGCTCGTGCAGCACCCGCCGCAGATGGTCGTCGCTGCCCGCCATGACCGGGGAAAACACCTCGCGGGGCGCGCCGAGCACGTCGATCGCCATCGCCGCGGTGAGCGTCTGCAGGCCGACGAGCTGCCGGGTTTCGGTCCAACCCCGCGCAGCGTGCATCATCGCCAGCGGAGAACCCTGAAGCAGCGAAGCACCTTCTTTCGGCCCGAGCACATAAGGCGTGGCTCCCCGGGTGGCAAGCGCCGAAGCGGCCGGCACTTCGACGCCGTCCTCCAAGACCGTGCCGATGCCCAGGAACGTCTGGAACGCGTGGGAGAGCGCGATGATCTCGCCCGAGCTGCCGAGCCCGGAACGCGGGACAGCGGGTGTGAAGCCGTCGTTCACCCGGTCCACCAGGAACTGCACCAGCTCGGCGCTCACCCCCGACCACGGCCGCAGGAAGTCGCGCAGCCGGACGACGAGCAGCGCGCGGACGTCTTCGGGCGGCAACCACGGCGGCCCGCCGACGGCCCGGCCGATCAGCAGGTTCCGCTGGTGTTCGGCCTGTTGCCCGGAGTCCAGCGCGACACCCGCGAGCCGGCCCATCCCCGTGGTGACCCCGTAGACCGGCTTGTCCCGCTGCGCCAGGGCCGTCAAGACCTCTTCCCGGCGCCGCTTCAGGGCTTCTACCAGCGGTTTGTCCAGAACCAACCGTTCACTGTCAGCGAACTCGCTGTCGGAGACGATCATCGGTAGGGCAACATGGTGCCGACGCCGGAAGCCTCGGCACGGGCGAGGATCATGTTCGCCACGGCAACGTCCGTTGTGGACAGTCCGCGGTGCCAGAACAGGATCCGTTCGGCGTCGTGCTCGCGGCCGGGTTTGCCGCCCGCCACGATGTCGCCGATCTCGGCGTGGACGTTGTCCTCGGTGAGGAGGCCGGCGTTGAGCTGCGGGCGCAGGGCGCCGAACCGCGGGTTACCGGACCGCGATTCGCGCCAGTCGTCGACGACGACCTTGTCGATGTCGTCGAGCAGCGTGAGCTCGAGCGCGCTGATCGTGCCGTAGGGCACCAGGAAGGTGCCCGGCCGGAGGAATTCGCGGCGCACCAGCGCCTCGGGTTCGACCAGCCGGGAGGCCTCCACCTGGATGTCCGCGCCGTCCAGGGTCTCCTCGGCCGTGGCGCAGACGCGGACGTCCTTGCCGAGCCGCTCGGACAGCCGGCGGCCGAAGTCCTCGCGGGACTCCGGGCGCTTGCTGGTCACGCGGATCTCGGCGAAGTCGAACAAGGAGTCCAGCAGCACGACGTTCCACCAGGCGGTACCGCGGGCGCCGATGTGCCCGAGCACCCGTGCATCCGGGCGGGCCAGGTACTTCGCGCCGACGGCGGTCATCGCGCCGGTGCGGGCCTCGGTGACCATCGTGCCGTCGACGATGGCCCGCGGCATGCCGGTGTCCGGGTCCAGCAGCAGGATCAACGCCATTTCCGAAGGGAGGCCCCGTTCGAAGTTCCCCACGAAGTCACCGACGACCTTCACGCCGCTGACCTGCTTCGCGGACAGGTGGCCGCGAAGGATGTTGAAGTGACCCTTGCCGCCGTTGTCCGGCACGAGGTGTGTACGCGGCTCGAAGACGACCTGGCCGCGGCCGTGGTCGGCGAGCACGTCCTCGACCGCGCCGACGATGTCGGCGTCCGTGACACCGAGCGTGTCGATGTCGGCGCCGGTCAGGTACCGGAGCCAGACGGACGTCACCGCGCGAGGTCCTCGACGACCTCGGCGCCGGGCAGGGCGGCCAGCGCGGCGCCGGAGATCAGCAGCTTGCTGCCGCGGATCCCGCTGCCGATGACGAGCTCGGGTGCGTCGGCGACGCGGCGGTCGAGCAGGATGGGCCATTCGGCGGGCAGGCCGACCGGCGTGATGCCGCCGTACTCCATCCCGGTCAGCGAGACGGCTTCGTCCATCGGCGCGAACGACGCCTTCCGGACGTCGAGGCGGCGCTTGATGACGCCGTTGACGTCGGCGCGGGTGGTCGCGAGCACGAGCGCGGCCGCGAAGCGGACCTCGCCCGCGCGCTTGCCGGCGACGACGACGCAGTTCGCGGACGCCTCGAGCGGCGAGCCGTAGGCCTCGCAGAAGGCGGCGGTGTCGGCGAGCGACGGGTCGATCTCCGCGACGCCGACGGCGTCCGGGTCGGCGAGCGCGGCCAGGGCCTTGGCCACGGGCTCGGCGAGCAGGTCAGTACGCGTGGGGGCGGGAACGACGGTGAGGCTCCCGGCGATGGTCCAGGTCACCTCGCCAGGGTAGCTACCAGCTGGAGCCGCCGCGCTGGACCTCGATCAGCTTCGGGCGGACGTCCACGATGTAGACCAGGGTCGCGGCCATGGCGGGCACGTAGAAGATCATCCCGGGGCCCATCACCGGGAACAGCACCATGGCGAGCGTCGCGCCGCCCGTGATCAGCATCCAGATGGGCTTGGTCTTGCGGTCGGCCGCGGAGTAGGCGTCGGCACGCTGGAGCAGCGCGTGCACGAAGGCGAAGAGCCCGACCAGCGCGCTGCCCCAGTGGATGACATTGAGGATCCAGATGGCGACTAGCACATCGACAGCTTACGGCAAACCGCCCGAACGACCCCGGCCCCGCCACCGGAGGTCCGGTGACGGGGGCCGGGTGTTCACGGCGATGTCACTTGTCGGTCTTCGGCGCGGCCGGCTTCTTGGCGGCGGCACCGGTGGTGCTCGACGTGGTCGTGCGACGGGCCGGGGCGGCCGTCTTCGGGGCCGTCTTGTTCGCGACCCGGCGGCTCGCCGAGCGGGTCTCGTGGGCGACGTCGTCACCCAGCTCCTCGATGGCGTCGGCCGTGTCGCCGGCGACCTCGGTCACCTTGCGGGCCGTCTTCTCGCCGGCCGAGCGGGTGCGCTTGGTCACCTTGGCCAGCACGCCGTCGACGCGCTCGCGGACCTCGGTGGTGACGACCTCGGCCTGCCCCTGCGCGGTGACGAGGGCCTCCTCGAGCTGCTCGATGGCCTTCTTGACCTGCGGCTGCCCGGCGATCTTGTCCCACGCCTGCTCGCCCGACTCGGCCAGCTTGTTGTACAGCTTGAGCGCGGCCTCGGTGTACTCGTCGATGACCTTGCGCAGCTCGGCCGGGTCCAGCTTCCCGCGGAGGCTCTCGACGTCGGTCGGCAGCTCCTGCAGGTTCTTGCGGGCGACCTCGCCGCTCTTGGTCACGTTCTCCTTGGCCTTCGCCACGGCGTCGGTGACGGCGTGGGTCGCCAGGTTGCCGGCGCCGAGCGCGGCGAGCAGCGGGGTGCGGACCTGGTCGAGGGCGGTGGTGACGGCCTTCTTGACGTCTTCGGTGGTCTTCGGGGTGGTCATGCTGACTCCTTGGTGTTCGCGGCTGGAGCGGTGTCTGCGGTGTCTGTGGTTCCTGCGGTGCCTGCGGTCTCCGTGGCGGGAGCGGCGGCCGGCCGTGCCGCGGCGTTCTCCCGGCGGAAGGACTCGTAGACGTCGAGCAGGACCTGTTTCTGGCGTTCGGTCAGCTCGGCGTCGGCGCGGATCGCGTCGCCCACCGGCCCGCCCGTCGGCAGGTCGAGGATCCCGGCCTGCACGTACAGCGCTTCCGCCGAAATGCGCAGGCCCTTGGCGATCTGCTGCAGGATCTCCGCGCTGGGCTTGCGCACCCCGCGCTCGATCTGGCTCAGGTACGGGTTGGACACGCCGGCGAGCTTCGACAGCTGGCGCAACGAGATCTTCGCGGTGTTGCGCTGCTGGCGGATGTACTCGCCGATGTCGGAAGCGATGTCCGCGACCTTCTCCATGGGACTGCCGGATCCTGACGTCCCACCGGTATCTGCCATCCGGTCACCTCCTCGCGACACCTTCGACGGTACGCGCGAGTGCTAGCTATTGCAAGCACTCTGCTTGCAACCATCGGGTGTGACGCGCACCGCTACCGTGGTCCCATGACGCGCTCGGCCCGGCTGCGGCGACGCCTCGTCGAGCACCTCCTCGACGAGGACGTCCTGCACGCGCCGGAGTGGATCGCCGCCTTCCGCACCGTGCCCCGGCACGTCTTCCTGCCGCGGTTCTTCGTACCGGCGGGCGGGCTGTGGGCGGCGGTCGAGCGCGGCGACTCGGGCTGGCTGGAAACCGCCTACTCCCGCGACGTGCTGGTGACGCAGCTCGACGACGACCCCGGCCGCTGGGAGCTCGCCCGGCGCACCGGCCCGGTGCCGGGGACGCCGACGAGCTCGTCGAGCATGCCGTCGATCATGGCGATCATGCTCGAAGAGCTGCGGGTGCGCGACGGGCAGTGCGTGCTCGAGATCGGCACCGGCACCGGGTACAACGCCGCGCTGCTGAGCCACCGCTGCGGCGCCGGCCGGGTGTCCACAGTGGACATCGACCCGGCGATCGTCGCGACGGCGCGCGAGCGGCTGGCCGCCGCGGGGTACCGCCCGGCGTGCGCGGTGGGCGACGGCGCGCAGGGCTTTCCGGAAGGCACGTTGTTCGACCGGGTGCTGTGCACCGCTTCGGTGACGTCGATCCCGCCGGCCTGGCTGGCGCAGACCGCGCCGGGCGGGCTGATCGTGACGACGCTGAACCGCCCGATCGGCGCCGGGCTGGTCCGGCTCGTCGCCGGCGAAGACGGCACCGCGCAGGGCCGCGTCCTCGCGCGTGACGGCCGGTTCATGCCGCTGCGCGCGCACCGGCTCCCGGAGACTGGCCCGCTGCCGATGCCGTCGCGCGGCGACTGGGAGCAGACGCGGCTGCCGATGTCGGCCGTGCTCCAGCCCCGCCGCCAGTTCGAATTCTTCGCCGGGCTGGCGTTACCCGGGGTCCGCCCGGTGCGCGAAGGCGGCGACGAAGCACCGGGCGTCGCGCTGGTCCACCCGGACGGCTCGTGGGTCCGCCACCGCAAGCGCGGCGGCGCGGACGAGGTCGCCCAGGGCGGCCCGCGGGCCCTGTGGGAGCTCGCCGAGGCGGCCTTCGTCGAGTGGTGTGAGCTGGGGAAACCGGACCGCGACCGGTTCGGCGTGACGGTGACCGGCGACCGGCAGGAGTTCTGGCTCGACTCCCCGGACGGCCGCACCTGGCCGCTGGCCTGACCGCCGGGGGCACTTTCACGTGAAAGTGCCCCGCCGGGTCAGGGGAGGCGGGCGCGGATCCACTTCTCCACGTGGTCGGCCGTCGCCTCCCGGGTGACGTCCGTGGTGTCGAACAGGTCGACACCCAGCTCGGGCGCCGACTTCCGCAGCCAGTCGTTGAACTCCAGCATCTCGTCGATCCGCTGCTCGTCCCATTCCCGCCACGCCGGGCGCGCGCGCAGCCGGGCGCGCAGCGACGATGGCGAGCCCACCAGCGCCAGGTAGTGGATGTCGCTGAAGAACGCGCGCTCCGGCAGCGGCTCGAACTCCGGCGGCGCCACCGTGCCGCACAGCACGACCGGACGGCCGTTCTGGTGCAGCATCGCCGCCATCCGCAGCCAGATCGCGCGGAACTCGGCGGTGTCGTCGTGCAGGGCACGGATCCAGAGGATGTCCTGGTCCAGCACGACGACGTCGCCGCCGAAGCGGTCGGCCAGCAGCGGCCCCATCGTCGACTTGCCGGCGCCGCTCGGGCCGGTCAGCGCGAACAGCGGCAGCTTCCGGAACGGCCACTCGTGCCCGCACTTCGCGCACGTGACGACCGCGCCCGCGACGACCGGGCGATCGGCCCGGTCTCCGCAGGCCGGGCAGATCCGCAGGTCGAGCCCCACCTCAGTCGAAGAGGTTCTCGAGGAAGCTGCGCTTGCGGTGGCCGTGGCCGTACGGGCGCGGCGAATCCGAGTACCCCCGGTGCGGCCGCGGCGAGTCGGCGTAGCCCCCGCGGTAGCCCTTGGGCGAGTCCGGGTAGCCGCCGCGGTACGGGCGCGGCGAGTCGGGACGGCCGTAGTGCGCCGTCGGCGCCGGGCCTCCCTGGTACGGCGGCGGCTGCTGGCCGTAGAACGAGCTCTCCGCACCGACGATCGCCTCGAGCTCGCCGCGGTCCAGGAAGATCCCGCGGCAGCCTTCGCACTGGTCGATGTGGATGCCGTTCTTGTCGACGGTCCGCATCTGGTTCTGACACTTCGGACAAATCACACCGCAGAGCCTACGCAAAAACGCGTCAGCAGGCGCAGAGGCAGAACGGGTGCCCGACCGGATCGGCGTAGACGCGGAACGTCTTCGGGTTGTCGTCGAGCAGCTTCGCCCCCAGCCCCAGCACGCGCTCGTGGGCCGCTTCCATGTCCGTGACGTTCAGGTCCAGGTGCATCTGCTGCGGCTTCTCCGCGGACGGCCAGGCCGGCGGGCGGTAGTCGGGCACTCGCTGGAACGCGATGCCCGCGCCACCCGCGGGGTTGGCCAGCGTCGCCCAGTGCCCGTCTTCGGTCACTTCGGGCGCCTCCCACTCGAGCACCGCGCGGTAGAACTCGGCCAGCGCCACGGGGTCGGGGCAGTCGAGGGCCACCACACCCAGGGTCGGTACCGCACTCATCGTCGCTCCCTTCGATCTTGAGTAACCAGTAAAAGGATTATGTGGGTTAGCGCACCCGGGGGCAACCGCCGGCCGCCGTACACTCGGTAAGTGCACACCGACGCGTCCTTCGTGGTGGAGTTCCTCAACACGGTCAACGTCGAAGAAGGCACTGACCTGCTGGAAGATCCCGGGCAGTGGCGCGAGTGGGCGGCCGCGCACGCGCTGGCGGCCAATCCGGCCGGCGAGGCCCGCGCCGCGCGGGACGCCCTGCGCGCGGCGATCGGCGACCCGCGGCTGCCGGGTGGCAGCGTCGACGTCGGCACCCGGATCTCCCTGACCGCCGAGGGGCCGACGCTGGTCGCGGACGACGTCGTGGGCGCGGTGTTCGCGGCCTGCGCGCGGCTGGTCGTCCGCGGCGAGTGGATCCGGCTGAAGATCTGCCCCGCCGACACCTGCCTGTGGGCGTTCTACGACGAGTCGCGCAACCGTTCGCGCACCTGGTGCTCGATGCGCGTCTGCGGCAACCGCGAGAAGGCGCGGGGCTGGCGCGCCCGCGCCGCCGCCGGCTGAAGCCGCCCTCATCCGAGCGGCGGACCCTCGAACGGTTGTGGACAACTTGGGGACGAAGCACCACATATCCACGCCCTGGACCGCCCGGCCCCCACACGTTGTGGACAGCCGTTAGGCCATCACCGTGAAAAGCTGTGGATAACCCGGGGGATAACTCAGCTTCCTGTGGACAACTGGTTTAAGGGTCTCTCGGCTGTGGTATATGCAACGGCTGTCAGAACAGCAGCTCCGCGACGGCGTAGATGACCAGCCCGGCGAGCGCGCCCACCACCGTGCCGTTGATCCGGATGAACTGCAGGTCGCGGCCCACCTGGAGCTCGATCTTGCGAGAGGTCTCCTCGGCGTCCCACCGCTCGACCGTGTCGGTGATGATCGTGGTGATCTCCCGTGAGTAGTTCTTCACGAGGTACGCCGCGGCCCCCTCGACCCAGCCGTCGGCCTTCGCGCGCAGCTGGTCGTCGGTGATCAGCCGCTGCCCGAGCGAGGTGAGCCCGAGCCGGACGCGCCGGCGCAGCTCGCTCGACGGGTCCTCGGCCGCGGTCAGCAGCATCTCTTTCGCCGTGCTCCACGCCGAGCCGATCAGCCGCTGGACCTCCTCGTGGTGCACGATCTGGCCCTTGACCTGCTCGGCGCGGGCCATCACGTCCGGGTTCGTCTGCAGGTCCTGGGCGAACTCGCCGAGGAACTTGTCCAGCGCGAGCCGCATCGGGTGGTTGACGTCGGTCTTCACCGCCCACACGAAGGACAGCACCTCGCCGTAGACCTTGTCCGCGAGCATCTCGTCGACGAACTTCGGCGACCAGCTCGGCGCCCGGTCCGACACCACACGCAGCATCGTGGTGTGGTTGTCGCGCACCCACTCGTAGGCGCGGTCGCACATCAGGTCCACGAGCTTGTGGTGGGCGCCGTCGGCGAACACGCCCTGCAGGATCTTGCCCAGCGGCGGGCCCCACGGCTTGTCGATGATCCGGCGCGCGACGGCCTGCTCCATGATCGCCTGGATGTCCTCGTCGCGGAGCACCTTCACGGCCGCCCGGACGGCCGTGGCCAGCTCCGACGTCACGCGCTCGGCGTTGTCCGGCTCCGCGAGCCAGCCGCCGAGCCGACGGGCGATCTCGACGCGCTTGAGCTTGTCGCGCACGACCTCCTCGGACAGGAAGTTCGACCCGACGAAGTCGCCGAGGCTGCTGCCCAGCGCGTCCTTCTTGTTCGGGATGATCGCCGTGTGCGGGATCTTCAGCCGCAGGGGGTGCCGGAACAGGGCCGTGACGGCGAACCAGTCGGCCAGCGCGCCGACCATGCCGGCCTCGGCCGCGGCGCGCACGTACCCGACCCAGCCCGGCCAGCCGCTCGCCTGCGCCCAGCTGGTCAGCAGGAACACGAGCGTGGCGCCGAGCAGGAACGACAGCGCGACCAGCTTCATCTTGCGCAGCGCGCGCCGCTTTTCCTCTTCACCGGCCGCGCCGCCCGGTGGGTCGGCGGGCGTCACCTTCGCGGGGGTCAGTTGCTCCACATCACCATTGTCCGTGAGGATGGCTGATCGTGCGCGAACCTGCTCTCGTCCCCCGCCTCCGGCCGTTCACCTCGACCATCTTCGCCGAGATGACCGCGCTGGCCGTCAAGCACGACGCCGTCAACCTCGGCCAGGGCTTCCCGGACACCGACGGCCCGGACGGAATGCTCGAAGCGGCGAAGAACGCCCTGTTCGGCGGGGCGAACCAGTACCCGCCGGGGCCCGGGCGGCCCGAGCTGCGGGCCGCGATCGCGCGGCACCGGCTGCGCTACGGCACCGAGTACGACCCGGACACCGAGATCCTGGTCACGGCGGGCGCCACCGAGGCCATCGCGGCGGCGTTGCTGGCCCTGACCGAGCCCGGTGACGAGGTCATCGTCATCGAGCCGTACTACGACTCCTACGCCGCCGCGGTCGCGATGGCGGGCGCCGAGCGCCGGGTCGTCGGGCTGGTCGAAGGCCCGGACGGCCGGTTCGGCCTCGACGTCGACGGGCTGCGCGCCGCCGTCACGCCGCGGACCAGGGCGATCCTGGTGAACTCGCCGCACAACCCGACCGGCACCGTGTTCACCCGCGCCGAGCTGGAGGCGCTCGCCACGCTGTGCGTCGAACACGACCTCATCGCGGTCTGCGACGAGGTCTACGAGCACCTGGTCTTCGACGACGCGGAGCACGTTCCGCTGGTCACGCTGCCCGGCATGCGGCCGCGGACGGTGAGCATCTCGAGCGCGGGCAAGACGTTCAACTGCACCGGCTGGAAGATCGGCTGGGTCTGCTCGACGCCGGAGCTCGTCGCGGCGGTGAAGGCGGCGAAGCAGTTCATCACCTTCGTCTCGGGCGGGCCGCTGCAGCCGGCCGTCGCGCACGCGCTGGACCACGAGCTGCCCTGGGTCGACGGCCTGCGCGAGTCGTTGCAGGAGAAGCGCGACCGGCTATCGGCCGGGCTCGCGGACGCCGGGTTCGCCGTGCGGCCGACGGCGGGCACGTACTTCGTCTGCGTCGACGTGCGGCCGCTCGGCTTCACCGACGCCGCCGATCTGGCCTGGGAGCTGCCGGGCCGGGTGGGGGTCGCCGCGGTGCCGGTGAAGGTGTTCACCGATCACCCGGACGAGTGGAAACACCTGCTGCGTTTCGCGTTCTGCAAGCGCAACGAGGTCATCGACGAGGCCATCACCCGATTGCGCAAACTGGTCTGATCACTGCGGTCCGGCTGAGTAGACGGTTTCCCGCCCTTCCCGCGCGGCACAGCGGGCGGGGCTCCGGCCCGCCGACGTACCGGCGGCCGGCCGGGTCGCGCCGCGCGTCCACCACTTGCCAATCCGAGTTGTCACTCTCCGCGACGGCGAGGGCAGCTGTGCGCGACGGCCGCGGCGCTCTCGGCAAGGCCCGCGGCGCGGCGCTCCCCCTCGCGAGCTTCCGCCGCGCCGGACGCGCCGGAGGGGCGTCGGGCGACCTCGTCGTGATCACGGACCGCAGCCGGATCCCGGACCGGTACGTGTCCCGCGGTTTCGGCGCAGGGCAAGCGAAGCGGCGCGCGGAACCCGTTCGGCCCAGTCGCCGTCCCCCATCCCGGGCCGAATTCCGGGCACTTGCCCGAAACCGCCGGGTGCGCACCGAGCGGAGCCGCTCCGACACAAAGCGCTTCCTGGGCCGGGAAACATCAGGTCAACCGCAAAATGTGCAAATTGCAGAACTCGTCCGAATGGTGGTAACGGAGCACCCGAACGGCACTGAGAGTGATCAACTTGTCGGCCGCAGATACCTTGAGCGGGCGGGCTGCCGGGCCTGGCGGGCTGGATCGAACGCGGGAGAGATGAAAGACTTCCGACCGGTGCTAGAACGAGTGCAGCCTCGGGGGAACTGCGACCTGGCCGGAGGAAGACCCCAGCAGGAACGGGCTCGAGCGGAAATCGCGGAAGCCTCAGGCGCGGACGGTGGTGGTGGCGGTGAGCAGCACGGCGAACGCGCGCCGCGACGCTCACGTCCGGCCTGCGCCCGCCCGCGGTGAGCTCGGCGCCTCGCACGCGCGCGTACGCGTGCCGCGCCCGTGGACGGCGTCGCTGCAGCGCCCCGCCGCCAAGATCCTGGTCGCCGGCGGCCTGACCTTCGCGGGCTGGCTGCTCGGCGCCGCGCTGTCCGGCACCGCGTCGGCGGCCGACCGGCCGGCGTGCCCCGAAGCGCCCGTGGTCTCCACTGTGGACCATGTCGCCGTGGACCATGCCGCGAAGCCGCTCTGGCCCGCCGGGCACCGCAAGAGCCACCACGAGACGGACGCGGGCACCTGCTCGGTGCGGCCGAGGATCGACAGCGCCGACGCCGACGCGACCGAGACCACAAAGGACAGCTCGCCCACCGGGGAGTCCGCGGCTTCGGAAGGCTCTTCCACCGCGGAGCCGACGGCCACCGCGGTGGACACCTCGGCCACGGAAGACGCCGCAGCCACCACGCCGGACAGCTCGCCCGCCGAAAAGCCCGCGACCTCCGCGCCGGACACCTCGGCGACCGAAGACGCAGCCACCTCTCCGGAGACCTCCGCCGCCGAGAAGCCCACGGCCACCGCTCCAGACAGCTCGGCGACCGAAGACGCGACCTCCGCACCGGAGACCTCCGCCACCGAAGACGCAGCCACCTCTCCGGAGATCTCCGCCACGGAAGAGCCCGCCACCAAGGCCACCGCCACGGAGAGCGTCTCCGCCGAAGAGCCGCCGGCCAAGGCCACCTCGTCCAGCGGCAACCTGCTCGGCGGCCTCGTCGGCAGCACGCTCGGAGCCGTCACCGGAACGACCACAAAGGACACCTCCGAAGCGCCTCTCAAGGCCACTTCGTCCGGCGGCGGCCTGCTCGGCGGCCTCGTCGGCAGCGTCCTCGACGTCGTCGGCGGGACGCTCACCACCGTCACGAACACCGTCGGCGCCGTCACGGACACGCTCTCGCACACCGTGCTCGCGCCGCTCACCCAGCCGCCCGCGGGCAGCCCCGGCGCGCCCGTGCTGCTGCCCCTCGACGACCTCCTCGACCCGGTGTTCGGCGGCAGCTCGAACTCCGGCGGCGTCACCGCGACCGTCGTGCCCGGCGTGACGGCCGTCGCCACCGAGGTGCCGGCCGTGGTCCTCGAAACCGTCCCGGCCGCGGTGCCCGTCACGGCCGCGCCGCAGACCTCCCGGGTCGCCCTGCCGCACTTCGTCGTCGTCCGGTCCGCGCCGTCGCTGCCGTCGGTCCACGAGCAGCCGCGCGACTCCGGCACCCACGCCACCGGCGGTGGCGGCGATGCCCCGCCAGGCCTGCCCGGCGGCACCACCGCCCCCAGCGCGCCGGCCCCCACCGCGGCCCCGGGCCACGACGGCCCCGGCGGCGCCCGCCACGCGTTCGCCGTCCACACCGACGACGTCACCACCACGCAGCTCAAGCTGATCGGCACCAGCCGCGACCACGAAGTCGACGGCGCGGGGCGGGAAGCCGCCCTGCCCACCACCTCCCCCGACTGACCCGCGACCGGGCAGCCGGGGACAAGTGCGCCCGAATCACGACAGGTACCGCACACCGCGACGCCGTTGAGGCGTGACGTTTCCCCTGCTCCAGCAGAAAATCCGTGGCTTCTTCACGTCTCGTGACGCCGGAGCGCGTCCGACGTACCCCAGGGGCGAAACCCATGCGAACCCACCTTCTTTCCGACCGGCCGACCGCGCCCGGCCGGGTCGGATCCCGGTCCCGGCGCCGCGCTGCCCCCGCGGCGCCGGGACCCACACCTGGCGCGCTCCGGGAGCCCTTGCTCACCGCGCCGAGCGAGGACTCGCAGTACCGCGAGCGCACCTGAGCCGCCGGCTTCCCGGCATGTCGAGGGGCTGTGCCGGGAAGCCGCGGCACCCGCGAACGGGGTCACGTCCGTGAGCGGGTGTGTGGAACACGAACCGGTGCGCCGGATGCACATGAACGCCGCCCATCCCTGGGAGCGGGCTCGCATCCGGCGCACCGGTTCGTTCATGCGATGGGCGCGTCCAAGGAAGCCGGGGTGCCGCGAACGGACGCTTCGGCGGCGCTCAGCCGCCGGACCGCTTCGTCGATCCGGTCCGGCGGCAGCGAAAACGGCAGCCGGATCCAGCGCTCCAGCCCGCCGTGGACGCCGAAGCGCGAGCCCGGCGCCACCTGGACGCCGTGGCTCGCCGCCGCCACCGCCAGGCGCGAGCTCACCGGCTCCGGCATGCGGCACCACAGCGACAGGCCGCCCTCCGGCAGCGTGAACGTCCAGTCCGGCAGGTACCGGTGCACCGCCCCGGCCAGCGCGTCGCGGTAGCCGCGCAGCTCTTCGCGCCGCCGGTCCAGCACGGTTTCGTCGGCCATGAGCTCGGTCAGCACGAGCTGTTCGAACACCGGGGACCCGAGGTCGACCGCGTAGCGCGCCGAGACCAGCCGGCCGAGCAGGTCCTCCGACGCGCGGATCCAGCCGAGCCGCAGCCCGCCCCAGTGCGTCTTCGACGCCGAGCCGACGCAGATGGCCAGGTCGCCGGCGAACGCGGCCAGCGGCGGCGGCCCGTGCCGGGGGTCGTCCCCCAGGTCCAGCTCAACGAGCGTCTCGTCCACCACGACCGGCGTCCGGGCGCGGGCCAGCACGGTGCCGAGCCGGGAGCGGCCTTCGGCGTCCAGGCGCAGGCCGGTCGGGTTCTGGAAGTCGACGACGAGGTAGGCGAACCGCGGGGCCGCCTGGCGCAGCGCCGCGTCGACGCCGGCGATGTCCCAGCCGCGCGCGCCGCTCGGGTCGAGCGCCACCGGCACCGGGATCGCGTGCGCGGCGCGGATCGCCTCCAGGGCGTTCGGGTACGTCGGCTGCTCGACCAGCACCCGGTCGCCCGGCCCGGTCAGCATCCGCAGGACCAGCACGAACGCGTGGTGCGCGCCGTTGGTGACCATGATCTGCGCGGGCGTGGTCGGCAGCCCGCGTTCGGTGTACCGCCGCGCGATCCGCTCCCGCAGGCCGGGCAGGCCGCGTTCCTGGTAGCCGTGGTCACCCAGGTGGTCGGCGAGCCGGCCACGGGCCGCGTCCACCGCCGCGGCCATGCCCGCGATCGCGGGTGAAGACGCGTGGGTGAAGTCGATCGAGCCGTCGCCCACCGGCGCGAGCGGACCCCGGCGGCGCCGTCCGGGCGCGGCGATCCACGATCCCGCGCCGCGGCGGCTCGCGACGATACCGTTCTCCCGCAGCCGGTCCAGCGCCGCGCCGATCAGCGTCCGGCTGACGTCGAGCGCGTCGGCCAGCTCACGCTCGGCGGGCAACCGGGTGCCGAGCGGAAGCTGGCCGTCCAGCACCTGCAGTTCGACGGCGGCGGCCAGATCGGCGGCCCCCTGCCGGGAGCCGCCTTGGCGCCACGAGCCCAGCATGACAGCCAATCGGGGCCCCGAAATGCGTCCACCTACTGGGAGCACGGCTTCCATAAGGCCAATATCCTGGAATTGGCTATGGTTTACAAGGCCACTTCGCGGCGATAGTGAGGTCGTGGCTCAGATCGATCTCCGGCCCGTCCGGATCACCCGTGACCCCGTCCGCCGCAGCGTCCAGCTCCTGGCCGGCCTCGCCCTCTACGGCGCCAGCGTCGCCCTCGTCACCCGCGCCGGGCTCGGCCTCGAGCCGTGGAGCGTGCTGGCCGAAGGCGTGATGAAGCACACCGGCCTGACGTTCGGCACGGTCACCGGCCTCATTTCGGTCGCCGTGCTGGTGCTGTGGATCCCGCTGCGCCAGCGGCCCGGCATCGGCACCATCGCGAACGTCGTGGTCATCTCGGTCGTGGTCGACGTCGTCCGCGCGTTCCTCCCGGACCAGCACGAGCTGGGGTGGCAGATCACGCTGCTGGCCGGCGGCATCGCGCTCAACGGCGTCGCGACCGCCACCTACGTCGGCGCCCGGCTGGGCCCCGGCCCCCGCGACGGCCTGATGACCGGGCTCGCCGGGCGCACCGGCTGGTCGGTCCGGCTGGTGCGCACCGGCATCGAGGTCACCGTGGTGGCCGTCGGCTTCCTGCTCGGCGGGACGGTCGGGGTGGGCACCGTGGTGTACGCGCTGGCCATCGGCCCGCTCACCCAGGCGCTGCTGCCGCTGGTCGTGTGGCGCGAACCGCAGCGCGACGAGCAGCAGGCCGTGCACTAACCGGCCTTGCGCTGCTGCACGGCCCGGCGCAGCGTCCGGTAGTCCGCGCCGCGCCGGGCGAGGACGTCGTCGGTGCCGCGCTGCTGGGCCAGCGCCAGCAGGATGTGCTCCTGGCCGAGGTGCTTGTCGCCCAGCCGGACGGCTTCCCTCAGGCTCAGCTCCAGGGTCTTCTTCGACTGGGCGGTGAAGGGGATGTGCCCGCGCTTGGCCGGACCGAGCCGTCCGGCCAGCGCCCCCTCGCCGTGCGTCTGCTCGACGCGTTCGACGATCTGCTCGACGTCGATGCCGAACTCGGTGAGCGCCTCGGCGTCGGCGTCGCTCACGCCGCCGCGGCGGCGGGTGCGGGCCAGTTCGGCCGCGATGTCGTCGGTGGACACGCCCAGCTCGGCGAGCACCTCGACGCGGGCCTTGACCAGTCCGGCGAGCAGGTGGGCCGGCCCGATCTCCACCGAGCCGGACTCCCGCGCCACGATCTGCGCCTCGACGACCGCCATCCGCGCGTCGGCCGTGAACCTCTCGAACATCAGTGCCTCCCGTACTTCTTGTGCACGGCCTGCCGGCTGACCCCCAGCTCGGCGGCGATTTCCTGCCACGACCAGCCCTGCACCCGCGCACTGCGGACCTGCACGGCCTCCAGTTGTTCCAGCAGCCGCCGGAGCGCGGCGACCGCGCGCAGCCCCACCCGGGGATCGCGGTCACCCGCCCGGGCGGCCAAATCCGTCGCTTCCGTCATGCCTGTCAACCTACGTTGACATCACCCGGCTGTCAACTCGAGTTGACATGCCGGCGACGCCTGGGTCCGGCTGGGGGGTAAACCTGGAGTGTGTGCGTGCGAAGCGGCCAAAACGGAGGTACTCGGTGATGCGGGAGCGGGCGCCGGACGACGAGCAGCGGCGTCGTGCCGCCAAGAGGCAGGTACGCGTGTTCGCCGTGGCACTCACGTTGTTCCTCGCCGCCTTCTACTTCGTCGGCGCGGTGCTGGGGCTCTGGGCCGGATCCGGCTGGATGGCGGCACTGGGCGCGATGGTGCTCGCCATCTCCATCGCGGCGTACGCCCGCCGCGCCACCAAGTGACCTCGGCCCCCGTTCGAAGGCGACACGCTCAACGCGAAGCCCCCGCACGAGCGACGTAGAGTCGGGTGATGCCCGAGATCGTGATCGCCGAGCGGGCCGGGGTGGGCGCCGACGGCCACCCACGCCCCACCGAAGACCACGTCGTCGTGCTGGACAACGCGGTGCTCGTCCTCGACGGCGCCACCTCGTCGGATCCCTCGCAACCCCCGGGCGGCTGGTACGCCGAACGGCTGGCCCGGCGCCTCGCCGAAGACCTTCACGCGGCCCCCGAAGCCGACCTGACCGAGGTCCTGACCAGCGCGATCGCCGCCGTCACCGCGGAGCACGACCTGCGGCCGCAGCGCTCGCCGTCGAGCACGGTCGCGGCCGTGCGGTGGCTCGACGACCGCGTCGACGCGCTCGTGCTGGCCGACAGCCCGGTGGTCGGCTTCGGCGGCTTCGGCGTCGACGTCGTCTCGGACGACCGGCTGGCCCGGCTGCGCAGGCGCGGGATGCTCCAGACCGGTGCCGACGTCCGCCGCCGGCGCAACGCCCACGACGGTTTCTGGGTCGCCGAAGCCGACCCGGGCGCCGCCGCGCACGCGGTGCGGCGCGGCTGGCGGCGAGCCGACGTCGACGCCGTGCTGCTCGCCAGCGACGGTGTCTCCATCGGCGTCGACCAGTACGAGCTCTTCGACTGGCGCGAGGTCCTCGCGATCACCCGCGCCGACGGGCCCGACGCCGTGCTGGCCGCCGTCCGCGCCGCCGAGAAGCAGGATCCGGACGGCGAGCGCTGGCCCCGGCCGAAGCGGCACGACGACCAGGCGCTCGTCCTCGTCGAGTTCGAATCGGGGGTTATTCAGGGTCTTCCCTGATCACGGCGATCGCGTTTCCGGCGACGCTGGACGCATGGGGACAGAAGCGGGGAAGCGGACGAGACCGTGGCGGCTGGTCGCGCTGGGCGCGATCGGGTGGGGGCTGTTCACGGCCGTGGTGCTGCACGTGATCAGCTCGCGCAACCCGGTGTACGACACGCTGTCGAGCTACACGGTGACCGACCGCGGCGAAGGGATGCTCGCGGCGAGCGTGCTCTCGCTGGCCGTCGGGTCGCTCGCGGTGCTCGGCGCGCTGCAGGTCGCCGGCGTGCCGCTGTCGCGGACGACCCGGCTGCTGCTCGCGTTGTGGGCGCTCGGGCTGGCCACGGCCGCGATCTTCCCGGCGAGCTACCCCGAGGCGCCGGACCCGGTCAGCGGCGAGATCCACCTCTACTCGTGCCTGGTCGCGTTCTGCAGCCTGCCGGGCGCGGCGATCTCGATGCTGGAACCGCTGCGGGGCCACCCGGAACGCGCCGCGATGGTCCGGGCGATCCGGCTCACCGCGGGGGCGTTCGCGCTGTTCGCCCTGAGCTTCGTGTTCGTGCGGCTCAGCGAGGCCGGCGTCGCCCCGTTCCCCGAGGTGTCCGAGGCCTTCCCGATCGGGGTGATGCAGCGGGTGCTGCTGCTCGCCGACGTCGTGCTGCTGCTGACGCTGCTGTGGCTGGCGACCCGGCTGGAGTCAGCTTTCCACGGCGTCCGCGAATTCGGGCGCGTAGCCGTACAGGCCGGGCATGCCGCCGGTGTGCAGGAACACCACGTGGTCGTCCGGGGCGAAGTGGCCGGCCCATTCGACCAGCGCGGCGGCCACTTTGCCGGTGTAGACCGGATCGAGCACGACGCCCTCGGTGCGGCCGAAAAGCCGTAACGCGTCCCAGACGGCGTCGGTCGGGATGCCGTAGCCGGGGCCGAGCGTCGAGTCGCCCATCCTCGTGTGCGCGAGCGACGGCGGTTCGACGCCGAGGAGCTTGGCCGCGCCGTCGACGAGGTCGCGGAGGTTGTCCGTGGCCTCGGCGAGCGGGTGGCTGACGCAGGCGATGCCGACGCCGAGACCGCCGAGGAGCCCGGCGGCCAGCGCCACCCCGGCCGCGGTGCCGCCGCTGGCGTGCGGGACGACCAGGTGGGCCCGCTCGATGCCGCGTTCTTCCAGCTGCTTCGCCAGTTCGTGGGTCGCGCGGACGTAGCCGAGCGCGCCGAGGTCGTTGGAGCCGCCGACCGGGATGGTGGCGACCTTCCGGCCGTCGGCGGCGGCTTCGGCGACCAGGCGGTCGTAGGTGCGGCCGGTTTCCTCGCCGTCGGCGCAGACGTGGACGGTCGCGCCGAAGAGCCGGTCGAGGGGGAGGTTGCCGCCGCGTTCGTAGGCCTCGCCGTCGCGCGGGACCTTGGCGGTCAGCACGAGTTCGCAGCGCAGGCCGAGCTTCGCGCACGCGGCGGCGGTCTGCCGTCCGTGGTTGGTCTGGAGCGCGCCGAAGGTGATCACGGTGTCGGCGCCGGCGGCCCGGGCGGCGCCGAGGTGGTACTCCAGTTTGCGGAGCTTGTTGCCGCCGGCGCCGAGCGGGTGCACGTCGTCGCGCTTGAGCCAGAGGTTCCGCAGGCCGAGGGCTTCGCCGAGCCGGGGAGCCTGGTGCAGCGGCGTCGGCCACCCGCCGAGGTCGACACGAGGGACCGCGGCCAGCGCGGCGTCGGGGAATCCGGCGAAGTCGAACGTCATCGGCCCTCCAGGCTCGGCTTTCTAACCACTATAGGGGGTTAAGCACCGCGAAGCGGAGTTCGGTGACCGGCCCGACCTCGCGCACGCCGAGCCGCCGGAGCGTGACGCCGTCGAGAGCGGGATCGCCGAACAACGGCAGCCCGGCACCCAGCAGCACCGGAGCGAGCAGGACGTGCAGTTCGTCGGCCAGCCGGGCCCGCACGGCCTGGCGGACCACGCTCGCGCCGATCACCTTGACCGCCCGCTCCCCCGCGGCCGCCCTCGCCTGCGTGATCGCCGAAGCGATGCCGTCGGTCACGAAGGTGAAGGTCAGGTTGTCGTTCTGGGCGGGCGGCACGGCCGGCGGAGTGTGCGTGACGACGAAGATGGGGACCTGGAACTCGTAGCTGCCGGCGTACCAGTCGGGGTCCTCGGACATCTCGAACGACCGGCGGCCGAGGACGACCGCGCCCGTCTCCCGGATCAGGTCGGTCATCCAGTCGCTGCCGCGCGACGCGGCGGGGTCGGACAGCCGGGCCGTGCCGCCGTGGCGGTCGGCGACGAAGCCGTCCAGCGACATGCTCATCCCCGCGTGCACCGTGGCCATGGTTTCTCCTCACGTAGTGGTCGGGAAGGTAGACGGCCGGGGCGGCGAAAACTCATCGGCGCTGGCCGGAGACCGCCGGTATCCGGTAACGTTCGTTCGAACGAACGAGAACCTCGGGGGCCGCCATGACCGCTCTGAGCCTCGACTTCACGGGCCTCGCCGCCCAGGCCGCGCAGCTCGCCGCGGGTGAGGTCACCTCCGCCGAGCTCATCGCGGCCGCGCTCGGGCGCGCGCACGCGAGCCAATCCACGCTCAACGCCTTCAAGCACCTGCGCGACGACGATGCGCTCGCCGAAGCCGCCGAAGCCGACCGGCGCCTGCACGCCGGCGACCGCGCTCCCCTGCTCGGCGTGCCGATCGCGATCAAGGACGACGTCGACCTCACCGGCGTGCCCACCGCCTTCGGCTGCTCCGGCGACTTCCCGTGCGCGACCGCCGACGCGCCCGCCGTCGCGCTGCTGCGCGAAGCCGGAGCGGTGATCATCGGCAAGACGAACACCCCCGAGCTGGGCCAGTGGCCGTTCACCGAGGGCCCCGCCTTCGGCGTGACGCGCAACCCGTGGCACCCCGGCCACACCCCCGGGGGTTCTTCGGGCGGGAGCGCGGCCGCGGTGGCGTCGGGGGTCGTCGCGGCCGCGCTCGGGTCCGACGGCGCCGGCTCGGTGCGCATCCCGGCCGCGTGGACCGGGCTCGTCGGCGTCAAGACCCAGCGCGGCCGGATCCCCACCGGCGACGAGCTGTTCCACGGCCTCACCGTGCTCGGCCCGCTGGCCCGCACGGTCGAAGACGCCGCCCTGCTGCTCGACGCCGCCGCGGGCACGCCCGGCGTGTTCCGCACGGCCGCCGTGCGCGAGCCCGGGAAACTGCGGATCGGGCTGTCCACGCGGATCCCGTTCACCGCCACCAGGACCCGGCTCGACCCGGTCGTCGAAACCGCGGTGCGGCGGCTCGCCGAGTCCTTCGCCGGGCTGGGGCACGAGATCGTCGAGGTCGAACCGGACTATCGCCTGATCGGGCTGACGTTCCTGCCGCGTTCGCTCGCCGGCGTCCGCGACTGGACGCTGCGGGTGCCCGACCGGGCCGGGCTCGACCCGCGCACGCGCGGCAACGCCGGCCACGGCCGCCTGCTGGCCGGCCCCGCGCTGCGGCTGGCCCGCGCCCTCGAGCCGGGTCTGCACCGGCGGATCGGCTCGGTGTTCGGCCGCGTCGACGTCCTGCTGACCCCGACCACGGCGACTCCGCCGCCGCCGATCGGGACGTTCGACGGGCTGTCCAGCTGGGAGACCGACCAGGCCATGATCGCCGCCTGCCCGTACGCTTGGCCGTGGAACGTGCTGGGGTGGCCGGCGGTCAACGTCCCGGCCGGGCAGACGGCGGACGGGCTGCCGCTCGGCGCGCAGCTGCTCGGCCCGTCGCACGCCGAGGAGCGGCTGATTTCGCTTGCCGCGCAACTGGAAGAGGTCGAACGGTGGCCGGACCGGCATCCCGCGGCAAGCTGGTGAGCACCCGGGAAGCCATCCTGCGCGGCGCGCTGACCGTCGTCGGCGAACACGGGGTCGGCGGGCTCACGAACCGCCGGATCGTCGCCGCCGCCGGCGTCTCGCTCGGCACGCTGACCTACCACTTCCCGAGCCAGACGGCGTTGCTGCGCGAGGCGATGCTGCTGTTCGCCGAGGAGGAGACGGCGAAGCTCGGCGCGATCGTCGACGGCTACCGCTCGGCGGGACTGAGTGTCGAGCAAGCGGCTTCGGTCGTCGAGCACGTCATCGCGCAGCTGCCCTTCGGCGCGGACGAGCTGGGCGCGCACGAGCTGTACCTGCAGTCCGCTCGCGATCCTGAGCTGCACGAAGCCTCTTCGCGCTGCTTCGCGGCGTACGACGAATTGGCGGTAACGATCCTCAGCGCGCTGGGGGTGCCCGATCCGGCGCGGCTGGCCGGGCCGGTGGTGGCGCTGATCGCGGGGTTGCAGCTGCGGCGCCTGGCCACCGGCGCGACGGACACGCCGGTGGCCGAGCCGCTGATGATGCTGGTCCGCGGCGCCTGATGGCCCGCCCGATCGTCCGCGGCACGGCGGCGTGGAAGTACTTCGGCGACTTCCGCGACGGGCTGCTGGCCGGGCAGGTGCTGGTGCTGCAGGTGGCGCACCCGGTCGTCGCGGCGGGCGTGCGCGATCATTCGGACTACACGGCCGATCCCTGGACACGGCTGATGCGGACGGGCGCGTCGCTGTCGATCTACGTCTACGGCGGCGAGGCCGGCGCCCGCGCGGAAGCCGAGCGGCTGCGGGCGTTGCACCGCACGTTCACCGGCGTCGCGGACGGACGGCGCTACAGCGCACTGGATCCTGCGGCGTATGCGTGGGTGCACGCGACGCTGGTGAAGGTTCCGGTTGACGCACAGCGGTTCTTCGGGCGGCAACTGTCCACATCGGAGCTTTTTGAGTACTACGCCCAGATGTGCGACGTCGGGCGGATGCTGGGCGTGCGCTCCCAGGACTTGCCGCCGGACTGGGCGGCTTTCGAGCGGTACTACGACTCGATGGTGGCGGGGTTCTCGGCGAACGAGGCGATCGCCGAGCTCTTCGAGACGATCCGGACGGTGCGGAAGCCGGTGCGGTGGCTGCCCGGTTCGTGGTGGCGGTGGCACGCGCGGATCCAGATGTTCCTGATCCGGGCCACGCTGCCACCGGCGTTCCGCGAGCGCCTCGGTCTCCAGTGGACGGACCGGGACCAGCGGAGGTTCGACCGGTTCGCTTCCGGCCTGCGCCTGCTCGCCACGCCGATGCCGCCGGGGCTGCGGACCGCGCACATGCGGTGGATCGGGAAGCTGAACGTCTGGTTCCGCGCGCACCCGCGGGTGTACCGCGCGCTGATCCGCGGCGACGGCCCCGGTTCAGCGCCACCCCGCGCCTGAAGGGCCGTCGCGGGTTGGGGTCACGGAACCAGGACCAGTTTGCCCTCGACCTCGCGGTTCTCCAGGCGGCGGTGGGCTTCGGCGGCCTGCTCCAGCGGCAGGGTGACGACCTCGGGCTTGATGGCGCCGGCTGCCAGCTGCCCGACCAGTGCCGCGATGTCGGCCCGGAACCCGGCGGGATCCTTGTCGACCGCGCGCGCCACGGTGTGCACGACCACGCGGGGGCCTGGCGTGAGCTTCGCCCGCAGCAGGGCGCCGACGGTGCGCGCCATCGCGCCGGCTTTGGAGTAGCCGGCTCCGGTGGCGAAGCTGAACCCGTACGACACGACCACACCCGACGGTTTCGTGGCACGCCGGGAGCGCGCCAGCGAAGGGCCGCCCACCGGGTCGAACGTGGCCGCGACGGGCACGGGCACGGCGGCCTGGTCCGCGACCCAGGTGCCGCCGGCCGCCTCGACCCGGCCGCGCCTGCCCGGGCTGGAGGTGCCGTAGACCTCGACCCCCGCCGCCCTGGCGATCTGGGACAACGCCGATCCCACTCCGCCGGCCGCCCCGAGCACCAGCACGGCCTCGCCGGGCGCCGGCCTGGCCACCCGGTGGAACATCTGCCAGGCCGTGAGGTAGTTGAGCATCAGCGCGTCGAGGTGTCCGGCGGGAGGTCCCTCGGGGAGCGGGGTGGTCCGCGACGCCGGCGCCAGCACGTGCGTCGCGTACCCGCCGGCGCCGATCAGAGCGCCGACGCGCTGGCCGACGGTGAATTCCCCGACGCCGGGGCCCACCCGCGCGACGTGCCCGACCACGTCGAACCCCTGGACCTCCGGGAGGGCGCCGGGGGTGAGGCCCTGGCGGGTCGAGATGTCGTGGAACGCCACTCCCGCGGCCTCCGTGGTGATCAGGATCTGCCCAGGGCCGGGTTCTGGCACCGGCATGGCCTCCACCCGGAGCACCTCAGGACCTCCCGTGGAGGTCAGCCGTACCCGTCTCGCGCCTGCGTCAGTGGTCACGCCCGAAGATTACATGAGAATCTCAAGGAAATGCTCAACGAGTTGTGTTGTCCCTGCTACCGCTCGGTGAGCGCCTTGGCGAGCAGGGACTGCAGGAGCAGCTGTTCGTCGTCATCGAGGTGCGCGAAGGGCGAATTCCGGGCGACGACGGCGAGGAGCAGCTCGCGCACATTCCGGCCTTCGGCGGTCAGCACCAGCGTCCGGACGCGCCCGTCCCGGGGATGCGGACGCCGCTCGGCGAGCCCGCGTTCCTCCAGCTGCGCGCTGAGCAAGCTGATGTTGGAGGGGTCGCACCGCAGCAGGACGGCCAGCTTGCGCAGCGGTTGCGGCTCGGCGTCCGGGTCGAGGACCCACAGCAGATTCGCCGTCGGCCCGGTGAGCTCCAGCCGCGCCAAGCCGTCGTGCATCCGGCCGGCCACCTCTCCGGCCAGGGCCGTCACCTGGTACAGCAACGAAGCCGCGAGCTCATCGACCGCCATGCACCGAGCTTAACTTGAGCTATTCCTGGAGTTGCTTCACGAAACGTGCCGTCAGCCTGGCTACGGCCTCCCCTAGGCGGGACGCTCCACATCTCGCTTTGCCTGTGGACCAGTGCGGGCGTAGTGGGCCCGGGCCTTGGCGCGGTTGCCGCAGCGGGACATCGAGCACCACTGGCGGTTGCGGCGCGGTGAGGCGTCGCAGAAGCGCTGGCCGCAGTCGTCCGCCGCGCAGATGCGGACCTCCGCGTCGCTGGTCGCCAGGTCGATCGCGTCCGCCGCCAAGATCGCGAACGCCGCCGCCACCGGGTCCTTCGGGGCCGGGACCTCGCGCCGCAGGGCGCCGTCCACCAGCGCGAGCCGCGGCGGCGGGGCCGGGGCCGACGCCGCCGCGTTGTTGACCAGCTCCACGTCCATCTCCGACGGCTCCTCGGACGGCAGCAGCACCCGGTCGATCGCCTCCCGCAGCGCCTTCGCCGCCAGCACGTTGCCCGCCGTCACCGGGACCGGGCCCGTCGTCAGCCCCGCCCGGGACAGCCACTCGGCCAGCGCGTCGGGGCCCGTCAGCAGCTCCACGCCCTCTTCGTGCCGGCTGCGCATCGTGTTGACGAGGTCGAGGCACGGCCGTCCGCCGTCGAAGACCCATTCCATGCCGCGCATTCTAACCCTTGAAGAGAGTTAGAAGCAGCGCTACCGTCTAACCCTATGAACCGGTTAGAAGAGACGGCGACCGTGAACGGCATCCGCATGCACTACCTCCGCGCGGGCGACGGCCCGCCGCTGTTCCTGCTGCACGGCTGGCCGCAGACGTCGCACTGCTGGCACCGGGTCCTGGCCCCGCTCGCCGAGACGCACACCGTGATCGCTCCCGACCTGCGCGGCTACGGCCGCACCGACAAACCGCGGTCCGGCTACGACAAGCGCACGATGGCCGCCGACGTCGCCGCGCTCGCCGAGCACCTGGGTTTTGCGAAGGTCGCCGTCGCCGGGCACGACCGCGGCGGCCGCGTCGCCCACCGCTGGGCCCTCGACCGCCCGGACCAGGTCGAACGCCTGGCCGTCCTCGACATCGCCCCGACCCGCGCGATGTGGCAGCGCCTCGACGCCGGCACCGTGAAGGCGTACTGGCACTGGCTCTTCCACCTCCAGCCCGACCTGCCGGAACTGCTGGCCGGCCAGAACATCGCCGGCTACCTCGGCTACTTCTTCGAACGCTGGACCTACCAGCGCCACGCCCTCGACGCCGACGCGCAGGCCGAGTACGTCCGCGCCTTCTCCCAGCCCGGGGCGCTCCGGGCCGGCTTCGACGACTACCGCGCCTCCTTCCCCGACGACGCCGGACTCGACGACGCCGACTTCGACGCCGGCAAGCGCCTCACCCAGCCCGTGCTCGCCCTCTGGGGCGCGAACGGCCTGCTCGGCACGCTCCCCACCCTCGACATCTGGCGGGAGTACGCGAACGACGTCACCGGCGAAGCCCTCGCCGAGTGCGGCCACTTCCTCCCCGAGGAACAACCCGGCGAGGTCGTCGCCCACCTGCGGAGATTCCTCGGTCCCTGAGAACTCCGGGGCCTCCGGTCCCCCACGCTGGGGACCGGAGTTCCCTCGGCGCCGTGACGCCCGCCACCGGCCGCACCGGTTAGGTTCGGCGCACGATGGGGAGCAAACCGAAAGCCGTACTGCTGATGCTGCTGGCCACACTGGGGATCCTGGCCGGCGGCGGGACCGCGCACGCCGACGGCGCACCGGGCGGCGCCGACATCCAGGTCGCCCAGACGCTCGGCGCGCGCGAACTGACCGTGATCATCCGCCGCGTCGACACGACACCGTCGCCGCTGCGCGTCGACGTCGTGACGCACCAGGGCAGCGCGCCCGGCACGCTGCACCTGGCCGTCGCGGCCGACGGCGTCCCGAGTTCGCGCGCCGACGTCGTCCTCGGCGCCACCCCCGGCGTCTACGCGGGGAACCTCCAGGTCGGCAAACCGGGGCCGTGGGTGCTTTCGCTGAGCGACGGCGCCGGACCGCCGGCCACGATCCCGTTCATCGTGCCCGCGCGGGTGGTTCCGCCATGGGAGAAGGCCACGTACGGCGGCTTCGTCGCCGCGGGCGCCTTCCTGCTCATCGCCCTGATCGTCGGGGCGTGGGCCAGACGGACCGCGTACGCGCTCATCCCGGGCGCCGGCGTGGTCGCCGCGATCGCCGTCGCCGTCACCGGTGCGCTGCTGTCGGCGAGCACTCCCCCGCCGCCCGCGCCCGGCAGCCAGCTGGATCCGACGTTCGACAACGTGACCGACCCCTACGCGAACGCGCGGTTGTCCACAGTGGATTACTCGCGGCCACCGGTGAACCTCGCCGTCGAAGCCGGGCGAGGCGAACTCGAGCTGCGGCTCACCGACGGCGCCACCGGCCGCCCGGTGGACGACCTGCTGGTGCACGACAACGCCCTCGTGCACCTGGTGCTGGTCTCGCCGTCCGGACGGCTGAGCCACCTGCACCCGGTGCGCGTCGGCCCCGGCGGCTACCGCGTCCGCCTCGCCGATCCCGAAGCCGGCACGTACGCCGTCGCCGCGGAACTCGCCCGGCGCGGCGGCGGGGTCCAGCTGGTGCGGTCCACTGTGGACGTCCACGGCACCGCGGCCCCGGCACCCGAGCCGCCCGGGCCGGGCCCGCGGACGGTCGACGGCACCCCGGTCGAGCTCACGGTCACCCCGGGCACGCCGGCCACCGTCACCGCGCGCTTCCCCGCCCAGGACCTCCAGCCGTGGCTGGGCATGCTCGGCCACCTGATCATCACCGGGCCGTTCACCGGGGCCGCCGGCGAAGGCGCCGCGAAGGCACCGACCTGGGCGCACGTCCACGCCATGGTCCCGCCGGTCGCCGGGCAACTCGACCGTCCCGATGAGACGGTCGCCGCGTACGGCCCGGACGTCAGCTTCACCTACACCTTCGCCGAGCCCGGCCGGTACCGGATCTGGCTGCAGGCCGAACGCGGCTACCACGTGCTCACCGTCCCCGCGGTGGTCGACATCCCGGCAACCGGAGCCGGCCGGTGAAGCGCCCGACGGTGCTGATCGCCGTCGTCGTCCTGGTCGTGGCGGCGGGCGCCGGCTGGCTGCTCTGGGGCGGTGGTGACGCGAAAGCCACCATGCAGCAAGCGGTTTCGGGTCCTTACACCGTCCAGTTCTCCGCGGAGCAGCCCCGGATCGGCGGCAACACCTTCGCGGTGGCGGTGACCGGACCCGCCCCCGAAGCCGTCACGGTCGCGCCGGTCATGGCGCAGATGGGGCACGCGCTCGCGCCGGTGCCCGCCGGGCCGGACGGGCCCGGCCGCTTCCGCGCCGCGGACGTCGCGCTGCCGATGTCCGGGCAGTGGGAGATCACCGTTTCGCTGCGCGGCCCCGGCGGGCCGGCGCAGGTCGTCTTTCCGTTGCTGGTCAAGTAGAAGGAGGGGGTATGGATCTCACCGCATCCGGCGTGCGCACCACGTCGGTGGCGAAACAGGCGCGGACGGGATCGCTGCCGGCGAACGTCGTGCTCGGCGGGTCGCTGCTGTCACTGGTCGGGCTCACCTGGGACATCCAGTGGCACGACGACGTCGGGCCGGACACGTTCTTCACGCTGCCGCACCTGTTCCTGTACGCGGGCAGCGCGGTCGTCGGCCTGGCGAGCCTCGCCGTCGTGCTGCTGACGACGGCGGCCCGGCGCGCGGGACGGCCGGTCGACCCGCGGATCGGCGGGCGCGTGGTCAACGTCTTCGGCCGCACCTTCGCGGCCCCGCTGGGCTACCTGGTCTCCGGCGTCGGCGCGGCGACGTTCCTGCTGTACGGGCTGTGGGACCAGTGGTGGCACGGGCTCTACGGCTTCGACGCGGTCATCGACTCGCCGCCGCACATCGGGCTGCTGCTGTCGGTCACGGTGTCGCTCATCGGCACGACCGCGGTGTTCGCCGCGGCGCGGGAACACCGCTGGGGCCGGCTCGGCACGCTGGCGTCGCTGACCGTGCTGCTGACGTTCGCGCCGGTGCTGGCGCTCGGGCTGAAGCAGGTGCCGGACGACTACGCCGACGCCATCGCGATCGGGACGTCGATGATGGCCGTGCTGCTGGTCGCGGTCGGCGCCGGGTTCTTCCGCCGTCCGGGCGGAGCCGTCGGCACCGCGGCGCTGGTCGCGGCCCTGCAGGCGGTCTTCTGGTGGTTCTCGCCGTGGGCGGCGCAGGCCTACGCCGACATGGTCGGCCTGCCGCTGCGGGACGCCGTTTCCGGGGTGCCGGCGATGCCGTCGCTGACGCCGATGGCCCTGCTGCCGGTGGCCGCGCTGATGGAGCTGGTGTACCTCGCCGGACGCCGCCGGGGGTGGCGCGCGGGCCGGGTGTCCGTGGTCGCCGGCGGGATCGCCGGGCTGCTGCTCGGGCTGAGCCTGCCGCTCCAAGGGGTCCTGCTCTACACCGGCGCGCACGTGCCGCCGGCCTGGTACCTGACGACGACCGCCTTGCTCAGCGCGGCGCTGGGACTGCTCGGCGGGTTCGCCGGGTGGCGGTTCGGCGGGATGCTCTGCCTGCTGGCGCCCGCGAAGAAGGGGGAAACCGCTGATGCGTAAGAGTTTGCTCGCCCTGGCCGCGGTCGCCGGGCTGCTGGTCACCACCGCGGGGACGGCGAACGCCTACGAGCCGGTCAACATCGTGCACACCGAGCGGGTGCAGGCCGGGCCGTACGGGCTGACCGTCGGGTTCAGCACCTGGCCGCTGAAAGCCATGCAGTCACTGGACTTCACCTTCATCCCCGACGGCGGGATCGAAGGCAAGTCCGGCACGCTCACCATGGTCAACCCGGAAGGCGGGCCGAACCGCAAGCAGCCGCTCGTGCGGCACCCGCGCAAACGCGAGGTGTGGGGGCTCGACGTCCGCTCGCTGCCCCGGCCGGGCGACTGGACGCTGCGCTTCGCGGTCAACGGCCCCGCCGGCGCGGGCACCGGCGAGCTGCGCGCGCTGCCGGTGCTGGAGCAGCCGGGGCCGCCGATGGGGCTGAGCTGGGCGATCAGCACACTGCCGCTGATCGGGCTGGTGGTGCTCGTCGTGGTGGCCTGGCGCCGGACGCGCGGCCGGTTGCGCGGCGGGGAGCTTCCGGCAACCGGGTGAGATTCGGCTCACATCAAGGCTCCGGACGTATTCCGGTGGCCGCGAAGGCCTCCTTCACCGCAGAGGACGGGGAAGGGGGCCTTCGCCATTGGCGTTCCGGGGCACGGTTCGGGCACAGCCGGGCGCGTGCCGGTGATCATGATCACCGGCACGGGACCGGGTTCAGGCGGGCAGGTCGAACTGGCCGGCCTTGACGGCGATCAGGAACGCTTCCCACTCGGCGGTGTCGAACACGAAGACGGGGCTGGTCGCGAGCTTGGTGTCGCGGACGCCGATCAGGCCGTCACGGCCCAGGTTGACCTCGACGCAGCTGCCGCCGTTGGGCTCGCTGGCGAACGACTTCTCCCAGGCGGCCTCTTCGAACAGGGTCACGGCCGTGTTCGGATCGTAATCCGCGAACGACGGATAATCCGCCATGGGTCGTACCTCCGAGGATCGATGGGGGGCGCGGTCGGACCTGGTCGAAGACACCCGCCTCCGGCTACTCAGTGTCTCAATGGAGCAAGCCACAGGGCCAAGCGGGTGATCAACAGGGTACGGCCTCGACATGAAGATTATTCCAGGAGTAGGATTAATCGCATCGGCCGGGGCGCTGGTGTCGGTGAATGACTGCCTGCTCGCGGCGGGCGGTCGTCGTCGCGGGCCGAGCGTGGAAAACCCCGTGCCGCAACCAACCAAGCCAAGCCACCGCAGGACCTCATGGGGGAGGAACAGCGTGATCGTCGAGGACAGTGCGCCACCCGGCGCGCTCGCCGTGACCAGGCTGGTCCGGACCAGGGATGCGGAAGCGTTTTCCTCGCGAGACGCCGACGCACCGCGACGAGAGCTGGGGGTGTAGACGTATGGCCGTCCGGGTGAACTCGCTCTTCCGCCGGGAGGACGAAGACCACCGTGGCCGCCGCGGCATCGGGACCGAGCTGCGGAACCGCTTCGGCTTCAGCCTGATCCAGGCGCCGCTGCGCAAGACCACGACGTGGGCGACGGACCAGGACCTCCCGCTGCGGCGCCACGCCGACGGGGTCCGGACCACCCGCCCGCTCGAAGCCGCGATCGACCTGGCCCCGCTGATGCGCGGCCACATCGGCTCGCGCGCCTGAACCGACTGCCGCACCACCACAACAGAGCCCCGGTTCCCTGACGGAACCGGGGCTCTCGCCGTTCGTGGCTACGGTTTCCGGAGCAGCAGGCTGCCGTGCCGCAGCGGCCGCTCGCCCGCGCCCGGCTCGCGGTACATCCGGCCCACCTCGGCGAGGCCCGCCGCGGCCGCGATCCCCGCGAGTTCGTCCAGCGGCCAGCAGTAGGCCGTCGTGACCTTGTGGTCGAACGACGTCAGCGGAGCGCCCTGGGATTCGAAGCAACCCAACAGAACGTGACCACCGGACGCCAACGTTCGGGCGAATTCGGCGAAATACCCGGGCACCTCAGCCGGCGGCGTGTGGATCACCGAGTACCACGACAGGATCCCGGCGAGCGACGCCTCCGGCAGCTCCAGTGCCGCCATCGAGCCCACTTCGAACCGCAGGTCCGGATGGGCGGCCCGGGCGAGCGAGACCATCGCCGGGGACAGGTCGACGCCGAACGCGTCGAGCCCCAGCGACCGCAGGTGCGCGGTCAGGTGGCCGGGGCCGCAGCCCAGGTCGGCGACCGGGCCGCGGCCGCGCACGGAATCCGCGAAGGCCGTCCACAGCGCCCGCTCCAGCGGGTGCTTGTCCCAGACCTCGGCGGCGAATTCCGCGTACTGGTCCGCGATCGCGTCGTAGGCGGCCGCCGTCAAGGCTTGCGGCCCAGGCCGCAGAGGTGGCCGACGAACGCCGGGTCGTTGGCGAGCTTCTTCGTGGCCCGGGACTCGATTTCCTCGGGGTGCCACTCGGGCAGGTAGACGATGCCGGGCTCGACGAGCTCCAGCCCGTCGAAGAACGACGTGAACTCGGCCCGGCTGCGCAGGGTCAGCGGCGTGCTCGACCTGTTGTACTGCTTCATGATCGTCTCGCGGCTGTCCGCGTCGGCCATGTTCTCCAGGCCGTCGTCCGTCAGGTGCGAGGACAGGAAGTAGGAGCCGGACGGCAGCAGCGACAGGTACTTCCGGATGGTCTGGGCCACCGGCTCGTCGGCGCCGAGGAAGTACAGGACGCCGACCATGATCAGGGCGATCGGGCGGTTCGGGTCGAGGACGCCGGTGTCGAGCGCGCGCTTCCAGATGTCGGCCGGGTCGCGCAGGTCGCCCTGCAGCACCGCGTGCCGCCCCGCGACGCCCTCCTGCTCCAGCAGGATCTGGGAGTGGGCCACCGCGACCGGCTCGTTGTCGACGTACACGCACCGGGCGTCCGGGTTGACGTCCGTCGCGACCTCGTGGACGTTGCCGACCGTCGGGACGCCGGAGCCGAGGTCGAGGAACTGGTCGATGCCGTTGCGCGCCAGGTACCGCACGCCGCGGCCGAGGAAGTCGCGGCCGGCGCGCGCGACGGTCTTGATCATCGGGAAGGTTTTGACCGCCTGCTCGCCGAACTGGCGGTCGATGGCCCAGTTGGCGTCGCCGCCGAGGAACCAGTCGTAGATGCGGGCCGCGTTCGGCCGGTCCAGGTCCACGCCTTCAGGGGCTTCGGGGTCCTGCGTCGTCATTGCGTCCTCCAGGCTTGCGGCCGACACCGCCGACCACGCTCGCGAGGGGGACCGTGGCGGCGCCGGGCTCGGGGCGCCACTCTCCCACAGGCACGATCCCGGGCTCGATGACGTCGAAGGTACCGAAGAACGCGGCGATCTCGTCGAGGGACCGGGAAACCGCCGGGGAGCTCGACCGTTCGGACAGCTTCACGAGCTTCCGGATCTGCTCCAGCTCTTCGCCTTCGACGCCGGATTCGGTCGCGTGCGAAAGCACATACGCCGACCCGGGTGCCAGCAGCGTCCGGTAGTCGCGAATGGCTTCGCGGACGCCGGTGACGTCCGTCAGGAAGTGCAGCACCGCCACGGTCAGCAGGCAGATCGGCCGGTCCGGGTCGAGCACGCCGGTGGCCAGCGCGGCTTCCCAGACCTCGCCGGCGTCCCGCAGGTCCGCGTGCAGCACGGCGTGGCGCTCGGGGTCGCCCGACTCGTCGAGCAGCATCCGGCCGTGCGCGACGGCCACCGGCTCGTTGTCGACGTAGACGCACCGGCTGTCGTCGGCGTAGTCGTCGGCGACCTCGTGCACGTTGCCCGCGGTCGGGATGCCGGAGCCGAGGTCGAGGAACTGCGTGATGCCCTCGGCGAGGCAGTGGCGCACGGCCCGGCCGAGGAACTCGCGGTTGGCGCGCGCCAGGGTCTTCGCCAGCGGGAACACCTTCAGCGCCTGTTCGCCGTACTGCCGGTCGATGGCCCAGTTCGCGGTGCCGCCGAGGGCCCAGTCGTAGATGCGCGCGATGTTCGGCCGGTCGAGGTCGATGACGTCGGGGAGGAAGTCGGGGTCCACGATGTCCCCTTCGGGCGGGCACTTCCGGTGGTTTCGAGCGCAACAGAGGGACTCTACCGAAAGTTGTTCACGGCCCGGGACACCTGAGGCCGCCATTCGCCCTATTGGAGCTGCTGCATCTGGGCGCGGTAACCCTCCGCGAGCTCCTTGAGGAACTGCCGGGTCTCCTGGCGTTCCAGCGCGGCTCCGCGCAGCCTGTCCCACGAGTCGACGAAGATGTTGAAGTCCTTGACGTCGTCGAGGTAGAGCCCGCCGGCGGAGTGCTCGATGTAGACGAAGTCCCGCGTGCGGTCCGGGAACCGCATGATCGTGAAGTCGTTGGGCACCGCGGCCAGCCGGGCGCCGAACGGCAGTACGTGCACGTAGACCCGCGGGTGCTTCTCGAGCGAGAGCAGGTGCTCGACCTGGTCGAGCATCACCGCGGGCGCGTACCCGCCCGGTGCGCGGCGCAGCGCGCCTTCGCTGATGATGAAGCGGTAGTACGGCGGCTGCTGCTGCTCGAACACCGCCTTGCGGTCGAGGCGGTTGCGGACCAGCGACGTCACGTCCGTCGCGCCGGCCTCGGTGAACTGCTTGAGCATGTAGTGCTCGGACTGCAGCGGACCCGGGATGCGCTCACCGTGCCAGGTGAGGATCTCCGCGGCCGCGGGTTCCAGGTCGGTGAAGGTGCGGAACCAGTGCGGCACCACCGAGCGGTAGCCGGACCAGTGGCCGCGCTGCCCGGCGGCGGCCCGCGCCAGGTTCATCAGCGTGTCGGCCTCTTCGCCGTTGATCCCGAACGCGTTCAGCATCGATCGCACATCCCCGAGCTTCACCCCGACGGCACCGGACTCGATCTTGTTGACCTTGCCCTGGGTGCAGCCGAGGACCTCGGCGACCTGCTGCTGTGTCATCCGCGCCGCGGTGCGGGCATGCCGGAGCTCGTTCCCGAGCTGCTTCCGGCGCGAGGTGACGGTGCTGGCCATCGCCCTGCTCTCCCGGACCACTACCAAGCGACGGCGGCCTCCCGGTCGCCGTCGCGCGCGAACTATCGAACCCACCCAGGTTAGTGCTTCACCTTGCGGATCTCGATGATGACATCGCGCAGCGTTCCAGGAAACGTCGCAGAATGCCAGTCACCTGGGGTATCACTCGCCTGGACCAGCGAAATTCCGAATTATTCGGCCAACCGGCGGAGCCCGCTCTGGGGCATAGTGGCCCCGTGACCGATCGTTCCCCCTCCGCCGCCGCCGTCACCCGGCTGGCCGACCAGGTCCACGGCTACGTCCAGCCGGACGGCTCCTGGTACATCAACAACTGCGGGTTCGTCGACGCCGGCGACCACACCGTGCTGATCGACACCTGCTCGAGCGAGCGCCGCACGCGCGCGCTGCTCACGGCGGTCGAAGCGACCACCGGGAGCCCGGTGACGACCCTGGTGAACACCCACCACCACGGTGACCACACCAACGGCAACTACCTCGTGACGAGCGCGGCCGTGGTCGGCCACCGCAAGACGCGCGAGCTGATGGCGGCCGAGGGCATCCAGACCTTCGAGGGCATCTTCGTCGGCAACGACTGGGGCGAGCTGCGGTCGCGGCCGCCGGAGATCGTGTTCGACGACCGGCTCACCCTGTACGCCGGCGACGTCGAGATCCAGCTCATCCACCCCGGCCACGCGGCCCACACGACCAACGACGTCCTCGTCTGGCTGCCAGCGCAGCGCGTCCTCTACGCCGGCGACCTGGTGTTCCACGGCGGCAGCCCGTTCGCGCTGATGGGTTCGGTGGCCGGGTGGCGCAAGGGCCTCGACGTCATCCGCGAGCTGTCTCCCGAGGTGATCCTGCCCGGGCACGGCGGCCCGTGTGGACTGGACGTCGTGGACAAAGTGGACGAATACCTCGCCTTCGTCCAGAAGACGGCCGAGCGCGGGAAGGCCGCCGGGCTGTCGCCGCTGGAGCTGGCGAAGGAGACCGACCTCGGCGAGTTCTCGGAGCTGACCGAGCAGGAGCGGCTGCCGGGCAACCTGCACCGGGCGTACGCCGAGCTGGACGGCGCCGAGTGGGGCGCCGACATCGACCTGGTCGCGGCCATCACCGACATGCTCGCCTTCAACAAGGGTCCGATCCGCTGCTTCTCCTGAACTAGGTGAGCTGCTCCTCCGTGCCCTCCCTTGAGGCGTCGATCGGACTATCCATCCATGCCCCCACCACCGCCCTCAACGGAGCGGCTGCGCCGCACTGTGGCCTAGGGTGAATCGAGAGAGTTCTTCGGAAGGAAGCGGATGAGCAAGAAGGCGAGCATCGGGGTCACCGGCCTGGCGGTCATGGGCCGCAACCTGGCCCGCAACCTGGCCCGGCACGGGCACACGGTGGCCCTGCACAACCGGTCCGAGGAGCGGACCCGCGCGCTGGTGGAGCAGTTCGGCGACGAGGGCGACTTCATCCCGGCGTACTCCGCCCAGGAGTTCGTGAACGCGCTGGAGCGGCCGCGGCAGGTCGTGATCATGGTCAAGGCGGGCGGCCCGACGGACGCCGTCATCGAGGAGTTCGCGCCGCTGCTCGAAGAGGGCGACGTGATCATCGACGCCGGCAACGCGCACTTCGCCGACACGCGCCGCCGCGAGAAGGCCCTGCGCGAGCGGGGGCTGCACTTCGTCGGCAGCGGCGTCTCCGGCGGCGAGGAGGGCGCGCTGCACGGGCCGAGCATCATGCCCGGCGGCTCGAAGGAGTCGTACGAGTCGCTCGGCCCGCTGTTCGAGGACATCTCGGCGAAGGTCGACGGCGAGCCGTGCTGCACGCACATCGGCGCGGACGGCGCCGGCCACTTCGTCAAGATGGTGCACAACGGCATCGAGTACGCCGACATGCAGCTGATCGCGGAGTCGTTCGACCTGCTGCGGCACGCGGGTGGCTACGCGCCCGCCGAGATCGCCGACGTGTTCCGCACGTGGAACACCGGGCGGCTCGACTCCTACCTGATCGAAATCACCGCCGAGGTGCTCGCGCACGTCGACGCCTCGTCCGGCAAGCCGTTCGTCGACGTCGTGGAGGACGCCGCCGAGCAGAAGGGCACCGGCCGCTGGACCGTGCAGATCGGCCTCGACCTGGGTGTCCCGATCTCGGGCATCGCCGAAGCCGTCTTCGCGCGTTCGCTGTCCGGGTCCAAGTCGCTGCGCGCGGCGGCCCGCGGGCTCGGCGGTCCTTCGGCGGCGCCGCTGTCTGGCTCGTCGCTGGAACGCTTCGCCGACGACGTCGAGCAGGCGCTGTACGCGTCGAAGGTCGTCGCGTACGCGCAGGGCTTCAACCAGATCCAGGCGGGCGCGACCGAGTACGGCTGGGACATCGACCTCGGCAAGGTCGCCTCGATCTGGCGCGGCGGCTGCATCATCCGCGCCAAGTTCCTCAACGACATCACCGCGGCCTACGCCGACGAGCCTTCGTTGCCGACGTTGCTGACGTCCGGTGGCTTCCGCAAGGCGGTCGAGGACGCACAGGACTCGTGGCGTTCGGTGATCTCGACGGCCGTCAAGCTCGGCATCCCCACCCCGGGCTTCTCGACGGCACTGGCCTACTACGACGGCCTCCGCGCCGACCGCCTCCCGGCGGCCTTGGTGCAGGGCCAGCGGGACTTCTTCGGCGCCCACACCTACCGCCGCGTGGACCGCGAAGGCTCGTTCCACACGGCCTGGGCCGCCGACGGCCGCCCGGAGTCCGACGCCTGATGAGCCGTTGCTCTGACCGGGAAGACCCCCTGGTCCCGCCCGGTCAGAGCAGCGTCACCAGCAGCAGCGCGAGAAGCGCGGCAGCCAGCAGGAGTCTCACTGCCCCCGCGCGGCGAGCAGCTCCGCCAGCACCTCCACGATCTTCGCCTCGGCTTTGTCCTTCTTGACACCGAGGCCGTCGAGCACCTCGAAGCCGGCGCCTTCGCCCTGTTCCAGCAGCGCCAGCAGCAGGTGCTCGGTGCCGATGTAGTTGTGCCCCAGCCGCAGGCCTTCGCGCATGGTCAGCTCGAGGGTCTTCTTCGCGGCGGCGGAGAACGGGACCACGTTCGGCGCCGGGTCGACCGGCTCGGGCAGCCGCGCCTCGGCGGCTTCGCGGACGGCGTCGAGCTGCACGCCCTGCGCCAGGATCGCCCCGGCCGCCAGTGCCGCGGGCTCGGTCAGCAGGCCCAGCACGATGTGCACGGTGTCGATCTCCGGGCTGGCGTGCTCGGCGGCCGCCTTCTGCGCCTCGACGACGACGTGCCGCGCGCGGTCGGTGTAGCGGCCGTAGACGCGCTCGATCGTCCCGGACGGGTCGCCGCCCGGGTCGACCTTGGGCACGAACCGCTTCTGGGCCGCCTGTTTCGTGACGCCCATGCTGGCGCCGATGTCAGTCCAGGACGCCCCGGACCGCCGGGCCTGGTCGACGAAGTGGCCGATCAGGTGGTCGGCCACCTCGCCGAGGTGCTGACCCACGTAGACCGCGTCGGTCAGCTGAGCCAGGGCGTCCTTGTCGTTGTTGGCCTTGATCGCGTGGATCAGGTCGTCGAGCTTGATGTTGGTCGGCAGGGTCATGCCGTCAACTGTAGGTTGACGATCTCGTATCGTCAACCGCGAGTTGACGATCTCCCCTCCGGCGTGCGCCTCACGCCGCTCGCGCCTTCAGGTGCGCCTTGAGGTCGAACGCGCTGGCTTCGAGGTCGGCGTACGCGGGCTTCGGCTCCGCGGCGAACAAGCGGCGCGCGGCGATGTGGTCGGCGGGCCGGTTCACCGACTCGACGGCGATGAGGACGTCGTCGCGGAAGGACAGCACGGAGAACTTGCCTTCGGCCGGATCGCCCGCGACCACCGTCCGGTCGGCGCCGGCGAGGAGCCCGGCGATCTGCAGCTTGGCGCCCGCCTGGTCGGTCCAGAACCAGGGCAGGCTGCCGTACGGTTCGGCGGTGCCGGTGATCGCCCCGGCCACGCAACGGGCCTGGTCGACGGCGTTCTGCACGGACTCCAGCCGGGTCTCGGCCCCGGCCTGCACGCACGGGAAGTTGGCGCAGTCGCCGATGGCGAAGATGTGCTCGTCCGCCGTCCGCAGGTGCGCGTCGACGACGACGCCGTTGCGCACCGGCAGCCCGGCGGCCTCGGCGAGCGCGGTATCGGGCACCACCCCGACGGCGACGACGACCAGGTCGGCCGGCAGCCGGGTGCCGTCGGTCAGCTCGACCTCGCGGACGTGCTCGTCGCCGTGCAGCGCCGCGACGCCCTGGCCGAGCAGCACGGTGTGCCCGGCGTTGCGGTGCAGGTCGGCGAAGTAGGCGGAGATCTCCGGCGTCGCGACGCGGTTGAGCAGACGGTCCTGCGCCTCGACGATCGTCACCGGGCGGCCGGCGTGCGACGCGAACTCCAGCCCGATGAAGCCGCCGCCGGCCACGACGACGTTTTCGGCTCGGCTGAGGGACTCCCGCAGCCGGTCGGCGTCGTCGCGGGTGCGCAGGGTCAGCACGCCCGGCAGGTCCGCGCCGGGCACGGGCAGCGTCCGGTTGCGGGCGCCGGTGGCCAGGACGAGGAAGTCGTAGCCCAGTTCGCGGCCGTCCTCGAGCTGGATCTTCCGCGCCGCGCGGTCGATGCTTCCCACGCGGGCTTCGACCAGCTCGATGTCCTTCTCCGCGAAGAAGTCCGCACCGCGCAGGTGCAGCTGCTCGAGCCCGGCTGTCCCGGCCAGGTAGGCCTTCGACAGCGGCGGCCGCTGGTACGGCACGCCCGGCTCGTCCCCGACCAGCACGACCCGGCCGTCGAAGCCCCGGTCGCGCAGCGAAGCCACGGCCTGGAACCCGCTCTGACCGGCACCGACGACGAGCACGGTGGTCATTCCTTCTCCTCACCCCATCCGGCAGCCCTCGACCTCATCCGACCACACCGGGTCCGGTCAGTCGAGGCGTGGTTCCCCCGACGGCCGCGGCGCGCCCAGCACCCGGGAGATCCCCCGGGCGGCGGCCCGCACGGCCGGGACCAGCGTGCGCGGGTCGGTCCCCGCCGCCGGGACGACCACGGAGATGGCGGCCACGACGTCGTCCGCGGCGTCACGGACGGGGGCGGCCACCGACAGGGCGATGAGTTCGATCTGGCCGTCGCTGATGGCGTAGCCGTCCCGGCGCACGTCGGCGAGGACCCGCCGCAGCCGCGTGGGCGAGCCGATCGTCTTGGGCGTGAACGTCTTGAGCGGACCGGCGAGGACTTCCTCCTGGGCCTCGGCGGGGGCGTGCGCGAGGAGCACCTGGCCGACGCCGGTCGCGTGCGCGGGCAGCCGCCCGCCGACGCGCGTGAGGACGTTGACGGCTCCCCGGCCGGAGATCCGCTCGACGAAGACGACCTCGGTCTTGTCGAGCACGGCGAGCTGCACGTTCTGGTGCGTGGCCTCGTAGAGGTCTTCGAGGAACGGCATGGCGCTCTCGCGCAGCTCGGCACCGTGCGGTGCGAGCGACGCGACTTCCCACAGCCACAGGCCGACGCGGAAGGCACCGGTTTCGTCCCGCACGAGGGCCCCGCGCCGCACGAGCTCGCCGGCGAGCCGGTGCGTGGTCGACAGCGGCAGCCCGGCGCGGCGGCTGAGCTCGGACAGCGTGAGCCGCGGCCGTTCGGCGGTGAAGGCGCCCAGCAGGTCGAGGACGCGATCCACCACCGACGGCGGCCGCTGCGCGCTGTGTCGCATGAGGTCAGTTTTCGCACCCGGCAGAAAAGCCGCAACCCGCCGGCTAAACCACGGGCGCGGTCCCGGCGTGTACACCGTGCTGCCCGCCAGGGGCGGCACAACGAGGGGAGACATCGTGAAACTTTGGGCGGAACTGGGCGTCTCGGTGGCGGCCGCACTCGGCGCGGCCACGCTCGCGGCGCCGTTGGCATCGGCATCGGTCACGGCCAACCCGTACACCCCGGCGGAGGCGTGCGCCAACGACTTCGGCGGGTCGTGGTCGCTCGCGTCCGACGGCCACCGCGAGGTGCGCTACGGCACGGCCAAGTGGGGCGACGTCTACCTGATGTACAACTCGGCGCACGCCAACTGCGTCGCCACCATCAAGTCGGTCGACATCGGCACGAAGACCTACGTCGACGCCGGGATCAAGGTGCAGGGCGGGGACTGGCAGGACGACGACGGCCAGTACGCGTACTACGCGGCCGTCAAGGCCTCGGCGAACAACCTGTGCGTCCAGTACGACGGCTTCGTCGGGCGCGGTTCGAACCTCGCGTCCGGCGGGCGCTACACCTGGGGCAACTGCGGCTGATCCGGTGGGGCGCCCCGGGGAACGCGTCCCGGGGCGCCCCACGTCAGATCTCGTCAGATCTCGTCATCCGGGAGCAGCGGGCGCATGAACGTGCGCCGGTACCGGAGCACGCACCCGCTCTCCTCGCGGATCTTGTCCGCTTCGACGAAGTCCGGGTCCACGCCGAACAGCGTCCGGTAGCGCTCGTACGCCGCCAGGCTCTCGAAGCTGAACAGCGCCCGGGCTTCGTCGCTCGCCCCCTCCGACGGCAGGAAATACCCGTGGTGGATGCCGCCTTCGCGCTGCACCAGGCGCATCCACGCCGCGGCGAAGCGCTCGAAGTCCGGCAGCTTCGCGGGGTCGATGACGTAGTCGACGACGCAGGTGATCATCAGTGGCCGCCCCAGACGCGGTCGGCCGTGGCGACGATCAGCTCCAGCTTGCGCAGCTGATCGTCCGGGGTGAGGTCGTTGCCTTCCTCCGTCGAGGAAAAGCCGCACTGCGGGGACAGGCACAGGCGGTCGATGTCGACATAGCGCGAAGCCTCTTCGATCCGCCGCACCAGCACGTCCGGGTCCTCCAGCTCCGGCCGCTTGGTCGTGACCAGGCCGAGCACCACCTTCTTGTCCTTCGGCACGAACCGCAGCGGCTCGAACCCGCCGGACCGTTCGTCGTCGTACTCCAGGAAGAACCCGTCGACGGCGAGTTCGCCGAACAGCGCCTCCGCGACGAACTCGTAGCTGCCCTCCGCGGCCCACGACGAGCGGAAGTTGCCGCGGCACAGGTGGGTTGTCACGGTCAGGCCGTCCGGACGGCCTTCGAGCGCCGCGTTCATCGTCGCGATGTTGCGCAGGTGCTGGGTGTCCGGGTCGCCGCCCATCCGCGCGACGAGCTCGCGCTGCGCCGGGTCGTTCAGGTAGGCGAGGCTCGTGTCGTCGAGCTGCAGGTACCGGCAGCCGAGGCCGGCCATCGCGCTGACCTGCTGCCGGTAGGCCGCGCTGAGGTCGGCGAAGAACTCCTCGAGGTCCGGGTAGACGCTCTCGCTGACCGCGGCCCGGCCGCCGCGGTAGTAGACCATGCTCGGCGACGGGATGGTCAGCTTCGGCGTCACGCCCGGGTCCACATGGGACTGCAGGAACCCGAAGTGGTCGGCGAAGATCGGCTCGTCGAGCCGCACCTTGCCGTCGACCTGCAGCCCCGGCGGGCTGAACTCGAGATCGCCCGCCAGGTTGTGGAACTTGACGTGCAGCCGCTGGTCGCTCTTCGAGATGCCGCCGAGCGCGTAGATGAAGTCCATGTGCCAGGAAGCGCGCCGGAACTCGCCGTCGGTCGCCGAGCTCAGCCCGGCGGCCTTCTGCATCTTGATCACGTCGCGGATCGCGTCGTCCTCGACCGCGCGGAGCTGCTCCGCGCCGATCTCACCGCTTTCATGCCGCCGTCGCGCGTCGCGCAGCACCGGGGGCCGCAGCAGGCTCCCCACGTGATCGGCGCGAAACGGCGGGCCCACCTGGGAAATGCCACCCGAAGTCATGCACCGATGGTCACACATTCCCGGCCTTCGCGCCGCCCCCCGAAACACGATGATCACGTCCGGGACTTGCCACCGTCACCGGCACCGCGTTGGCTGTGCCCCGGGAAAGGGGCGTGATCATGGCGAAACACCCGGTCGACGAGGTACTGCCCGCGGGACGGCTCGCGCTGCTCGGCCTCCAGCACATGTCGATCATGTACGCCGGTTCGGTCGCGGTGCCGCTGATCGTCGGCAGCGCGCTCAAGCTCGACCCGGCGACGATCGGGCTGCTGGTCAACGCCGATCTGCTGGTCGCGGGCATCGCGACGCTGGTACAGGCGGTCGGCATCGGGAAGCTGCTGGGCATCCGGCTGCCGGTGGTGGCGGGCGCGACGTTCACCGTCGTCAACCCGATGATCCTGATCGCGTCCCAGTACGGCCTGCCCGCCGTCTACGGCGCGATGCTCGCCTCGGGCGTGTTCGGGCTGCTCATCGCGAAGCCGTTCGCGAAGCTGATCCGGTTCTTCCCGCCACTGGTCACCGGGACGCTGCTGCTGGTCATCGGCGTCTCACTGCTCGGCCCGGGCGCGGCGATGATCGCCGGCCACGACCCGGCGTCCCCGGACTACGCGGCGCCGTCCCACATCGGGCTGGCGTTCGGCGTGCTCGCGCTGCTCGTGCTCTTCACCCGCGTGCTGCGCGGGTTCGCCAACCAGATCGGGCCGCTGCTCGCGCTGGCCATCGGGCTGGTCGTGGCGATCCCGATGGGCCTGGTGCACTGGGACGGGCTGGGCGCGGCCGGCTGGTTCGGGCTGGCGTCGCCGTTCCACTTCGGCGCCCCGGCGTTCCCGGTCGCGGCCATCCTGTCGATGTGCGTGGTCATGCTGGTGACGTTCACCGAGTCGACCGCCGACATGATCGCGGTCGGCGAGATCACCGGGCGCCCGCCGACCGACGCCGACCTCGCGCGCGGCCTGGCCACCGACGGCGTCTCGGCCGTGCTCGGCGGGGTGATGAACTCCTTCCCGGACACGGCGTTCGCGCAGAACGTCGGCCTGGTGCGGATGACCGGCGTGCGCAGCCGCTGGGTCGTCGCGGTGACGGGCGGGATCCTGGTGCTGATGGGCCTGGTGCCGAAGATCGGCGCGTTCATCGCGGCCATCCCGGAGCCGGTGATCGGCGGGGTCGCGGTGGTGATGTTCGCGATGGTCGCCGCGGTCGGCGCCCAGAACCTCCGGACGGTCGAGTTCTCGGGCAACCACAACACGTTCATCGTCGCGGTGGCCCTCGGCGTCGGCCTCCTGCCGGCGTTCGCACCGGACATCTTCAAGCACTTCCCGGCGTGGCTGCAGACGATCTGCGGCAGCTCGATCACGGTGGCGGCGGTGCTGGCGTTCGCGCTGAACCTGCTGTTCAACCACCTCGGCCGGCGCGCGGAGCCGGACCTGCTCGAAGCGCCGTGAACAACCGGTCGACGAGCCCGGCCGCCGTCCCCGGTCCGATCGGACGCCGGAACAGCACGCGCAGGTAGAGCGGGGCCAGGACGAAGTCGAGCACCTCGTCCACCGTCGGCACCGGCTCGCCGCGCCCCTCGGCCCGGTCGAGGGCGGCCTGCAGGTCCTCCCCGCGGGCGCGCAGGTACTCCACCGGCTGCTCGGCCGGGCCCATCGTCGCGACCAGGGCGCGGAGCAGGATCTGGCCGTGCCGGTCGCGCATCGCGTGTTCGACGCCCTCGGCCCAGCCGAGCAGGTCGCCGCGCAGCGAGCCGGTGTCCGGAATCGGTGACGTCGACCGCAGGCGCGTCACCGCCGCGTCGAGCAGGAGCGCTTCGCGGCTGCCCCAGCGCCGGTAGATGCTCGTCGGGTTGACGCCCGCCCGCTCGGCGATCTTCGGGATCGCCGCGTCGATTTCGCCGGCGGCGAGCAACTCGACGACGGCGTCGTGCACCGCGTCGCGGACACGGGCGCTGCGGCCGCCGGGTCGGGTCATGCGCTCATCCTAAAGCGAAACTGTTTGCTTTTGTGGTCGGCCCCCGGCTAGCCTTAAGTCAAAGCGATTGGCTTTAAGGAGACCGGGATGGCTCGCAAGATGACCAAGGAAGAGCGCGAAGCGTTCCTCGCCGAGCCGCAGGTCGGCGTGCTCAGCGTCGCGGCCGAGCCCGGGCGGGCGCCGCTGACCACGCCGATCTGGTACCGCTACGAGCCGGGTGGTGACGTCGTCGTGATGACGTCACCCGGGTCGCGGAAAGCCCGGCTGATCGAGGCGGCCTGCCGGTTCGCGCTCTGCGTCCAGCAGCAGGACGGCGTCTACAAGTACGTCTCGGTCGAGGGCCCGGTGGTGGATTCGTGGCCGATGACGAAGGCGGAGCGGCACGAGATGGCCGCCCGCTACCTGCCGCCGGGGGTGAGCGAGGCGTACACCGACGCGACCGACGAAGCCCACGGGCGCAACATCGCGCTCGTGATGCGCCCGGAGCGCTGGAACACCTCGGACTTCAGCGACCTCGCGGACGAGCTCACCAGCAGATGATCACCAGGACGCAGGACGGCTCGGATCGCGGCGTGGTGGTCTGGGTCGGCGGGCGACCGCTGGCCGACGGCGGGTTTCTCGGCGGTGTCGTCGTCGCGCTGCCGGTGGCCGGAGGTTCGGAACCCGACGCCGTGGTGGTGGGGTTCGCCGTTCCGGTGCCGGTGCTTTCGGTGGTGGCCGGGTCGCGGCCCGGCACCTCGGTGACGGTGCCGCGGTGCTCGTTCGACGCCGTGACGACGTCGCCGCCGGTGCCGCCGCCGATCCCGCCGTCGGGCGGCGAGTCCGTGGCCTGGTCGGCGCCGCCCAGCCCGGTGGTGCGCTGCGGGAAGGGGATGACCTGGATCTGGTCGACCGGGGAGGCGTCCTGGCGTTCCTTGCCGCCGAAGGCGACCAGGGTCGCGGCGGCGCCGCAGCCCACGATGACGGCGAGCATCACCGCGACCACCCGCCACCGCGACTGGCCGGGTCCCGGACGGTCGCCCCAGCCCTCGCGCACGAGCAGCTCGGCGACCGATACCTCGTCGTTCACCCCGGCAGACCTTCCCGAAAGGCCTTTCGGCCGACATCGTGGCCGTATTCTTACCGTAAAAAGACCCCGAACGGGTGAAGCAACGGCAAAAATTCGTCACGTAATGCAAGATCTGACGGTGAGTGACATCCACAGCGTTTTCTAAGCTGACGCTCGTGATACTCGCAGCATGACCACCGAAGCTCGGCCCATGCTGCTGAGAGCCGACCGGCCCGTCACGGTCGCCCGCCGGTGGTCGTTGCTCCGGTACGTCCCCAACCCGAAGACGACCCCGTTCACCTTCGGTTACCTGATCGTCCTGCTCGGCACGACGCTGCTGCTCGAGTTCGCCGACCCGGCGGTGACGACCCGGCTGCTCGAGCTGTCCAGCACCGACGCCCACAACCTGGGGCGCCGGCCGCTCACCTCGCTGCTGACCAGCGCGATCTGGCTGTCCGGCGAGAGCTGGTTCGCCTACGCGCTGATCTTCGCGGTCGCCGTCGCGCCGCTGGAACGCCGGTTCGGGGCCCGCCGCGCGGCGCTGGTGTTCTTCGCCGGCCACGTCGTGGCCACGCTCGTCACCGAGCTGCCGGTGATGGCCTTGATCAGCGCGCACGTGCTGCCGCACTCGGCCGGACACTGGCTCGACCTCGGGGTCAGCTACGGCTTCTTCACCACCGCCGGCGCGCTGGTGTTCCTCGCGCCCGGCTACGTGCGCCTGCTCGCGCTGGCCGCGACGGAGGCGTTCATCGCGGTGATCTGGCTGAGCGACGACCCGGGCAGCCTCGGCTCGGTCGTCACGCTGCTCGGGCACGCGTTCGCCGCGCACTTCGGGCTGCTGGTCTGCGGGCCGTGGCTGCGGGAGCGCATCCGCAGGCCGAGCCCGGATTCCGCCGGGTAGGCAGGGACCGGAGTCGGTGGTGTAATCGACGGGCCACACGCCGACTTCACGGGGGACGGACGCACATGCAGGCCGACTCGCTCGCCCAGCTGGTCGAGCTGAGTCCGGACGCGATCTGCGTGCACGAGCACGGCGTGCTCACCTACGCCAACCGCGCGGCCCTCGAAAGTTTCGCCGCGCGCTCCGCCGACGAGGTCGTCGGCCGCCGGTTCACCGACTTCGTCGCCGAGGACTCGCGGCCCGCGGTGGTCGAGACCCTCGCCCGGCTGACCGAGCCGGGGCAGGCCAGTGAGCCCGTCGAAGCGCTGATGTCCCGGCTGGACGGCAGCAAGTTCGCCGTCGAGACGGTGCTGGTGCGCCTCGGCGGGGAGGCCGCGTACCAGGTCGTCATGCGCGACATCACGGCGAAGAAGGCGGCCGCCGACGCCCTCCGCTACCAGGCCGCGCTGGTGTCGCACGTCAGCGACGCGCTGATCGCGACCACCGGCGAAGGCGTCGTGACCAGCTGGAACCCGGCCGCCGAGACGGTGTACGGCTGGACCGCGGCCGAGGCCGTCGGGCGGCGCGCGAGCGAGCTCGTCGGCGCCCCGCTCGACCTGCCGGCCATCCGGCGCGGCGGCGGCGTCGCGGAGGCGGTGCACCGGCGGCGGGACGGCGCGCCGCTGGCCGTCCGCGTCTCGGCCGCCGAGATGAACGACGGCTACGTGCTCGTCTGCGCCGACGAAACGGCGCGGCGGCGGGCCGAGCAGAACTACCGGACGGTGGTCGCGTCCCTCGACGAAGGCGTGCTCGTGATGGGCGCCGGCGGGCTCATCGAAGCGGCGAACCCGGCGGCCTGCCGGATCCTCGGCGTCGCCGAAGCCGACCTGATCGGCGTCCCGTGCCACACGTTGACGCTGTTCACCGAGTCCGGGCAGTGGATCCCGCCGGACGAGATGCCGTCGGTGCGGACGCGGCGGACCGGCGTCACGCACAACGGCCTGGTCGTCCGCCTGCGCCGGCCGGACGGCCGCGACGTCTGGGTGTCGCTGACCTCGCGGCTGCTCGCCTCGGACGACCCGGCGGCGATGGCCGTGGTCACGTCGTTCACCGACATCACCGAGACCCGCGCGATCAGCGCGCAGCTCGCGCACGACGCCACCCACGACCCGCTGACCCGGCTGGCGAACCGGACCTTGGTGCTCGGCAGGCTCGACGTCCGCGAGCGGGGCGCGGTCACCGTGCTGTTCCTCGACCTGGACAAGTTCAAGGTCATCAACGACTCGCTGGGGCACCCGGTCGGCGACCAGGTGCTGCGGATCGTCGGGGAGCGCCTGCGCCGCGGCTCGGGTCGCGACGACCTGGTCGGGCGGCTGGGCGGCGACGAGTTCGTCGTCGTCACCGCCGAGGTCACCGATCCGGGCGAGGTCCGCGCCCTGGCCGAGCACCTGCGGGCCGTGCTGGCCGAGCCGATCGGCGTCCTGGGCAGGCAGCTGCACCTCGACGCGAGCATCGGCGTCGTGCTCGTCGGCCGCGACGACCGCCGCAGCGCCGAAGACCTGCTGCGCGACGCGGATGTCGCGATGTACCAGGCGAAGGCGCTCGGCCGGGGCCGCCACCACTTCTTCGACGTCAGCCTGCGCGAGTGGGTGCAGCGGCGGCTGCGGATGGAGCAGGACCTGCGCGACGCCGTCCACGACGGCCAGCTGTGGCCCGCGTACCAGCCGGTCGTCGACCTGCGGACCGGCGAGATGGTCGCGGTCGAGGCGCTGATGCGGTGGACGCACCCCCGCCAGGGCGCGATCTCGCCGGCGGAGTTCATCCCGCTCGCCGAGGAGAGCGACCTGATCAACGTGATCGGCAAGGAGATGCTGCGCGCGACGACCCGCGAACTCGCCGCGTGGCGCGCGCGGGGCCTGGACCTGACGCTGAAGGTCAACCTCTCCACCCGCCAGCTCGACGACCCGCACCTGGTCACCGCGGTCCAGGACGCGCTGGCGGAGACCGGGCTGCCCGCGGCCGCGCTGTGCCTGGAGGTCACCGAAAGCGCGTTGATGCGCGACCAGGAAGCGGCCGCCGAGGTGCTGGCGTCCCTGCGATCACTAGGCGTGCTGCTGGCGATCGACGACTTCGGCACCGGGTATTCGTCGCTCGCCCAGCTGCGCCGGCTGACCCTGGACACGCTGAAGATCGACCGCTCGTTCATCACCGGGATCGCCGAGTCACGCGACGCGGAGGCGATCGTCACGAGCATCATCGCGATGGCCCACGCGGTGGACCTGACGGTGATCGCCGAAGGCGTCGAGTCGGCGGAGCAGCTGGAGCTGCTCCGCGCGCTCGGCTGCGACCAGGCGCAGGGCTACCACCTCGGCCGCCCGGTGCCGGCGGCCGAGCTGTTCGGTCAGTAGACCTGCTTCAGCCGGGCCAGTTCGTCCCCGGTCAGCTCGACGCCGAGGTCCTTGAGGGTGGCGTCGAGCTCGTCAGGGGCGATGGTGGTGGTTTCGCTGCTGCCGTCGGGCTTTTCGACGGTGAGTTCCCGGCCGAGCAGCTTGCGGCTGATCCCCGGCTCGATCCGCATGATCACCAGCCGCCCGGTGAACGGCGACTTCGGGTGCGTTGAGGTGTAGTGGTGGTAAACCTCGTAGTCGATCGGGTGCATTTCGTTGAGGCGGAATTCGAGGATGTCCTCGTCGCCCTTCTGCAGCGTCCACCAGCCGTTCTCGTGCCGGAGGCGGTGGAGCCACCCGGCCTGGTCGGTTTCCTGGCCGTCGACGAGCGGCATCGGCTCGACGATCCCGGCCCCGAACCCGACGTCGGCGAGGAACTGCCGGCCGTCCACGTCGACGACGAGCGTCATGTGCGTGTAGGGCCCGGGCCGCCGCGGCTGCACACGCCCGGAGAGCCGGTGCACGGTGTAGCCGAGCCGCTCGAGGACGGCGGCGAAGAGGCCACTCTGTTCGTAGCAGTAGCCGCCCCGCCGCCGTCCGACGAGTTTCGCGCTGACGACGTCGAGCGAAATCCCCTGGTGCTGCTGGAGGACGACGTCGACGTTCTCGAACGGCACGGCGGCGACGTGGGCCCGCATGAGTTCGGTCAGCGCGGCTTCGGAGGGCGCCCGCCGCGGCTGCCCGACGCGCGCGAGGTAGGCGTCGAGGTCGACGGCGTCGATGCCCCATTCCCCTTCAGTGGTCATGGATCCATGGTGAAACCTCGAGTTCGATCGAGGTCAACCTTCGTGCACGACCTTCCGCACCTCGACGGCGGTGTACTGCGCATCCGGGATCTTGGCGGCGAGCTCGACGGCCCGAGCTTCGCTCTCGACGTCGACGACGTAGTAGCCGCAGAGGAAGGCCTCGGACTCGACGTAGCCGCCGTTCTTGGTCTGGGCAACACCGTTTTTGACCTGGACGGTCTTGGTGTCCCCGGGTTCGGCGAGCGCCTTGGTCTCGACCATCTCACCGGACTCGGTGATGAGCTCGATGAAGGCCCCGTGTCCGGCGTAGACGGCGTTCTTCTGGTCGTCGGTGAGGGTGCCCCAGAGGGTGGGGTTCATGTGGAGGGTAAGGAGGTAACGCATGTCCGGCTCCCCGTGTGTGGGTGGCGCCCCGGGTGGGCTGCCTTTCGCCGGTGGGTCGGGGCGGCTTTCGCGGACCGGACACGGAGGTTCTCGGTTCACTCGTTCGGCCTAACGCGCGTTGATTCGGGGCGCACGCGAAACAGCCCCCGCCGGGTTCGGTGGGGGCTGTTTCGGCTGATCAGAACGGTGGCCAGGGCCGGGGTCGAACCGGCGACCTTCCGCTTTTCAGGCGGACGCTCGTACCAACTGAGCTACCTGGCCGGGAACGCCGGCAAGGAGCCGAACGATCTTGCGACCCTGACGGGACTCGAACCCGCGACCTTCGCCGTGACAGGGCGACGCGCTAACCAACTGCGCCACAGGGCCTTGCGTTACTACAGTCTTGCTTTACTACGGTACTGCGTACTGCGTACTCCCAACGGGATTCGAACCCGCGTTGCCGCCTTGAAAGGGCGGAGTCCTAGGCCGCTGAACGATGGGAGCCCGGTCGGTTTCGGGTGACCGACCGACCGCGCTCTCAGGTTCCCCTGGGAGCGATTACAAGCATAGGGCACGCCGCCACCGCTTTGCACAGGGGGTTCCTTAAGCCTTCGGCAAGGCTTAGACCTGCACAAACACCGCTAGTTCCGCCAGGCGGCGATCAAGCTCCGCCAGCTCCGGCTCGGTCAGCGCCGACGCCAGCAGTTCGCCGATCCGCTCGTCGGTCAGCGCCTCGGCGCGCTGCCACCGGTCGCGCAGGTCCGGCTTGCGCTCCGCCGCCGCGACCAGCTCGTCGGCCGCGCCCTCGGACCACGCCGTGCGCAGCAGGCGCGCGCGACCACCTTCCGGGTCCGCGATCACCGCCTCCGGCACCGGCAGGCCCACCGCCCGCAGGGCCGCGAAGTGGAGGCCCCCGCGCAGCTCGCGGAAGACCATCAGCGCGAAGCCGAGGCGCTCGACGTCGCCCGCGGGACGTTCGGCGTTCTTCCAGCCCGCGAAGAGCGCCAGCCCACTGGCGTCCGCCGCGTCGACAACGCGCAACAGCAACTCCGCCACGCGGCCGGGCTCCGGTACGGCCGAAAGACTGACGCGCGACCACCGAGCCGATGACTCCACGTAGGCGCGCACCGCGGCGGGCGCGTCGAGAGCGGCCGTCGCCGGCGGGAGGACGAACTCGAACAGCCAGTGCGGGAAGATGCCGAACAGCTCCGCGGCCACCTTCGGCGGGACGTCCCCGAGCACCGCCGAGCGCCCCCGCACGTACAGCGAACGCGGCGGCAGCCCCACCTCCGCCTCCACCGCGGCCAGCTCCGGCGACGTCATGAACTTCCCGCCGAGCACCTGCACCACCGGCCGGATCCGGTGCGCCAGACCCGCCGTTCCCTCGAGCGTCGTCACGTCAGCCCCTTTCGACACCGCAACCGTAACACTGTTACGAAACCGACGTCAAACAGTGGGCCACACCCTGGCAATTACTTCCCGAAAAGCGGCACAACCAGCAGAAATATCACCGGAAGGGTCCGGCACACCACGCCGGACCCACCCGCTCAGCGCTGAACCGGCGCCTGCCCGTCCTCATCCAGGTTCAGACCCAGCATCTCCAGCAACTGAACACAGTCCTCGACCCCCAGCGCACCATGCGCCACCGCCAGCCGAGCCCGCCGGACCTGATCATCCGACACCCGCTGCGCATCCGCCGCCCCACTCCGCTGCGCCGGCAACGCCCCCGCGAACGGAGCACTCCCCCCATCGGCACCTTCGTACCGAAGGAGGAACTGCCGCACTTCAACAGACCCGCTCATAGCCCCTCCACACGGCTCACAACAACTTGGCCGCGAGGCTAACCAGCACCGGCCACCACACACAGCCCCCCGGAGAGTGAACCTGAGCCCACGCTCCGCTCAACGCAGCGCAATCGGCAAGACGGAAGAAGAACCCCACCCGAACGAACGTCACCCCCGCGCCCATGTGACACCACACGGGGAAATTTCCCGCTCTCCACTCGCCCAACCACCCAACTCGTGCAACAATCGAAGAGCTGACACACCCCCGGTCAGCGCCTGTGGAGATCCCCTCCGACCCCCGCGTTCCTCCCCCTGGCGCGGGGGTCCTCCATTTCTGTGCCCTGCTCGGGCTTCGCCCTTCGCACGGGCACCGGCATTTCGGTGTGCCGACCCGGGGGGCCGAGCCCCCCGGACCCCCCACGGTGCCTCTGGTGCAGCTCCCAGCGTGGTTCCGTGGCGCTTCGGGCGCTGGGCGCCCTGGCGGTCTGGTTGCCTTTGCGAGTTAAGTTCGGCGTCCCTGGCGGCTCTGACTGCCTTTGCGAGTTGAGGTCCGGTGCGCTAGCGCGTCTGGTCGCCTTCGCGAGTCAGGTCCGGCGCCCTAGTGAGCCTGGCTGCCTTCGCGAGGCGAGATTCGGAACCCGGCAAGGCTGGCCACCTTCGCGAGGTGAGTTCCGGCCTCCTGTGAGCTGGCCGCCTTTGCGAGGTGGGTTCCGCGCGAGGTGAGTCTCTGCTTTGGGTGATCGACTCGGTGGGTTAGGTGGGGGTTGCTTTGTGTTGTGGGGGGTTGGGCTTAATGGGTGGTTGGTGGGCTGAATGGGTGGGGTTCTTGGGGTGTTGTAGCTCACAGTGGTTTTGTGTGGCGAGATGCAAACGTTATCGTGGCGTCGTGCCTCTTCCCTCCCTTGGCCGCTTGAGCAGCCGCACGAACCTGAAAGCCGTTGCGTCTTCCGGGCGTCATCGTGGTGCCGCGAAGGCTGCGGACGACGGTGTCGTCGAGGACACCGAGCTCACCTCGTACCTCGCCGCGCTCGCGCCCGAGAACGACCTCGAGAGCACCGGGTCCGGCAAGCGGTTCGGTGAGGCTCAGGTCTACCAGCTGCGGATGAGCCTCGTCGCCAGCCAGCAGCTCAAGGACATCGCCGCCGAGCGGCAGATCTCGCCGCAGGCGCTCGCCCAGGAGTGGATCCTCGAGCGGCTCAACTGGGAAGGGCAGGCCGCCTCCGCGCAGGATCAGCGGCAGCAGGCCGGCTCCGGCGAAGTCAGCGACCTCACCGACGAGTTCCACTTCCCCGCCGACGCCTTCGACGCGCCGGCCGTCGCACGGCGCTGAACCCCCCGCGCCACCCCAAGCCCCATGAGAAAGGGCCCCCGGCAAGCTGCCGGGGGCCCTTCACTCAGGCCTTGAGACGCACAAAAGGGCCTGTGAGGCTTCTTCAGCCTCGTCTCAGATCGCGCGGACCTTCTGGGCCTGCGGACCCTTCTGGCCCTGGCCGACCTCGAACTCCACCCGCTGGTTCTCCTCGAGGGTGCGGAAACCGCGGCCCTCGATCTCCGAGTAGTGAACGAACACGTCGCCTTCGCCGCCGTCCTGCGCGATGAAGCCGAAGCCCTTCTCCGCGTTGAACCACTTCACAGTGCCTTGCGCCACCGCTGTACTCCTCGTTACACAGATCCGCTTCGAATGCCACCGAAGCGGCACCCCGACCGTCCCGGGCGGTTCCAACGAGACGAGTCAGAAGCGGGTCGGCTCCATGGCTCGCGTCAGAAGTTCCGCGAGTGTGAAGCCACGAACACGCAAAACGACGGCCTGAGAGCAGACTACCGGGATCTGGCCAAAGTTGAACCCCGTGATCGAGGCGAAAACCCGCTCTGCGCACCAAGGTCACCGGAACGTCGTAGGGCTCGCGCCCGGTTCTGTCGTCCCCGGCGGCTAGTCTGGCGCAGCACAGCGACACCGTGATCCCCGGATACGGCTCGGAGTCGGCCGTGCCCCCTTAGTGAAAGCCATCGCCGACCGTTGTGACACGCGTCACACCATTGTTGCTCAACGTACACGGTCTGCGAGGCGTCTCGAAGAGGGGAAGCACCAAAAGGGGCAAAGGGGAATAGGTGTGACGGTGAGGATCTCCACGCGGCGCCGGGGCGCTGCCGTGGCACTGGGCTTGGTCGCCGTGCTCGCGCTCGGGGCGTGCAGCAGCGAACCCACGGTGTCGGCGAGCGGCACCGGCGGGGGCGGCCCGACCAGCTCGCCCGCACCGAGTGCGCAGCCCGCGAAACTGACGGTGACGCCGGCGGGCGGCGCCCAGGACGTCGCGCCCGGCGAACCGGTCGGCGTCCAGGTCGCCGACGGCACGATCATGTCGGTCACGCTGACCAACCCGGACGGCAAGCAGGTCCAGGGGCAGACGTCGCCGGACAAGAAGAGCTGGAGCACCACCGAGCAGCTCGGCTACGGCAAGACCTACACCTGGTCCGGCCAGGCGCAGGGCTCCGACGGCAAGAACGTGGCCATCGGGGGCGCGTTCACCACGGTCAAGCCGAAGCGCCAGCTGTCGGCCAGCCTGAACGTCGGTGACGGCCAGACGTACGGCATCGCGATGCCGATCGCGCTGACCTTCCCGAGCCGCGTCACCGACAAGGCCTCCGTCGAGAAGGCGCTGTCGGTCGAGACCACGCCGAAGACCGAGGGCGCGTGGGCCTGGATGCCCGGCGACGCCTCGGTGCACTGGCGGCCGAAGGAGTACTTCAAGCCCAACACGCAGGTGAAGGTCAACGCCAAGATCTACGGCGTCAAGATCGGTGACGGCGTGTACGGCAAGCAGGACGTGTCGGCCAGCTTCGCCATCGGACGCTCGCAGATCGTCAAGGGCAACACCACGCAGCACACGATGCAGGTGATCCGCGACGGCCAGCAGATCGCCGACTACCCCGTCAGCTACGGCCTCGACTCCGACCCGGGCCGCGTCACCCACAGCGGCGTGCACGTCGTCATGTCGAAGCACGCGACGTACTCGATGAGCAACCCCCGGTACAACTACACGGACGTCAACGTGCCGTGGGCGGTCCGGATCTCCAACAACGGCGAGTTCATCCACGGCCTCGCGGCGTCGGTCTGGGCCCAGGGCAAGAAGAACATCTCCCACGGCTGCCTGAACCTTTCGCCGGCGCGGGCCAAGGAGTACTTCGACGGCGCGCTGACCGGCGACCCGGTCGAGATCACCGGCAGCACGCAGACGCTGAGCGCCAAGGACGGCGACTACAGCGACTGGACCTACGACTGGGCGAGCTGGCAGAAGCTGTCGGCGCTCGCCCGCTGAACCACCGTCGAACACCGGGCGGCCGGGAAGTCCCCTGCGGGCTTCCCGGCCGTTCGTGTTTTCCGCGCGGAACCCGCGGAATCCGATGCAACCCCGGTGATCACCCGCCGCATGACTACGGGCAGAGGCGCGGCGATCCCCTGCCGCGCCCGCGAGAATGAGGAGCTGTCTTGCGTATCCGCATCGCCCTGACCCTCGGCGCGCTCGTGCTCGCCGGTGGCGCCCTGACCGGTGGCATCGCGCTGGCTTCGGAGGCGCAGGCGCCGGCCGCGCCGACCCAGACCCAGCTGCCCCGGCCGGGCGAGCCGACCGTGGCCCCCGCCCCGGCCTCCCTCCGTCCCGGCGCCCCGACCGTGGCTCCCGCGCCGCGCGAGACCCGGCCCGCTCGCACGGGTCAGGTGCCGCGCGTCCCCCGCGCCGTCCCGGCCGGCCCGACCGGTGACCTGCACCTGCCGGCCGTGTGGGAGACCCGGTAACCAGGTGATCTCCCGCTCCCGTCCGTCGACCGGGCCGGGCTCGCCGTGGGACGGCGAGTTCGCCCGGTACTTCGGTGAGCGCGCGCACAGCCTGCGGTCGACCGCCTTCCTGCTCTGCGGGGACTGGCACCAGGCCGAGGACCTCACGCAGGCCGCGCTGCTCAAGCTCTACCTCGCCTGGCCGAGGCTGTCGCGGCACGACGCGCTGGACGCCTACGCGCGCAAGGTCGTCCTGCGCACGTTCCTCGCCGAGCACCGGCGCAGCAGGTGGAAACGGGAGCGGCTCACCGACACCCCGCCGGAGCTCCCGGCGGCACCGGCGGCGAGCGGCCGGGACGAACTGGTCCGGCAGGCGCTGGCCGTGCTGGCCCCCAAGCAGCGCGCCGTGCTGGTGCTGCGGTACTTCGAGGACCTGAGCGTCGAGGAGACGGCGAAGGCGCTCGGCTGCAGCACCGGCACGGTGAAGAGCCAGGCCTCCCGCGGCCTGGCCACGCTGCGCAACCGGCTCGGCCCGCACTACGGTGCGCTGAGCTTCAGCGCACCGACGGAGAGGAGGTGACGAACATGGACCCCGAAGACGACGTCCGCGCGATCCTGACCGGCGCGGCCGGCGGCCCGCAGCCGCCGATGCGCCTCGAAGCCACCGATGTGATCGAGCGCGGCGGCCGGGTCCGGCGACGACGCAAGCGCTTCGCCGTCGCGGGCACCTCGGCCGCGACGGCGGTCGTCCTCGCGGTGGCCGGTTTCCTGGCCGGCCACCGCGTCGGGCCCCCGGAACCGGTGCAGCCGGCCCGGCCCGGGCTGTCCACGATCGGCACCACTTCCCCGGCACCGCCGCCCGCGACGCTCGAAGTCCCGCCGACGTCGATCGCGCCGGCGGAACCGTCGGTGCAGCCGGGGTCGACCCGGCCCCGCCCGCAGCGGACGTCGGTCCCGCAAGCGCCGTCCGCGGGCCCGCGGACTTCCGGCGCGGCGCGGACGACCACCCCGTCGCTCGGCTCGGTTCCCGTCCAGACCCGGCCGGAAGCGCCGACGGCCAGGAGCTAGCGGCGACGCGGGTGTGCCCCGCCCGGTGATCCGGACGGGGCACACTCGTTCTTCCGGCGGACGCTCAGCGCTGAGCGGCCGCCGCGGCCGGCTTGCCGCCGCTGTCCTCGGTGTCGATCTGGTCCATCGGCACCTGCGACGTCTCCGGGATCTTGATGATCGGGACGATCGCGATCAGCGCCGCCGCCATCAGGTAGTACGCCGGCCAGTCCTCGTTGCCGGTGCTCTTGATCAGCGCCGTCACGACGACTCCGGCGGTGCCGCCGAATAGCGACGTCGAGATGTTGTAGCCGATCGCGAACGAGCCGTAGCGCACCCGGGTGGGGAACATCGCGGGGAACGTCGAGCCGATCACGGCGAGGATGAAGACCAGCAGGATCGCCACGATCAGGAAGCCGACGAACAGCCACAGGATGCTGCCGGACTGCATGAGCTTGAGCGACGGCCAGCTCAGCACCAGGAACCCGATGGCCGCGGTGAGCAGCAGCGGTTTCCTGCCGATCCGGTCGGACAGCGCCCCGAGCGGCAGGATGATCGCCATCTGGATGACCTCGACCGCGATGATGATCAGCGTCGCCGTGTTGTCGTTGATCTTCAACGTGTCCGTGAAGTACGTCGGCATCGTGGTCAGCAGCAGGTAGTCCGCGACGTTCAGCAGCAGCACGATGCCGATCAGGTTGAGGATCATCCGCCAGTTGCGGACGAAGATCTCCTTCAGCGGCGCCTTCTTCGGCGCCTCGCCCTGCGCTTCCAGCCGGCGGAACTCGGGGGTGTCCTCGAGCTTGTTCCGCAGGTAGAGCCCGATCAGGCCGAGCGGCAGCGCGACGAAGAACGGGATCCGCCAGCCCCAGGCGTCGACCTGCTCGGGCGACAGCGAGAGCGTCACGGACAGCACCACGAGGTTGCCGAGCACGTACCCGCCCAGCGTGCCGAGCTCGAGGAAGCTGCCGAAGAAGCCCCGGCGCTTCGTCGGGGAGTACTCGGCGATGAACGTCGCCGCTCCGCCGTACTCGCCGCCGGTGGAGAAGCCCTGGATGATCCGCAGCAGGAGGATCGCGATGGGGGCCGCGATGCCCATGCTGTAGCTGCCGGCGTACGTCGGCAGGACGCCGACCAGGAACGTGCAGCCGGACATCAGCAGGATCGTGATGGCGAGGACGCGCTTGCGGCCGATCTTGTCGCCGAGCGGCCCGAAGAAGGCTCCGCCGAAGGGCCGCACGATGAACCCGACCGCGAGCAGCGCCAGCGACTTCAGCACCGCGTTGCCTTCGCCGGGGAAGAACAGGGTGCCGATGCTGGCGGCGATCGCGCCCGAGGTGAAGACGCCGTAGTCGTACCACTCGGTGGCGTTGCCCATGGCCGACGCCCAGACGGCCCGCTTGACGGTTCTCTCGTCCACTGACGGATTGCCCGTCGTTGCTGCTGGTTCGCTCATGCCGGCGACGACTCCTCCCGTGCAGTGCCCATGGGGCCGTTCGAGCTCATCGCCCCAGTCTCGACCGGCTCTCCCACGTCGGCAGCCTGAGCCGGGGATTGTCTACGGTGGGGAACTTTCCGGCTACTGAGAGATGGGGGTGGCTCACCGCCGTCCCGGGTCGCGCGCGGCGGCCGTTTACCCGCCGGTTAACGTCAGCGCATGAGTCGTGTTTCTCAACCCTGGCCGCCGGTGCCGGTGGAGCCCGCGGTCCCGCACCCCAAGGCGCCGGAGCCGGGCACCGAGCTCGGCGTGCACTTCACCGAGTGCTTCGGCTGCGGCGACGAGGCCGACGCCGGGCTGCACCTGCGCTCGACTGTCGGCGAGGGCCAGGTCGTGCACTCGCGGTTCACCGTCACCGCCGCCCACCAGGGCGCGCCCGGCCTCGCCCACGGCGGCCTGCTGGCCTGCGCGTTCGACGAGGCGCTCGGCTCGACGGTCGGCAACCTGATGCGCCGCCCGGCGGTGACCGGCAAGCTCGAGACGGACTTCCGCCGTCCGGTGCCGGTCGGTTCGACGCTGTTCATCGAGGCTCGTTTGGACGGCATCGCGGGCCGCAAGATCTACGTCAGCGCGGACGGCCGCCTCGACGCCGAGGACGGCCCGATCGCGGTGAGCGCGCGGGCGTTGTTCGTGGTCGTCGGCTTCGAGCACTTCAGCACCCACGGCGACCCGCAGGCGCTGGAGAAGCTGGCCGCGCAGCACGAGAAGAACCAGCGCGAGCGCGCCGAACGCGACTGGGAAATCAACCCCTGACCACCACCGCCGAAGCGGCACTTTCACGTGAAAGTGCCGCTTTCGGGGCTCAGGTGAGGGTGCGGGGGCGGATCGCGTTGGCCCGGTCGACCAGCTTGATGCGCTCGTCGAGCGTGCCGGCCAGCCGGGCCAGCGCGCGGTAGCACCGCTCGAGGCCGAACCGCAGCTCGCGTTCCTCCAGCCGGCACCCCAGGACCCGCGCGCCCGGCGTGGGCTTGCCCTGCTTGAGCCATTCGTGCGCGGCTTCGAGCACGCCGGCGGACAGGCGCGTCTGGCGTTCGACGTCGAGGCGGAGCCGCTCGAGCCGGGCCGACGCGTCGAGCAGGTCGTGCTCGGTGACCGGGGTTTCGCGGCCGTTGGCCTTGGTCGCCGTCGTCTTGATCTTGATCGCCGCGACCTGCGCGTCGACGTAGTGGGTCGACGACGGTGGCACCGTCTCCAGCACCTCGACCGCGCTGTTGCGCGCGCCCTGCGCCAGGTACACGCGGGCGAGGCCGAAGGCGGCGCTGACGTAGGTGCGGTCGGTGCGCCAGACCAGTTCGTAGAACCGCGCGGCGGCGAAGTAGTCGCCGACGCCTTCGGCGCTGACGCCGAGAGCGAGCTTCGGCGCGATCTCGCCCGGCAGGTCGTCATACACCGCTTCGAACGCGACGTGCGCAACCCGCGAACGGCCGCCCGCCAGCTCGATCAGGCCGCGGTACCAGTCGATCCGCCAGTCGTGCGGGAAGCCGTTCTTGATCGCCAGGTACTGCGCGGCCTGCAGCTGCCGTTGCGCCTCCGCGAACTCGCCCAGCTCGACCCGGGCGCGCACGATCCGCAGCCGCACCTCGATCGACTCCCGCGGCGCGCCGGCCAGCGCTTCGATGGCCGCGCGCGGATCAAGGGCGATCGTGGTGGCGAGCACGCCCGCCGCCGGGTCGTCGGTGTCCACCTGCGGGATCGGCAGGCCGGCGACGACCTCGTCGGCGCCGGGCAGCGGGACGCTGGCGCCGGCCTCGGGCACCACCAGCTGCGCGCCGAACGTGCGGCTCTCCGGCCCGAACACCGTGGACGCGCCGGGCCGCGGCTTGCCGGTGCCGAGGGCCATGATCTCGCGCAGCACGCCGGTGAGCTGGTCGGCCATTTCCTCGGCGGAGAGGAACCGGCGGTCCGGGTCGGCGTGCGTCGCGCGCCGCAGGAACCGGTAGTACGAACCGAACAGCGCGAACAGCGGGACCGCGTCCGGGCCGGGCAGGGTCGTCTTGAACTTGGTGGTGTAGCCGGTGAACTCGAAGCTCAGCACGGCGAGCGTGCGCCCGACGGTGAACAGGTCCGAAGCCACCGACGCGCCCTGCGTCGGCAGTTCCGGCGCGCTGTAGCCGGTGGTGAAGAACAGCGGGCTCTCGTAGTCGTCGGTGCGGCGGACCGCGCCGAGGTCGATCAGCTTCAGCTGTTCGTTGGTCTGGATGACGTTGTCGGGCTTGAGGTCGCAGTAGAGCAGGCCCTGGCTGTGCAGGTAGCCCAGCGCGGGCAGGATTTCCAGCCCGTAGGCGATGACCTGGCCGATCGGCAGCGGTTCCGGACGGCGGCTTTCCCGGTGGTGCGCCAGCGCGAGCTGCCGCAGCGACTGGCCGCCGACGTACTCCATGACGATGTAGCCGGTGGTCGTCCCGCTGTGGGCGTCCGGGTGCTGCACGAAGTTGTGGATCTTGACGATGTTGGGGTGCTCGACCTCGGCGAGGAACCGCTGTTCGTTGGCCGCGGCCGCCATCGCCGTCGCGTCACCGGTGTCGATCAGTCCTTTGAGGACGACCCAGCGGTCGCTGACGTTGTGGTCCTGCGCCAGGTAGATCCAGCCGAGACCGCCGTAGGCGATCGCGCCGAGGACTTCGTACTGACCGCCGACGAGCTCGTTCGGCTGCAGCTTCGGGAGGAACGAGAACGGCGCGCCGCAGTTCTCGCACTTCCCTTCCGGCGAACCGGGTTGGCCGTCCTTGCCGCGGCCGACCTTCGCGTTGCAGCTGCCGCAGAACCGCTTCTCCTCCGACACCACCGGGTTCGTCAGCACGGCGGACGCGGGATCGCGCGCGGGCACCGGTGGGACATCGACCAGCCCGGCGCCGAGGCGGCCGCGCCGCGAGCGGGACGTGCGCGACGACGTCCGCCGCGAAGTGCCGGGGAACGCGCCGGAGCCCGAGCCGCCGCCGGTCCCCGTTCCGGTCCCGGTGCCGGCGCCGGTGCCCGTCCCGGTGTGCCGTCCTTCGCTGGTGCGCTCGGGCAGGACGCTTTCGGTGCCCGGGTCCGGCAGCGGGGCGCCGGGGCCGGTGTCCGGCCGCGGTACCGGCGGCCGGATGCTCTGCGTCTCCGGGGCCGGCGACGCGAGGACGCTCGTCGGCTGCGGCGCGTCGGGGTCCGGGCGCAGCGCCTGCGTGGGCGGTGCGACGGGGGCGATGCTGCCCGGTGGGCGGGTCGGGTCTTCGGCACCGGGGATCGGCGGACGGGCCGCGGACGGCTGGCCGCGCGGCGGCGTCGGCGGGCGCTGCACGGGGGCGTGGATCACGGTTTCCTGGCCGCCGGTGGACTCGCCCTCGTCGAGGCGGCCCGAGATCGACGGCTCCGGCGTCTCCCACCGCACCGGTGGCGGTGGCTGCCAGCTCGGCGCGGCCACCTGCTGCGGCTCGTCGTCCGGCGCGGCGTGCCGAGGACGGCGCGGCTCCTCCGACACTGCTACCTCCCGGATCCCCTGCGACGTGCGGAGATCGATCCTAGTCGCGCTGCGTCCACTGGTCCTGCGACGTTCACTGCTGGTACTGGGGCGACGGCGGCGAAGCCGGGCCGAGGCGCGCTTCCACCCAGCGGCGGTAGCTGTCCTGCCAGACGCCGTTGCCGCGGATCTGGTCGAGCACCGCGTTGACGTAGCGGACCATGTCTTCGTGGTCCTTCGGCACGCCGATGCCGTAGTTCTCCTGCGTCAGCGGCTCGCCGCGGACCTCGAGCGTCGAGTCCTGCGCGGCCATCCCGGCGAGGATGGTGTCGTCGGTCGACACCGCGTCGACCTGGCCCTGCTGGACCATCACCAGGCAGTCCGACCAGTTGTCCACCGAGATCGGCACCGGCTTGGCCGGGTCCGTCGCGATCTTCGCCAGCGACGTCGACTTCTTGGTCGCGCACACCCGCTTGCCGCTCAGGTCCGCCAGCTTCTGCGCCTTCGACTCCTTCGGGACCAGGATCTTCTGGCCCGCCACGTAGTACACGGAGGAGAACTCGACGTCCTTCTTGCGCGCGCAGGTGATGCTGTAGGTCCGGACCACGATGTCGACCTGGTGCTTCTTCAGGACGTCCTCGCGCTGCGACGACGGGATCGCGCGGAACTGGACGTGGCCGTCGGCCGAGCCGAAGATCGCCTTGGCGACCGCGTTGACCATGTCGATGTCGAAGCCCTCGAGGTTGCCCGAGGTGGGGTTGCGGAACCCGAACAGGTAGGTGGTCTGGTCGACCCCGGCGATCAGCTTGCCGCGCTTGCGGATGTCCGACATCGTCGAGTTGTCGGGGACCGTCGTGCTGGTCGGCGAAAGGCTGGCCAGCGGGTTGCAGCTGGTGTCGGAGGCGCCGCCGGCCGTCGCGTCCGGGCCGCCGACGTGCGCGGGCTGCGGCCAGGCCGCGTTGCTGACCGGCGCCGGGTCGACCGGTTTCCCGGGACTGCCGCAGGACGCCGCCAGCAGCGCGACGACCGCCAGCACGCCCGCCCGGACCGTGTTCCCCCGCCTGTTCACCGGTACTCCCTCAGTCGTTCCCGGATCCCCATGGTGACACCCGCGGCGGCGACGATGGCCAGCACGGCCAACCCGGGCGCGAGGGCGGTCAGCGCGCGGTCGCCGTTGTGGGTGTCGTCGAGGAAGTCCTGCCTGCCGACGTCGATCGCCGCCTGGAGGCTGTCGTCGAGCCGCCGAAACGCCGGCGCCGAGCCGCCTTTCGCGTCCTCCTGCACGGCGGAGTCGACGGCTTCCTGGTACGCGCCGGCGTCGTCCTGGGCGCGCACCTGCCGGTGCGCCTTCAGCCAGTCGGTCGCGGCCGCGGACGCGTCGGCGATCTTCGTGGCGCCTTCGCCGTCCTTGATCAAGCCGCGGGCTTCGCCGAGGAGACCACCCTGGCCGTCCTCGCCGACCAGCTGGACGGCCTTGGCGCTGAAGTCCCGTTCGTACGCGCCACCGTCGCCGCGGGCGACCAGCGTCAGCGTTTCGTCGGCGCGGGCCTGCAGCGCGGCGATCCGGGCGCGGACGAGCACGTCGACGCGGTGCGAGCCGTCGTCCTGGCCGCTGCCGACCAGGCTGCCCTGGACGACCAGCGCGACCGCGCCCCACAGCAGCGACACCACGACGGCGGCCGTCGCGACGAGGAGCCCGACGTTGAGCAGCCGGTTGGTGCGCCGGGTCAGGTAGACCTGCGCGACGACCAGCGCGGCCAGCAACGCCACGATCAGGATCGTGGCGAGCCACGGGAAATCGGTGGCGCTGTCCTGCTCTTCGATGAGCCGCTCGGTGTCGACCCGGTAGAGGTCCTGCGCGGCGGGCAGGATCTTCGCCCGCATCAGCTCCGACGCCTCGCGCAGGTAGGACGCGCCGACCGGGTAGCCGAGGCGGTTGTTCGCCCGCGCCGTCTCGACGAGCCCGGTGTAGACGGGCAGCTGCTGGTTCAGCATGTCGACCGGGCCGGAGGCGTTGGCGACGTCCGCGGCGTCGGACGCGGCCTTCGCGAGCGCGGCGCCGGCTTCGGCGATGTCGCGCTCGTAGCGCTGGCGCAGCTCGGGCGGCTCGGTGCCGATGGAGAGGAACGCGCTCGCGGCGGTCGCGTCCGCGTCCGAAAGCGAGCGGTAGACCTGCTGCGACGCGGCGGCGAGCGGCTCGCGGCGGTCGATGACGCCGCTGATCGTGTCGTCGCGGTCCTGCACCGACAGCGTCGCGACGAGCCCGGCGACGAGGGCCAGCAGCACCAGCCCGACGGCGATCACGGTGAGCCGGCCGGGCGTGGTCGCGGCGGACCGGACGATCGCGCGGACACCTTGTCCGGGCAGCTCGAGCAGCCCCAGCAGGCCGTTGCGGCCCCCGGCGCGGTCACGGTTGTCCGGTGGCGACGGCGGGGGTCCCGGCGCGGGCGCCGGGGCCGTCGCGGTGCTGGTCATCCCCGAATTCCTCCCCCTGCCATCCGGGGCCTCGCCCCAGGCCGGGGGCCTGGCCACCCGGAGCCCCCGAAAAAAGATCGCTGTGAGCCGTACCCGCAGAAGGTAGCCGAGTCGCCGCACGCGCAGCCACCGGCACCGCCCGCCGTCATCAGCACGTGATCTGGCCGGACGTGTTCTGGCGCACACCGGTGATCAGGTCCGGGCTTCCGCCGGCACCCGTTAGTGGCCGTCTTCGGGGGCCCGACGTCAGCGCGCTGCCGGGGAGGGCTCGCGCATGCCGGCCGAATGCTTCACCTGTCCGGGTGACGACGGGAAGGGTGTTGCGGACGTCGAGCCGGACGACGCCGGGTGCGTGGCCCAGCCGCATCCGGATGGCTTCGCCCGGCGCGTGCTTGCCGTCGCGACCGCCGGACCGAGCGCGACGCACCGTCCACATCGGACCGCTCGGTCAGCAGCGCCTCGGCGAGCTCGAGCCGCACGCCCAGCGCGCCGAGGGCGATGACGGACAGCAGGTCCGCCGAGGAGACCCGGCCGGCAGGCGGTGGCGTAGACCGTCCAGACGCGCGGGTCCGCCTCGCGTGCGTGAGCAGGGTCGCTGCGAAGAAGAGCCTGCCGAGCAGCTGCACCACCAGCCGGCTCGGTTCGGCACGGCGTCCATGATTCCCCGCCGCCGGGGAGTCAGCCTCGGATGGCCGGGGCGAGCGAGTGCGGGAGCACGGCTTCGGAGTCCGGTGGCCGCCGGACCACCACCTCGACGTCGTCGGCGAAGCGGTACGGCTGCGCGCCGAGGATGCCGCCGAAGCGGCGTCGCAGGCGGGACATCTCGGCGCGGACGGTCACCGTCCGGCCGGCGTCACCGAACAGGTCGGCCGAAAGCTCGGACGCCGACCGGCCGTCGCGGTGGCTGGCCAGGACGTACAGCACTTCGGCGTGGCGGGGGCTGAGCCGGTGCGTCCAGGTGCCGGCCGCGCCGGCCACGGTGAGCTCGGGCCGGCGCGGCGACCGGACGTCGAGCACGACGCGGGTCGGCGGGGCCGTGTCGTGCTCGGTCAGGCGGAGCAGCCAGCCGCCGGGCAGCGGCTCGACGGAGCAACCGCCGTACGCGGGCAACCAGGTCCGCCCGGGTCCCAGGCCGGTGGGCAGCGCGACCCGGTCGACCGGCGCGAGCCCGGCGGCCGCGGCGACCCAGCCGTGTTCGTCGGCCACCATCGCCCGTCCGCCGACCTTCGCGAGGACAGGGACGGCGAAGCCGCGAAGCCGTTCGAGCTCGGCGTGGTGGGTGGTGCGGAGGTGGGCTTCCGCGAGCCGCGTCACGGCGTCGACCAGCGCCAACGTCGTCGCGTGCACGGTCGAGGCCGGCCCGGAGAGGTCGACGACGCCGAGCAGCCTGCCGTCGCGCGGGTCGTGCAGCGGGGCGGCCGCGCACGTCCAGGAGTGCTGGGCCCGGACGTAGTGCTCGGCGGAGTACACCTGGATCGGGCTGCGCGCGACGAGCGCGGTGCCGATCGCGTTGGTGCCGACGGACTCCTCCTGCCAGTCGACGCCTTCGACGAACCCGAGCGCGTCGGCGCGGCGGCGGACCGCGGCACTGCCGTCCCGCCAGAGGACGGCGCCCCCGGCGTCGGCGATCACCATGATGTGCGCGGCCTGCTCGGCGAGGCTGATCAGGCCGCCGCGCAGCACCGGCAGCGCCTCGGCCAGCCCGCTCGCGCGGCGGCGCGCCTCCAGCTGTTCGAAGTTCAGGACGGGCGCGGCGGCCCGGCTGTCCGGATCCAGGCCCAGGCGGCGCATCCGTTGCCAGGACGCGCCGATGACCGGCCGCAGCGGGCTGGGCAGTGCCCGGCCGTTCAGGGCCGCTTCGTGCACCTGCGCGAGGACACGGGCGTGCCGCCGGGGATCCGTCCCGGCCGGCAACGCTGCCTCGAGGTCTCGCTGCCCCAACCGCCGCTCCTTGTGCTGTGCCTCCTCGGAGTCTGCCTTTTCGACCGGCTGATCGGTAGGTGGCGCACGTCGCGGTCTGTCCGCGTCAATAAGAGACGTAGACGTCGGTTTCCCCGTCGTCCGAGGCCGGTTCGGGAGCGGCCACGGAGACTTCGATGAGCCGGGCGACCTCGGCGTCGATCGTGTCGAGGACCTGTTCGCGCAGCTCACCGCTGTCCGTGACGCGGCTGCGGAACCGCTGGAGGCAGTCGCCGCCGCGGGGGAACCCGGCCACGATCAGCGTCGGGCCACCGCCGTCGCGAGCCCGGCCGACCGCTTCGCCGGCTGCCTCGTGCACGGCGAAGAAATCGGATCCGTCAACGACGACGCCCGGCACGCCGAGCCCGGCCACCCGATCGGCGTAGCCGGCGTCCTCGGTGACGAAGATGGCGGGGAGGTGCCAGGCCGACGCGAGGTTCAGCGCCTCCAGCGTCGTCCCGGCGCCGTCGCCGAGGAAGGCGACTCCGACGCCGCCGGTGTGCTGCTGCTTGGCGGCGATCGCGGCGCCGCAGATCAGCAGCGGGACGCCGCCGAGCGGGTCCGCCGCGACCAGCCGGTGGTGCCGGATCTCGGCCAGGACGGCCCTGACGTCGACGCCCTTGGCGATGCGCTGCCCGGGACGGCGGTGGGTGCCGGCGATGGCGTCACGGCTGTCGAGGTGGAGGCAGACGCCCGCGGCCAGGGCTTCCTCGCCGGCGCCCTCGCTGCGACCGTCACCGGTCGCGCGGACCTGCTCTTCGACGGCACGGATGGTCCGCATCACGCGGTACGCACCCTGGAGGGCGTCCGTCATCTCCGGCGCTCCTTCCCCGGCTCGGTGTCCGTGCGCAGGAGCCCTTTCCGCGCCGCCTCGGCCATCGCTGCCCGGACGTCGACGACCCACGGCCCGTCCGGCTTGAGTTCGACGAACGCGCTCTCGCCGGTCTTCAGCTCGAGTTCCCGCTCGCCGTCGAGCGCGATGACGCCGCCCGCGGCGGCGAGCTCGACGCGCACGCCGGGCCGCAGGAGCCCCCAGCCGCGCACGCCGACCGGGCGGACGAGCCCGGGCGCGATCGGCGCGTGCACGACGTACGGCGTCTCCCCGACCGGCCCGAGCTGCAGCGCGACACCGTCGGGGCTCGACCGGGGGCTCGGACAGAGTTGCCCTGGAACGCTCGAGAGGCCGATACCGTCCGGCTCGGCGAAGGTGCAGTAGAGCTCGGTGAGCGACGACGGGTCCCACAGCGCCCGCGCGCCGATGTGCCTGCTCAGCGACACGCAGACGTCGACGAGCGCGATCTCCCGGCGCGCTTTCGTGACGACTTCCAGCAGGCTGACGCGGTGCGTGACGAGGTCGGGGTCGATTTGCCCGGTGGCGATCAGCCCGGCGGCCAGACCGGCGACGGTCGCCTCCCGCATCTGCGGGAAGGCGTTGTTGGTCCCGGTGGAGAGGGCGAGGAGCGGCACGTCTTCGCAGGCCGCGGCGGCGACCCGGGCGGTGCCGTCCCCGCCGAGGACGACGATGACGCCGGCGCCGGCCTCGACCATGCGGCGCACCGCGTTCGTCGTGTCGGCCGCGGTGCCGGTGAGAGCGTCGTCCTCGCAGAAGTCGACCTTCGGCCCGGAGTCACCGCGGCCGAGCGCGCGCAGGACCGAGGCGGAGATCCCGCCGAGATCGGTCGAGACGAGGGCGCGGTCGAGCCCGGTGACGGCGAACGCCGCCAGCAGCCGCTGGACCATGTTCGCCTTCTCTGCGGTGGGGAACACCGACGCCTGCGCGACCAGCCGGCGGATGTCCCGCCCCGAAGCGGGGTTCGCCACGATCCCCGCCACCGTTTCACCCACCTGGCCTCCTGTTCTTTCACCCCGGAGACCAGGAGACTCCGCGATCGTGCGGAGCGGAAGGGTTGCAGAGCGTTGCAGTACCGGCGGCGCGGGCTCGGAGCGACGCAGCTCACACCGTGCGTCTCACCCAGTGATCTCCAGTGGACTGTCCAAGCGGGAGCCACGGGCGGGGAAGACCCAACCGGGACGAGGGCCAGGCGACGGGCTATCGGACCAGGTCGGCGACGCCCTCGTAGGTGAAGCCCGCTTCCGCGACCGCGGCCCGGACGTCGTCCTCGGCCAGCGCGGTTTCGGCCCGCACGACCACCCGGCCGGCCGCGACGTCGACGTCCACTTCGGCCACTCCGGGCAGCGCCGTGAGTTCTTCGGTCACCGACTGGGCACAGTGGCCGCAGCTCATCCCGGAAACGGTGTATCCGTGCTCGATCATGGTGCGGAGCATAGGAAAAGGGCCGCCACCCCGAACGGGTGACGGCCCTTACCCAAGATCAAAGTCAGATCACGGTGACCGACGTGGCCTGCGGGCCCTTCTGGCCCTGGCCGATCTCGAACTCGACGCGAGCGTTCTCGTCCAGGCTCTTGAAGCCGTTACCCTGGATCTCGCTGTAGTGAACGAAGACGTCGCCGCCACCGTTGTCGGGGGTGATGAAGCCGAACCCCTTCTCGGAGTTGAACCACTTCACAGTGCCCTGAGTCATAAAAAAATCTCCATGTGTACCACTAAAAAACAGGAAGCCACTTCGGCGTCCCAGGTCGTCACCCGGGCGGTTTGCTTCCTCGACGAGGAGACACTACGCCCGCTGAGTTCTGCGAGCGTGACTCAACACGAACACAAAAATCGAGACCTTTAGTAGTAAAGCACACCTGGACCAAGACGGACAAGCCATCTTCCCCCGGGCGGGGTGAGCTATTCGCCACTCGCCGGGCGCAGCCCCTCGGTGGCGAACGGCGAACGCCAGGTGGCGTCCCGGTCGGCGGCCACCACCGCGTCGTCGTGGGCTTCCGAGCTCGCGCTGAACAGCACCGGTACGACGCCGGAGGACTTCCGCTGGTCGGGTGCGTGTTGGTGATCGGTCACGTCGAAACTCCCCTCGTTCCCTGCCCGCTTCGGCGCGGGTCATGACCGTGATGGTGCCAGGCGGCACCGACAGAAACCGGTTGTCTCCCGCCGGGACCCGGCCGGGAAGGTTCAGCGGCGAACCACCACCGGAACACCGTCAGGTTACCCGAGCCAACGCCCTGCTACCACACGACATTCCCGGCTTCTTCCAGAACGAAACGAGCAAAATCGTTACTGGGCGGGAGGTTGCGGACGCGCCTGCGCGAGCAGGGCCGAGATCCGCACGTCCGGAGTGACGACGTCGGGATCCGTGCGCACGTCGATGACGCACGGCCGCTGCCGCACGAGCGCGCTGGCGATGATGGGCTCGAGTTCTTCTCGATCGTCCACGGTGTACCCCGCCGCGCCCAGCCCACGCGCCCACGACGCGAAGTCGGTCAACGGGATGGAGACCCCGGTCAGCCGGCCGTAGGTGCGGGCCTGGTGCATCGCGAGCGCGCCGTGCACGCCGTTCTGGAAGACGACCACCATCACCGGCGCCCGGTACCGGACGGCCGTCTCGATCTCCTGGCCGGTCATGAGCGTTCCGGCGTCCCCGACCATGGCCACGACGGTCCGCCGCGGCTCGGCCAGCTTCGCCGCCACGGCGGCCGGCACGGCGTAGCCCATCGCGGCGTTGCTCGGCCCGAGCTGGCTGCGTGGCGCCGTGAAGCACCAGTAGCGGTGCATGAACTGCGCGAAGTTGCCCGCATCGCTGGTCACGATGGTGTCCTCGGGCGCCAGCTTCCGCAGCGCGCGGACGACGTCGACGGGGTGCACCCGGGTGTTCCCGCTGGTGTCGGGCGGGGTCATGAAGGTGTGGACGGCCGCGTTCGCTGCCGATGCCCGCCGCGTCCGCGGCGACGCCACTTCCCGAAGCTCCCGCAGGAACGGCTCGACCTCGGAGTCGACGCGGAAGGTGAGTCCCCGCCGCTTCGGGCTGACGTCGATGCCGGTCCCGACCATGACCAGCGTCTGCTGGGCGGTCGGGTAGCGGTAGGCCTGGGTGGTCACCTCGTCGAGCTGGGTGCCAAGCGCGAGCACCAGGTCGGCCCGTTCGAGGGCGTCCAGCTGCCGCGCCGGGATGCCGAGCCCCAGGTGACCGGCGTAGCGGGCATGGTTTTCGGGGAAGGCGTCCTGCCGCCGGAAGGCGTTGTAGACGGGCAGCGCGAGCTCGTCGGCGACGGCGATCAGCTCGTCCCGCGCCGACCGCGCCCGCCCGCCGACGATGACGACCGGGTACTTCGCCTCGTCGACCAGCTGCGCGACGGCGTCAGCCGAACGGCCCAGCGTTCCGGACGCCGGCGGCCGCACCCGCGCCATCGGCTTCGCCGCGTCGTAGGGCATCCCCCAGACGTCGCAGGGCACGCCGAGCACGACCGGCCCCGGGCGTCCTTCCTGCGACGTCGTCAGCGCGTGCGCGAGCAGCCCCGGCAGCCCGTCCGGGTCGGTGACCCGCAATGTCGATTTGGCGATCGACTCGAACATGGCCGTGAGGTCCGACGTCGGCAGTTCCCCCGACGACAAATGCACCGGCTCGATCGCCGGCGTCTCGAGCAGCACGACCATCGGAGTCTCGTCCTGGTAGGCCGTTTGGACGCCGATGGCGAGGCTCGCCGCACTCGGCCCCCGGCTGGCGAGCAGCACGGCGGGACGTTCGGTGAGCTTCCCCTCCGCCTCCGCCATGAACGCCGCACCCGCGTCGTGGCGCGCCGAGACCAGCGTGATCTCCCGCTCCCGCAGCAGGGCGTCGAGCAGTTCCAGGAAGGACTCACCGACCACCGCGTACACGCGGCGGACACGCGCCTCGGTCAGGATCCGCACGGCCGTCTGGGCGACGGTCGCTCCCAGTTGGTATCTAATGAGGAGAGCTTAAGCGGGCACCGTTCAGTGCAGTCAAGTGATCTTCACCGAAACCGGACAAGGATAGGCCGAATGTCCGCTTTGACCGACCGCTAGCCGATCAAGGGAGCGAGGACCACCGACTTGGCCGCGACCGAACATGAAACTGTTTTTACTTATGGTGCACCGGCGCTGAAGTTCGGCACTGGCGCCAGCGACGAGATCGGCTACGACCTGACCCAGTACGGCGCGCACCGCGTGCTCGTCGTGACGGACCCCCAGGTGGCCGCGACCGGCTGGCCCCGCCGCATCGCCGACGGCATCACCGGCTACGGCATCGAGACCGAGATCTTCGACGGCGTACACGTCGAGCCCACCGATGTCAGCATGCAGAAGGCGGTTGACTTCGCGCGCGGAACGGGTCCGTACGACGCCTTTGTCGCGATCGGTGGCGGGTCCGCCATCGACACCGCCAAGGCGGCCAACCTCCTGACGAGCAACGACGGCGACCTGATGGACTACGTCAACGCCCCCGTCGGCGGCGGCCGCGCACCGGCCCACCCGCTGAAGCCGCTGGTCGCGGTGCCCACCACCACCGGCACGGGCTCCGAGAGCACCACCGTCTGCGTCCTGGACGTGCTGTCCCTGCGCGTCAAGAGCGGGATCAGCCACCTGCGGCTGCGCCCGACCCTGGCCGTCGTCGACCCCCGGCTCACCGTCAGCCAGCCGCCCGAGGTGACGGCCGCCAGCGGCATGGACATCCTGTGCCACGCCGCGGAGAGCTACACCGCCAAGCCGTACACCGAGTTCGAGCGCAAGCGCCCGGAGCAGCGCGTGCCGTACTGCGGCTCGAACCCCTTGGCCGACATGTTCGCCGAGCAGTCGCTGCGCCTGCTGTCGTGGGCCCTCCCGGCTGCCGTGCGCGACGGTTCCGACCTCAAGGCCCGTGAGGCGATGGCCCTGGCCGCGACGTTCGCCGGGCTCGGCTTCGGCAACGCCGGCGTGCACATCCCGCACGCGAACGCCTACCCGATCGCCGGCCAGGTCAGGGATTTCCACCCGGACGGTTACCCGGGCGAAGAACCCATGGTGCCGCACGGCATGGCCGTCTCCCTGACGGCGCCAGCCGCGTTCCGCTTCACCTTCGACGCGGCTCCGGACCGCCACCTGCGCGTCGCCCGCCTCCTGGCCCCCGACTTCGAGTGGCCCGGCGACTTCGCCGACCACCTGCCCGCGGTCCTGGTCGACCTGATGCGCCGGATCGGCATCCCGGACGGCATCGGTGCCGTCGGCTACACGGAGTCCGATGTGGACTCCCTCGTCGAGGGAACGCTCAAGCAGCAACGCCTGCTGGCAACTGCACCCCGCGAGGCGTCCGCGGACGACCTATCGGGCATCCTGCGCGAGTCGGTGACGCTGTGGTGAGCGGATACCCGCACTGGCAGACGATCCCGTTGCGCTGGAAGGACAACGACGTCTACGGGCACGTCAACAACGTCGTCCACTACTCCTTGATGGACACCGTGATCAACACGTGGCTCATCGAGCAGGGCGGCCTCGACATCGAAGCCGGGGCGGCGATCGGGCTGTGCGTCGAGTCGCACTGCGCGTATCACTCATCGGTTTCCTTCCCTGGTTCGCTGCGGGTGGGATTGCGGGTGGCGCACCTGGGGAAGTCCAGCGTCCGCTACGAGATCGGGATGTACGCGGCCGACGAGTCCCTGGTCGCGGAAGGGCACTTCGTGCACGTCTTCGTCGACCGCGAGTCCCGCCGGCCGACACCGGTCTCCGGCAAGCTGCGCGAGGCACTGGAGGCGCTTCAGCCCAGATGACGCGCACCGCCGACGTGGTCACCTCCTTCCCGACGGTGTCGACCCTGGGCCGTGTTCTCCGACACCTCCGAGCATGCACCACGGCACCGACAGAGTCGGCCGATCGACCCCGAGTTGTCCACATGCGGCCGGACAACGGCAAGTTGTCCACAGATTCGCGTCGAGGGGTTCCCTGCCCCCTCAACGGCGATAAGCTGGAAAGCGCATGAGATCGGTCCACAGTGGACGAGCTGTTTCCTCACCGGATCGGCTAGTAACACGGATGGCGGCCTAGGCGTCGATCCGGTTGCGGCGGCAGAGTGGTGAGCCGACGGCTCAAGAGTGGTCCCGGGCCCGTCACCGGCAGGCGTCCCTGCGACGGTCGCGGCACCCGAGCACAGAAGTGGACCAAAGTGGTGGTCGCGCGTCCGCCTCCGGCAGACGCCCCGGGAGCGGACGCGCCACCGCCTCGCCCCATGTGGCCGGGTGGAGATCGTGAGTTCGTCGCCGGAAGGCGCCCCGCCGACGACTGAAACCCACCCGCGCACGGCCCGGTAGTGGTCGCGGCCCGTCGCCGGAACGCGCCCCGCCGGCGGTCCGCACCACTACCGCAGGCAGCCACCCCCCAGTGTTGGGTGGCCGGCTGCCTGCACCGGCCGTCGTGGCGGTTGCGTCAGCGACCGGTGGCCCCAGATGAGGGGATGCCGCCAAGGAACGGCAGCACCTCCTTGCCGTCAAGCAGCGAAGCAAGAGAAAGTAGGACCCCCGCGCCCCCGGTTTTGACGTCCATCGAGAGGCGCAGCAACCGGTTGCCCGGGAACGCGAGACCGCCCTTGTACGGCACGGCGTACCAGCTCAGCCACCGCAGGTGCCGATCGATCGCCGCCGTGCGGCTCGGCTGTTCCGCGTCCGGGTTCGCCGCCAGCGCGACCGCCAGCCCGCACCGGCCGTTGAGCAAACCCGGCTGGGCGACGAACTCGCCGAGGCATGCCTCGCGCAGGGCGGGAACGCTGTCACCGGCCTCCGCCTCCGGGCGGTGCCGAGCGAGTTGCTCGGCGACCAGCAGGATCCCGGCGCTGCCGACGCCGACGTAGGGCGTCGTGCGCCCGGCGCCGTCGCGGACCTGCAGCGAGCCGTCGTCGCCCTCGATGCATTCTTCGAGGTCCCGGCACAGCGCCTGGTCAGCGAAGGAGAGCCAGGCCGGCTCGCCGGTGCGCTCGAAGAGCCGGATGAACAGCAGGGCCGGCCCGGCCCAGCCGGACAGCAAGCCGGCGCGGGCCGCGTTCCCCGGCGGTGCGGCGGTCTCGAGCGCCTCGGCCAGCCGAACGGCCGTGGTCAGCGCCTGGCGCCCGAACTCGTTGTCCTGGCGGACCGTCGCGAAGTGCAGCATGGTCAACCCGATGCCGGCCAAGCCGCTCTCCAGCGAATGGTCGGTCGTCTGCTCGACGAGCCGCCCGGCCGACGCCAGCAGCCTCCCTGCCTCGTCCTGGTATCCGAAGTTCTCCAGCACGTAAGCGATGCCGGAGCTGCCGTCGTAGAAACCGGGCCGGGTGGGCGGCTCGCGACGGATTACGTCGATCAGCCAGCGTTCGTGCTCAGGGAAGCGGCCGGCGCCGGCGACGTCGAGGGCGTACAGCACGCCGGCGGCGCCGACGCCGAAGCACGCACCGCCAACGTGAAACTGCTCGACGTCCCCGGGAAACAGCCGGTCCTGTCGCGAGGGAGTGGCGCTGGCCAAGATCGCCACGGCGATCTGCTTGCGGACCATCGGCCAGTCCGGCTTGTCGTGGTCGGGGTCGGTGTGGATCGGTGCCGGCTCCGCGGTCATTTCCCGCGGGGCCAGCACCGCGACTGCGGCATCTGCGTATCCCTCGGGCAGCGCGAACCGGCGTTCGGCGAAGTCGGCGATACGGCGCAGCTTCGCCGGCGCCAGCTCGATCAGGGGCCACAGCGGCAGGAACAGCCACAGGCGCAACGCTGCGAGCGCGTACTCGTCGACCGCGAAACCGCTGCGGTCGGCGGGAGCCCGGAAGCCGGGCGTGCCCGATGCCGGGCGCTCGGCGGACCCGGCGTCGAACGCCGTGCCGAAGTCGGTGAGCGAGACCCGATCGTCGTGGTCCTCGTCGATCACGATGTTCAGTGGGTGCAGGTCACCCACGACGACGCCGCGGGCGTGGACCTCGGCGATCGTCTTTTTCACCTTCGCGAGGATGTCCAGCACCCGTCGCGTGTAGGCGGCGAGGTCGGGGGCCGTCGCGTTCGGCCTGGTCAGCGGGTAGTTCCGGGTCAGCCAGCTAGCCAGCGAGGTACCCGGCATGTACTCCGTGGCGAGGTAGTGGCGCTCCGAGACGGTGAACCGCTCGACGACCCGCGGCACACCCGGGAGACCGGCGAGCCGACCGAGAACTTCGTGCTCTCGGTGCAGCCGCTTGACGGCGTCGATCCGCGCGTCGTCGAGGCCCGCGTACGGGCGAGCTTCCGTCAGGACGACCTGGTCACCGTCCGTTTTGGGGGCGGCCACGTAGCTGCCACCACCGTTGGAGACCTGCAGTGGCCTCACCATCCGGTAGGGGAACCGGGCCGGAGTTTCTCCCTTGTGCGTGGCGAGGCTGCTTCGCAAACAGGCCGGGACCTTGACCCAGTCGGGCACCGAGAACGTCGGTTCGCGCTTCTCGGGTACCAGTCGGCCGTCCGGCTTGCGGACTGCCGGAACGCGACTGCCGCCGTGTTCAACCCACTGTTCGACGAATCCGCCGTAACGTACGTAGAGGGGTCCCTCGCCGTACCGCAAGGAGCTCGGAATTTCCGGACCGCGTTCACCCTCCAGTCGCGACGACAAGTCTGCAAGTATTCGCTCTAGTTCACTGTGGTTGGCGGGGTAAATCGTCGCCAGCTCTACCTCGCCGTCGATGGATGCGTATTTCGAATTCCGCGCGAGCAAGGTGAGCACCGAGCGGAGGTGCTTGTAGGCAATCCCGTGCTCTCCACAGCACCGGTAGACCTCCGCGAGGACCCTGCCCGCGTTGTCCATACCGGCGGAAACATGGATCTGCCAGCCCTGGTCGGGAAGGACGTGCTCGCGAGGGCGCAGTGTGCGCCACGGTCCACGATCAGCGGTCACCCAATCGGTGCCCGGCGCGGGGAGCCCGGCGGTGAAATCCTCGACCGGCGCACCGTTTCCCCGCTGTTCGTCGTAAAACAGCGGGTCAGCGAAGCAAAATGCTTCATAGCGCAGGTCCATCCGTGATACCCCTCCGTGCGAGTCCCGGGACGTCACACAGTCCCGGCGCGAAGAATATTCCCCCACGCCGCACAGCTCTGGGCCAATCCGCCAACCCGGCGGTTCAACTGGGCTATCCGAGGTAGGCAAAATGGGCGTCTACCCACCAGTAGATGTACCTAGGGTAATTTTGTCCAGTCGTACCACCACACCATAGTGGTGCAACATGAAGATCTTTCCCGCATTCCCGCAGGTCCATCCAAGGACCGCGCCGAATATTCCGCCAAATTGGCAGAATGCCATCAAGCCTGCCCCGTGATCATTTTTCCTAGTAGGCGCCGTTCACGTCGCGAGACGCCGGCCGCACACGAACAGGGTGGTGGCCCGCGCCACGCCCGCCGCACCTCGGCGAACGGACCCACCGGTACCACGGAGTAAGTTGACGACCGGCGGACCGGAAGGAGGAACGGGTGATCTTCGGATTCGCCGTGACGGTCGCCGTGGCTGCCACGGTCGTCGCGCTGTGGAGCTTCGTCCAGTCGGCTCGGAACCGGCTTCCGGACAATCCGCTGCTGGTCGCGCTCGCGGTCCTCGAGCTGCTGCTGGTCGTTCAGCTGGTGATCGGGATCGTCCTACTCGCCGGCGGCGACCGGCCCGGCAGCCTGGCGACCTACCTGGCCTACCTGATCGGCTGTCTGCTCGTGTTGCCCGTCGGCGCCGCCTGGGCGCTGGCCGAGCGGAGCCGTTCGAGCACCGCCGTGCTCGGCATTGCCTGCCTGGCCATCCCGGTGATGGTGCTGCGACTGAACGAGGTGTGGAGTGGAGCAACAGCGTAGGACGGCCAGCGGCCCCGGACGGGTGCTCGTCGCCGTGTACGCAATCTTCGCACTGGCCGCGACCTCACGCGCCGGCGTCCAGATCGGCACGAAGTTCCACGAAGCCCCGCTGGCCTACCTGCTCTCGGCGTTCGCCGCGGTCGTCTACATCGTCGCGACGATCGCGCTGGCCCGGCGCGGTGACGGCTGGTGGCGCGTGGCCCTCGTCGCCTGCTCGATCGAGTTGCTCGGCGTCCTGACCATCGGCACGCTGAGCCTCGTCGACGCGGCCGCCTTCCGGCACCCGACTGTCTGGTCCGTCTACGGCGAGGGCTACCTGTTCATCCCGCTGGTGCTGCCGATCGTCGGGCTGTATTGGCTGCGGAAGTCGGCTCCCGCGAAGGTCGCCGCCTGACCGCTGCGCGTCATCCCGCGCAGTCGACAACACCCCGGCGGTCGCTGCGTGCGAGCTGACTTAGGCGGGCAACACCGGACGGCAGCGCCTCCTCTGCGATTCGGTGGGTGATCTCGACGGCATCCCCCGAGGCGCTGCTCACGCCTCGAGTCCCGTCCGCAGGTCGAGCCAGGAACAATACGGGAACTGCACGTACCCCACTCCGGGAAATAAATAAGGATTCGACCGGCGACTTTCGTCGGTTTCGGACATTCATCGAAAACTCGGACAATATTCGAGTTCGGTCCCCACCGGCTTTCCCCCACGTGGTTCTCCCCCGCGTGAAAAGGAGTGAACGTGAAATTCGGCAAGTTCGTCCTGCTGGCCGCGAGCACCGCACTGGCCGTCGTCGGCCTCGGCGGTCCGGCGGCCGCCGACAGCACCCCGCAGGCCCAGCCGTCGATCATCGGCGGGAGCAACGCCACCAGCGGCCCCTGGGCGGCCCGGCTGTTCGTCAACGGCCGGCAGAACTGCACCGCGACCATCATCGCCCCGCAGTACATCCTCACCGCCAAGCACTGCGTCAGCAGCTCCGGCACCTACACGTTCCGCATCGGCAGCCTGGACCAGACCAGCGGCGGCACGACGGCCACCGGCTCCACCATCACGCGCTACCCCGGCTCCGCCGACCTGGCCATCGTCCGGCTCACCACCTCGGTGAACGCCACCTACTCGCCACTCGGCAGCATCGGTGACGTCTCGGTCGGCCAGAACGTCTCGGTCTACGGCTGGGGCGCGACGAGCCAGTGCGGCTCCGAGATCAACTGCCAGTCGCAGTACCTGAAGGTCGCGACCGTGCGGGTGAACTCGATCGGCTGCAGCGACTACACCGGCGGCGTCGCCGTGTGCGCGAACCGCGTCAACGGCATCACCGCCGGCGGCGATTCCGGCGGCCCGATGTTCGCCTCCGGCCGCCAGGTCGGCGTCGCGTCGACCAGCGACCGGGTCAACAACACCGCCTACACCAACATCACGCGTTATCGCAGCTGGATTTCGCAGGTGGCAGGCGTCTGATCCCACCCGGAAAGGGCCCGGCCACTGAAGGCCGGGCCCTTTTCGCTGTCAGGACGTCGCAATGTCGTCGAGCTGTTCCGCGGCCGGCCGCACCGGATAGAGGTCCCCGCCCGGCTCGACCGGCACGCGCGGCAGCGCCGTCCGAGCCGCCCGGTCACCCGCGTCGGCCGCCGCGTGCAGGACGTCCAGCGCCGCGTACGGACGGAAGTCCAGCTCGGGGTACGGCCACGCTGACTGCCCCTGCGTGGCGCTCGGGATCAGGAAGTCGACCGCGGCGAACAACGTCGCGCCGCTCGGTGCCGTGTAGTGCCACAGGTCGACGCCGACGTGCTCGCCGATCTGCGCCAGCCGGGTCAGCGCGACCAGGTTGAACGTCGAGTAGTGCCAGCTGCGGGTCCGGCTCGTCTCCTGCGGCTGCAAGCCGTCGGCCTCGATCTGTGGGGCGATCCGATTCGGCCCGGCGTCCCGAGCGACGGCTGCTGCCAGGTCACGCTGTCCGGTACCGAGGGCGAGCGCCGCGACGAGCATGTCGTAGAAGCTGCCGTGGTTGTTCTGTGCCTTCGCTTCGTCGGTCCCGTTCTTGCTGGTGCGCAACCAGTCCAGGAACTGCGTGTACCAGCCGGTCATGCCGGCCTCGTCGCTCTTCGTCCAGCCGGGCGCACCGGTGGCGAGGATCGCGGTGGCGTCGACGACCTGGCTCAGCGTGTACGAAAACTCGATGATGCCGATGCCGCGACCGTCCACCTTGCACGGGATGCCCTGGGCGAAGTTCATGTTCGGGTTCATCTTCGTGGCCTCGTCGAGGAACCACGTGCGCAGGTCGAGCGCCGCACGCTGGGCGTACCGCGCGTCGCCGGTGTAGTACCAGGCGAGCGCGAGCCGGTAGATCGCGGCGAACGCCCGGCCGCGGTAGGCGTGGTCGGTGATCTCGTCGACGATCGGGTTGCGTTGGCCGTCCCGTTGCACGAACGGGCAGCCCCACGGGTTTTCCGCGGTCGGCTGCGTCGTCGGCCACCAGTAGGGCGCCAGGCTGAGGTAGTCGTGCTTGTCCCCGCTGGGCGGGACCTGTTTTTTCGACGTGACGCTCCACGGCCCCGCCGTGAGATCGGTTTTGGCGGCGGCCAGCAGGTTGCCGAGCGCGGTGCGGGACGTCTTTTCGCCGACGAGCGCGGCGAACTTCGCGCGGAGCAGCTGCTTGCCGTCGAGGACGGCGGTCTGCGGCGCACACACCGGCCCGATGACCGGGACGGTGCAACCGCTGGGTCGCGACGCGGCCTCGGCCGGCGCGGCGAACGACGTAGCGACGAGGCCGAGGGCGGCGAGCGCGGCCACGACGGTGTGGCGGAAAACCATGTCCGCTCCATTCACAAATATGAATATCAGACCTGTGAGTGAATGGAGCGTACGCATGTGAACACGGTGGAGGCAATGCCTGGTCCAGACCTTCTCGGCCGGAACAGTCAGCCGGTGAAGTCGCGAGGCCGGAAGAAGGCGACGAGCCGGGCGGAGCGAAGGGCGTCCCACGGATCCTTCGTGGCGAGCACGGCCGCCGCACCGGTCGGAAACTTGGTTTGAACCTGGCGAGTTTCTTCCCCGTACCCGGCGAGGTGGAGTGTCACGTCGCTGACCCCGGGCTCGTGCCCGACGAGCGCGAGCGTGGTGACGCCGGACGGCGCCCGGCGGGCAGCGTTCAGCAGCTCGAGGACGTCGGCGCCGTAGAGATCATCGTCGTACTCGACGGACGGCGGCGAAGGAAGTTCCTCACTCACGAGCCGCCACGTCTCCCGGGTGCGGCGAGCGGTGGAGCAGACGACGAACTCGGGGATGTGCCCCTCCTCGGTGAGCCACCGACCGAGCCTCGGCGCGTCACGGAGGCCGCGAGGTGCGAGAGGTCGTTCGTGGTCGGGAAGCCCCTCCGACCAGTCCGACTTGGCGTGCCGGAGAACGATGAGCCACCTCGTCGCGTCCATGCCCGCCACCCTAACGGCGAAAGTGGCCTTGGAACTGATCGGCCCGAGTCCCTCCCGACCAGACGCCAGGTACCCGATCACGTTGCTGCTGTTGACGATCCAGACGATCACCGAACCGGAGTGGCGGGCACTGTTCCAGCTGCGACCGGTAAGCCGCTGACCAGGGAGTTTGAGTGGGCCGCCTGGGGCTCGAACCCAGAACCTACGGAGAATAAGCCCAGGTCAGCGGCTAGTTCTCGTCATCTGTCGATACCGGTCTTCACCTGCACGGACGTCCGCGCCGAACGATCATGGTCGGTCGCTGATTCTCGTCGTTCTGCGTCGTTTCCCGGGGGAAAACCGGGGAGATGATCAAGCTCGACAGAGGCTGATGGGCTCAGCTCGACGCTGCCATGAGGTTGTGCAAGATGCCCAGCTTCACCGCAGCAGGCACAAAGGCCACGCACTTCTTGGTGATCTTCTTCATACGCTTGACCGCCTTCCTCATCAGCTTGTCGAGGTTGAGGGTGGAAGCGAGGTTTTGGATCAACATGACAGCGAGCAGCGCCGAGACCCAGCTAAGCGCCGGGCTCAACCCACCAACGGAGCAACGCTAGCCGCTCACATGCGCGCCTGACAACATCCACTCCCCTCCCACCATCCCGATACGAAGCCAGCACGCGGCCGGTGACGTCGGGTCAAGGCACGCCCTCCCGCCTTGACGCGGCGTTACCGGCCGTTGTCACGATCAGGCTTCGGGGTGGTGCTTACCGCCGACCAGGCGTAACGCGGTACAGGCTGACGGCGACCGCACGTGTACGACTCACCGGTGAGGGAGGCCCGACGTTGGCAGAACGGCTCAAACGTGCCGTCGGTGGGCGGCGCTGCCCAGCTGCATCGAAGGCGGCCACGCCGCCCGGCCGGTCGGCAGAGCGGAGCGGAGCCGGCCGTGCCGGGGATAGGCGTGGTCGCCGAGGTGAGCAGCTACGTCAGGCGACCGACGCGCCGCCCTGCGGCGGCGCGCTTGATCCCATAGAGCCAAGTTTGGCAGCAGATGACGCCTGTATCTCGTTGAGTGCGAATACCCGCATTGGGTACTGCGGCTTGACAGCGACTGCCATTAGGCTTACGGAGCAGCCGACGACGGACGGGAGGGCTTCATGACGCGGGATGAGGTTCCTCGCGCCCAAGAGAAGCTTCTCGCGCTGCGTAGTGGCAACGCCTGCGCCTACCCGAAGTGCGGCGTCAGCCTGATCCTCGAAGCCGAGCATCCCGATGATTCGGACAAGACCGTAGGCAAGGTTGCGCACATATGTGCAGCTAGCGAAGGCGGACCACGGTACGACCCGAACATGACCAGCAAAGAGCGCAGCTCAGCGGCAAACTTGATCTTTCTCTGCGGCCCCCACCACGACGGAATCGACTCACAGTTAAATCATCACACCGTTGAGTTCTTGCGCGATGCGAAGGCCAAGCACGAGCAAGCTATCGCACGAGCCGCTGCGTATGCCATGGGACAAGTCCGATTCGACCATCTTGAGATCGTATGTCGAGCACTGCAATTAGGGTGCGACGACATCAATGAAGATATAGTTATGCCACTCGAAGTGGACGACAAGATCCGAATAAATGAGCTAGGTGATTCGACGAGAGAACAAATCCTCCTAGGCCTAGCTAAGGTTGAAGAGGTTAAGAAGTTTATCCACACCATGGACACCTTCAAGCCAAACTTCGGCTTGAAACTCGCTGCACGCTTCAAGCAAGAATACTTCGGCCTAGTCGCCGATGGACTTCACGGAGACGAACTGTACTCGTCGATTGTTTATACGGCGCAGCAGAACGCAGGGCCGGTAGATAATCCCGAGGTTCGGGCAGCAGTTTTGGCCGTTGTCGCGTACCTCTTCTCGACTTGTGAGATCTTTGAGCATGAGCCGACTGCTGCCTGACCGCCACACGGCCGTAAAGGACAGCCTGGTCGCTCAAGCGGCAAGGCTTAACCGGGCACTCCCAGAAGCAGCGTCCGTTGCGCGGGCTTGGTCGATCGCAAGTGAACTGTACCCACGCCAACCATTCGGACGATTCGTACTCATGCTCGACATTCTGGCAGCACTAAATATGATTGACCTGCGCGGCGATGTGCTAATGAAGGTGGTGCCAGTTGCTGCGCAGGATTAGCTCCAACAAGGCGAGCTTTCGAGAGATCATCTTTCAGCCAGGATTCAACATCATTGTGGCCGAACGTTCCCCTGAGGCCACGGAGAAACACAGCAGAAACGCTCGCGGCAAGACGACGATACTCCAAATCATTAACTACTGCCTTGGGTCGAACCTACCGAGTTCGCTTCGCCCTCTCGCGGATGACGACTGGGTGTTTACTCTCACCCTCGACCTCTTCGGCGACCAAGTTTCAGTGACTCGATCCCTCAAGTCTGGATCTCGCGTCAGCCCAACGTATTCCCAAATTTCTGCTCCTGTCATTGAGACGTACCTCGACGAGAACGGAACTATTTCAGTCAACGACTGGAAATTCCTGCTCGGCCTAGGACTATTCGGACTCGACGTTGAGCAAGAAGACTCGAATTACAGAATCTCCCCTCGGACCTTAATTTCGTACATCTTTCGCATCGATGCAGTCAAAGATCCACTCAAGATAATAGCCCAGCAGCCCGCCTGGAGTTGGCGCGCGCATGTTGCGTTCCTCTTGGGCTTGGACTGGCGCCTAGTGCGCGACCTTGCGAAACTCAATAAAGAGTCTGATACTTTTCAGGCGCTGCAGTATGCAACCTCCGAGCAGCTACTCCCTGGAGTTCTTCGGAAAGAGCCCGACCTCCTGCTTGAGCGCACCCAGCGCCAGCGGATTGTAGACGAAGTCAGGTCGCGCCTGGACGGATTCCGAGTGATCGACGACCCAGACGAACTAATCAACCGAGCAGATGCATTGACTGAGCAGCTGCGAGAACTCAGGAACGAATCCCTCGTAGATCGACGACTTCTCGATTTGTACCGCGGATCCCTCGAAGAGGACGACGACGACACTTCCGCAGTTGAAGACGTCAGCGTTATCTACGAAGAGATGGGCCTGGCATTCACGTCCGTTGCCATGAGACGCCTGGAAGATGTCGAGGCGTTTCATGCAAAACTAATTGCGAATCGCCGGAACTTTCTACAGGATGAGATTGAACGGTTGACGCAGGTCGAACGCGATCGCTCACAGCGTATGCAGCGCCTAACAGAAGAACGCAATGCTTCAATGGCCGTCCTACAGTCTGGCGGGGCCCTCGAAGAACTGCAAAGCCTCAACGAAGAGCTCAACGAAGCAACTTCACGACTCGCAGAGGTCGAAGCCGCTCTCAACAACGCAAGGCAGTTGGCAGTCGCTGATGAAGACTCACGACTTCGAAAGGCGCAAAAACGTCAGGATGCTGGCCATGAGTTGGCGACCAATCGTGGCCATCTCGATCAAGTAGCAGCCCGATTCGATTCGATGATGATGAGACTATATGGAAAGAGTGGAGTTCTTTCCGCAGAAGTAGACGAGTGGGGTTATAAGTTTTCCCTGAAGGTATCAGGGGTTTCAAGTACCGGCGTCACACGAATGCAACTGTTATGCTTCGATCTCACTCTTTTGGCCGAGAATCCAAGCTGGACAAGACATCCAAACTTCCTTGTTCATGATTCGTCGGTCTTTGATGGCGTCGACCCCCGACAGGTTGAGGCTGGACTTACTCTAGCCAATGAAATTGTCACAAACTTGGGGGCACAGTATATTTGCGCCATGAACAGCAATGACGTGCCCGATGACATCCAGAAGCAGCAGTGGTACATCAATGGGGTACGGCGGACCGTTTTCGACACCGACGAAGGCGGCATCCTCGGAGTCTCGTTCTAAAGCCAATGGTCCCACTTATTGGATCTCCATGACGTAGCGGAGTTCATAGCGGTCAGCCGGAAAAAGTATGTCTGCGGTTTCGACGGCCAGGTCTTCCTCTGCTCCAAAACGATCAGCAACGCGGAATGTTTGTGTAATCTGCACGACCGGCCGGTTCGCCGGAATGTCCAGCAGCTTCGCTTCCTCAGCGGTTGGCGTGCGAATGTCGAGACGCTCTTCGACCTGGTTAACCTCGTGTCCGATGGCCGAGAATCGGTCGACGATGCCCTTGTCAGCATGCGGCCCCTCGTGCGGCAGCTCGATGTCCGTTCCGCCGGTGATGGCCAGCGGCTCCCACGCCAGACTGCTCGTGACCGGTTGCGGCGGGTTCCCCATCCGGATGAAGTAGCGAGTGCACGTCACTGGGTCGCCCTCGTTGATACCCGGGCTGAGGCGAAGGCGGATGGCCGGCCACTCGCTAGCCCGATCTTCGCCAGCACGACCGGCACCCTGCGAGACCCGAACAACGTCCTTCGGGTGCTCCGCGAAATCCGGGGATCCGACGACTTCCTCTGGCTCACGTCGCACAACTTCCGCAAGACCACGGCAACCGCCCTGGACGACGCGGGCGTCCCGACGCGGCTGATCGCGGACCACCTCGGCCACTCACGGGTGTCGATGACGCAGGACACCTACCTGGGCCGGAAGACGGTAGACCCGATCACGGCGCAGGCCCTCGAAGGGCTCTTGGATAAACCGTCCGACCCCAATTCCGGGGATAACCCGGGGAGCCGATCTTGACCGGTGGCGACCGGTAAGCCGCTGACCAGGGAGTTTGAGTGGGCCGCCTGGGGCTCGAACCCAGAACCTACGGATTAAAAGTCCGCAGCTCTACCAATTGAGCTAACGGCCCGCGCCCCCAGTTTAGCCACGTCCCGGTCGGGGGCTCGCACACCGGGTCCCGGCTGACGCTCCGGCGAAGGTCGAGACCGGTCCCTCGCTGGCCGCGGCGCGATGGGCTCGACGAGCGGGACCAGCACGTTACGGACACCTGCGAGCCGACCGCCGTCGGGTTGTGATCCTCTGTGGACGGAAGCGCGGGGCCCGAGAGCCGGGCCCCGCGCGTCACGCCGTCAGCACTGGACGAACAGGCCCGTGTAGGCGGTGCACTTCTTCGACGCCTTGTCGTTGGCCGCGTCCGGGTCGGCCGGTGCGCTTGCCGCTCGCTGGGCCGTTGCCGTGAACGCTCCCCATGCGAACACTCCACCCTCCGACGTGAACTTCGCCGTGGTCGATGCGCCCGGGGCCAGCGTTCCGATCGCGCAGTTGAGCGTGGCGCCCGAGCGGGTGCAGCCCGTTGTCGAGACGATCGTGTGGCCCGTGCCCGGATTGGCCGTCACGCGGACGCCGGTCGCGGTGGCCGGGCCGGTGTTCGACACCTTGATCACGTAGTCGACCCGGGCGGTCAGGCCGACGCGCGGGGTGGCGGTCAGCGTGACCTTGACGTCGGCCTCGTCCGGCGGGGCGATCGTGACGACCGGGCCGTCCTCGACGCCGAACGCGTAGTTGTCGCCGGCGAACTGGTGCTGGAGCGTGAACTGGCCGGGTGCGACGTCGTCCTTGACGCGCAGGGTGAACGTCACCGTCCTGCTCTCGCCAGCGCCCAGGTCGCCGACGCCGCCACGGAAGCTGCTGAGGTACGGCGCGCACGGCGCGATCGCCCCGGTGCAGGAGACCAGGTCCACCACATCGGCGATCGGCTTCTCCTTCACGTAGAGCGCCGCCTTCGCGCCCGTGACCGTGAAGTCCGTCGGGTTGGTCAGCTGCTCTGTGACCGTGAACGTGGCGCCCGCGCGCACGGTGGTCGCGCTGACGTCGATCGTGCTCGCGGGCGGGGCCGCGGACGCGACAGCTGGCGTCGCGCACAGGGCCGCGGTCGCCAGCGCGGCCAGCACGGCGGCTCTTCGTCCGGTTCGCTGCATATTCGTGATCTCCTGGTTCCGAACCGAGGGGTGCCGCTCCGACCGGTGAGACTGGCGTGCGCAGCAGGGTGACGAAGATCAGATCGCCGCCGCCGGAGATTCGTTACCGGGTTGGTCAAACCGTGCCTGAACTGGGGTTTCAGCCCAGTTGCCCGGTCACCGATCACCGGAGCGAGCCGAAATTGTCGGACCCCTGTGGCACGCTCCGCACATGACCGAACACACCGTCCCGGTGGCGGCTCCGCCCCGCCTGACCGGCCCCAGAACCGACCCGGCGCCGGTCGCGGACGAGCGCCAGGCGCTCACCGAGAGCCTCGAGTACTTCCGGCGCACCTTCGAGCTGAAATGCACCGGTCTGGACCCGGCGCGGCTGTCCGAACTCTCGGTACCACCGTCCACATTGACCCTGCACGGACTGCTGCGGCACCTCACCGGTTGCGAACGATGGTGGTTCCGGATGCAGTTCGCGGGCGAAGACGTCCCGCTCCTCTATTACTCCGACGACGACCCGGAGCAGGACTTCACCGACCTGGACGGCGACGTCGACGAGGCATTCTCGTTGTGGCACGAGGAATGCGCGCGCTCTCGCGAGATCGTCGCGGCCAGCTCGCTGGACCAGACCGGCATCCGGCGCAGAACCGGCGAACCGTTCACCTTGCGCTGGCTGATGCTGCGGATGATCGGCGAGTACGCGCGCCACATCGGCCACGCCGACCTGATCCGCGAGCGGATCGACGGTGTGACCGGCGAATGACGGCTGCCGTCCGGCGGCGGGCGCGGAGAGGAGGTTGACCACGAACGGAACGACAACCCGGCACGGGTAGGCCCAGTGCGTGAAGAAGGCGACCGGGATGAAGACGGCGATCATCGCGCCGACCCCGCGGTGAACCGCGCCAAAGAGCTCCGGCGAGCCGGACGCCGGACGTGGTGGCGTGGCCGCGCGGCCGCCGCCGAGGTGGGGCGCGTGCGATGCTGACGCCATGACCGTCGACCCCGATTCCGGACTCCTGTCCCCGGTGCGGGCCGGTACGCCGGCCGAAGCGTCGACCGGAGACGAGGCCTGGTTGCGCGCGATGCTCGACGCCGAGGCGGCGCTCGCCAGAGCGCAGGCGCGGCTCGGGACGGTGCCGCCGGAGGCCGCGGCCGCCATCACGAAGGCCGCGGGCAACGCGCGGATCGACGTCGCCGAGCTGGCGCGGGGGTCGCGGGCGACCGCGAACCCGGTCGTCGGCTTGGTGAAGGCGCTGACCTCGGCAGTCGGCGAGGTCGCGCCCGACGCCGCCGAGTACGTGCACCGCGGCTCGACCAGCCAGGACATCTTCGACACGGCGATGATGCTGGTCGCCGACCGGACGCTGCGGCCGCTCGTCGCCGACCTCGACGCCACGGCCGAGGCCCTGGCGGGGCTGGCCCGCGCGCACCGGGACACGACCATGGCCGCGCGCACGCTGACAGCGCACGCGGTGCCGACGACGTTCGGGCTGAAGGCCGCGGGCTGGCGGCAGCTGCTGCTGGACGCGGCCGTCCGGGTCCGTCGCGTGCTCGACAGCGGGCTGCCGGTGTCGCTGGGCGGCGCGGCCGGGACGCTGGCGGCGTACGTCGAGTACGCGCGCCTGTCCGGCGAGGCAAGCAGGGGCGGGGGCGGGCGCGACCACACGGCTCCCGACACGGCGACCGGCGACTACGCGGCACAGCTGACCGCCGCGTTCGCCGAAGAGACCGGGCTGGCCGCTCCGGTGCTGCCGTGGCACTCGCTGCGGACGCCGGTGGCCGACCTCGTCGGTGCGCTCGCGTTCACCGCCGGGGCGCTGGGGAAGCTGGCCGTCGATGTTGCGACGCTCAGCCGGACCGAGCTGGGCGAGGTCGCCGAACCGGCCGCTGATGGGCGGGGCGGTTCCTCGGCGATGCCGCACAAGCGGAACCCGGTGCTCGCGACGCTGATCCGGTCGGCCGCGCTGCAGGTGCCCGTGCTGGCCGCGGGGGTCACGCAGTCGATGCTCGCCGAGGACGAACGGTCGGCCGGGGTCTGGCACGCCGAGTGGCAGCTGGTTCGCGAGTGCTTGCGGCTGACCGGCGGTGCCGCGCACACCGCCGCCGAGCTGGCGCGCGGGCTCACCGCGGAGCCCGGGCGGATGGCGGCGAACCTGGCGTCGACGCACGGGCTGATCGTCTCGGAGCGGCTCTCCGCCGTGCTCGCGCCGCTGCTCGGCAAGGCGCGGGCCAAGGAGCTGCTGGGCGAGGCGTCCGGGCGGGCGGTGCGCGAGGACCGGCCGCTTCGAGACGTCCTGGACGAGCTGCCCGCCATCACGGATGTGCTGACGGCAGCCGCGCTGGACGAGCTGCTCGACCCCGCGGGCTACACCGGCGCGGCGGCCGCGCTGGTCGACCGCGCCCTCGGCGACGGGCCGGCGACGGGTGCTGCCCCGGAGTAGTAGGGCCGGGAGCTGGTGCGCTCCGGGATGGGTGGTGCTCAGATCGGGCGCCGGAGCGCGGCCAGTTGGCGGCGTGGCTTGCCAGAGCGGACCAGCGAGCTCGGCAGCGCGGGCGCCGGCGGGCGCCAGGCTGGCGCGAGCGGGCGCGGGCCCCGCACGCGGGTGCGGCCGCGGGCGCCGACGGGCGCCAGCGGCACGAGGGTGCAGTCGGGCGCCGGAGCGCGGCCAGTTGGCGGCGTGGCTTGCCAGAGCGGACCAGCGAGCTCGGCAGCGCGGGCGCCGGCGGGCGCCAGGCTGGCGCGAGCGGGCGCGGGCCCCGCACGCGGGTGCGGCCGCGGGCGCCGACGGGCGCCAGCGGCACGAGGGTCCAGTCGGGCGCCGGCGCGGGCGGGCGGGCGTCGGCAGCGGGCGCGGCAGGCGGGCGTGCGCGGGCGGGCGCTGGGCAGGCGCCAAGGGGAGCGGGCGGACGGGCACCAGCGGGGTGCGAGCGGGCGCGGTCGGGCGCCAGCGGGCGCGGGTCGGCGGGCGCCGGCAGGCGCCAGGCAGGCGCGAGCGGGCGCGGGCCCCGCACGCGGGTGCGGCCGCGGGCGCCGACGGGCGCCAGCGGTGAGGTGCCAGCGGGCGCGGACGGTGAGGTGCCAGCGGGCGCGGGCGGGCGGGCAGATGCGAGCACGCACCCGCACGCGCACGCCCGCGCGCTCGCAGCTCAGCCGTACACCCAACCCGTCCGCCGCAGCGCAGCCCGGCCAAGCCAGCCGGCGCCGGACCACCCCCACCCCACCCCGGCGAAAATTCTTTGAACCGCCTCCGCCGGGGGTCCGTGTAGTGGGTATCAAGCAGCCGCACCGAGCGGCAGGAACCTCAACGGACACAAGGAGAACTTCCATGCTTCGCACGCGCATCGCCGTCTCCGTCGCCGCGGCGGCAGCCGGGCTGGCAGTGCTCACCGCTTGCTCGGGTGCCGAGACTGCTCAGCCGGTTGTCGCTCCTGCGGCCGCCGGTGGCACCGGGGGCGGCCAGGCCGCCAACGGCCAGGTTGGGAACGCTGCTCCGGCGTCGAACGAGAGCAAACTGGTCGTCGCGGATGTCGCCGAGGTCGGGCAGGTGCTCACCGACCAGAACGGTATGACCCTCTACCGCTTCGACAAGGACACCGCGAAGCCGCCGAAGTCGAACTGCGACGGTGACTGCGCCAAGGCGTGGCCGCCGATGCTGGCCACCGGTGATGTCCAAGTGCAAGGCGTCGACAAGAACATGGTCGGGAAGGTGACGCGCTCCGACGGGACCGAGCAGATCACCGTCGGCGGGTGGGCCCTCTACCGCTACGCCAAGGACACCAAGCCCGGCGACGCGACCGGCCAGGGTGTCGGTGGTGCCTGGTACGCGGCGAACGCCAAGGGCGGGAAGGCCGGACAGGCCGCCGCGGGTGGGTCCGAAGCCGGGGCCGTCAAGCTCAGCGCCAGCAAGATCGATGGGCTCGGCGACGCGATCGTCGATCAGAACGGCATGACGCTCTACCTGTTCCAGAAGGACAGCAAGAAGGCCAAGACGTCCACCTGCAACGGCGACTGCGCCAAGACCTGGCCCGCGGTGCTCTCCAACGGCAAGGTCGAGCTGCAGGGCATCGACTCGAAGCTCCTCGGCAGCGTCAAGCGCGCGGACGGCACCGAGCAGGTCACCATCGGCGGCTGGCCCGTCTACACCTTCTCGAAGGACACCAAGCCCGGTGACGCGAACGGTCAGGGCGTGAACGGCACCTGGTTCGTCATCGAGCCCGCCGGGTGCAAGGTCGGCAGCAACCCGGCGACCGCTGCCGGCCAGCAGCAGGCTCCGGCCGGCAGCGGTGCGGCGACCAACGACTCCGGTTCCGGTGGCACCACCTACTGAACCACCCCGAACCTCCTAGTGGGCGAGGCCCGGCGGACGCTCTTCGTGAGTGACCTCCGGGCCTCGCCCGTTGTGGTCACGGCGCAGGAACGACCGGCGACGCGGTTCATCGGTCACCCGGTCTTCGGTGCGGTCGACGACCGGCCGGTCGGTGCGCTGCTCGGCCACGGTCGGCTCGTCGGCCGTCTCGTCCTCGGGCAGCAGGATGGTGCGGCGGGCCGGCAGGACCGCGATCAGCAGGCCGAGCGCGGCGACACCGAGGTGCAGCCACGTGTCGGCGGGCTCGAGGTCCATCGGGTTGCCGGCGTTGGCGAACGGGTTGGTCGAAATGAGGCCGTCGATCATCAGGCCCCACACGAACAGCAGGCCGTAACCGATGAACAGCAGCCAGCCGAACGTCCGCGCGCGGCCCGAGCCGAACGCCAGCAGCAGGCCGACCACACCGGTCACGACGCGGACCAGGCTCATCAGCGGGTTGGCGGAGAACCGCCAGAACCCGGCGTCGTGGTGGCCGGCGAAGTTGCCGAAGCCGGTCCGTGAAAATCCGATGATGCCGACGACGAGGAACGCGATCCCGGCCAGTCCGGCCAGCACCTGCGCCGGTTGCAGGCCGCGGACCCGGATGCGTGCGCCTTTCGCGTGAACCATGACTCCAGTCCTTCCCAGCGGGTGGTGACGATCGTCACCGGGCTGGAGTACCCCGCGACCACCGTCGGCGAAACGATGGTGCTTGCCCGCTGGGCACTGATGTGTTCGCGATTCGGGCCCTGTTCGAGACCTATCCCACAAACCGGCCCGTCCGGGCGAACAGCGCGCGGCTCTCCCGGCAATCCAGGGCATGCGCAAGCTGAGCGGCATCTTCCTGGTGGGGCTGTGCCTGGGGGCGATCGGCGCGGTGGTGGTGACGGCGGGGCACAGCTCCGCCGCGGCGCCCCAGCCGATCGCGGTCACGGAGATCGCTCCGGCGACGACGTCCGAGACGCCGGCACCGGCGCCGACGCCGGCCCCCAAGACGGAGACGCCGGCGGCCAAGGCCGCGCCGGCGGATCCGGTCGAGGTGGACGCCGCCGCGCTGGACAAGCTCGTGCGCGACGGCAAGGTCAGCGCCGTCGTCTTCGACCGGCAGCGAGGCGCCGCGATCGACTCCGTGCACGCCGACCGCGGATACACCTCGGCGTCGCTCGTGAAACTGCTGATAGCGCTTTCCACGCTCGAACAGGGTGGTCCCGTGGCGGACGTCCAGCGGATGCTGGCCCGCAGCGACGACGACCTCGCGAGCCGGTTCTGGACGGCCTACGGCGGACCGTCGATCGTCACGCGCTGGGCCGCGAAGCTGGGCCTCAGCGGAACCCGGGCGCCCGCGGATCCCGGCCGCTGGGGCGACACGCGCATCACCGCGCCGGACGTCGTGAAGATCTACCGGTACCTGCTGGACCGCAAGTCCGGCGCGATCATGAAGGGGCTGCGGGACGCGACCGAACGCGGGTCCGACGGCTTCCGGCAGTACTTCGGCATCCCGGACGCCGCCGGCGGGCGGCCGTGGGCGGTGAAGCAGGGCTGGTCGTGCTGCGGCCCGACGCGAATGCTGCACACCTCGGGCGTCCTCGGCGAGGACAGCCGCTACATCGTGGTGGTGCTGACCGAGCACCCCGTCAAGGTCGACTACCCGACGGCGTCGAGGCGGGTCACGACGATCGTCTCGGCGCTGCTCGGCTCGGACGAGAGCTGAGCGAGGTCACTGGTCGACGTCGGCCAGCGCGCCCGGCGCGCCCGAGCGGGGCAGCGGCCACGGCTGCACGCCGCCGGTGGTCTCGACCTGACGGCCCGCCGGGGCGGGCGGAGTCGTGTGGGCGCCGATCCAGGTGAGGATTTCGGGAATCTGCGACTTGAAGGTGTTCATGTTGTGGCCCGCGTCCGGGACCTTCCACGACTGGAAGCGGACCGGCGGCCGGACGCCGCCGCGGATCAGCTCGGCCGCCGCGCTCTCGAACTTCTCGTTCTCGCCCCAGATGGCGAGGATGTCCACCGGGGACGGGTGGAGGCGGACCGTGATGCCGACGTTGTTGGCGTCGTCGACGTCCTGGCGGCCCTTGTAGAGGTTCTCGGTCTCGGCGTCCATCTGCGCGCGGTCGTAACCGCTGACGCTGACCGCCTGGCCGTACCACTGCGGGTGGCGGGTCACCAGGTTCATCGCGCAGTACCCGCCGGACGACCAGCCGGCGAAGGTCCAGGCCTTCCGGTCCGCGGCGACGCCGAGCTTCTGCAGGGCCCACTCGCGCAGGTCCGCGGTCAGGTACGTGTCGTTCGCGGTGCCGTTGACCTCGTCGACGCACTCGGTGTCGTGGCCGATCTTCGGGACGCCCGTGGGGTCCGGCATGATCACCACGACCGGGGGCAGCGCGCGCTTGGCGATCGCCGCGTCGAGCTGGTCCGGGAGCTTGTACCCGTCGGTGACGACCTCGGGCCCGGACGGGTAGTTCGGGATCCACTCGATCGCCGGGAACTTCAGGCTCTTGTAGGCCGGGTCGAAGTACTGCGGCGGGAGGTACACCGTCACGTCGCGGGTGAGCTTGGTGCGCCGGCCCGTCACCTTCATGTGGACGACGGTGCCCTTGCCCTCCTTGGCGTGCGCCGTGCCCACTTCCCGGACGACCTCGAGGTTCTCGCCGTTCGCGCTCGTCTCGGCGTCGATGCTGTCGGCCGCGTAGACGCCGGTGCCGAGCAGCGAACCGACCGTCGGGAAGAAGCCGCCGATCAGGTTGCCGGTCAGGCCGGTGGTGACGACGATCGAGACGACCGCGCCGAGAATGGTGACGGTGCGCCACAACAGCTTCCGCTTCCAGCGCTCCCAGAACAGCGGGACGGCGATGATCGCGAGCAGCGTCACGGCGACCACGATGCTCATCGTGATCGGCGAATCGAGCCGGATGCTGCTGAGGTGCATGGGAACGGTCCTTCCGGGCGGGCAGCTAATGCGCACCCGGACCCCCGGGACTCGCGTATATAGCACGTTTGACCCGGCTCGCACGTTGCGGACCTGTGAGTTGCCTCATAGCGCCGCAACGTGCGGAGCACTCAGCGTTTTCTCAACTACTTCGCCAGCGCGCGCGACAGCACCGTGACGGCCTGGGTGATCGCGGCCTCGGCGGCGTGCGTCTCGCGCAGCGCGTTGACCATCACGAAGTCGTGGATGATCCCCTGGTACCGGACGGCGGTGACGGGAACACCGGCCTGACGCAGCTTCGCCGCGTACGCCTCACCTTCGTCGCGAAGCACGTCGGCTTCGCCGGTGATCACCAGGGCCGGCGGCAGCCCGGCGAGCTCGTCGAGCGACGCGCGCAGCGGCGACGCCGTGATCTCCGCGCGCTGGGCGGGATCGGTCGTGTACTGGTCCCAGAACCACTTCATGCCTTCGCGGCCGAGGAAGTAGCCCTCGGCGAACCGGTGGTACGACTCGGTGTCGAAGTTCGCGTCGGTGACCGGGTAGAAGAGCACCTGCTGCTTGAAAGTGACGTCGCCGCGCTGCTTGGCCAGGATGGTCAGCGCCGCGGTCATGTTCCCGCCGACGGAGTCCCCGGCGATCGCGATGCGCGAGGTGTCGAGGCCCTTCTCGGCGCCGTGCTGGGCGACCCACTTCGCCACGGCGTAGTTCTCCTCGATGGCGACCGGGTAGCGCGCCTCGGGCGAACGGCTGTACTCGGGGAAGACGACGGCGGCGCCGACGCCGGCCGCCAGTTCGCGCACCAGCCGCTCGTGGGTGTGGAAGTCGCCGAACACCCAGCCGGCGCCGTGGATGTAGACGATCACCGGAAGCGGGCCGGAAACACCGGCGGGGCGGACGATCCGCGTCTCGACGTCCCCGTTCGGGCCGCCCGGGACGGTCAGCACCTCGATCTCGGCGGCGGCCATGGCCACCTCGCCGTCCTGGACGCCGTCGACGGCCTTGCGACCCTCCGCCGGCGGCAGCTGGAACAGGTACGGCGGCTGGTCGGTGGCCTCCGCGAACGCCTGCGCGGCCGGTTCGAGGGCCAGGTTGTGCGGGTTGGCGGTCATGTCGTCCTCCTCGGACTCGAAGCTGATATCACGAAGGTAGCTCGCAACTCAGTTGTGCACAACTAATTGGAACCCAATGAGATGCAGCGCACTTGAGTTGCTCCCCGACGCCTTGCCGAGGACCATCGAAGGCGGAAGAGAGGAGGACGCCATGGCGTCTCTGCGGCTGGACGACCAGCTCTGCTTCGGGCTGTACTCGGCGTCGCGCGCGGTGACGTCGCTGTACCGGGTCGTCCTGGAAGACCTCGATCTGACCTATCCCCAGTACCTGGTCATGCTGGCGCTCTGGGAGCAGGACCACCGCCTGGTCAAGGAGCTCGGCACCGCGTTGAACCTCGATTCGGGCACGCTCTCGCCGTTGCTCAAGCGCCTGCAGACCGCGGGCCTCGTGGCCCGGAATCGCCAGGCCGACGACGAGCGCTCGGTCCGCGTCAGCCTGACGGACGCCGGGAAGGCGCTGCACGAGAAGGCGCGGGGCATCCCGGACGTGATCGGCGCGGCGATGAGCATGGACGAAGCCGGGCTCGCCCGGATGCGCGCCGAACTGGACCGGTTGACGGAGTCGGTCAACCGCTATCGGGACGCGTGCTCGCCGGCGTGATCGTTCCCGTGGCAGCATGGGCCGCGAGGGGGAAGTCATGATCAACCACGACGACGCGCTCAAGGCCGTCGCGAGCAGCCTCGACCGGCCGTCGGCCGCCCGGATCTACGACTACTTCATCGGCGGCGACACCCACTACGCGATCGACCGCGACTTCGCCGAAAAGGTCCGCGCCCGGCTGCCGCTCATCGGCGAGTACTGCCGGACGAGCCGGCAGTTCCTGGGCCGCGCGGTCCGCGAGTGCGTGCGCGCCGGGCTGCGGCAGTTCGTCGACGTCGGCTCCGGCCTGCCGACCGCGGGCAACGTGCACGAGGTCGCCGACGAGACGCGGCCCGAGCGGGACACGCGGGTGCTCTACATCGACAACGAGCCGATCGCGCTGGCGCACTCGACGCTGCTGCTGGCCGACACCGCCGACCCCGGGCGCCACCACGCGATCGCCGCGGACTTCCTGCAGCCCGACGACCTCTGGGAGCGGGTGAAGGCGTCGGAGCTCATCGACGTGCGCGAGCCGGTCGTGCTGGTGATCAACGCGGTGATGCACTTCGTCAAGGACGAGCAGAACCCGGACGAGCTGCTCGAGTTCTACCGCGCCCGGGTCGCGCCCGGGTCGCTGCTGGTGCTGTCGCAGATGACCAACGAGAACCCGGTGAACGAGGACGAGCGGCAGGCGCTGCTCGACCTGCTCGAGTACTACGAGTCCACGACGAACCCGGGTTTCCTGCGGACGATGGCCGAGTTCGAACGCTTCTTCGGCGGCTGGCCGCCGCTGGAGCCGGGGCTCGTCTACGCCCCGGCGTGGCACCCGGACGAGCACACCCTGTTCGCCGGATCGCCGTCCGAGTCGCGGGTGATCGGCGGCGTCGCGCGCAAGCCCTAAGACGCTTCGCGCAGGCTGTCCAGCACGTCGAGGACGGCCCCTTTGCCCAGGTCGACGGCCTTGCGCAGCACCTCGGGATCACGCTCGAGCACGGCCACGTCCGGCGCCCCCACCGGGGGCCGGACGCTCAGGATGCGCGGGTCGGCCGCCAGGGTCTCCTCGTCCTCGACGTCCCGCCGGTAGGTGTCCTGCCAGGCCGGGATGGCGCCGGGTGCCTGGCGGCGCAGGAACCGCGGCACGACGACGTCGTGCACCCGCGGCGGCCGCACCGGCAGTTCGTCGGCGCGGCGGGTGCGCAGCACCAGGACGTCGGTCGCGCCCTGGGCCAGCGCGGTGCGGTACGGGATCGGCTCGGCCACGCCGGCGTCGACGAACCGGCGGCCGGCCATCGGGATCGGCGGCCCGGCCAGCACCGGCATGCACGAGGACGCGGCGAGCGCGATCTTGATCGCGTCGACGTCGGCCAGGAACGGGTGCAGGTCGGTGGACTCGCCGGTATCGGCGTCGGTGGCCAGCGGGTGGAAGGTGACCGGGTTGGCCAGGATCGCCGGGAAGTCCATCGGTTCCAGCACCGAGTAGACCTGGTGGACGAGGTACTCGAGGTCGATCACCGCGCGGCCGCGCAGGGTGTGCAGCGGGTTGATGATCCGGCGCATGACCACCGGGTTCCACCACGTCCGGACGCCGGTCGAGGAGCGGCCGCAGAGCAGCCAGGCGCCGTTCAGCGCGCCGGCCGACGAGCCGTAGACGGCGTCGAAGGCCGGTGTCACGCCAAGTTCGTCCAGGGCCAGGACCATGCCGCTGGAGTAGGTGCCGCGGCTGCTGCCGCCCTCGATGGCGAGCGCGAGACGCCTGCCGTCGGTGCGTTCTCCCGGGACGCTGCCCGCCGCCATCCGTTCGGAGATCAGTTCGAGTACCGGGTGCACTTCTCCCATCCTGGTCTTTTCGCTCTCGAAGTCGACCCGTTTTGCGCCACCCGGCCCGCCACTTTCACGTGAAAGTGGCGTCCGGAGGTGGGCACTTTCACGTGAAAGTGGCGGACGCCTCCTTGCCGTGCAACTGGGTGCATATGAAACTAGGTGCATGGTACTGGAGCACGCGATCCTCGTTTCGCTGTCCGAGCGCGCCGGTTCGGGCTATGAGCTCACGCGCCGCTTCGAGAAGTCGATCGGGCTCTTCTGGAGCGCCACCCACCAGCAGATCTACCGGGTGCTGAAGCGGATGGAAGAAGCCGGCTGGGTGACCGTCGACGTCGTCGCGCAGTCCGGGCGGCCGGACAAGAAGGTCTACACGGTCAGCGACGACGGCCGCGCCGAACTCGTCCGCTGGCTCGCGGAGCCGGATCCGGGCGCCGGGCCGGTCGAGCTGGCCGTGAAGATCCGTGGCGCCACCTTCGGCGACCCGGCGAAGGTCGCCGAGGAGATCGTCCGCCACCGCGACAAGCACGCCGAACGCCTCGACGTCTACCGCCAGATCGAGAAGCGCGACTTTCCCGCGCCGGCGAACCTCGACGGGCAACACCTGCACCAGTACCTGGTCCTGCGCGGCGGCATCCGCGTCGAAGAGGGCCAGGTCGAGTGGTTCGACGAAGTCCTCAGCGCCATGGAGACGGCCCTCAACCCCAAGGACGCCCGATGAGCCCGTACCCGCACCTGCTCAGCCCCCTCGACCTCGGCTTCACGACGCTGCGCAACCGCGTCCTGATGGGCTCGATGCACACCGGCCTCGAAGACAAGGCGTCCCGCTTCCCCGAGCTGGCCGAGTACTACGCCGAACGCGCCCGCGGCGGTGTCGGGCTGATCGTCACCGGCGGATTCGCCCCGAACCGCACCGGCTGGCTGCTCCCCTTCGCCTCGAAGCTGACGACGTCCGCCGAAGCGCGGCAGCACCGGCAGCTCACCGCGCCGGTGCACGACGCCGGCGGCAAGATCGCGCTGCAGGTGCTGCACGCGGGCCGGTACGCCTACCACCCGCTGAGCGTGTCGGCGTCGAGCATCAAGGCGCCGATCAACCCGTTCCGCCCGCGCGGACTGACCGGTTACGGCGTGCGTCAGCAGATCCGTGCCTTCGCCGATTGCGCCGCTCTGGCGCGCGAAGCGGGCTACGACGGCGTCGAGATCATGGGCTCCGAGGGCTACCTGATCAACCAGTTCCTGGCCGAGCGCACCAACAAACGCACCGACGCCTGGGGCGGCACGTCGGAGAAGCGGCGCCGGTTCGCCGTCGAGATCGTCAAGCGCACGCGGGAAAAGGTGGGCGACGACTTCATCATCATCTACCGGCTCTCCATGCTCGACCTCGTCCCGGGCGGCCAGCGCTGGGAGGAAGTCGTCGCGCTCGCCCAGGAGGTCGAGGCCGCGGGCGCCACGATCATCAACACCGGCATCGGCTGGCACGAGGCCCGCGTGCCCACGATCGTCACGTCGGTGCCGCGCGCGGCGTTCACCTGGGTGACCGGGAAGCTCCGGCCGCACGTGGGCATCCCGGTCGTCACCTCGAACCGGATCAACATGCCGCAGGTCGCCGAAGAGGCGCTGAGCAGCGGCGACGCCGACCTCGTGTCGATGGCCCGGCCGTTCCTCGCCGACCCGGAGTGGATCCGGAAGGCCGAGAGCGGCCGGGAGGACGAGATCAACACCTGCATCGCGTGCAACCAGGCCTGCCTCGACCACGCCTTCAAGCGCAAGCTGGTGTCCTGCATGGTCAACCCGCGGGCCGGCCACGAGACGACGTTGACCCTCGCGCCGGCGCGGCGGTCGAAGCACGTCGCTGTCGTCGGAGCCGGGCCTGCCGGGCTGTCCGCGGCGACCGCGCTGGCCGAACGCGGCCACAGCGTCGAACTATTCGAAGCCGACGACGAGATCGGCGGCCAGTTCGGCATCGCGCGGAAGATCCCCGGCAAGGAGGAGTTCGCCGAGACCATCCGCTACTACCGGCGGCGGCTCGAGGTGACCGGGGTCAAGCTGCACCTCGGAAAGCGCGTGTCCGCGGCCGAACTGACCGGCTTCGACGAGGTCGTGCTGGCCACCGGGGTCGCGCCGCGCGTGCCGTCGCTGCCCGGGATCGACCACCCGAAGGTGCTGTCCTACGTCGACGTCGTCAAGCACGGCAAGCCGGTCGGCGAGCGGGTCGCGGTGATCGGGGCCGGCGGCATCGGCGTCGACGTCAGCGAGTTTCTCACGCACCGCGGATCGCCCGCGCTGAACCTGGACGCGTGGCTGGCGGAGTGGGGTGTCACCGACCCGGAACAGGCGGCGGGCGGGCTGGGCACGCCGCGGCCCGAGCCGTCGCCGCGGCAGGTGTTCCTGTTGCAGCGCAAGAAGTCCGGGATCGGAGCCGGGCTCGGCAAGACGTCGGGCTGGGTGCACCGGGCCGCGCTCAAGGCCAAGCGCGCCGAGCAGCTGCCCGGCGTCACCTACGAGCGGATCGACGACGACGGCCTGCACATCACCGTCGACGGCGTGCCCCGGCTCCTCGACGTCGACACGGTCGTCGTCTGCGCCGGTCAGGAACCGGTGCGGGACCTCGCCGACGAACTGCGGGCCGCCGGGCTGCCGGTGCACCTGATCGGCGGGGCCGACGTGGCCGCGGAACTCGACGCGAAGCGCGCGATCGACCAGGGAACGCGGCTCGCGGCCGCGCTATAGCCCCAGATGCGTCCCGCACTGGCAGGATGGGCCCCGTGCGAGACGTATGCGTGATCGGGCTCGGGCTGATCGGCGGGTCACTCCTGCGCGCGGCGGCCGCCAGCGGCCGCACAGCGTGGGGCGCCGCGGTTTCCGAAGTGGACGCCGACGCGGCGAGCAGAGCGGGCTACGACGTCACGACGGACGTCGAAGCGGCCCTGCACCGGGCCGCGGCCGAGGACGCGATGGTGGTGCTCGCCGTGCCGCTCCCGGCCGTCGAAGACCTGCTGCGGCTGGTCAGCCAGCACGCGTCGCACTGCCTGCTCACCGACGTGACCAGCGTGAAAGCGCCGGTACTGGACGCGGTTCGCCGTCGCGTGCCCTACACGCGGTACGTCGGCGGGCACCCGATGGCCGGGACGTCGAACTCCGGCTGGCTGGCCGGGGACGCCGCGCTGTTCCAGGGCGCCGCGTGGGTGGTCGCCGTCGAGGAGGACACCGACCTCGAGGCGTGGGCCGAGGTGGCGAAGCTCGTGCTGGACGTCGGCGCGCACGTCGTCCCGCTGCCCGCGGAGTCGCACGACGAGGCCGTCGCCCGGATTTCGCACCTGCCGCACCTGCTGGCGGCGATCCTGGCCACCATCGGCGCCGAGGGCGGCCCGCTGGCGATGTCGCTCGCGGCCGGGTCCTACCGCGACGGCACGCGTGTCGCCGGCTCGAACCCGCAGCTCGTCCGCGCGATGACCGAAGGCAACCGGGACGCGCTGCTGCCGATCGTCGACGAGGCGCTCGGCCGGCTCGGCGCCGCCCGCGGTTCGCTCGCCTCCACCGGCGGGCTCGCGGCCACGATCAACGCGGGATACGAAGGCGCGCAAGCGCTTGCCGCCAGCCTCGACGTCGAACGGGCCGGAGTCCGGATCAGCCTGACCGCGCCGGACGCGCGGCAGGGCCTGATCGCACTGGGTGAACGCGGCGGCCGGATCACCGGCCTCGCGGACGGGATCGCGACCGGCGAAGTCCAGTAGGGGTTACCGGTCCGGCGTGTCGTCGAACTTGTTCAGGAAGTCCTTCGCCTTCTCGACGCCGGTGTCGATCTGGCTGTCGTGGCCGGCGAACTTCGACTTCGCGAAGTCGGCGGCCTTGTCCAGACCTTCCTCGATCTTGTCGTTGTGCTCGCGCAGGGCCTCTTCGGCCTTGCCCTTCAACGCTTCGAAGTCGATGCCCATGGGTGCATTGAACCGCACGGTCCTCACGTGCGCCGGTGGTGGGGCAGGAACCGCCGGACCAGGCCCAGGGGCGCGCGTTCGGCCAGGTCGGGGCCGCGGACGGCGGCGAACGCCGACTCCAGCTGGTCGACCACGCCGGACAGCCGCTCCGCGTCCGGCAGCGGCACCGACCGCGGCTCCCGCTGCTCCCGCACGGCCGACGCGAGCTCTCCCAACGCGGCCGTCAGCAGCTCGACGTCGGCCGGATCCGGTGGCGGCACCCCTCGCCCGATCGTCACGCCGACCTCGGTGACGGCGTCGGCGACCCGCTCCTGCGCGGCGATCACCGGCCACCACGCCACCGCCTGGCGGCCGTGCGCGGACGGCTCCACGACGGCCTGCTGGAACGCCGTCCGCAGGTCGGCCAGGGCCCGGTAGGCGCCGCGCCGCGCGCGCGACCGGGCCAGCCGCGCCTCCCCCGACGACGCCTCCACCAGCGCGTGCGAGACGTACTTCGCGACCGCGTCCAGGCCGTCGGCCAGCCGCCCGCCCACCCGCGGGCGCCGGCTGCCCGGCCACAGCAGGTAGCCGAAGACGAGCACGATCACGCAGCCCAGCACGGTGTCCACCAGCCGGGCCAGCACCACGCTCCCGTCGCCGGTGTGGGCCAGCCCCATCTGCAGGATGATCAACGGCGTCACGAAGGCGCTCTGGATGCCGTAGTTGCGCACCTTCCCCACCGCGATGCCGCCGGCGAAGACCGCGCTCAGGGCCACCAGGACCCAGCCGTTCGCGCCGAGCCCGAGCACCGCCGCACCGATCCCGACGCCGATGACCGTGCCGATGCCGCGCAGCACCGCGCGACCGAAGACGGACCCGAAGTCGGGCTTCAGCACGATGCCGACGGTCAGCGTGATCCAGTACGACCGCTCCAGCGGCACGAGCAGGCCGACGGCTTCGGCGATGGCGACGCACAGCGTCAGCCGCAGCGCGGCGATCCAGGTCAGCGGGCCGGACGCGAGCGAGGCCGCCCACTCCCGCAGGCGGCGGTGCCACGGCGCCGGCTGCCGGCGCTTGCGGTCGTCGCCCTTGCCGATCCGGACCAGTCCCGCGTAGAGCGCGGCGACGATCGGATCCGGTTCGCCGGGCGGCGCCGGCGGTGGGGACGGCAGCGGCTGGGCGGCCAGCACCGCGGCCGAAAGCGCGACGAAGTGGTCGATGACCTCGCGGGCCGGGCGGCGGCCGGCGTTGACCATCGCCACGGACGCCTCGACGGCGGGTGTCGTCGCCGAAAGGAGGTTGAGCAGGTGCCGGTAGGCGGCGTCGCGGCCGGACAGCCAGGAGCGCGCGGTGAGCAGCTGGTCGTAGGCGGTGTTCATGGCCGTGGTCAGCCGGTGGCGGGCCACCCGCGAGACGGCTTCGTCGGTCGCCGACAGCATCGCGGCCAGCTCGACGTAGACGTGCGCGACGGCGGTGCGTTCGGGGCTGGTCGCGCGGACCGTCCAGGTGACGAGCGCGACCAGCAGGCTCCAGGCGGCACCGAGGCAGAAGCAGCCGAAGAGGATCTCGACGCGGACGCCGGTCGCGTGCTGGCCGGTGGCGAGCACGCAGAAGACGAGCATCTGCAGCCCGGCGACCGAGGCGTTGCTGCCGGCCGCGCTGATCACCGCGGACACCGCGGCGACCAGGACCACCGCGGGCACGGACAGCGCCGGCGTGCCGCCGGTGAGCAGCCCGGCGAGGTAGCCGGCGGTCGCGGCGAGCGTCGCCCCGCCGAGGCGCCGGGCGCGGTAGCGGTAGGGACCGGCCGATTCGGACAACACGGCGGGCAGGGCGCCGGTCGAGATGAGCGCGCCGACGCCGATGTCCCCCGCCGCGTACGCGATCGCGAGCGGCACGGCCAGCGCGGCCACGGCCCGGGCGACCATGTTCCACGGCACCGGCACCGGCGAGCTGCGCAGGAGCTGGACCAGCCAGTGCGGCGCGGCGAGGTCGGGGCGCGGCGTGCTCACCCCCTCATCTTGACCTACGCTCCCGGAGACGATTAATTATCAACCTGTCAACAACGCGGGAGGTTACCGGTGGGTCGCAAGTACTCCTACGAGGTCAACCGCACGAGCACCGCGCCGCCGGAGGCGCTGTTCGCGCTCGAGGCGGACGGCCCGCGGTGGGCGGAGTGGGGAAAGCCACTGATCGTCCAGGCCCGCTGGGCGCGCCGGGGCGCCGAAGAGCCGGACGGCGTCGGCGCCGTCCGCGAGGTCGGCCTGTGGCCGGTGCTGATCCGCGAGGAAACCGTCGAGTACGAGCCCGGGCGCAAGCACGTCTACACCTTCGCCGGCGGCAAGCCGCTCAAGGACTACCGCGCCGAGGTGCTCTTCACGCCGACGGCCGAGGGCGGCACGCACCTGCGGTGGACGGGCTCGTTCACCGAACCGGTCAAGGGCACCGGGCCGGTGCTGGCCGCCACCCTCCGGACGGTGATCCGGCTGTTCTCCGCCAAGCTGGTCAAGGCGGCCGAAACCGGGCGCTGACCTGCGTGCGCCGGGCCACATAAGATCGTCCGGCGCAACTTCCCCCGCCTCCCCGACGTCACTCTTTCGGGTGGTCTTCGCGATCACCGCCGAGAGAGGGGACGCGGGATGAAGCGAGTGGTGGCGGGGTTGGCGGCGGCCGTGTTAGCGCTCACAGCCTGTTCGACGCACGCGCCGGACGAGCGCGAGTCCGGCACCAGCCAGCCGAACCCGGCGCCGCAGGGCGTGAGCCCCGACGTGAAGACGTCCGGTCCGTACCCGTTCGGCACGGTCCAGCAGAAAGCGCCCCCGATCGAGAACGGCCAGGTCCCGCTCATCCGCCGGATCACCACCGACAAGCCGTACGTCTTCCTCACCATGGACGACGGCGCCGTGCAGGACCCCGACGCGCTGAAGCTGATGCAGGAGAACGGCACGCACCCGGTGCTGTTCCTGAACCAGAAGTACGTCAAGGGTCACGAGGCCTACTTCAAGCAGATCCTGGACGCCACCGGCGCGACGCTCGGCGACCACACGGTCGACCACCCGAACCTCAAGGGCAAGCCGTACGAGTTCCAGCGCAAGGAGATCTGCAACGACGCCGACGACTTCCAGCGCGGCCTGGGCATCCGCCCGGCGCTGTTCCGGCCGCCGTTCGGCAACTACGACCAGAACACCCTGCGCGCGGCGGCCGCCTGCGGGATGCGCGCGTCGGTGCTGTGGACGGCCGCGGTCAACGACGGGCACGTCCAGTTCCAGTCCGGCGACAAGCTCAAGCCCGGCGACATCGTGCTGATGCACTTCCGGAAGACGTTCAAAGAGGACTACACGGCGTTCGTGGAGCAGGCCAGGAAGGACGGGCTGACCCCCGTCCCCCTGGCCGACTTCCTCGGTTAGAGCACGACCGTCGGCGTCACGACCGTCCGGCGGCACGACACGTCACCGAGGTGCACGAGGATCTGCGTCGTCCCGCGCGGCACGTTGTCGAGCACGAACCGGCCGCCTTCGTCCGCCGTCGTCGACGACGTGCCGTGCTCGGCGACCCGCACCTCGACGCCGTACTGGCCGGCCGGCACCAGCCAGCCGTCGATGCGGTGCAGCTTGCCCATCTTGGTCAGGTTGATCATCACCGTCAGGTCGCTGACGGTGAACGTGATCGTGCCGGTGCCGCCACCGCGGACCCCGGCGAGGTCGTCCAGCCGCTCCCACCGCGCGACCTCGACGTCGAGGTCTTCGAGGGCGAGCGCGAACTGGACCCGCTGCACCAGGTCACCCGGCGGCGGGTCCAGTTCGTCGAGGAAACGGCCGATGTCGGCCAGCAGCACGTCGTCACCGAAGGAGGCTTGGCCCCCCGGCGCCCCGAGGTCGTTCATCGGCTTCCCCCTTCACTGGCGAGGAGATCGCGCATCTGGTCGAGGCAGCGACCCCTGGTCGGGCCGACACTGCCACGCGGCATGCGCAGCGCCTCGGCGACGAGCTGGTACTCCGCGCGACCCGCGAGCACGGTCAGCCGGAGCAGTTCCTGACAGCGGTGGGGCAGCCGGACGAAGGCGCGCCAGACCCGGCGGTCGCGGTCGGCGCGGACGGCTTCGTCTTCGGGTGCCGGTTGGGTGCTCGGCATGGCCTCGGCGACCTCGTCGCTCAGCGGCACCGGCTGCATGCGACGGCCGAACGGGTGGGTGGCCTCGCGGCGGGTGGTGGTGATCAGCCAGGCGGCCAGCGCCTTGGGGTCGCGGAGTTTGCCGAGCTGGCTGAACAGGGCGAGCCAGACGGTCTGGACGACGTCTTCGGCCACCGAGCGGTCGAGCCCGTTGGCCCGGGCGACGTGCCAGACGAGCGGGGTCAGCTCTTCGACGAGGCGGGCCATCGCCCGGCGGTCACCGTCCCTGGCGGCCTGCATGCACGCAGCGTGCAGCTCGGCGCCGGTCAGGCCCTCCCAAGGCGGATCTACCTCTGTGGTTTGCACGTCGGTCACCGTATCTGCCCCTCTTCGGAAGAGTCTTCGAGTCGGCAATGGCAGTATCGCGGTTCCTTCGGGGGGAAGGAGCGTGCAGGTGGATCTCGGATACATCAACGTCACTTACTTCGTCGGTCGTGCCCTACCGGTCAGTGGCCAATCCGTGAGGTACCGGCCGGCGCGCGTGGCACGCACCGGCCGGTACTCCCCTCCCTCAAGGACCCGCTCCCCAACGGGCCCCGCCGGATGTCCCCTCCCCCGAAGGGCACCCGGCCGACGGTGTCCGGCAGCCCCCTCGGCTCCCGGCCACCGCGTTCATCCCGAACGCGACACCCCCTGTCGTGTTCTTCCGTGCTCGGCTGCTCCACAGGACGCAGTGGGGGCACCGCCAGATACCGGATCCGGCGAAGTTTTTTTGAAGATCGACGCAGAGCGGCTAACTGATCACGGCGTGTGCCAAAGTCGCGGCCCAGCGGGCGTAGCCGGCCGGGCCGGGGTGGAAGCGGTCGCTCGCAAACGCGGCCGGGTCGAGCAGCGCCGGATCCATCGGCAGGTGCCGGACGCCGGGGAGGCGGCCGAGGGTCGCGGCCGCCTTGTCGAGGGCGGCGGAGCGGGCCGAAAGGACGTCACGAAGGGGACGCGGCAGGGCCGGGAAGCGGGACATCGGCGGCACCCCGGCCAGCAGGACGTCGGCCGGGCCCAGCCGCCGTCGCAGGTCGAGCACCAGCCGCAGCAGGTCACGGCGGTAGGCCGCGGCCGTCCGGAGCTCGATGGTGTCGTTGACGCCGAGGGCGATCACGACCAGGTCGGCCGGGCGCAGGAGCGGGACGAGCTCGGCGCGGGCCACCCGGGCGTTGGCGCCGGTCCGGCCCACCGCCTGCCAGCGCACCGCCCGGCCGTCGCGGGCCAGCTCGCGGGCGAGGCAGCCGGTGAGCGCTTCCTCGTGGTCCGCCGCGCCGACGCCGTCCACTGTGGATTCGCCGAGCACGGCCAGCCGGAAGGGTTCGCCGTCACCCGGGACGAGCCCTTCGGCCGGGCCGGCCGCGCCGGGGAGCCGCGGGGTCTTGCGCTTGACGTAGAGAGCCTGAGCGAGGAGCACCATGGCTCGACGCTAGCCGGGCGTTAGGCCTTCTTCTCTTCGCGGAGCTTGTGCCAGCGCTCGTACATGCCGGTGAGCTCCTCGAGCATGAACGACAGGAAGTCCCGCATCTCGGCGAGCCGCTTGCCCGACGGCGTGTCCTCGCCGAGGGCGTCGACGCCGTTCTCGGCCGCGTCGCGCCACATCATGATCATGCGGTCGCGCTTGAGGAACGTGGCGTACCAGAGGTCGTCGTAGAGGCGGTAGTGGTCGCGGCGCTCGCCGGGCTCGCGCTCCTTGGCGACCAGGCCGATCTGCTCGAGGTAGCGCACCGCGCCGGACACCGCGGCCGGGCTGACCTGCAGCTGCGCGGCCAGGTCGGCGGCGGTCAGCCGGCCCTCGTCGGTGGTCATCAGCGCGGCGAACACCCGCGCGGGCATGCGCTGCATGCCGATCTGCGAAAGCACGAGCCCGAGGCTCTCGACGTACCGGCGGACGGCGTCTTCATCTCGCTTCGTGTCAGGCGTCGTCATCGGCCCATCCTCCCGTACCCGTCCCCCATGATCACTAGATCCAGACATTTTCTTAACTTCACAACTTCTTGAAGCGAGTGTAGCTTCCGAACCATGGAAAACGCCATTTCGGTCATCGACCTGCACAAGTCGTTCGGCCGGACGAAGGCCCTCGACGGCCTCGACCTGCAGGTGCCCGCCGGGGAGGTGCACGGCTTCCTCGGACCCAACGGCGCCGGGAAGTCGACCACCGTCCGGGTCCTGCTCGGCCTGCTCCACGCGGACTCCGGGGACGTCCGGCTGCTCGGCGGCGACCCCTGGAAGGACGCCGCGAGCCTGCACCGCCGCCTCGCCTACGTGCCCGGCGACGTCAACCTCTGGCCCAACCTCTCCGGCGGCGAGGTCATCGACCTGCTCGGGCGCTTGCGCGGCGGGCTCGACGAGAAGCGCCGCGACGACCTGATCGAGCGCTTCGACCTCGACCCGAAGAAGAAGGGGCGCACCTACTCGAAGGGCAACCGGCAGAAGGTCGCCATCGTCGCCGCGCTCGCGTCCCGCGTCGACCTGCTGATCCTCGACGAGCCGACGTCCGGCCTCGACCCGCTGATGGAGGCGACGTTCCAGTACGCCATCCAGGAGGAACGCGAGCAGGGCCGGACCGTGCTGCTCTCCAGCCACATCCTCGCCGAGGTCGAGGCGCTGTGCGACAAGGTCAGCATCATCCGCAACGGGCGCACGGTCGAGTCCGGCACGCTGGCCGAACTGCGGCACCTGACCCGGACGTCGATCACCGCCGAGCTCGCCGGCCCGCCGAACGGGCTCGCGAGCCTCGCGCACATCCACGACCTCAAGGTCGAGGGCAACCGCGTGCGCTTCGACGTCGAGACGCGCTCGCTCGACGACGCCCTGCGCCGGCTGACCGAGGCCGGCGTGCGAAGCCTGGTCAGCCAGCCGCCGACGCTCGAGGAGCTGTTCCTGCGCCACTACACGACCGAAGCGAGCGCGAAATGACCGCGACGCTCGAACGCCCGGCCGTCGTGGCGCCCGCCCACGAACTGGCCGGCACCGCCCACCTCACCCGGCTCGCGCTGCGCCGCGACCGCGTGGTCCTGCCGATCTGGATCGTCCTGCTCAGCGTGGTCCCGGCCGGCTCGGTCAGGACGTTCACGCAGTTCTACCCGACCGTCGCCGACCGGCTCGCCCTGCAGGCGGGCGCGAACGCCAACCCGTCGTACGCGCTGCTCTACGGACCGCCGTTCGACCTGACCACGGCCGGCGGGTTCATCGCCTGGCGCATGTGCGGGTTCCTGGCCCTGCTCACCGGGCTGATGGTCGTCTTCACGGTCACCCGGCACACCCGCGCCGAGGAGGACACCGGACGCGCGGAGCTGCTCGCGTCCGCGGTGGTCGGCCGGTACGCGGCGCTGACGGCGTCGCTGCTGGTGGCGGGCGGCGCGAGCGTGCTGACCGGGCTGATCCAGGCCGTCACGCTGGTCGGCGCCGGCCTGCCCGCGGCCGGTTCGCTGGCCTTCGGCGCGGCGGAAGCCCTGGTGGGGCTGGTGTTCACCGGGGTCGCGGCGGTCGCCGTCCAGCTGGCCGGGTACTCCCGGACGGCCAACGGCATCGGGACGGCCGTGGTCGGCGCCGCGTTCCTGCTCCGCGGCGCCGGGGACTCCACTGTGGACGCTCGCTGGCTGTCCTGGCTGTCGCCGATCGGCTGGGTGCAGCAGGTGCGGGCGTTCGCCGGGGAACGCTGGTGGGTCCTCCTGCTGCCGGTCGTGCTCGCCCTGGTCGCCGGCGGCATCGGGTACCGGCTGCTGCCCCGCCGCGACGTCGGCGTCGGCATCCTGCCGCCCCGGCCGGGACCGGCGAGGGCGGCGGCGAGCCTGCGGTCGCCGTTCGCGCTCGCGTGGCGGCTGCACCGCGGCCCGCTGCTGGGCTGGGTGATCGGCACGGCGGTGGTCGGCGCGGTGTTCGGCTCGATCGCCAGCGGCATCGGCGGCCTGGTCGGCTCGAGCCCGCAGGCGCAGCAGATCATGGCGCGGCTGGGCGGCAGCCACGCGCTCACGCAGGCGTTCCTCGCCGCGATGGCCGGGATGTTCGCCATGGTCGCGTCGCTCTACGGCGTCCAGGCGGTGCTGCGGATGCGCGGCGAGGAGACCGCGATCCGGCTCGAGCCGGTGCTGGCGACCAGCGTCGGCCGGCTGCGCTGGGCGGGCAGCCACCTGGTGTTCGCCTTCGTCGGCACGGCGGTGCTGCTGCTGTCCGGCGGGGTGTTCATGGGACTGGCCAACGGGCTGCGCACCGGCGACGTCGGCGGCTCGCTCGCGGACACCCTCGCCGGGATGCTCGTCCAGCTGCCCGCGGCCTGGGTGGTGGTCGCGCTGGCGGTGGCGATCTTCGGGCTGCTGCCGCGCTTTTCGGCCGCGGCGTGGGGCGTCGGGGCGCTGGCGCTGCTGCTGAGCCTGTTCGGGCCGGTGCTCGACCTGCCGCAGGCGGTGCTGGACGTCTCGCCGTTCCAGCACCCGCCGAAGATCCCCGGACAGGAGTTCACGGCGACGCCGCTGGGGTGGCTCCTGGCGGTCGCGGTCGCCGCCGCGGTCGCCGGGCTGGCCGGCTGGAAGCGCCGGGACGTCGGTTAACGCACCCGCAGCTCGTGGCCGGACCGGGCCCGGCGACGAGCTGCGCCTGCGGGCCCGCCTTCCCGCAGGCGGGCCCGTTCGGCTCGGCGAACGACGGCGTCACCGCCACGGTGTGCGGCTTCCCGTCGTCGAACCGGACGGTCACGTCGACCGGTTCGGCGGGCAGGCCCGGGAGGTCCGCGAAGCCGTGGAGCCCGCCGGTGGGGACCATCGACGTGCCGCACGAGCCGTCCGGGCCGGTGCCCGTGCAGGTCGTCGCGCCGGCCGACGTTTCGGGGTACAGGCCGACCTCGCGCGTGACGCACCGGCCGCGCCAGCAGGCTTCGAGCGTCGCTTGCGAGACGCCGTCCGGCGACGGGATCGACAGGCTGATGCCGACGGGGACGCCGATCGCCGTGCAGGCGACCTCCGGCCCGGCACAACCGGCCGTCACGGCGGCGAGCATCACGAACCCCAGTACGTACCGCATGCCGACCAGACGGCGACGGCGGCCGCCGGGGTTGCACCGATCAGTCGCGCCAGATCGAGGTCAGCGGCACCGGGGAGGTCGCCGAGGTCGGCGTGACCGAGGTCGTCGCCTGGACGGTCACCTCGACGAGGCTGGTGGTGGTCGTCGGCGGCGACGTCTCGACGGAGGTGAGCGTGGACGGCGGCGCGGACGTCGTGACCGTGACCGGCACCGCGGACACGGTCCTGGTCGGCGGGATGACGGCGTCGGCGGGCCGCGGACCCGACCGGCCGGCCACGAGCACGGCGGCCACCAGCAACCCGGTGGCGAACCCCGCCAGCCCGGTGACCGCGGCGGAGCCCCAGGTAGGTCGGCCACTCATCCGGGCACCCCCTCGCCACGCGCAGCGCAGGTTCGAGGACTGACTCGCGTTGATCTTACGTCGTGTTACCGAATTGCGCCTGGAGCGAATGAGACTCAACTTTCTTGCGTCGACTACGCGCATGTGCCAGCCTGGAACGATGGGGGTATTGAGGAACCCGGACTTCCGGCGCCTCTGGCTCGCCGACCTCGCGAGTCAGGTCGGCAGCCGGATCGACGTCCTGGCGGTGCCGTTGCTCGCGGTCACCGCGCTCGGCGCGCCGGTCTTCGAGGTCTCCCTGCTGCGGACCGCGCAAGCGCTGCCCTACCTCGTGCTCGGCCTGCAGGTCGGCGTGTGGTGCGATCGGATCCGCCACCGCCCGGTGCTGATCGCCGCGGACGCCGGGCGGGCCGTGCTGATCGCCTCGGTCCCGGTCGCCGCGCTGTTCGGCGTGCTCGGCATGGCCCAGCTGCTCGCCGTGGTCCTCGCCGTCGGCGTGCTCAGTGTCTTCTTCGACGTCGCCCACCAGACCTACGTCCCGCGGCTGGTAGCGCCCGCGCAGCTGCCGGAAGCCAATGCGCGGCTACAGACCAACCGGTCGATGGCGGCGGTCGCGGGCCCCGGCCTCGCCGGGGTGATCGTCCAGGCGCTCGGCGTCGCGGCCGCGCTGGCCGCCGACGCCGTCAGCTACCTGTGGTCGGCGCTCTGGCTGCGCCGGATCGAGACGCCGGACACGCGCCCCGCACCGCGGGAGCGGCGGCTGCTGCGCGAGATCGGCGAAGGGCTGCGGCTGGTCCGCGGCGACCGCGTCCTGCTGGCGATCAGCGCACACGGCGCCGTGTCGAGTTTCTTCCAGTCGGCCCACCTGGCGATCGTGATCGTGTTCCTCGCCCGCGACCTCGGGCTCTCGCCGTGGGTGATCGGGGTGCTCGGCACCGCGTCGCTGACCGGCGCCGTCACCGGCGGGTTCACCGCGCGGTGGCTCGGCGAACGGATCGGCCAGGCGCGTGCTCTCTGGGGTGCGGCGGTGCTGTTCGGCCTGGCGTACCAGCTCTACCCGTTCACCGGACGAGGCTGGGCGCTCACCTGCTTCGTCCTCGCCGGCTTCTTCACCAGCTACAGCGTGATCGTGCTGAGCGTCTTCGGCGTGAGCTTCCAGCAAGCCGTCACGCCGCCGGAGTTGCTGGGCCGGGTCAACGCCATCTCGCAGACGCTGGTGTACGGCGTCGTGCCGCTCGGCAGCCTGCTCGGCGGCGCGCTGGCCGGCCCGATCGGCATGCGGGCGACGCTGCACATCGCGGCGGCCGGCGTCCTGGCTTCGGCGGCGATCATGGTGTGGTCGCCGCTGCGGAAGCTGCGTGACCTGACGCCCGCAGACCGTCGATGACCACCCGGACCAGGTGCGCGCTCCCCGGGGCGTACCGCTCGACGGCGAGGCAGCCGACGATGAGCGCCCGCAGGTCGTCGCCGTCGATGTCGGCGCGGACGGCCCCCGCGGCCTGCGCGCGGGCGAGCAGCTCGCCCAACGCGGCGCGGAACTCCTCGCCGGCGCCGGCCTTGAACGCGTGCCCGCTGGATTCGGCGAGGGCGTCGCAGATGGCCCGGTTGAGCGACGCCTGCTTGATGACGCGGACGAAGTAGTCGACGAAGACCTCGCCGGGGTTCTCGGCGGTGGCGAGCGCGCGGGCCTCTTCGGCGAACTGCTGGATCCGTTCGAGGACGACGGCCTGGAACAGCGCTTCCTTGCTGGGGAAGTGCCGGTAGACGGTCCCCGCCCCGACGCCGGCGAGCCGCGCGATGTCGTCGAGCGGCACGGCGAGGCCGTCGAGGGCGAACGCCTCTTCGGCGGCGGCCAGCACCTTGGCGCGGTTGCGCCGCGCGTCGGCGCGCATCTTCTCCATCAGATCTCCTCGTTGACAACCGGAACGACCGCTCCGTATCGTCCTAAGCGGGCCCACCGTTCCGATTCAACGCCCAGTCTTCCAGGAGAATTCCGATGCCGCTCACCCTGGCCGAGATAGCCGCCCTGGTCCGCGACGGGCTGTCCACGCTGGACGTCACCCCGTTCGCTTCCCTCTTCGCCGCCGACGCGGTGTTCGAGGTGCCTTTCCTGGGGCAGCGGATCGAAGGCCGCGACGCGGTGGTGGCGGCGCTCACCGAGGGCGGCGCCCGAGGACGGGCCGCCGGCCTGACGGGTGCCCGGGTCACCACCACGTTGACGGACTCGGGCTTCGTGGTGGAGCTGGTGGTCTCCGGCCCGGAGGCGGAGTTCCCCTCCTCGGTGGGGATCCTGACGGTCTCGGACGGCGAGATCACTTCGTACCGCGACTACCCGAACGTGTCGGCGGCTTCGAAGCTCACACGTGCGGTCTTCGACCGGTTCCTCGCCGCCTCGGTGGAGAACCACTGGGACGACCTCGCCGACCTCTACGCCGAGGACGTCACCCTCGAACTGCCCTTCGCCCTGCCGGGCGTGCCCCGCGTGACGAAGGGCCGCGAAGAACTCCGGCGCCGGTTCCGCGCGGCCGCCGGCGCGCGGCGGATCACCCGAGCCGAAAACGTCGTGGTCCACGAGACGGCGGACCCCGCGGTGCTGGTGGCCGAGTTCGACCTGCACCAGGAAGCCCGCGGTACGGCGTTCGCCGTCTCCTACGTCATGGTGCTCACCGTCCGGAACGGGCAGATCACGCACTCCCGCGACTACACCGACACCGCCGCGGCCGCCGAGCGGCTCAGGGCGTGGTCGCCTGCTGGCTCGACGGCGGGATGAACAACCGCTCGAACGTGCTCACCGCGTGCTCCCACACCCCCGGCACCAGCAGCACGCCGAGCAGCGCGAACACCGGGAAGATCAGCCGCTTCTCGACCTTCTTGCCGGTCCGGAAGCGCAGCGCGCGCGGCGGGCGGATTTCGTACCACGTCTCGCCGGCGATCGGGATCGGGAACAGGAACGGGCAGCCGGACTCGGTCAGCGCGTCACCCAGGCAGTGGGTGACGCACCCGGCCGCGACCGCGATGCCGAGCCAGCCGGAGATGGCCGCCAGTTCGCCCGCTCGATCGGGTGGGGCCGTGAAGAACCACCAGGCCACCGCGGCGCCGCTCACCGGCAGCAGCCAGTCGCCCAGTGCGCCTTCGGCCAGCATCAGCCCGAAGACCACCACGCCGACCACGGCCCACGGGCCGCCCTCGACCGTGCCCCACGACGTCAGCAGGCCGAGGCCGGCCGCGAACAGGACCGTGTGGGAGAGGTGGCGGTGCTTGCCGGAGACCTTCTCGTCGCGCGGGCCCTTCGTCAGGGCGTAGAACCCCGCCGACACGCGGCGGAGCACCCACGACAACGCGCCCGTCAGCCAGCCGAGGAGGCGGGAGGCGCTCGCTCCGGGGTGGTCGAGGTCGGGCAGCAGGGCGAAGCCCGCCGTGGTGGCCGCGAAGACGACCGCTTGGTGCACCGAGCCCGCCCCCACCGTGGGCGCCAGGGCCAAGCCCGCGCACCAGCCGGTCAGGGCATGCGTCCGCCCCATCATCGTGCCGCCCCCAGGGTCCGCGAACCGGATTCAGTCCGCGGAACCGTAGCGGGCGGTCAGGCTTGGGGGTCTTCCGACACGCTCAGGTGTTCGGCCACGCCGGTGAGCTCGATCACGCGGCTCACCGCGGGGCTCGGGACGACCGCGAGTTCGACGTCCTGCTCGCCGGCCTGGCGTTGTGCGCGGAGCACCACGTTCAGCGCGGAGGAATCGAAGAAGGTCACCCCGGTCAGATCGGCCACGACCCGCTGCGCGCGCTTGTCCGCGATCAGCCCCGCGAGGGCTTCTTGCAGCTGCGGGCTGGTCAGCAGGTCGAGCTCGCCGGTGACCACCACCCGGGGCTCCGTCGCGTCGGTGTCCAGCGTGATGCCGAACCCGGGCGGGGTGGCGTTCTGGTCGGCTGCGGGCATGCAGTTTCTCCTCGTCAGGCGCTGCTCCTGCGCCGGGTACGCGCCTGTTGTCTCAAGCGGCAACCGTGTCACCGTGCCTTCCCAAAGCTCGCGCCGGGCACGGTCAAGGCAACTCCGGGGCCAACCCTAACCCAGGACGCGGCCGCGCCCGCCACGGCCGCCGTCCTTTCGCGTGTACCGCTCACCGACGATCAAATCCTGCCTGCTCAGCGCGCTGCTCAGTGCGCACTCATGGCCTTCCGCGCCGCCCTGCGCTGCCGCAGGAACAGCTGCCGCCGCTCGATCTCCCCGAGGCCGCCCCAGATGCCGTACGGCTCCTGGACGGTCATCGCGTGCTGACGGCACTGGGCGAGCACCGGGCAGGCCTGGCAGATCGCCTTCGCCCGTGCTTCCCGCCGCTCCCGGGCCGAACCCCGCTCGTTGTCCGTGTGGAAGAAAAGGCTGCTGTCCGCACCCCGGCACGAGCCGTGCAGCTGCCATTCCCACTCTTCAGCAACCACGTTGGGCAGCCGGCTCACGTCAGCCATGTCGTCCCCGCCTTTCCCAGGATCTCCCGTGTCGAGGAGCTACATGCCCGCCGGTGGAGCGGATCAAACCCGGGTTTGGTTTGCTCACACCACGGGCATCTCGCTGACCGGGCGTGGCAGACACCGCCGATCCCCGGCAGCGCGAGTGCGGAGAAAGGAACAAACGTGGAGGACAACGCCCCGCTCGTCCCGGAAGGCGCGCAGGTCATCGAGGTGCGGACGGCCGCGATCCCGCACGTCGTACCCACGCTGCGGACCATCGTGGCGGACATCGCCATGCGCCAGGACTTCGATCTCGACGCCGTCGAGGACCTCCGGATGGCGGTGGACGAGGCGTGCTCGCTGCTGCTCCCCGCCAGTTCGGACGGCAGGCTGACGTGCGTCTTCTCCTGGAGCGGGCCGCGCATCGAGGTCTCGGTGTCGGTGCTGGCCGCCAGCCCCGACCACGAGGACGACGCCGGCCTGTCGTGGCAGCTGCTGACCGCGCTGGCGACGACGGCCGAGCGCACGATCACCCCGGAGAACGGCCGCTACCTGTCCCGGGTCGACCTGGTCCGGGAAAGCCAGGCGGCTGACTCGTGAGCGATCCCGCCGGGAGCAGCGGGAACGACCTCGACGTCGGCGCGCTGTTCACCCAACTCGCTGCCCTGCCGCCGAACGCGCCGGAGCGCGAACGCATCCGCGACACCCTCGTGCGCGCGCACCTGGAACTGGCGCGGAACCTGGCCCGGAAGTTCCGCAACCGCGACGAGGCGATGGAGGACCTGATCCAGATCGCCACGGTCGGGCTCATCCACGCCGTCGACCGGTTCGACCCCGCGCAGGGGACGGACTTCCTGGCCTTCGCCGTGCCCACCATCTCCGGGGAACTGCGCCACCACTTCCGGGACAACAGCTGGTCGGTGCGGGTGCCGCGGCGGCTCAAGGAGCTGAACGCGAACATCTCCGCCGCGCGCGAGGAGCTCACCGTGCAGCTCTCGCGCGCGCCGAAACCGAGTGAGATCGCCGCGCGGGTCGGGGTGCCCGTCGAGGACGTCTACGAGGGCCTCCGCGCCGGCCAAGGGCGTTACGGCACTTCGCTGGACCACCTGCTGGAGAACGCGGCCCACACCCGCTTCGGGGCCCCGGACGCCGAGCTGGGCCAGGCCGAGCTGCGCGAAGCCCTGCGCCCGATGCTGGAGAGCCTGCCGGAGCGGGAGCGCAAGATCGTCGCGCTGCGGTTCGGCTCCGGGATGAGCCAGTCGGACATCGCCCGCCGCGTCGGGGTGTCCCAGATGCAGGTGTCGCGGCTGCTGGCCGCGACCCTGAAGAAGCTGCGGTCCGGGTTGGACGAATCCGAGCTGGCCGACGGCACCTGATTAGCCGCTCAGCCGCCTGGGTACCTCGCGGGCGGTACGGAACTCACTGGGAGGGGGACCGGATGACGACGTCGAGAATGCCGCAACGGACAGCCGCGGCCACCTCGCTGCGGGTGCTCCTCCCGGCCGACGTCACGGCCCCGGCGCTGGCCCGGCACGAGGTCCGGACGGCCCTGCTGCGGTTCGGCGTGCCGGAACGGCAGCTCGAGGACGTCCTGCTGGCGACGTCGGAGCTGGTCACGAACGCCTTCGAGCACGGCGAGCGGCCCCAGCGGCTGGAGCTGGAGTACGGCGACGGGCGGCTGACGCTGCGGGTGCACGACACCGGCCGGATGCTGCCCGAGCTGCGGGCGCCGTCCCCGGCCGAGGCCCGCAGCCGCGGGCTCGTCCTGGTCCAGGCGCTGTCGCTGGACTGGGGCTTCGAACGCTGCCCCGGCGGCAAGTACGTCTGGGCGGTCTTCCGGCTGCCGGAGGCCTGATCAGCTCAGTTCCCTGGCGGCGGCGGTCTCGCCGATCCGCTCCCGGAACGGCTTGCGCTCCAGCGCTTCCTCGATCGCGTCCAGCAGGGCGCGCAGCGAGTACGGCAGCTCGGCTTCCAGCGCCTCCGTGGCTTCGGTCGTCGCCGTCCACTCCGCCTCGATCAGCGGCAGCAGCTCCCGCGTTCTCGCGGTGAGCGAGACGATCCGCTGCCGGGCGTCGGCGCCCGGTGCCAGGCTCACGAACCCGGCCCGGTTCATCTGCGCGACGGTCTGGCTGGCCGCCGAGTGCGTCACCCGCATCTCCTCGGCGAGGTCGCGGATGGCCAGCGGGCCCCGCGCGAGCAGCGCCCGCACCACCGGCGAGTACCGCGGCCGGTAGTCGTCGAGCCCGATGTCGGCCAGGAACCGCGCGACGTCGCCGTCGAGCGTCTCGAGGACGTGCCGCATCCGGGTCCCCAGTCCCTCCGGACCCGAAGTCATGGCCATGACGGCGAATCATAGGCGCCGGTCGTGTGCTTGGATCGCGCTATGGAGAACCGGAAGATCGCCCGCCTGGGCCGCGAAGTGTCCGTCGTCGGGCTCGGTTGCTGGCAGCTCGGGGCGGACTGGGGCGAGGTCGACGAGAACGACGCGCTGGCCGTGCTGCACGCGGCCGCCGACAACGGTGTCACCTTCTTCGACACCGCCGACGTCTACGGCGACGGCCGCAGCGAGCGGCTGGTCGGGCGGTTCCTCGCCGAGCGCGGGGACGTCTTCGTGGCGACCAAGATGGGCCGCCGGGTCGAGCAGGTGCCGGAGAACTACGTCGCCGCGAACTTCCGCGAGTGGAACGACCGGTCGCGCCGCAACCTCGGTGTCGACACGCTCGACCTGGTCCAGCTGCACTGCCCGCCGACGCCGGTGTACTCCTCCGACGCGGTGTACGACGCGCTCGACGCGATGGTCGGCGAAGGCCGCATCAAGGCGTACGGCGTGAGCGTCGAGACCGTCGAGGAGGCGCTGACCGCGCTGGCGCGGCCGAACGTCGCTTCGGTGCAGATCATCCTCAACTGCCTGCGGCTCAAGCCGCTGGAGCGCGTGCTGCCCACGGCGGCGGAGGCGGGCGCCGGCATCATCGCGCGGGTGCCGCTGGCGTCCGGCCTGCTGTCCGGGCGCTACACGGCGAGCACGACGTTCGCCGAGAACGACCACCGCAACTACAACCGCCACGGCGACGCCTTCGACGTCGGCGAGACGTTCTCCGGCGTGCCGTACGAGGTCGGGCTGGAAGCCGTCGAGCGGCTGCGCGGGCTGGTGCCGCCCGGGCAGACGCTGGCGCAGTTCGCGCTGCGCTGGATCATCGACCAGCCGGGCGTCAGCACGGTCATCCCGGGCGCGCGGAACGCTTCGCAGGCTTCGGCGAACACGGCGGCCGCCTCGCTGCCGCCGTTGTCCGCGGAGGCGCTGGCGGGCGTGCGCGAGACGTACGACGAGCTGATCCGGCCGCTGGTGCACAACCGCTGGTGAGCCCGGCATGATGGGCCGATGATGACGCCCGAAGAGCTCCTGACCACCACCAGGACCGTCCGCAAGCGCCTCGACCTCGACCGCCCGGTGCCGCTCGACCTGGTCAAGCACTGCGTGCAGGTCGCGCTCCAGGCGCCGAGCGGGTCGAACACGCAGCGGTGGCAGTGGCTGGTCGTCACCGACGCCGGCCGGCGGGCGGCGCTCGGCGAAATCTACCGGCGGGCGTGCCACGAGTACCTGGGCTCCCCGAACGCGGCGGGCAAGCTGTTCGCGGACGACCCGGAACGGGCCGCGGTCCAGCAGCGGGTCGGCGACAGCGTCGCCTACCTGGCCGACCGGATGGGTGACGTCCCGGTGCTCGTGGTCCCGTGCCTGGAGACGCCGTCGTCGGAACTGCCGTCGGGCAACCAGGCGGGGCTGTGGGCGTCGCTGCTGCCGGCGGTGTGGAGCTACATGCTGGCGGCCCGTTCGGTGACGCTGGGCACGGCGTGGACGACGCTGCACCTGAAGTACGAGCAGGAGGCGGCGGAGGTGCTCGAGCTGCCGAAGAACGTGCACCAGGCCGCGCTGATCCCGACGGCGTTCTACACGGGCGACACCTTCCGGCCGGCGGCCCGGCAGCCCCTCGAGGAGGTCCTGCACCTCGACCGCTGGTGACCGCCGAAGCGGCACTTTCACGTGAAAGTGCCGCTTCGGGCGGCCTGCGGACGGTGCGGGTCGCTAGAGGTAGCTCACCAGGCGGTCGGCCAGGGGGCCCGGGTGGCTGAGCGGCACGCAGTGCGGGCCGTCGATCTCGTCGGGCTCGATGCCGAGGCGCTCGCGCGCCACCCGTCGCTGGAAGTCCGGGACGAAGAACCGGTCGTCCCGGGCGAGCAGCACGCGGGTCGGGACGTCGGGGTGGGTGGGCAGCGGCCACGGCTCGTCCCACTCCTTGCTGGCCTGCTCGCGCCCGTGCGCCTGGCACGCCTCGGCGAGCGCCGGCGGGACGCCGTTGAAGAACTGCTCGGTCTCGGTCAGGCCCTTCGGCGCTGCGAAGCCCGTGTTGCCCCACCACTGCCCCGGCTGCTCCCCCGGCGCCGGGATCATCCCGGTCAGGTAGACCAGCAGCCGCGCCCGGACCTTCGCCGCGACCAGCGGCGCGGTGAACCCGCCGTACGAATGGCCGACGACGGCGACGTCGGTGCGGCCGCCGAGCGCGTCCAGCACCGTGTCGGTGAACTCGGCCAGCCCGGCCGCGGGGTCGGTGATCGGCAGGTTGGGGGCGACCGCGTCGTGCCCGCGGGCCGCCAGCTCCGGCACGAGCAGGTGGAAGTCCCAGCCGCTGCCGCCACCGCCGTGGATGAGCGCGAAAGTCGTCACGCGGGCCAGCTCAGCAGCGGCGCAGCATGTCGGTCAAGGCGGTTTTCTCGGCCTGCGTGATCGTCAGCCCGTAGTAGTGCTTCACGATGATCCAGTCGGTGGCGTAGGTGCACCAGAAGGCCACCAGCGGCGGCTTCCACTGGTCGGGTGCCTTGTCGCTCTTCTGCTGGTTGACGTTGTCGGTGACGGCGAACAGCTGCGGCCGGGTCAGGTCGTTGGCGAACTGCTCGCGCTTCTGGGTCGTCCACGTCTTCGCGCCGCTCGCCCACGCCTGGCCGAGCGGGACCATGTGGTCGATGTCGAGGTCGGTGGGCTTGGTCCAGGTCTCGTCGTCGTAGACGCTGGTCCAGGTACCGGACGTCGGCTTGCAGTCCTTGTCGGTCTTGACGTCCTTGCCGTCGCGCTTGAGGACGACCTCGCGGGTGTCGCAATTGGACCCTTGACTGTCCCAGTGCGGGAACTTCTCACGGGAATAGCCGTCCATCGAGGTCCGCGCGGCGATGGTCAGTTCGTCGAGCTGCTTCTGCGCGTCGGCCGCGGTGACCGGCACCGGTGCCGCCGGAGAGGCCGACGGCGAGGAAAACGGCGGCAGGGTGGCGCCCGCGCCTCTCGTGGCCCAGTACCCGAGGAGCGCGACGGCCAGGATCGCGACTACCAGCAGGGTTCGCTGCGTCACGCTCAGCCGAAAGCGTCGGGCCGCCACGAATTTCTCCTCTCACCTGCGCGTGCGCGCGGCGTAGTGTCACCTCTGCCGGCGCGGGACAACCGCGCCGACACGACGACCTGGCGCGAATGTGACCTCGCCCACCCACGGCGGAGCTGTCACACGGAGCCGATCTTCTGCGACTACCGGAGCAGGACCCATCCGGAGGGAGCAGCCGATGCCCGGCCGGCTCAAGAAGTTCGACGAGTTCTTCCAGCGCAAAGCCGCCGAGGGCGGCAACGTCGTCGCCATGGCCCGGATGGGGCTGGCGATGCGCGAGCGCGGAGAGCTGCCCGAGGCCGAGTCGTGGTACCGCAAGGCCGCGATGGGCGGCGACCGCGTCTCGATGACGGCGCTGGCCCACCTCCTGGCCGAGCGCGGTGCGCGCGACGAGGCCGAGCGCTGGTACCACGAGGCGGCGCTGGCCGGCGAGCCGCACGGGATGCAGCACCTCGCGAAGTCCTACGAGCGGCGCGGCAAGCGCGAAGACGCCCGCCACTGGTACGGCGAGGCCGCGCGGACCGGCGACCTGGCCTCGATGGCGGCGCTGGGCCGTCTGCTGCGCGAAGACGGGAAGGGCGACGAGGCCGAGTCGTGGCTGCGGCAGGCCGCGGAGGCGGGCTTCACCGGCGCGATGATCGACCTGGGGATCGTGCTGCGCGACCGCGGCCAGGCGGCCGAGGCGGGCCGCTGGTGGCGGTCCGCCGTGCAGGCCGGCGACCTCGCGGCCACCTGCCAGCTCGGCAGGCAGGCCGAGCGGCTCGGCCGCCCGTCCGACGCCGAATCGTGGTACCGCCAGGGCGCGAGCGGCGGCCACGTCGAGGCGGTCACCCGGCTCGGGCTGCTGCTGCACCGCCGCGGCGACCTCGAAGAGGCCGAGCGCTGCTACCTCGAAGCGGCCGAGCACGGCGACCCGGCGGCGATGACCAACCTCGGCGTGCTGGCCCGCAACCGCGGCGACGACGGCGAAGCCGCCGCCTGGTACCGCAAGGCCGCCGAGCACGGCAGCATCCCCGCGCTCACCAACCTCGGCCACCTCGCCGAGCACCGCGAGGACCTGGCGGCGGCCGAGCTGTGGTTCCGCCGGGCCGCCGAGACCGGGGACGTCCAGGGAATGCTCAGCCTGGCGCGCATGCTGCGGGCGCGAGGGGCCGCCCACGAGGCCGAACTCTGGCTCGCCCGCGCGGAAACCGTGCAGGACGAGCGGGAGCACCAGCACTAGGCGTCTTGTGTGATGCAATTCACAGTTCTAGCCTGGACGGATGAGGCCACGAGTCCTGGTCGCGGGCATCGGCAACGTCTTCCTGGGCGATGACGGCTTCGGCGTCGAAGTGCTCCGGGACCTCGACCGGGCCGGTCTGCCGCCGTGGGTGCAGATAGCCGACTACGAGATCGCGACGGTCCACCTGGCGTACGACCTGATGGGTGGTTACGACACGACGATCCTCCTGGACGCCACCCCGCACGGCGCCGCTCCGGGCACGCTGACGCTGACGTCGGCGACCGACACCCACGACCTGCACGGCGACGCGGTCATCCGCCTGCTCCGCCTCTTGGGCGGCGACGCGGGCCGTGTCCTGGTCCTGTCCTGCGAACCGGCGTGCGTGGACGGCGGGATCGGACTGTCCACCCAGGTCCGGGCCGCCGTCCCGGCCGCGGTGCGGGCGGTCACCGAACTGGCGTGGGGCGCGCACCCGGAACTGCCGGTCAAGGAGAAGACCGAAGTGTGACCCACTCGGGGAGCTCCGGCGGCTGCCGCAGTGCGTCGAGGACAACGTGCACGCCCGCGCGCAACGGCGTCCCCCGGCGGACCACCGCCGCGATCGTGCGGGTCACCGGGGTCGACAGTTCCCTGGTCGCCACGCGGTACCGGCGGTCGACCGCCAGCCCGGGCAGCAGCGCGATCGACAGGCCGGCCTCGACGTGCTGCAGCGTCATCAGGTAGTTGCTGAAGCGGCACACCACTCGCGGTTCGAAGCCCGACTCGCGGCACAGGCGCAACGTCAGGTTCGCCATGTACGACTGCGGCATGTCCAGCGCCCACGGCGCGTCCGCGTAGGCCGACAGGACCGCGGGGCCGCGGGGTGCGTCCGGCGGCGTCACCAGCACGATCGGGTCCGTGACCAGGGGGACGATGTCGAGGTCCGGGCCCAGCGGCAGCTCGACGAAGTCGGTCGTGGTGATGATGACGTCGGCGTCGCCGCCGCGCAGGGCCGGGATGCTTTCGTGCGGCTCCAGCTCTAGCAGCTGAACCTCGAGGTCCGGGTGCGTCAGCCGGGTCACCGCCGGGACCGCCAGGGTGTGGATCGCGCTCTGGAACGCCCCGAGCCGGACCAGGCCGGCCGGCTCCTCGCCGAGGCTGCGCAGCTCCGCCTCGACCGTCTCCATGTGGTCGAGGATCACCCGCGCCCGGCGGGCCAGCATCAGCCCGGCCGGGGTGAGCCGGATCCGGCGGCCGGTGCGTTCCAGCAGCTGGGTGCGGGTTTCGGCTTCGAGGACGGCCAGCTGCTGCGACACGCTGGACGCGCTCAGGTTGGCGTCCTGCGCCACCGCGCGGACCGTGCCCAGGGTGTCGAGCCGACTCAGCAGCCGCAGGCGCCACGGGTTCAGCATGCCGCCATTGTTGTTCGGCGAAACCGAACACGGAAGCCGGAATCGTGAGATGGACGTGTCGCTCGCGGCCGACTTACCGTCGACGCCATGGCTGAATCCTTCTGGGCGGACGTCGACCGGCACCTCGTGCGGTACGGCGGCGCCTTCACCCGCGAGATCATCGACCACGCCGAAGGCAGTTTCGTCGTCACCGAGGACGGCCGCCGGATCCTGGACTTCACGTCCGGCCAGATGAGCGCCATCCTCGGGCACGCCCACCCGGAGATCGTCGAGACCGTCCGGCGGCAGGTGGGCCGGCTCGACCACCTGTTCAGCGGCATGCTCAGCCGCCCGGTCGTCGACCTGGCACGGCGGCTGGCGGAGACGCTGCCGGCGCCGCTGGAGAAGGCGCTGCTGCTGACCACCGGCGCCGAGTCGAACGAGGCGGCCGTCCGGATGGCCAAGCTGGTCACGGGCAAGCACGAGATCGTCTCGTTCGCGCGGTCGTGGCACGGCATGACGCAGGCGGCGGCGAGCGCGACCTACAGCGCGGGCCGCCGCGGCTACGGCCCGGCCGCGCCCGGCAACTTCGCCATCCCCGCCCCCAACGCGTACCGGCCCGACTTCACCGACGCCTCCGGCGCGCTGGACTGGCGCCGTCAGCTGGACTTCGGGTTCGAGATGATCGACGCGCAGTCCGTCGGCAGCCTGGCCGCCTGCCTGGTCGAGCCGATCCTCAGTTCGGGCGGCATCATCGAGCCGCCACCCGGCTACTTCGCCGCACTGGCGGGGAAGTGCCGCGAACGCGGGATGCTGCTGATCCTCGACGAAGCCCAGACGGGGTTGTGCCGCACCGGGAACTGGTACGCGTTCGAGCGCGACGGCGTCGTCCCGGACATCCTGACGTTGTCGAAGACGCTCGGGGCGGGCCTGCCGCTGGCCGCGGTGCTGACGAGCGCCGAGATCGAGCAGGAGGCGCACGAGCGCGGGTTCCTGTTCTTCACGACGCACGTGTCGGACCCGCTCCCGGCGGCGGTCGGCAACACGGTGCTGGACGTGCTGACCCGCGACCGCCTCGACGAACGGGCCCGCTCGCGGGGGTCCTTGCTCCGCCGGGGCCTGGAGGAGATCGCTTCCCGCCACGAGGTCGTCGGCGACATCCGCGGCCGCGGCCTGCTGGCCGGGGTGGAACTGGTGGTGGACCGGGAAACCAAGCGGAGTTCGGACGAGCTGGGGGCCCGGGTCACGCAGCGGTGCCTCGAGCTCGGGCTGCACATGAACATCGTGCAGCTGCCCGGGATGGGCGGGGTGTTCCGGATCGCGCCGCCGCTGACCGCGTCCGAAGAGGAGATTTCGCTGGGGGTGTCTATTTTGGACCAGGCGATCGGTGACGCGGTGAAGCTGCTTTGAGCGAGCCGGCGGTCGTGCTCGTCACGGGCATCCAGGCGGCCGGGAAGTCGACGATCGCGCAGTTGCTCGCCGAGCGGCTGCCGCGATCGGTCCACGTCCGCGGGGACGTCTTCCGCCGCATGGTGGTCGGCGGCCGCGCGGAGATGGCGCCGGAGCCGTCGGCGGAATCGCTGCGGCAGCTGCGGCTGCGGCACCGCCTGACCGCGGTCGTGTGCGACGAGTACGCCCGGGAGGGCTTCACCGTGGTGGCGCAGGACGTGATCCTCGGCGAGCACCTGGCGGAGATCGTCGGCCTGATCACCCACCGGCCGCTGTTCGTCGTGGTCCTGGCGCCGCGGCCGGACGTGGTCGCCGAACGGGAGCGCGCCCGCGCGAAGGACGCATCCGCCGGCTGGACGATCACGCTGCTGGACAAGGAACTGCGCGAGGGAACGCCGCGGCTGGGCCTGTGGCTCGACACGTCGGAGCAGGCACCGGACGAGACGGTGGCCGAAATCCTCGCCCGCCTCCGCGTCGAGGGCCGGGTGCCTTGACGCGCGAAGGCCTCCTTGCCGGCCCGGGGAGCCGGCAAGGAGGCCGTTCACGACAGCGTCAGAAGCCCGCTGTCACCTTCGTGAAGTCCCAGTCGTTCTGGGCGATGCCGCTGCACGTCGACTGGACGCCGCCGCCGGGGCAGCCGCGGTCGCGGTTGACCGACCAGAACGCCAGGCGGGCGATCTTGTTCGACTTGGCCCAGTTGGTGATCTGGGTCCACGTCGACAGGTCCGTCACCTCCTGCTGGTCGGACAGGCCGTTCATGCCCGAGATGCCGAGGTGGGCGTACGCCGTGGCGTCGGACCACCCGAACGTCGACTTCAGCTTGTCCCGCAGGCCGTTCGCGGCGCTCACCGTGCTGTTGTACATGTTCGCGCCGCCGCCGAAGTCGAACGGCATGATCGTGAACACGTCCACGTTCGCGCCGAGGGCCTTCGACTGGTCGATGAGCCGGTTGCCGTAGTAGTTCGGGCCGGTCGTCGACGTGCCGAACGTCAGGATCGTCTGGATGCCCGGGTTGTTCTGCTTGACGATCTTCAGCGCGCCCAGGATGCGGTCCTGCACGGCCTCGTTCTCGAACTCGTCGGAGTTCTCGATGTCGATGTCGATCGCCTTCAGCCCGTAGGCGTTGATCACCTGCTGGTAGGCGCCGGCCAGCGCGGACGGCGTCGAGCAGTTCGGGCCCAGCTTGTTGCCGCTCCAGCCGCCGAACGACGGGACGATCTGGCCGCCCGCCGCCTTGATCTGCGCGATCGCGTTCGCGTCCGCGCTGCCGGTGAGCGGACGGCTGCCGTCCCACGCCGGGTTGCAGCCACCGGAGGCGTTGATGAACGCCATGGTGAACCACTTGATCCCGGTCGCGTTCATCACCGTCTGCGGGTTCGGCGGGCTGCCCCAGCCCATGTACAGGTACGGCGCACCGCGGCCACCCGGTGGGGGCGGCGTGGTCGTCGTCGGCGGGGTGGTCGTCGTAGGCGGCGTCGTGGTCGTGCCGGGTGTGCCCCCGGCGTCGCAGGAACCCCCGTTCAGCTTGCAGTTCGACGGCGCGGCGTACGAACCCGAGTACGCCACGTTGAACCCGAAGCTCGCGCTACCGCCGTTGCCGACGTTGCCGTTCCACGTGTTCTTCACCGTGACGTGCTGGCCGGACGCGGTGTAGCTGCCGTCCCACAGCGACGCGATCTTCGCGCCGGACGGCAGGTCGAACTCGACCGTCCAGCTCGGCAGCGTCGAGCCCGAGCCGTTGCTGATCGTGTACTTGCCCTCGTACCCGGTACCCCAGTCGGAGCCCTTCGTGAAGGTCGCCGAGACACCTCCGGCCGCGTTGGCCGGGGCGATCACGAACAGCGCGCCGATCGTGGCGGCCGCGGCCGCCAGCCCGAGTGCGGGCACCCACCGGCGCCTCATGACAGGCCGTTCTTCATCGCGGTGATGAGCTCGCCACCGGTGGTGTCACCGGTCAGCTCCCAGAAGAAGGCGCCGCCGAGACCCTGCTGCTTGGCGTAGGACATCTTCCCGCCGATGGTCGCCGGGGTGTCGTAGCTCCACCAGTTGCTGCCGCACTTGGCGTACGCGGTGCCGGCGAAGGTGCCGGTCGACGGGCAGGTGTTCTTGAGGACCTTGTAGTCCTCGATGCCCTGCTCGTACGTGCCCGGCGCGGGGCCGGTCGCGGTGCCGCCCGGCGCGTCCTGCGTGACGCCGGTCCAGCCGCGGCCGTAGAAGCCGATGCCCAGCAGCAGCTTGCTCGCCGGAACGCCCTTGCTCTTCAGCTTCTGGATCGCCGCGTCGGAGTAGAAGCCCGGCGTCGGGATGCCGTTGAAGTTGGTCAGCGGCGAGTGCGGGGCCGTCGGGCCCTGCGCCGCCCAGGCGCCGAAGTAGTCGTAGGTCATGACGTTGTACCAGTCGACGTACTGCGCGGCGCCGCCGTAGTCGGCGACGTCGAGCTTGCCGCCGTTGCTGCCGTCCGCGGTGATCGCCGAGGTGATCAGGAACGACGAGCCGAACTTCGCCCGCAGCGCGCCCATCAGGTTCTTGTAGGCCGCGGCACCGCTGGTGTCACAGGAAAGGCCGCAGGAGTTGGGGTACTCCCAGTCGATGTCGATGCCGTCCCAGATGTCCGCCCAGCGGGGGTCCTTCAGCAGGTTGTAGCAGGACTGCGCGAACGCGGCCGCGTTCTGCGAAGCCTGGCCGAAGCCGCCCGAGTAGGTCCAGCCGCCGAACGACCAGATCACCTTGAGGCCCGGGTGCAGCTTCTTCAGCTTGCGCAGCTGGTTGAAGTTGCCGGCCACCGGCTGGTCCCAGGTGTCGGCGACGCCGTCGACGCTGCCCGCGGCGTCGTAGGTCTTCTGGTAGTCGGCGTACGGGTCGTCGTTCGCCGTGCACTGGCCGTTCTTGACGTTGCCGAACGCGTAGTTGATGTGCGTCAGCTTGCTCGCCGAGCCCGACGTCTCGATGTTCTTGACGTGGTAGTTGCGGCCGTAGACGCCCCACTGCACGAAGTAGCCGACGTTCTTCAGCCCGCCCGGCGGAGGCGGCGTGGTGGTCGTCGGCGTGGTGGGCGTGGTCGGCGTCGTGGGGGTGGTGGTCGGCTGCGTCGGGGTGGTCGGCGTGGTGGTCGGGGTGCTGCCGCCGGCGTCGCAGGAACCGCCGTTCAGCCGGCAGTTCGCGGGGGCCGAGTAGGTGCCGGAGTAGCTGACGTTGAAGCCGAAGCTGGCGCTCGACCCGTTGCCGACGTTGCCGTTCCAGGTGTTCTTGACGGTGACGTGCTGGCCGGACGCGGTGTAGCTGCCGTCCCACAGTGACGCGATCTTCGCGCCGGACGGCAGGTCGAACTCGACGGTCCAGCTCGGCAGCGTCGAGCCCGAGCCGTTGTTGATCGTGTACTTGCCTTCGTACCCGGTACCCCAGTCGGAGCCCTTGCTGAAGGCGGCGCCGACGCCGCCGGCGGCGCTCGCCGGCACGGTGACGAGACCGACCGCGATCGCGCCGACCGCGGTGAAGAGACCGAGGAGGTGCCATCTCTTTCTGGACATCGCTCTCCCTTGAGCCAGGTGCGGGACGGCGGAAACCAACACCGCCGGCGGGGACCAGGGCGGTGTTTTGCGCCGTTTGCGCAAACGTTACGTGGTCCAGACCAATTAGGGAAGCCTCACCACGGAGCGTGACCATTGGTCAAGACCACTCCGTGATGACGGCGCCCTACTGGTCCAGACCGGTTACGCACCGCAGCCGAGCGGGTCGCGATCCGGAACCGAAGGCACTCCTTGGACCAACCGAGTGAAACCGGCGGATCAGAAGACACATTGCTTGACGAGCGGACGGCGAAGAGTCCAGAGTCCGAACGCAGACTGGGAGCGCTCCCAAGACGGTTGGCCACCCTCGGCGAAGAGGAGATCATCTTGCGCGCAACGAATGTCCGGCGGACCACGGCCGTCATGGCGGCCATCGCGGTGACGACCGCGCCTGCCGTGGCCGGCACCGCGGCAGCCACGGCGGAGGCCGCCGCCGGGTGCCGGGTCGACTACGCGATCGGTTCCCAGTGGCAGGGCGGGTTCGGCGCCGCCGTGACGGTGACGAACCTCGGCAGCCCGGTGAACGGCTGGCAGGTGGCGTGGGCGTTCTCCGGAGACGAGCGGATCACCCAGCTGTGGAACGGTACCCACACGCAGTCGGGCGCCCAGGTGTCGGTGACCAACGCGTCGTGGAACGGCGTCGTCACCACGGGCGGGACAGCCACCTTCGGCTTCAACGCCACGTCCGGCAGCAACCCGGCCACCCCGTCGGCGTTCACGCTGAACGGCGTCACGTGCACCGGCTCGGTGCCGACCCCGCCGGCGGGCGGCGAACCCGCGGTGAACAACAACTTCCCGGTCACCCGGGAGGCCGCGTACGGCGACAACCGGTACACCGTGTTCCGGCCGTCGAACCCGCAGGCGGTGGGTGCGCCGATGCCGGTGCTGGCGTTCGGCAACGGCGCCTGCGCGCACACGGACAACAGCGAGGTCACCCGCGCGTTGACGTTCATCGCGTCGAAGGGCTTCGTCGTGGTGGACACCGGATCGGCGAACGGCTCGGCCAACGGCGTGCCGAGCGGCTCCCCCATCCCGTCCCTGCTGACCGGCGCGATCACCTGGGCGGAGCGGGAGCAGAACCGGTCCGGGGCACCGCTGTCGCAGCGGCTCGACCTGACGAAGGTGGCCACCGCGGGCCACTCCTGCGGCGGTCTCGAGGCCTTGGTCGCCGGGCAGGACAGCCGGGTTTCCGCCACGGTCTCACTGGACAGCGGCTTCTTCGCCGACGGCTCCTTCGGCTACTCCCGAGCCGAGCTCGCCCGGCTCCACGCACCGACGTTGTTCATGGCCGGCGGTCCGTCCGACATCGCCTACGACAACACCCGGGCCAACTACGACCTGGCCACCGTGCCCGCCGTGCTGGCGGTGCACCCCCAGGCGGGGCACGTCGGCTTCATCACCGGGAACCAGCTGACCGACGGCATGACCACGGTCGTCCAGTTCCTCGACATGGTCCTCAACGGCAACGCCACGGCCCGCTCCTACATCCTGGACCCGTCCGGACTCGCGTCGAAGTACCCGTGGACGGTGTCCAGGAAGAACTTCTGACCGGCCGGCCGTCACAGAAGGGGCCGAAACAGCAAGGAACCCCCTGTCTCCAGGGGGTTCCTTGTACTGCTGTCTCAACCAGACGTGCGCCCGAAGGGATTCGAACCCCTGACCTTCTGATCCGTAGTCAGATGCTCTATCCAGCTGAGCTACGGGCGCGTGTTCAGTTGTAACCTAGCACCCGGCGAACCGAGTACCAGCGGAGGCTCCGGGATTTGAACCCGGGAGGGGGGGTTACCCCCAACCGCATTAGCAGTGCGGCGCCATAGACCAGACTAGGCGAAGCCTCCTGGGCCCAACGACCACTGCTCAGATAGGTTACACACCCCCCGATCACCCCGGAACGGGACCCCCCTTACGCCCGCTGCAGCAGCCTGAGCAGGCGCGGAGAGCGGCCGCCGAGTCCTTCGGCCTCGAACGTCGCGATGCCCACCCGCGGCAGTTCGCGCACCCCGGGGTACACCAGATAGCGAGGCACCCAGCGCGGCCGGAACTTCGCGTTGAACCGGTACAGCGTCTCGATCTGGATCCAGCGCGAGAAGAAGTGCAGCACCTTCGCCGCCGTCTTCGCGACCGGGCCCGCGCCGATCCGCTGGCCCTGCTCCATCAGCGCGCGGAAGGCCGCGAAGTTCAGGGACACGTGCTCGACGCCGTGGCGGCCCGCCGCCAGGAGGAGCTCCGAGATCATCAGCTCGTTGACGCCGTTGTCGGCCGTGCGGTCGCGGCGCATGACGTCCAGCGAGAGGCCCTTCGCGCCCCACGGCACGAACTGGAGCACGCCGCGGACGCGGCCGCCCTGCTCGGCCGTCACCAGTACCGATCCCGGGTCGCCCATGCGGCCCAGCGCCATCGAGAAGCCGCGCTCGGTCTCCGTGCCGCGCCAGTTGGCGGCCAGGGTTTCCAGCTCGGCCAGCTCGCCGGGACGCAGGTCCTCCGCCCGGCGCACCAGCACCTTGTAGCCCGCGCGTTTGGTGCGGGCCGCCGCCTGGCGGACGCCGCGCATGACGCGGCCGTCCAAAGTGAACCCGGCGGCGTCGACGACGGCCTCGTCGCCGATCTCCAGGACCTCCAGGCCGAACCGGGCCCAGACCGTCGCGCCGAGCTCCGAGACGCCCATCGCCGCCGGGACCCAGCCGCCGCGGCGGCAGACCTCCAGGTACTCCTCGATCGCGCCCGGCCAGGCCTCGTGGTCGCCCAGTGGGTCGGCCGAGCAGAGCGCCACCCCGGCGATCACGCGGTAGGTGACCGCGGCCTTGCCCGTCTTCGAGAACACCGCGAACTTGTCGCGCCGCAGCGCGAAGTACCCGAGCGAGTCGCGCTCGCCGTGCTCGTCCAGCAGCCGGCGCAGCCGGGCGACCTCCTCGTCGGTCAGCCGCGGCGCGGGCTCGGCCGAGCGCAGCAGGAAGTACGCCGACACCAGGACCGCGGCGAGGCCGAACAGCAGGCCGACGGCGGCGGTGAGGTCCTCCAGCCACATCTGGTGGAACACCGCGGGCCCGCTGGCGCCGACCAGCGCGAGCGCCGACTCGGCGATCCGGTCCCCGAAGCCCATCGGCTCCAGGGCCGCGCGCGGGGCCACGGACAGCAGGATGACGTTGATCACGAACCCGGCCAGCGCCAGCTGGACGAACACGCGCACCGCCCGCCAGCGCCCGACCACCGGGTCCGGCTTCGCCACGAAGTAGCGCCGGTTGGCGATCAGGCCCACCAGCAGCACCACCGACACCAGACCGGCGGCGAAGACGTGCTTCAGCCCGAGGTGCGACATCGTGAGCAGGACCGTCGCGCCGACGGCCAGCTGCCAGGCCCGGCGCTTCCGGCGCCGGAGCCCCGCGGCCAGCAGCACCAGCAGCACGCCCATGACCAACGCCACGGTGGCCGCCGCGACCGTCGCCTCCTGCGGCAGCTCCAGCCATTCGGCCAGGTGCCCGCGCAGGCTGCGGCGCCCGGCCGGGACCAGGATCGAGCCCAGGGTCATCAGCCCCGCCAGCCGGGTCACCCAGGTGATCACCCCGACGGTGGTGGCCCCCGCCACCTTCCAGGTGATCTGCGCGCGTGTCCCCGTCACCACCCGTGCAACCCGTCACGGACGATCATGCTTCCCCCATTCACCCCCCGGCGAGCTCCACGAACGGCGCCAGTGCCGCCGGGTTGGCCAGCGCGTCGCGGCTGACGGCCCGGTCGGGAGCCACACCGGCGAGGATCTTCTTCACCGGTACCTCACACTTCTTACCGTTCAAGGTACGAGGTATCTCGGAAACCACGACGAACCGATCGGGTACATGGCGCGGTGACAGGGCGCTACGAAGCTCCTTGCGCAGGCGCGGCTCGACGTCTTCGAGCGCGACACCGCCGGCCAGCACCACGAAACAGATCAGCTGGCCGTCCTCGTTCCCGGCCGCCGAGGTGTCCACGACCAGCGAGTCCGCGATCTCGTCGTAGCCCTCGACGACCCGGTAGAACTCCGCCGTGCCCATCCGGACGCCGCCGCGGTTGAGCGTCGAGTCGCTGCGGCCGTAGATCACCGCCGAGCCGCGGTTCGTGATGCGGATCCAGTCGCCGTGGCGCCAGAGCCCGGGGTACATCTCGAAGTACGCCTCGCGCAGCCGCGAGCCGTCGGGGTCGTTCCAGAAGAACACCGGCATCGACGGCATCGGCTTGGTGATGACCAGCTCGCCGACCTCCTCGACGACGGCGTGGCCGGCTTCGTCGAAGGCGTTGACCGCGGCACCGAGCGCCGGGCAGGACAGCTCGCCGAGCCAGACCGGCACGTCGGGCGCCGACGCGACGAACGCCGCGCACAGGTCGGTGCCGCCGGAGACCGAGCAGATCTGGACGTCCGTCCCGACCTCGTCCACGATCCACCGGAAGCCCTCGACGCTGAGCGGCGCGCCGGTGGAGCCCAGCGCGCGCAACCCGGTCAGGTCGTAGCGCGCGGCGGGCTTGATGCCGGCCTTGAGGCAGCTCTGGATGAACGGCGCCGACGTGCCGAAGTAGGTGACGCGGTGCTGCTCGGCCAGGTGCCAGAGCGCGTTCAGGTCCGGGTACCCCGGGCTGCCGTCGTAGAGCACGATCGTGGTGCCGACCAGCAGGCCGCTGATGAGGAAGTTCCACATCATCCAGCCGGTGGTGCTGAACCAGAAGAACCGGTCGCCGGGCCCGAGGTCGGTCTGCAGGGCCAGCGCCTTGAGGTGCTCGAGCGTGATGCCGCCGTGGCCGTGCACGATGCCCTTGGGCAGGCCGGTGGTGCCCGACGAATAGAGCACCCACAGCGGGTGCGCGAACTCGACCGGCTCGAACAGCAGCGGGGCGCCCGCGTGCTTCGCGAGCAGGCCGTCCCAGTCGAGAGCGCCGTCCATCCGGCCCTCGCCGACGTACTCGACGAGCACGGTCGCGGCGAGCGACGGCAGCTGCGCCTGGAGGTCGGCGATCGTGGTCCGGATGTCGAACTGGCGGCCGTTGTACGCGTAGGCGTTGACCGCGAAGAGCACCTTCGGCTCGATCTGCACGAAGCGGTCCGCGACCGCGCGGACGCCGAAGTCCGGCGAGCACGACGACCAGACGGCGCCGATGCTCGCCGCGGCGAGGAACGCCACCAGCGTCTGCGGGCAGTTCGGCGCCAGTGCGACGACCCGGTCGCCCTTGCCGACCCCGAGTTCGAGGAACGCGGCCCGGGCCGCGGCGACCTGCGCGCGAAGCTCGCCGTACGTCAGGTGGTTCGCGAAGCCGTCTTCGCGGTGGAAGATCACCGCGGTCTCGTCGTCGCCCTTCGCGGCGCCCGCGACGCCGGGGGTGAGCGCGTGCTCGGCGTAGTTGAGCGTGCCGCCCTCGAACCACACGGCGTCCGGCATCGCACCCGAGAGCACTTCGCCGGGCTGGTCGTGCCAGCGGACGCCGAGGAAGTCCGCGACCGCCGCCCAGAAGTCGGGGCCGCGCTCGACGGAGAACTCCCACAGCGCGCGGTAGTCGTCCACCTCGACGCCGCGCTCGGCGCGCAGCCACCGGCGGAAGGCTTCGATCTTGGTGTCGGCAACGTGGCCCGGCTCGGGGCGCCAGAGCACTTCGGGGGCGTCGGCGGTGTGCGTCACGCCCCGAGCCTAATCCCTCGGATCCGGAAGTCACCGTGGTCCGAACCGACACGGAAACCGGGTTGGCGGTGGTGCCCGCCCACACTTACCGCAGGTGCGCGTCGAACCAGTTGAGCGTGCGCTGCCAGGCCTCCGCGGCCGCGCCCGGGTCGGCGTCGAAGCGGTGGTTCGCGCCCGGGTAGTGGACGACGTTCGTGGCGACCTTCGCCGACGCCGCGGCATCGCGCAGGCGCTCGACGTCCGCGCCGCCCGCCTCGTCGCCGGCGTCGCCGTACATGCCGAGCCACGGGCTGGTGAGCCGCCCGGCGATCTCGACCAGCGCGGGCAGTTCGGCGGCCTGCTGCCCGCCGACGCTCACCGCCGCACCGAGCTTGCGGTGCGAGGCGACGACGAGGGCCGCGGTGCCGCCGAGGTCGAAGCCCATCACGCCGAGCAGGTCGGCCTGGACGCCCCGCTCGACCAGCCAGGCGAGGGTGCGGTCGGTGGCGTCGAGCAGGTCCTGCTGGGTCAGCTCCTCGTTCTCCAGGTGCGGGGTGACGGTCAGCCAGCCCTCCGTGGCGAGGCTGGCGAGCAGCAGCCGGACGCCGTCGGTGACGCCGTCGGCCTCGTGGAGCACCACCAGGCCGCCGCGCAGCGCGCCCTCGGGTTCCGAAAAGGTCAGGCGCAGGGTGCGGCCGTCGGTGCGCGGGTATTCCACGGTGGAGGTCGACGTCATCCGTTCACTCAATCACTTCGAGGTGAACGGGAGGAAGCCCGGTGACGCAGGTCGCCGGTCCGAAACCGCCTGAAGGGAGTCGCGGGGCGGCGGCCGGGAAAGCTACGGTGACGGGGTTGTCCCGTCGATTTCCAGGAGCGCCGAAGATGCCGTCCGTGTCCCCGCGTGCCGATCTCGAATCGTTGCCGAAATACATCCCCGGCCGGACGATCGAAGGCGCGATCAAGCTGGCGAGCAACGAGGTGCCCGGCGGTGCGCTGCCGAGCGTCGCGCGGGCGATCGCCGAGGCCGCGGCCGGCGTCAACCGCTACCCGGACACCGGCTCGCAGGCCCTGCGCGAGCGGCTGGCCCGCGAGCTGGACGTGCCGGTGGAGCGCGTCGCGATCGGCTGCGGCTCGGTGTCGCTGTGCCAGCAGACGATCCAGGCGGTGTGCGCGCCCGGCGACGAGGTCATCTTCGGCTGGCGGTCCTTCGAGGCGTACCCGATCGTGACGCAGGTCGCGAACGCCGTCTCGGTGAAGGTCCCGATCACCGAGGGCCAGGAGCTCGACCTCGACGCGATGCTCGCGGCGATCACCGACCGGACCCGCGTGGTCTTCGTCTGCAACCCGAACAACCCGACCGGCACGGCCGTGCGCCGCACGGAACTGGAGCGGTTCCTGGCCGCCGTACCCGAGCACGTGCTGGTCGTGCTGGACGAGGCGTACAAGGAGTTCGTCACCGACCCCGAGGTGCCCGACGGCGTCGAGTACACGCGCAGCCGGTCGAACGTCATGGTGCTTCGCACGTTCTCGAAGGCGTACGGCCTCGCGGGCCTTCGCGTCGGTTACGCGGTCGCGCCCGAGCCGATCGCGGACGCGCTTCGCCAGGTGTACGTGGCTTTCTCGGTGAACATGCTGGCCCAGGTGGCCGCGCTCGCGTCGCTCGACGCGGCCGACGAGCTCCTGGCCCGCTGCCAGGACATCGTCGTCGAACGCGGCCGGGTCCGTGAGGCGCTGCTCGAAGCGGGCTACCGGGTGCCGGACACGCAGGCGAACTTCGTCTGGCTGCCGCTCGGTGACCAGGCGGTCCCGTTCGCCGAGCACGCGCTGGACCGCAAGCTGGTGGTGCGCCCGTTCGCCGGCGACGGCGTCCGCGTGACGATCGGAACCCGCGAGGAGAACGACCTGTTCCTGGCCGCGGCCCGCGACTTCAGCTCGCGAACTGCTTGACCACCAGCTGGATGACGGCGGCGACGCCGATCACCACGATGACGCCGCGCAGCACCGCCGGCGGCAGCTTCCGGCCGATCTTCGCGCCGAGGAAGCCGCCGGCGAGCGAGCCGACGGCCAGCCACAGCACGACGGCCCAGCTGATCGGCGCGACGAACGCGTAGATGACCCCGGCGACGAGGTTGACGACGGCGGCGAGGACGTTCTTGACGCCGTTGAGCTTCTGCAGCGGCTCGGACAGCAGCATCCCCATCACGGCCATCAGCATCACGCCCTGCGCGGCGGTGAAGTACCCGCCGTAGATGCCGATGAGGAAGATGAAGAACATCAGCAGCGGCCCGGGCTTGTGCTCGGTCCCGTTCTGTTCGCGCCGCTCGGCGACCCACTTCGACACCTTCGGCTGGATGATCACGAGGACCACGGCCAGGCCGACGAGCACGGGCACGACGGCCTCGAAGGCGTCCTTCGGCAGGGAAAGCAGCAGGATGGTGCCACCGATGGCCCCGAGGAAGGACGCGACGGCGAACTTGGCCGTCTGCGGCCAGTAGCCCTTGAGCTCGTGCCGGTACCCCCACGCACCGCTGAGCGTGCCGGGCGCGAGACCGATGGCGTTGGACGTCGTCGCCGTCACCGGCGGGTAGCCCAGCGCCACGAGCACGGGGAACGTGACGAGCGTCCCCGACCCGACGACGGCGTTGATGGTCCCCGCCCAGACCCCGGCGACCACGACGATCAGCGCGTGCCACCACGTCATGAAGCAATCACGTGCGGAGCCTAAGCACCGTGGCGCCCGCCCGCGACGTACACGGGACAGATGTGGCAGGCCAGACACTCAGCTCACGTGTGCGGGCACCACCTCCGACTCCACCCGCCAGCCCAGCGCGCTGTACAGCCCACGCCCGGCTTCCGACGCCAGCAGCACGCTCGACTGCGCCCCGGCCGCGACGGCCAGCCGGTGCATCACCACGCGGCCGAGGCCTCGCCTCCGGTGCTCCGGCTCGGTCTCGATCCGGTCGAACACCGCGACCCCCGAAGCGACCGCCACCTGGCCCCGGGCCGCCGGAGCGTCGCCGGAGGACACCCGCACCTCCCACACCGGTCCGTCGCCCACCACCTCCACCGAGTACGACGCGGGCACCGCGACCGGCGGCATGGCCCCCTCGAACGCCATCAGGTACTCCGTCTCCCCCGGCGTCCACGCCGGAGTCAGGCCCGCCAGCACCTCGGGACGCGAGCCGCACGTCTTGAGCCACGTTCCCGGCGCCGCCACCGTGCGGGCCCGCGCCGCCACCGCCGCCGGTGTCCGCAGCAGGTAGCGGACCCGGTGGCCGGGCAGGCCGACGTCGATCCGGTAGCCGTCGGGCTCGGCCACCGGGGGCGCGGTCGCCCGGGAGACCGCCCAGCCGTGCACCCAAGCCCCCAGGATGTCCATGCCGGTGATCATGGCAGCCACCCCCGACAATTCCGCGAACTGACAGGATGAGCGGGTGGACAGCGAGCAGGTCTGGAGCGCGACCGTCGACCGGCTGCGGGCGCGGATCGACGCCGGCGACCTGCCGCCGGGCTCCCGGCTGCCCGCCGAGCGCGTCCTGTGCGAGGAGCTCGGCATCAGCCGGGGGTCGCTGCGGCAGGCCCTGCGCGTGCTCGCCTCCATCGGGTACGTCCAGATCCGCGCCGGCTCCGGCACCTACGTCCGTGAGCAGCAGGAACAGCCCTTGCGGACCTGGTTCACCGAGCACGACCAGCTCGTCGAGAAGCTGTTCGACCTGCGGGCGACCGTCGAGCCCACCCTCGCCGAACGGCTGGCCCGGCACGCCACCCCGAAAACCGTGAGCCGGCTCGAGGACAACGTCGCCGAGATGGCGCGGGCCGCCGAAGCCGGGGACATGCTGCACGTCATCGCCGCCGACGCCGAGTTCCACCGGGTGATCGCGCAGAACGCCGGCAACGACGACGTCGCCGGGCTGCTGCGGTCCGTGCTCGCCCTGGTCGGCGAGGAGCGGCGGGCGGCGCTGCGGCTGCCCGGGCAGATCCGCAAGGCCGTCGCCGACCACCGCGCCATCCTCGACGCCATCCGGCGGTCCGACCCCGCCGCCGCCCGCGAGCTGACCCTCAAGCACCTGGTGGACGCCAAGACCTACGCGCACGACTACGCCGCCCACCCCGAAACGCGCTAGACTTTTCACGAGGTTGTGAAACTTCTGGGGGTCGTGATGGAGAAGGTCCGCTTCACCGAAGAAAAAGCCACCAACCTCGCCACCCTGTACGGCCGCGCCCTCGACTACCGCAGCGCGCACCCGATCCTCGGCGACAAGGCGGCCGACGACGCCGTCCGCCGGATCGACTACGACTTCACCAAGATCGGCATCTCCCCCGACCGGGCGGTCTCGGTCGTCCTGCGGGCGAAGCCGATCGACGACTGGGCCGCCGAGTACCTGCGCGACCACCCGGACGCCATCGTGCTGCACCTGGGCTGCGGCATGGACACCCGCTTCCAGCGCCTCGCGCCGCCGGAGACCGTCCACTGGTACGACGTCGACTACCCCGAGGTCGTCGAGCTGCGCGAAAAGCTCTACGAGCACGCGCCGAACCACACCCACATCGGCTCGTCGGTGACCGACTTCGGGTGGCTCGACCGGGTGCCGTCGGACCAGCCGGCGCTGATCGTCGCCGAGGGCCTCACGATGTACCTGAAGCCCGAGGCCGGCACCGAGCTGATCCGCCGGCTGGTCGCGAAGTTCGGCTCGGGCGAGCTGATCTGCGACCTGTTCAACCGGACCGCCATCAAGATCCAGAAGCTCAACGCGCCGGTGCGCAAGGCGGGCGCGACGCTGTACTGGGGCGTCGACGACCCGCGGGAGCTCGAGCGCTACGGCCTCACGTGTGAGTCCTCATTGGACGCCGGACACTGGGCGACCCCGGACGTGCTGGCCAAGATGGGCCCGATGACCCGGTTCCAGCTGCGGATGCTGAAGGTCTTCCCGGCACTGGCCCGGACCGCGCACATCGTCCGGTACCGCTTCTAACGCGGCTCCAGCACCCGCGCGACGAACTTGTGCAGCTTCTCCTCCAGCCGCGCGATGCGCTCCTCGACGGTGAGCGTCTCGTACGGCTGGGGGACATCCGGCTTCCGCTCGCCGCGGACGTACTGGCTGCACGCCAGGTCGCCGCAGGCGTACATGCCCAGCGTGTTGCCGTCACGGCCGGACTTCCCGGCGCGCTTGCCCGAGAACAGCGTGATGTCGGCGAGCCCGTGCGTGGTGGTGCAGAAGCCGCAGGTGTTGCTGCGCAGACGTGACTTCGGCGGCGCGGCCGCACGCAGGGCGAGCCCGACGACCGTACCGCCGTGGGGCAGCACGAGGTAGGCACGCGCGGGCGCCTTCGGGTCGCGCCAGCCGAGGAACTCGCGCCGCTCCCACGGGATCTCCTCGGGCCGGGCGGGCAGCGTCACGCCCTTGGCCTCGCCGCGGGTGCAGTTGACGAACGAGGCCCGGATCTCGTCCGGGGAGAGGGGGTCCATGATCCGCACCGTAACCAGCGGGCACCGGCGGTAGCCACGCATTTTCGGCCGTACGATCACCACCGTGCGCAAGATCGCCGTAGGGAACTTCCGGGTGGTGTTGCGCACCAGCCTGGGCTTCGCCGGGCTGGGCATCGGCTCGAGCGTCGCCGGGTCCGGCGTGGTCGCCCTGCTGCTCGTGCTGCAGGGCCTGCCGGGGGACGTCGGCGACCGCGGCTGGGTGCTCGGCCTGACCGCGGCCGGCATCGTCGCCGCGGCCCTGCTCGCCGGGACGTTGTGGACGGCGTGGCTGCAGCGGCGCACCGCCATCTGGTTCGTGCTCGGCCGCCCGCCGTCGGAGAGCGAGGCGCGGCGCGCGCTGCGGCTGCCGGTCGACATGGCGGTGGTCAGCGGCACGCTCTGGCTGATCGGCACCATCGTCCTCACCGTGCTCGCCGGCGTGCTCGGCTCGGCCCGCGACGCCGTCGGCATGGCCACCGTGATCGGGCTCGGCGGGCTCACCACCGTGGGGCTCACCTACCTCGCCGCCGAGTGGGTGGCGCGGCCGGTGATGACGATCGCACTGGACGTCCTGCCGCCGCGCGGCTCCCTGCCGGTCACCGTGCTGACCCGGCTGGTCGTCACCTGGGCGCTGGCCAGCGGCGTCCCGTTCGTCGGCGTGCTGCTGATCGCCGTGCCGCCGGAACCGGGCTCGGGCGACCACACGGCCAGCCTGATCATGCTGTCGGTGCTCGGCCTCGGTGTCGGCGCGCTCGGCACGGCGCTGCTGGCCAGGGCGGTCGCGGCGCCGCTGCACCGGCTGCGGGTGGCGCTCGACGAGATCGCGCGCGGCGACACCGACGTCACCGTGGACGTCGACGACTCCAGCGAAATCGGCCTCCTCCAGACGTCGGTGAACCAGCTGGCGGCCGGCCTGCGCGAGCAGGCGCGGATGCGGGACCTGTTCGGCAGGCACGTCGGCGCCGACGTCGCCCGGCACGCGCTGGAGTACGGCGCGTCCCTCTCGGGCGACGTCCGCGAGGTCACGGCGTTGTTCGTCGACGTCGTCGACTCGACCGCGCTGGCCTACCGCACCCCGCCGGAGGAACTGGTCGGGAAGCTGAACCGGCTGTTCGCCGCGGTCGTCTCCGCGGTCAACGCGCGCGGCGGGCTGGTCAACAAGTTCCAGGGCGACGCCGCGCTGTGCATCTTCGGCGCGCCGACGCGGCTCGCGGACGCCCCGACGGCCGCGCTGGCGGCGGCGCGGGCGATCCGGGACGCGGTCCGCGAGGCCGGCGAGCTCGACCTCGGCATCGGCGTCTCGAGCGGCCCGGTGTTCGCCGGGCAGCTCGGCTCCAGCAGCCGGCTCGAGTACACCGTGATCGGCGACGCGGTCAACGAGGCCGCGCGGCTCACGGAACTCGCCAAGGCTGTCCCGTCGCGGGTCCTCGCCAGCGACGCGGTCGTCTCAGCGGCCCTGCCGAGCGAAGCCGCGTGCTGGGAGAAGCACGGTGAGCTGGAGCTGCGCGGCCGCGAGGAAGCGACGCCGACCTGGACGACCGGCTCTCAGGACGACTGATCCAGATCCGGCCAGCGCAGCACGGTCGAACCCCAGGTCAGGCCGGCCCCGAACGCGCTGAGCAGCACGCGGTGGCCCGGGACGAGGGTGCCGTCGGCGCGGGCGTCGGCCATGGCGAGCGGGATGGACGCGGCGCTGGTGTTGCCGACCCGGTCGATGTTGGCGACCACGGCGTCGGCGGGCATGCCGAGCTGCTTCGCCGTCGCCTGGAGGATCCGGATGTTCGCCTGGTGCCCGACGAAGCGGTCGACGTCGCCGACCATCCAGCCCGCGCGGTCCAGGACGGTGCGGGACGACTCCGCCATCCGCGCGCAGGCGTGCCGGAACACGGCCGTGCCCTGCATGGCGAGGAAGCGGTCGGCCGGGTGCTCCGAAAGCCGTTTCCGGGCGCCGCCGGCCTCGACCCACAGCAGTTCGGCGTGCTCGCCCTCGCTGTGCAGGTCGAACGGGCCGAACGCGCCGGGCTCGCCGGCGTCACCCGCGCGCAGGAGGACCGCACCGGCGCCGTCGCCGAAGATCGGCACGGTGGTGCGGTCGGCGGGGTCGATGAGCGTGGTGAAGGTGTCGGCGCCGATCACCAGGACGCGCTCGGCCAGCCCGCCCGCGATGAAGCCGGCCGCGGTGGCGAGGGCGTAGACGAACCCGCTGCAGACGGCGTTGACGTCGAAGGCCGCGGCCGTGCCGAGCCCGAGCCGGGCGGCGACCTGCGGCGCGCTGGCCGGACAGGGCTGGTCCGGGGTGGAGGTGGCGAGGACGACGGCGTCGGCGGACGTGCCCCCGAGCGCTTCGCGGCCCGCGCCGACCGCGAGGTCCACAGTGGACTCTTCCGGGCCCGCGACGCGGCGCTCGCGAATCCCGGTGCGGGTCCGGATCCACTCGTCCGAGGTGTCGAGCCGGGTCGCGATTTCGTGGTTGTCCAGGACTTTCGCCGGCAACCAGGAACCGAGACCGGTCAGCACGGCGGCAGGTGCGGACACGGGACAGCCTCCCCACGCCGGCGGGTTGGCGGAGCGACCGGCTGGTCTTCCACTTCTATGGGCTACCCCCTGGTAGACCGGCCAGTTGTGTTCCAGCTCACTGAAAAAGTTGTTTCATCTTGCCCTCGGACGGAGTAGTGAGCGACGTCACGGAGGGGTGAAACCCGGCGAACTGTCGGGGGTGCCGGTTAGCCTGCTGGAGTGCGGACACCCGACCTCGACCAGCTGGACCTCGCCATCCTCGCCTGCCTCCAGGCGGACGCCCGCACGATCGCCGAAACGATCGGCGCGAAAGTCGGCCTCTCCGCCGCGGCGGTGCAGCGGCGGATCAAGCGGCTGCGCGAGGCCGGCGTCATCGAGCGCGAGGTGGCGGTGCTGTCGCCGGCGGCGCTCGGGCTGAGCATGACGTTCGTGGTGACGGTCGAGATGGAGCGGGAGAACCTCGCCGTCTTCGAGGGGTTCCGCCGCCAGGTCCTCGCCGAGGACGCCGTCCAGCAGTGCTACTACGTCACCGGCACGGCGGATTTCGTGCTGATCGTGACGTGCCCGGACATGGCGGGCTTCGAGGCGTTCACCCGGCGGATGTTCTTCGACAACCCGGACGTCCGGCACTTCACGACGAGCGTGGCGATGGACCGCGTGAAGGTGGGCCTCAGCTTGCCGCTCGACCCGTAAGCTGTCCCGCCGGGGGGACGCATGCTTCGGATCTTTCTGGTCGCGACGCTGATCGACGCGCTGGGCAGCGGGCTGTGGGTCCCGTTCGCCCTGTTGTTCCTGGTGCACGGGCAGGGCATGGGCCTGGTCGACGCGGGCGCGTCGCTGAGCACCGGCGCCCTGCTGGCCCTCGTGACCGCCCCGGCGACGGGGGCGGCGATGGACCGCTTCGGCCCCCGTGCCCTGCTCATCGCGGGCAACCTGGTCCGGCTCGCGGCCTTCGCGGCGTACCCGCTGGCGCACACGAGCTGGCCGGTGATCGCGATATCGGCCGTGGCCGGCTTCGGCGACCGGCTGTTCTGGACGTGCAACGCGCCGATGGTGGCCCGGCTCACCTCGGGCAGCGACACCGATCGCGTGCTCGCCACCCAGACGATCGGCCGCTTCGCGGGCGCGGGCCTCGGCGCGGCGGCGATGGCGGTGCTGCCGACGATCACCAGCCCGTGGGCCTTCCACCTGCTGGCGTACGTGAACGCGGCGAGCTTCGCGGTGGCCGCCCTCCTCATCCGCCTCCTCCCGGCACTTTCACGTGAAAGTGCCGTCCCCGGCCGGAAGGGGCACTTTCACGTGAAAGTGCCCTCCGGCGGGTGGCGGGCGGTGGTGGGGGATCGCGGGTTCACCGGGTTCTGCGTCACCCACATGGCGTTCACCCTCGCCAGCGCCAGCAAGTTCTCCGTGCTGCCGCTCGTGGTGCGGGACCTGCTGCATGGTCCACAGTGGATCGCCGGGACCGCGATCACCGTCGGGACCGTGGTCGTCGTCACCGCGCAGCGGCCGATCGTCGCCCTGCTCGCCGGGCGGAGCCGGACCGCCGGGCTGATCGCGGCCGCCGTTCTGTTCGCGGTCTGCTTCGCGCTGCTGATCCCGCTGCAGGCCGTTTCGCTGCCGGTGGCCACCGTGCTGATCCTGCTCACCAGTCTCGGCTTCTCGATCGCCGAAGCCCTCTTCGGCCCGACCGCCACCGCCGCGGCCGCCGCGGCCGCTCCGCCGGGGGCCGAAGGGCGGGCCAGCTCCATCTTCCAGCTGTCCTGGGGGCTGCCCCTCGCGCTCGCACCGGGCCTGCTGGCCACCCTGCTCAGCGTCAGCAACGCGCTGACCTGGGCCATCCTCGCCCTGACCTGCGCGTCCGCCGTCCCCGCGCTGCTCGTGCTCCGGCGCAAGCTGCCGGACGCGCTGCGCGAACCGTCACGACCCGTGTCTGCCTGAACGCAAGGGGTATGTGCCCGGTGTTACACCACAATGGACGGATGCAACCGATCAAGTGAACGTGAGAGCTTCTCCGTCATGACCGTTGGCCCTGGTCATCTCCTTGCCGAAGAGAGTTCGCGCCGCGCGAACCGACCGCGAGACTCCAGGAGGGGCCGTGCACACCGACGCCGTACACCAGAGCCAGTTCGTGCTGCTGAACGAGAGCACCACGCCCGTCCTGTCCCGCCTGTCCTACCACGCCCACGAACCCTTCGCGGTCACCGTGGCCTTCCGGACCGAGCGCGGCCGGTGGATCGAGTGGACCTTCGCGCGTGACCTGCTCGTGGCCGGGCTCGACGAGCCGGCCGGCCTCGGCGACGTCCGGATCCGCCCGGACCTCTCCGAAGACGAAGATTTCCTCACCCTGGAAATCGAGTCACCGGACGGCTATGCGTCGTTCGAACTCGAAGTCGAAGACGTCCGGACCTTCCTGGACGCCTCCACCGAACTGGTGCCGCTCGGCGAGGAGAGCGCGCACTTCGACGTCGACGGGCTGATCGAGGAGATCAGCAACGTCTGACCCGCAGACCTCCCCTTCCCGCGGCGAGGACGAAGGGCGGGTTCCGGGCGCGCTGGAGGCGCCCGGAACCCGCCCTTCCGCGTACCGGGATCAGCTGGTCTTGAGGGTGGTGCCGGTGCCGGAAAGCGCGCCGGCGATCGGGTAGAAGTACGTCACGGACGTGTTGCCGCCGGACAGGACGCCCTGCGCGTAGTTGCCGGCGATGAAGCCGCCGCCCGAGTCACCCGCGGCCGAGCGGACGTTGGTCGCGGTCATGCCGTTGACCGTGCCCTCGGCGTAGCGGACGCTCTGGTTCTTGGCGCCGATGGTCCCGCAGGTCCAGCCGGTGGTGGAGCCGGCCTTGCAGACCGACGTGCCGGTCGCGGCGTTCGACTGGCCGCGCACCGCGGTCCCGTTGTTCATCTGGGCGACCGGGGTCCAGCTGCTGTTGGTCCGGACCGCCGCGTAGTCGACACCGGGGAAGCGGTAGGTGATCCAGCTGCCGAGTGCCGCCCCGTTCGACCCGGTCAGCGAGCCGCCGCCGGTGAGCGCACCGCAGTGGCCGGCGGTGACGAAGCCGGTCGTGGTCGCGAAGCCGACCGAGCAGCGCGACGAGCCGCCGATGTAGTAGGCGTCGCCACCGCGGATGTTGGCGTAGGTGGTGGGCTTCACCGCGGTTTCGCGGATCGTCACCACGGACTTGTCCACACCGGACTTGGCGAGGAACGCGTCCGCGGCGGCGCGCTGGCCCTGCAGCACGTCCAGGGTGACGCGGTTGGTGGCGTCGTCGACGCCCCAGCCGGTGATCGCGGCGGGCGCCGCCTTGTCGGCCGCGTTGAGGGTGTCCACAGTGGAATTGAGCTGGCGCGCGCTGAACCGCACGACTTCCGCTTCGGCGCCCGCTTCGCGGATCTTGCCGGCCAGCGCGGCGTTCGTCGTGGTGACGTGCGCCTTGCCCGTGGCGGCGTTGTAGGTGGCGCCACCGAACGCGTCGCCGAGCGCCGCGGTCAGCGATTCGGTGACCCGGGTCGCGACGTCCTCGCTCTTCAGCCGCGCGATCGCCTGGTCGTGGGTCAGGCCGAGGTCCCGCTGCATGGCGGGCACCATGTCGGGGTTCAGCAGGTCCTGGCCCGACGCGGGGACGGCGGTCGCGGCCAGCGCGCCCGTCGCCATGACCGCGGTGGCAGCGGCACCGAGAAGTCTCGCGATCTTCATGCTTCTCCCTAGGTGGTTACGCGCGGCTCCACACCGGCCACGCAGTGGTACTCCCCGGGTGAGCGTCCCCGCAGGGGGCGTTACGGTGCAATCCGGGCGCCCGGCGAATGGGTATACGCATTCACCGCGGACGTATCCCCTGCTCCAGCCGGACTCAAGCGTCCGCCGTCACCCGGTCGGACAGGTCCGTAAGTAGGGTTTCCGTGAACTACTTTCAGTAGTTGTCCACACCACTCGAACGCGTGAAGCGACGCTCGAACGCGCGATCGGCCCGCGATTCGCACGCTGGGTGACCCGATCCCCCCGGTTCCCGCAGCAAATCGGTGACGGTCGGTAGGCGGACGTGTGACGACAGCACCGGCCCCGTATTCGGTGAAAGGTTTACGGACGGATCAGCGCTGCTTAGGCTCCGCGCACCAGTTCTCCGGTGTGCGTCGAGGAGGTCATATGTGGCTGACCACCCCCCGCCCCACCTCGGTGTCCGTCCGGTCGGGACCCGCCCGGCTGACCGGCCGCGACACCGAGCTCGACGCCATCGTCGCCGTCCTCCGAAGGCGCCCGGCCGCGGTCCTGATCGAGGGTGAAGCCGGCATGGGCCGCACCCGGCTGCTCGCGGAGATCGGACGGCGCAAGGAGTTCGACGGCGGTCGCGTGCTCGCCGGCGCCTGCCAGCCGTTGCGGGAACCCTTTCCCTACGGACCCATCCTGGAAGCGCTTCGCGCCGTGGGCGACACCCCGCTCGGCCCGCTCAGCCCGGTCGCCGGCGTGCTGCGGCCGTTGCTGCCGGAACTCGCGGAAGCGCTTCCCGAGCGGCCCGAACCCCTCCCCGACCCGGTCGCCGAACGCCATCGCGTGTTCCGCGCGGTGCGGGAACTCCTCCAAGCCTGCGGACCGGCGCTCCTGCTCATCGACGACCTCCAGTGGGCCGACGAGGACACCCGCGACCTCATGCGGTTCCTCTCCGGCTCGATGCCGCCCGAGCTGGCGGTGGTCGCCACCTACCGGTCGGGGACCGACACGCGGGGTGCCCCGTTCCGGACCGGCCCGGCGGTCCATTCCGCCCGCGTCGCGCTCGGCGCGCTCGATGTCGCCGCGGTGCGCGAGCTGGCCGCCGACCTGCTCGACCTGCCCCGGGTGACCGACGACTTCGCGGCGAAGCTGCACGAATGCACGGCCGGGATCCCGTTCGTCGTCGAGGAAACGCTGCGGGCGCTGAAGGAAGCGGCCGAACGGCTCCCGGTCGGCGAGGTCCTTTCCGACCGCCTGCTGGAGAACCTCGAAGTCCCGGTGCTGCTGCGGGAAGCCGTCACCGAACGGCTGTCCGCGCTGCCCGAGCACGCCGTACGGCTCGCCGGCGCGGCCGCGGTGCTCGGCGTCGGCGCCGACGCCACCGTGCTCGGCGAGCTGGCCGGCCTCTCCGGTGACGTTCTCCGCACGGCGTTGCTCGACGCCCTCTCCGGCGGAGTGCTCGGCGAAGTCGGCGACGGCAAGTACGGCTTCCGGCACCCGCTGGCGCGCAAGGCGGTCTACGACACGGTGAGCGGACCCGAACGCGCTTTGCTGCACGCGCAGGCGATCCGCGTGCTCGCCGCGCAGCCGTCCCCGCCGCTCACCCTGCTGGCCCGGCACTCGCGCGCCGCCGGCCGCGTCGACCAGTGGCGGCACTACGCGGAAGCGGCCGCCGACGAGGCCATCACCCGCGGCGAGACGTCCCGCGCGATCGACCTCCTGCAGTCGGTGCTCGCCGAACCCGGGCCGTCGCAGGCCGACACCGGGCGTGTGGCGGGCAAGCTGAGCCAGGTCGCGCTGCGCGGGTTCCGCCCCGAGGTGCTCGGCACGCTGCAGCGCGTCCTCGAAGAGGTGACGCTGCCGCCGTCGGTCCGCGGGTCGATCCGGCTGAGCGTCGGCATGCTGCTGGTCCGGACCATCGGCGGGCTCGGCCGGGGCCGCCTGGAGGTCGAGCGCGCGGTCGGCGAGCTGACCGACCGGCCGGACCTCGCCGCCCGGGGGATCACCCTGCTCGCCCAGCCGATCGACGGGCTGACGCCGTTGTCGTGGCACGAAGCCTGGCGGGCTCGCGCGGGCGAGGTCTACGAGCGGCTCGACGACCCCGAGCTGCGGCTCGCGCTGACCGCCGACCGCATCGCGGCGGCGTCGCACGTCGGCGACGGCTCGGCGTGGACGGAGTTCGAAGCGCTGTCGGACACCGTCGGCACGGTCGCCGAGCGCGTCCAGCTGGCCCGGCTGTGGTGCAACCTGGCCGACGGGCAGTCGTGGGCCGGGCACCTCGACCGCGCCGAGCGGCTGGTGACCGAGGGCGTCCGGCGCGCGACCGACGCGGGCGCGCTGTACGCGATCGGCCTGATCCAGGGCACCCGCGTCCGGCTGGACTGGGTGCGCGGGCGCTGGACCGGCCTCGCCGAAGCCGCCGAGCAGCTGCGGGACAGCTACCCGGAGCTCGGCCCGATCGTCATGGAGTCCTCGCTGGTGCTCGGCGGCCTCGCGGCCGTGCGCGGGGAGTTCGCCGCCGCGCAACGGCACCTGACGGCGGCGAGCGTGCACGCGCCGGACCGCGGCCCGATCCCGGTGGTGCTCTCGGCCGCCGGGGTGCTGATCTCGGTGCTGCTGGCGACCGACGACGTCGACGGCGCCTGCGCGGCGGCCGACACGGCGGTGGCCGCGGCCGGGCGCAAGGGCGTCTGGATCTGGGCGGCCGCGCTGGTCCCGGCGGCGGCGCAGGCGTACGCGCGGGCCGGGCGCTGGCCGGAGGCCGACAACGTGGTCGAGGCGTTCGCGCGCGGCATCGAGGGCCGTGACGCGCCGGTGGCCGCGGCCGCGCTGGTGGCCGGCCGCGCGGTCCTGCTCGAGGCACGCGGCAAGCACCTGGCCGCGGCGACGTTGTTCGACGAAGCGGCGTCCGGCTACGCGGCCCTGCCGATGCCCTACCCGGCGACGGCCATGCGCGAACGCGCGTCGATGTGCCGCCTGGCGGCGGGCAACCGGTCGGCCGTCGACGAGCTGACTTCGGCGGCCGAGGCGTACGAGCAGCTCGGCGCGACCCGCGACGCCGGACGCTGCCGTCACCAGCTGCGCGAGCACGGCGCTTGGGCGCCTTCGCAACGCGGACGGCGGGGGTACGGCAGTGAGCTGTCGCCGCGGGAGCGCGAAGTGGCGCGGATGCTCGCGGAGGGACGCACGAACCGCGAGATCGCGGACGGCCTGTTCCTCTCCCCGCGAACGGTGGAACAGCACGTGGCCAAGGTCCTGCGCAAACTCGGTGCCCGCTCACGCACGGACGTGGCCCGCAAGCTCCCCGGCGAGGTCACCACCGCCCCCGCCGGCTGACCCTCCGCGGCACTTTCACGTGAAAGTGCCGCCCTGGGAGGGGCACTTTCACGTGAAAGTGCCCGCGGGGTCGTTAGCGTGGGCCGGTGACTGAAGAGGCACTTCCCGCGTGGCGGCGGCGGACTTCCGGGGAGACCCGCTGGCCCGCGATGGGCGTCGTCGTCGCGACGCTCGTCCTGCAGGTCGCCCTGCCCGACGACATGGCGCTGCGCCCGTGGTGGCTGCTGCCCGCCGTGTCCGTGCTGCTCGTCGTCGCGCTGCTGCTGGTCAACCCGGGACGGATGACGCACGTCAGCGCCGTCGAGCGGACCATCTCCCTGCTCATCGTCGGCCTGGTCACCGTGGTGAACGCCTGGTCGGCGGCGAGCCTGGTCTACGGCATCGGCACCGGCACGATCGACGACCGGGCCGGCGCCGTGCTCGTCACCGGCGGCGTCGTCTACTGGACGAACGTCGTGGTCTTCTCCCTGTGGTACTGGGAGTTCGACCGCGGCGGACCGGGCCGCCGGGCCGCGGGCCGGGCCGAGTTCCCCGACCTGCAGTTCCCGCAGATGGCCGACCCGGACCTCGCGCACCGCGACTGGGAGCCGTCCTATCTGGACTACCTGTACTTCTCGTTCACCAACGCGGCCGCCTTCAGCCCCACCGACGTCATGCCCCTGCGGATCTGGGCGAAGATGACGATGATGCTGCAGGCGGCCATCTCGCTGGTGCTCGCCCTGATGGTGGTCGCCTGGGCGGTCGGCGGCCTCAAATAGCCGTCTCGGTGAAGACCCGTAAAGGCCTCCGCGGGGGAAGAGGCCTTTACGGGTCCATGTCGCTCACCTACCGCCCGGTCAGGTGAGCGGGGCTATTGCTGAGCCTGCGCGTGCGCGGCGTCCACGAACTGGGTCGTGTACGTCTTCGACAGGTCTATCTTTTCTTTCTTGGGCTTCACGTTGCTCGACGACTCGCCGAGCACCTTGAGGACGTTCTGCGCGCCCGCCGGGTCCATCCGGCCGTCCTTGGTGAACATCGGCAGGCTGTCCCGCAGCGACTTCACGTACAGCGCCTTGTCCCCGCCCGCGAACGACGGCGGCATCATCGCGGCGACCTGTTCCGGTGTGTGCGAAGAAATCCACTTGAGGGTCTCGACGTACGCGTTGGCCAGCTTCTGCACGATGTCCGGATAGCGTTTGACGATCTCGCAGCCCATGTACAGCGAGCTCGCCGGGTACAAACCACCCAACGCGGCCTTCGTGCCTTCGACCGTGCGCATGTCGAAAAGCACCTTCGCCTGGCCCGTGTTCGTCAGCTGCGCGATCGTCGGGTCGGTCGTCATTCCGGCGTCGATCGAGCCCTGGTTCATCGCCGAGATGAACGTCTGCCCGGCCCCGACCTTCACCGGCGTGTATTCCTTCGACGTGACGCCGCCGCGCAGGGCCAGGGCCTTCGTCAGGAAGTCCGTCGAGGAACCCAGCGACGTGACGCCCAGGTTGCGGCCCTTGAAGTCCGCGCCGGACCTGACCTCGCCCGCCTTCGCCGTCGCGACCATCTCGGCCTCGCCCGGCACGTTCGCGAACTGCACCACGCTTTCGATGCACTGTTCCTTGGCCTGCAGGTCGATCGTGTGGTCGTAGAACCCGACCACCGCCTGCACCTCGCCGGCCAGCAGCGACGTCTCGGCGTTCGCGCCGGACGGCTGGTCGAAGAGCTCGACGTCGAGGCCCTGCCGCTGGTACGCGCCGATCTGCTGGGCCAGCTGGCCGGGCAGGTAGATCACCTTCGACAGGCCGCCGACCATGATCTTGATGTGCGGCTTCCCGGTGGTGCCGAGCGCGATCTCCCGCGAGTCGCGGCAGGCGGTGACCCCGGCCAGTGCGACCGCGAGCGCGGCCACCACGCCGACTGTCCTCTTGAGACGCATATCAGACCGCCTTGATCGCGGCTTCGGAGGCCGACGGCGGCCGCCACCGCAGCAGCCTGCCTTCCAGCGTGCTGATCCCCCACTCGGCCAGCAGCGCGACGACGGTGATGATCAGCATCCCGGCGTACACCCCGGCGGTGTCGAACGTGCCCTGGGCGTTGGCGATCAGGAAGCCCATGCCGGCCTTCGCGCCGGTGTACTCGCCGACGACCGCGCCGATCAGCGCGAAGCCGAACGCCACGTGCAGCGACGATAGGATCCACGACGTCGCGCTGGGCAGCACGATCGACTTGAGCACCTGGCCGCGGGTCGCGCCGAGGATGCGGGCGTTGTCGATCAGGTTCCGGTCCACCTCGCGGGCGCCGGTGAAGGCGTTGAAGAACACCGCGAAGAACACGAGTACGACGACGGTCGCGACCTTCGACGACAGCCCGAGCCCGAACCAGATGACGAACAGCGCGGCGAGCACGATGCGCGGCAGGGCGTTGGCGGCCTTGATGAACGGCGCCAGCACCTGCGCGAGGTAGCTGCTGCGGCCGAGGATCACGCCGAACACGACACCGGCGATGGCGCCGATGACGAAGCCGATCGCGGCCTCCTCGACGGTCACCAGGATCTGGTACCAGATCGAGCCGAAGTCGGTTCCGGTGCTGAACCACTCGACGAGCCGTTCCCAGATCTTCGACGGCTTCGAGTAGAAGAACGGGTCGATCCAGTACGTCGCGGTCAGCTCCCAGCTGCCCAGCCAGACGACGACGATCGCCAGGCGCAGCAGCCAGATGTTGCGCTTGCGGCGCGCGGTGGCCTGCTTCGCGCGGGCCAGGATGTCCTGCTCGGTCTCCAGGACCGGCAAGGGAGCGGCCGGGGCCGCGGGGGTCTCAAGCGACATTGCTCGCTCCCTTCTCACGGGCCTTGTCGACCTCGCTGCGCAGTGATTCCCAGATGTCGGCGTAGAGCCTGCGGAACTCCTCGGTCAGCCGCAGCTCCTCCACCTTCCGCGGCCGTTCCAGGGGAATCTCGAAGACGTCCTTCACGGTGGCCGGCCCGGTCGTCAGCACGACGACCTTGTCCGCCAGCGCGATGGCTTCGTCGAGGTCGTGCGTCACGAAGATCACCGCGGCACCCGAACCGGACCACAGCCGCAGCAGCTCGTCCTGCATCAGCGCCCGCGTCTGGACGTCGAGCGCGGAGAACGGCTCGTCCATCAGCAGGATCTTCGGCTTGGTGACGAGCGTCTGGGCCAGCGCCACACGCTTGCGCATGCCGCCGGAGAGCTGGTGCGGGTAGTACTTCTCGAACCCGGCGAGCCCGACGCGGGCGATCCAGTCGACGGCCTGCGCGCGGGCCTCGGCCTTCGGCACCCCGCGGAAGCGCGGGCCGGAAGCGACGTTCTCCAGCACCGAGCGCCACGGCATCACCGCGTCGGTCTGGAACATGTAGCCGACCCCGTCCGGAATGGACTTCACGTCCGCGCCGTTCACCCGCACCCGGCCGGCCGACGGCGGCTGCAGGCCGGAGACCAGCGAGAGCGTCGTCGACTTGCCGCAGCCGGTGGGGCCGACGACGGCGACGAACTCGCCGGGCTGGACGGTCATGGTCAGATCGCGGACGGCCGTGTGCACGGAACCGGACCCGCTCGGGAACCGTTTGGTGGCTCCGGTGAGTTCGATCAGTGGGGGAACCATGGTGGAGGTGACTCCTTCGTCACGTGGTGGGGCTCACGTTGGGAAGGGACGTTAAGGACGCGAGTCGCCGAGGTGAAGCTTGTCGACGTTCTCCGCGCGAGCTGTGCGTTCTGAATGTTTTGCTCATTTAGCGCACTGCTGTGACCTGGGGGTATGGTCCCCGCCATGCCAAAGTGGGCGCTCTTCCCGCGGATGCGGTTCAGCAGGCAGGTGCTGCTGCTGCAGATCGGCGTGGTCACCTTGGTCGTGGGAATCGGGGTCGCCCTGGTCAGCGTGCTGCTGTCCCGCACCCTCACCGATCAGTACGGCCGCCGGGCGCTGGCCATCGCGAAGTCCGTCGCCGCGGACCCGGTCGTCGTCGCCAACGCGGCCGCGAAGCTCCCGGGCGGTCCCCTCGAAGAGCGGGTCTTGGCCGTGACGAAGGCCAACGAGGCCCTCTTCGTCGTGATCACCGACGACAAGGGCATCCGGCTCGCCCACCCGACGGAGAGCCTGATCGGCCAGAAGGTGAGCACCTCCCCCGAGGTCGCCCTCGCCGGGCAGGACGAAGTCAGCGCGGTGCAGAGCGGCACGCTCGGGCTGTCCGTCCGCAGCAAGACCCCGATCTGGCAGGGACAACGCGTGGTCGGCGAGGTCAGCGTCGGGTTCGAGGTCGGCGATCCGACGGGTGACTTCAACCGCCTGCTGACCATCACGCTCCTGTTCGCCGGCGGCGCGCTGCTGCTCGGCGCGGGCGCGTCGGCGCTGCTGAACCGGCGGCTGCGGCGCGTCACGCACGGCCTCGAGCCGCACGAACTGACCGAGCTGCTCTACGAGCGCGAAGCGGTTCTGCACGGGATCGGCGAAGGCGTGCTGGCCGTCGACGGGCACAACCGCGTCTCGGTCCGCAACGACGAGGCCGAACGCCTGCTCGGCACCGAACTCCCGCTCGGCGCGGCGATGTCCGAGCTCGAACTCAGCCCGCGGGTGCACAAGGCCGTCGCCGAAGGACGGCCGGTCGACAACCTCCTCGCGGTCGCCGGGAACCGCGTGCTGGTGATCAACTCGCGGGCCGTGCGCCTGGACGACCGCCCGATCGGCACCGTGCTCACCTTCCGCGACCGCACCGACCTCGACACGCTCACCCGCGAGCTCGACGGCATCCGCGCGCTGTCCGACGGCCTGCGCGCCCAGCGGCACGAGTTCGCCAACCGGCTGCACACGCTGTACGGCCTGCTCCAGCTCGGCCACCACACGGAGGCCGTCGAGTACCTGCAGACGCTGACGGACTCGACGTCGGCGCGCCCGAGCGAGCTGGGCGACGCCGTCGCCGACCCGTACCTGCAGGCGCTGCTCGTCGCGAAAACCGAGCAGGCACAGGAAAAGGGCCTCGCCCTCAAGCTCGCCGAAGACACCTGGGTGCCCACGGCGGTGACCGACCCGATCGCCGCGAACACCGTGATCGGCAACCTCGTCGACAACGCCCTGCACGCCGCCCGGATGGGCCCGCGGCGGCCGGCGACCGTCGAGGTCGGCCTGCTCGCCGAGGGCACCACGCTACACGTGTCCGTTGTGGACAGTGGGCCGGGCGTACCCGCGGACCTGCGGCGGACGTTGTTCGACGAAGGCGTTTCGACGAAGATCGCGCCCGGCCACGGCCTCGGCCTGGCGCTCGCCCGGCAGGCCGCCCGCGCCCGCGGCGGCGACGTCTGGCTGGCCGACCCCGGCGAAGGCGAGACCGGGGCCCTGTTCGTCGCCAAACTGCCCGGAATGCTGACGGAGGACGGATGATCCGCACGCTCATCGTCGACGACGACTTCCGGGTCGCCGGGGTGCACGCCGGGTTCGTCGAGGAGGTCGAGGGCTTCGCGGTGGTGGGCACCGCGCACACCGCCGCCGAGGCCCGCGCCCGCGTCCGGGAGCTTTCGCCCGACCTGGTCCTGCTCGACGTCTACCTGCCCGACGAGTCCGGCCTCGCGGTGCTCCCGGAGCTGCAGACCGACACGATCGTGCTCTCCGCGGCGACCGACAGCGCGTCGGTGGCCGCGGCGATCCGGGCCGGTGCGCTGAACTACCTGATCAAGCCGTTCACCACCCGCCAGCTCGCGGAACGGCTGACGTCGTACGCGCGCTTCCGCGGCCTGCTCGCCGGAGACCGGGCCCTGGCCCAGGACGACGTCGACCGCGCGTACCGCGTGCTGCACGACCAGGACCGCACGACCGCGCCGAAGGGCCAGTCGACGGCGACCTCCCGGCTCGTTTCGGAGCAGCTGCGGCGTGCCGGGCGGCCGTTGTCGGCCGCCGAGGTCGCGGGCGAGCTGGGCATGGCTCGGGCCACGGCGCAGCGGTACCTCACCGCGCTGGCCGAGTCCGGGACGGTCCAGATGCGGCTGCGCTACGGCGCCACAGGCCGTCCCGAACACGAGTACCGCTGGTCAGGGGCCTGATTCAGCGGCCGCCGTAGCGCTGCGCCATGCTCTCGGCGACCTCGACCCAGGCCTGGATCGGGTTGGGGGTCGACGACGCGCCCGGGGACGGCAGGTCGGCCCGCGCCTCGGCTTCCTCGTCCGGCACCGGCTTCTTCGGCTGCGGTTTCGCCTGCGCCTGAGCCTGCGCCTGCTGCCGGGGGGCCGGCTTCGCGGGCACCGGCACGTACACGGTCTTCGGCGCGGGCGTGACGACGACCGGCGCCTGCGGGGCCGGCTGCGGCTCCGGCGCGGGGGCCGCGGCGACCGCCGGGCGCGCGTCGAGCTGGGCGACGTCACGTTCCGGCGGGGCGAACAGGCCGCCGGTGAACAGCCCGCCACCCAGCCAGCCGGCCGCGACGAGCAGCACCGCGGCCCCGCCGCCGAGCCAGATCCGGGCGCGGCGCCGGATCACCACCGACTTCGGGCGCAGGTCCTGGTCGCACACCGGCGGCCGGGTGTAGATCGGCGCCTCCGCCCGGGCCACCTCGTCGTCGGTGCGGCGGCGCCGGGGCAGGCTCGCCGCGACGATGCCGGTGCGATCCAGCAGTTCCACCGCGGCGCGGTCACGGGACGGACGGGTCGCACTGCGCGGTGCGGTGCGAAGCATCGGGGACCTCCGGGACGGGGCTGGGGGACCCCACGAATTCTGGACCATTTCGGACGGTGCTGTCCGAAACGCAACTCCATTGAGTGAAGGTCGGCTTTACGACTGCTTCAGCCCGAGCCGCGCGAGTGCGGCCAGCGGCCGCTGGTAAGCCGAGCCGAGCACGCGCGGAATGGCGTCGATGACGTAGGCGTCGGGTCCGATGAGAATCCGCGCCGACTTCCGTTCGATCCCCCGCAGGATCGTCTGCGCCGCCTTCTCCGGGGTGGTGCGGGCGATCCGCTCGAAGCCCCGCGCGGCCTTCTCCTGGTCCTCGGCGGCGCTGCGGGAGTTGCGGACGATGTTGGTCTTGATGCCGCCGGGGTGCACGCAGCTCACCGCGACCGGGTGCCGGGCGATCAGCATTTCTTCGCGCAGTGCCTCGGTGAATCCGCGAACCGCGAACTTCGCCGCGTTGTAGGCGCTCTGCGTCGGCACGCCGACGAAGCCGAAGACGCTGGAGATGTTGACGACGTGCCCCTCGCCGGAGGCGATCAGGTGCGGCAGGAACGCCTTGGTGCCGTTCACGACGCCGCCGAGGTTGATGCCCATCAGCCAGTCGTAGTCCTCGAACGTCATTTCCTCGACGGTCGCGCCGAGCGCCACACCCGCGTTGTTCACGACGACGTTGACCGCGCCGAACTCGTCGGCGACTTCTTCGGCGTGCGCGAGGACGGCACTGCGGTCGGCGACGTCCAAGGTGTACGCGCGGGCGCCGTCCCCGGCGAGCTCGGCCGTCTCCTCGGCGTTCGCGGTGACGACGTCGGAAAGCGCGACCCTCGCCCCGCGCCGGGCGAACTCGCACGCGAGCGCGCGGCCGATGCCCGAGCCGGCTCCGGTGACCACCACGACCTTGTCCGCGAACTGCTTCATCGGCCCTCCGACACCTGTGGTTACTCCCGAGTAGGCGATGTTAGCGGCTGTGAGCTTGCTGTGGGTGCGCTGATCGTGCCGGTGCGTCGCCCTAAGGTGGTCTCGTCGGGAGCACCCAGGCGAGGGAGGCGATGATCGTGCGGCGGCCGGCCGTCCTGCTCACCCTCGCCGCGATCGTGCTGCTCGCCGTGGCCTTCGTCGTGGTCGTCGCGGCCCGGCCGGCGCAGCTCGCGGACGCGACCACGCCGGAAACCACCCCGGCCGAGGCGGCACCGGCCGCCCTGCCAGCGGTGTCGAGCCCCGCGGTCGGCCCGCTGTTCGCCGAAGGGGGCCACTTCTGCACGGCCAGCGTCGTGCACAGCGAGCGAGGCGACGTGCTGCTGACCGCGGCCCACTGCATCCACAACGGCGAAGGCGGCGGCTACCTCACCGGCCTCACCTTCGCGCCCGGCTACCACGACGGGATCGCGCCCTTCGGCTACTGGACGGTCTCGGACGAGCTCGTCGCGCCGGGCTGGAGCGACTCGTCGGACCCGGACCTCGACGTCGGCTTCGCCACCGCGCACCAGGCGGGCACCACGAAGTCCCTGGAGAGCCTGGTCGGCGCGAACCTGCTGGCCACCGGCACCGCGTTCGAGCAGCCCATCACGCTCACCGGTTACCCCGACGACTCCGAGACGCCCGCGGTCTGCCGGAACACCACCAGCAAGCAGGACACCTACCAGCTGCGGGTCGACTGCGCGGGCTTCCCGACCGGCACCAGCGGCGGCCCGTGGGTCACCGGGCAGAACCCGGAAACCCGGCTCGGCACGGTCATCGGGGTCATCGGCGGCTTCGAGTTCGGCGGCGACGACGCCGACACGTCGTACTCGAGCTACTTCGACACCGACGTCCTGGCGCTCTACCGGCAGACGACCGCCCGCACCTGACGCGGCATGATGCGGGGCATGAGCGAGCCCGTCGACGTACCCATCACCGGAGAGCCGATCCGCCTCGGCCAGTTCCTCAAGCTGGCCGGCCTCGCCGAGGACGGCTCCCACGCCAAGGACCTGATCGACGCGGAAGAGGTCACGGTCAACGGCGAGGTCGAGACCCGCCGCGGCCGCCAGCTGACCGACGGCGACGTCGTGGCGGTGGGCCCCGACCGCGGCAAGGTCGTCCTCGTCCGCTAACCCGCGCTGCTCAGCGGCGGCAGGCCGAGCGACCGGGCGAGGGTGTCCAGCTCCCGGCGCACCGGCCCGGCCAGTGGCACGCCCAGTGCCCGGCACTGCTCGAGGTGCTGGGCCTCCCGCCAGCCCGGGTAGCGGATCGGCGCGCCGCCTTCCCAGCCGAGCATGCTGCCGAACAACGCGCTCGCCGCGCGGTAGAAGCCGTCGGCGCTGCGCAGCGTCGTCGGCGCGATGGCCAGCACCAGCAGCCCGGTGTCGTGCTCGTGGTCGGCGACGCCGGAGAGCACCCCGGCGAGGACCTCGACCAGCAGCGTCAGCCCGGCCGCTTCCGGGCCGGGGCGGTCCAGGTCGAAGACGAACTCGGGGTACGCACCGCCGGGCGCCGCCATGCCCAGCGGGTTCACCGGCTGGCCGGGCTCCCCGCCGGCGGCCAGCACCAGGCCGATCATGGCGTGCGGGAGGGCCCGCGCGGCGTGGTGCCCGGCGCGGCCGAACGGCCCGATCCCGCGCAGCGAGACGAGCCCGACGCCGAAGCGGCCGGCCCGCACCACCGCCCGGTCCATGGCGTCCCCGACGGCCCAGAGCCCGAGCGCACGCCGGTAGTCGATCAGCGCGGCGGCCCCGCGGTCGGCGATCATCAGCGGCTCGGCGTGCGGCACGACGAGCCCGTTCTTCAGCAGCGGCAGGTGCACCCGGGTCAGCTCGGCGACCCCGGTTTCCGGCGAGCCGGTGAGATCGCCGTGGCAGAGTGCTTCGGCGGCGATGCGGGCGCGCGGTTCGGGGACGCCGTGCGCGGCGAAGACGTGGGCGACGAGGGTGACCAGTTCGTCGGCCCGCACGCGGGGCCAGGCCTGTTCCGGGATCGGGGTTTCCGGGGGTTCTTCTTCGAGGATGCCGGGTTCGGGGCGGGCGGAGCGGAACGGGCGTGGTCTGAGGGGCACTTCCCCGACCTTGCCCAGCCCCGGTTCCGCCGTCAACGACGGCTACCCGACCGTGTGATCGAACGGTCCGGAGCGACGTACCCTGGGCGGCATGTGCCGAAACATCACCACCCTGCGAGGGCTCGAGCCGGCCGCGACGGGCGAGGAGATCGAGGCCGCGGCCCGCCAGTACGTCCGCAAGGTCACCGGCGTCCAGTCGCTGTCGGACGCCACCCGCGAGCCCTTCGAGGCGGCGGTCGCCGAAATCACCGCAATCACCGCCCGGCTGCTGGAGCAGCTGCCCGAGCGCCGCCAGCCGCCGGCGACCGTGCCGCCGCTGCGCCGTCCCGAGGTGCGGGCGCGGATCGCCGCGAAGGCGTTGCGGCAGCCCTGAGCCGGCGCACGGGCCGGGCGTGGCTTCGACCTCGGCGGCCGGAAACCGTCGGACCCCGTCGCTAGGCTGCGCGCATGGGCGGACAGGCATTGGTTCTGGGTGGCGGCGGGGTCGCCGGGGTCGCGTGGACAACGGGGTTGCTGGTGGGCTTGGCCGGACACGGCCAGGACCTGACGGGCGCGGACCTGCTGGTCGGGACGTCGGCGGGGTCCGTGGTGGCCGCGCAGGTGACGAGCGGCCTTTCGCTGGACGAGCTGTACGCGCGCCAGGCCGACCCGGCGCGCCAGGCACCGGAGATCCCGGCCGAGATCGACTTCGAGAAGTTCGCCGCCGACTTCGGCGGCGCGGTCACCGGCGCGACCGACCCGGCCGCGGTGCGGCGGGCCGTCGGGAAGCTGGCGCTGGCGGCCGAAACCAAGCCCGAGGCGGACCGTCGCGCGGTGATCGCCGCCCGGCTGCCGGTGCACGAGTGGCCGGCGCAGCGCCTGGTGGTCGTGGCGGTCGACGCGGAAACCGGCGATCCACGGCGGTTCGACCGCGAGTCCGGTGTCTCCCTGGTCGACGCGGTGGCGGCGAGCTGCGCGGTCCCCGGCGTCTGGCCACCGGTGACCATCGAGGGCCGCCGGTACGTCGACGGCGGCGTCCGCTCGGCCGAGAACGCCGACTACGCCACGGGCTTCCAGCGCGTGACGGTCGTTGCGCCGCTGGGCGTCGACTCGCCGCTGCCGATGGAGAAGCCGTTGCCGGCGGTGCTGGACGACCTGCGCGCGGCGGGCGCGGAGGTCACGCTGATCACGCCGGACGAGGCGTCACGGGCGGCCATCGGCGAGAACCCGCTCGACCCGGCCACGCGCACACCGGCCGCGGAAGCGGGCCGCGCGCAAGGCGCGGCGCTCACGCTGACCTGGTCTTGAGCGGGGGAACCGGCGGCGAGCCCGGTCAGCGGCCCCGCCGCCGGGACGGCGAGGATCCAGGTGCCGCGGCCCGGGTTGCCTCGAGCCGTCGGCTACGCTCGTGGAGCGAGGTAGCGTGTCCGAGCGGCCGAAGGAACATGTCTTGAAAACATGCGAGGGGGCAACCTCTCCGTGGGTTCGAATCCCACCGCTACCGCACTGAGAGCCCGGGCGCCCCGCGCGCCCGGGCTCAGCTTTCGCCCTCCAGCAGGTGGGCCTGCACGCGCTCGAACGCCGCGGCGATCGTCGTCTGCTCCTCGGGTGTCAGCAGGTCGATGAGGTGCTCGCGGACACCTTCCACGTGCGTCGGCGCGGCCTTCTCCAGCAGCGCCAGGCCCTCGTCGGTCAGTTCCGTGATGACGCCGCGCTTGTCCTCCGGATCACGCGCCCGCCGGACCAGGCCCGCCTCCTCCAGCTTGGCCACCTGGTGCGAAAGCCGGCTCTTCGTCGAGCCCATCCGGAACGCCAGCTCCGACATCCGCATCCGGCGGTCGGCCTGCAGCTGCAGGCAGACGAGCACTTCGTAGTCGATCAGCGAGACGTCGTGGCTCTCGGTCAGCTCGCGGTGGAGCCGCTGCCGCAGCAGGAGGGTCGACACGACGTAGGAGCGCCACGCCGCCATCTCGGCTGCGTTCAACCACCGCACAGGACGCTCCTCGGTCATAAGGCAGCGTAGAACGTTGATCAGGGGACCGCGCGGTCCGAGTCCGATCCGTCGACCGGTGAAAACCGCGTCGCAACATCGCCCGAAGGTGGGGTTACGAAAAGGTTGAGACTCGGCCGGGAAAGGCGCATTCTGCTTGTCGGTGGACGGTCGGTCAGGGTAGACGGCGCGGCTCTCCGCCAGGAGAGGTCAGGTGGTTGTGTGGCGGGTGATTCTCGCGGTTGACCGCCAGCTGCGTCCCCGCGACCGGAACGGGCAAGGACCGGGTCGGCCGCGACTGTGAACAGCCAAGAGCGGGCTTCCATGCGCATCACGCATACGGCGTCGGTCCGGCCTGGCTCCGGTCGCGGTCTCGGAAGCCGTGACGACAGTGCCTGAACGCCGGCCCCGGAAGCGGCCAACCGCTCGACCAAGACATACCTCGGTACCAGCCTGGGTGCGCCTGTCAGCGCGACGGACGCACCCAGGCTCGTTACGATTTACCGGTGAGATTCGACGACAACGCCGGCTTGGACGCTTCCGAAGTCCAGGACCTGCGCGGAAGCGGTGGAGGCGGCGGCGGGATCGGCGGCCGCGTGGCGCTCGGCGGCGGCGGGCTCGGTGTCGTCGGACTGATCATCTACTTCGTGTTGTCCCAGCTCGGCGGGGTCAGCGTCCCGAGCGGCAGCGGCCTGGGCGGCGGGCTCGGCGGCGTGGGGTCCGGCCAGGCGGTCGACAACTCGAAGTTGTCCAGCGAGTGCAAGACCGGCGCGGACGCCAACAAGAACCACGACTGCGCCATCGTCGCGGTCGTCAACTCCGTCCAGGACTACTGGACGCAGCAGTTCGCGCGGTCCGGCTCGACCTACCGGAAGGCGCCGACCAACTTCTTCAACGGCGGCGTGCGCACCGGCTGCGGCAGCGCGACCTCCGACACCGGCCCGTTCTACTGCCCGGCCGACTCCGAGGTCTACATCGACCTCTCCTTCTTCGAGGAGCTGAAGACCCGCTTCGGCGCCCAAGGCGGGCTCTTCACCGAGGCGTACGTGCTCGCCCACGAGTACGGCCACCACGTCCAGAACCTGCTCGGCACGTCCCGCAAGGGCACCGGCACCGGCCCGACGTCCGGTTCGGTGCGCCTGGAACTGCAGGCCGACTGCTACGCGGGTGTCTGGGCCAACCACGCCTCGACGACACCGACCGAGAGCGGCAAGCCGCTGATCACCGACGTCACCCAGGACGACATCAACTCCGCGCTGGACACCGCGTCCCGCATCGGCGACGACTACATCCAGGAGAACCTCGGCGGCGGCCAGGTCGACCGCTCGAAGTTCACCCACGGCACGTCGGCGCAGCGCAAGAAGTGGTTCACCACCGGTTTCCAGACCGGCGAGCCCGCCCGCTGCGACACCTTCGGCACGAACAACCTGGGCTGAGCCCCAAGCGCACGACGAAGGGGCCGTCCCGCGGGACGGCCCCTTCGATCTGTGCTCAGGAAGCGAGCGCGTGCGGGTCACCGGACACGGCGTGCGCCGTGAACGACCGCTGTGCGGAACGCTTCTGCGCGGTCAGCGACTTCGCCGCGGCCTGGCCGGGCTTCACGCCGTTGACGCTCTCGGTGCTCGTCGCGTAGACGCCGAGGGCCCAGGCGACGCCGTCGGAGTTGCGCTCCAGCGCGACCCGGTCGATGTTGCCGAGGTTGTCGCACGCCTGGTGGTAGCACGGGTCGAACGCGATGCCCGCCGTGCCGCCCCACTTCGCCGCCTGCGCCGGGGTCTTCAGCACCTCGGCGCCGGTGTCGAGCCCGCCCGCCGGGATGCCGACGGCGATGAACTCGCCGTAGTCCGAACGGCCGGTGAAGTCGGTGCCCTCGACCGACACGCCCTTCGCGGTCTGCATGAAGTCGACGAAGGTCTTCTCGATCTGCGCCGAGCCGTACGGGCCCGCGCCCGCGCCGACGCCGTCGGAGTTGTCGCCGTCGTAGGCGAAGTAGCCGGCGTTCGGCGAGCCGATCATGTCGAAGTTCAGGTACAGCGCGATGTCCAGCTGCTGCTCGAAGCTCAGCTGGTCGACGTAGTAGGTGGAGCCGATCAGGCCGAACTCCTCCGCGCTCCAGAAGCCGAAGCGGACGGCGTTGTTGGCCTTCGGGCTGCTCCCCAGCTGCAGCGCCGTCTCGAGCAGGGCCGCCGAGCCGGTGCCGTTGTCGTTGATGCCCGGGCCCGCCGGGACGCTGTCGAGGTGCGCCCCCAGCATCACGACGTTGTCCTTGCGCCCGGTCTTGGTCTCGGCGATGACGTTGTAGCTGGTCCGCGCCTCCTGGAAGGTGCGCAGCTCCAGCGTCACGTTCTGCCCGCCGAGCGCGGCCAGCTGCGCCCCCGCGGCCGCCGTCACGCCCCCGGTCGGGATCTTCGCGTTCTCCGGGCCGCCCAGCGTCCCGTTCACCGGACCGTCGGTGTTGTTGTAGACGATCGCGCCGATCGCGCCCGCCGCGGCGGCCGTCTGCTGCTTCTGCGCGAACGAGCAGCCCCCGCGCTTGATCAGCGCGATCTTGCCCGCGACGTCCGCGGTGTAGTCGGTGGCCTCGCAGCCGCTGGTGTCGTCGACGGCGACCACGGCGAGCGGCGCGGTGATGCCGCCGACCGGCGTCGACGTCGTGTACTCCATGGCGATGATCGGGACGTCGGCGCCGCCCGCGGTCAGTTTCTCGGCCAGCGTTTCCGAGTAGGTGAAGGGGAACTGCTGGCGGGTCACCTGGAAACCGGCCGCTTCGAGCTTCGTCGCGATGTACTCGGCGGACTTCGCGTGGCCCTCGGTGCTCGCCGCCCGCGTGCCGTCATTGGTGTCGGCGATGCGCTGGAGGGCGATCAGGTGCCGGTTGACGCCGTTGACGTCGACCTTCTTGACGAGCTGCTTCGCCAGGGCGGGACCGTCGGGGACCGTGTTCGCGGCGGCGGCCGGGGTCAAGCCGAGCACCAGCGTCGCGCCGGCGGCGATGGCCACCGGCGGGAGGAGTTTCGATCGGAAGAGTGACATGGTTGCTCACCTTTGTTCGCTATGCGAAGTCCGTCAATGCGCCTTTCGGCGGGACCTTTGGCCGCGGTATACAGTCGACACATGTACGCGATCACCATCCGTGAACCAGGTGACCCGGACGTTCTCGAGTGGGCGGAGGTCGCGGATCCGCGGCCCGGCCCCGGCGAAGTGCTGCTGGAGGTGGCGGCGAGCGCGGTGAACCGCGCCGATCTGCTGCAGCGCCAGGGCCACTACCCACCGCCGCCCGGGGCGAGCGAAACCCTTGGTCTCGAATGCTCCGGCACGATCGCGGAACTCGGCGAAGGCGTGGAGGGCTGGAACGTCGGCGACGAGGTCTGCGCTCTGCTGGCCGGCGGCGGTTACGCGGAGAAGGCCGTCGTCCCGGCGGGCCAGCTGCTGCCGGTGCCGGGCGAGATCGACCTGCTCACCGCGGCGGCGCTGCCCGAGGTGGCCTGCACGGTGTGGGCGAACGTCGTGATGCACGCGAAGCTCACCGAAGGCGAAGTGCTGCTGGTGCACGGCGGGGCCGGCGGCATCGGCACGCACGCCATCCAGGTCGGCAAGGCGCTGGGCGCCACCGTCGCCGTCACCGCGGGCTCACCGGACCGGCTCGAAAGCTGCCGCCAGCTCGGCGCCGACATCACGATCAACTACAAGCAGGACGACTTCGTCGAGGTGCTCCGCGCGGAGACCGGCGGCGCGGACGTCATCCTCGACAACATGGGCGCGTCCTACCTGGGCCGCAACGTCGACGCGCTGCGGCAGGACGGCCGGCTGGTGATCATCGGCATGCAGGGCGGGGTCAAGGGCGAGCTGAACGTCGGCACGCTGCTCGGCAAGCGGGCTTCGGTGTTCGCCGCGGGGCTGCGGTTCCGGCCGCTGGACCAGAAGGCGGAGATCGTCGCCGACGTCCGCGAGCGGCTGTGGCCGCTGGTCGCGGAGGGGCTGGTCAAGCCGATCGTCGGCCAGGTCGTGCCGATGGCCGAGGCGCCGGCCGCGCACCGCGTCCTGGAAGAGGGCAGCGTGTTCGGCAAGGTCCTGCTGGCCGCGAAGTCTTAACGCAGTTCCTCGAGCACCCGCACGAGCTGGTTGATCTCGAAGACGTTGGAGTAGTGGGCGAGCCCGATCCGCACGGCACCGCCCACTTCTCCGACGCCGAGTGACGCGAAGACGCCGCTCGTGCCGTCGTCGGCGAAAGCGCACAAGCCCTGCTTCGCCAGGTACTCGGCGACCTCGGGCGACTTCTTGCCGGCCACGGCGAAGGCGAGCGCGGGAATCCGGCGCATGGCGCTGCCGATGACCATGATGTGCCGCAGCGACAGCAGTTCCGTGGACAGCTGCTGGAGCAGCCCGGCGTGGTAGGACTTCGCCGAGCCGAGCGAGGTGACCAGGCGCTCGCGGCGCGATCCGGTGGCGGCGTCGTCGAGGCCCGAGAGGTAGTCGATCGACGCGATCAGCCCGGCCAGCAGCGGGTAGGCGTGCGGGCCGAGCTCCAGGCGGGCGGCGCCGCGGGCCATCGGGTCGAGCGAGGCCGACGGGATCCGCTCGATGAGCTCGGGGTCGCGGAAGACGAGGGCGCCCACCGAGGGGCCGCCCCAGGCCTGCGCGGAGACGACCATGACGTCGGCGCCCAGCGCGTTGATGTCGAGCGGCAGGAAGGGCGCGGCGTAGGTGGCGTCGACGACGACGAGCGCGCCGACCCGCTTGGCGAACTCGATGATGGTCGGCACGTCGGGCCGGGTGCCGACGGACCCGGACGCGAGCGTGACGGCGACGGCCTTGGTGCGCGCCGACACGAGCTGCTCGTACTGCCACGCGGGCAGCTCGCAGGTCTCGATGTCGATCTCGCCCCACCGCACGACGGCACCGACGCGCTTGGCGGCGCGCTGCCACGGCGCCAGGTTCGCTTGTTCGTCGAGCCGGGACACGACGACTTCGTCGCCGATGGTCCAGCGCTCGGCGAGCGCGTCGACGAGCCGGCGCAGCATGACCGGCGCGCTCGGCCCGAGCACGACGGCAGCCGGGTCGGCCCCGACCAGGTCGGCCACGGCCCGGCGGGCCGCGGTCACGATGCTTTCCGCGCGTTGTGAGGCCGGAAACGCTCCGCCCGGCCCGGACACCGGGGCGCGCATCGCCGTGGAAACGGCCGAAGCGACCTGTTCCGGGACCAGCATTCCGGCGGCGCCGTCGAAGTGAATCCAGCCGTCACCCAGCGCGGGAAAGAGCCCACGGATACGAGCGACGTCGAACGCCATGGGGACACCGTACGGACGTGCGGTTTCGCCGTGCGTCCGGGGTTGGGTGGAGAGCCACCGGGAACCCCCGGAGCCGCTACGCTCGGAGACGGACACCCCGTGGGTGTCGCGGAGCGTGTCGAACGCAAGCCAGGATGGAGCACATGACCGAGCCGAACTTCACAGCGGGTGACCCGGGCCAGGAATCTTCACCCCACGTGGTGGTCGTCGGACCGGACGGCACGCCGGTGGGAGCCACCAAGCTGCCCTCCGCCGACGCCGGCGCCGAGCACCCCGAGTCGGTGGGCGACCTCGTCGAAGAGCCGGCGAAGGTGATGCGCATCGGCACGATGATCAAGCAGCTCCTGGAGGAGGTCCGGGCGGCCCCGCTGGACGACGCGTCCCGCACCCGGGTGCGCGAGATCCACCAGACGTCGATCCGCGAGCTGGAGAAGGCGCTGGCCCCGGAGCTCCAGGACGAGCTGGAGCGGCTGGTGCGCCCGTTCACGGACGACTCGACGCCGTCGGACGCCGAGCTGCGGATCGCCCAGGCCCAGCTGGTGGGCTGGCTCGAGGGCCTGTTCAGCGGAATCCAGACGGCGCTGTTCGCCCAGCAGATGGCGGCCCGCGTCCAGCTGGAGCAGATGCGGCGGGGGCTGCCGGTGGGCCCGTCCGGCGTGGCCGGGCACGGGCACGAGCCGGGGCCGGGCATTTCGGGGACGGGCCAGTACCTCTGACGGCCAGGTTGTCCACAGACCGGGGGGCCTGTGGACAACCTCTGTGGACAACTCAGCGCCGAGGACAGACGATCAGCTCGCCCGCCGTCAGGGCACGTTCGCAGTCGAAGCGGCTGTGCACGCCGGCGGCGACGTCGGCCGGCAGGCGGTCCAGTGCCAGCCAGGACGGCTGCACTACCAGGTACCCGGCGTCGGTGCGCTCGAGGCAGTCCAGGTTCTCCCGGTAGCTCGCCAGCCCGCGCACGGCCGGGAGGTACGTGCCGCGCTGCACGAACACCGGCGCCGGGTACCGGCAGGCGGCCGGGTTGCCGAAGAAGTACGCCATGTCGCCGAACGCCAGGAACACCACGGGCGTGTCCGCGCCGATCCGGTCCCGGACCGGCGCGATGAGACGCTCGTCGAGGTGGGCCGCCGCGACCCGCTCGGAGTTCGTGTAGTCGGGGTGGATCGCGTCGAACGAGTAGGGCGCGCTCGGCCACACCGGCACCGCCAACAGCGCCGACGCGCCGAGCACCGCCGCCACCGGCCACGTCCGGCCGCGGTCCTTGAGCGCAAGCAGCACGCTCGCGACGACCAGCACCACCAGCGCCGCGTAGACGGGCGTCCCGTGCGCCAGCCGCCACTCCGTTGTCGCCGCCGAGACGAGCGGCATCCCGATGCCGAGGGCGATCGCCGGCAGCACCAGCGCCCGGGACGGACCGCCGTGCTCGGCCGACCAGCGCACCACGGCGAGCGCGGCGAGCGCCGCGGCGAACGGCACCAGCGCCGCCAGGTGGTACTGGAACCACTGCCCCTGCACCACGACGGCCGCGAGCACGACGAGCACCGCGGCCGCGGGCAGCAGCAGCCACGCCAGGCGGGCCCGCCGTCCCTCCGCGAGCCGAGCCAGCACGGCGACGCTCACCGGGAGCAGGGCCACCGCCGGGACCACCAGCGCCTCGTTCAGCAGGGTCCCGGCGAGCGCCTGCGCGTCGCTCAGCGCCCAGCCGCGGCTGAGCGGGCTTCCGCCGTTGAGGAAGGACAGCTCGCCGAGCCACCGCCACTCCCGCGGCTCGATCAGCACCGACAACCCGAACAGGCCGAGGCAGACCAGCACGCCGAGCACGCCGGTGAGCACCGCGCGGCGCCGGTCGAGGACGGCGACCACACCCAGCGCGACCACGGCGGTCGGCGCCGTCGTGTACTTGACCAGCACCGCGAGCGCCAGGAGCAGCCCACCGGCAAGGGCGGCGGGCACCAGCCGGGAGATCCGCAACGCGGCTCCCGCACCGCCGGCCGCGAACACCGCGGCCAGCCACTCCGGCTGCAGGAAGTCCCAGTTCGGCGCCAGGGCCAGCGCGACACCCGTGGCCGCGGCCACCGCGGTCGCCTCGCCGGCCGGGCGGTACCGCCGCAGACCCGCGCGCAGCAGCAGCGCCACCAGCAGGACGACCACCAGCGCCAGGACCCGCACGACGGCCTCCCGGACCGGCACGGGCAGGGTGCTCCCGGCGTCGCCGGCCGCCAGCACCAGCCGGTAGGCCAGCGGCCGGTGGACGAAGACCTCGGACGGCGAGAACCCCGCGCGACCCGCCGTGCGGAGCGTGCCGAGAACGAACCGGACGTCGTGGTTGAGACCGGTCCAGGCGATCGTCAGGGCCAGCGGGGCCAGGAGCAGCAGCCACCCCGGACGGACCCGCCGGAACACGGCGGGTCTCGCGGTGTCGACGAGGCTCAGCCGGCCACCTCGCGGTTTTCCGCGACGTGCTCTTCCAGGCGGGCCAAGCGCTCTTCGTACTTGGAGATCGCGGCCAGCCGCGCGCGGATGCGGGCGTGCTCGGCGCGGACCTCTTCGGCCTCGTCCGGCGCGTACTCGAGCCGCCCCGGGGACGGGGCGGCCGAGCCCGGCCGTTCGAAGGCGGCGATGCGCGTTTCCAGGGCCGCGAGGTGCGGCGCCAGGCGGCGCTGCTCGTCGTAGAGCCACTTCACGTGGCCGTCGAGTTCCTTCGTGGCTCGCTCGACGTCCCGGCGCAGCTCGGCGATGTCCGCGTGCAGCCGGTCGAGTTCGGGCTGCATCCGGTCGGTGGCGATCTGCTCGATCCGCGGCCGCAGCCGCGCCATCACCGGTCGCCAGGCCACGCCGGCGAGCGCCTTCGCCCGGGGAACCACCACTCCGCGAATGTCACTCACTGTATGATCTCGATCCTTCCGGAGTCTCGCCAAGTGCTCAGCAGCTTCGATTCCGCGTGCAGCCGGTGTTCCGCCGTCACCCCGACCTTGTCGCCCCATGCGTGCTCGAAGTCGGTCTGGTCCGGCCGTTCGACGATCGACACGCCGGTGAGGCGCACCAGCGCCTCCGGGAACAGCTGCCGGCACAGGTACGTCACCAGGGTGCCGGTCGTGGCCCAGACGTGCTCGTCCGCCGAAAGCCCCAGGAGCTTCGACAGCGGCAGCACGTACTCCCGGTTCGAAATCGGCACGAACCCCAGGTCGGCGGGCCACCAGTCGGGCAGCGTCTCGGGTTCCCAGAACAGCCGGCCCGGCTCGGCGAGCAGGTAGAGGCGGGAGGTGTAGTCGGCGAACGTGTACGGCGAAACCATGACCCCGCGGTGGATCACCACGACGTCGGTGCGGCGGCCGTAGGCGGGCTCGGCGTCCGGCTCGTCCAGCGCGAAGGTCGTCATGCGGAAGACGAGGTCGCTGCCGTCGATCAGCGCGGCGCGCTCGGCGTCGGGGGCCATCGGCGCGTTCCCGACCACCGCGATCGTCTCGACCCGCTGACCGCGGGCGTAGGCGGTGAGGAGGTCACGGAGCATACGGCCGGTGTCACCTTCGTCGAGCCGCTCGGACGCTTCGCCCGCGAACTGAGTCCGATTCATCGCTCCCCCATGGCAACGGTGTCCGGGGCCGCCGTCAGCGGGCAGCCGAGCAGACGGACAATAGCCGACAGACCACCGTCGTTACCCGGAAGGGGTCCTGTCGTGACCGCGCTGGCCATCGTCCCGGCGAGAGGTGGCTCCGTCGGGCTGCCGGGCAAGAACCTAGCGCCCTTCCGGGGCCGTCCGCTGGTCGCGCACACCGTGTACACCGCCGTCGCGGCCGGCATCGCCGACGTCGTCGTCACCACCGACGACGCCGACATCGCCGCCGCGGCCGAGGCCGAAGGAGCCCGAACCGTCGCCCGGCCCGCCCACCTCGCGGACGCGACGAGCCGGACCCTGCCCGCGGTCACGCACGCGATCGACACGCTCGGCGTCCCCGATTCGACGCTCGTCCTGCTGCTCCAGCCCACTTCGCCGCTGCGGACGGCCGAGGACATCGCCGAGTGCCTCGACATCCACGCGGACCGGCCCACCGGCTCGGTGGTGCAGATGTGCCGCTCGACCGACCACCACCCGCTGAAGGTGTGCCTGGAGACGCCGGACGGCGGCATCGCCCCGGTCCGGGACTGGGCCGACCTCGAAGCGCCCCGGCAGACGCTGCCCGTCGTGCTGCGGCCCACCGGCGGCATCTACCTCGTCCGGGCCGGCGACCTGCGCCGGCACGAGCGGTTCTTCATCCCCGAGGTGCGGCCCCAGTTCGTGCCGGTCGAGCGGGCGATCGACATCGACTCCGCCGCGGACCTCGTCCTGGCCGAGCAGCACGCGGCCGGCTAACGGTCCACGAAGGCCTTGTACAGCGAAGGCCGCCAGATCTCCTCGCCCTCGAGCAGGTCGATGATCCGGCGGTGCGCGCCCGGCTCGCCGAACTCGGTGTGCGGCTCGCACCGGCCCATCGCGCGGGCCTTGCCGATCCCGGCCGTGACGGCTTCCGCGGTCGGATCGACCGACAGCACGCTGGGCGCCATCGCCCGGTTGCGCTGCCGGGTGCCGACGGTGACCGAGGGGGTGCCCAGCACGGGCGCCTCCCGCACGCCGGCGCTCGAGTTGCCCAGCACGACGGCCGCGTTCTTCATCAACGTGACGAAGTACTCGAACCGCATCGACGGCAGGCGGACGAACCGGGGACCTTCGAGCCGGTCGAGTTCGCTCCGGATCTCGCGGCAGCCTTCGTCGTTGTTCGGGTCGATGACGACCCAGTTGCCTTCGGTGAGCACGGCGTCGACGACGGCCGCCGCGTTGCGCCGGTTCTGGTCGCGCTCGGTCGTCACCGGGTGCAGGGCGAGCAGGCCGTAGTCGGTGAACGGGATCTCGTAGTGCCGGCGGACCTCGTCGAGGTCGGGCAGCCGCGCCGACGTCAGGACGTCGACCTCGGGACTGCCGACGACGAAGATCCGGTCCTCCTCCTCGCCGAGCTGCAGCAGCCGGCGCCGGGCCGTCTCGTTGGCGACCAGGTGCACGTGGGCGTGCTTCGACAGTGAGTGCCGGATCACGTCGTCGATCGTGCCGCTGACCTCACCGCCTTCGATGTGCACGACCCGCACGTTCGCCAGCGACCCGACGATCGCGCCGGCGAGGGCCTCGACCCGGTCGCCGTGCACGACGATCGCCGCCGGCTGCTCCTCGTGCACCAGCCGGGCCAGCGCCTGGACGGTGTTGGCCAGCACGAGCGCCATCGGCTCGTCTTCGATCTGGTTCGGGATCAGGTGCAGCCGTTCCAGCCCGGCCAGCTCGATCTCCCGCACGGTGTAGCCGTAGCTCCGGAGCATGTGCATGCCGGTGACCACGATGCGGGCGGACAGCACCGAGCTCTTCTGCACGGCGAGCATGACGTCCCGGAGCTTCCCGAAGTCGGCGCGGGTCCCGGTGAGGAACAGGACCTCACGCCGCCCGGTCTCAGCCAAGGTCCGCCCAGCTCACCTGCGTGTTCGCCGGCAGCGCCCGCGTGACGGCCCGGCCGAGCAGGCTCTCGTAGTCCTTGGCCTTGATCTCGCCGGTGCCCGGGCGCTTGACCCAGATGTTGTCGGTGGTCAGCTCCTCGCCCTCGGCGACGTCCTTGGTGGTGACGACGCAGGCGTAGGCGAAGTCGATCGTCGGCTGCTCCTCGGCCAGGATCTGCTTGGACCCGCCGCGGGCCGCGTGGATCAGGCGCGAGCCCTCGACGAGCTGCTTGAACTCCGCGGGCGTCGACGAGACCGGGATGTCCGGCCCCGGCCAGCTCATGTCGGACGTGAAGTGCCGTTCGAGCACCGAAGCGCCGAGCGCGACCGCGCCCAGGCACGGGTAGATCGTGGTCGTGTGGTCGGAAAGCCCGAGTTCGGCGTCCGGGAACGCGGCGTGCAACTCGGCGAGCGCGCCGAGGCGCACCTGCTCCGGCGGCGTCGGGTACAGCGACGTGCAGTGCAGCAGCGCGAATCCGACACCGGCCGCCCGCAGGATCTCCACCGCCGGGGTGATGGACGCGATGTCGTTCATCCCGGTGGACAGGATGACCGGCTTGCCGAACGAAGCGACGTGGCGGATCAGCGGGTAGTTGTTGCACTCCCCCGAGCCGATCTTGAAGCCCTCGACGCCGAGCTCGGCCAGCCTGTCCGCGGCGGCGCGGGAGAACGGCGTCGACAGGAAGACGAGCCCGCGCTCCTCGGCGTGCGCCTTGATCTCGCGCTCGTCCTCGGCCGTGAGCGCGACGCGGTTCATCATGTCCCAGATCGGCTCGTCGGCGTTGCCGGGCACGACGTCGTTCGGGATCATCTCGTCGTCGACCACGTGGGTCTGGATCTTGACGACCTGAACGCCGGCGTCCGCGGCGTCGTCGACCATCTTGTGCGCCTTCTTGGGATCGCCTTCGTGGTTGATCCCGATCTCCGCGATCACGAGAGGGGGGTGGTCGGCACCGACCGGGTGCTCGCCGAGCATGAACATGGAGACCTCCGGGTCGCTGCGTGGCTGCGGTCCGTCCCCGACCTTATCCCGTGGGCCGCCGGGCCCGTCCCGCCCCAGTGCCCTGTCAAGGGCGCCGCGGTCCCCATCGGTACCCTCGTCCACGTGCATGCCACCAGCACGGTTCAGGCCGCAGAGTCACCTGTCGCGACGCCGGCTCCACCGACGTCGGACAGCAAGACGTTCTCGCGAGCCTTCGCCGACATCAAGGCCGGTTTCCGCGCCCGCGAGCTGTGGGGTCACCTCGGCTGGCAGGACATCAAGCAGCGCTACCGCCGCTCGGTGATCGGGCCCTTCTGGATCACGATCAGCCAGGCCGTCCTCGCGCTCGGGCTCGGACTGCTGTACTCGCAGCTGTTCAAGCTCCCCGTCGAGGTGTTCCTGCCCTACATCTCCACCGGCTTCATCATCTGGGGATTCATCAGCGGCTGCCTGTCCGAGGGCATGGAGACGTTCATCACGAACGAGGGGCTGATCAAGCAGCTCCCGGCGCCGCTGAGCGTGTACATGCTGCGCACGGTGTGGCGGCAGACGCTGATGCTGGCCCACAACATGATCGTCTACGTGGTCGTCCTGGTGATCTTCTTCGGCGCGCTCAGCAAGAAGTACTCGCTGCTGGGCGACGGGACGTGCATGCCCGACCACATCTGTCACCCGGGTCTCAACTGGGCCATCCTGCTGGCGATCCCCGGTTTCTTGGTGCTGGCGCTGAACGCCGGCTGGGTGACGCTGCTGTTCGGCATCATCTCGACGCGCTTCCGCGACATCCCGCAGGTCGTCAACTCGCTGATCCAGCTGCTGTTCTACGGCACCCCGATCGTCTGGCCGGTCGACCAGCTCATGACCGGCGGGGCCCGGGAAGGCGTCTCCTGGATCCTGCCGATCGTCAAAGCGAACCCGCTCTACCACTTCATGCAGGTGGTCCGCGCGCCGCTGCTGGGCCAGGAGTTCTCGGTGGAGAACTGGATCGTGGTCGGCTCCATCACCGTCGTCGGTTGGGTCCTCGCGCTGGTCGCGATGCGCAACTACCGTGCCCGCGTCTCCTATTGGGTGTGACACATGGTTTCCATTGACGTCCACAACGCGTTCGTCGACTTCCCGATCTTCGACGCGAAGACGCGGTCGATGAAGAAGAAGGTCCTCGGCAAGGTCGGCGGCAAGATCGGCACCGACACCAAGGTGCCGATCATCGAAGCCCTGCACGACGTGACGCTCAACCTGCGCGAAGGCGACCGCGTCGGCCTGGTCGGGCACAACGGCGCCGGCAAGTCCACGCTGCTGCGTCTGCTCGCCGGGATCTACGAGCCGACTCGCGGCTCGTCGCGGATCAACGGCAAGATCGCGCCGGTGTTCGACCTCGGCATCGGGATGGACCCCGAGATCTCGGGCGTCGAGAACATCATCATCCGCGGCCTCTTCCTCGGCATGACCGCCAAGGAGATGGAGAAGCGGGTCGACGACATCGCCGAGTTCACCGAGCTCGGCGACTACCTGCAGATGCCGCTGCGGACGTACTCGACCGGTATGCGCGTGCGGCTGGCGCTGGGCGTCGTCACGTCGATCGACCCCGAGATCCTCATCCTCGACGAGGGCATCGGCGCGGTCGACGCGGCGTTCCTCAACAAGGCCCGCGACCGGCTCAAGGACCTCGTCAAGCGCTCCGGCATCCTCGTGTTCGCCAGCCACTCGGACGAGTTCCTGTTCGAGCTGTGCGACTCCGCCCTGTGGATGGACGAAGGCCACATCAAGCAACGCGGTTCGTTGCGGGACGTCCTCACGTCGTACAAGGGGCGCGACCCCTTCGAGAACATGAGCGAGGACACTTTGGCGCGCTTCGGCATCGAGCCGGCGGCGACGACGAACGGCGGGGAATGATGGCCGGCGAGACGCGGCAGCTGCCCGACGGCGCGGTCGTCGGCGTGGTCGTCACGCGGCACCGGCGCGAGCTGCTCGCGGACTCGCTGAAGGTCATCGCGGCCCAGACCCGGCCGGTCGACCACCTGGTGGTGGTGGACAACGGGCCGGACGACTCCGCGCGCGAAGTCGTCGAGAGCTATCCGCTGCCGTACACGTACCTGCCGTCGCACCGGAACCTCGGCGGCGCCGGCGGGTTCGCGCTCGGCATGCTGCACGCCCTTTCGCTGGGCGCGGACTGGGTCTGGCTGGCCGACGACGACGGGCGCCCGGCCGACGAGAACGTGCTCGCGATCCTGCTGGCGGAGGCCGAAAAGCGGGGTCTGGCGGAGATTTCGCCGGTGGTGTCCAACATCGAGGCACCGGACAAGCTGGCGTTCCCGCTGCGCCGCGGCCTGACGTGGAAGCGGTCGCAATCGGAGCTGGGCGCGGACTTCCTGCCCGGCATCGCGTCCCTGATGAACGGCGCCTTGTTCCGGGCGTCCACTTTGGACGTCGTCGGCGTGCCGGACCTGCGCCTGTTCTTCCGCGGCGACGAGGTCGAGCTGCACCGGCGGCTGGTCCGCTCGGGGCTGCCGTTCGGCACGTCGCTGAAGACGAAGTACCTGCACCCGGACGGCTCGGACGAGTTCAAGCCCATGCTGGGCGGCAAGTTCCACGCGCAGGACCCGGAGAACGAGGTCAAGCGGTACTACACCTACCGCAACCGCGGGTACCTGCTGTCGCAGCCCGGGATGCGGAAGATCGGCGCGCTGGAGATCGTCCGGTTCGGACTGTACTTCGTGGGCGTGAAGCGGGACCCGAAGGCGTTCCTGCAGTGGCTGAAGCTGGTGCGGCAAGGCCGCGCCGAGAAGTTCTACCGCTACTGAGAAGGGGCCCCCGCCGGGGGCCCCTTCTTCGTTCGCCTTATTCGCCGATGACCGGCGGCGCGGTGCGCATGTCGGTGCCGAAGACCTCGTCGGGGTCCCCCTCGACCAGGTACGTCGGCCGCGAGTGCTCGGTGTCCTCGTCACCCTCGCCCTTCTGGCCGCGGCCCAGACCGCCGCCGGGCCCCATGCCCCCGCCGCGACCGGCGGCACCCGCACCGAGGCCGCCCATCCCGCGTCCCGCGGCGGCTTCGGCGGCACCGATCCCGCCCGGCCGGGCCGCACCCGACGCGGCACCCGCGCCCGTCGCGTTGCCGGCCCCCGAGCCGCCGGGGCCGAACCCGCCGCCACCGCGGCCGCCGCCACCGCCGCCGATCTTGGAGTTGTAGGCCTCGTCGCCGCCGAAGTTCATCCCGCCCATCGGCATCGGGCTCATCGGCGGCATGCCCCCGAACTGCTGGTTCGGGTTCTGCGTCGAGGCCACCGGGACGGAGCCGGGCGTGAAACCGGACGGCGTGGTGGTGCCCGCGGGCAGGATCCCCGCGCCGGTGGTCGAACCGGGCCCGGAGACGTGCGCGGCCGACCCGCCCAGGCCGGGGACCGGCCCGGAGGAGAAGCCCTGGGCGGTGCCACCGGGCGTGGTGCCCGAGTTGCCGCCGGGCATGTTCACGCTGGACGGGTTGTTGATGCCGTTCTTGTCCCCGGTGCCGTCGGGGTCACCGGAGCTGCCCCCGGTGCTGAAGCTGGGCGGCGGCGCGAAGGCGGGCTGCTTGGAGGCGGCTTCGTAGAGGTTCTTGTCGTACGTCGCCATGACGCTCGCGGCCTCGTCGTGCGCGGCCTGGCTGTCCTTCTGCTTCTGCAGCGACTTGTCGACGTTGTCGGGCAGGTTGAAGGGGTTCGAGGTGGCCCAGCCCTTGAACTCGTCGGTCCAGCTGAAGGGAATGGGAGCCGGCATGGAGTTCTTCGCCGTGGCGGCGGCCTGGCCCTGGTCGTAGATGGTCTCCGAAGCCAGCTTGGCGTTCTGGGAGTTGGCGTCGGACCACTTGCTCAGGCTGGTGAAGTACTGCTGCGCGTTCTCGGCGGCGGTGCCTTCCCAGGTGCCCTTGGACGCGTTCACGGCGGTGCTCATCGACTGCGCGAACTTGTCGAAGACCTGGTGGACCTGGTGGTAGGCGGTCGAGACCTCGGAAACCTGCTCGACGTTGAGGTTGCTCTGGAGGAACGCCTCGAGCTGGGTGTGGTCCGTGCCCTTGTAGTCCGCGTTCGGTGCGTGCAGCCCCGAGACGTACTCGACATCGCGCCCCTGCGTGGCTTCCTTGACGTTCTTGTCCCCCATCTGCTGGGACTGGTTCTTCGCCTGCGCCTGGGCGATCCACTGCTGAACCGGTCCGAACAGCCAGCTGCTGGGGTCGACGCCCTCTTCGGCCTTCTGCTGGAGGTAGGCGTCCCGCTCGGCGGGCGCCATGTTCTGGACCTCTTGGGGCGTCTTGTCCTCGGTCTTCGGCGCCGGGCCTCGTCGCGTGCTCATGTGGGTTCCCCTATCCCTTCGGCAGCCGCGGTTCGACAGCGGCCTTCGCGACCGTCTCGGCGATCTGGCAGGCCTCGTCCGACGAGCCGACCGCCGTCACTTCCACGTCCACCCGGGACGCATCGCCGACCGCCAGAGCCAGCGTGCACCCGGGTGCGGCCCCGTCCGGCGATTCCTTCGCCTTCCGGCCGTTGACGTCCTTGTCGGTCACCCCGCGACCGGTGTCCCTGACCTGGTCGATCGAGGCGTCGTCGCGGACGTTCGCCCCGATCACCATCGACTTGTCGCTCGCCGAGGCGATCTGCTTCTGGTAGGTGCACGAACGGGCGGTGCCGATCTTGCCGTTCTCCGGCGGATCGAACGTCCCGTAGGACTTCAGATCGCTCGTTTCGAGGAGGGAACAGGGATCGGTGATCGACTGGGTCCCGCCGCCGCCCGAGGCCGAACTCTCCGGCGCCTGCGACGACCCGGCCGACGGCGATTGCGCCGGTGAGGCCGTTCCGCCCTGGGTGGTGGTGCACCCGGTCAGCAGCGCCCCGCCGGCGACGAGCGGAAGGACGACGCGAACGAGGAGTTTCGTCATTGCCTCAGGCCTGCTTGGTCTTGAACGCTGAAAAAGCTTCGTTTTCGGTCCCGCTGTAGAGGCCGGCCGCCCTGGCCAGGGCCTGGTCGGCCTGCGTGGCCACTTCCCGGAGCTGGTTCAGCACCGCCCGCGCCGATCCACTGGCTTCGGTGGCGCTCTTCTGGTCGTGCGAGGCGACGGTCTGCCCGTACGGGTGACTCCCGAGCTGGGGTGCCTGGTCGAGCGCGTACACCTTGTGCCCCAGGCCGTCGAGGTCCTTGACCAGCCCGGTCAGCGCGTCCCGGAGCGGCTTGACACCCTCCGGCGTGATCTTGAAGCCACCGCTGGCGGCCGCGGCGACCAGCTTGTCGGTCTGCGCCTTCGCAGCCTGCACCGCGGCGCTCATGGCACCGGACGACAACGGGTTGAGGATGTCCGTGAACGAGCCGCCGCCCCCACCGTCAGCCATCTGCATCGCTGTTCACCCCGATATCGCCTCGCCCGTGCGTGTGCACCCGGAAGTCTACTAGCCGGGCACCCAGCGCAACCGCCGTTCACCGATCTTCACTTCGGACGCACCGCGGGCGCTACCGGTTCCAGACCGTCAGAACTGGCCTTCGAGCTGCGCGTACAGCTGCTGCGCCAAGCGGGCGTTGTCGGCCGGGGCGTAGGTGATCCAGCGCTGGCCGTCCGCCGCCGCGCGGGAGGACATCAGCCAGCGGCCGTTCGGGGTGTCGAACCAGGCCAGCGGGGGAAACGTGCCGCCGCGGGTCTGGGCCGTGAACTGGCCGACGCGCTTCTTCGGCTCCTGGAACACGCGCTCGATCATGCGGACCTGCGGGCCGCCGCCGGCGCTGGGGGAACGCGGGCCGCTGACGCCGGCGAACGGGTCGTACGCCTCGTCGCGGCGCTGGTGGCGGGGCTGCTGGACCGGCCGGGAGATCGTCACCGACTGGCCGGGGGCCGCCGGGGTCAGCGGGAGCAGGTCGACGATCGCCGGGACGATGCCCGTCGGGCGGACCTCTTCGAAGACGATCAGGTTCTCCTCCTGGCGGGCGAGCACCGCGAACTGGCCGTCGGTCGCGACGCGGGCGAACAGGTGGCGGTCGCCCAGCTCGGCGGCCGCGCTGATGGTCACGCTGCCGCGGACGAACGTGACCAGCGCCAGCTCGGCGTCCGGGTCCAGGCGGCCGCGGCTCCACAGCCCGCGGCCGGTCAGGTCGCGGACGACGGCGTCGCGGATCATCGCGCGCTGCTCGACGGTGGTGCCGACGTGCGGAACCTCGAACGGCGTCGGCGCGCGGCCGAGACCGAGCTGTTCCAGCAGGATGTCCACCGCTGCCAGCGACAGCGAGAACGAGTGAGGCATCGTTTCCGTCCCCCCGGGGTGCTTCCGGTCTTCGCCGAAAACGGTAGTCCACCGCTGTGACATCCGGGGCTTTGCCCCGGGCCGGGGGCTCCGCCACCCGGAGCCCCCGAACGACAGCTGTGACATCCGGGGCTTTGCCCCGGGCCGGGGGCTCCGCCACCCGAAGGACAGCTGCGCCCTCAGCGAACCCGCTTGCCCGGCGAAGATCGGCGCTGGTCCGATGGACGCATGGCTGACCCGAAACCCGCCCTCGTCCTGCACCTCGCCACCGGCGGCGAACCGCTGCTGTTCGCGCTGACCAATGAAGAATCCGGGAAGCTGGCGGACAAGCTCGCCCAGCTCGTCAAGGACGGCGCCGTCGAGACGGTGACCACCAAGGACGACAAGGTGGTCGCGGTCAACTTCGCGCACGTCGCCGCCGCCTACATCGACGACCTCACCCGGAAGAGCACGGTGTTCGGCATGCACTCCTGACGCGCGAAGGCCGCCTCACGACGAGCGTGAGACGGCCTTCGCGGAGGACCTCAGAGCTTGTACAGGCGCTTCCAGTTCTCGCGCGAGGTGAGCTCGGGCATGGCCCGCTTGTACTGCTCCTGCACCGCCGCGCCTTCCTTGCGGAGCCGCTGGATGACCTTCGCGCCCTGCTTGGCCAGCGCGAACATCTTCACCCGGTCGTAGGAGCGGACGCGCACGCCTTCCTGGCTGGCGTCGGTGACGACGGCCGTGTCGAACAGGGCGATGTGCCACCAGTTGGCCTCGTCGATCGGCACCGCGCCGAGCCCGAAGCGGCTGCGGCCGAGCACCCGGTCGAGGACCCGCTTGATCAGCACCAGGCGCTGCATGCTGGGCCGCGGCGCGCTGTTGATGATGCCGATGTCGTTGGACGCGATGCCCGGGACGTCGGTCGCCTTGTGGCGCTTGGTCTCCGGGTAGTCGTCGCGGATGCGGCGGATCTCCTTCATTGCCTCGACCCCGCCGTCACGCAGGATCTCCGGGCCCTTCAGGAAGTCCTCGACGGCCTTGATCAGCGTCGCCGACAGGCCGTACTGCATGCCGAGCAGGTAGCGGACCAGCTGCGCGATCAGCACCCGCGAAAGCAGGTTCAGGTTGAACGGCGAGTGCAGGGCCGCCGTGATGATCGAGTTGCGCAGGTTGAAGTACCGGTGCCACTCGTCCCAGTCCTTCATGTGGAAGTCCGCGTGCCACACGCCCGCGCCCGGCAGGGTGACGGTCGGGAAGCCGTGCGCGCGGGCCCGGTAGGAGTACTCGGCGTCGTCCCACTGGAAGAAGAACGGCAGCGGGTAGCCGGTGGCCTGGACGACCTCGTAGGGGATCAGGCACGACCACCAGCCGTTGTAGCCGGCGTCGAGGCGGCGCTCCTGGCGGTTCGGCTTCAGGGTCTCCTCGTCCACGCCGAGCAGGTCGGCGGTGGACAGCGAGTGCTCGACCGGCTGGCCGGGCTCGAGCGTGTTGAGCCGCGCGTACTCGGCGCCGACGTGCAGCTGGTTCGGGTGGAACAGGTTGAGCATCTGGCCGCCGACGATGATCGGGTTGGCGGCGCGGTTGGAGAACGCCGTCATCCGGATCACCAGGTCCGGCTCGAGCAGGACGTCGTCGTCCATGAACAGGACGTTCGCGTGCTCGGTCGCGGTGTGCCCGGCGACCTCGAAGAGGCCGCGGGTGAAGCCGCCGGCGCCGCCGAGGTTCGGCTGCTTGATGTAGTGCAGCTTGTCGCCGAGGTCCTTGGCGACCTGCTCGAAGCCGTCACGCGACTCGACGAGGTCGGTGCCCTGGTCGGCGACGTAGATGGCGTCGAGGGTCTCCAGCGAGGAGACGTCCGCGGCGAGGGCCTGGAGGTTCTTCAGGCAGTCGTCGGCGCGGTTCATGGTGCAGATGGTCACCGCGGTCGGGCGGATCTTCTCCGGAGCGTCGACCGTCCAGCGGACCTGCTCGACGCGCAGCGTCTGGCCGCCCTCGGTCTCGAGGTCGAGCCAGAGCGCGCCGCCGTCGTAGAACTTGTCGAGCTTGCCGGTCAGCGACACCTTCGCCTGCTTGGCGTCCTTGACCTGCTCGGCGGCCACCACGCGGGGCTCGCCCTCGACGTCGGAGGCGCCCATGGAGAGCAGGCCGGTGCCGGTGACGACGGCCTCGACCGAGACCTCGGTCACCGTCGTCCAGCGCTGCCAGTAGCTGGCCGGGAACCGGCCGAAGTACGTGTTGCCCGACACCTTGGAGGCGGGCTCGAGGGAGATCGACGCCCGTTCCCGCACGGCCGCGCCCCACTCGAGCTCGGCGTACAGGTCCTTGCTCACGATCGGCGCCGGGCCGGCGTAGAGCCCGCGCTGCGCCGTCAGGCGGCCCTGCGGAGTGTGCTCGGTGAACCGCGTCTCGGCGGCCGCGCCGGCTTCGGTGGTCGGCGCCGGGGTGGCTGTTTTACCGGGCATGGTTCCTCAGTTCTCCTCAGTCGACGGCTCGCGGAAGACGACCCACTTGAGCATCACGAAATTGATCACGGTGGCGGTGGCCTGCGACACGGCCCAGCACAGGGTGTGCTGCCACGGGGACTCCGGCAGCACGTTCAGCATGAGCTGGTTCACCCCGACGGCGACGAAGAACGTCACGGTGTAGAGCAGGACGAACGAGCCCACCTGCGCCTTCCCGTCGCGGCGCCCGCCGGCGAAGGTGAACTTCCGGTTCAGGAAGAACGCCGTGGTCGTGCCCACGATGAAAGAGATAGCGCGGGCGATGTCGACCCACGGTGAGGTGGCCATCCCGGCCACCTGGGTCAGCAGCGTGTAGGTGCCCAGGTCGACGAGGGCGCAGAAGCCCCCGATGAGGGCGAAGCGGATGAGCTGGCCCAGCAGTCCCGGGGAGGACTGAGCAGCCGCTATGTCGGCTTGCGGATCGGTCGCCACCACTGCATTACCTCGTTGCCTGAGTCATGGTCACCCGCGCGGGCGCTTGTGCCTTGATGCGCAAAGTGTAGAGATGAGCACTTCAGGGTCACGTCTCGGGCGTGGTTGGGCGTGGCTACCCTGGTCGGGTGACCCAAGCACCCAATACACAGCGTCGCACGCTCATGGGCTGGGCGCGGACCGCACCGACCATCGCCGACGTGCTGACCACCGCCGACGTGGAGGTGATCGCCCGCGCCGTGGCCCAGGCCGGTGAACGCGGCGTGATCGCCCGCGGCCTCGGCCGGTCCTACGGCGACCCGGCGCAGAACGCCGGCGGCCTCGTCGTCGATATGACAGCGCTCAACCGGATCCACTCGATCGACCCGGACACCGCGCTCGTCGACCTCGACGCCGGTGTCAGCCTCGACCAGCTGATGCGCGAGGCCCTGCCGTACGGCCTGTGGGTCCCGGTGCTGCCCGGCACGCGCCAGGTGACGATCGGCGGCGCGATCGCCAACGACATCCACGGCAAGAACCACCACAGCGCGGGCAGCTTCGGCAACCACGTCGTGTCGATGGACCTCATCACCGCCGACGGGCAGATCCGCACGCTGACCCCGGAGGGCCCGGACGCCGAGCTGTTCTGGGCGACCGTGGCCGGCATCGGCCTCACCGGCATCATCGTCCGGGCCAAGATCCGGATGACGAAGACCGAGACCGCGTACTTCATCGCGGACAACGAGCGCACGAACAACCTCGACGAGACGCTCGAGCTGGTCAGCAACGGCTCCGACGACAACTACACGTACTCGTCGGCGTGGTTCGACACGATCTCCACCGGCTCGAAGCTCGGCCGCGCCGCCTTCGGCCGCGGCTCGCTCGCGAAGCTGGACGAACTGCCGCCGAAGCTGCGCGCGAACCCGCTGAAGTTCGACGCCCCGCAGCTGGCGACGCTGCCGGACATCTTCCCGAACGGCCTGGCCAACAAGCTGACCTTCGGGGCCATCGGCGAGCTGTACTACCGCAAGACGCCGAAGGCGGCCCGCGGCGTCATCCAGAACCTGACGGCCTTCTACCACCCGCTCGACATGTTCGGCGAGTGGAACCGGGCCTACGGCTCGAAGGGCTTCCTCCAGTACCAGTTCTCGACCCCGCTGAACGCGCACGAGCCGCTGCGGAACATCGTCCGGAAGATCGCCGAGTCGGGGCACGTGTCCTTCCTCAACGTCTTCAAGCGCATGGGCGAGGGCAACGCGGCGCCGCTGTCGTTCCCGCACCCGGGCTGGATGGTTTGCGTCGACTTCCCGATCAAGGACGGCCTGAGCCGGTTCTGCCAGGAACTCGACGAAGACGTCCTGGCGCTGGGCGGGCGGCTGTACACCGCGAAGGACTCGCGCACCTCGCCCGAGACGTTCGCGAAGATGTACCCGCGGCTCGAAGAATGGCGCAAGGTGCGCGCTTCCATCGACCCCGAAGGCGTTTTCGCCTCTGACATGAGCCGGAGGCTCGAACTGTGATCGACGCGGTGGGCAACCCCCAGTCCCTGCTCCTGCTCGGCGGCACGTCCGACATCGCGCTGGCGATCGCCGAGAAGTACCTGGCCGAGAAGCCGCTGCGGGTCGTGCTGGCCGCCCGGCCGTCGCCGCGGCTCGACGCGGCCGCCCAGCGCCTGAAGGACCGCGGCGCCGAGGTCTCCACCGTGGACTTCGACGCCAAGGACACGGCGTCGCACCCCGGCGTGCTGGACAAGGCGTTCGAGGCCGGTGACATCGACGTCGCGGTCGTGGCGTTCGGCCTGCTCGGCGACCCCGAAGAGGTCTGGCAGGACCACGCCAAGGCCGTCGAGCTGGCCACCGTGAACTACACGGCGGCGGTGTCGGTGGGCGTCGCGCTGTCGGAGAAGCTCAAGACCCAGGGCCACGGCACGGTGATCGCACTGTCGTCGGTGGCGGGCGAGCGCGTCCGCCGGTCCAACTTCGTCTACGGCTCGACGAAGGCCGGTTTCGACGGCTTCTACCTGGGCCTCGGCGAGGCGCTCGCGCCGTTCGGGGTGAAGGTGACGGTCGTCCGCCCTGGCCACGTCAAGACGAAGATGACCGAGGGCCTGAAGGACGCTCCGCTGGCGCAGACGGCCGAGCAGGTGGCCGAGACCGCCGTCGGCGCGGCCCGCGCGGGCAAGGACCTGGTGTGGGCGCCCGCGCAGTTCCGCCTGGTGATGTCGGCGCTGCGGCACGTGCCGCGGCCGATCTTCCGGAAGCTGCCGATCTGAACCTCTCCGCCCCCCTCGGCGCGGCGACCCAGGCCCGGCCGTACCTGCGCCCCGGCGAACCGCCGCGGTGGGCGGCGTACGGCCGGGTTCTCGCGTTCGACGTCCGCGGCCTGACGCCGGAGGGGCAGCCGGACAAGAGCCTGCTGCGCAAACTGGGTTCGGGCGTGGCCGGATTCGCGGGTGACGTCGTCCTCGAGGCGATCGCGGGCGGGGACGACAGTGGCTCCGGCAAGCCACCGCCTCCGCAGGTGATCGCCTTCGGCGACCGCGCGGGTGTGCTGGCGCACGAGTTCCTGCGCGGGATCCCGCCGCGCGCCGCGATCCAGCGGCTCTGGGTGCTGACCCCGGCGCGGCTGCTGGTGCTCGACGCGCCGGTGCCGCCGCCCGAACCCGCGCCCGAGCCGGAAAAGTCGTTGCTGGGCAAGGCGGTCGGCTTCGGCCGCGGCGTCGCGAAGTTCGGCAAGGACGTCGCCGGAATCCTCACCGATCGCACGAAGACCTACGGGGAGAACCGCGAGGGCGAACCGATCGGGCTGCGGGAGTTCACCCCGGTGGCCGAGCTCCCCGGCCCGCGGATCGCGCGGGTGGACCGGGCGAAGCGCGGCCGCGAACCGGTGCTGCGGGTGTCCCTTGTGGATGGTTCCGCCTTCGACTTCCTCGAGGAGCGGACCGGGGCGGACCTCGCGGTCAGGACGGCGACGAAGGTCGACGAGATCATCGAGCGCGAGTACCGCGGGCACTGGCTGCGTCCCGGGGAGGTGCTGCGGCTGGGGTGCGCGCCCCACCACGCGCACGTCGGGCTGCGGCTCGGCGGCGTCCGGCACGCGCCGTACGTGCCCGCGCGCGAGGTGCCGAAGGTGACCGGCGGCCCACCGCGCTGGCCGCTCCCCACCAACGCCGTCCCGGACGAGGACTGGGCCGACGACCCGGCGCTGGGCTACTGGGCCACCGCCGACGACCCGGCCCAGGTCGCCGTCCGGCTGGCCGACCACTTCGCCGGCGGCGCCGGCCACGCCCGGCTCACCTGGACGAACCAGCGCCTCGCCGTCGTCTACCCGACGAGCCACCTGGACGGCGGCACCGGCGGGCCGTTCACGACGGCGGAGGAGTTCGACGCGCGGGTGGTCGCCCGGCTGGACGCGGTACCCGGCGGGCCCAGCTTCCCGCCGTCCCCGTCGATCCGGTTCGGCTTCGCGGACGGCTCGGCCGTGTTCCTGCGCGACGCGCTCGCGGCCACGAAAGTGCCACGCGCGCTGTCACGGGCCTGAAGCGCTCAGCGTCACCCCGCGGCGTGGGCCGGCACCAGGTAGAGGTTCTGGCCGCCCACCCACGGTGAGTCGATGTGCCAGCTCGCCAGCGCCGCCCGGGGCGGGGCGCGGCGGGTGGTCGCCAGGACCAGGTCCGGGCTGGCCGGGGCCACGCTGTGGTCGAAGTTGTGGAAGTTGGCCTCCAGCAACGCCCGGCCCAGGTCGCCGCTGAGGCGCTTCGTCTCGGCGATGGCCGGGTCGACCGCGCCGCGGTCGGAGAACTCGTCGACCAGCTCGCAGTCGCACGCGTACGCCAGTGCGCCGACTTCGCCCGCCGTCTCGACTTTGCGGCCGTGGGCGAGCGCCGCCAGCTCGTGGCCGATCTCGCGGTACTCCATGGTCGAGGCGTGGTTGCTGGTGATCGGCGCGAACTGGCGCGGCAGACCCGGCAGCGCGTACACCGCGGCGCTCGCCGCGAGGGCCGCGCCGGCCAGTGTCCACGTCGCTCGGCGCATCCGGGCCGGGACCGCCGACGCGCAGGCCGCGAGGAAGATCGTCGCGCCGATGATGCTCGGCGCGTAGTACCAGTGGTACGGCGGCACACCCAGCCGGCTGTACGCGAGGTAGTGCAGGGCACCCGCGACGGCGAGCGCCGCGAACGGCGTCAGCCGGCGAGCCGTGTCGGAGCCGCGGCGGTACTGGACGAGCCAGGCCGCGCCGGCCAGGGCCGCCAGCAGCAGCGGCAGGAACGACAGCGTCGCCGCGGCCGGGAAGTTGCGCCAGTACAGCAGCGGGCCGTTGGCGAAGCTGAACGGTCCCCACGACTGCTGGCTGATCTTGATGACGAGCGTGTCCGGCACGGCCGAGCCGAGCACCACCCAGCTGAACCCGAACCAGGGCAGCGTGACGGCGAGCGCCGCGAAGGCCGTCCGCCAGATCCCGGTCCAGAACTCGCGGCGGGCGGCGAACAGCACCGCGGCGATCAGCAGCAGGTCGATCCGGACGAGCGCGAGCAGCCCGATCACCACGCCCAGCCACCCCGGCCGCCGCTCCCCGGCGTGGACCAGCGTCCACACGACGCCGGTGGCGCCGAGCGCCACCTCCAGCCCGATCGAGGACAGCAGCAGCGGGTTGACCAGCAGCAACGCGAACGTCAGCGGGGCGAACGCCGCCGGCAGGCCGGTGCGCTCGCCGAGGCGGCGCAGGCCCAGCACGAGCAGCACCTGCGCGGCGACGAACACGACGCCGGCGGCCAGCACGGCGTCGCGCACGACGAACGTGACCGCGCCGAGGGCCAGGACGTTCAGCGGGGACGTCGCGGTGTTCGCCGTCCCCTGCTCGATCAGGCCCCAGTGGCCGTGGAAGGCGAGGTTCTTCGCGTAGGACAGCGTGATGTAGGTGTCATCGATGAGATGGCTGCTGACCAGGGCGAACACCAGAGCGGAGGCGGCCGCGGCGCCTGCGGGCAGGGCCCACGAGCGGGGGACGGGGACGGCCACCGGCAGCGCGCGGGCGGCGTGGGGAAGTTCTGCGGAGGCGCTTCGCATCCGGGCCACCGTACCCCGCCCGTGATGCTTCTGTGATCTGAGCGGGGTACGGGTGGCCGAGGCCACAGTGGCGGATCAGATCCCGTCGCCGGTACCGGGGCCGGCGTTGCCGCGGCCGCCGAAACCGGGTCCGCGCCCGTTGAAGCCCTGGTTGGGGCCCTCGTACTGGCGGTGGATGCCGGGACGGCCGTCGCGCGGGCCGTGGTGGCTCGCGGCGGCGATCCCGCCGACGATGCCGGCACCGACGAGCATGCCGAGCACGCCGACGCCGACCAGCTGGGTGGCCCGGTGGCCGACGAACCGCCGGAACCCACCGGCCGGCCGCGGGGCCGTCTGGGTCGGCCCCCAGTTGCCGTAGGGCGGCCCCGCGGCAGGCTGGGAAGGCGGCGGCTGCTGGCCGTGGACGGCGGTCTGTTCCGCCGGGGCGCCACCGGGGACAGCCGGCTCCGCCGCGGCCGCGCCACTTTCACGTGAAAGTGGCGGCTCGGAAGCGGCACTTTCACGTGAAAGTGGCGGCTCGGCGGAGGTCTGCTCCTCGCGCGGCTGGTCGTTCATGCTCGCTCCTGTGGTCACGGGGACGGGCGCAGTGCCCGCCCCCACCACCTCAGGGTGCGCCGGTCAGCTGTGCGTGACCTGTAGCGAAGCTGTCGATCCGCAATGAGTCACAGGTAGAACGCCAGGAACAGCGTGATCACCCAGGTCGCGCCGAGCACCTGCAGGATGCGGTCCTTGAGCGCGATCTCCTCGGGCTCGCCCGCGATGCCGCCGTCGACGTCGACCGCGTAGCGCAGCACCGCCACCAGGAACGGGACCATCGAGATGAGCGCCCACACCGAGTTGTGCTCGGTCTGGCGGATCTCGAACGCCCACAGGCAGTACGACATGATCAGGATCGCCGCCGACGTCGCCCAGACGAACCGCAGGTAGCTGGCCGAGTACTTCTTCAGTGACGAGCGGATCTTCGCGCCGGTGCGCTCGAAGAGCATGATCTCCGCGTAGCGCTTGCCGGCCACCATGAACAGCGAACCGAACGCCGTGACCAGCAGGAACCACTGCGAAAGCGCGATGCCGCCCGCGACACCGCCGGCGATCGAGCGCATCAGGAAGCCCGAGCCGACGATGGCCAGGTCGACCACCGGCTGGTGCTTGAGGCCGAAGCAGTAGCCGAGCTGGACGGCTTCGTAGACGCCCAGCACCACGGCGAGCTGCCAGCTCGCCGCGAACGACACGCCGAGGCCGGCCAGGAAGAACACGACCGCGGCCCCGTACGCGACGGGAACCGGCACGATCCCGGCCGCGATCGGCCGGTTGCGCTTGGTCGGGTGGGCGCGGTCGGCCTCGACGTCGATGGCGTCGTTGATGAGGTAGACCGAGCTCGCCACCAGCGAGAAGGCCACGAAGGCGATGATCGCGTCGATCAGGAGACCGGTGCGGTCGGTCGACTTCGAGAACGCGAAGAACGGGGCCGCGAAGACCAGGACGTTCTTCACCCACTGCCGCGGCCGCGCCGTCTTGATGACGCCGCCGACCAGGCCCAACGGGCCACGTGACGCTGCCGCCGGGGTCACCGGAGCCTCAGGAGTCACGGCAGTTTCGTCGCTGTTGCGCTGCTCGGTCGTCTCGCTCATGGGTTCTTCTTCAGCTTCCGTCGTATCAGACCGCCGACGAGCCCCCCGAGAGCTGCACCGGCCAGAACGTCTGTCGGATAGTGAACGCCGAGCACGAGCCTCGAGGCCAGCATCGGCGGTACCAGGGCGGGCACCAGGTTACGCCCGGTCAATCCGGAGTAGAGCACCGCCGCCGCCGTCGTGGACGTCGCGTGCGAAGACGGGAAGCTCAATTTGCTCGGCGTGCCGACCAGGACCTCGACGCTCGGGTGGTCCGGTCGCGGCCGCCTGACCACGCGTTTCACCGCGATGGACGCCGCGTGCGCACCCACGACACCGGCCGACGCGACCAGCCAGTCCTTGCGCCGCTTCTTGTCGACCGCAGCCCCGATCAGACCAAGCGCGAACCACCCGGCACTGTGCTCGCCGAAGTGCGACATGCCGCGCGCAGCCTTCACCGAAGCTTCACTCTTCAGAAAGCCCTGCGCCTTGGCCAGGACCGCCACCTCTCCGGTGGGCTGCCCCTTCTCAAGCATCGAGGGACCCGTCGAGCGGCGCGCCGTCGGTCAGGTGCGGGGCGATCTTGTTGTCGAACGCCGACAGCGCCGAGCCGATGGCCATGTGCATGTCGAGGTACTTGTACGTGCCCAGCCGGCCGCCGAACAGCACGTTCTTCTCGCGCGCCTCGGCCTTGGCCAGCTCGCGGTAGGCCTCGAGCTTCTCGCGGTTCTCCGGCGTGTTGATCGGGTAGTACGGCTCGTCGTCCTCGCCCGCGAAGCGCGAGTACTCGCGGAAGATGACCGTCTTGTCCTTGGGGTAGTCCCGCTCCGGGTGGAAGTGCCGGAACTCGATGATGCGGGTGTAGGGGACTTCCTGGTCGTTGTAGTTGACGACCGAGGTGCCCTGGAAGTCGCCGGTCGGCGCGACCTCGGACTCGAAGTCGACGGTGCGCCAGGTGAACTTGCCGGCCGAGTAGCCGAAGTAGCGGTCCAGCGGCCCGGTGTAGACGGTCGGGGTGCCCGCCGGGATGTGCTCGCGCACGTCGAAGTAGTCGACGTTCAGCCGGATCTCGATGTTCTCGTGCTCGGCCATCTTCTCGAGCCACGCGGTGTACCCGTTGACGGGCAGGCCCTCGTAGGTGTCGTTGAAGTACCGGTTGTCGAAGTTGTAGCGGACCGGCAGGCGCGTGATGATGTTCTCGCCCAGGTTCTTCGGGTCGTTCTCCCACTGCTTCGCGGTGTAGCCCTTGATGAACGCCTCGTAGAGCGGGCGGCCGATCAGCGAGATCGCCTTCTCTTCGAGGTTCTGCGCGTTGGCGGTCTCGAACTCGGAGGACTGCTTCGCGATGAGCTCGCGCGCTTCGTCCGGCGTGTGCGACTTGCCGAAGAACTGGTTGATCAGGGCCAGGTTCATCGGGAACGAGTAGACCTGGTCCTTGACCCGCGCGAAGACGCGGTGCTGGTAGTTCGTGAACTCGGTGAAGCGGTTCACGTACTCCCAGACGCGCTTGTTCGAGGTGTGGAACAGGTGCGCCCCGTACTTGTGCACCTCGATGCCCGTCTCCGGGTCGGGCTCCGAGTACGCGTTGCCGCCGATGTGGCTGCGTCGCTCGAGGACGAGGACCTTCTTGCCCAGCTCGGCCGCGGCCCGTTCGGCGACGGTCAGGCCGAAGAAACCGGACCCGACGACGATGAGGTCGTAACCTGCGAAATCGTCTTCAGTAATCTTGGCGGGGTTCGTGTGCGCGCTCACGGGCGTCGAGGGTACGGGGGCCGGTCACCCGGCCCGCACCCGACTATCACATTTCGGCCTACGACACACCTGGAAAGCAGTGCCTGCACCCGAGGACTTCTGGAGCTACTTCGGCGCGGTGGCCACCTACCTGGCCGTGCTGGCGGTCCCCGGCGGGGTCGTCGGGTGGGCCGCCGGCCTGCGCGGCTGGGCCCTGGCCGGCCTCGCGCCGCTGCTCAGCTACGCCGTCGCCGGCCTGGCCGGGCCCTGGCTGGCCATCGCGCACGTCCCGTACGGCTCGCTCAGCGTCGCCGCGTGCACCCTGCTGCTCGCCGCCGTGCTCTACGGCCTGCGCCGCCTGGCGGCGGCGCGCGGCTGGCTCACCCCCGGCGAGGAGCCGGGGCTGCCGTGGACGCGCCGGGCGCACCTGGCCGTCGGCGCCTGCGTCGCGGTCGCCGTCGCCGTGTCGATCACCGTGGTGGTCTCCGGCCGCGGCGGGACGACCGCGGTGTTCCAGCGCTGGGACACCGTGTTCCACGCGAACGGCATCCGCTACATCGCCGAGACCGGCGACGGCTCCCTGACCGGCATGGGGACCATCAACTGGTACCCGCAGGGCTCCTTCTACCCGAACGCCTACCACCTGGTCGGCGCCCTGGTCTACGAGCTGTCCGGGACGTCGATCCCGGTCACGCTCAACGCCGTCACGATGCCGATCGCGGGCCTGTTCGCGCTGGCCATGGCCGCGCTGGTGCGCCAGCTCGGCGGCCGCGCGGTGTTCGCCGGCAGCGCCGCGCTGGTCGCGGGCGGGGCGACGACCGGGGCGTACGAGTCGGTGTCGAGCGGGCTGCTGCCCTTCGCGCTCGGCATCGTGCTGACGCCGCTGGCGGTGGTCGCGCTGCAGCGGTTCCTCGCGCGGCCGGGCGTGGACACCGGCGCGGTGCTCGCGCTGAGCGCGACGGGCCTGCTGGCCGCGCACTCGAGTGCACTGTTCGGGGCGATCCTGTTCGCGTTCCCGCTGGTGGTGCAGCGGTGGTACCGCGCGGTGCGCGGCCGCCGCGTCGACGGCGTCCCCGAGGGCACGCGGGCCTGGCGGGTGGTCGGCGGCGACGTCCTGCGGATGCTGCCGGTGATGGTCTTCGCCGGGCTACTGGGCGCGCCGATGATCCTCGGCGCGATCGGCTTCACCTCCGGCTCGTACCCGTACCACGCCTGGGGCTCGCACATGCCGGTGTGGAAGGCGCTGGCCATGCTGGCGACGTTCAAGCAGGTGCTGCCGGTCCCGCAGATCTGGCTGACGGTGTTCCTGGCGATCGGCGTGTGCACGCTGGTGGCGCTGCGGCGGATGCGCTGGCTGGTGCTCTCGGCGCTCGGGCTGTCCGCGCTGTTCGTCGTCGTCGCGTGCTTCGGCGGCGAAGACTGGGTGATCAGCCTGTCGCGGCCCTGGTGGAACGACCGGTTCCGGCTGATGGCGCTGGCGTCGATCCCGCTGTGCCTGCTCGCCGCGCACGGCATGAGCGAGACGCAGCGGTGGCTGGCGAAGCTCGCGAGCGGGCGCGCGTGGGTGCGCGCGCGGCCGTGGCTGACCGGCCGCGTCGGACTGGCGACGGCGGTGCTGCTGGTCGTGGCCATGGGCGTGCTGACCGGCGGGTTCTACCGCGCGGCCAACGCCAAGACGGTGTCACTGCTCTACTACAACGGCCTGCCCGGCGAGGTGGTCCCGCCGGTCAGCCAGGACGAGATCGACGCGATGGAGCACCTCGGCACGCTCGGCATCCCGGCCGGCCAGAAGGTGCTCAACGACCGGCTCGACGGCACGGCCTGGATGTACGCCCTCACCGGCGTGCACCCGGTGGCCGGCCACTACGACGGCGGCGTGGCCCCGCCGGACGCGCTCTACCTGGCCCAGCACTTCGCCGACTACGACCGCGACCCCGAGGCACGCGCGGCCGTTCAGCGCCTGAACGTCCACTACGTGCTGGTGGGCAGCGGCACCATCCGCCGGGACACGCCCATCGCGCGCGGCCTGCAGCACCTGGACGGGCAGGACTTCCTCGAAGTCGTCTACCGGAACCCGGGCGCGGTCATCTACCGGATCGTGAAGTAGAACGCCCTCGTGGCCGCGGCGCCCCTCCGCGGCCACGAGGGCCCCCGCACCCCCGGGGTGATCTCGTCGTCTGCAAGGTATCGACGCCTCAGGGGCGGCAATCGGTTTCCCGATCACCCCGAAGTCACCCGTTCGGACTAGCGAAGCTCCGGCAGCACGTCGCTCGCCACCTGCTCCAGCACGGCTTCCCGGCCCTCGTACGGCGACGACGACCGCGGCCAGTGCGAGATGACGTCGGTGAAGCCCAGCTCCCGCGCCCGGCCCACCGCGTCGCGGAACGCCTCCACGCTGCTCAGCGAAAACACCGGCGACGCGTCCAGGCTGAGGTGCCGCTGGATGCTCGGCCGCTCGCGGCCCGCCGCGTCCAGCCGCTGGTCGAACAGGTCCGTGAGCTCCTTGATCCCGCGCCACCACTCGTCGGCGGTCTCGCCACCCTTGCCGGTGGTCACCCAGCCCGCGCCGAAGCGCGCGGCGAGGGTCATCGTGCGCGGGCCGTTCGCCGCGACGACGAACGGCAGCCGCGGCCGCTGGACGGGACCGGGCAGGTTGCGGGCCTCACGCGCCCGGTAGTACTCGCCGTCGAAGTCGAACTTGTCGGTCATGAGCAGCCCGTCGAGCGCCTCGACGAACTCGGTGAAGCGGTCCGCGCGCTGCTTGGGTGTCAGCTCCGGGGTGCCGATGACCATGCCGTCGTAGTGGCGGTGGTCGACGCCCGCGCCGACGCCGAGGACGAACCGGCCGTCCGAGATGTCGTCGAGGGTGTTGAGCTCGCGCATGAACGGCACGGGGTGCCGGGCGACCGGCGACGCCACGAACGTGCCGAGCCGGATCCGGGACGTCACCATCGCCGCCGCGGTCAGGGTCGGGACGGCGGAGAACCACGGCCCGTCGACCAGGTTGCGCCAGCCCAGGTGGTCGTACGTCCACGCGTGGTCGAAGCCGTACTCCTCGGCGGCGCGCCACTTCGGCTCGGCGGCCCACCAACGATCTTCCGGAAGAATGACGATGCCTACTCGCACACTGCCGGACGCTAGCGGTAACCACCGACAGTCGCACGGACGGGCGGGGCTCCACCCGAACGAGTCAGGGACAATGGCGGAGTGGAGAGACCCCAGTTGATCGCGTCCGACGTCGACGGCACCCTGCTCGGCCCCTCCGAATCCCTGACCGCCCGCACGATCGCCACCGTCCGCCGGGCGATCGACGCGGGTGTGCCGTTCGTGCTGGCCAGCGGCCGGCCGCCGCGGTGGATCGCCCCCATCGCGAAGCCGCTCGAGCTCACCGGGTACGCCGTGTGCGCGAACGGCGCCGTCCTGTACGACTGCGCCCGCGAAGAGATCGTCGAGGTGCACGGCCTGCTCCAGCCCACGCTGCTGCACGACATCGCGCACGCGCTCGACCGGGCGCTGCCCGGCTGCCGGCTGGCGACCGAGCGCGTCAGCATCGGCGCGGTCGACCACGACATGCGCAACTTCGTGATCGAGCCGGACTACCACAACCCGTGGGGCGACGGCGAAGGCCGCACCGGGCCGCGCGCCGAGGTCCTCGGGCACCCCGCGATCAAGCTGCTGGTCAGCCACCGCGGGATGTCGTCGCAGGAGATGGCGGACGCGGTGAACGCGCTGTTCGACCGGGAGGTCGACGTGACGTATTCGTCATCCGGCGGGCTGGTGGAGGTCTCCGCGCACGGCATCACCAAGGCGACCGGCCTGGCCGACGTCGCCGAGCGGCTGAACGTCGACCAGGGGCGGGTCATCGCGTTCGGCGACATGCCCAACGACGTCGAGATGCTGCGCTGGGCCGGCCACGGCGTCGCGATGCAGAACGGGCACCCGCAGCTGCTCGCGGTGGCCGACGAGGTCACCGGCCCGGCCGGCGAGGACGGCGTCGCGCAGGTCCTCGAGCGCTGGTTCTGACCATCTCGGGGGGCGACGCCCCGGATGTCAGTGCCGGTCGAGCTCGGCCGCTTCGGCCGGGGTCGGCGCCGTGCCGCCCAGGTGCGCGGGGAGCCACCAGCGTTCCTCGTCGGACGCGGGCTGGTCCGGGTATTCGGCCTGGGCGCGGTCGAGCAGCGCGCTCATCCGGGTGCGCAGCTCCTTCGTGACGACGTCCCAGTCGTCGCCCTTCGCCGGGTGCATCGGCTCGCCGATGAGGATCGAAATCGGCACGTGCCGCTGGGTCAGGTCCTTCGGGCGGCCCTTCGTCCAGAGCCGCTGGGTGCCCCACAGCGCCATCGGCACCACCGGGACCCCGGCCGCCGCGGCCATCCGGACCGCACCCGACTTGATCTCCTTGACGGTGAACGACCGGCTGATCGTGGCCTCCGGGAAGACCCCGACGACCTCGCCGGCCTGCAGCTTCGCGAGCGCCTCGCGGTAGGAGGCCAACCCGGCGGAGCGGTCGACGGAGATGTGGTGCATCCCGCGCATCAGCGGCCCGGCGATGCGGTTGTCGAAGATCTCCTTCTTCGCCATGAACCGCGTCAGCCGCTTGGCCGGGCGCGCGCCGAGTCCGCAGAAGATGAAGTCCAGGTAGCTGATGTGGTTGCACGCGATGACCGCGCCGCCGCGGCGCGGGATGTGCTCCGCACCTTCGATCCGGATGCGGTTGTCGAGTACCCGGAACATCGTCCGGGCCGCCGCGATCACGGGCGGGTAAACCAAGTCAGCCATCCGGCCAGGTTACGGGACCGTAGGTTCTTGCCCCCGGTTCAGCGGGCAAGAACACAGTACGAGGGCGGTCAGCAGCGTGAACAGCGCGACGGACTGGTGCTTGACGCCCTCGATGCCGTCGCCGAGGGCCGCGGTGCCGAACTGCGTCACCGAGACGGCGAACAGGAACGCCACCGCGACGCCGAGCGCGGTCCGCCGGTGGCACCAGGCCCTGACCAGCAGGAACAGCCAGATCGGCCCCAGTGCGAACAGCCCGAGCGGGGCGATCAGGCCGGTCAGCCACGACACCACCGGTACGCGGTGCTCCTGCGCGTGCGGCGGGAACCCGGCGCTCTGGTCGAAGCTGCCGAGGTAGCCCGGCCGCGCCGTGAGCTGGTCGGTGGCGGCGCGGTCGAGCACCTCGAGGGTCCGGCCGGGGTGGGTGGCGAAGTACGTCACGACGTTCCGGCGGCTGATCCGGTCGCGGTACCGCGGGTACTGCGGGTCCATCGTCGCCGGGTGCGGGTGCCACCAGCCGTTGCCCGCGTACTGCGCGAACGACGGCGGCAGCCCGAGCTCGGCCAGGTCCGCCCGGCTGTCGTGCTTCCCGTCGACGATGTTGAGGAAGATCGAGTTGAAGACGTTGATCTCGCGGGAGTCGTCGCCGGGGAACTCGGTGTACGTGCCGTCGGGCGCTCGCGCGGGCTCGACGCTCTGCTGCGCGTAAAGCGTGACAGCGCCGATCGCGCCGATGACCAGCGCCGCCGACGCCCACCGCTTGGCCCCGCGCAGCCCGCCCGGCCGGACCAGCAGGATGGCCAGCGCGAGGATCGGCAGGATGGTCAGCGTCTGGACCTTGGCGTTGACCGCCAGGACCCCGCCCGCGAACGTCACGGCCATGCCCGCGTAGCTCCACCGGCCCTCGCGCGCGGTCAGGAGCAGGCCGCCGACGGCGAGCAGCAGGCCGAGGAAGGCCGCGCCTTCGCCGAGGATCGCGGCGAAGTACCCGAAGAACGCCGAGTCCGCGACGACCAGCACGAGCCCGGCCGCCACGAACAGCCGGATCCGGCGCGGGTGCGGCAGGCCGAGCACGATCGCCGTGACCGCCGCCGCGGCGATGACGCTGCTCAGGAGGCCGAGGATGACCAGGCTCAACGTGCCGTGCAGGCCGATCAGCCGTCCGATCCGGACGGCCAGTTCCGCGAGCCAGCTCTGCGTCAGCAGGTACGTCGGCCGGCACGGCGGTGTGCCCGGCGCGGGTGTGTAGGCGAGGTGGACGAACGGCTCGGGCAGGCCGTTCCAGGTGATCCCGGCCCCGCACAGCACGCGGCCGCCGTCGCCGTTGTTGGACATCGCGATCGGGCGGGGCACCAGGAACCGCACGACGAACAGGGCCAGCGTCACGCCGAACACCCCGAGCCCGAGCCGCGCCTCCGCGCCCAGCTGCCGGTGGGGGGCCTCGAGCTTCACGAAGGACAGGGTACGTAGCGGAAGTCCGGTCCCTTGTCGAGGTCGGCGACCAGTGACGTCGCCTGTTCCGCCCGCGGGTACACCGACACCCAGTACGGCGTGCCGACGCGGCGGAAGGTCGCGACCTCGTACTTGCCCGCGTACACCGGGTCGATCGCGCAGTGCTGGCGGTCGTCGTAGCCGCCGTCGGCGGGCACGGCGACGGTCGGGCGGCGGCCGTTGACGACGTAGTCGTAGTCGGTCGCGACGCCGCCGTCGTGGCGTCCTTCGCGGGCGATGTGGTCGTCGGTGCGGCCGAGGACGTCGATGATGAGCAGCTGCCCGCCGTGGGCGGCGAGCGCGCCGGGCGCGGCGGCGCTGACCACCGAACCGGGCGGCAGGTAGTCGCCGAGCCAGCCGCCGATCTCGGCGAGCTCGGTGCCGTGCGCGTGCCAGTTGCGCACGCGCTCGAGCATCTCCGGGCTGAACACCGAGACGAAGACCGCGATGCCGGCCAGCCCGCACGCGATGACCGGGACCAGCCGCGGCGACGGCTTCGCCACGACGTCCGCGGTGAGCACGCCGTACGTTCCGGCGGCGGCGACGGCGAGCAGCGGCGGCACCGGGGCCAGCAGCCGCCACGACGGCCCGGGGTCGCCACCGATGAGCACCGCCGCCGCGGCGAGCCCGGCCGCCGTCACCAGCAGCAGCCAGAGCAACGCCCGGGCCTCGAGGGCGTCCGTGCGCCGCAGCACCAGCGCGACCGCGGCGACGAGGCCGAGGAGCAGGAAGCCCTGGTGCGCCAGGGCGAACCCGGACAGGTACGGCCAGCCGGTGGCGAGGTGCTCGCTGAGCGGCCCGCCGAACTTCGCGGCCAGCGGCGCGGGGAGGAAGTGCCGGTAGAACGTCGCACGCCAGGCCAGCCGCGGGATCAGGAAGACGAGCGCGCCCAGCAGGTACCCGACCGGCGCCCACCAGCTGTGCTTTCCCTTGAGCGCGGCGCCGGCGAGCCACAGGCCGGCCAGCGCGGCGACCACCAGGCCTTCCGGGCTGGTCATCACGGCGAACGCGACGAGCACCCCGGCGACGACCGGGCGGCGCGCGGCGAGCGCGTAGCCGATGGCCAGGACGAGCAGCACGAACAGCGGGACTTCGGACCCCGACGCCCCGTAGACGGCGAGGCCGCCGGCGGCGGCGGTGAGCACCGCGGCGGCCACCCCGATCGCGGGCCGCGGGCCGGCGCCGTCCGGGGTGGCCGCGACGACGATCCGGTTGGCCAGGAAGCAGGCCAGGAGGACGCAGCCGAGCGCGGCGAGGACGCCGAAGACGACGGCCGTGGTGCGGATGTCGGCCCCGAACGCGGCGCGCGGGAGGGCGACCAGCACCAGCCAGAGGAAGTTCGTGTACCCCTCGACGCGTTCGCCGGGGTTGAAGACCGGGCCGTTGCCGTCGGCGATGTTCTGCGCGTAGCGGAACGTGACGAGCGCGTCCTCGGTGACGGTCGCGAACAGCAGCTGGTGCAGCAGGGACAGGCCGAGCGTGAGGGTGAGGACGAACGCGCGCCAGCCGCGATCGACGTCGAGCCGGTGCCAGGTCAGCACCACGACCGCGGCGACGACCAGCCACGCCACCACGACCGCGTAGACCACCCGGCCCCCTCCACCTCGTCACCGCACCCGCCCGGCCAGGTTATCGATCACCGGCGGCGAGGCGTTTCCCGTGGGCCGGTCACGGACCCGAATGGGGTGGATCACTTCGCCGGCGCCAGTCAATCAGTAATATTCACCGCCCAGAATAACCCGTTCGGGTGTCACCTCAGTCGGCTGAAGTGACGTCGGGAGAAATCGCCGATCGGGGTATCACGTCGACGCGACGGTCCGGTCTTTCCCGGCTTAGTCTCCACCGTGCTCTCCGCAGGCATCGCCATTGTCGTCATCGCCGGGCCCGGTCTCCTGACCGGTCTCGCCGTGGGTTTGCGCGGCTGGGTCCTGGCCGGGATGGCACCGTTGCTGAGCTACGCCGTCGGCGGGCTGACCGGCCCGTGGGCCGCGGCGGCCGGGCTCTCGTTCACCCCGCTGACCTACGCCGTCGCGACCGCCGGGTTCGCCGGGATCGCTTACGGTGCCCGGAAGTGCACGGTGCGCCGCGCGCCGCCGGAGCCGGGGCTGTGGGCGCGTCGCGGGCACCTGGCCGTGGGGGCGTGCCTGCTGTTCGCGGCGGCCACCGGCTTCTCGGCGGCGCTGCTCGGGATGGGCCGCATCGGGGCGCTGCCGCAGGGCTTCGACGCGGTCTACCACGGCAACGCCGTCCGCTACATCGCCGACACCGGCGACGGCAGCCTGTTCGGCACGGGCCACGTCAACTGGTACGGCGACGCGGCGCCGGTGTTCTACCCCAACGCCTACCACCTGCTGGCGGCGGTGACGTACCGGCTCGGCGGGGCGTCGATCCCGGAGACGCTCGACGCGAACACCGTGCTGCTCCCGGGGCTGCTGGCGTTGTCGCTGGTGACGCTGGTGCGGGAGTTCCGCGGCCGGGCGGTGCTCGCGGGCGCGGTGGCGCTGACGGCGGTGGCGCCGGTGATGGGCGGCTACGAGTCGATGAGCCGGGGGCCGTTGCTGCCGTTCGCGCTGGGTGTGGCGCTGACGCCGCTGGCCGCGGTGGCGCTGCGGCGGTACCTGGAGCGGGTCGCGCCGGACACCGGGCTGGTGCTGGTGCTGGCCGCGGTGGGGTTGCTGTGCGTCCACTCGTCGACGTTGTTCGGCGGCATCCTGTTCGCCGGGCCGATGCTGGTCCAGCGCTGGCTCGGAAACCGGCGACGGCTCGGGCGGGACGTCCTGGCGCTGCTGCCGATCGCGGGAGTGTCGCTGCTGGTGGCGTGGCTGCAGCTGTTCGGCGCGCTGGGGCTGGCGCTGCCCTACTACGGCTGGCCGAGTGAGTACCGCGCGTCGACGGCGTTGGGCGCGTTGCTGGGGTTCCAGCACTTCGAGCCGCACCCGCAGGTGTGGCTGTCGGTGGCACTGTTCCTGGGGATCGTCTTCTTCGCGCGGGCGGGCGACCTGCGCTGGATCGGCCTGACGGCGGCGGTGACCGGCCTGGCCTACATGGCGGTGGCGTCGTCGAACACGCCGATCGTGATGGCGCTGTCCCGGCCCTGGTGGGACGACCCGTTCCGGTTCTTCTCGATGGCCGCGGCACCGCTGTCGGTCCTCGCGGCCCACGGCTTGGCTTCGACGCAGGCCTGGCTGCGCGACCGGCTGCCGTCCCGGCCCTCGGCGGTCGCCTTGCTGGTGTTGCCGGCGTTCGTGCTGCTTTCGGGAGGGCTGTACGTCCGGTCGAACGGGGACCAGGTGTCCCTGGGTTACCGGGCGGCGGACCCGTCGACGCTGCGCGTGACGCCCGGCGAGCAGACGGCGATGGCGGCGCTCGGCTCACTGGCCGCGCCCGGCGAGTGGGCCGTGAACGACCGGTTCGACGGAACCGCGTGGACTTACGCTTTGACGGGAATTCGAACGGTCGCCGCGCATTTCGACGAGACTTCCCCACCCTCGGACGCGGTGTTGCTGGCGAACCGCTTTCGGAACTATTCGACGGATCCGGCGGTGCGGGCAGCGGTGCGCCGGTTGCACGTCCATTGGGTCATTTTGGGAAAGCCGTCCACGGACCCGGGCCGGCCTTATCAGCCGGGGTTGACGGGATTGGCGGGTGAGCCGTTCTTGAGGGAGGCCTACCGCAACCCGGACGCGGTGATCTACCGGCTGACGCCCTGAGAGACGAGTTGTCCACATGTGCGTAAGCCCTGTGGACAACCGGGGGACAACTCGCGTACCCGGACGGACGACACGCGTGCCTGGATGGACGACACGGGGGAGGCTGGGTCAGGCGGGGGTGGATGTGGGGCGGGCGGTGCGGGCCGCGACCGCTGCGAAGCCCGCCGTCAGGAGGTCGGCGACCGTGAACATCACCCGGGAGGCGACGGCGAAGGCCGTGGCCTGGCCGACTGTCAGGCCGCTGGCCGTCAGGACCGCGACCTGGGCCACCTCGCGGACGCCGACGCCGCTCGGGAGGATGAACGCGAACGTGCCCACCGTCATCGCCACGGCCATCGCGCCCACGCACAGCACGAAGCCGCTGAGGCCCGGGGTGCCGACCGAGTTGGCCAGCAGCCACAGGTGGACGCCCTGCAGGCACCAGGCCGCCGTCGAGGCGCCGAAGACCTTGCCGATCACCGCCCAGCCCAGCGGGTGGGCCAGCGGCGGGCGGCGGAGGATCCGCAGCACCAGCGAAGTGCCCCAGGTGAGGATCTTCGGGTGCAGCATCGCCAGGCCGAGCGGGATGAGCACGAACAGCCACAACGCGCGCGGGCTGTTGCTGAACACCGCCGGCGCCGCCAGCAGCGACACCACCAGTGCCGACACCACGCCCACGCCGAGCTGGATCAGGGAACCCGTGAAGATGCGGGCGCGGGCCAGGCCCGCCTTGCGGCCCAGCTCCATCTGCAGCAGGTACGCCCAGACCGAGCCCGGCACGTACTTGCCGAGCGAGCCGACCAGGCAGATCTGCGCGCCCCGGGCATAGCCGATGGGCTCGCCGAGGTCGTCGACCATCATCTGCCAGCCCCAGGTCGACACGAGGATCGCCGCGACCAGGGCGACCAGGCTCAGCAGCGACGACTCCCAGGCGACGTCCCGCAGCGTGTGCCAGAACTCGCCCCAGTTGGCCGCGAGCTGCTTCGCCGCGAAGCCGATGACCAGCAGGATCGCCACCCACCGGACGACGTCGAGGATCTTCGCCCGGGTGGACTTCGGCTGCTTGCCCGCAGCCGGCAGGTCCTCAACTGTCGTCATCGACGGCTCTCCTCAGGCCTGGACCGTGACCAGGCGGCTGAACTCGGAGAGCAGATCGTAACCGTCCCACACCGCCGAGAAGGTCAGGGCGGAGCCGAACGGCACGATCCGGTCGACGCCGCGGCCCGCGAGCTCGTGCGCGAAGGCCGTCAGCTCCTCGGCCGTGAAGCCGAACTGGCTGACCGTCTGGTCCTTGCGGAGGACGATCGGCACCAGGTCGGACAAAGACGACACCCGGGCGTTCGCGAACGTGCCGGCGCCGAGCCACTCGCGCGGCAGCACCGCCGGGTCGGCCAGCTCGAGCGTGGCCAGGCCGTTGCCCTGGAACTCGATCTCCTTGACCAGGCCGTCGACCGCCGCGCCGTACGCCGAGACGCGCTTCTGGACCGCCATCGCCGGCTCGGTGACGTGCTCTTTCGCCGAAAGCACCGCCGCCAGCAGCGTCCGGAACTCGGTGCCCGCGGTGCGCGCGCCGGCTTCGTCGCCGACCCAGAACACCGCGCGCGGGGACGAGCAGGCGGCCTGGTCGAACCAGTACGAGTCGTTGTAGAAGCGCTCGGCGGCCGCGCGGCGCTCGGCTTCGGACGCGCGCTGCCACCCCGCCACCGACGCGACGGCGAAGGACGAGCGGTCCGGGAACGTCAGGTCCCGCGCGTGCGGGGCGAGCGGGTACTTCCGCAGGGCCGCGACCGAGCCGTCGCCACCCCAGATGACACGCAGGTCGGCGGCCAGCGACAGGGCGCCGCTCACCTCGTCGCTGCGGTCGTAGGTCACCATCCGCTGGGTGGCCGTGATGGCTTCCGCCACCGAAGCGTCCACTTCGGACAGCGCCGCGTTCAGCGCCTCCAGCACCGCCTCGGCCGCCCCGGCCGAACGCGAGGAGACCCGCACGACGTTGTGGTTGCCCGCCAGCGCCGACAGCGCCCACGAGTAGACGAAGATCGTGTCGACGTTCGCCGGCGGTACGTGGAACACCAGCCCGCGCGGGAACCGCAGCGCGTTCCCCGAAGTGTCCAGACTGGACAGAGCCTTGGCGATCTCCCCCTTGCGCAGGAAGAAACCGAGCGACGCGAGCTCCGGGAACCGGCGCGCGGTGGAGGGGGCCAGCAGTTTGCGGGCGAACTTGGTGATGAACTCGACGACCCGCGGGTCGCCCACGCGCAGCCGGCCACCGGGCGGCTCATCGCGCAGCTGCGAGACCAGCTCACCGACCTCGACCGGCGCCGACTCGGGGAAACGCTGGGTCAGGGAAGTCACGCCGCCGCTCCCGAGAAAGTGTCCGAGCACCCGCGGGCCTCGGCCTTGGGCAGCCGCCCGAGCACGGAGAAGTGCTTGCCCGGCCAGTCGCCGTCGTCGACGCCGTTGTAGACGCCGAGGTCTTCGGTGAGCAGCACGTGCCCGGGGTAGGACCGCGGCAGCGTCGAGACGACCTCGATCACGCCCGGCTTCCCGACCGGCTGCTCTTCCCACGTCTCCGGGTCGCGGATCACGACGTCGGCGAAGTCCGGGCAGTACAGCGAGTTCCCGGACGGGCCTTCGAGGAACACGGTGCCGATCTGCTCGATCATCCCGTAGTAGTTGTGGATCCGGGTCAGGCCGGTGTCCTCTTTGAACCGCCGCCGGAACTCGGTGTTGTCCACCGCGCGGTCGATCAGCTTCTTCCAGCCACCGGAGTGGATCAGGATCCCGTTCGACAGGTCGAGCCCGTGGTCCCGCGCGACCTCGTACAGGTACAGCCACACCATGAACGTGAAGCCGAAGATGAGGAAGGGCTTGTCGCCGTATTCGGCCAGGAACTTCTTGACCGCCTCGACGTCCGGCTGGTCGTTCTCGTCGAGCACGTACGTGTGCTTGCGGCCGAAGTTCGCCATGCCGAGCACGCCCGCGCCGCGCGCGGAGAACGAGCGGCGGTTCTTGATGATGCCGATCGTGTCGACCATCAGCATCGGCAGCCGCTCGCCGCCGAGGACCTCCTGCAAAGTCGCGCCGAGCTGCTTGGTCTGCGCGCCCGCCGCCTCCTTGTCCAGGTAGATGCGCGACGCGCCGGCACCGGTGGTGCCCGACGACGTCAGCGTCTTGAACACCTCGCTGTCCGGGACCGACTTGAGGTCGTGCGTCTTGAACATCCGCACCGGCAGCCACGGCAGGTCGGCGATCGAGCCGAAGGCGGCGTCCGGCGCGATCCCCAGCGACGACAGGATCCGGTCGTAGCCCTCGGAGTTCGCCCGGTGGTGAGCCGTCAGTGACACGAGCTCGGGCAGCAGCAAGGCTTCCCGGTCGGCCTGCGACCGCGTGAACACGCTCATACCCGCCCCTCCAAGGTCCGGTAGTCGATCTTGCCGCTGGCCAGCAGCGGCACGGTGTCGATCGGGCGGACGTCGAACCCGCTGACGTGCAGGTGCAGCCGCTCGGACAGCGCCCGCGACGCGTCCTTGCAGATGCCGGCGTCGGCGCCCTCGGCGAACAGCACCACCTTGTCGCCGGCCGCCACCGCGGCCACCACGTCGATCCCGACCGCCGCCGTGCGCACGGCCTGCTCGAGATCGTCGAGGCTGACGCGGTTGCCGAAGACCTTGCCGATGCGCTTGAGCCGGCCGGTGATGAACAGGTAGCCCTCTTCGTCGAGGTACCCGAGGTCACCGGTGGCCAGCACGCCACCGTATTCGTCGCCCTTGGCCAGTCCGGACTCGTCGTCCGCATAGCCCATCATCACGTTGGGCCCACGGTAGACGACCTCACCGACAATTTTCGGGTGCGTGGTCTCCGAGCCGTCGTCGCGGCGGACCGCGAACTTGCCCCCGGGCAGCGCCGGCCCGGCGGAACCGAGCTTTTCGGCCAGCTTTTCGGCGGGCACCGTCGTCATCCGCGGCGACGCCTCGGTCTGGCCGTACATGACGTACATCCGGCCGCCGACGGCGAGCATCTTGTCGTTGAACTCGGCGATCAGCTCGTCGCGCAGCTTCCCGCCGGCCTGCGTCAACGTCCGCAGCGTCGGGTACTTCGCGGGGTCGAACTTGAGCCGCCGCAGCATCTCGTAGTGGTACGGGACACCCGAAAGCGACGTGACGCCGTAGGTGTTCACCGCGTCCCAGAAGCCCCGGCCGAGCACGCCGGACGGCTCGATCACGATGGTCGCGTCCCGCACCAGGTGCGAGTTCAGCACCGACAGGCCGTAGCTGTAGTGCAGCGGCAGGCAGGTCGGAGCGACTTCGTCGGCGTCGATGTGCAGCACCTGCGCGATGGCGTCGGCGTTCGAAAGGATCGCCTGGCGCGAGAGCCGCACGAGCTTCGGGTTGCCGGTCGACCCGCTGGTCGGCAGCAGGACGGCGAGGTCGGGGTGCGGGATGACGCCGTCGGCCGACGAGCGGACCCAGTCGGCGCCCTGCCCGGTGTACCCGTCAGGGGCGTCGCCGGACGCCGACAGCACGGCCGCCGGCCGGAACCGCGCGACCAGCCCGGCCAGCACGTCCGCGTCCAGCGCCGGGTCGATCAGCGCGATCGCCCGGCCGGATTCGAACGCGCCCAGGTAGGTCAGCACGCTGTCCAGGTCGACCGACATCCGCGCGAACACGACGCCCGTGGGCAGCGCCGCCAGCTTCTCCATCGCGCGGCCGACCTCGGCCGACAGTTCCGCGCCCGCCAGCGTGCGGCCCCCGGCCACATCGACCAGCCGGGCTCCCGCACCCAACAGCGTCACAGCACCAAGCCTCCGTCGATCCCCAGCACCTGGCCGGTGATGAACGACGCTTCGTCGCTCACCAGGAACCGGATCGCGTTCGCCACTTCTTCGGGCCGGCCCAGGCGCCCGAGCGGCGTCTTGCCGGCGTTCTCCGCCTTCGCGTCCTCACTCAGACCGGCGGTGAGATCGGTCTCGATGACGCCCGGCGCGACCGCGTTGACGCGGATGCCGGACCGGCCGAGTTCCTTCGCCGCCGACTTCGCGATGTTGGCCACCGCTGCCTTCGACGCCGCGTACACGGTCTGACCAGCACTTCCGTACTCGCCGACGATCGAGGCGAGCACCACGATCGAGCCGGACTTCTTCCGCATCATCGCCCGGGCCGCGGCCTGGACGGTGTGCAGCGTGCCGGCGACGTTCGTGCTCAGCGTCGTGTCGACCACGTCTTCCTTGATCATCCCGAGGAGCGCGTCCTCCATGATCCCGGCGTTCGCGACCACGATGTCCAGCTTGCCGTGCTCCTTGGCAACGCCCCTGACCAGCGAGGACACCGCCTTCGCGTCGGTGACGTCCAACGCGAGCCCGGACGCGCCCACGGACGCGGCCGCCTCCTTGGCGCGAGCCTCGTCGCGGCCGGTCAGCACCACCGTGGCGCCCGCCTCGACGAGAGCGCGGGCGGTGGCCAGGCCGATCCCCCGCGTCCCGCCGGTGACGAGCGCGACGCGACCGGACAGGGACAAATCAGTCATTCTTCGACTGGAGCTCGGTGACCATGTCCACGGCGACCTTGAAGCTCGACATGTCGATGACCTGGTCGGTGTCGAACTCGACGTCGAACTCGTCCTCGATGGCCGCGACCAGCGCCATGTGGCCGACCGAGTCCCACGCCTCGATGTCGCGGTACTTCAGGTTCTCGACGTCCACACCGCCGTCGAGGTCCAGCGCCTCGACGAAGACCTCACGCAGCTTGGGGGCGACTTCCGACATCTGACAGCTCCTAGTGCTCTTCGCGCGGGCGGGCGTCCCACGCCTTTACCAAGGTAGAGAGGTCGCCGGGCAGCGTGACGTCCGGGAGACCTTCCTTGCCCTTCAGCCACGGCCCGAGGGCCTCGATCGTCTCCTCGTCGAGACCGCGGCGGGACAGGCCCACCACGTTGACGCCGGTGACGCGGGCGGGGTTGCCGACGGCGATGGTGAACGCGCCGATCTCGCGCCGCACCGCCGAGCCCATCCCGATCATCGCGCCGGGTCCGATCACGACCTTCTGGTGCAGGATCGCGCCCATGCCGAGGTTCGCGCCGTCCCAGATGTGGCAGTGGCCACCCGTGACGGCGTTCGAGGCGATCGTGACGCCGTCGCCGACCAGGCAGTCGTGCGCGATGTGGGAGTTGCGGAGGAAGTAGCTGTCGCTGCCGACGGTCGTTGTCCGCCAGGTCCCTTGGTGGACACTCACGTACTCGCGGATGCGGTTGCGGCTGCCGATGACGACGCCGTGGCCGTCGTGATCGGGGTCACCGGTGGGCGCGTCTTCCCAAGCCGCCGGGTGGGGGCGGCCACGGTCCTCGCCGGGCGTGCCGATCGTCACGTGCGGGCCGATCCAGTTGCCGTCGCCGATCCGCGTGGGCCCGGCGATCACCGTGAACGGGCCGATGACGTTGTCCTCGCCGAGCTCGACGCCTTCGCCGATGACGGCGGTCGGGTGGATGCGGTTGGCCACGGGTGGTCGTCCGTTCGTCGGCGGCTGGGTACTGGGCGTGCTACCGCGCCCGGTAACGTGTGGCCCGCGTTGCTGCAGGGCGGCCGGGCGCAGAACCGGCGGCTCACTGTACCGGACGCGCCGAAATCGCCTGCCGAGAGAGACTGCCCATGATCCCCATCACTGTGGTCGACGTCCGCGACGCGGAGGACCTCGTCGTCGAGGTGCTGCGCTCCGGCGCCATCGCACAGGGACCGATGGTCAAGCGCTTCGAAGACGCCTTCGCGGCGGTCTCCGGGACGAAGCACGCGATCGCCGTCAACAACGGGACCACCGCGCTGGTCGCGGCCCTGCAGGTGCTGGACCTGAAGCCGGGCGACGAGGTCATCACCTCGCCGTTCACCTTCGTCGCGACGCTCAACGCGATCCTCGAGGCCGGCGCGACCGTCCGGTTCGCCGACATCCGGCGAGACGACTTCGCGATCGACCCAGAAACCACTGCGGCCGCCGTGACGGACCGCACGAAGGTGCTCATGCCGGTGCACCTCTACGGCCAGACGGCGGACATGGGCAAGCTCGCGCCCCTGGCCGCCGAGCGCGGCCTTCAGGTGATCGAGGACTCGGCGCAGGCCGTCGGCGCGTCGTTCGAGGGCAAGCCGGCCGGCTCGTTCGGCATCGGCTGCTTCTCGCTGTACGCGACGAAGAACATCACCACCGCCGAGGGCGGCGTCATCACCACGGACGACGACGCGCTGGCCGACAAGCTGCGCGTGCTGCGCAACCAGGGCATGCGCGCCCGCTACCAGTACGAGGTCGCGGGCCACAACTACCGGATGACCGACCTGCACGCGGCCGTGGGCATCCCGCAGCTGGCGAAGCTCGACCAGCTGACCGCCGCCCGCCAGGCGAACGCGAAGCGCCTGTCGGAGGGTCTCGCGGGCACGCCGGGCCTCGACGTCCCGCAGGTGCTGCCGGGCCGCGAGCACGTGTGGCACCAGTACACGGTGCTGGTCGGGCCGCACGCGTTCCTCTCGCGCGACGAGCTCGCCGCGGCGCTGACCGAGCGCGGCATCGGCAACGGCATCTACTACCCCAAGATCGTCTTCGACTACGACTGCTACGCGGGTCACGACCTGATCCCGGGCGCGCGCGTCGAGGACTTCCCGGTGGCGAAGTCGGTCGCCGAGCAGGCGCTGTCGCTGCCGGTGCACCCGCACCTGACCGAGTCCGACCTGGACACCATCATCGAAACCGTTCGCGAGGTACTGGGCGCATGACGCATCGGATCGCTCTTGTCGGTACCGGGAACATGGGTTCCCTCCACGCCCGCGTGCTCGCCGGGAACGAGCGCGTCGACCTGGTCCGCGTGATCGATCCGCGCGAGGAAGCGGGCAAGGCCGTCGCCGAGCGGTACGAAACGCAGTGGACGCCGGAGATCGGCTCACTGTCCGATGTGGACGCCGTCGTGCTCGCCTCGGCCACCGAGGTGCACTACGACCTGGCGCAGGAGATCTTCCGCCAGGGCAAGCCGATGCTGGTCGAGAAGCCGGTCTGCAACAGCTTCGAGAAGTCCCAGGAAATCGTCGCGCTGTCGGCGAAGAACGACATCCCGCTGATGTGCGGGCTGCTGGAGCGCTACAACCCGGCGGTGATGACCGCGCTGGCGCTGGTGCAGGAGCCGATCCACCTGATGGCCCGCCGCCACGGCCCGTACGCGCCCCGGATCAAGACCGGCGTCGCGTGGGACCTGCTGGTGCACGACGTCGACCTGGCGATCCAGTTCTTCGGCGGCGCGACGCCGTCGCGCGTGACGTCCGGCGCGGGCTACTTCCACCCGCAGTCGGCCGAGGGCGCCGAGGACACCATCGAGACGGTGCTGTCGTTCCCGACCGGCCTGGCCACCGTTTCGGCCTCGCGGCTGGGGCAGCGGAAGGTCCGGTCGCTGATGGTGTCGGAGCTCGACCGGCTGATCGAGATCGACCTGCTGCGCCGGGACGTCACGATCTACCGGCACGTCTCGCACGACTCCGTCACCCCGGACGGCCTCGGCTACCGGCAGCAGACGGTCATCGAGATCCCGGAGCTCGTCACGGCCCGGGAGCCGCTGGCGACCCAGCTGGACCGGTTCTGCGACCTCCTCGAGGGCAAGATCGACGCCGGCACCGAGCGCGACCTGATCCTGCCGTCGCACCACGTCGTCGAGCAGGTCCTGACGCAGGCCGCGGCCTAACTCACCGGCGCCGGGAACGCGGCCGGGCTCCGGCGACCGCCGGCGCCCACCGCGCGGACGCCGAAGAAGACGTTGTCCTTGGACAGGTCGATCTTCGCCGTCAGCGCCGGGCCGACGTCGATCGCGTGCGTCCAGTCCGGGGCCGTCGTTTCGCGCCAGAGGACCTCGTAGCTCGTCGCGCCCGGCGTGGCGGTCCACAGCAGTTCCGAGTCGTTCGTCAGCGCCGCCGTGCGGATCTTCACGCCCTTCGGCGTGCCCGGTGCCGTGGCGAGCGACCACAGCGCGGCGCCGTTCACCCGGGCGACCCGCGCGATGAACGGGAAGTCGCAGAACTCCGGCAGATCGCCGTACTGGACGCCGTCTTCGACGCGGACGTCCTGGTGCTGGTGCGCGAAGTCCTCGTTCGGCTCGGTGAACCGCACCGCCGGGTAGCCCTGTTCCAGGAAGCCGATGTGGTCGCCACCGCGCAGGTAGCGGTCGCGGCGGTAGACGACCCGGACCGTCATGCCGGTCGCGTCGTTCTCCGCCACGGACTTCACGAACCGGGCCAGCTGCCGCGGCGGAGAGTCGTTCTCGCCGCCGATGCTGCGGCGCAGGCTCGCTTCGGCCGGTGTTTCCGCGGTCGGAACGCCTTCGGCGAAGAGGCGGATGGTGAACGGGTCGCGCGTGCCGTCGTCGGCGCGGCTCGAGCCGACGATGTCGTCGGTGAACATCGCCTGGACGTCGGTGCCGGCCGCCTTGAACTGCTGCGCCAGGTACCGCGAGCCGTACAGGCCCTGCTCTTCGCCCGCGACGGCGGCGAAGACGATCGTCGCGGCCGGCTGCCGGGTCGAGAGCACCCGCGCGAGCTCCAAGGCGACCGCGACGCCCGAAGCGTCGTCGTCGGCGCCCGGCGCGTCCCCGGTGAAATCCATGACGTCGCTGCGGCGCGAGTCGTAGTGCCCCGAGACGACGTACACGCGGCCGGGATCGGTGGACCCGCGCAGCGTCGCGACGACGTTGGTGATCGTCGTCGGCACCGGGATCCGGTCGGCGGGCGCCTGGACGTAGGACTGGAGCTCGACGCTCAGCCGTCCCCCGGACGCCGCCGCGACCTGCTGGAACTGCGCGAAGAGCCAGTCGCGCGCGGCACCGATGCCCCGGGCCGGATCGTCCTGCGCGGACAGCGTGTGCCGGGTGCCGAACGCGGCCAGCCGGCGCACGGTCGCTTCGATCCGCCGTTCGTCGACCTGGCGGAGCAGGGCCCGCAGCTCCGCGCCGGGACGCTGCGGCCGGACCGGGACGCCGGGACCGCGGTCGCCGAGTCCGGCGGCACCGGCCGGGGTACCGACGGCCGTCGCCACGCCGAGCGCGGCCGAGGCGGTGAGGAACGCTCGTCGAGAGGTCACGATGCCCGTCTTACGCCCGCATCGGGTGGGCGGGTACCGCCTATTTGGTGAGCCGCTTGCCGTCGGCGTCGTAGGCGATCAGGGGCGTCAAAACGGCGGAGTCGGGAACGGAGTCGGGGTGGAACCAGAAGATGACCACGTTCGGGTCCGTGGACCACCTGGCCAGGTGCGCCTCGACGGTCCGGCCGTGCACCGTGGTCGTGATCCTCGCCGCCGGGCCGGCGAAGTAGCCGAAGACCGGGATGACCTGGTCGCCGATCACCTCGCCGCCGTCGGTGGCGTGGAAGCCGAACGACCGGTCGGAGCCCTTGACCTCGTTCGTCGCCAGCAGTGACTCCAGCGAGGTCCCGACCCGGACGCCGGCCACCAGGCCGAAGCGGACACCCGGCAGCTCCGGCGCGTCGACGGCCCGCGCGTAGAGGACGAGCTCACCCTCGCGGGTCCGGATCCCGGTGCCGACGACGTCGCCGACCGGCTGCTCCGCGGGCGGCGCCGGGGACGTGGTGGACACGGCCGGCGCCGGGGACGGCGGCCGCGCGACCGGCACGGACGCGGGCTGCCGCAGCTGAATGGCGAACACCACGACGAGCACGACGGCGGCCGCGGCGGCGACCCCCGCGGTGCCAGTCAGCAGACGGCGGCGACGGCGGAGGCGCGTCCCGTCGGCCATGATCCTGGCCAGGTCGGGCTCGGCGAAGGGCTCCTCGGGCGGCTGCCGGAGGGCGGCGCGGAAGTCGTCGAGCTCGTTCACCGCCCGCTCCCTCCGATCAGCGTGTCCTCCGCGTCCGCCTCGACCCGCAGCTTGGCCAGCGCCCGCGAGTTCGTGCTCTTCACGGTACCCAGGGAAACGCCGAGCTCACGGGCCACGTCGGCTTCCGGCAGGTCGAAGAAGTGCCGGAGGACGACGACGGCGCGTTCGCGATCGGTGAGCGTCTTGAGCACGGCGGTGAGCCAGGCGCGCTGGGTGACGGCCCGGTCGACGTCGAGGCCGTCCGGCCGTTCGGGCAGGGCCTCGGTGGCGTACTCGCGGATCGGCCGCCGCCAGCCGTCGATGACGTGGTTCACCAGGACGGTCCGGGCGTAGCCGTAGGCGTCCTTGTGCCGGACGCGCGCCCAGGCCGCGTAGGTGCGGGTGAAGGCGGTCTGGGCGGCGTCTTCCGCTTGGTGGCGGTCGCCGGTGAGCAGGTACGCGGCGTGGGTGAGCCGAGCCGACGACGCGCGGACGAACTCCGCGAATTCTTCGTCGCCCCGCGCCATGCCTCACCTCGTTCCGTCGTTCCCAGCGACGGCCGAAGCGCCGGAAGGTTGCTTCGCGGATCTTGCGAGCGTCCGCTGCGGCTAATAGAAACGTTGCGTAACCGATATCTCGCGCTCGGTCACGAAGTACTAGAGTCCTGCGTGCGGTTCCGTGCGTAGGACTTCACCGCCGGAGGATCGGGCGGTTTCACGACGGCGGTACCGGCGTCCGGCGCCGGTGCCGCCGTCATCCAACTCCCCCGCGACCGGCGAGCCACCGCCAGCGCCGCCGCTCGGTGACCACGGTGGCGGCCGCCAGCACCGTCACCACGACCGCCGCCCACGCCGGCCAGGCGAACCACGAGCCGACCACCGCCGCCACGAGCTGCAGCACCACCAGCAGGATCGTCACCCAGCCCGGCACCGCGACGATCACCTTCGCCTTGTCACCCGGGGTGGCGAAGCAGGTCGGCAGGCCGATCAGCACCACCACGGACAGCACGGCGAGCAGCCACGAACGGCCGGCCAGCGCCCACGGCGTGGCCACCCAGGCCACGAGTTCGGTCGCGAAGCGGAGCACGGATGGCAGGCGGTCGTCAGGCCGTGCCGTTTCTTCCCCGGTCACGCGGCGAAAGTTACTCCGGCCGCTGGGCCCGCCGGGTGGTGAGGGCGTTCAGGTCGATGGTGATCGGGCTACCGGCGAACTCGAGTTCCGCGACGCCGGAGAACTCCCCGAAGTTCTCGTAGTCCCCGTCGACGAGCCGGTAGGTGATCATGCTGACCGGCGAGTCGAGGTCGACGATCCAGTAGTGCTCGATGCCGGCCTCGGCGTACTCGGAGAACTTGGTGACCTGATCGGTGCGCCGGGTGCCCTCGGACAGCACCTCGACCGCCAACCGGACGTCACCGGCGTCGAGCCGGGGCGGGTTGGCTTCCACCAGGGAATCGGGGGCCACCAGCACGTCGGGGACACGGACCGTGAGCGGTGCTTCGCAGAGGACCATCTCGACTTCGTTCAGGGCGGTCCAGTCATCCGGCAGCTGCTCATCCATCAGAGAAGTCAGTCGGTAGACGACTCGCTGGTGGAAAAGCATCGGACGCGGCGCCACGTGGAGAACTCCTTCGACCACCTCGACCTGGTACTCCGGAGTTTCCGGCAGGTTGATCCAGTCGTCGAAGGACAGAAGGTCGTGAGGCCACTCCATGACACTCATCCGCCTTCTCCCCACCATCGGTTACTGGACGTCATCATCTCACGCCAGCTTGCCGTATCGCTACTCCGCTGAGTAGTCGCCCGATGGGGCTCCCCAGCCCGAAGTGTCCTGCCCGTGTGACTCCGCGATCTCCCGCCGACGCGCGTTCTCCGCGCGGACCCGGTCCACTTCGGACTGGATGTACTCCTCGTCGTACCTCTGGAACACCCGCGCCGGGTTGCCCGCCACCAGGGTCCGGGGCGGGACGTCCTTGGCCACCACCGAGTTCGGCTGGACCGTCGCGAAGTCGCCGATCGTCACGCCCGCCATGATCACCACCAGGCCGCCGATGAAGCAGCCCTTGCCGATTTTCACCGGCTTGCGCTCGATCAGGTCGCTGCCCGAGTGGTTCTGCAGCGTCATGTTCGCCAGCCAGCTCGAATGCGTGAAGATCAGCGTGTTCAGCCCGATGCTGGTGTGCTCGCCGATCTCCAGGCCGCCGCTCGCGTCGAGGGCCGCGCCCTCGCCGATCCAGCAGTGGTCGCCCATCTTCAGGTTCTCGGGGCTGATGATCTTCACGCGCTCGCGTACGCGGCACGTCGACGGCAAGCCGTAAAAGGCCGCTCGCTCGGCGTCGTTCATGTACTGCGAGACGAGCTCGGTCAGGATCTGCGGACGCAGCCGGTGGCTGCGCTCGTCATCGAAGAACATCGGCTTCCGACACCAGCTTCTCGAAGGTCCTGAGGTGCTCTTCCGCGACGACGTCGAGGCCGAAGTTCGACCGCACCAGCTCGCTCTCGCGCTGCGCGATCAGCGCGCGGCGCTGCGGGTCGTCCAGCAGCTCGATCACCGTGCGGGCCACGGCTTCCGCGTCGTCCGGGCGCACGAGCAGCACGTTCTCGCCGTTGCGCAGCTCGATGCCCGGGTAGTTGTCCTCGGTGACCGACGCGATCGTCGCCGTGCCGGACAGCATCGCCTCCAGGGACGCCGTGCCGCAGCCGCCGTTGAGGTCGTGCGTGACGATGTCCGCCGCCGCGAAGTACGCCGGGACGTCCTCCTTCGGGACCGCGCCCGTGACGACCAGCGCGTCCGACACCCCCAGCTCGGCGGCCCGCTTCAGGAACGCGTCGTGGTAAACGTGGCCGACGACGACCACCCGCACCCCGGGGTGCTTGTCCAAAATGGACGGCAGCGCCTCGATCAGCGGCAGCCGGTTGCGCAGCGGGATGACGTGGCCGAGCGACACGATCAGCGGCGCGTCGCCGATGCCGTGCTTCGCGCGGACGTCCTTCGTCACCGGCTTCGCGAAGTGACCGGTGTCGACGGCGATCGGGAAGTACTCCGAGTTCGCGTCGCTCGTGCCGTACCGGTCGACGCAGTAGTCGACACCCAGCTTGTCGAGGATGACGTACCGCGGCTTCAGGTACGCCAGGATGGGCCGCACGAGCACCGCGTCGAGCAGGCGGAACACGCCGCCGTACAGCTTGTTGTCGCTGATCAGCAGCGTGTGGATGGTCAGCAGCGTCGGCACGCCGTGCCGCCGCGCCCAGATGCCGGCCAGCCACGACAGGTCGAAGAACTGGCCGTGCAGGTGGATCGCGTCCGGCTTGAACTCGTCCAGCAGCTTCCACAGCCGCCGCCAGTTGCCGGGCCGCAGGGACGCGAAGCTCATGTCGAAGTCGATCGACAGGCCGACCTGCGGCATCTTCACCGCCGGGAGGCGCACGACGCGGTAGCCGTCGCGCTCCTCCTCGGCCGGGGCCTCGGCGTACGCGGCCGTGACGGCGAGGACCTCGTGCCCGGCCGCGACGAACTGGGCCGCCAGCGAAGCCGCCATGTGCGCGCTGCCGCCCACGCGCGGCGGGAAGAAGTTGTTCACCACCGCGATGCGCATCGCACGCCCCCGGGCCGGCCCCGCGGAGGTGCTCACTCGGTTTCCTTGACCAAATCCCGCATGCCGTCTTCGACGGTGATCCGCGGCTCCCAGCCCAGCACGTCCCGCGCCCGGCTGATGTCGGCGGCCCGCCGCGAGACCAGCACGTCACGGTCGTTGAACAGCGGCTCGACGTCGACGCCGACGGCCTCGATGAGGATCTTGGCCAGCGCCGCGATCGACGTGTCGATGCCGGTGCCGATGTTGATCGGCACGTTCGCCTTCTCCGACTCCAGCGCCGCGACGACGGCGTGCGCCAGGTCGGTGACGTGCACGAAGTCCATCGACTGGTCGCCGCGGCCGTCGATGATCGGCGGCTGGCCGTTGCGCAGGCGCTGGATGAAGTGGTTGATCACCGACGTGTAGTAGGCCTCGATCTTCTGGCCGGGGCCGTACACGTTGAAGAACCGCAGCGCGTTCCAGGACAGGCCCTTGGTGCGCTCGTAGAAGCCGAGCAGGTCCTCGCCGGCGCGCTTCGAGATGCAGTACGGCGTGAGCGGGCGCAGCTCGTCGTCCTCGTGCATCGGCAGCCGCTTCGGGTCGCCGTAGACCGACGCGGTCGAGGCGAACACCAGCCGCTCGACACCCTCGTCCGCGGCCGCCGCGAAGACGTTGTTGTTGCCGATCATGTTGATGTCGATCGACTCGTGCGGGTCGGCGATCGACTTGTTGATCGACACCGTCGCGAAGTGGATGACGTGGGTGCAGCCGCGCATCGCCTCGCGCACCGCGCCGCCGTACCGGACGTCCTTCTCGACCAGCTCGACCTTGCCGGTGGCGACGAACTCGTTGACGCGCGCGCGGTCGCCGCGGGTCATGTTGTCGAAGATCCGGACCGTGTAGCCGCTTTCGAGCAGCAGCGGGATCACGTGCGCGGCGATGAACCCGCCACCCCCGGTGAAGAGCACCTTCTTGTCGGACACCAATTTCTCCTCGGTCGGCGGCTTCAGGACAGGGACTGCACGGCTTCGCGCACGACCTCGGCGACGCGGGTGACTTCGGCGTCGGTGAGGTTGGCGTGCATCGGGATGGCGAGCTGACGCGCGAAGGCGTCGGCGGAGACGGGCAGCGGGGCCTGAGGCCCGTAGATCGGCTGCAGGTGCGAGGCGTAGGTGCCGAAGTTGCACTGGACGCCCTGTTCGCGGACGCGCATGGCGAGCGTGTCGCGGCTGACCTCGGGCGCGACCGTGAGCAGGTAGGCCTGCCACGGGTGCTCGCGGTCGGGCAGCTCGACCGGCACGGTCAGCGCGTCGACGTCCGCGAAGGCCTCGTAGTAGCGCTTGGCGACCGAGCGGCGGGCGGCGAGGAGGTCCGGGAGGCGGTCGAGCTGGACGTTCATGATCGCGGCCTGGACGTCCGAGAGGCGGAAGTTGTAGCCGAGCTCGTGGAACTCCGGGATGGGCAGCGTGTCCGAGCCTTCGCGGCTGATGGCCGGCTCGATGCCGTAGGTGTGCAGCTTGCGGGCGCGGGCGATGAGGTCTTCGCGGTCGGAGACCAGCGCGCCGCCCTCCCCCGCGGTGATGCCCTTGCGGCCGTGGAAGGAGAACGCGGCGAGGTCGGCGAGGCTGCCGGCGGGGCGCGTCCGGTACGTCGCGCCCGCGGCGCAGGCGGCGTCTTCGAAGAGCCAGAGGCCGTGCTTGTCGGCGATCGCCCGGTACTCGTCGAAGTCACCGGGCTGGCCGGCGACGTCGACCGCGAGGATGCCGACCGTCCTCGGCGTGACCAGGGCTTCGACGTGCGCCGGGTCCGCGCTGAAGACGTCCGGGCGGATGTCGGCGAACACCGGCTTCGCGCCCGCCTGGACGACGGCGTGGCCGGTCGCGGGGAACGTGTAGTCGCCGACGATGACCTCGTCACCGGGCTTGACGCCGAGGACCTGGAGCCCGAGGAAGAGCGCCGAGCCGCAGTTCGCGGTCGTCAGCGCGTGTGCCGTGCCGGTGACCTGGGCGAACCGCTCCTCGAAGCGGCGGCACGCCGGTCCGGCACCGGCCAGCCAGCCGGACCGGAAGACCTCGGCCACCGCGGCGAGCTCTTCTTCGCCGACGGTCGGCTGACCGAGGGCAATGCTGTCTGACGACATACCTCTCCCATTGCGTGGGGACCCGGCGAAGTGTATAGACGCACGCTCAGGTGATTCACAGGCCCACGCCGAACTCCCCTGTGGAGGGACACCCGCCGCAGGTCGGGGACGTCTTACGCTGGGCGCATGCGATTCGGGGTGCTGGGGGCCGTCGCCGCGTGGCGCCCCGGCGGCGCGCAGGTGGCGGTGGGCGGCCCGCGGTCCCGGACGCTGCTGGCGCTGCTCGCGCTCGAGGCCGGGCGGTTCGTCCCGGCCGAGCGCCTGATCGACGGCATGTACGGCGAGCACCCGCCCGACGGCGCCGCGAACGCCCTCCAGTCGCAGGTGTCGCGGCTGCGGACGGCGCTGAAGGATCTGGCCCCGGTCGAATTCACCGCGGCCGGCTACCGGCTGGCCGTCGCACCGGACGAAGTGGACGTTCACTGCTTCGAACGTCTCGTCCGCGAAGGCCGCGCGCTGCTCAAGAACGGCGAGCACGCGCGGGCCGCGGACGTGCTGGGCGAGGCGCTGGCGCTGTGGCGCGGGCCGGCGTTCACCGACCTGGCCGACGCGCCCTTCGCCGCCGCGCGGGCCACACGGCTCGAGGAGCTGCGCGCGGACGCCGCGGACGACCTCGCCGAGGCCCGGCTGGCCCTCGGGCAGGCCGAAGACGTCCTGGCCAGCCTGCGGGAGACGGTCGCCGCGCAGCCGCTGCGGGAGCGGCCGCGCGCGCAGCTGGTCCGGGCCCTGGCCGCCGCGGGACGGCCGGCCGACGCGCTCGCCGCGTTCGAGGACGCCCGCCGCACGCTGGCCGACGAACTGGGCGCCGACCCGGGCCCGGAACTCGCCGAGGCGCACCTCGCGGTGCTTCGCGGCGAGACGGAGAAGCCGGTCCTCCCGGGGTTGCCCGCGCAGCTGACCAGCTTCGTCGGCCGCGACGCCGAGCTGCGGCAGGTGGCGGAGCTGCTGGCGCGCGCCCGGCTCGTGACGCTGACCGGACCGGGCGGCACCGGCAAGACCCGGCTGGCCGTCGAGGCCGCCGCCGCCCAGGCCGGTCCGGTGGCGTTCGTCGAGCTCGCCCCGCACGGTGGTGCCGACATCGCCGGTGCGGTGCTGACCGCGCTCGGCTTGCGCGAGAGCACGCGCGGGGGCCCGCAGGAGCCCGTCGAGCGGCTGGTGGCGGCGTTGCGCGACCGCCCGGTGCTGCTGGTGCTGGACAACTGCGAGCACGTCGTCGACGTGGCGGCCCGGCTGGCCGCGCGCCTGCTGGCGGCGTGCCCCGGGCTGCGGGTGCTGGCCACCAGCCGCGAGCCGCTCGGCATCACCGGCGAGCAGCTGGCGCCGGTGCCGCGGCTGGCCGTCCCACCGCCCGGGACGCCGGCCGCGCGGGCCCGGGAGTTCCCGGCCGTCCGGCTGTTCGCCGATCGCGCGGCGGCGAGCGATCCCGCGTTCACGCTCGACGAGTCGACGATCGGCGACGTGCAGCACGTCTGCGCGGCCCTCGACGGCCTCCCGCTGGCCCTGGAGCTGGCCGCGGCCCGCGTCCGGACGCTGGAGCTCGGCGAGATCGCGGCCCGCCTGGACGACCGGTTCCGGCTGCTGGCCCGCGGCAGCCGGACGGCCGAGGCCCGGCACCGCTCGCTGCGCGGGGTGGTCGAGTGGAGCTGGGACCTGCTGACCGCCGAGGAACGCGCGCTGGCCCGTCGAATGGCGGTGTTTTCCGGCGGCGCGACCGCCGCGGCCGCCGCCGAGGTGTGCGGCGCGGACGCCGACCTGCTGCCGGAGCTGGCCGACAAGTCGCTGGTCGAGCCGGTCGGCGGCCGGTTCCGGATTCTGGAGACGATCCGGGCGTTCGGCGCGGAGAAGCTCGCCGAAGCGGGCGAAGCCTCGACGTTCCACCGCGCGCACGCGGAGTACTTCCTGCGGTTCGCGGCGGAAGCGGATCCGAGGCTGCGGACGGCGGAGCAGCTGGAGTGGCTGGCGCGGATCGACGCCGACTACGACAACATCCTGGCCGCCCTGCGCTGGTCGACCGAGCACGACGTCGTGCTCGCGCTGCGGCTGGTGCCGCTGCTGGCGATGTACTGGTGGATGCGCGGGCGGCGGTTCGAGGGAGCCGGGTTGTCGCTGGCCGTGGTTTCGCGGTGTTCGCCGGAGGTGCGCGAGCAGTACGCCGAGGAGTTCCTGGTGTGCGTGCTCGGCGCGCTGGCCGGGCGGCCGCACGAGTCGCTCGAGCAGTACCTGCCGCTGGTCCGCCGGTACGCGACGGACGAGGACTGGACGCCCCGGAACCCCATGCTCGTGATGCTGCTCGGGGTGGTGGTCGGCCCGCCGGGGAACGACGCCGAACTGCTGGGCCGCGGCCAGAGCCTGCTGGCGGCCGGCGACGCCTGGGGCTGGGCGCTGCTGCCGATGGGCATGGGCCTGCGGGCGATGATGTCGGGCGACCTGGCGGGCGCGGAGGAGGGACTGCGCGAGGGCGCGGCGCAGTTCCGCGCGCTGGGCGAGCGGTGGGGCCTGTCGATGGCGCTGGACCACCTGTCCCAGCTGCGGACCTGGCGGGGCGAGTACGCGGCCGCGTTGCCGCTGATGGACGAAGCGCTGGGCCTGATGCACGAGATCGGCGCGACGGACGACGTGGCGGACCTGATCTGCCGCCGCGCGTGGACGCACCTGCTGTCGGGAGATCGGGTGCGGGCCCGCGCGGACTACGAACTGGCGGCAGCGACGGCGGCCCGCTCGGGAATGCCGGAGTCCCGCGCGGCGGCGTACGTCGGCTTGGCGAACCTGTCCCGGCTGTCGGGCGACTTGGCGGCGGCGCGGGAGCTGTGCGAGCGGGCGCTGGCGGAGTGCGCGGGAGGCTCGTTCGCGGCGGAATCGGTGCGGGCGATGGCGCTGGTTTCGCTGGGCTGGCTGGCCTTGGCGGAGGGTGACCGGCCCACGGCTGCTTCGTTGCACCGTTCGGCGCTGTCGATCGGACGGCAGTGGAACGCGGGTGACGTGGTGGCGTTCGCGTTGGAGGGCCTCGCGGGAGTGGCCCGCCCAACAGAGGCGGCGGCGCTGCTGGGCACGGCGGCAGCCGTACGCGGGACGGCGATCAGCGGCGACCCGGACGTGACGGCGGTCCGCGGGCGCCTGGTGGCGTCGCTGGGGGTGGAGGGGTTCGAGCGGGCGTACCGGACGGGGCTGAAGCACTCGATCGAGGACGGGCGTCCAGCAGGTGGGGACACCTAGATTGCGGCCATGCCGAAGACGGACACCGTCACCCCGAGAACCCGGACGCTGGCGGCCTCGATCCGCACGGTGCGCAAGGACGCCAGCTTCGGCCTGCGCGAGCTGGCCCGGAGGATCGGAATCAGCCCGCAGCTGCTGAGCCAGTGGGAGCTCGGCCTGCGCACACCGAGGCTGGAGGACATCACCGCGATCCTGGGTGCGCTCGGGGTGATCGGCGAGCGGAAAGAGCGAATCCTGGCGCTGGCGAAGGGCGCGGCGGAGCCGGGCTGGCTCACGTACGGCACACCCGGAATTCCGCAGCAGCTCGCGGCGGTGATCGAGTGCGAGAAGGCAGCGGAATTGATCGTGGAGTGGTCGCCGCTGGGCATCCCGGGGCTGGTGCAGACCCCCGCCTACGCCCGAGCACTCTTCAGCAACGGTTCTTCCGAGTACGACATCGAGCAACGGGTGAGGCTGCGGATGGAACGCCGCCGCCTCATCGTCGGGCGCGAGCCGACTCCTTTCGAGGCGCTCATCGGCGAGGCTGCGCTTCGCGACCACATCGGCAGCCCCGCGACCATGGCGGAGCAGCTGCGCTTCCTCGTGGAGATCGCCGCGTTCCGCACCATCTCGCTCCGGGTAGTACCGGCGCGCTGCGGTTGGCATCCGGGAATCGCAGGACCGTTCATCTTGTATTCGCTGGTCGACAAGAGTGCAGTCGTGTATTTCGAGCATTTGAGTTCCGGCGCCTTCGTGCCGGACGACTACGATGTCCGGAAGTACCGCGCGGCGATCAAAGGTATCCACGCGGTCGCGATGAGCCCGGCGGAATCCACGAGCTTCATCGCCCGGCTGGCGAAGGAGACCGATGATGCTGAGGGCTGGGGCGTGGCGGAAAAGCACCTATAGTGGCCAGGAAGGCGCCTGCCTCGAAGCAAGCTGGCGGAAAAGCACCTACAGCCAGCAGGAAGGCGCCTGCCTCGAAGCAGCCCTCACCCCGGCCGAGGTGCTGGTCCGGGACTCGAAGGACCCGGCCCTGCCCGTCCAGCAGCACCCCGCCACCGCCTGGCGGGCCTTCCTGAACCACCTGGTGAGACTCGCGTAGCCTCATTGACCGTGCGTAACGTGGTAGTCGTCGGGGGCGGGATCGTCGGTCTGGCCGTGGCCTGGGAGCTGACCAGGCGCGGGCTGGACGTCACCGTCCTGGAGAAGGAATCCCGCTGGGCGGCCCACCAGACCGGGCACAACTCGAACGTCGTGCACGCCGGCCTCTACTACAAGCCCGGGTCCTTCAAGGCGCGGATGTCCGTCGCCGGGAATCGGTCCATCGTGGACTTCGCGCGGCAGTACGGCGTGCCCGTCGAGGTGTGCGGGAAGCTCGTCGTCGCCACCCGGGAGAGTGAAATTCCCGCCCTGAACACGCTCGCCGAACGGGCCGAGGCCAACGGTGTCCCGGCGAAGCAGATCTCGCCCGCCGAAGCGCGCGAGTACGAGCCCGAGGTCGCCTGCGTCGCCGCCCTGCGCGTCGAGTCGACCGGGATCATCGACTTCCCCGCCGTCTGCCACACGCTCGTCCGGCTGCTCGACGAAGCCGGCGTCGACCTGCGGCTCGACTCGCCCGCGATGGCCATTCGGGCCGGGACCAACGGTGGGGTCGAGGTCGCGACCGGCGACGACGTCGTGCAGGCCGATGCGCTGGTGAACTGCGCCGGCCTGCACTCCGACCGCGTCGCGCGGCTGGCCGGGTTGACGCCGTCGGCGAAGATCGTGCCGTTCCGCGGTGAGTACTACGAGCTCAAGCCGGACCGGCGGCACCTGGTCAAGGGCCTGATCTACCCCGTGCCGGACCCGACGCTGCCGTTCCTCGGCGTGCACCTCACGCGCATGCTCGACGGCAGCGTCCACGCCGGCCCGAACGCCGTGCTCGCGCTGCGCCGCGAGGGCTACCGCTGGCGCGACTTCTCCGCGAAGGACGTCGCCGAGGTCGCCGCCTTCCCGGGCGCCTGGCGGCTCGCGAAGAAGTACGCGTTCCCGACCGGGCTCGACGAGGTCCGGCGCTCGTTCTCGAAGAAGCGGTTCGCCGCGAGCCTCGCGCGGCTCGTCCCGGCCGTCACCGAGGACGACATCGTCCGCCACGGCTCCGGCGTGCGCGCCCAGGCGATGCGCCGCGACGGCTCGCTCGTCGACGACTTCCTCATCGAGACCGCGCGCGACCAGGTGCACGTCCTGAACGCGCCGTCGCCGGCCGCGACGAGCGCGCTGGAGATCGCGCGCCACATCGCGGACCAGGTGTCGTCGGAGAACTAACCCGGCAGGTTCGCGGTCACCAGCGGCAGCCCCTGCTTCACGGTGTCGCAGGTCTTCGTGTCGTCGCCGATGAACCCGCTGACCACCTGCACCGACGACGTGTCGGTGATCGACAGGGTCGCGCCGCAGGTCACCCGCAGGCCGCCCATGTTCGGGAACAGGCCCCACTTCTTGCCGCCGACGTCGACGGTTTCGGTCGGCGGGACACCTTTCGCCCCCGGCCACTCCCCGACCGGCGTGCTCGGGCCGAACCAGACTTCGAAGGCTTTCTGGCCGCCGTCGCCGTCGGTGTCGTCCCAGAGGCAGAAGGACGCGTTCGGCACCGTGGACGAGGTGTCCTTCTTCCCGTCCGGCGAGATGTTCTTGAGCTGGGACACCTGGTCCGGCTTCAGCGTCGCGCACGGGTCGGCCGACAGCAGCGGGCCGCCCGGCTCCGGCTTCGCCGAGGTCGACGGCGTGATCGGCGGGGCGTCCTGCCCGCCCGGCAGGTGCGCGGCGACCTGCGGGATCGCCAGCTTCGCCAGCTCACACGACCGGTCGAGCTTGCCGGCCGAGACGCCGACGTAGGCGAACGACTTGGCGCCGAGCAGGGCGTAGAAGGTGCAGTCGTCGGGCAGGATCGACGCGTACTGCGTCCAGGTCAGCCCGCTGATCCGCTGCGGCTCGGACTTCTTGACGGCGCCGGAGATGTACTCGTTGAAGTCCAGGTCCGAGGCGACGCCGACGTTGAGGATGGCCGACGGATCGACGTCCTCCTTCGAGTTCCACAGGCACATCGGCGGCTGGAGCCGGTCCTTGTTCTCCTTCACCGAACGGCCCGGCGTCTCGTAGCCGAGGGCGTCGACCTGGGCCTGGTCGAGCAGCGTGCAGGCGTCGACGGCCGTGACGACCGGCCCCTGGCCGGGCACCGGCGACGCCGACCCGCCGACCGTCACCGTGCACCCGGTCACCACGGTCACGGCCGCCAGCGCCGCCGCGACCTGCCACTTGTTCCGCATGAGTCCTCCCGTTCGGCCCGGACACTACTGGGACGAACGGACCAGCACCGTGGATCCGCCCGATTCAGCGAGGCTCGAGGACTTCCTTGCCGCCGACGAAGGGGCGCAGCGCCTCGGGCACGCGGACCGAGCCGTCCTCCTGCTGGTGGTTCTCGACGATCGCGACGATCCACCGGGTGGTGGCCAGGGTGCCGTTGAGCGTCGCGGCGACCTGCGGCTTGCCGTTCTCGTCGCGGTAGCGGATCGCCAGCCGGCGGGCCTGGAACGTCGTGCAGTTCGACGTCGAGGTGAGCTCGCGGTAGGTCTCCTGGGTCGGGATCCACGCCTCGCAGTCGAACTTGCGGTGCGCGGACGTGCCGAGGTCGCCGGTCGCGGTGTCGATGACCCGGTAGGGCACCTCGATCTTCGCGAGCATCTCCTCTTCCCAGCCGAGCAGCCGCGCGTGTTCCGCCTCGGCGTCCTCCGGCTTCGCGTAGACGAACATCTCCACCTTGTCGAACTGGTGGACGCGGATGATGCCGCGGGTGTCCTTGCCGTAGGAGCCGGCCTCGCGGCGGTAGCAGGACGACCAGCCCGCGTACCGCTTCGCCTCGGTCAGGTCGAGGATCTCGTCGGAGTGGAAGCCGGCCAGCGGCACTTCCGACGTCCCGACGAGGTACAGGTCGTCTTCCTCGAGGTGGTAGATCTCGCTCGAGTGCGAGCCGAGGAACCCGGTGCCCGCCATGACCTCGGGGCGGACCAGCGACGGTGTGATCATCGGCGTGAAGCCGTTCTCGACCGCCTGCGCGACGGCCATGTTGAGCAGGCCGAGCTGCAGCTGCGCGCCGACGCCGGTGAGGAAGTAGAACCGCGAGCCGGAGACCTTCGCGCCGCGTTCCATGTCGACGCCGCCGAGGCCTTCGAGCAGCTCGAGGTGGTCCTTCGGCGTGAAGCCCAGCTTGGTCGGCTCGCCGACGTGCTTGACGACGGCGTAGTCGTCCTCGCCGCCGACCGGCGCGCTCGGGTGGACGACGTTCGGCAAGGTGCGGAAGAGCGTGTCGAACTCCTCCGACGCGGTGTTCTGCTCCGCCTCGGCCGCCTTGACCTGCGCGGCGAGCTCCTTGGCCGTGGCCAGCAGCTGCTGCTTCTCCTCCGGCGGCGCCTTCGGGATCTGCTTGCCCAGGAGCTTCTGCTCGTTGCGCAGCTTGTCGGCGGCCGCGATCGAAGACCGGCGCCGGGAGTCGAGGGAGAGCAGCTTGTCGACCACTCCCTCGTCTTCACCACGAGCGCGCTGCGACGCGCGCACGGCTTCCGGGTCATCGCGCAGAGTCCTGGGGTCAATCACGGGTCAGAGGGTAGTCCGTACAGACTGTGCGGCCCTACTGGGTTATCCCGACAGTCTGATCGTTGAAGCGCTGTTCACGGCGTCCCCATACTCCAGGGAAACCCTGAGGAGGCGCCCGATGACCGACGAGCTGCTGGCCCGGCACCGCGCAGTCATGCCGTCCTGGATGTCGCTGCTCTACGAGGAGCCGATCGAGATCGTCCACGCGCACGACCGCCGCATGACGGATTCCCAGGGCCGCACGTACCTGGACTTCTTCGCGGGCGTCCTGACCAACTCGATGGGCTACGACGTCGCCGAGATCGGCGACGCGGTCCGCAAGCAGCTCGACACGGGCATCCTCCACACCTCGACCCTCTATTTGATCCGTTCCCAGGTCGAGCTGGCCGAGCGCATCGCGAAGCTGTCCGGCATCCCGGACGCGAAGGTGTTCTTCACGAACTCGGGCAGCGAGGCCAACGACACGGCCCTGATGCTGGCGACGCAGTACCGCCGCAGCAACCAGGTGCTGGCGATGCGCAACTCCTACCACGGACGTTCGTTCGGAACGGTGGCGATAACGGGCAACCGAGGCTGGTCGGCATCGGCTTTGAGCCCGGTCAAGGTCAACTACGTCCACGGCGGCTACCGCTACCGAAGCCCCTTCCGCGACCTCCCGGACGCGGCGTACATCGACGCGTGCGTCGCAGACTTGCAGGATGTCCTGGACACGGCCACAGCGGGCGACGTGGCCTGCCTGATCGCGGAGCCGATCCAGGGAGTGGGCGGCTTCAGCCTCCCCCCGGACGGCCTGTTCCGGGCGATGAAGGAGGTCCTCGACGCCTATGGGGTCCTCTTCATCTCGGACGAGGTCCAGACGGGCTGGGGCAGGACGGGCGAGCACTTCTGGGGCATCGAAGCCCACGGCGTGACACCGGACATGATGACGTTCGCCAAGGGCCTGGGCAACGGCCTCGCGGTGGGAGGGGTGGTGGCCCGCGGAGAGGTTTTGGACTGCTTCCAGGCCCAGTCGTTCTCGACGTTCGGCGGCAACCCGGTATCGATGGCGGGCGCAACGGCGGTCCTGGACTACATCAAGGACCACAACCTGCAGGCGAACTGCGCGGCCCGCGGAGCACAGTTGTTGTCCGGCCTCCAAGCAGCCAACTCCCCCCTGGTGGCCGAGGTACGCGGCAAGGGCCTGATGATCGGAGTGGAGCTGATCAAGCCGGGAACAACAGAGCCCAACGTCCCAGCAGCAGCCCGAATGCTGGAGGAGACAAAGAACCGAGGGCTGCTGATCGGCAAGGGCGGCCTACACGGAAACGTCCTCCGCCTCGGACCACCGATGACCTTGACCGCAGACGAGGCACAGGAGGGCTTGAACATCCTGGTGGACGCACTGAAGGCAACACACGCAGCCCTAGCCTGACAAACAAAGGAGCGGGGTGGTCATCCCGTCGCCTGAGGCCAAAAAATCACTTTGAGCCGGGCCCGCAACCAACAGCGCAAAGAAAGAGAACAGCGCAACCTTGCGGGCCCGGCTCAAAGTGATAGGCCTCAATCAGGCGACGGGATGACCACCCAGCGGCCCACATCGCAACGAGAGACAGCAGCGGCGAAGAGCGGCCATCCCAGAGCCTGCCCGTCCGGCGAGGACAGTCGTTTCTCTCAACCGCGGCAGAGTTCTACCGCGGCCGAGCTCCGGCTGCCGGTCCGCTCAACCCCGCACGAACCTGGCGACGTGCTCGGCCAGCTCCTCGCCCGCGTCCTCCTGCAGGAAGTGCCCGGCCCCGGCGATCACCGGATGGTCCAAGCCCGAAGCCCCACGCATGGACCGCCGCAGAATCGGTCCCATGCCGCCCGTGATCGGGTCGCCGTCCGAGAACGCGACCAGGAACGGCAGCTCCAGCTCGCTCAACGTCTTCCACGCCGCCCGGTTCGCCTCCGAAGCCGGGTCATCCGGACGATAGGGCACCAGCGAAGGCATCGCCCTCGGCCCGGCCTTGTACGTCTCGTTCGGGAACGGCGCGTCGTACGCCGCCCGGACCGAAGCCGGCAAGTTAGAACTGCACCCCGACTGCACGAACCGCCCCACATCCAGCACCGGTGCCTTCGAGACGGCCTCCCGGAACGCATGCCACTCAGCCGGCATGTCGACGTCCCCCGTAGGCAACCCCGTGTTCGAAGCCACCACCCGTGCGAACCGGGACGGGTGCTCCGCGACCATCCGCAGGCCGATCAACCCGCCCCAGTCCTGGCCGACCAGCGTCACGTCCCGCAGGTCCAACGCGTCGAACGCGAAGCCGCGCATCCACTCGACGTGCCGGGCGTAGCTGTGGTCGGTCACCGCGGCCGGCTTGTCGGAGCGGCCGAAGCCGACCAGGTCCGGTGCGATCGCGCGCAGCCCGGCGGCCGCCAGTACCGGGAGCATCTTGCGGTACAGGAACGACCAGCTCGGCTCGCCGTGCAGCAGGAGGACCACCGGGCCGTCCGCCGGGCCCGCTTCGACGTACCCCACTCTGATCCGGCCGCCTTGGGCATCGGCCACCTCGGCGTAGCGGGGCTCGTACGGAAAGTCGGGCAGGTCCGTGAACCGGTCGTCCGGTGTCCTCAGCAGGCGCACGCCACCCACGCTAGTGCGAACGGCGGAACCCGGCCAGGGTCAGGAGATGCCGACCGCCACCACGAGGCCCAGGCCGATGTGCGCCGACGCGACGACGACGCTCACCGGGGCGAACTTCTCGCTCTCGATGGTCGAGGCCACGTCGATGCGGGTCGCCCACTCCAGCAGCCGCACCCCGACGACCTGGACGACGATCCCGAGCAGGCCGTAGACCAGCGACGTGATCAGGCCCTCGGTGAGGTCGCTGGCCGAGTTGAAGATGGCCACGACCACGATGAAGGACATGGCCAGCAGCCCGGACGCGGTCACGATCACGGCGTTCGGCAGGCCCCGCGTCACGAGCTTCGACAGCTTGCCCGGCGTGGTCCAGTCGATCGCCCAGAAGCCGGCGAACATCAGCAGCAGGCCGATGACGCCGTACAGCAGGATCGCGCCGATCCCCCGCACGAGGTCGGAGCCGAACGTGTCGGACAGCGCAAGGGTCGTGTTCACGAAATTGTCTCCCGGGAGAAAGGGCTGATCAGCAGCGGTGTTGTATCACGCTTCGGGGATGCGATGTGGGACGAATGCGGCACCGTCGTCGGTCACCAGGCCGCCGGTCTCGCGGATGCCCAGCCCCGCGGAGCTGTCGCCGACGATCCACGCGCCGAGCGCCGGCCGGTAGCCGTCGAACTCGGGCAGCGGGTCGAACGCCTGGTAGACGAAGCCTTCCGCGCCGTAGACGCCGTCGGTCTGGGTCTCGTAGCCGGTCGCCACGATCTGGACGTTCGCGCCCTCGCGGCCCAGCTTCGGCTTGCGGACGTACTCGGTGAGGATGCCGGGGTCGTCGGCGAACGCGGGCAGCAGGTTCGGGTGGCCCGGGTAGTTCTCCCACAGGATCGCCAGCAGCGTCTTGTTGGAGAGGATCATCTTCCAGAGCGGCTCGATCCACAGCGTCCGCGGCAGCGACTCGACGGCGTGGCGGCCGAACTCCTCGTCGACCACCCACTCCCACGGGTACAGCTTCAGCACGGTCGCCATCTGCGCCTCTTCGAGGTCGACGAACCGCTTGAGCACCGGGTCCCAGCCGATCTCCTCGATCGCCAGGCCCACCGTGTCGAGGCCCGCCTCGGCCGCGGTCTCCTGCAGGTACGCCGTGGTGACGTTGTCCTCGCCGGACGGGTCCGCCGCCGACCAGGTGAAGTGCAGCTCGTTGGACGGCAGCTTGTCCTTCAGGTACGCCCACCGCTCGACGAGCTTCTCGTGGATCGAGTTCCACTGGTCGTCGTCCGGGAAGACGTCGGTCTTCCAGTGCCACTGCAGCAGCGACGCCTCCAGCAGCGTGGTCGGCGTGTCCGCGTTGTACTCGAGCAGCTTCGCCGGCGACTTGCCGTCGTAGCGCAGGTCGAACCGCCCGTAGACGTGCGGGTCCTGCCGCTTCCACGACTCGGCGATGTGCGGCCAGACCCACTCGGGGATGCCGAACCGCTGGTAGCCCTCGGTCGTCACGACGTTGTCGACGGCTTCCAGGCACATCGAGTGCAGCAGCTCGACGTCGGCCTCCAGCGAGAGGACCTCGTCCATGTCGAAGACGTAGTGCACGGACTCGTCCCAGTACGGCCGCACGCGGCCGCTGCTGTCGCGGGCCGGCGTGCCGTAGACGAGTCCCTGCTCTTCGACGATCCGCTGCCAGTCGCGCCGCGGCTCACGCCGGTCCCGGTACACCTACGATCCCCCGCTCTTGCCGCTGCCGCCGCTGCCGCTCTTGCCGCTGATGCCGAAGCCGCCGCGCTGGACGGACTTGCCGGACTTCGTCGTGACGTTGGTGCGCGCCGACGGCGGGTCGTACGAACCACCGGCCACCCGCTGGCCGACCACACCGGTGCCGCCGTAGTTGTAGCGGTAGCTGTTGTAGCCGCCACCCGGGATCGGCAGGAACAGGAAGCCACCGCTGTGGTAGCCGCCGTGGCTGGTGACGTAGTTGTCGTCGCAGTAGTCGTCGTTCTGCACGACGACGCCGTCCTTGTCGGTGCAGACGGCCGTGACGTTCTCCGTCTTCGCCACCGTGTAGAACGTCGCGACCAGGCCGACGAGCCCGACCGTGACGCCGCTGCCGATCAGGATCTTGCGCCGCGTCGCCGCCTTGGCGTCGGACTGGCGGGCCAGCTCCTCGTCGCGTTCCTCCTGGGCCAGCGCCTGCTGCCGGGCCCGCTGCTCGGCCAGCGAAGGCTGACGAGGCTGGGTGTTCGAGTCCTGGAACCTCATCGAGCCGCGCTTCGGCGGCTCGGGGGGCGGCTGGTCCCCAGTATTGTTGTCCTGCGTCATGTGCGCTCCGTAATCACCGGCCACCGCGAAACCTTCATCACCCTAACCACCCGGACCGCGCACGTCATGCTCGGCGCGGGCATCATGGACTGCGATGTCTCCCAGCGCCGATCGGTTCCCCACCGCCACGCAGACGCTGCGCACCCGCGTCGTGATGGGCGGGATCTTCGCGGGCGCGCTCATCGCGCTCGCGCTCAGCGTCGTGTTCTCGTGGGGCGACGGCGTCACCGGCGGCATCGGCGGCGGTGCGGGCAAGCTGTCCCCGGCGGCCCAGGAGGCGTTCCACTCCCCGCCCGGCAGCTGCCTGACCTGGGACAACCCGGACGCGAGCGACGCGCACAAGGTGGCCTGCACCGAGCCGCACCTGTTCGAGGTGACGGCACTCGTGGACATCGGCCCCCAGTACCCGGAGGGCGCGCCCGTCCCGTCGCTGGACCAGTGGCAGCAGATCGCGCAGCAGAAGTGCACGGCGGACGTGAAGCCGTACCTCGGGCACAAACTCGATCCGTACGGAAAGCTGACGACGAACCTGCTCCGCCCGACGCCGTCACAGTGGGAAGACGGCGACCGCCAGCTGCGGTGCGGCCTGCAGTGGGCGGGCCCCGGTGGCAAGCTGCTGCCGACGACCGGGCCGGCGAAGGGCCAGGACCAGTCGCTGGTCTTCGAGCCGGGCACCTGCCTGGCGCTGCTCGGCAAGGGCGTCGGCGACCCGATCGACTGCGCGAAGCCGCACTCCTACGAGATCGTCGCGACGCTGGACCTCAAGTCGAAGTTCAAGGACGGCTACCCGTCCCAGGACGACCAGAAGGCCTGGCTCGACACCGAGTGCAACAAGGCGGCGGGCGACTACACCGGCGGCGCCGACCTCGACGCGAAGAAGCTGATCCTGACCTGGGACCTGCGGGAGCAGGAGAGCTGGGACGCCGGTTCGACCAAGGTCAACTGCAAGGTGGCGTCGGCGCTGCCCGACAAGAGCGGCCTGCAGGCGGTGACCGGCAGCATCAAGGCCGCCCCGGCGGGCCCGGACGGCGGCCAGCCCCAGGACGGCGGCCCGCCGTCGGACGGCGGCGGTGGCCCGGCCACGTCGAACTCCGCACCGCCCTCGTCGAACTCCGCACCGCCCTCGTCGAACTCCGCTCCGCCCTCGTCGAAGCCGAGCAGCTGATGCCCGTCGAGATGAGCCGCGAGCGGTTCGAGGAGCTGGTCTCCGAAGCCCTGGACGAGGTGCCGCCGGAGTTCGCGAAGGCGATGGACAACGTCGTCGTGCTCGTCGAGGAGTTCAACGACGAGGCGCCGGACATCCTCGGGCTCTACCACGGGATCGCGCTGACCGAGCGGACGTCGTCGTACGGCGGGGTGCTGCCCGACCGGATCTCGATCTACCGGCAGCCGATCCTGGCCATGTGCGAAGACGAGGACGAGGTCGTCGAAGAGGTCCTGATCACCGTCGTGCACGAGCTGGGCCACCACTTCGGCATCGACGACGCCCGGCTGCACGAGCTCGGCTGGGGCTGAACCCGCGCGGATTTCCCCGTGCCGCCACGACGTTCCACCGAATTCCGCGCTCGCCGCGGGAAACTGTCGCGGGTTTCACCAGTAGTGACAACGTGACCACGCGCAGCCATCGCCGCGGTTATCCTCGTACCCGAAGTCGGTGGGCATCGATTCGTGCGGGGAGGCACAGTGACCGAAGCCCGGAACGACGGAGGCGGCCGAAGACTCAGGTGGCTGCTGACGTCGAGCGCGGCATCCCACTTGGGGGACGGCATCGGCAAGGTGGCCCTGCCGCTGCTGGCCACGACGCTGACCCGCGATCCGGTGCTCATCGCCGGGCTGTCCGCAACCCAGTTCCTGCCCTGGCTGCTGTTCGCCGCGGTGGCCGGCGCGCTGGTCGACCGGATCGACCGGCGGCGCGCGATGATCGTCGCGAACACCGCCCGGGCCGCCGCGGTCGGCGCGCTGGCCGTGCTGGTGGCCGCCGGCGGCATGTCGATCTGGCTCGTCTACCTGACCGCGCTGATCATCGGGACGGCCGAGACGATCGCGGACAGCGCGGCGAACGCGCTGATCCCGGCGGTCGTCGGCGACGGCTCGCTGGACGCGGCCAACAGCAAGCTGCAGGCCTGCGAGATCGTCGGCCAGACGTTCCTCGGCGGCCCGGTCGGCAGCCTGACGTTCGCGCTCTTCGCCGCCTTCCCGTTCATCCTCAACTCGGCCGGCTTCGCGATCGCGGCGGCCGTGCTGCTCGGGTTGGCGGGCACCTACCGCGGCAAGGCCGAAACGCCGGTCGAGCCGGCGAAACTCCGCACCGAGCTCGCCGACGGCCTGCGCTGGCTGCGCCGGCACCCGCTGCTGCTGCGGCTGGTCGTCGTCGCCGGCCTGCTCAGCCTGGTCAGCGAGCTCGCCCAGGCCCAGCTGGTGCTGTACGCGCTCGAGGACCTCCACCTGTCCGACGCGACCTTCGGGTTCTTCGCGTTCGTCGGCGGCATCGGTGGGCTGCTCGGCGCGGGAGTCGCACCGCGGCTGGTGCGGACGATCGGAAGGCTCCCGGTCGTCACCGGCGGGATCGCCTGCTGCGGCCTGGGGTTCGGGGGGATGGGCCTGGTGCGCTCGCCGGTCGCGGGCGCGGCGCTGTTCGGGCTGTTCGCGGCCGCGGTGGTGGCGGTGAACGTCGTGCTCGCGACGGCCCGGCACACGCTCGTGCCCGGCGAGCTGCTCGGCCGGGTGCTCGGGGTCTGGCGCACGGTGGTCTGGGGCGCGATCCCGCTCGGCGCGCTGCTGGGCGGCGTGCTGACCGAGCGGCTCGGCTCGGCCGCGCGGACGTTCGCCGTGTCCGGGGTGGCGATGCTGGTGATCGCCGCGTTCGCCTTCGGCGCGCTGCGGCGCGGCCCGCTCGGTGACAAATCGGACTCAGCCGCGGCGCTGACGCACCACGATCCGGGATTGTGAGCTGAAATAGCTCCTCACCCAGGTGGTGAGGAGGCAGTCATGCGCACCGCGGACCCGGGGACCGGCACCGACGCCGATCCCGAATTCGACGAGTCTTCGGCCGAGTCCCCGTCACCCCCGCCGTCGCGGCGGCTGCTCGTGCTGTCCGCGGTGGCCGGGTTCGCACTGGGCGGCAGCGTGCTCGGGCTCCTGTGGGGACTGTCCGGGGTGCACGCCGGCGCACTCGAAGACGCCGTCGCGGCGTGCCAGGCGCTCGACCGCGTGGGCGAGCTGCCCGACACGAGCCGCGACGAGCAGCCCGCGCTGACACCGGGGCTGAGCCCGGAGCGGCTGCACCGGATGGTGGCGGCGCGCGAGCTGTCCGCGGCCGCGGCCCAGCTCAACGCGAACTACCAGCCGCTGGCCGACCACGTCGACGGCGTCAGCCGGATGGTGCTGAGCCTGCACTTCAACGACATCTCCGGGCAGCGGCACCTGACCGAAGCCAGGGAGATCTGCGGCCGGATCTGACCAGCCGGCGAGCCCGTCCGCCGAGCGTGGCGGTCCGGGTCAGGCGGGGTGAACCGTCTTCACCGCGAGCTGGTTGCCGGGGATCTTGGTGCTCGCGCAGCCGGTGCCTTCGCTCGGCACGAAGTTCGACGCGGTCTCCTGCGGCAGGTAGATGCGCAGGCCCTTGACCTGCGTCGGCTGGCAGGTGCCCGGGTCGAAGTTCTGCACGTTGACGAACTGGATGTCGGCGGCCGCGGTCTGGCCGGGGTTCAGCTTGACGGCGTTGCCCTTGGTGCCTTCGCGGAAGGCGTCCTTGCCGACCTGGTGCCCGTCCGTGCCTCCCACGTAGGACACACCGGGGAACCCCTGGATCATGCAGGGCTTCGAGCTGGTGTTCTTGATGAGCAGGGGCCGGAACGTCGAGCCGGCACCCGCGTCGCCCTGGCCGAGCGAAAGCTTGACGTCGCCCGCCTTGCACAGCCCGTTGTCGGCGGGCTGGGCGGCCGGCGGCGGGGCCGGCGTCGAGGCGGGGCTCGACGTGGCCGTGGTGACCGTGGTGGTGGCGGTCGGCGACTCGGAGGTCGTCGACGGCGTCGAGCTGCTCGCCGCGTTCGTGGTGCCGCCGCCGCCACAGGCGGAGAGCGCGAGGACGCCCGCCGAAGCCGCGAGGACCGGGAACAACCGTGAAAGCTTCATCTCCATCGCCTCCCTGGTGTGGTGCTACTGGGTAGACGTACCGGGTCGCGGCCGGGTTGGCTGCTTTCGTGAATTCCCCACGGACCGTGTTCTAAACGTGACAGTATTACACTTTCGTGATCTTCAGAGCGGCGTATCGACCCAGGTCAGGCAGCGCCACCGGCCCTCCGGCTCGGCCACCAGCTCGACGAGACCCGTGTTCGGGATCAACGCCGCGTTGGCGACATCCGCGTGCACGTTCGGCGCCAGCCACTCGGCGGCCAGCCGGATCGCGCCGCCGTGGCTGACCAGGGCGATCACGCCGTCGGGGTCGGCCTGCTCGTGCTTGGCGCGCAGCCGGCCGACCGCGTCCAGCATCCGCGTGCGCACGCTGGTGCCGCTCTCGCCGCCGGGCAGCGACGGGGCCAGCTCACCGAGCGTCCAGCGCCGGACCGTGTCCATGTAGGTCCGGATCGACGCGTGGTCGGTCGCGCCTTCGAGGTCGCCCGCGACGACCTCGTGCACCCCGTCGACGACCTGCACGTCCAGGGAGAGCCGCGCGGCCAGCGGAGCCGCTGTCTGCTGGGCCCGCGTCGCCTGCGACGCGTACACCGCGACCAGCGGTTCCTCCGCCAGCCTGACCGCGAGGGCGTCGGCCTGGCGCCGTCCGAGGTCGGTCAGTGGCGGGCCGGGCAGGGCGGTGTCCAGCGCGCCGCGGACGTTCCCTTCGGTCTGACCGTGGCGGATGAGCAGCAGCCTCACGCCAGGTCCCCCTTGCGGACCGCGTCGGCCCACACCGCCGCTTCGACGAAGTCGTCGTTGCCGAAGCCGGGCTCGATCGTGGTCCGGGTCCCGTCGGCGCGCGGGTGCGAGCCGAGGAACCGCAGGTGGCGGCACTGCCGGCGCAACGCGGTCAGCGCGTCGAGGACCCGCGGCTCGGCCACGTGGCCCTCGAAGTCGATGAAGAAGCGGTACTCGCCGAAGTTGCTGCGCGTCGGCCGCGCGTCGAGCCGGGTCAGGTTGATGCCGCGGCTGGCCAGCTCGGTGAGCAGCTCGGCGAGCGTGCCCGTGCGGTTCGTGGCGGCGGCGACCACGGACGTCCGGTCCGCGCCGGTCGGCTCCGGCAGCTCGCCCGGCGGGCGGACCAGCAGGAACCGCGTCGCCGCGTCGCTGACGTCGGCGACCTCGGTGGCCAGCACCTCGAGGGGGTAGTGCTCGGCCGCGACCGGCGCGCAGACCGCCGCGTCGAAGTCGCCCTCCAGCACGCCGACCGCGGCCGCGGACGTCGAGGACGACGCCACCGGGTGCGCGCCCGGCACGTTCGCCTCGAGCCACTCGCGGACCTGGGCCAGCGCGTGCGGGTGGCTGGCGATGGTCCGGATCTCCGACGTCCCCGGCCGGGTCAGCACGCTGAAGTGGATGGGCAGGATGGTCTCGGCGATCGCGACCAGCGGGGTCGACTCGCTGAGGCCGTCGAGCGTGGCGGGCACCACGCCCTCGACGGAGTTCTCGATGGGGACGCACGCCGCGTCCGCCTCGCCCTCGCGGACGGCGGTCATCGCGAGCCGGACGGTATCGACGGGGATCAGTTCTTCGCCGGGGGCGAGCACCCGCGCGGCCTGTTCGGTGAAGGTCCCTTGAGGGCCGAAGTATGCGATCCGTGACACAGGACCCAGGCTACGGGGCCCGGCCGTGGCGACATTCACTCGGACAGCCGGTACGGGAACCGGTTACGCCGGGTGGCATTTTTTGCGATGCTGAGGGCGTGACCGCCGAATCGGGCACGCACCCCGGACGCGAGGGCGCCCAGCCGCCCGTCGCCGCTCGCGCACCGGAACTGGTGTTGTGCGCCGTCGATGAACCACTCGCCGACGCCTGGACCGCCGCCGCGCAGAAGCTGGCCGGCCGGGTCCGGGTGCACCGCGGGTCGGTGCTCGACGTCGTCGCCCAGGCCGTGGTCAGCCCGGCCAACTCCTACGGCTGGATGCGCGGCGGGATCGACGCCGTCTACGCGCAGGCGTTCCCCGGGGTGGAGCAGAGCGTCCGCAGCGCCGTCCTGGCCTTCCACGGCGGCGAGCTGCCGATCGGCGACGCCGTCGTGGTGCCCACCGGCGAGGCCGAGCCGGCCTGGCTGATCAGCGCACCGACCATGCGGGAGCCCGGCGAACGGCTGCCCGCCGACACCGTCCACCCGTACCTGGCCGCCCGCGCGGTGTTCCTGACCTGGCGCGACGGCCGGCTCGACCACGGCCCGGTGCGGGAGTACGTCGACACGATCGCGATGCCGGGGCTCGGCACCGGCGTCGGCGGCGTCGCCCCCGCGACCTGCGCCCGGCAGGTCGCCGCGGCCTGGGACGAAGTCTTCGGAAATCGTCACAGCCGGTGATCAACCCTGGCTGGAGGGTGGACTACGTCACAGCGCTTTAACCGGCCGTAAGCCCTACCGTTAATCACGCAGGTGAAACGTCCGCCAGTGCAGGCGACGGCCGGAGGAGTGTGCGATGACCCGGGTCCGCGAACTCAGCCCGTATGTCGAGCTGCACCGCGAACAATGGAAAGAACTGCGGAGTTCGACGCCGTTGCCGCTGACGGCGGCCGAGCTGCTGCGGCTGCGCGGCCTCGGCGAGCAGGTCGACCTGGCCGAGGTGGCCGACGTCTACCTCCCGCTGTCCCGCCTGATCAACCTGCAGGTCGCCGCGCGCCAGCGGCTCTACGAAGCGACGACGACGTTCCTCGGTGACGACTCCCGCGGCACGAAGGTCCCGTTCGTGATCGGCATCGCCGGCAGCGTCGCGGTCGGCAAGTCGACCACCGCCCGCATCCTGCGCACGCTGCTCGCCCGCTGGCCGGACCACCCCCGCGTCGACCTGGTCACCACCGACGGCTTCCTGTACCCGCGCGCCGAGCTGGTGCGGCGCGGGATCATGCACCGCAAGGGCTTCCCGGAGAGCTACGACCGCCGCGCGCTGCTGCGGTTCGTCACGGAGGTCAAGTCGGGCGCCGAGCGCGTCGCCGCGCCGGTGTACTCGCACCTGGCCTACGACATCCTGCCCGGCCAGGAGCAGGTGGTGCAGCAGCCGGACATCCTCATCGTCGAGGGCCTGAACGTGCTGCAGCCGGGGCCGCGGCTGATGGTGTCCGACCTCTTCGACTTCTCGATCTACGTCGACGCGCACACCGACGACATCCAGCGCTGGTACGTCGAGCGGTTCCTCGAACTGCGGCACACGGCGTTCGCGGACCCGGCGTCGCACTTCCACCACTTCGCCGGCCTGCCCGACGACGAGGCCCGTGCCGAGGCCCGCCACCTGTGGCACTCGATCAACGAGCCGAACCTGATGGAGAACATCAAGCCGACCCGGCCGCGGGCGACGCTGGTCCTGCGCAAGGACTGCGACCACGCCATCAACCGGGTCCGCCTGCGCAAGCTCTGACCCGTGCCTGGTCACGCGGCCTGTCACCCACATGCCGCGCATTCGCACGCTACGCGAGTGCGCGGCCACGATTCGTCGCGAGCTCGCGACTCTCCGCGCCGGAAACCGGCCGTTCGGCCGAGGCGGGCCGTTCAGCCGTAACCGGTTGGCCGATACCCCCGGCCGCTTGTGAAAGCGACCCTGAAGGAGTCAGGAAAACGGCTCTGAGCTGGGGAGGAGGCCCACGATGTTCACGATGATCCTCACGTGGGTCGGTGCGTTGCTCGGTCTGGCGTTGCTGATCGCGATGGCCGCCGGGACGTTCGTCGTCGACTTCGACGACCGGCTGCAGGAGCGCCGCCGGAAGGGGAAGCCCGCCGAACCGGCAGGCCCCCTCCCCTAGCGATCAGAGCCCGGCCAGCGCCTCGAGGTAGGCGTCGGCGTCGTATTCGAGGTTTTCCGCGTCGATCAGGCTGTTTTCCAGCGCGTCGATGAGCCGCTCGAAAATCTCGCCGCGGTCGAGTTCGCCCTCCTGCAGGCGCTCGACGGCCGGCCAGACCTCGGCCGGCTCATTGTCCCACAGCTGGTCGACGATCGTCGCGCGCAGGATCAGCCGCTGCTCGTCTTCGTCCTCGTCGGCCTCGGCGATGACGAGCGCGCGGCGCTGTTCGGGGTCGGTCGGGTCGAGGTCGACCTCTTCCTCGTCGATTTCCGTGGTCGTCGACGGCACGGCGAACATCCGGCGCTCCAGCGCGTCGGCCAGTTCGGTCGGCGACAGGTCGACGGTGTCGGCGAAGTAGCGCTCCAGCGGCGAGTCGTCATCGTCGGCGTACTCGCTCAGGTAGTCCTGGACGGCCTCGTCGAGCGCGGCGATCGCGGTCTCGGTAAGCCCCGCCCGCTCGCCCGTCCACTGCACCCAGGCCAGCACGATCGGCTCGACGGCGTCCTCGTAGTCGGCGTCGAGCTCGTACTCCTCGCCGAGCAGCCCCTCGAGGAACCGCGCGATCTTCTCCGGCCCGACGCGCAGCGGGTTGCCCGGGTCGGTGCGCAGGCCGTGCTCCAGCAGCAGGCCGCCGAGCGCGCGGGCGGCGTCGGCGTCCTCACCGCTCGCCGCGACGAACTGCTCGACGACGGCGGCGCGCTCGGTGTCGGACCACGCGGCCACCTCGGGCACGAGCGCCGGCTCCGGCAGCGCGCGGCACCAGGTGAGCGCGACGGCGTGGAAGCGGGCGTAGTCCTCGCTGACGTCGGCTTCGTCGAGGTGGTCGGTGGCGGCGAGGCCGTCGGCGATCAGGCGGTGGGCTTCGGCGGGGTCGACGGCCTCGAAGAGGACCAGCTCCGGGTCGGCGTCGGACTGCTCGCGCATTTCCGCGATGACATCGGCGGGCCCGTCGATGACGACGAGGTCCCGCACCCGGCCGCCCTCGGTGAAGTCGAGCAGCGCGAGCAGGCCGTACGCCTGGTCGCCGTGGGAGAAGACGCAGAGCAGGGACGACTCGTCGCCGTAGACGTCCCCGGTCCGCCAGCACTCGCCGGCGGTGACCCGGCCCAGCCCGGCGGTGAAGGCGGGCTCCGGGATGCCGCGGCCGAGGACGACCTGCAGCCCGGCGTCGGCGGCCTTGCGCTCGACGTCGGTCTCGGCGACGACCTTCAGCGCGGCCAGCAGCGCGGCGGCGCCCGGCGTGATCTTGCGCTGCGCGAAGGCGATGAGCTCCAACCCGAGCGGCTCTTCGCCGTCCTCGACCGGTACGTCGTGGAACTGGCCGAGCACCTCGGAGGCGAGCAGCTCGACGTCGACCGGCGCGGGGTCGGCGCCCAGCGCCGAGAAGTCGTTCAGGACGTCCTTGAACAGGCCGGTCACGCTGTGCGTGACGGGCTGCGGCTGCCTCTTGCGGGCTCGACTGACCGGGCTCATGGCCTCATGCTTTCACTTCACCGCGAGCTCGTCGCGGTGGCCCTGGCGCGGGTCCCGCCGTTCGCTCGACGGGGAGGCGCCGAGCCGGACGACGGAACTGGGCCACCGCGACGCCTGGCGCGCTCACGATGTCCCGGTGCACGTGTATCACCGGTTCTCCCGGGTCAACGAGGGCTGCGGGGCGAGGTTACGGCTTTCGGCATGGCGATCCTGGCGGCCCGGATTTCCGTGATCAGCCGGGTTTTCCGCCGGTGGTTTTCCACCAGCGCGGCCAGGTGAGCGGTGAATTCGTCGGGCGTCCCGGCACGCTTGTGCAGGGTGCGCAACAGCTTCAGCCGGCGAGCGGCCTCCTGGTAGGCCTGCGGGTCTTTGCGTTCGATGAGCTCGTCGACGTGTTCGCGGAAGACGGGGATCGTCTCGGCCGGGTGCTCGGCCGCGCGCTGCTCGGCCAGTTCGAGCCTGAGCTCCGCGGACGCGCCGAACCGGACACCGGCCCGCCAGGCTTCGTCGGGACGGCCGTCGTCGAGCAGGACGCGGACGAGCTCGTCGGCCTGCTCGGTGCCCTCGGCGGCCCGCTCGCGCAGGCGAGCGAGCGCTTCCCGGCGCTGGACCGTCCACTTCCCGTCGGCCGTCGCGGCCCCGCGGAGGGCGGCGTACGTCTCGCGGCCCGGGTTGGCGTCGAAGTCCTTGCGGCGACGAGAGGTCTCGTCTTCGGCCGGCGGCTGCTTGTCGTGCGTGAGCGCGCGGGCGGCGTGCGCGATGGCCTCGCTGTGCCGTCCCGCCGCCCGCAGCACCCGGACGATCTTGAGGCTGACGTCCACGCGCGGCGGCTTGGCCGACAGGATCGCCACCAGCTCGTCGACGTCGCCGAGCACCTCGGCCAGCTGCTCCCGCAGCCGTTCGGCCACATCGCGGCGGTGTCCCGGCCCGCTCGCCGCGAGTACGTCGTCTACTGTGGACTTGATCCGCTTGAGCCCCGGCTCGCCCAGCGCGGCCGCGAACTCGGCGAGGTCGATCACCGGGCGGCCGGGGCCGTCGAACTCGACCTCGAGGATCCAGTCGGCCAGCTTCTCCGGGTCCGGCGGCCGGGCGGCGCACGCGCGGGCGTACAGCTCGACGGCCCGGTCCAGCCGTTCGGCCAGGTCACCGGTGTGGTCTCCGGACTGCTCCAGCACCTCGCCGATGTCGTCGACCGTGCGCCGGGCCAGCGGGGCCAGGTCGGCGCGGCTGCCGGCGTCGAGCATCCGCTGCAGCGTGTCGAGGACCGCGCCGATCTTGGCGGTGTACTCGACGTTCCCGTCGGTCACCGCGGTGTCCAGCAGCCGGTGCGCCTCGCTGACGTCCCCGGACTGGGTGGCGGCGCGGAGTTCGAGGGAATGCCGCAGTTCCGGGTCGCGCTCGGCTTGGGCGTACAGCAGGTCCGCCAGCGTCTCCGCGTCCAAACTGCGCAGGTAGGGGCGAAGATCCGAGAGGGGACTCACGCGCACCAGTCTGCCTGACGGCCGCAGACGCGCGTGTGGGCCAACCGCGTGCTCTTTTCGGAGTAATCCGTGACGCTGCGTGAGAGGCTCATCGACGGCGCAGGTCGTCGAACACGGCTTTCAGCGGCCACGGGTCCGGCAGTCCCGGTCGTCGTGACCGTGCGTGGCGGGGTCGCGGGATGGCCGCGTGGACGGTCGGCACCATGATCGGGACGACCGGCACCGGTACCCGCGCGACCAGCCGCCGGACCACCACCAGCAGGAGCCCGGCGAACAACAGCAGCGCCGTCCCCGCCGCGAGGGCGCCGGCGAGGGTGCGGCGGCCGTCGTCGAGCGTCAGCTGCACGGCGTACTGGCTCTGCTGCGTGTACAGCAGGCCCAGCCGGGCGGACACGGAATAGGCGGCACTGCGCCAGGTGTGCTCGGCGACCGGAAGCGGTTCGCCCGCGGTGAAAGCGTTCTCGGCGGCGGTGAGCCTGCTCCATTCGGCGCTGCGCGTGAGCGATTCGTACGCCATCCGGCCACTCTCGGTGAGCTGCGGGACGACCCGGGCCAGATCGGCGCGGTAGGAGGCGACGGCGGAGGTGAACGCCCCCCGCGTCACGTTGTCCAGCCCGGCCAGGGCGAGGGAATCGGAGCGATCCATGCCTTCGGCGACGGAAAGCAGCTCGACGGCGGTGGTCTGCTGGTAGGCGGACTCGGCGTCCGGGGCGTGGCGGGCGTAGTCGCGCAGGCCGGCGATGGCGGACTCGATCCGCTGGGTGTACGTCGAGTAGGCGGCGCCGCGCTGCTCTGGCGCGGCCATCGCCGCGCTCCGCTCGCCCTGCAACGCGACGACCGCGCGGGCCGTCCGGTCCGCGGCGGCCGCCGTCTCCACGGCCGTGTCCCGCGTCCGAACCGCTTGGTGGATCAGGAGAACCGCGATCACGACAGCCACGGCGACGAGCGCGCCGCCGGGGATGAACGCGATGCCCAGCATGCGGCCGCGGACGGATCGCAGGTACTTCAAGACGTTCCCTTCCCAGCCTTGGTCCCCGCAAGTATCCCGACGAAGTTCAACCTATTGAGTGAGAGATTTACCGGTCAACGCCCATCCGCCATACGGCTGTTAGCGCAGGGTGACCACCGGGGAGAATCGCGCCCGTGACTTTCGACGACGTGACCCAGCGGCTACGCGGCTTCGCGGCGGCCCGCGCCTGGGAGCCGTACCACACCCCGAAGAACCTCGTGATGGCGCTTTCCGGCGAGGTCGGCGAGCTGACCTCGCTGTTCCAGTGGCTCACGCCGGAGGAGTCCGACGCGTGGCGCGAGGACCCGGCGCTGGCGGAAAAGGTGCTCGACGAGATCGCGGACGTCACGCTGTACCTGCTGCAGCTGGCCGACCGCCTCGGCGTCGACCTGGCCGCCGCGGCCCACGCGAAGATCGACCGCAACGAGGTCCGCTTCCCACCGCCGTCCTAGCCCCAGAACACCCCGCCGGGGTTGCGGTCGATCTCGGCGAGCAGCGCGGGCGGCGTGCTGGCGACCGGCGCGTCCGGGTAGCTCAGCCACCGCCCGTCGCGGCCGGCCCGCCACACCGACCAGATGCCGAACTCGTCGAACCGCAGCTGCGCGATCTCCTGCTCGCTCCAGTCGGGCCCGGTCTGCGGCGCACGGCGTTCGACGATGGTGACCGCGCGGCCCCGGATCCGGCACTCGACCCGGACCCGGTCCTGGAGGTGTTCGGGGACGCGCTGCGCGCACCACCGTTCGATCTGCCGCAGCGCGAGCTCCGGAATTGCCATGAGTCCAGTGAACCGGACCGGCTCAGCCGGCGCGCAGGTGGGCGCGCACGGGGGCTAGCGCGGCGCGGGCTCGGCGAGCCACCACCCACCGAGCAGCGCCCCCACCCCGAACACGGCGAAGAAGATCCCGGCGGCCGGCGGCGTCCCCCCGAACATGGCGAGCACGACGATGAACATCAGCAGCAGCCCGATCCCCATCAGGATCCGCCCGCCGACGAGCTTGGACGTCGCGGCGGGCGCCACGGCCGGCCGCGCGGGCGGCGGCGGCTCGAAGCCGAGGGCCACCGGAGCGGCCTCGACGTCGAGCAGGACGGCGCCCAGTTCGGCGGCCCGCGTCAGCCGGGGCTCGTTCGCGGGCACGGTCTCGTCGACGACGAGGTGGGTGACGCTCGCGGTCAGCTTCTTGGCCAGCTGGACACCCTCGCCGAGGACACGGGCCCGCAGCCGGTCCGCCGCCACGGTGGTGCCGAGCACCAGCACCCGGACCGGTTTCCCGCCCGCGGCCGGCCGCAGGTCACCGGCGTCGGCGACGCCGAGTGCGGTCGCCACCTGCCGCAGCTCGCGCGCTTCCGCCGTGGTCACCACGCCGTCCCGTTCCGCGATTTCCCGCACCGCGCCGACGAACCGCCGGTGCGTCGAACGCACCCGGTCCGCGGACCACCCGGCCTCGGCCGCCAGCGCGGCCAAGGCCGCCACCTCGGCCGGCGCGAGGTGCTGGTCGGCGACGACTTCCGCGAGCAGGTCCAGGTAGGCGTCGCCGCCCGGGCCGGTCACCACGCGCTCGGCGGCCTCGGCCATCCACCCCGGCTCGGCCGGCTCCGGTTCCGCACGCGGGTGCAGCGGACCGGCGGCGAACCGCGGCAGCGCCGGGAGGGCCGGCGGGGTCGCGAAGGTGAGGCCGTGCCGCCCGAACAGGGCGACGACCAGCTGCGCGACCGTCCGCGCGCCGGACAAGGCCGAGAGCCCGGGCCGCGCCGGCACGCCGAGGGCGTGCGCCACGGTGGCGAGCCGGTAGTTGGGCAGCGGGACGGCCGTCCGCGCGGCCTCCAGGGTGTCCACCCCCGGCAGCACCGGCACGCCGGTGCCGAGCCGCGCGACCTCCTCCTCCAGGAAGGCGGCGACGAACGGCAGGTCGTGGGCCACGACGACACTGCCGCGGCAGAAGTTCAGCAGCGAGCCCAGCACGGCGCCGAACGACGGCGCGCCGTCGAGCTCGCCGCGCGTGATGCCGTGCACGAGCGCTGGGCCGGGCGGCACCCCGGGTCCGGGGTCCACCCGCGTCGTCAGCTCGCCGACGACCGCACCGGTGGCGTCGACGCGGACCGCGGCCAGCTCCACGACGTGGCCCGGGCGCAGGCCCGTGGTCCGGATGTCCAGTGCGGTGAAGCCGAGGCCGTGGGCGGGGTGGCCGCCGTCGCCGCGCAGCGGGAGGGATTCGATCACGTCCGCAGGTCGTTTTCCGATCGGCCGTTGTGACAGCTTTTCGGCGCGCCCGCCCGGTTCGTGACGTGATCGTGACGGCGAAATTCCGCCGGATAACGAATGGTGGCCGATCACGAGCAGCCGCGTAACGAGGACAGGAGATTTCCCGAGTACACCGTCAGCACGTCGCTCGAGGAACGAGGAAATCCCGCATGCAGGCGAAGAAGCGCTTTCCGAACTGGCTGAAGATCGTCCTGGCCGCGTTCGCGGTCCTGTTCGTGCTCGGCGCGATCTTCGGCGAAGCGCCCCAGCCGAAGCCCGCGGCCACCGCCGCCCCGGCGTCCTCGACACCCCCGCTCACCAGCGCGAGCGTGACCCCGACGCCGACGCCGGTGGCCGTCACCTACACCGTCGGCAGCGTGACGGACGGCGCGACCGTCGTCGTCGACGGCAGCGACGGCACGAACAGAACGGTGCACGTCCTCGGCGTGCTCGCGCCGGTCGCGAACACCGGCTGTTTCGCGGCGGAATCGCTCGGCTGGGCCACCTCGACGCTTTCCGGCAAAGCCGTAACCCTCGGCGTGGAAACCGCGCAGGGTGTCGCGTTGACGCTGGCCGGCGGCCAGGACTACGCGACTCTGGCGATTCAGCAGGGTTATCTCAAGTACGCGGCCACCGCCGGTTCGGCCGCGCTCGCCGTCACCGAATCCGCGGCCAAGGCCGCCGCCAGCGGGCTCTGGGGGCCGCCGTGCAACGGCACCATCGACGCGCCCGCCCCGGCGCCGACACCCGCGCCGACACCCGCGCCGGCGCCCACCTCCGCGCCGAAGCCCGCCCCGGCGCCGACTCCCGCGCCGAAGCCGGCCCCGGCCACCAAGGCCGCTCCCCCGCCGCCGCCCGTGGAGGCCACCGAAGAAGCGCCGGCCCAGAGCGTCTACTACGCGAACTGCTCGGCCGCGAAGGCCGCCGGCGCGGCGCCGCTGTACCGCGGCGAACCGGGCTACCGGTCCGGGCTCGACCGCGACGGCGACGGCGTCGCCTGCGAACGGTGATCTAGCCTGGGCCGATGACGACCGCCGACGAACTGCTCGGCAGGCTCGCGGGCCTGGACAAGGACGCCCTCGCGAAGGTGCTGGCCCACCGGCCGGACGTGCTGGCGGAGCCGTGGCCGCGGCGGCTGGACGTCGTCGCCGCCCGGCTGGCCTCGGCCGAGTCCGTCGATTCCGCGCTGCTCGCCCTGCCGATGCCGCTGGTGCAGGTCGTACGGGCCGTCCAGCTGTGCTACGCGATCGGGCGGCGGCCGGCGCCCGTTGCCGAGGTCGCCCGGCTGCTCGGCACGGGCGCCGGCGTGGTCGAGTCCTCTGTGGACGAACTGGCCGAGCGCGCACTGCTGTGGCGCGAAGAGGACGGCGTCAAGCTGCCGGAACTGCTGCACCGCACCGGCTTCGGCGCCGAGGGGCTCGGCCAGCCCGTCGCGAACCTGCTCGGAGAGCTCGGCACGAGCCGGCTGGCGAAGCTGTCGCGGGCCCTCGGGCTGCCGGACACCGCCCGGAAACCGGAACTCCTGCGCGAGCTCGCCGCCTTCTACCGGGACGGCGATAAGGTCCGCGAACTCTTCGCCACCGCACCCGGGCAAACGCGGAAGCTGTTGGAGGACATGGCCGACGGCGTGCCCGAGGTCGAAGGCCTTGCCCCGGCCGGCTGGGCGTTCGACCACGGCTTCCTGTTCGGGACCTACTTCGGCACCGTGACCATGCCGATGGAGGTGTCGCTCGCGCTCCGCGGCCCGGACCACCAGCTGCCGTTCACGCCCGAGGAACCCGAGTACGCCGTCACCCACACCGGTGCTGAGGCGGCCGAAGCGACGTCGTCGGCGGCCGCGCTGCGGTTGCTCGACCGCGTGTCGGCGATCCTCGACCTGGCCGCCGCGGAACCGTTGCCGCTGCTCAAGGACGGCACGATCGGGACGCGGCTGGTCAAGAAGCTCGCCAAGGACACCGGGGGCACGCCGGCGGAGATCGAGCTGGCCATCGACCTCGCCGCGCAGGCCGGGCTGCTGCTGGCCGACGAGCCACCGCCACCGCGCCGCGGCCAGAAGGCGCCCGCGCCCACGCTCGCGACCGATCCGGACCTCGCCCGGCCGGAGCCGGCGTTGCTGTACCGCCTGCTCCTGACGACCTGGTGGGACCCGGCGCCGCCGGAGTTCGAGACCGACGTCGACGCGCTGGTGCGGCGGCTGCTCGTGCGGCTGCTGGCGCGGCTCGCTCCCGGCGACGCCGTCACCGACGTCGACGCGCTGATCCGGCTCGCCGAATGGCACGCGCCGATGCTGCCGACCGACGACGTCGCCGGGCACGTCCGGGCCGCGCTCGACGAGGGCGAACTGCTCGGTGTCGTCGCGCACGGCGCCGTGACCGAGGCCGGCCGGGCCCTGCTCAGCCCGGAACGGCTCGTGGAAGTGACCGGCGAGCTGGTTTCCCGGGCGCGCACGACCGCGTTGTTCGGCACCGACCTCACCGCGATCGTGCCGGGTTCGCCCGACGCCCGGCTCGCCGCGCTGCTCGACCGCGTCGCCGACCGCGAAGCCCAGGGCACCGCGACCAGCTGGCGGTTCTCCCCGGCGTCCGTGCGGCGGGCGTTCGACCAGGGCGCGACGACGGCCGGGCTGCTCGGCGAACTGCGCGCCGTCGCCGCGGGCGACCTGCCGCAGCCGCTGGTGTACCTGGTCAACGACGTCGCGCGGCGGCACGGCGAGGCACAGGTGATCGGTGTCGCCAGTGTCATCGTCGGCGAACCCGCCGTGCTGGCCGAACTCGCCGCGCACCGGAAGCTCGCCAAACTCGGCCTGCGCGCGGTGGCTCCCACCGTGTTGACATCCACTGTGGACGCTGTCGGCACGCTGGAGGCGTTGCGCCAAGCGGGTTACGCGCCGACCCACCACGCCGCCGACGGCAGCATCGTGCTGCCCGCGCGTGACCAGAGCGAGCCGACGGTGGCCGTCCGCGACCCCGAACCGGGCGAGCTGCCGCCCGATCCCGCCGGCCACGCCGAACGGCTGCTGGCCGCGCCGGCGAGCGGGCCGGTGCTGCTGCGCGGCCAGCTCGCGCGGGCGATGAGCGACCGCTACGCGGGCCGGCTCACGCCGAAGCAGCGACAGCTCTGCTGGCAGCTCGAAGCCGGGCTCCCGGTCGACATCGCCTACCGCGGCGAGCACCTCGTCATCGCCTACCCCGAGCTCGACGGCGACGTCCTGGACGTCTGGTCGCTCGGGGAGCGCACCTACCGGCGGCTCGAGCTGGCGCGGATCGAGCTGGCTCAGGCCTCGACGGCGGTGAGCCTCGCGTAGGCGACGACGTTGTCGAGGTAGTTGCCGCTCTCCCGGTCGAACGCGCCGCCGCAGGTGATGAGCCGCAGCTCGGGCGCCGGTGTGTCGCCGTAGACCCGGTCGGTCGGGAACGTGGCCTTCGGGTAGCGGTCGACGCGGTAGACGGTGAAGACGGCGATCCGGCCGTCCGCGCGGCCGACCCGGACCGGCTCGCCCGGGCGCAGCTCCGTCAAGCGGGAGAAGGCGCCGGGCACGTGCCGGTAGTCGACGTGCGCGGCCAGCACCGCCGGGCCGGCCTCCCCGGGCGACGGCGCGCCGGTGAACCAGCCCACCGTCGTGGCGTCGCCCGGGACTTCCAGTGCGCCGTCCGGCGTCAGCCCGAGGTCCGTGATCCCCTCGGCGTGCACGCCGATCGCCGGGATGGTCAGGGACGCCGGTCTCGCCGCGGGGAGGCCGTCGGCGGTCGTTGCCGCGGTGCGCGCGATGCTCGCGGTGCTCGCCGGGTTCGTGGCGGCCGGGCTCGGCGGGGCGATCTCCTGCGGCGCCTTCGGCGACAGGACGAGGACGAGGGCCACGGCCACGACCACGCCGAGCGCGGCGAGGACCGCCGTGACCGCGGGCCACAGGCGCGGGTGCCTCAACTCGGCCGCCGGCGCAGGTAGAGGACCATGCCACCGGACACCGTCGCGGCGAGCAGCGTGCCGCTGAGCACGAGGAAACCGGGGACGCCGTCGTCCGGCTCACCGCCGCCGGTGGCGACGCCGCCGACCGGCTTGACCTTCACCTGGCTGCCGCTCTTCTTGGAGGCGGTCGTCGTCTTCGGGGCGGTCGTCGTCGGCGTTTCCGGCTTCGCCGTGGTGGTGCTCGGCTGTTTCGGCCGGTGCCGCAGCGATTCGCAGGCGATTCCGTTGTTGTTGTCGTCGAGGTGGTACGGGTCGCCCGGGGTGGCGTCGAGAACGTCCTGGGCTTCCTCCTGGTACTGGAAGTTCTTGCAGTCCACGTCGCCGGCGAGCGGCGTCGCGAGCTGCGCGGAGGCGAAGGGGACGGGGCCGAGGAGGGCGAACCCGGCGACGGCGGCGGCCGTCGTCAGGGCACGGCGAAACAGGGACAACGGAATTCCTTCCGAACGCGAACTGGCGCGATTGCGTGGTTACTATCGCGGCCTCGTCCGCGCCGTTACGGACGTTTCCGGAATTTCGGAAACGCCAGCGCCCCACGAAGCGCGGCCTATTCCGTGATTCTTTCGCGTTTCCCCGTTGACCTGCGGATTTTCCGCGGGGAATGCGTACCGGCCAGAATGTTACGGGGTTCGCGCTCACACCTTTGAGGTAATCCACGTGTGACGGTGCCGACCGGCCGCCACCGCGGCGTCCGCGCACCCCGTAACCTCGGGGTATGCCGATCCAGGTACTGCTCGTCGACGACCACGAACTGGTCCGCCGCGGGCTCCGCGACCTCCTCGGCGACGAGCCCGACATCGAGGTCGTCGCCGAGGCGAGCAGCGTCGAAGAGGCCCTGGCGGTGGCGATGCACGTCGAGCCGGAGGTCGCGGTGGTCGACGTCCGCCTCGGCGACGGCGACGGCATCACGCTCTGCCGCGAACTGCGGTCGAAGCCGAACCCGCCGGCCTGCCTGATGCTGACGGCGTTCGACGACGAAGAGGCGATGGTCGGCGCGATCATGGCCGGCGCCGCGGGGTACCTGCTGAAACAGGTGCGCGGGCAGGACGTGGTGAACGCGGTCCGCGAGGTGGCGGCGGGGCGGTCGCTGCTGGACCCGGTGAGCACCGCGCGGGTGCTCGACAAGATGCGGCACCCGCCGACGGACGAGCTGGCGACGCTCACCGAGCGCGAACGCGACGTGCTCGAGCTGATCGGCCAGGGCCTGTCGAACCGCGAGATCGCCGAGCGGTTGTTCCTCGCGGAGAAGACGGTCAAGAACTACGTGACATCGGTGCTGGCGAAGCTGGGCATGCAGCGCCGGACCCAGGCGGCCGCCTGGATCGCCCGGCGCGAGAAGTAACCGTCCGCGGCCGGCGCGTCCGCAATCCGCCGTTCGCTGCGATCTTTTCGCACCTGGTCACGGTCTGCCACGTCGACTCGGACAATTCCCGCCTGAGGTTCACTCGAACGTGAGTCGAATATATGTTCGAAGTCTCGGTAAGATCAAAGCCGAGGGCGTGGAAGGGAGGCTGGATGACCCGAGAAGGATGAGACCGAGTCAGTCGAGGGGCAGATCGAACGCGACGAGGGTGCCGAGGCTGGGCGAGGAGTTGAGGAAGAACTTCCCGCCCGCGGCGTCCGCGCGCTCGGCGAGATGACGCAGGCCACGGGTGGCGACACCTTGGGGAACGCCGGAACCGTTGTCCCGGACGCGCAGCTTGACGCCGCCGGAGTCCCTGGTCAGCGTCACGCGGGTTTCGCTCGCGCCGGAATGCCGGACCACATTGGACAGTGCTTCGCGCAGAGCGGCCCGGATGTGGTCGGCGCGTTCCGCGGGAATGTCAGCGAATTCGCCGGACAGCTCGAGGGTCGGCGGGTAACCGAGCAGCTCGCCGGCGATGCGCACTTCACCGCGCGCGGACTCGGCGAGGTCGGTGGGCGTGCCGGTGTCGTGACGAGGCTCCGGTGAGCGCAGCGCGCGCACGGTGCCCCGGATTTCCTCGATGGTCTGGTCGAGCTGGTCGATGGCGTCGGAAAGCCGGGCTCCATCGGCTTGGGCGAACCGCTTGCGCATGTTGCGCCGGACGCGGTCGAGCTGCATCCCGGCACCGTAGAGCCGCTGGACGATGACGTCGTGCAGCTCGCGGGCGATGCGCTCCCGCTCTTCGTAGAGCGCGACCCGGTGGCGGGCGTTGGCGCCTTCGGCAAGCGCGAGAACAACGCCGGCTTGCGCGGCGAAGGCGACGAGCATCTCGACGGTCCCGGCGGAGAAGGGCTCCCGGCCTCGCTTCCGGTAGACGGTGAGCGACCCGAGAACCCGCCCCCCAGAACCAAAGGGCGCGGCCGCGAAGGGCCCGTAGCCGTGAAGTTCGACGGGCACGAAGGGCGCGGTGCGAGGGTCGACGGTGAAGTCTTCGCTGGAGACGGGTTCGCCACCACGGGCCACCTGACCGGCCGCGGAGTCGGCGGGCAGGGTGAGGCCACGAAGCGACTCACCGGCGGAGGGTGTCCCGGAAAGCGATGTCGACTCCGGAGCGGCGAACGGCTGCGTGCCATCGCCGGCGGCGACCGAGCCCGCGTTCGTGCCGGAGTCCGGGCCGCCGGATGGCTGGGCGCCGTCGCCGTCGGCCGAGCTGGCGCGCGTGCCGGGGTCTGGGGTGCCGGAGTCCGGACCGCTGGACGGGCGAGCGCCGTCGCCGGCAGCCGAGCCCGCGTTCGTGCCCGAGTCCGGTCCGCCAGACAGCCGGGCACCGTCGCCGGCGGCCGAGCTGGCGCGGGTGTCGGAGTCCAAGCTGGCGGATGGCCGGTCCGAGTCGCTGAGGCGCGCATCGCCCGCCGGTGCGGTGGAGCCGGTCGGGTCGCCGAGTGTTGCCCGTGGCTCGCCGGTGCGCTCGGCACCTTCCGGTGCGTGCCGAGCGCCGAGGCCCGCGGCGGTTGTCGGCGTGCCCGTGCCGGGGCGGCCGTTGCCGTCCCTCGTCGGGTGGGCCGTGGCGTAGTGGGCGGCCTCGACCACCACCCGGCCGTCGTCCGTGCTCACCATCGCCAGGCCCAGGTCGGCGTCGGCGAGTTCGGCTGCCCGGGCCACGACCGTGTCCAGCACCGCTCCCGGGTCGTCGCCGGACAGGGCGGTGCTCGTGATCTCTGTGGCCGCGGACAGCGCCCGCGCGGCAAGCGTCGGATCCATGAGTTCCGCCATTATCGCGCGGCGGGGTGGCGGCGCGGCAAGGACACAGCGGGAATCGATCACGGGACCGGCACCCGGGTGACGACCCGGCCGTCGCGGACCTCGAGGACCACGTCCGCGCCGGCGGCCTCCTCGGCTCGGTGCGTCACGTGCACCACCGTCCGGCCCGCCAAGGCCTCCCGCAGGTGCGCGCGCACCGCCTGGGCCGTCGCTTCGTCCAGGTGCGCGGTGGGCTCGTCCAGCAACACCAGCCCCGCCGACGGTGCCCCGAGCAGCGCCCGCGCCAACGCCACCCGCTGCGCCTGGCCGCCGGACAACCCGGTGCCGCCGCTGCCGAGCAGCGTCTCCGGCGAGACGTCGGTCAACGCCGCTGCGCGCAACGCCTCGCGCAGCTCCTCCTCGGTCGCCGTCGGGCGGGCCAGGCGCAGGTTCTCCGCGATCGTCGTCGCCGCGAGCATCGGCTCCTGGGGTGCCCAGGCCACGCCCTCGGGGATCTCGACCACGCCTCGCCGTGGTGCGAGGAAGCCCAGCAGCGCCGCGACGAGCGTCGACTTGCCCGCGCCGCTCGGGCCGACCACCGCGGCGTACGTGCCCGGCGCCAGGTCGACGTCGACGTCGTGAAGCACCAGCGGTCCGCCCGGCCAGCCGAGGTCCGCTCCCCGCAGGGCCACCGTCGTCGCCCGCGACGGGGACGGCCCTTCCGGCACGTCGGCGAGACGGCGACGTGCGCGTTGCAGCGTGTCCCAGTGCTGGGCCACCGGCGGGAGCAACGCCAGGACCTCCGCCAGCGCGAGCGGCACCAGGGCCAGCAGTGGCGCCAGGACCGGGTCGAGCTGCCGGGCCGAGACCGCCGCCGCGGCGAGGGCCGTGCTGAGGACCGCCGCCGCTCCGCAGGCCAGCGTGACCAGGGCTTCCGCCGCGCCCGCGCCGAACGCCTGGCGACGCGCCTGCGTCACCAGGCGGGTGTCCGCGTCCGCGAGCGCGCGGCGGTGGTCACCGGCCTTCCCGAACGCGAGCAGCTCGGCCGCCGCTTCGAACACCACCAAGACCCGCGTGGCCACCTCACGGCGGCCCGCTGCCAGCGCCGACGTCGCTCGGCGCTCGGCGCGCAGGGCCACCCACGGCGCGCACAATCCCAGCGCCACCGCCGCCGCGAGCGTCAGCCCGGCCGCGGGCAGCACCCAGGTCTGGACGGCGATCGCCCCGGCCGCGACCAGGGCCACCACCAGCGGCGGCGACACCACCCGCGGCAGGAGGTCGCGCACGGTGTCGACGTCGCCGACCAGGCGGCGCTGCCCCTCGCCCGGGCGCCGGCTCCGCGCCGGCCCGAGCCGGACCAGCGAATTCCACAGCCGCACCCGGAGGCGGCCGGCGATCCGGAACGCCGCGTCGTGCGTGACCAGGCGTTCGACGTACCGCAGGCCCGCGCGGCCGAGCCCGAACGCGCGGACGCCGACGACCGCGACGGTCAACGTCAGGATCGGCGGTTGCTGGGACGCCTTGGCGATGAGCCAGCCCGACGTCGCCGTGAGCGCCACCCCGGCCAGCAGCGCGAGCGCGCCCAGCGCGGCGCCGCCGAAGAGCCGTCCGTCGAGGAGCGCGCGCCACCGCAGCGGCGTACCGGCCTCGTCCACTGTGGACGCCGCACCGACGGCCGGGGCCTCGGACGGCAGGTCGACCGCGGCGGTGCGCTCGTGGGCCGCGATGACCGCCGCGGCGCCGTTGTCGACGGCGCGCCGCACCGCGTCGAGCACCAGGCGGGCGCTCGCTTCGTCGAGGTGGGCGGTCGGCTCGTCGAGCAGCAACAGCCAGGCACCTTCGTGGATCCGGTGCAGTGCCCGGGCGACGGCGACGCGCTGACGCTGCCCCTGGGACAGCTGGGCCACCGGCCGGTCGGCGAGCCCGGCCAGCCCGAGTTCGGCGAGCACCGGGCCGGCGGAGCCGACCTCTTCGCGGACCGTCCCGCCGGTGAACACCGGTGACTGCGGTACCCACGCGACCTGTTCGCGCCAGCGCGCGAGGTCGGCGTCGGCGAGGTTCGTGGGGCCGACCGTGATGGCGCCGTCGTGCGCCGGGACGAAGCCGAGCAACGCCGACAACGTCGTGGACTTGCCGCCGCCGCTGGGGGCGCGGAGCCAGACCGTCTCGCCGGGCCGGACCGTGAACGACTCGCCGTCCGGGGCGAACCCGCCGCGTCGCGCCACCCGGAGGGCCGACACGCGCACCTCGCCCCGCGCGGGGACCGCGGTCCCCGCCGCAGGCACGGGCAGCGCGAGCAGGTCGGCGACGCGCCGGACAGCTTCGACGCCGTCCTCACTGGCGTGGAACGCCGCGCCGACCGCGCGCAGCGGCTGGTAGCACTCCGGCGCGAGGATCAGCACGCCGAGCCCGATGGCCAGCGGCAACTGACCGCCGGCGAGCCGGACGCCGATGACGACCGCGACCAGCGCCATCGACAGCGTCGCGACCAGTTCCAGCACGAACGCCGAGGAGAAGGCGACCTTCAACGTCTTGAGCGTCGCGCGGCGGTGGCGTTCGGACAGCCGCCGGACGGTCTCGGCCTGCGCCTCGGCGCGGCGGAACGCGGTCAGCACCGGGAGCACCCGCACGAGTTCCAGGAGCCGCTCGGACATCCGGTGCGTCGCGTCGGTCGCGCCGGCGACGCGGTCGGCGGTGTACTTGCCGACGAGGATGGCGAACATCGGCAGCAGCGGCACGGTCAGCGCGATGATCACGCCGGACGGCCAGTCGGCGAACAGGATCGCCGCGCCGGCACCGAGGGGCACGACGGCCGCCGTCACCAGTGCGGGCAGGTACTCGCGGAAGTAGGCGTCGAGCGCGTCGAGGCCGCGGGTGGTGAGCGCGGTCAGCTCGCCGTGGCCGCGCCGGGCGATCCACTCGGGCCCCAGGCGCAGCGCGTGGTCGACGGCTTTCGCGCGCAGCTCGCGGTGCGCGGTCGCGGCGGCGCGGGCGGAGACCGTGCGCACCGCCCAGCCGGTCAGCGCGCGCGTCGCGACGAGCGCGAGCAGCGCGACCAGCTGGGCGGTGCGTCCCCCGGAACCTGCTCCGACGATAGCCGCGAGGACGTCCGCGAGCAGGAATGCCTGTGCCACCAGCGCGGCGGCGTGGACGAACGACAGGAAACCCACCAGGGCCAGCGCTCGGCGCACGGCCGGCACGAGGGCCGGCAACGCGCCGAGCGGGCCCTTTCCCGGCCGCGCCGAGTCCACTGTGGACTCCGAGGCGAGAAGGGGAGCGCGTCCGGGAAGTTCGGTCATGGTGCCTGGACCGCCGGGATGTGCTGCGTACCGATGCGCTTGCGGAACACCCAGTACGTCCAGCCCTGGTAGACCAGCACCGCGGGGGCGCCGAAGACGGCGACCCACGTCATCACGGTCAGCGTGTACGGGCTCGAGGCGGCGCCCTCGATGGTCAGCGTGTTGGCGGCGTCGAGGGTCGAGGGCAGGACGTCCGGGAACAGCGACCCGAACATCACCACGGCGGCCCCGGCGATGACGACACCGAGCGCGGCGAACGCCTGCCCGTCGCGGTCGGCGCGCAGCCGCAGCCAGGCGACGGCGGCGGCGACGGCGCTGATCCCGAAGGCCAGCAGCGTCCACAGCGTGCCGGCACGCCACTGGACGACCGAGAGGAACGTGACCATCGGCACCATCGCGACCGGCAGCAGCTTGAGCGCCAGGTCGCGCGCGCGTTCCCGCAGGTCACCGCTGGTCTTGAGGGTGAGGAAGGCGGCGCCGTGGGTGATCGAGAAGGCGGCGATGGCGAGCGCGCCGAGCAGGGTGTCCCAGCGGACGGCGGCGAACGCGGAGCCGGCGCGGTTGCCTTCGGCGTCCAGCGGCAGGCCGAGGACGGTGGTGGCGAGGATCAGGCCGACGCCCAGCGGCGGGATCCACGAGCCGGCCACGATGACGCGGTCCCAGTTGCGCCGCCAGCGGTCGGAGTCGACCTTGCCGCGGTACTCGAAGGCGACGCCGCGGCCGATGAGGGCGAGCAGCACGAGCAGGAGCGGCAGGTAGGCCGCCGAGAACAGCCCGGCGTACCAGGCGGGAAAGGCGGCGAACATGGCCCCGCCGGCGACGATGAGCCAGACCTCGTTGCCGTCCCAGACGGGCCCGATGGTGTTGACCATGACGCGGCGCTCGGTGTTGTCCTCGGCGAGAACGGGCAGCAGCATGCCGACGCCGAAGTCGAAGCCTTCGAGGAAGAGGTAGCCGAGCCAGAAGAAGGCGATGACGACGAACCAGACGATCTCGAGGGTCATCGGACTCCTCCACCCCTCCGGTAGCCAGGAGTTATCCACATCAGGTCGAGTTGTCCACAGATTTGCTGTGGGTAACCCGCGAGAGTGACCGCACCGATACACTGGGTTTGGGGACGCCCCCCGGGAAGGGTGGGGGCTGCTGTGGGGGCGGGAAGGGTCGCCGCATAGCCGCTGAGCTGGGGTTTTGGCATTTCTTCGCCCCTCAGTACGCGAAGGCGAGCGGGTCTTCGCCGGTTTTGTCGGGTTGTTTCTGTGGGGGCATCACCGCGGCGACGCCGCCGCGGATGTACTTGCGCATCAGGTAGACCTCCACCACGCCGAGGGCCGCGTACACCGTGGTCAGGGCGATCAGCGAGGTCCAGACCTCGCCCGTCGTCAGCCTTGAGACCGCCTGGGCGGTGAACATCCACACGCCGTCGACGCCCGTGGGGTTGGGGACGACCACGAACGGCTGACGGCCCATCTCCGTGAAGATCCAGCCCGCGCTGTTGCCGAGGAACGGCGTCGCGATGCCGCCGAGGACCAGCCAGGGGAACCAGCGGGTGCCCGGGACGCGGCCGCGGCGGGTCAGCCACAGGGCCAGGACGCCGATGCCCGCCGAGACCGCTCCGAAGCCGATCATCATGCGGAAGCCCCAGTACGTCACCGGGAGGTTGGGCACGTAGTCGATCGGCTTGCCCGCCAGCGAGCCCAGGGCCGGGTCGTCCGGGTAGTTGGTGCCGTACTTGGCCTGGTACTCCGTCACCAGGTTCTCCACGCCCTTGACCTCGGTCGTGAAGTCGTTGTGCGCCAGGAACGACAGCAACGCGGGCACGTTGAACGTCTTGACGTCTTCGCAGTTCGCGCCCGAGACGTCGCCGATCGCGATGATCGAGAAGCTCGCCGGCTTTTCGGTGTGGCACAGCGCTTCCGCCGACGCCATCTTCATCGGCTGCTGCTCGAACATCAGCTTGCCCTGCGTGTCGCCGGTGATCGCGAGGACCGCGAACGCCGCCACGCCGACCCAGCCGCCCAGGCGCAGCGAAGACCGCCACACGTCCTGATCCGAGCCACGCCGCCACAGGTGCCAGCCCGCGATGCCGACCAGGAACGCCGCCGCCACCGAGAACGCGCCGGCCAGGGTGTGCGGGATCGCGGCCAGCGCCGTGTTGTTCGTCAGCACCGCCCAGATCGAGTTCATGGTCGGCTTGCCGTTCTCGAACGTCACGCCCACCGGGTGCTGCATCCACGAGTTCGCGGCCAGGATGAAGTACGCCGACGCCATCGTGGCCAGCGAAAACGCCCACGCGCACGCCAGGTGCACCCTCTTCGGCAGCCGGTCCCAGCCGAAGATCCACAGGCCGAGGAACGTCGACTCGACGAAGAACGCGACGAGCCCTTCCATCGCCAGCGGCGCGCCGAAGACGTCACCGACGAAGCGGGAGTACGCGCTCCAGTTCATCCCGAACTGGAACTCCTGCACGATCCCGGTCACCACGCCCATCGCGAAGTTGACCAGCAGCAGCTTGCCCCAGAACTTCGTCATCTTCAGGTGCCGCAGCTCGCCGGTGCGGACCCAGCGGGTCTGCATCGCCGCGACCAGGATCGACAGCCCGATGGTCAGCGGGACCATCAGGAAGTGGTAGACGGTGGTGATGCCGAACTGCCACCGCGCTAGCTCAAGGACCTCCACGTGGTCCAGCGTGCTCCGGCCCTGGTGAGGCAACCAGATCAACTGGTCCCGTTCGCGCCGGGACCAACGTCCTACCGCTGGTCGAGCGCCTTCCGCGCCTCCTCCGCCACGACCCGCCGCGGGCCCGCGTCGCCCAGGTCGAGGACGTGCCGGAGGGCCAGCTCATACGCGGTGTCGAACGCCTCGTCCGCGGCCACCGGGATGTCCGGCGACACGCCGGTACCCTCCCAGTTCTCCCCCGTCTCCGGGTCGTACGTGCGGGCGATCGACACCGTCACGTCCAGGTAGGTGTCCACTTTGTACTGCTCACGCGGGTGGGCGCCGCCCCGGGTCGGCTCGCCGACGGTCTTCGCGCGCCCCTGTCGCTGCAGCGAGAAGGCGATGTCTTCGCCGCCGGAGAACGTCGCCGGGCCGGTGAGCACCCAGATCGGCTTGGTGCCGCCGAACTTCGGCCCCGGGACGTACGGCAGCGTCCACAGCTGGGTCGTGCGGTGGCCTTCCCGCTCGTACAGGTCGAGGTAGTGGGTCCGCTTGTCGACGAGGTAACTCTGCAGGAACGCGCTCGTCTCCGGGTCGCCGCCGCGGTTGCGCCGGACGTCGAGCAGCAGGGCGTCGGCCGGCGCGACCAGCGTCATCGCCGCGGCGAACGCCGTTGCCGAGAGGTCGAGCGGGTAGAGCAGGGTCGTGTCCAGGTAGCCGACGTTGCCCGGCAACCGCCGCACCGACGCGACCCCGAAGTTCTCCAGCTCGGCCGTCCGCCGGAAGTCCTCGGACGCGAACTCCGCGTCGCCGTCCTCGGCCACCGGGTCGGCGTGGTGGCGCAGCCGCAGGTGGGGGTCGCCGTTCACCGACTGCAGGTCGGCTGTGACGGCCGTCGCGAACTCCGCGTCGCCGAAGTCCACGTACGCGCCTTCGTCGAGACGTGCGCGAAGCACCTGCGCCAGCTTCTCGGCGACGTCCGGGAAGACGTAGTGAGCTTCCAACCGGCGGATGACCTCTTCGACCTGCGCGGCACGCGACTGTGACCCCATGCCGGTCAACCTACCGCAGGCCACAACCAAAAATTCGGCATGCCGAAGAAAATTGTGTGCCACCCCGGGACGGCAAATTCTGGCCGCCGATCAGGCAATTTCGCGCAAGCCATGAGCTTGCTACTTTCCCGAGTACCCCTTTATCGTTGCAGTGAAAGGGGCGAAACAATACTCATGACTACCGCTATGGTGGCGCTGCTCAGCGCGTTCGGCCTGGTCCTCGCCGTGGAGCTGCCGGACAAGACGCTCGTCGCCACGCTGGTGCTGACCACCCGTTTCCGCGGCTGGCCGGTTTTCGCCGGGGTGTGCGTCGCGTTCGCCGTGCAGTGCGTCATAGCGGTCGCGTTCGGCAGCGTGTTGACGCTGTTGCCGGACGTAGTCCTTTCGCTGGTCGTCGCCGCGATGTTCGGCATCGGCTCTTTCATGCTTCTTCGCGAGGGATTCAGCAAAGCCGACGAAGCAGGCGAAGACGCTTCGCGCACCGGCCCGTCGGCGCTGTCCTTCACGCGCTCGGCGATGACGTCGTTCGGCGTGCTCTTCGCCGCCGAGTGGGGCGACGCCTCCCAGCTCGCGACCGCGAGCCTCGCCGCCCGCATCGGCAACCCGTTCGCCGTCGGTATCGGCGCCTTCAGCGCCCTCGTCGTGGTCGCCGGGCTCGCCGTGTTCATCGGCGCGAAGCTCCGCAGCCGGATCCGGCCGAAGCTGATCCAGCGCTGCGCCGGGTTCGGGTTCGCCGGGTTCGCCGCGTTCGCCCTGCTCCAGCTGGCCTTCTGACCGATCTTTCACAGGTTCGCCGGGTAACCTTTCGGAAACGAAAGGGAGAGCACCAGGTGAACAAGCCCTCGAGCGCGGTCTCGCCGCTGCACGGCCGGGTCGCACTCGGCGGCATCGGCCTCGCCGTGGCCATCTCGATCGCCCTGCACCTGCGGCTGTCCGGCCAGGTCAGCCCGATCTGGCAGACGCTGTCGGAGTACGTCTACGGCAAGCTCGGCACCTCGTCGGCCGCTCCCCTGTTCAGCGTCATGTGCCTGGCGCTGTCCCTCGGCTCGGTGGCGCTGCTCGCGGGCATCGCCAAGGCCCACCGTCCCGGCACCACCACCGTCTGCGTGCTGCTCGCCGTCTGGTCGGCCGGGTTGCTCGTGTGCGGGCTCGTGCCCGTCGACCCGGACGGGCAGGCGCGTTCGCCGGCCGGGCAGATCCACAACATCGCCGCGCTGACGGCGTTCGTCGCGCTGCCCGCGGCCGCGTTCGTGCTGACGAGGAAGGGCCGCGAGCGCTGCCCATGGGAACCTCGCCGGACGACGATCCGGCGGCTGGCCGCGGCGAGCTTCGTCAGCGTCGGCGTGGTGCTCGCCGGGTTCGTCCTGACGCTCGTCCTCGGGCCGGCCCAGGAGGACGTCACGCTCGGCCTCTTCGAACGCCTGCTGTTCACCGTGGACGTCGCCCTGCTGCTGACGATGGTCGGGCCGCTGCGTTAGCCGTCCGCCTTCAGGATGCCGGCCAGCCGGGTAGCGGCCGCGACGACCTGAGGGCCCACTTCGGCCGCCTTCAGCGGCTCCATCGAGACGACGCCGACGCTCGCCCGCAGCCCCGGCACCCCGCGCACCGGCGCCGCGACGCCGGAGGCGCCCGCCTCCAGCTCACCCGTCGACGTCACCCAGCCGTCGCCGCCCGGCCGCAGGCTCATCGCCTTGCCCGCCGCTCCGGCGGTCAGCGAATGCCGGCTGCCCACCCGGTAGGCGACGTGGAAACTGGTCCACGACGGCTCGACGACGGCCACCGCAAGCGCTTGCGTCCCCTGGGCGACCGACAGGTGCGCGGTCGCGCCGACCTTCTCGGCCAGCTCGCGCAGCACCGGACCGGCCGCGTCCCGCAGCTGCGGCAGCACCTGCCCGGCCAGCCTGAGCAGCCCGACGCCGAGCCGCACCTTGGTGCCGTCGCGCCAGACCAGCCCGCGCTCGGACAGCGGCACGAGCAGCCGGTAGACGGCCGCGCGGCTGGCCCCGATGGCCACCGCCAGCTCGGAGATGGTCGCCGCGTCCCCACCGGCGTCGGCGACCGCCTGCAGCAGCGCCAAGCCCCGGTCGAGCGTCAGCGACCCCTCCCGGCTGGTCACAGCAAGCCGAGTTCGCCCATGTCGCGCACGGGCTGCTCGAACGACGCCGCCGCGTAGGAGGCGAAGAGCGCCCGGACGGCCTTCGCCGCCGGCTCGGACAGCGCACGGGCCTCGTCGGCCAGCGCCTGCGCGTCGGTCGACTCCAGCGCTCCCCGGACGTCGCCGCCGGCGAGGCTGCGCGCGGAGGCCACGAGCAGGTTCAGGAAGCCGTGGTGCACGAACCCGGTGTCCGGGTCGGTGTGCCGGACCGCGCGGTGCAGGCTGTTCGTCGCCTTGAACGACGCCCCGGTGGACCCGCTGACGACGGCGAGGAAGTCCGCCACCTCGTCGACGCTGGGGAAGTTCTCGCCCGCCTGGCCGCCGCAGCGGATCTTCGGCCAGCTGCCGTGCTCGATCACCTTGCGGACGCCGTCGAGCCAGCCGACGCCGCGCCGCGGCTCGACCACCCGGATGACGTCCTCGGGGACGAACTCCGAGACGCGCTCGAGCCACACCTCGTCGACGTCCGACGGCGCGGGCATCTCGACCATCCGGAGCGCGAGCAGCTCACTGCGCGACTCGACGATCGAGATGGCCTTCGGGACGCCGCCGAGGCCGGTGTCGATGATCAGCGAAAGCGGCAGCGGCTGCTTCGGCTTGATCTTGATCAGCTCGGTGATGAGCTCGGGCAGCCTGGACGCCTGGCAGAGGAAAACCCCCAGTACACCGGCGTGTTCGGAGTCCCGGCTCGCGAAGTGCGCACGGAGCGCTTCGGGCATGGCCGCACCGACCGGAGGGAACAGCGCCGAGTCGTCGACGAGCCTCGCGAACAGGGGAGGAATTCCACGGGGGCCGGGTGGCGTGAGTTCCACAGCGCTTGACACGACTGACACGCTAGTAGCGTACGACATCAGGACAAAATCGTTCGCACAACGGACACGTCAGAAGGGGACGTCGATGCCTCACTACCGGCGAGTAGGCGAGATCCCGCACAAGCGGCACACCGCGTTCCGGAAGCCGGACGGCGGGCTCTACGCCGAAGAGCTGATGGGCGTCGAAGGCTTCTCCGCCGACTCCGCGCTGCTCTACCACCGCGGCCTGCCGACGGCGATCGTCGACGCCGTCGCGGTCGAGGAGGACCGCGGGTCGCTCACCCCGAACCACCCGCTCAAGCCGCGGGCGTTCCGGACTCAGGACCTCAAGTTCGGCGGCGAGGCCGACGCGGTGACCGACCGGCGCCGGCTGTTCGGCAACAACGACGTCACCATCGGGTTCGTCACGGCGACCGCGCCCAGCCCGCTGTACCGCAACGCGGCCGGCGACGAGCTGTTCTACGTCCACGGCGGCTCGGCGACCTTCGAGACGATCTACGGCCGCCTGGAGGTCGGCGACGGCGACTACGTCGTCATCCCGACGTCGTGCACCTACCGGGTCGTCCCCCACGGCGAGGTCAACCTCTTCACCCTGGAGGCGCGCGGCCACATCGGGCCGCCGAAGCGCTACCTGTCCGCGAAGGGGCAGTTCCTGGAGCACTCGCCGTACTGCGAGCGTGACATCCGCGGGCCGGAGGAGCCGCTGCTGGAAGACGGCGAGGACGTCGAGGTGCTGGTGCGGCACCGCGCCGGGCTGACCCGCTACACCTACGCGACGCACCCCTTCGACGTCGTCGGCTGGGACGGCTGCCTCTACCCGTGGGTGTTCAACATCGACGACTTCGAGCCGATCACCGGCCGCGTGCACCAGCCGCCGCCCGTGCACCAGACGTTCGAGGGCCCGAACTTCGTCGTCTGCTCCTTCTGCCCGCGGAAGGTCGACTACCACGAAGGCGCGATCCCGGTGCCGTACAACCACGCGAACGTCGACTCCGACGAGCTGATGTTCTACGTGCGCGGCAACTACGAGGCCCGAAAGGGCTCCGGGATCGGGATCGGCTCGCTGTCGCTGCACCCGTCCGGCTTCACGCACGGCCCGCAGCCGGGCGCCGCCGAGGCGTCGATCGGCGCCGAGTTCTTCGACGAGACGGCGGTCATGGTCGACACGTTCGCGCCATTGGAGCTCGGCGAAGCCGCCGACGCGTCGGAAGACCCCGGCTACGCGTGGACGTGGTCGCGGCGCGGCCCCAAGGGATAGTCAAGTTCCGCAATTACCGTCCCCGCCCCGTTCCGCGGCCCGATGAAGGTGTTTCCGGCAGCGGAGCGGGGAGCGGCCGGAATAGTCCAAGAGGCCGCGAAGGCCTACTCCGGACGGTCGGTCGCCGGGCACTGCGTCGACGTGCTCGTGAAGTCGAAGTCGTCCGGAGTGGCGATGCAGGCGCTGGCGAACGGCTGGAACGAAGCCACGCGGTCGCGCGCGAACGCCGCAGGCTGCAGCGCGAGTCGCGCACGGCCCGGCCGGAGGTGCGCGAGGACCTCGAGCGACGCGGAAGTCGCTGGGTCAGGCGGCCCAGCTCGGCCGCCACGCGCCGGCGGCACGCTCGCTCTCCGCGAGGTGACGCCGCAGCGCGGTGAGCCCGGGGTGCGCGTTGCCCCGGCGCCACACCAGCGAATGCGGGTACACCGGCACGGGCGCCTCGATCGGCACGCGCCGCAGGTCGTACCCGGGCGGCCACAGCACCCGGCTCCCCGCGCCGACCAACGTCGCCACCTCGGCCGACTCCGCGATCGTGTCCAGCACCACCTCGATGCCGAAGTTCGGCCCGGCGGCGTCGATCCACAGGCCGAACGCGGCCGCGAACTCGGCGTAGTACGCGCCCCACTCGGTTCCGGGCACCACGCCGGGCAGCCGGATCCGGCGTCCGGCCAGGTCGGCCGGAGTCACCGACGCCACGTCCGCCAGGGGGTGCGCGGGGCCGCACAGCAGCTGGATCGGCTCGTCGAGCACCCACTGGGCGTCGAGGTCCTCGGGCAGCGTGACGACCGCGCGGAACGAGGCGTCGATCGAGCCGTCGCGGATCGCCGTGATCGCGGTGTCGAACAGGGTCGCGACCTCGAGCGCGACCTCCGGGTGGGCCTCGTGGAACCCGCGCAGCAAGGTGGCCGGGCACAGCCGCCGTCCGATGACGTCGACCCGCAGCGGCCCGGTGCGCACCGACGCCAGCGCGCGCTGCTCGGCCGCCAGCAGTTCGCGGGCGTGCGGCAGGAAAGCTGTCCCGTCCCCGGTGAGCACCGCGCCGCGGGCGGTGCGCGTGAACAACCGCGCGCCGAGTGACCGCTCCAGCGCGGCGATGCGCTTCGAGACGGCTTGCTGCGTGATCGACAGGTCGGTGGCGGCGTCCTGGAACCGGCCCGCCTCCACGGCGGCCACGAAGGTGCGCACGGCGTCGAGGTCCACGGCGACCGACTCTAGATTCACAACGCGGCGTTGTGGCTCGCCGCCGCGTCGGTTGTTTGCCGCGCGCGGCCGTTCCCGGCTTTGATCTCCGGCGTGGTGCGCGGGCGGTCGCTGGGGCCGCGGTTCAGGTGGCTCTGGTCGGCTTACGCCGTGAGCGCGTTCGGGACGTGGCTCGGCTTCGGGGCCTTCCCCATGCTCGCGATCCTGGTGTTGCACGCCGGGCCCACGGCCGTCTCGGCGCTGGCCGCGGTCGGGCCGGCCGTCGGCGCGCTCGTCGCCGTGCCGCTGGGGCCGTGGATCGACCGCCGCCGGAAGCGGCCGGTGATGGTGGGCATGGACCTGGTCCGGTTCGCCGCGCTGATCAGCGTGCCGGCCGCCTACGCCCTCGGGGCGCTGAGCTTCGCCCAGCTGCTGGCCGTCTCGGTGGTCGTCGCCGCGGCGGACATCACCTTCACCTCCGCGAGCGGCGCGTTCCTCAAGGGACTCGTGCCGCCGGAAGACCTGCTCGTCGCGAACGGCCGCTTCGAATCCACGAACTGGACCGCCACCGCGCTCGGCCCGCCGCTCGGCGGGGCGGCGTTCGCGCTGTTCGGGCCGGTGACGTCGGTGGTCGCCAACGCCGTCAGCTTCCTGCTTTCCGCGCTCGGCCTCCGCGCGATCGGCGGGGGCGAGCCGCGCCCGCGCACCGCCGACCGGCTGCGCCTGCGCGATCTCGCCGATGGCTGGCGCTTCCTGCTGGCGCACCCGGGACTGCGGCCGCTGCTGCTCAACGCCATGGTCTTCAACGGCCTGGTCATGGGCACCGAACCGCTGCTCGCGGTGCTCATGCTGAACCAGCTCGGGTTCACGCCGTGGCAGTACGGGCTCGCGTTCGCCGTCCCGTGCCTCGGTGGGCTCGCCGGCTCGCGGCTGACCCCGCGGCTCGTCGCGAAGTTCGGGCGGCACCCGGTGCTGGTGACGGCCGGCGCGGTGCGGGCGTGCTGGCTGCTCGCGCTGGCCTTCATACCGCCCGGCGCGGCCGGGCTGGGGTACGTCATGGTCGTCGAATTCGGCTTGATCGTCAGCTGCAGCGTCTTCAACCCGGTGCTCGCGACCTACCGGCTCGAGCAGCTCCCGGCGGACCGCGTCGCCCGGACCCTCTCGGCGTGGTCGGTCAGCACGAAGGCGGCCATCGCCACGCTGACCGCGGTGTGGGGCGTGCTGGCCGGGTTCACCGGCACACGCGGGGCGATCGGGATCGCCGGCGTCCTCGCGCTGGCGACGCCGTTGCTGCTGCCCCGCCGTGACCGGACGCCGGCTCAGCCGAGCCAGACGGTGCCGAGTACGGGGTAGCCCGGCAGGCCCGTCTTGGCCGCGCCCGGCCGGGGGACCCCCGCGATCCACAGCCGGCCCGTGGCCGCGATGTTCGCGGCCATCGACGGGTCCGCCTTCGGGAGGCGGAACCGGATCACGCGGCCGTCGGCCAGCATGGTCAGGCCGCTGAGCCGCGCCGCGCCGTGCCGGCTGATGCGGACCGGGCCGTCCAGGACCGCTCGCAGCTCCGTCCAGTGGTCCTCGGGGAGGGGCCTGCGGTGGGCGATCGCGCGCGACACGGCCGCGAGGGCGGCCAGGAGCGCGCCGGCGCCGAACGTCCACGCGAGCCAGGCCACGACCGGGAAGCCGAGCGCGACCCAGACCGCGAACCCGGCCAGCACCAGCAGGAACGCCGCGGTCGTGCGCAGGTCGCGGGCCAGCTGGCGGCGGTGGGCGGCCAGCACGGGGTCGAGCCTCGGCGACACGGACCCGGCCGGTTCCGGGACCGGCACTGCACCCGGCGGCGGCGTGTCGTGGATCCCGGCGCGGCGGACGCGCACCACGCCTGAGAAGCCGACGAACACCTTCGGGCTCCGGCCCAGCAGCCAGACGCGCCGGTGCCCGGCGACCAGCAACCGGTGCGCTTCGTCGAGGCGGACGCGCAGCCACCGGCCGTCCGGCAGGCGCACGCCGACCGTCCGGCCGGCCGCGACCAGGCCGTCGGCGGTGATGTCCACCTGCCGGAACGCTTCCCGCTTCAGCCGCGTCTCCGGCACGTGGGCGTGCGCGCGGTAGAGCCACCACGCCTCGATCGCGCCGGCCAGCGCGAACGTGCCGACCGGCAGCGCCACGCCGGCGCCGGCGACGAACTGGGCGATCCCGAACACCACGAAGAACCCGGCCACCAGCCGCCGGTTCGCGGTGTCGCGACCCAGGCGGTCGAGGTACTCGCCGAAGATCGGCAGGGCCCCGGACGGCATGGCGGGGTCGAGTTCGAAAGCGCGGACGCGCTCGGGGACCGGGACGATCGGCACGCGGAACCCCCAGGGGGTCGGGTTGTCACCCGCTTTTCGAAAAAGTGGGCACCGGCGTTACCGGATGCCCCGGTCACCGGAAGCGACGTGACCGCCGCGCCTTCCCAGACCGTCGAATTCAGGTTAGGCTCACCTAAGTAGGAGGTGAGCCGTGACCGAGGCACCCACATCCGTCCGCCGCCCGCCGGCGCCGAACCCCGCCGAGCGCGCGAAGACGATCGCGACCCGCAACGGCCCCGCGTCGTTGCTGCCCAGCTGCGATCGCGTGGACTCGGGCGGCGAGCGCGTCGTGCCGCTCCTGCACCACGTGCACCACAGCGGCAGCGTCAGCGTGCTGCTGCCGGACGACCACCCGATGGTCCGCGCGGCGAAGGAGACCCAGCGCGGCGAGCTGGCCGTGATGGTCGAGCTCGCCGACCAGGCGCCGGTCGACCTGCGGGAGCCGATCCGCGGGCTGCTGTGGATCACCGGCTGGCTGCGGCCGCTCGCGCCGGTTTCGGCCCGGGCGCGGGCGGTGGCGATCGCCGAGACGCGGCCGGACGAACGGCTCCTCGACGTCGGCCACGGCGTCACCCTGCTGCGGCTCACCCCGGCGTCGCTCGTGCTCGCCGACGCCGAGGGCACGCACTCGCTGCGCCCGCACATGTTCAGCGCCGCGCCGCCCGACCCGTTCCACGACTACGAGGCCAAGTGGCTGCGGCACCTGGAGAGCGACCACTCCGACGTCGTCGAGCAGCTGGCGAAGCACCTGCCGCCCGGGCTGCGCGGCGGCCGGATCCGCCCGCTCGGGCTCGACCGGTTCGGGCTGCGGCTGCGCGTCGAGTCCGACGCCGGCGACCACGACGTGCGGCTGGCGTTCTCGAAGTCCGTCGAGAACCCGTCGCAGCTCGCGTCGGAGCTGCGACGGCTCGTCGGCTGCCCGTTCCTGCGCGGGCGGTCAGGCTAGCTCGGCGGGGAAGCCGCCCTTGGCGATCGGGCCCCAGCTTTCGATCGTCACGCGGATGATGCTCTTGCCCTGCTTGACCATGGCCTCGCGGTATTCGTCCCAGTCCGGGTGTTCGCCGGAGATGGCGCGGAAGTACTCCACGAGCGGCTCGACCGAATCCGGGATGTCCAGCACCTCGGCGGTGCCGTTCAGCTGCACCCACTGGTCGTTCCACTCGTCGGAGAGGATGCAGGCCGACACCTTCGGGTTGCGCTTGACGTTCACGACCTTCGCGCGCTTCGGGTAGGTCGAGACGACCAGCCTGCCCTCGGCGTCGACGCCGCAGGTGACCGGCGACAGCTGCGGGCCGCCGTCGGCCTTCGTGGTCAGCAGGATCGCGCGGTGGCGGGTCGACAGGAACTCGACCAGCGCGGCGCGGTCGACGGTTTCGTTGGTGGCGATGCTCCTCGGCATACCCCGAAGGTAGCGTGCGTCCATGACGTTCACCGCGCGATCGTGGCTGGCCCCGGCCCGCCCCGAGTTCCCCGGGACGACCGAGGACCCGGCCGAGCGCCGCGCGATCAAGCTCGAGCTGCTGATCGTCTTCGGGATCACGCTGGGCCTGTCGGGCGTGCGCAGCCTGCTGTCCCTTGTGGACTCGCTGCTGCAGCCGGTGCCGCTGGCCCAGCAGCAGACGCAGCTGAACGTGCCGCAGGCCGCGGCGAGCCTGATCGACCTGCTCAAGCAGCTGCTCTCGGCGGCACAGCTGGTCGGCTGGGGCGCGCTCGGGCTGTACCTGCTGTGGCGCGCGGGCATCAAGGTCGCGCAGCTCGGGTTGGACCGCCGGTCGCCGGGCCGGGACGCGCTGCTGACCGCCGGGCTCGCCGCGCTGATCGGCATCCCCGGCCTGGCGCTGTACTTCGTCTCCTACCACCTCGGGTTCAGCCTGGCGGTGCAACCGTCCACTTTGGGCGACACCTGGTGGCGGCCGATCACGTTGACGCTCTCGGCGTTCGGCAACGCCTTCGCCGAGGAAGTGCTGGTCATCGGCTACCTGCTGACGCGGCTGCGGCAGCTCGGCGTCCGGGAGAACACCGCGGTCTTCGGCGCCGCCGTGCTGCGCGGGTCGTACCACCTGTACCAGGGGTTCGGCGGGTTCGTCGGTAACCTGATCATGGGCCTGGTCTTCGGGCGGCTGTGGCAGAAGACCAACCGGCTGTGGCCGCTGGTCGCCGCGCACACGCTGTTCGACTTCGTGTCGTTCGTCGGGTATTCGCTGCTCAAGGGGCACGTTTCCTGGTTGCCCTGACTAGGATCGGGGGGTGATCGACGAAACGGCACCTCCCCGGGTGGACAGCGAAGTCGGACCCCTGCGCGCGGTGCTGCTGCACCGGCCCGGCAACGAGCTCAAAAGGCTGACGCCCCGCAACAACGACCAGCTCCTGTTCGACTCCATCCCGTGGGTCGACCGGGCCCAGGACGAGCACGACGCGTTCGCCGAGGTGCTGCGCGGCCGCGGGGTCGAGGTCCTGCTGCTGGCCGACGCCCTCCGGACGGCGCTGGAGGACGACCGGGCGCACGCGGCGGGCGTGCACGCGGCGGTCGACGACCGGCGGCTCGGCGGCGACCTGGCCGACTCGCTGCGTTCGCACCTTTCCGGCGTCGACGCGGCCGGCCTCGCCGAGGTCCTGATGGCCGGCATGACGTTCGAGGAGCTGCCGTCGGCGGAAGGCGCGTCGCTGGTGCGGATGATGAACCACCCGCACGACTTCGCCGTCGACCCGCTGCCGAACCTGCTGTTCACCCGCGACTCGTCGGTGTGGATCGCCGACCGGGTGGCGATTTCGTCCCTGAACATGCCCGCGCGCCGCCGCGAGACCGCGGTGCTCGACCTGATCTACGCCTACCACCCGCAGTTCCGCCACGCCGCCCGCGCGTACGGCGCCCATTCGGCACCCATCGAGGGCGGCGACGTGATGTTGCTGGCGCCGGGCGTGCTCGCCATCGGCGTCGGCGAGCGGACGACCGCGGCCGGCGCGGAGTCGCTGGCCCGCTCGGTGTTCGCCGACGGCATCGCGCACACCGTGCTGGCGGTGCCGATCGAGCAGTCCCGCGCGACCATGCACCTGGACACCGTCTGCACGATGGTCGACGCCGACGCGGTGGTGATGTACCCGCTCGCGCGCGACCTGCTGACGGCGTTCACGCTCCGCCCGACCGGCGACGGCGGGGTGAAGGTGGCCGGCCCGGCGCCGTTCCTGGCGGCCGCCGCCGAGGCGATGGGGATCGACCGGCTGCGCGTCATCGACACCGGCCTCGACCCCGTGACGGCCGAACGCGAGCAGTGGGACGACGGCAACAACACCCTCGCACTGGCGCCCGGCGTGGTCGTGGGCTACGAGCGGAACGTCGAGACGAACGAGCGGCTGGAGGCGGCGGGCATCGAGGTGCTGCCGATCGCGGGCTCCGAACTCGGCTCCGGCCGGGGCGGCCCGCGGTGCATGTCCTGCCCGGTCCGGCGCGACCCCCTGTGAAGTGAGCCTTCCCTGAATTTGCCCAGCAATTTAGGGAAGGCTTACTTAAATAAGGTGAGTCTTCTTTAGGAATGGTAACCCTAATAGGGGGCAGATCACCACCCGTAAGTGGTCGAATATCGAATTCTGCCGTATCGTGTGGCCATGGCCCTCACCAAGAAGAAAGAGCCGCGCTCGAAGTTCTACGAACTGCTGCAGGCGCAGATCCACAACGAGTTCAACGCGTCCCAGCAGTACATCGCGCTCGCGGTGTGGTTCGACGCCGAGGACCTGCCGCAGCTGGCGAAGCACTTCTACAAGCAGTCCGTCGAAGAGCGCAACCACGCGATGGCGCTCGTGCAGTACATGCTCGACCGCGACCACCACGTCGAGATCCCCGGCACCGGGGAGGTGCGCAACGACTTCTCCGGCGTCACCGAGCTCATCGAGCTCGCGCTCGAGCAGGAGAAGGAGGTCGCCGCCGACATCTCCGCGCTGGCCAAGGCCGCCCGCGCCGAAGAGGACTACATCGGCGAGCAGTTCACGCAGTGGTTCCTCAAGGAGCAGGTCGAAGAGATCTCGCAGATGAGCACGCTGCTGAACGTCGTGAAGCGCGCGAACGGCAACCTGTTCGAGGTCGAGAACCACCTGTACCGCGAGTCCGTCGGCGACGGCGGCACCGACTCGCAGATGCCGCCGGTGGCCGGCGGCAAGCTCTGACGCTCCGCGCGAAGCGCCTCCGCTGAGGTTGGTGGCGGGGGCGTCGATGTAAAAGCCCGGGCTCTCCCCCTGTGGACAGCCCGGGCTTTCGCGTGCGCGCGGCGCTCAGCCGGCGCAGTCCTGGGTGACGCTCGCCAGGCTCGTCTGCACGACGCCGGTCTCGTCGAGGCGGAAGCGGTATTCGGCGGCGGCCCCGGCCGGGGCGACGACGCTGCCGGACTCCTCCTTGGCCGCGGGGTAGGCGGCGAGGATCTGATCCTTGGTGGCCCCGGCGCCGATGCCTTCGGCGGTGTGCGCGACCACGTCCGGGGTGACGGCGACGAGCCCGGACGCCTTCGAAACGACGATGTTCGCGGGCACGGGAAGCGCGCTGCCCTGCGCCTTGTAGACGGTGCAGCCGGCGCCGGCCTGCGCGTCGCTGAGCGTGACGGTCTGCGCGATGTCGGCCTCGGACATGCCGAGCTTGAGCTTGCCGAAGCCGTCGGCCGCGAGCAGCGGCCCGGTGATCACGTCGGGGAGCGTGGAGGGCGGCGGCGGGGAGGACGGCGGCCGATGCGACGGCGACGTCTCGGGTGGTACGGAAGCCTGGATGCTCTGGGTGCCGGTCGGCCCGGGCGTGGACGGCTCCGGCGGCCGGCCCGGCGTGAGGTTCTCGGGCGGTTTGACGCTGGTCCCGGTCCCGTCGGCGGACATCACCGCGGTGCCGTCCTCGGTGTGGAGCCGGATCATGGTCAGCCCCCCGGCGACGGCGACCACGGCGGCCGCGACCCCGGCGACGGCCTGCACGGCGTGCCGACGGCGACGACGGCGTCGCGCACCGGCGACGATGACCGTGCCGGCTTCGGGCGGCGGCGGCAGGTCCAGCCGCTCGTCGGCGAACAGGGCGCGCAGGCGCTGCTCCAGTTCATCCTCGGAGATGTTCAACCCGCACCACTCCCTTCGCCTTCGCCGTCGGCCGACTTCAGTTTCATCCGCAGCGACGCGATCGCCTTGCTCGCCTGGCTCTTGACGGTGCCCTGGGTGATCCCGAGGGCACCGGCGATCTCCGCTTCGGAGAGACCTTCGTAGTAACGCAGGACCATCACGGCCCGTTGTCTCGGCGGCAGTGTTCGTAACGCACGCCACAGCGGCTCGTGCTCGAACGGGTCGGCCGGCACGTGCGGGCTGGTGTCCGGCAGGTCCGCGACGAGGTTCTCCCGGCGCGTCCGGCGCCAGCGGCTGACGTGCGCGTTCGCCATCGACCGGCGGACGTAGGCCAGCGGGTCGCCCGTCTTCTCGTGGACGTACGTCCAGCGCGAACCGATCTTCTCCAGCACGGTCTGCACCAGGTCCGCCGCGTCGTGCGGGTTGCCGGTGAGCGCGTGCCCGTACCGCAGCAGGCCCGGCAGGGTGGCCTGCACGAAGTCGCCGAAGTCGACGAACTCCCCAGCCAACGTCGCGGCCCTCCCTCGGCCTGCGCCGGTCACCCAGGTTTCTCCCCCGGTGAAGACGGGTGCCGCAGCGGTCACCGTATCGCCTCCCATCGGGGTCGGGTAGCCAGAAGCCGAGTCGCTTTCCTCCCCAACACGCATCACAGCCCCCTCAGGTTGCCCGCGTACCCGGCCGGATTCGCGAACTTCCGGCCGGGTGATGGTCTGCCCACGTCAGCGGCGGGCGAGCGAGTCGGGCAGCCGGAAACCGCCGCCCTCGGACTCGGGGAATTCGTGCACGCCGACGACCGCCGCGTGCGGGATCGGGCCGTAGACGTGCGGGAACCAGATCCCCTCGGGGTGCGGCGGCAGCCCGTCCTCCCAGCGGACCGGCGCATCGACCTTGGCCGGGTCGATTTCGAGCAGCACCAGATCGGTGCGGCCCCGGAACCGGATGTTGGCCGGCAGGTTCACCGTGCCGAAGTCGGAACAGTGGATGAAGCCGACTTCGTCCAAGGAAGGATCCCGGTACTCGCCGCCTTCACTCACCTCGGCCCAGGCGGCCGCCCCGCAGATGTGAAGTATCACGCACAGAATCGTCCCACCGGCGCGATGCGGCGGCGGTGTCTCTTGCGCCACATAACGCCTGGTTGAACGCTCATCGAGCGGTGACGAACCGCCGGTTCGTACCGACGGTCCGGCGCTCGATCACGGCGCTCAGCGCAGGGTGAGCTGGCGGCCGATCAGGCCGTCCCGCGCGCGACGCTCGGTCGCGTTCAGCGGCTCGTCGTCGAGCGACTTGAGAGCCGTCTCGAGCCGGGCGCCGAGGGCGTCCTTCGCCTCGGCCCACTCGCGGGCGTGCGCCTCGGGGTCGAGGTCCCAGACCGGGACGAGCAGGCCGTGCGCCCGGAACGAGCCCGCGTAGCGCGAGCCTTCACCGAGGCCGAGCTCGCCGGCCGCGGACAGCCGGGCGAGGGCCTGGAGCAGCAGGTTCTCCGGCTCCGGCCGAACCCAGCGCAGGTGCGCCTTCTCGCCGGCGAGGACCCAGTAGGCACCCGAGCCGAGCCGTTCGGTGGGCATGATCGCGGCGTTCGCGCGCTCGAGCGACACGGCGACGTCCCCGGTGGCGTCCGCGTCTTCGGGCAGCCACCAGGCGAAGTCCTTGTGCAGCGTGACGTCGAGTTCGGCCCCCGGCGTCAGCAGGTCCTGGAGGCGCGCGTGCTCGTCGGCGGACGGCGGGGTGGTGGTGTCCGGCACGCCGAGGACGTCACCCTCCTTGGCGTCCAGCAGCCACTTCAGCGACCGGCCGAGGTCACGGCTGATGTCGGACGAGCGGGTCTGCACCTGCAGGCCGAGGTAGCGCCGGCCGTCCGAGCGGACGAACGCGGCGGCCGCCATCGGCAGCACAGTCCCGAGCGTGACGTCACCACCGTCGGCGAGGGTGAGCTGGGCCGTCGCGGACGGCACGAACTCGCGCAGCGCGATCAGCTCGGGCTCCGCCGCCAGCCCTTCGAACGGCTGGCCGACGAAGACGTCGCGCACCTTCGGCTTGCGGTCCGACGCCTGCTTGGGACCCTTCTTGCGCGCGCCCTTGCCCACTGCTGCCTCCTCTGGCTCGGCTTCAGACGCTATCGAAGGGTTAGTCTCGCGACGTGTTCGACCCCCGCGATCCCGCGTTCCTCGAAGATCCGTACCCGGCGTTCGCCGAGCTCCGCTCGCGAGGCGAAGTCCATTTCCACGAAGGGCTCGGCATCGCCGTCGCGGTGTCGCACGCCGCGTCGTCGGCGGTGCTGCGCCACCGCGGCCTGGGCCGGATCTGGCAGGACGCCCAGCCGCTCGAGCGGTTCGCCTCGTTCAACCTGCTGCACCGCAACTCGCTCCTGGAGAACGAGCCGCCGGCCCACACCCGCCTCCGCCGCTTGATCGCGGGCGCGTTCGGCCGCGGCCACGTGCAACGGCTGCGCCCGATGGTCGCGACGCTCGCCGCCCGCATGGTCGACGACCTGGCCGCCGCGATCGCCACCGACGGCAGCGCCGACCTCCTCGAGCACCTCGCCCAGCCACTGCCGGTCGCGGTGATCGCCGAGCTGCTGGGCGTCCCCGGCACCGACGGGCCACGGATGGTGCAGCTGTCCAACGCGATCGTGAAGATGTACGAGTACGGCCTCGCCGAGGAAGGCCGCGACGCGGCCGAGCGGGCGGCGGCCGAGTTCGTCGACTACGTCCGCTCGGTGGCCGCGGCCCGCGCGGACGCACCGGGCGACGACATCATCAGCGATCTGTTGCGCAGCGAGCTGACACCCGACGAGCTGGTGGCCACCGCGGTCCTCCTGCTGATGGCCGGCCACGAAGCGACGGTGAACGTACTCGGCAACGGCATCACGGCCCTGCTGACGCACCGGGACCAGTGGGAGCGCCTGCTGGCCTCACCTGCCCTTCTGGATTCGTGTGTGGAGGAGCTGATCCGCTTCGACGCGCCGTTGCAGCTGTTCGAGCGGACGGCGACGGAGGACGTGTCGATTTGCGGGTATGTGGTTTCGCGGGGCGAGAAGATCGGCGCCCTGCTCGGCGCCGCGGCTCGTGACCCGGAGGTGTTCGACGAGCCGGACCGCCTGGACATCGGACGGACGCCGAATGCGCACCTCGGGTTCGGGCTGGGGATTCACTACTGCGTGGGTGCTCCTCTCGCTCGGGTGGAGATCGCCGCCGCGTTGAGTGCGTTGGCGGAGAAGCTGCCGGGGTTGCGCTTGGTCGAGACGCCGCCGCGGCGGCCCGAGTTCGTGATTCGGGGGTTGCGGGAGCTTCGGGTCAGCGCGTGACGGCGTCCCCGCCCAGCGGTCACCCGGGATCCGCGGCGGCTCTGGCGTGATCCGAGAGGCATCTCGCGTGATTGGAGGGGCATCTCGCGTGACTGGAGGGGCATCTCGCGTGATTGGAGGGACGACACGGGGGTCATGGGGTTACTCCGGTGAAGAGGTCGGTTTCGAGGGCGGGGCCTGGGGTGGGGTGGGCCAGGTGGTAGTCCTCGTGGGGCCAGGTTTGGCGTTCGATTTCGCGTGAGTGGGCGAAGAACGGGTGGGCGGGGTCTACCTGGGTGGCGTGCGCCAGGAGGGCTTTGTCTCGCGTGGCGAAGTAGGCCTCGCAGCGAACTTTGGTGGTGATGGGGAGCTTGTCGGGCGGGAGTTCGTCGAGGACGTCGGCCATTGAGGACTCCAGGCCGGCGGCCAGGGTGGCGTCGTGGAGGGCCTGGAACCACGCGCGGCTGAGGGTGGCCTGGTAGTAGAGCTTTCGGGGTCGCCACGGCGGGGTGGAGCCGGGGTAGCGAGCGGGGTCGGCGGCCGCGGTGAAGGCCTCGAGCGTCACCTCGTGGGTGCGGATGTGGTCCGGGTGCGGGTAGCCGCCCGTTTCGTCGTACGTGATCACCACGTGCGGGCGGAACTCGCGGATCAGCGCCACCAGGGGCGCCGCCGCCTCGGACAGCGGCAGGGCCGCGAAGCTACCGTCGGGCAACGGCTCGCCGTCGGCCGGCAGGCCGGAGTCGACCAGGCCGAGGAAGCGGTGACGGACGCCGAGGATCTCGGCGGCCGCAGCCATCTCGCGGCGGCGGATGGCCGGGAGGTTCGCCCACGTCTCGGCCGTGTCCAGAGCCGGGTTCAGGACGTCGCCGCGTTCGCCGCCGGTGCAGGTGGCGACCAGGACGTCGACACCTTCGGCCGCGTAGCGGGCCAGGGTGGCCGCGCCCTTGCTGGACTCGTCGTCCGGGTGGGCGTGAACGCTCAGGAGGCGGAAAGTCAACGGATGCTCCTTCGGGGGAAGAACAGTGCGGGGACCAGAGTCAGCGCCGACAACGCCAGAGCCCACGTGAACGTGGTGCCGAACGCCGCCGGAGGTGGCGCGGACGTGAGCTCGCGGTGGAGGATCGCGGCCAACAGGGCGGTGCCCAGTGAGCCGCCGATGCGGTTGACCACGTTGAACGCGCTCGCCGCCCGGGGGATGCGGGATCGCTCCAACGAGCCGTAGAGCGTTGTCATGCCGGGGGCCGTCGCGGCGCCCAAGCCGACGCCGCGGAGCAGAAGGGACAGGGTCAGCAAGCCGCCGCCGGGTGCCGAACCGAGCTGGGTGAACGCCACCGTGCCCAGCAGGGACAGGCCGATGCCGGCCAGCATCATCCGGCGGGGCCCGAACCGGGCCAGGAGCGGGCCGCTCGCCAGCAGGACCGCCGCCGAGCCGAGGGCCTGAGGCGCCAGCAGCAGCCCGGCCCGCACCGCGCTCGCCCGCTCGACCTGCTGGTAATACAGCGGAAGCAGCAGCATCGAGCTGTAGAGCGACGCTCCCAGCAGGAACGTGCTCCCGCTCGCGACCGCGAACCCCCGATTCCGGAACAGTTCCAGGTCCAGCACCGGCGACGCCGCTCGGTGCGCGTGGACGCCGTACGCCAGCAGCAGCGCAGCCCCGGCCGCCCCGGCGACGACCACGCCCTCGGCCAGGCCGTAGACGAGCGCACCCAGCCCCGGCGACAGCAACAGGACTCCCCTGACGTCCAGGGAGTCACGAACCCCAGCGGGTTCGGGAGCCGGGAGGAGCCGCCGCGCGAAGAGGAGCGTCGCCACGCCCAGCGGAACGACGCCGAAGAACATCCAGCGCCACCCGAAGTCCGACACCAGCGCGCCGCCGAGCATCGGGCCCAGCACCGGGGCCACCGTCGCCGGCAGGGTGATCACCCCGATCATCCGGCCCAGCGCCGGGCCCGCCGCCTGGGCGAAAACCGCCTGCCCGACCGGCTGCATCAGCCCACCGCCCAATCCGTGCAGCACGCGGAAGGCCACCAGAGAAGGCGCGGACCAGGCGAAGCCGCACAACAGCGTGCCCGCGGTGAAGATCGCCACCGCCGTCAGCCACACCGCGCGGCCGCCGAACCGGTCGGTCAGCCAGCCGGACAGCGGGATGGCCGCCGAAGCCGCGAGCAGGTACGCGCTCGCCACCCACTGCACCGTGGTCAGCGGGCTCTCGAGGTCACGGGCGATCGAGCCGATCCCGACCGTCACGATCGTCGCGTCGAGGATCGACAGCACCGCGCCCATGATCAGCACACCGCCGAGCCGCCACAGCGCCGCATCGGATCGGACTGCCGTTGTCATGCCCACCCCCAGATGATTAGGTCGAACCTCAGATTAGGTTCGACATAGTTAATGGGTCAAGCACAATCTTGGGTTCGACCCAGTAGAGTGACGCCATGAGCCAGGGACTCCGGGATCGGAAGAAGCACGAGACCAGGAAGACCATCTCCGACGTGGCCACGCGGCTGTTCATCCGCAACGGCTTCGAGGACGTGACGATCGCGGACATCGCCGCCGAGGCGCAGGTCGCCAAGATGACCGTGACGAACCACTTCCCGCGCAAGGAAGACCTGGTCTTCGACATCCGCGAGGACTTCACGTCCTGGCCGGCCGCGCTCATCCGCGACAGCGTCTTCCACGACACGCGCGAGCTCTACTTCGAAGCGCTGGGCGCCGAGCACGCGCTGGTCGGCTTTTCCGGTCCCGGCTTCGTGCGGATGATCAAGGAGAGCCCGGTGCTGACGAACGCGCTGCACGAGATGCACCGCGAGCGCGAGACGGCGCTCGTCGACCTGCTGATCCGGCGCCACCCCGAGGAAGACCTCGCGCCGACGCTCGCCGCCGCGCACCTCGCCACGGTCCTGCGCGTGCTCTTCCAGGAGGTCTTCGACCGGACCCTCGAGGACGAGAAAGCCATCGTCGACGAGCTCTGGCCCCTTGCGGAACAGGCCTTCGACCAGCTGGAACCGGCCTACGGCCGCTTTTAGCGCGCCGCGCCCGCCGGCCGTGAAGTCCGCAGTTCCGGCTCGGGCGCGCCCTGCACCTTCAGCACGCGCATCTCCCGCACGGCCAGTGCGTCCGACGGCGCCAGCAGCGTGGAGAACCGCCGCACCACCAGGGCGGTCAGCACCGCCAGCGTGGCCGCGGCCAGGTCGGTCAGCGCGACCAGGAGGACGCTGTCGGCCATCGACTGCACGTCGCCGCGGAAGCGCCAGATGATCGACACGCCGAGCAGGATCCAGTTGAGCAGCCAGGCGCCCCACCACACGAGGACCTGGCGCGACGGCTTCGGCCGGACGTCCCGCGAGCGCCCCAGCACCGCGTGCTCCAGCTCGCCGACGATCGACAGGGCCAGCGGCAGGTTCGCCACCGGCACGAGGACGCCGACCAGCACCTGCCACACCGGCCGCGGCGGGTCGTCGCCGGACACGTCCGCGGCCGCCTGGCGCGCGACCAGCAGCCACCAGAGCGACAGCCCGGCGGGCAGCAGCGCGAGGATCGAGGCGAGCAGGCCCGCGGTGAGCACGAAGCCGTCGGAGAACGCCACCACCGAACGGGAGAGCGCGGTGTCGCGGCCCTGGACGAGCAGCACGTACCGCCAGAATTCGGCGCTTGCCGCGGTCACGGCGAGCGCGGCGAACGCGAAGAGGACGACGACCACGCTGCGCCGGAGCACCGGCACCCGGTCGATCGGGCGGATCTCGTCGGAAGCCGTACCGGGCACCGACGTCGGACGCCGCCAGACCAGGTTCGGGAAGCCCCAGCGCGGCGGCACGGGGTACGACGGCGGACCGAGGTACGGCTCGGGGGCGACGACGCGGCGGCGCGGCCACGCACCGGGCGGCGGGGTCGCCACCCAGCGCAGCTTCGGCCGGTGCGCCGGACGGCGGTGGTAGGGGTACGGCTCCGGCTGGGCGGCGAGCGTCCGGCCCTGCAGCTGCTGGGCCGTCGGCGGCAGCGCGGGGCGCGGCCAGTACCCGGGCGGGTACGGCCGGCCCTGCGGAGGCTGCCCCGGGTGCAAGCTAGATCACTTCGGGTTCGATGCCGGGGTGCTCGCTGACCATGGGACGGCCTTCGCGCTGCCACGCGCCCATGCCACCGGCGACGTTCACCGCGTCCCAGCCGCTCTGGTTCAGCCACGCCGCCGCCCGCGCGGACCGGCCGCCGCTGCGGCAGATCACGTGGATCGGCTCGTTCTCGGGCAGGTCGGCCAGCTCGCCGACGCGGGCGGGCAGCTCCCCCATCGGGATGTGCACGGCGCCGGGCGCGTGGCCGGCGGCCCACTCGTCGTCTTCGCGGACGTCGAGCAGCACGAGGCCGTCCTTGGGCAGGTCGCGGACCTCGGCGGTCGGCAGTTCAGCAGGGCTCACCACGATCTCCATGCTGCCATGGAGAGGCGTTGCCCGCGCGTGAGGTCGCGGTGTGCGCACCGGAGCCGGGCATCACGCGTGACTGGGTAGGCATCACGCGTGACTGGGAAGGCATCACGCGTGATTGGGGAGGTATTACGCGTGATTGGCGGGGCATGACCGTTACTTGCGGTGGCGGCCTCGGCCGGGGAGGCGGGTTTTCTCCTCGGCCTGGCCGAAGCGGGCCACGGCCCTGTCCCGCATGAAGCCGAGCGGGTCCGGCGCGTGCAGCCGCAGCATGATGTCGTGGACGTGCTCCGGGCGGCCGTAGCCGGTCACGCGGCTCACGAGGTACGTCGACACGAAGGCGGCCGGGACGGTGATGAGCGCCGGCTGGTTGACGAACCAGGGCGCCCAGCCGCCGGTGTAGCCGCTCACGACGTTGACCACCAGGGCGGCCAGCACCAGGCCGCCGCCGACGAGCATCCCGGCCAGCGCACCCGGCCAGGACAGCTTGCGCCACCAGATGCCCAGCACCAGCAGCGGGCTGAACGTCGACGCGGCGAGCGCGAACGTCAGCCCGATCGACAGCGAGATGTCCTCCGGCCGCAGCACCACCGCCAGCGCGATCGGGCACAGGGCGACCAGCCCGGCCGCCACGCGGAAGTCGCGCACCCGGCCGGGCAGCAGGTCGGTGGACACCACCCCGGCGACGCTCACCAGCAGTCCGGACGTGCTGGACAGGAACGCCGAGAAGGCGCCGGCCGCGGTGACCGCGCCGAGGAGCCGGCCGCCGATCCCGGGCAGGATCGCCGACGGCAGTTGCAGGATCGCCGCGTCCGCCGTGCCGGTCACCAGCAGTTCGGGCACGTACATCCGCGACAGGGCGCCCAGCAGCGTCGGGAACAGGTAGAACAGGCCCAGCAGCAGCAGGACGTGCACGGTCGTGCGGCGCGCGGCCTTGCCGTCGGGGTTGGTGTAGAAGCGGACCAGCACGTGCGGCAGGCCCATCGTGCCCAGGAACGTCGCGAACATCAGCGAGTACGTCTGGAGCAGGTCGGTGAGGCTGCCCGAGCCCGGGTGCAGCCAGTCCGCGTTGTCGACGCTCGCGTCGCTGACCACCGGGACCGGCGTGCCGGCCATGAACTTCAGCTTGGTGCCTTCGGACACCGTGTGCGGCGCCAGCGGAGTCCAGTGCGTCGGCCCGGCCGCCGGGCCGTTGTCGGTGCGGCCGTAGGCGTAGAGGTAGGTGTCCGAGGTGACGTGCAGGGTGACGTCGGTCTGCACGTCGACCGTGGTGTCGCTGACGAAGACCGGCGGTGCGGGCGCACCGAGCGGCCGGAAGCCGTCCGGGCCGCCGCCGGTGAAGAACACCATGCAGAGCACGAAGGCGGGCACCGAGATCGCGAACAGCTTGATCCAGTACTGGAGCGCCTGGACGACGGTGATCGCCCGCATACCGCCGGAGATCACGTTGAACGCCACGAGGACCATGACCGCGACGCCGCCCGCCCACACCGGCACCGGGAGGATCGTCGCCAGCGTCAGCCCGGCGCCCTGCAGCTGCGGGACCATGTAGAGCACCCCGATGAACACGACGAACGCCGTGGAGAACCGGCGCAGGCCCTGCGAGCCGAGCCGCATCTCGACGAAGTCGGGCAGCGTGTAGGCCCCGGACCGGCGCAGCGGCGCGGCCACGAACAGCATCAGCGCCAGGTACCCGGCGGTGAACCCGATGGGGAACCACAGCGCGTCGGCGCCGTCCTTCAGCACGATTCCGGCGATGCCGAGGAACGAGGCCGCGGACAGGTACTCGCCGGAGATCGCGGCGGCGTTGCGGCGGGACCGCACGGTGCGCCGCGCGACCAGGAAGTCGTGCGTGCTCGTCGCCGACCGCGAGGAGCGGTGACCGAGGTAGGGCGTCACCACGGCGACCAGCACGATGCCGGTCAAGGCCCACGGGTTCAACTGCACGGGAGGAATCCTCGCACGACCTAGTGCGAAACTAGTTTTCGATCATGTCCACGAAAGCGCGTTCGTTGCGTTCGGCCAGGCGGTTGTACCAGATCCCGACGCCGAACAGGAACGGGAACGGCAGCACGCCGAGAATCAGCCAGGCCACCGGGATACCGAGCAGGCTGGCCCGGGAGAACCCCGGCACCAGGTAGAACAGCACGGGCAGCGAGCCGAAGACGCCGACGACGAGCAGCGAGAGCAGCAGCGCCGTCCGCAGCTGCACCTTCACCAGGTGGTCGCGGACGAGCAGCTTCCCCCAGCTGGTCTGCTCCTCCAGCTCGACCCGGGCGCGCAGGGTGCCGGCGCCGCGGCGGGGATCGTTGAGGATCACCCGCTCGCGCTTGGGTTTCGCGTGGTGTTCCGGCTTCGGCGGCTCGTTCTCCGGTGCCGGCGGCAGGGACTCGACGACGGCCCGCTCGATCGGCTGCGGCAGCGGCCGCTGCCGGCCCCGCCTGCCGAGGGTCGGATCCGGTTCGCGGACGCCGTTCGCGCGGCGCTCGTAGTAGTCGTCGGTCATGGCCGGTCCCGGTTCAGCCGTTCCGGCCCGAACCGACCAGCCGGTCCTTCAGCGCGCGGGTGTGCCGCCGGCTCACCGGCAGCACCTTCTCCTCGTTGCCGATGACGACCTGATAGCCGCCCTGGCCCATGCGCAGCTCGGTGATCAGCGGCAGGGCGACCAGGAACGACCGGTGAATCCGGACGAACCCGGCCTTCTCCCAGCGCTCTTCGAGCTGGGCCAGCGGGATGCGGACCAGGTGGCTGCCTTCGGTGGTGAACAGCCGCGCGTAGTCGCCCTGCGCCTCGACCCAGCGGACCGAGGAGCGCGGGATGAGCTTCGTGGTGCCGGCCAGCTCGACCGGGATGACCTCGTCGTCGTTCTTGACCGGCTCGCCGCCCATGGCGCCGGGCGGGGGCGCCGCGGCCGCGGCCAGCTTGTCCAGCACGCGCGTGATGGCGCGGTCGAGGCGATCCTGCTGGTAGGGCTTGAGGACGTAGTCGAGGGCGCCGAGGTCGAAGGCGTTGACGGCTTCTTCGGCGTGGCCGGTGACGAACACCAGCGCGGGCGAGGGCCGCAGCGCGGCGAACACGCGCGACATCTCCATGCCGGACAGCCCGGGCATGTCGATGTCCGCGAAGACGGCGTCGACGATCGGCAGGCCGCGGTCCTTGCGCTCGCGCAGCCGCGGGTCGTCGGTGGACAGCAACCGCAGCGCCTCGGAGGCGTCGATCGCCGGGAACACCTTCGCCACGTGCGGGCTGTTGCGCAGGCAGTGGACGAGTTCGTCAAGACCGTTCGGCTCGTCGTCCACGGCCAGGACCACGAGTTTCCGGGTGTCATCGTGAGCACTCACAGTGAAACGCATCCTGCCCATTGCCGAGTGCAATGTCCAGCCCCTGTCTGCCTGATGTGGGAAGACCCGCGGCCGGGGACCGCGGGTCCCCTCGTCTCAGTGCACGAAGGTGAACCAGTTGAGGTTCACGAAATCCGCGGGCTGGCCGCTCGTGAACGTCAGGTACACGTTGTGCACGCCGGTCACCGCGCTGATGTTCGCCGGGACGGTCCGCCAGCTCTGCCAGCCCCCGGTGTTGCCCAGCGCGAAGCTGCCGATGGGCGCGTTGGATCGGCTGTCGAGCCGCACCTCGACGAGCCCGCTCACGCCGGCCGCCGCGCCGGAGGCGACCCTGGCCTGGAAGTTCGTGGCCGCGGAGCTGCCGAAGTCGATGTTCGGGTAGAGCGCCCAGTCGCCGTTGGCCACCGCGCCGACGTTCTGGCCGCCGCCGGCGTCGGTGGTGGCCTCGGTGATCATCCCGGACTGCTGGCCGAACGCCTCCGCCTGGATGGTGCTGTAGGCGCTGCCGCCACCGGACGGCGGCGTGGTCGTGGTGGGCGGGGTGGTCGTGCCGCCGCCGCCGCGGGTGGACACCGTGACGTAGTCGACGACCATCGGGTGACCGGGCACGATCCCCGGCCCCGGCGTGGTCGTGCCCGAGTTGTTGTTCGGGAACGCGCCGCCGATGGCCAGGTTCAGCAGCACGAAGTAGCCCTGGTGGGTCGTCATGTTCGCCCAGGTGGTCGCGTCGACCTGGTTCTGGCTCACCGAGTGGAACTGCTGGCCGTCGACGAACCACCGGAAGACCTGCGGGCTGGTGCTCGCGTCCCATTCGAAGCGGTAGGTGTGGAAGGCCGACTGGCAGCTGCTGCCCGGGCAGGCCCGGTTGTTCGGCAGGCCGGTGGTCTCGTTGCACGGGCCGCCCGGGTTTACCCCGCAGTGCAGGACGCCCCAGACCGAGTTGATCCCGTTGACGTTCTCCATGATGTCGAACTCGCCGACGGCGGGCCAGTTCCAGTAGTTGCCGCGGTACGGGCCGCCGAGCGCCCAGAACGCGGGCCAGTAGCCGAGCGCAGCCGCGCCGGTGACGTTCGGCATCTGGATCCGGCTTTCGATCCGCACGACCCCGCCCGCCGGGGGCCGGAAGTCGGCGCGCTGGGTCTCGATGCGGGCCGACGTCCAGTTGCCCGCGCTGTCGCGCAACGGCGTGATGCGGAGGTTGCCGGCGCCGTCCTGCGCGAGGTTGGCCGTGCTCGCAGTGTAGTTCTGGATCTCGCCGGTGCCCCAGTTGGCGGGGCCGCCGGGGTAGCCGTGGCCGGTGTCGATGATCCAGTTCGCGCTCGAGGGGAGCGAGCCCGCACCGCCGGTGAAGTCGTCGGCGAACACGGTGGTCCAGCCCGATTCGGGCGGCGGGATGGACGCGGCCGCGGGCAGCGTCAGCGGGACGGCGATGAGCGCGGCGCCGAGCACGGCACCGAGGGCGAGTCTGCGGGAGTGGGGCATCGGGGACGACCTCCTTGTCGACCGGATTTGTTGCCGTTCGCAACAAAGCCCGCCGACAAGGAGAACTGACGTCCCCACGCCGATTCCAGAGGCGTTACACGGGTTGGGTGATCCAGGTCACAAGAAGTGCCCGGAAGTACCCGAACCGGACATCGGCGTCAGAGGCCGAAGCGGGACCAGGCCGCCTTCTGCGTCACCGCGTCCAGCACCGCCGACGCCGCCGCCGGTGCCCCGAGGCCGAGGCGCGCCAGCAGGGGCTTCTTCGGCTCGGCCACCGAGATCTCCGCGTCCGGGTAGCGCTCGGTGACGATCTGGCGGAGGCTGCCGAGGCCGTCGGCCAGGCCCAGCTCGACCGCCTTCGCACCGAGCCAGACGTCGCCGGTGAACAGGTCCTCCGAGTCGGCCAGCCGGTCGCCGCGGCGCTCCTTGACCCAGTTCACGAACAACTCGTGGAGCTGGGTGTGCATCTTCTTCAGCCACTCGACGTCTTCGGGCTTCTCCGGCGAGAACGGGTCCAGCCGCGACTTGTTCGCGCCCGCCGTGTGCAGCCGCCGCTCGATGCCGAAGCGTTCGAGCAGGCCGGTGAACCCGAAGCCGCCGCTGATCACGCCGATCGAGCCGACCATCGACGTCCGGTGCGCGTAGATCTCGTCCGCCGCGCAGGCCAGCCAGTACCCGCCCGACGCGGCGACGTCCTCGCAGAACGCCAGCACCGGCACGTTCTTCTCGTCGGCCAGCTGGCGGATGCGCTCGGCGACCAGGCCGGACTGCGTCGGGGCGCCACCGGGCGAGTTGATCAGCAGCGCGACCGCCTTCAGCCGCTCGTGACCGAACGCCCTGGTCAGCGCCGTTTCCACTGCGGCCAGGTTGATCGCCCCCCTGGCCAGCGGCGACGGCGACGGGGTGATCACGCCGTGCAGCTTCACCACGGCCACGACGTCCTTGCGCTCCACGCGGTCGGCGAGCCCCGGGATCCGCGAAGCCAGTTTGTCCGTAACGCTCATGAAGCCCAGGCTAGCCGGATTTTTCGGGGGTCCGGGTGGCGAAGCCCCCGGCCCGGGACGAAGCCCTGGATGTCACAGCGGAGTCAGCCCATGGGGAGGATGCCGGAGCGGGTGCCGTTGACGCCGTTCACCTCGGCCCCGGTCAGCTGGGCGGGCCCGCCCTGTGCCGGGACGTCGGCCTCGCTCCGGTCGGCGTCGGAGCTGTAGTCGGGCATGTTCGGCCGGACACCAGGGACGAACTTCGGCACCCGCAGCGTCACCTTCATGCCGGCCCCGGGCGCGGTCTCGACCATCACCGCGTAGTCGCTGCCGAAGACCTGCTGCATGCGCTGGTTGATGTTGCCGAGCCCGACGTGCGCGCCGGTGCGGTGGGCGCTCTTGAGGTCGTTGAGCCGCCGCGGGTCCATGCCGATGCCGTCGTCCTCGACGCTGATCAGCGCCTCGGTGCCGTAGTCCTGCGCGATCACCGTGACGCAGCCGCCGCTCGGCTTGCTGGCCAGCCCGTGCTTGACCGCGTTCTCCACCAGCGGCTGGATGATCAGGAACGGCACGACGACGCTGAGCACCTCGGGCGCGATCTTCATCCGCACCTCGAGCCGTCCGCCGAAGCGGGCGTTCTCGATGGTCAGGTAGCGGTCGATGTTGCGCAGCTCCTCGGCGAGCGAGATGAACATGCCCGACGTCCGGAACGAGTAGCGCGTGAAGTCGGCGAAGTCCTGAAGCAGCTCTCGCGCCTCTTCGGGGTCCGTGCGGATCAGCGCGGAGATCGTGTTCAGCGCGTTGTAGACGAAGTGCGGCGAGATCTGCGCCCGCAGCGCCTTGATCTCGGCCTGCTGCAGCTGGTGCTTGGACTCGTCGAGCCGGGCGAGCTCGAACTGGGTGCAGACGAACTGGGCGACGGCGTCGGCCATCTGCACCAGCCGGCCGCGGGTCCGGCCGACGACGATCAGCGCCGCCTCGGTCTCCCCCTCCACCAGCAGCGGCACGATGACGGCGGTCTTCATCCGGCAGGTGCCGCGGTGGTTGCACGGCATCCGGTCGTGCGCCACGACCTCGCGCCGGTGCTTGCGGATCGCCGCCCCGATCGCCTCGACGAGGTCGACGTAGTGCTCGTTCGCCTCGCCGTCCCACGACAGCAGCGTGCCCTCGCTGTCGGTGATGCCGACGGCGACGCAGTCGAGCATCTGCAGCAGCTGCGTGGTGATCTTGTCGGCGGCTTCCTCGTCCAGGCCGGAGCGGAGGTTCGGCGCGGCCTTCCACATCCGGTGGACGGCCTCCAGCATGGCCTCTTCCTTCAGGCTGGCCGGCTTGCGCTGCCTGAGGAACAGCACGATCACCGCGACCAGGAGGAGCACCACAAGAGCCCACGGGACGATCTGCGCAAGCGGGAACCCGGACACGGCGTCCATGCTCTGCGCTCGACCGACCGGGTGCAAGGCCTGATCCCACTTTCTGTCCAACGACGATGACCGAGGGTTGAGAGGACCCTACCCAGCGTCCGGAAGCGGCTACTTCAGGAGCCGCGACATCCGGCGGTCGGCCAGCGGCTTGCCGCCGGTCTGGCAGGTCGGGCAGTACTGGAACGACTTGTCGGCGAAGGATATTTCGCGGATCGTGTCGCCGCAGACGGGACACGGCAGCCCGGTGCGCGCGTGCACCCGCAGGCCCGACCGCTTCTCCCCCTTCAGCCGGGCCGCCTTCTGCCCCACCGACCGCTCGACGGCGTCCGTCTCGATCTCGTGGATCGCCTCGGCGAGGGTTTCCAGCGCGCCTTCGTCGAGCTTGCCGATCGTGGCGTACGGCGAGAGCTTCGCGCGGTGCATGATCTCGTCGGAGTAGGCGTTGCCGATCCCGGCGAGCAGCGACTGGTCGGTGAGCGCCCACTTCAGCCGGGTGTTCTTGCCGGCGAAGAGCTCCCGCAGCTGGGCGGCGTCCACGGCGAGCGCGTCCGGCCCCAGCCGCGCCACGCTCGCGATCTCCTGCGGGTCCTTGACGACCCACACCGCCAGGCCCTTCTTCGTGCCCGCCTCGGTGAGGTCGAACCCCGGGCCGGTGGCCGACTCGAGGTGCACCCGCAGCGAGATGGGGCCCTTCCCCGGCTTCAGGGGCGCCGCGGCGAGGCCGTCGGACCAGCGCAGCCAGCCCGCGCGGGCCAGGTGGACGACCAGGTGCAGGTCGCCGGCCACGACGTCCAGGTGCTTGCCGTGCCGGGTCGCGCCGGTGATCTCGCGGCCGTGCAGTTCGGTCCACGGCGGTGTCGCCGTCTTCAGCACGCTGAGCGATGCGACATCGATGCGGAAGATCGTCCGGCCGACAGCGTTCTCGCGCAGGTGGTGAGCCAGTGCTTCGACCTCGGGTAGCTCGGGCATGGCTCCAGTGTCCTACTCGACCGGGTGAAGCGGCCCGTCGAAGTCCGGCAGCGAGTGCCGCTGGATGGTCTTGGAGATCTTCTTGACCTCGCCCTGCACGGTGAACATGCCGCGGATGGTGCCGACCCAGCGCTCGGACGGCCGGTCACCGGTCACGTCGCCCTCGGTCTCCGCGACCACGGTCCACGGCCGCCGCAGCACCCACCGCAGGGGGAAGAAGAGCACCACGAGCAGCAGCGCCAGCAACACCCAGGCCGGGATGTTGACCTGGTCCGGCGTCCACACGATCAGGATCACGGCCAGCAGCGCGGTGACCACGATCATCGCGATCCCCGGCCCGTAGCTGCCCGCGACGTCGTGCTCGAAGTCGTCGGCCGTCGCCGGTGCGCGCCATTCCATCTGGGCACGGACCACCCAGTCGCGGCCGTCTTCGCCGCGTACCAGCCGGTTCATTCAGTTGCCTCCCGGGGCGCCCGCAGGGTGAGCAGTACAACGGTACCGTGCCCGGGCTCACCCGCGCGAGGGAGGAACCGGACAACTCGCCCGCCAGAGGAGATCACCGCTGATCAAGGACCCGTCGCCGCGGTGGTCACCGGGTCCGCCGGTTCGCCCGACCCGGTGACAGCCGGCGCCGAGTGCGGGCACGGCTTCTCCGACGTCGGCGTCACCGTCGTCGACGGCTCCGCGGCACCGGTCCCGTCCTCCTTCGGCACGGGCTTCTCCGCCACGTCCGATGGCGGCGCCGGACGGCCGGGCCGTCCGGTCGGCGACAGCTCGGGCACCTCGGCGTCCTCCGGCGTCGGCGCGTCGGCCGACTCGGTCGACTCCGTCGTCATCGTCAGTTCGGGCCTCGACGTGTCCAGCCGCGGCGACGTCACCTGCTGGTCGGACGCGGCGAACGTCGAGGACGAGAGGTCTTCGCGCGGGCCAGGCTGCTCACCGGCACCGCCCACGACCGCCACCGGGACCTCCCCGGCGACCGGCAGCTCCGGCACTTCGTTCGCGGCGACCTGCCGCGCTCCGCCCCGCGACCGCGGGGGGGCCGCGACCCCGGTGCCCCGGCCGTTGAGCACGCCGACGCCGATCAGCGGCTCCGGCGCCGGCGGCTGGTGCGTCTCCGACGGCGGCACCACGACGAGCTCGGGCGCCCCGCCGGGCAACCCGACGTCCCGCACCGGCCCGGCCCCGAACAGCACCGGCCCGGCCGCGACGCCCACGGCCCCCACCGCGGCGGTCGACGCCAGCGCCAGCCCGATCTTCACCTTCGAACCGACCAGGACACCCTTGACGGTCGCGCCGAGCCCGGCCAGCACCCCGCCGCCGCCCAGCGACGCGGCGGCCGGTACCAGCAGCACCAGCACCCCGGCGTGCGCCCGCAGCGACGAGCAGACGTCACGCAGCTCGTCCTGCGTCGCCCGGCACGACGGGCACCCGTGCAGGTGCGCCTTGATCCGCTCGGCCTCCGCGCCGGTGACGCTGCCGGCGGTGAACCCGCCGAGCTTTTCGACGACCGCCCGGCACGAGTCCGGCCCGCGGTTCACCGAAAGGTGGGCCTGCAGGTACGCCGCACGCAGCCCCTGACGGGCCCGCCGGGCCAGCGCGGCGGTCGCGTTCGCGCTCAACCCGAAATGGGGCGCGACCATCGCGGGCTGCTCACCCTCGACCTCGGTCTGCCACAACACCGTCCGCCACCGCTCCGGCAAGCTGGTGAACGCGGTCGTGATCAACGTGTGCTCCGCCGTGCGGGCGTGCGTGTCGGCCCCCGCCCCGGCGCGGAAAGTCAGCTCGTCATCGGACACCGGGACGTCCCGGCGCGCACCGTGCCACTCCCACGACACGCGGCGGGCCACGGTCAGCAGGTAGGCCCGGACGTAGTCACGGGGACCGGCGCCACGGCGGAGAGCCTGCAACACGCGGAAGAACGTCTCCGCGGTGATGTCGTCGGCCTCGGACCGATCCGCCGCCAGGCTCTGCGCGAGCCGGCGGACCGCGGCGGCGTGCAGCTCGAACAGCTCCCCGAACGCGGCGTCCTCGCCGTTGCGGAGCCGTTGCAGCAGGGCCTGCTCGTCGGATTCCGAGGCCGCTGGTGGCGGCACCGTGCCCAGCTCGGTCATCCGGCCCGGCACCTCCTCCCCGAAGGTTTCCCCATTCGGTCGAATGGAGACACCATACGGAGGGAATCAGCCGTCGTCACCCCTTGTACGCCAGCTGTGACACCGGAGCACCGGTCCGGGAAGGGGGGACCCGGTGCCAAGCCCCTCCCGGCGAGGGTATAGAGTTCTCCCCATCAGCAAGACAACGCGGATGTAGCGCAGCTGGTAGCGCATCACCTTGCCAAGGTGAGGGTCGCGGGTTCGAATCCCGTCATCCGCTCGGGGTTGCAGGGGTCATGTCGGCGGAACGCGCCGACCATGACCCCTTCGCCATTTCACCCGGGGGGCCGAGCCCCCCGGACCCCCCACGGTGCCTTCGCCAGACTTCGGGCGGGTGCCCCTCTTGGGTTTGGTCAGACGTCCGTGTGTTCCCCGGCTTCGCTTCGGCCAGACGTTGGGTGTTGACCCGCTTCCCGCGCTTCTCAGAGCTCGTAGGTGTCGAGGATTGTGGGGGCCACTGGGGTCAGGTGGGGGTCTTCGCGCTCGGTTACCTGGCCTCGGGCCATTCGGTACACGCGGAAGTTGTTGTCGTTCTCCGTGTCCTGGTCGTCCCACGTGTACAGGAGGCCGTAGGAGCCGGGGGCCAGTTCGCCCGCTCGGGTGAACAGCGTCAGGAGGTCCGTGGACTGGGCGCCGTGTTTGTCGATCCCGCCGAAGTGGAGCATGGGGATTCCCGCGCTCCAGCGGAGGTCGACCAGGTCGACGTCGGCCGCGTCGCGGATCGCGCGGTGCACGCGGTCGACCAGGCGCTCCAGGAGCGCCGCGTCGTCATCGCCGCTCGCGGTCGCCTGGATGGTCACCCAGCCGTGATATTCGAACACCCGCAGAACGGTAGCAAGAGATCAACCAGCGGCTCAGCGGGCCAGCGCCGACGGCTTCCCGTCCCGGCGCAGCACGCTCGGCAGCACCCCGCCGCCCAGCCGCTCGAACGCCGGCACCAGCTTTTCGCCGAACACGCACAACGTCCGCTCCCACGGGTGCCCGAGCGTCCCGTACGAGAAGTCCGCCGCCAGGAACAGGTGGTAGTCCGCGCGCGGGAACACCGGCACCGGCCAGCGCGCGCCTTCGGACATCAGGTGCGGGCGGATGCGGTAGGACTGGTGCTGCCAGTGCAACGCCCACATCCAGTCGTCCGGGCCGCAGACCTCGCGGAACGCGGCCAGCGCGATCGACGCGACCTGGTGCTCCTCGACCGCGTACGGGCCCAGCCGGAACTCGGCCGAAGCCCTGTCCAGGTCCCCCGGCGAGAGGTCCCACGTCCGCGACGGCACCGGCTCACGGAACCCCGGCCAGGCGTGCGCGTAGGTGCTCGGCCAGAACGCCAGCTTGTCGTACACCCAGTACCAGGCGGGCTCGTCGACGACGCGGGAGACGGCTTCCCAGGCAGCATTCACGGTTGAGACCTCGAGTCGGCCAGGCGCGGAAGAACACGCGAAAGCTTCGTGTTCGTCCTCCGGTTTGTCCAGTACCCGTCCGTCCGCCGCGAACTGTGTCACTCAGACGGGTGGGTTACGCCAGCTTGTCACCCCGCCGATCCGGACCGGGAGGCGCCGGGCGGACCCGGCGCCTCCCGGGCTCAGGCCGCGTCCCAGAGGGTGAGGAACGCCGAGGCCTCGCTACGGGCCCACGGCCGCAGCCGCGCCCGGTCACGGGCCGAGAGCCGGTACTCCTTCGCCCGCCGGACGTCGATCACCAGCGCCTCGCCGCCCGGCAGGATGTCGGGCATCGCCTGCTCCAGCACCCACAGCGCGAGCTGCGCCGAATCCTTCGCCAGCGGCTCCTCCTTGAAGTAGAGCCAGGTCGCGTACCGGCGGCCGTCGCTCTTGCGCAGCCCCATCTGCGGGCTGACGCCGATCTCGAGCTCCCCGATCCGGCACCGGCCGCGGCCGACGTCGACCAGCCGCGGCGACTTGCGCCCGAGGTACCGCAGCCAGCCCTCGGCGATCGCCGCGTAGTGCGGTTTCGTCCGCTCGTCGGCGGCGTTGACGAGCGCGCGCAGCGCCACCTCGTCCTGGTTCGCCGCCCGGCCGGAGCGCACCGCGTTGGCCGCCCGCCGGTAGTAGTTGAACGCCGCCCGCGCCGGATCTTGGTACTGCCGGCGCTGCCGCCGGACGAACGACGACCGCGACGGCCCGGAACTCGCGCTGTAGCCCACGAATGTGGACAGGGTGATGTAGGCCATGGCCCTGCCTTCCTCCATCACGCCACCCGCGGACGCGGGCGGCATCTCCCCTGGACAACGCCAATTTTAGAACACATGTACGACAGTTTCGGGGTCCTGACGGGTGACGGCCGGATCTCGCTGTCCCGTTCGCGGCGGGCCACGGCGGCGACCGGATCGGCCACGTGGAGGACTCCCGAAACCGCGTCCCGTGCGCTACGTTGCCGATCAATCTCGAACAGCAACCTCTCAGGTCGGCCGCGCGTGCCAGACTGATGCCCCGAACGGTGGATGGGGGTCTACTCATGAGCTGGCAGGACGACCTGCGCCGCCTGGACGCGGACCTGGCGGCCGGGCGCATCGAGCCCGCGGCCCACCGCAAACAGCGCGACGAGCTGCTCGCGCAGGCCTCCGGTTCGACCGTGGCCTCGCCCGTCCCGTCACCGCTGCGCCGTCCCGCGACCGCGTGGCAGAGCAAGAACCCCGCGGCGCCGGGCGCCGTGCCGCCGCAGCGGCAGGAAACGCCGTCGAGCCCGCCGAACTACCAGCCGCCCCCGCGGCCGCCGGTCCACCCGCCCGCGCCCGCGCCCCCGTGGAAGCGGACCGGGACCGGCGTGCCCGCCGTCGCGGACCACCTGACCACGGCGCCGAGCCCGGCGGACATCACGCCGACGCGGTACCTGCGCGTCGAGGGCCCGCTGCCGGACCGCCCGCAGCTCAGCCGGTTCCCGCCGACGCACCCAGGCGGGGAGCCGGTGGCGCCCGGACCGGCGCCGCAGGTGCCGGACGAGCCGGGCAAGCACCGCTGGGACGAGTCCGCGGGCGGCCGCCGCCGTCCGGCCTGGCTCTTCGTCGCACTGGGCGTGTTCGTGGTCCTGGCGATGATCGCCGGCGTGACCATGTGGCTCGGCTCCGGCTCGGACCAGGCCACCCCGGCGACCGCGCCGTCGTCCGCACCCGAGGCCGTCCGCACCCCGCCGCTGGACGAGCGGGTGCCGCAGATGCCCGGCAAGCAGAACCCGAACAACTCGACGATGTCCATCGCGAAGGGCCTGGAGCTGGGGCTCTACCCCGCGTCGACGGCGGACCTGCTGAACGCCAACGGGGCGAGCAAGGTGATCTACCGGGGCGCCGCCGACGGCGGCGTCTCCTACCTCGTCCTGGTCGTGCCGACGAGCAGCCCGGCCAACGCGCAGGCCGTCGTGGAGAAGCTGTACCAGGACGCGCTGGCGGGCGGCTTCCGGTCGGTCCAGTCGGCGTTGCGCACGGTCTCGGGGCGGGACGGCGACACCTTCCTGAACACCACCTGGTACGGCTCCGGCAGCAACGTCGTGAGCATCGGGATCGCCGAACCCGACCGCGGCCAGGCGGGCCTGAGCAGCGAGCTGGACAAGGCCGTCGACGCGCTCGAGGCGGTCCTCCCGGTCAGCTGAGGCGGAACGGCTGCCGAACCGACCCTTCCGACCTCCGCGAGCAGGGCTGAGTGCACAATGATGCGGGAGCTGGCTGGGCCGGCGACGCTGACGAGAAGGGGGCCCGCTTTGTCCTGGCAGGAGCAACTACGCCAGTTGGACGAGGAGCTGGCCGCGGGCCAGATCTCGGCCGACGACTACCGGCTGCGGCGGGACAGCGTCCTTTCCGCCGCCGTCAACGTCGATCCCCAGGCAGGCCAGTCCGGGGCCGGCGAGTCGGAAAGCACCCACATCATCGCCCCGGTGACCCCGCCGCCCGGCCAGCCGCAGGCCCCGGCCGCGCCGTCGGGCGACCAGACCCAGATCGTCAACACCGCCTTCGGCGACGGCGAACGCACCCAGGCCGTCGCGCAGGGCCCGGCCCCGCAGGGCTGGGCGCCGGCCGGCCAGGGCGACGCCGAGCGCACGCAGGTCGTGCCGGGGATGCCGCCGCAGGCCGCCGCCGGCGGGTTCCACCCGGGCGGCCACGGCTCGGGCGGCTTCCCCGCCCAGCAGCCGCAGTACGCGCCGCCGCCGCACATGTCCGGCCCCAACCAGCAGCTGCCGTGGGCGGCGCCCGCGCAGAACACCAGCACCCCGTGGGGCGGCTCGGACTTCCCCGCCGACACGAGCTGGGTCGGCCAGGGCCCGGAACCGTCGTTCGAGACGACCCCGGCCAAGGGCGGCAAGAAGGTCATCGCGATCGTCATCGCGGTCGTCGTGCTGGCCGGTCTCGGCGTCGGTGGCTACTTCCTCTTCTCCGGCAACGGCAACGGCAACGGCAACGAGCAGACGCCGCCGGTCGCGCAGTCCTCCACCGCGCCGCCGCCCCCGACCCAGAAGCCGAAGGACGACCTCGAGATCGCCAAGCTCCCTGGCGACGTCAAGGAAACCACCGACTTCGCCAAGTTCGACGACTTCGAGGCCCGCAAGGTCCTCACCGACGAGGAAAACGCCGCCCTCGCCGCGGCGAACCCGACCACCGCGCGGATGTCGGTGTCGAACCTGCCGTCCGGCGTGACCGTCGTCGTGGTCACCGCCAAGACCGCCGGCGCCGCGGCCGCCGCCAACGCGGTCGACAAGCTGGGGACGCTGCAGGCGAAGTACAAGCTCACCAAGTACACCGGCACGACGCCCCCGAACGTCGACGTCATGCAGCTCGTCAAGGAAGACGGCAGCGCCCTGATCCGGGCCCACTACGTGCACAAGCAGACCGTGGTCCGCGTGCAGGTGAACGGGGCGGACATGGCCGGCGTCTCCCAGGCCTTCGACGAGATCCTCGCGAAGCAGCTGGTAGAGCTGCCCGCCAACGGCTGACATGGCGGGTCGCCGGTTCGCCGCCTGCACCGTGGTCACCCGGGATCGCCTGGCCGCCGCCGAGGTGCTGGCCGCGTCGTACCGCGCGCACCACCCCGGCCACGAGTTCACCGTGCTCGTGGCCGACGGCGGCACCGTGCCCGGCGAGCTCGGCCTCGAGCCGGAGGAGTACTTCCGGCTGGTCACCTGCCACGCCGGTGCGGACCTGGCCGACGTCCTGCGGCCGCTGCTGCTGAACACGCTGCTGGAGCGGTTCGACGTCGCGGTGCTGCTGGACGCCGACATCGAGGTGCACGCGCCGTTCGAGGACGTCAGCGCGCTCGCGGCGGACCACGGCCTGGTCGTCGCGGCGGCGCTGCTGGCGCCGCTGCCGCAGGACGGTCTCGAACCCGCGGACGTCCCCGGCGTCTACGACGGCTTCCTCGCCGCCGGACCCGCCGCCCGGCCGTTCCTCGACCACTGGGCCGCACAGGCCCGGCGTCGCTCGCCGCACCGGAGCGAGGCGACCTGGCGGTGGCCGGACCTGCTCCCCGGCCCGTTCGAGCACCTCGTCGTGCGCGATCACGGGCTCGCCGTCGGCTACTGGAACCTGCACGAACGGTCGCCGTCCGAAAGCCGGTTCACTGCCTTCCGCGGCTACGATCCGGAAACGCCGTGGCTGCTGACGACGGACTGCGCGACGCGGCCGCGGGTGCGGCTCTCGGCGGACCCGGTGCTGCGCCGCCTGTGCGACGCCTACGGCGCCCGCGTCGGCCCGGCGCCCACCGGCGAGGGCCGGTTTTCCGTGCTGCCGGACGGATCCCCGCTCACGCCGCAGATGCGGCGGCTCTACCACGACGCCTGGCTGCGCACGGAAACGCCGGACCAGCCGGCCGAGAAGCTGCCGCCGCACCCCTTCGGCGACGACGAAGGCCGCGCGTTCCGGGCGTGGCTGGCCGCACCGGCGAACCCGGTCGACGCCGCCGGCGGGCTGACCCGGCTGGCGGCCGAGGTCTGGCGCAGCCGCGTCGACCTGCAGGCGGTCTTTCCCCACCCCCGCGGCGAAAGCGCGCCCGGTTTCCGGCAGTGGTGCGCGACCCACGGCGTCGCGGAGGGCCTGCTCCCGGAGTGGGCCCTGCCGGTGCCCGCCGCGACGCCGCTCGCGCCGGTCGGCGAGTTCGGCGTCAACGTCGTCGGCTTCCTGACCGCCGAGCTCGGGCTCGGCGAGATGGCCCGGCTGATCCAGCGGATGATCGTCCGGGCCGGCATCCCGATGGTGTCGGTCGTCGAGGAGCGGTCCATCGCCGGCTCGGTGCGCACCGGGCTCGCCGTGCCGGAAAGCGTTGGGCCGCCCCGGTTCGGGGTCAGCCTGCTGACGGTCAACTCCGACTTCACCCGGGTGGTCGTCGACAGCCACCCGGACGCCGCCGCCGGGCGCTACCGGATCGGGCTGTGGGCGTGGGAGCTCGAGGACTTCCCGGCCGAAATGCACGACGGGTTCGCCTTCGTCGACGAGATCTGGACGCCCAGCGAGTTCGCCACCCGGGCGATCGCCGCGCACTCGCCGGTCCCGGTCCGGACCATTCCGGTGCCGGTGCCCGACCCCGGCCCGGTCACGCGCGAACCGGGTCCGGGCCCGCGGTTCCTGTTCGTCTTCGACTTCAACTCGACCGGCGGCCGGAAGAACCCGTGGGGCGTGGTCGAGGCGTTCCGCCGCGCCTTCCCCGGCCGCGAAGACGTCCGGCTCGTGCTCAAGGCGACCAACGGGAACCGGAACACCGCGGCCGTCGAACGGCTGCTGCGCGCCATCGACGGCGACGCGCGGATCGAGCTCGTCGAGCGGTACCTCACGGCGGCCGAACTCGACGCCCTGTATGCCAGGACCGACGCCTACGTGTCACTGCACCGGAGCGAGGGGTTCGGGCTGACGGTGGCCGAGGCGATGGTCAGGGGGCTGCCGGTGATCGCGACGGACTACTCGAGCACGGCCGAGTTCTTCGGGCCGGAGCACGGCTGGCCGGTGCCGTACGAGCTGACGGACGTCGGCCCGGGCTGGCCGCCGTACCGCGGTGACGGCCGCTGGGCCGACCCGGACCTCGACGCGGCCGCCGAGGCCATGCGCGCCGTCGCCGCCGACCCGGCCGAAGCCCGCCGGCGCGGAGCCGCCGCCCGCGAGCACATCCTGCGCACGCACCCGGCCGACGTCACCGTGACGTGGCTGCGGGAGCGGCTCGAAGAAGCCCACCGGACCTGGCTCGCCCGGCAGGCGCCCGAGCCGCCGCCGCGGTCGCCGCTGGCCGCCCGGGCCCGGCGCCTGCTGCGGCCGGTGGCCCGCCGGATGCGGGTGACGTCGTGACGCGGCCCGGGGGTCCGCAGCAGACGATGCTGCCGGTCTACGAAGCCTTCCTGCCCCGCGAGCACGCCCTCTACCGGCCGCGGCACGGCGGGAAGCAGCTCGTCGCGCTGATCTGCGCGACCGTGTTCTTCCTGACGCCGAACCTGTCGGTCGTCTTCGGCGCACGGCCCGGCGAGTTCGAAAACCGGGCGCTGACGCCGTTCCCGAGCATCGGGCAGGGCTGGTCGTTCTTCCCGCAGCTGGGCAACTGGGCCACCGACCACCTGGTGCTGCGCGAGCAGGCGGTGCACGCCGCCGACGGCATCAGCCGCGGGGTGTTCGGCGAACCGCCGCCGCTGAACCAGGAACACCAGCAGGGTCCGCTGCAGGTGCCGGGCGACACCAAGCTCGACCCGCGGCAGTTCCCCACCGTCATCGAGGGCAAGGACGGCTGGCTCTACCTCGGCGACGAGGTCACCAGCCACTGCGTGCCGACCGAAAACCTGGACACGACGTTCGACCGGCTGCGCCGCTTCCGCGACGGGATCGAGGCGTCCGGCCGCCAGCTGGTCGTCGTCATCGCGCCGGACAAGGCGACCATGGTGCCGCAGCACCTCCCCGACACCTACCTAGGCAAGGACTGCCACGACGCCGTCCAGAACGACTTCTGGCGCCGGGTCGACGCCGAGAACTTCATGGTCGACCTCCGCGGACCCCTGCAGGACTGGGCCAACCGGAAGGGCCAGCCGCTCTACGGCCCGCTGGACGCCCACTGGAACGACGAAGGCGCGATCACCGCGGTCCGCGAGGTCACCGAGCGGCTGCGGCCGGGCATCACCGGGAGCTGGCGCGTCCAGCCGAAGGAGAACTGGCAGCTGCCGGCCGACCTGCCGCGGCTGATCGGCCGGACCGGGCTCACCGACGGCACGCACTACGCGCTCATGCCCGACGGCCGGACCGACCTGACCCGCACGATGCCCGCCGACTACATCCCGCCGGTGCACACCGACACCGCGACCGGGACGGGCACCTACGGCCTCCGCACGGCGTGGCTCGGCGACTCGTTCACCATCCGCACCCTGCCGTACATGGCCGCCACCTTCCGCGACCTGACCGCCATGCACTACAGCACGTCCGACCAGGACCGCGGCGCCGCGATCGGCGAGCTGCTCGGGCGCAGCGACGTCGTGGTGCTCGAGTTCGCCGAACGCGGGCTCATCGCCGGGGCCGCGTCGATGCTGACGCCGGCCGTGCAGCAGAACATCTTCCGCGAGCTCAACCGATGACCGCGCCGAACTGTGGGACTGTGCATGTCTTCTGACCAGCTGGCCGCCGCGCTGGCCCGCCTCGACGAACACCGCGAGCTGCACCTGCCGCTGCGCCGGACCGACCTGCTCGGGCGGCTGGCCCTGCGGTTCCTGTGGAAGCGCCAGGTGAAGTGGCAGATCGAGGCCAACCTGGCCATCCGGGACGCGCTCGCCGCCGTCCACCACACGCAGCGCGAGCTGCCCGCCGACGCCGTCCGCCACGCCGAGCTGGCGCACGAGGTCGAGCAGCTGCGGCAGCAGGACCGGACCATGACCGCCGGTCTGAACCAGCGGCTGTACGCGGGTCTCGGCCGGATCGAATCGCAGCTGTCCGAGCTGAAGCTGCAGCAGGCGGAGACGGCCGAGCAGGGCGACGACACCGAGCTGCGGCTGAAGGCGCTCGAGGCGCAGGTCGCGGCGCTGACGTCGGCGTCGGTCGACGTCCGGCTCCGCCACGCCCAGCTGGACATCGCCCTCGACCGCGTCCGGACCGGCAAGGCCGTCACCGAGGTCGCCGCGGACGTCGCCGATCGCGAATCGTTCCTGGAACTGGCGCTCTCGCAGCTGCTCGACGGCCCGGAAGGCCGGGTGCGCGAGGCCCGCAAGAGGCACCTGCCGCTCATCACGGCGGCGCGCGAAGCCGGCGCGACCGGCCCGGTGTTCGACGTCGCCCCGGGCCGCGGCGAATGGCTCGAGGTGCTGCGCTCGGCGGAACTGCCGTACCTGGCGGCGTCGGGCAACAAGCTGGTCCGGCAGCACTGCGCGGGGCTCGGCCTCGACGTCGGCGCGCAGGAGCCCCTGGAAGCGCTGGCGGCACTGCCGTCCCGCTCGATCGGCGCGGTGACCGCGTTCCGGTTCGCCGAACGCCTGACTCCCGACGCTCTCGCGCGCTTCGCCGACCTCGCCGCGACGGCGCTGCAGCCCGGCGGCGTCCTGCTGATCGAGGCCCCGGGGGCCGAGGCCGTGACGGAGTTCCAGCTCGACCCCTTCGTGCAGAAGCCGTTGCACCCGGTCTACCTCCGGTTCGTCGCCGAGGCGGCGGGCTTCCCGGAGGTCGAGGTCCGCGAGGTGGCCGCGGCCGACGGTCTGGGTGAGCGCCTGTGCCTGATCGCCCGGCGATGACCGCCCGCGCCACGATGTGGACCCCGCTGCCGCCCCGGACCAGCGGGATCGCCGACTACAGCTACCACCTCACCGAGGCCCTGTCCGAGCTGCTCGACGTCGCCGCGATGGCCGACGCGCCGGGCGCCCGGGTGCCCGCCCGGGTCCGGCTGCTCGGCCCGGACGAGCCGAGCGAAGGCGTGCCGGTCTACCACGTCGGCAACCACGCCGGTGTCCACGGCGAGATCTACCGCCGGGCGATCGAGGCGCCGGGGGTCGTGGTGCTGCACGACCCGTCCCTGCTCGACTTCCACGCCGGGATCCTGGGCAGCGTGGCGTCCGAGGCGTTCCGCGAAGAGGTGCGGTACGCGCACGGGCCGATCTGGGGCCACCAGCACGACCCGGCGCTGCTGCACGGCCTGCCGGCCATCGAGGTCGACGGGGTCAAGACCCTCGACCACGCGACGCTGACCCTGGAACGCCGGCTCGTCACGACCAGCCGCGGGGTCGTCGTGCACGACCCGCACACCGCGGAGTTCCTGCGGGCGCGGTACCCCGGGATCCCGGTGCACGCCGTGCCGCACGGCGCCCTGCTGCCCGACCCCGCACGCCGCGAACCGGTGCGGGCCGGGCTGGGCTGGACCGACGACCAGGTCGTCTTCGGCGTCTTCGGCAGCCTGGCCGGGCACCGGCGGGTGACGGCCGCCGTGCTGGCCTTCGCCGAACTGCGCCGCCGCTGGCCGAACGCGCGGCTGCTGATCGCCGGCCACGCCGGCGACCCGGTGCTGCTCGGCCAGGTGCGCCAGGTCGTCGCGGCCAGCGGGTTCCCCGAGTCCGTCCACTTCGAACTGTCGCCGGCGGAGGACCGCCTCGACGACCTGATCCTGGCCGCGGACGCCGTGATCAGCCTGCGCTGGCCCACCGCGGGCGAGACCAGCGGCACGATGCTGCGGGCGTTCGGCGCCGGGCGCGTGGTGATCACCAGCGACCTGCCGCAGCACCGGCACTACGACCCGGCGTTCTGCTGGACCGTGCCGACGTCGCCGTCGGGCGAGGCGGCCGAGCTGTACCGGCTGCTGGAACACGCGATGTGCTGGCCGGAGGAGCTGCGCGCGGCCGGCGAGCTCGCGCGGAAGTGGACCGGGGAGAACGCCACCTGGCCGATCGCGGCCCAGGGCTACGCCGAGGCGATCGCGGCGGCGGAGAACTTCGTCGTGCCACCGGAAACGCCGCGGCACGGGGTGAACGTCTTCGCCGACGTCCGCGCGACCACCGGGCTGTCCGAGTCCGCTCGCCGGTACGTGCAGGCCATGGCCGCGAGCGGCACCGCGATGACGTTCACGGAGTTCAACAGCCAGGCGCCGTTCCGCACGATCGAGGTGCCGCCGGAGATCACCGCCCTGCGCCGGGGCAAGGAGTTCGACGTCGACCTGTGGATCGTCAACGTCAACGAGTGGCAGCTGATCCCGGAGCACGCGCTCGACCGCTACACGATCGCCGTGTGGGCGTGGGAGCTGCCGGAACCGCCGGTGCACGCGCTGCCGCACCTGCCGGGCATCGACGAGCTCTGGCTGATCTCCCAGTTCGTTTCGGACTCCTTCCGCACGGTGACCGACATCCCGATCACCGTGGTGCCCAACGTCGTGCCCCAGGCGCCGAACGTCACGGGTGACCGCGCGAAGTTCGGCCTGCCCGAGGACGGCCTGATCGTGCTGTTCACGTTCAGCGCCTCGTCGAGCGACGCCCGCAAGAACCCGTGGGCGGTGATCGAGGCGTTCCGCCGGGCGTTCCCGCCGGAGGAGCGCGGCACGAAGGCGCACCTGGTGCTCAAGGCCAACGACCTCCAGCGCTTCCCGGACCTGGACGCCACGCTGAGCGCGGCGGTCGCCTCGGTGGGCGGAACGCTGCTGCGGCGCGAGATGTCCCGCGCGGACATGGACACGCTGCTGGCCACCTGCGACGTCTACACGTCGCTGCACCGCTCGGAGGGTTTCGGGCTCGGCATGGCCGAAGCGATGGCGATGGGCAAGCCGGTGGTGGCGACCGGGTTCGGCGGCAACATCGACTTCATGCCCCCGGGCGCGGCGGCGGTCGTCGGCTACCACGCCCGGCCGATCACCCCGCACGACCACAAGTTCGGCGCCGAGTTCGGCGACTGGTACACGACCGGCCAGCTGTGGGCGGACGCGGACGTCGAGCAGGCCGCCCGCTGGCTGCGCAAGCTCGCCGACAGCCCCCGGCTGCGCGCCGAAATGGGCGCGAAGGCGATCGAGGCGATCCGGGGCTTCTGCAGCCCCGCGGCGGTCGCGAAGGTGATCAACCGGCGGCTCGCGGAGCTGGCCCGCGACGGCGCCCGCCCGCGCGTGCGCCGCTGACCCCAGCTCCAAGCGCCCAGAGTGGGGTGGCACCTCGGGCGCGCCCCCCGCACTCGGGCGGCGGTCAGGGGAGGCGGAGGCCGAGCTGGGCTTCCAGCTCGGCCACGCGGTGTTCCAGGGCCGCGGCCCGGCGACGGCTCTCCTCGGCGGTGCGGCCCGCCTGCGCCAGCTCGCGCCGGGCCTCTTCCAGCTCGAGCCCGAGTTCGGTGCGGGCGCGCTGGGCCTCGGCCACGGTCTGCTCGAGCCGCCGGATGTACCCGACCTCGGCGGGACGGCTCGCCTGCGCCGCGGCGAACTCTTCGCGCAACCGGGCGTGCTCGTACGGCACGTACTCGTCGAACACGTTGGCCGGCGCCGACAGTGCCGCCAGGACGTCGGCGTCGCCGGCCTGGCCGTAGAAGCGGTTGAGGCCGTCGAACAGCGCGCACCGGTAACCCGCGTCGAGGAGCATCGGCTCCCACTGCTCGTGGGTCGGCTTCGGGGAGCCGGGTTCCGTCGCCTCGACGACGAGCACCCGCGGCCGGTGGCGGGTCCAGTCCGCGCCCTCGATCACCGCGCGCTCGGCGCCTTCGACGTCGATCTTCAGGAAGTCGACCTGGCCCGGGTGGGCGTCGAGGAGAGCGGCGAGCGTGGTCAGCTCCACCTCGACCGCGCCCACCTGCCAGCGGCGGTCGTCGCGGTAGCGGACGGCGAGGTCGTCGTCGAGGGTCGACCAGCCCCACTCGTCCTCGACGACGTGCAGTTTCGCGGTTCCGGGGGCCGCGCCGACCGCGACCTGGAGCGTGAGGTCGTCCGGGCGGGCATTGCGCAGTTCGCGGGCCTTGGCCGGGATCGGCTCGACATTGATGCCCCGCCAGCCGAGGTCGTAGAAGTGCTTGGTGACCGACGCGACCACGGGATCGCCGGCGCCGAGGTCGACGTAGCGCCCCGAGACCTGTCCCGCGAAGACGCGGGCGAGGACGACGTCTTCCGCGTTCTGCGCGTACGAAATCACCCGCCGAGGATAGCCGGGGAGCCCACCGCGCTTAGCCCGAAGGTGTGACTTCCGCCGTGTCGGTGAACGCTTTCCCCCTCTCGGACGCCCTAGTGAGCAGAGCATCGGCCGGGAGAGGAGGCGCCGTGATCTGGATCTGCCTGGTCGGCGTCCTCGCCGTGGTGTTCCTGGTGCGGGCGGTCCGTGTGGTGCGCCGGGTCAGGCGGGGCGACGCGGTGTGACGAGCCCCGACTCGTAGGCCAGCACCACCAGCTGGGCGCGGTCCCGCGCGCCGATCTTCGTCATGATGCGGCTGACGTGGGTGCGCGCCGTCGCCGTCGAAATCACCAGGTGGGCGGCGATTTCGTCGTTCGACATCCCGCCCGCGACCAGGCCGAGCACTTCGCGCTCGCGATCGGTGATCTCGCGGACGGCGCTGGTGTCGATGCGCCGGTTCTCCGGGCGCCCGACGAACTCCTGGATCAGCCGGCGGGTGACCGTCGGCGCCAGCAGCGCCTCCCCGCTCGCGACGACCCGCAGCGCGCGCAGCAGTTCCACCGGCTCGGTGTCCTTCAGCAGGAACCCGCTGGCGCCCGCGCGCAAGGCTTCGTAGACGTACTCGTCGACGTCGAAGGTGGTCAGGACCAGCACCTTCGTCCCGGCGAGATCCGGGTGGGCGGTGATCCGCCGGGTCGCTTCGAGGCCGTCGACACCGGGCATCCGGACGTCCATCACGACGATGTCGGGGCGGTGCTCGATCGCGCCGGCGACCGCCTGCTCGCCGTCCCCGGCCTCGCCGACGACCTCGAAGCCGTCTTCGGTCTCCAGCAGCACGCGGAACCCGGCGCGGACCAGGACCTGGTCGTCGGCCAGCAGGACGCGGATCATGCTTCCCCCTCGATCGGTAGCTCGACGCACACTTCGAACCCGCCGCCGACCGGGCCGGCGGTGCACCGCCCGCCGAGCGCCGCGGCGCGTTCGCCCATCCCCCGCAGGCCGTGGCCCGGGGCCGGCTGCGCGGTGCCGCGGCCGTCGTCACGCACTCTCATCGTGAACGCGCCGGGACGGCGTTCGAACCGGACGTCGACGTGTTCCGGCCGGTCGGCGTGCCGGACGACGTTGGTCAGCGACTCCTGCAGGATCCGGTAGGCGGCGGCGTCGACCGGGGCCGGGAGGTCGCCGGGTGTGCCGTGGACGTCGACCGTGAGCCCGGCGTCGCGGGCGTGGTCCAGCAGCTCGCCCGCCTGGGCGAGGCTGGGCGCGGGCGCCTTGTCCTCCCCGGACCGCAGCACGGCCAGGGTCGCGCGCAGGTCCTTGAGCGCGGACGCGCTGGCCGCCTTGATGTTGAGCAGCGCTTCCTTCGCCTGTTCCGGGCGCCGGTCGGCGACGTGCGCGGTGACGCCCGCCTGGACGTTGATCATCGCGAGGCTGTGCGCGACGACGTCGTGGACTTCGCGGGCGATGCGCAGCCGCTCCTGCTCCGCGAGCCGGTGGCGGTGCTCGTCGGCCTGCTCGCGGCGGGCGGCGAGGGCGTCGAGCTGGTACCGGACGGCGGTCCCGACCCCGATGACGGCGGTCAGCCAGACGACGAGGAACGCGGCCCCGGTTTCCAGGGCGAACGACCTGGTCAGGACGACGTGCACGACGTAGGCGGCGGCGAGCGCGGCCACGCCGGTGCTGCCCGCGACGAGCGGCCCGCGCTGCCGGGTCAGCACGAACAAGGCGATGGTCGGCACCAGGATGACCGGCCCGCCGGGCAGGCCGGAGGTGTAGTACCCGAACGCGGAAGCCGAGGTCAGCAGGAAGAGCGTCAGCGGGAAGCGGTGAACGACCAGCAGGACCAGCCCGGTGGCGGCGAGCCACGCGGCCGAGAGCGGGGTCATCGGCGCGGCGCCGGACTGCCAGCGCGACGCACCGCTGGTCGCCCCGAGCACGAAGGCGGTGACGACGACGGTGCGCACCACACGCCACACCCACGGCGGCCATCTCATGCCGCGAAGCTACCGGTCGCGGCCGGGCCGCGCGTCCGTCTCGGAGCGCATGGCCGGCGTACGTCGTCAGTCGAAGACGAGCGGCAGCTTCGCCGCCGTTTCCTCGTCGGCCGGGGTGTAGGTCGACATGGTGATCTCGGAGCGGCGGCCGTAGTAGAGGTAGGTGAAGTTGAACTGCAGCAGCCCGACGTCCGGGTGCAGGTACCGCTTGGTGCGGATCGGCTCGGAGTTGACGTCGTGGTGCGGCCACAGCTCGGCGAACAGCGGCGACTCCGCTTTGAGGCGCTTCACCAGCTGCTTCCACGCTGGCTCGGCGACGTGGTCGGCCATCGCCGCGCGGAAGGAGGCGATCACGCGCGGGATGTTGGCGTCCCAGTCGAGCATGCGTTTGCGCCACTCGGGGTTGAGCAGGCACTGGACCAGGGTGTTGCGGTCGCCGAACGGGATGGCGTCGACGTCGCCCATCAGCCAGGTGTAGCCGCGGTTGTAGCCCAGCAGGTCGCAGCGGGCGTTGCGGATCGCGACCGGGTACGGCTCCAGCTTCTTGAGCATGAGCTCCATCGCCGGCGTGATGACCTGGCAGTCCTTCTCGCGCTCCGGCTCGGGCGCCCCGGCCAGGCGGAACAGGTGGACGTGCTCGTGCGGGTCGAGCCGCAGCGTGCGGGCGATCGCCTGGAGGACCTGCTCGGACGCGTTGATGTCCCGGCCCTGCTCGAGCCAGGTGTACCAGGTGACCCCGACGCCGGCGAGCTGCGCGACCTCTTCGCGGCGCAGCCCCGGCGTCCGGCGGCGGCCCACGATCGGCAGGCCGACCTGCTCGGGCGTGATCCGCTCGCGACGGCTGCGCAGGAACCTCGCCAGCTCCTGGCGGCGCAGGTCCGATTCGACGGCGGTGGTCATGGTGCCAGGATGACACGCTCCCGAAACTGGTACCAGGTAGTGGCTGGTACCTGGATAAACAGCAACTGGTACCAGGTTCCAACGCGGTCGATCGTAGTACCCATGACCACGACCGAACTCGCGCCGGAAACCACCGGCGCTCCCACCCGGCCGGGACTGACCCCCGCCGGCCTGGTCACGGTGCTGCTGGGGGCGGCACTGCCGATCATCGACTTCTTCATCGTCAACGTCGCCCTGCCGACGATCGACGCCGACCTGCACGCGTCCACCGCCACCCTGGAACTGGTGGTCGCGGCCTACGGCATCGCGTACGCGGTGCTCCTGGTGGTCGGCGGGCGTCTCGGCGACTCGTTCGGCAGGCGGCGGCTGTTCGTCACCGGCCTCTGGCTGTTCACCCTGACGTCCCTGGCCTGCGGCATCGCCCCGACGGCCGGCACGCTGGTGGTGGCCCGCGCCGCGCAGGGGGCGGCGTCGGCCCTGCTGCTGCCGCAAGTGCTTTCGATCATCCAGGCGACGACTTCGGGCGAGAAGCGGTCACGCGCGCTGGGCCTCTTCGGCGCGACGGGCGGCATCTCGTCGGTGGTCGGTCAGCTGCTCGGCGGCGGGCTGGTGGCGGCCGACCTGTGGGGCACCGGCTGGCGGCCGATCTTCCTGGTGAACGTGCCGATCGGCTTGGTGGTGCTGGTCATGGCCCGCAAGCTGCCGGAGAGCCGCGCGCACAACCCGCTGGGCGTCGACCGGCTCGGTACCGCGCTGCTGGCCGTGACGCTGCTGTCGTTGCTGATCCCGCTGATGGAGGGCCGCGCGCTGGGCTGGCCGGTCTGGAGCATCGCGCTGCTGATCGTGTCGCCGGTGGCGGCGGTGGCCTTCGTGCACGTCGAACGTCGGTTGGAGCGCAACGGCGGAACCCCGCTGCTGCCGCCGTCGGTGATGCGGCTGCCGAGCGTGCGGCGGGGTCTGATGGTGGCCGTGCCGTTCTTCGGCGCCTTCGGCTCGTTCATGTTCGTCTTCGCGATGACGCTGCAGGAGGGTCTGCACTTCGGCCCGCTGGGTGCGGGCGGCGCGCTGACCCCGCTGGCGGTCGCGTACTTCACGGTGTCGATGCTGAGCAGCCGGCTGGTGGCCCGCTACGGCCAGAAGGTCGTCCCGCTCGGCGGCGCGATCACGGCGACGGGCATGGTGGCGCTGCTCTGCACGACGCTGTCGGCCTGGCCGCACGTGACGATCCTCGAACTGGCCCCGTCGATGGTGGCGATCGGCGTGGGGAACGCCCTCGCGATGACGACGCTGTTCCGGATCGTGCTGTCCCACGTGCCGACCGACCTGGCCGGCGTGGGGTCGGGCGTGATGACGACGAACCAGCAGACATCGCTGGCTCTGGGCGTGGCGACGCTGGGCAGCCTGTACGCGGCGCTTTCGGCCTCCCTGGGCAGCCGGGACGCGTTCGCGCTGGTCATCGGCGCGGTGGCGGTGCTGGCGGCGATCGTCGCGATCACCGGCCGGCGGCTGCCGGACCCGCGCGCGTAGAAATCCCGGATTCACCCGTCGGAAAATCAGCGCGCCGGACGACTATGAAGGTGTGACGGAACCTCGGGTGCGACCGGACCCGGCCTTCGCGCTGCTCGGGCTCTACGAGACCGCGCTGCCGGAGGTCTACGGGTACCTGCTGTCCCGGTGCGGTGACCGCACGCTCGCCGAGGAACTGACGTCCGAGACGTTCCTCGGGGCGGTCGCCGCCTGTCGCAAGGAGTACGCGCCTCCGGTGAGCACCGGGTGGCTGATCGGGGTGGCCCGGCACAAGCTCGCCGACCACTGGCGGCGGCTGGAGCGCGAGGAACGCGGGCTGCGGCTCGTCCACGACAGCGAGCCGGACGTCGACGACCCGTGGGACGAGCAGCTCGACGCGCTGCGGGCGAGACAGGTGCTCGAGTCGCTCGGGCCGCACCACCGGGCCGCGCTGACGCTGCGGTACGTCGACGGCCTCGGTGTTCCCGAGGTCGCCGGCCACCTGGGGCGCAGCGTGCACGCCACCGAGGCGTTGCTCGTCCGGGCGCGGGCCGCGTTCCGGCGCGCTTACCAGGAGAAGGAGGGTCGCGATGCCTGAGCCGTTCGACGCGCTTCGCCGTCCCTCCGAGCGGGTGGCGCCCGATCCGGACTTCGCCGCCGAACTGCGCGACGACCTGCGTCGCGCCATCTTGAACGGAGCCGGCATGACGACCACCGAGACCCCCGCGGCCGCCGCGGAACTTCGCTCCCTGACGCCCTACCTGGCCGTGTCCGACGCCCGGGCGGCGCTCGACTTCTACGTCGAGGTCTTCGGCGCGGTCCGCCGCGGCGAGCCGATGCTGATGGACGACGGCCGCGTCGGGCACGCGGAGCTGGCCATCGGCGACGCCGTGCTGATGCTGGCCGAGGAGTACCCGGAGATCGGGCACGTGGCTCCGCGCGAGGGAGGCGCGTCGGTGCGGGTGGAGGTCCCGGACGTCGACGCGAGCGTGGCCCGGGCGCTGGAGCTGGGCGCGACGCTGATCCGCGCGGTGAGCGACTCGCCGTACGGCCGCGGCGGCTCGTTCCGTGACCCGTTCGGCCAGCGCTGGCTGGTCTCGCAGGCGGCGACCCCGGCCGCGGGACCGAAGCCCGCCCGGCACGGCCAGGCCATGTACTTCACGTTCCAGGTCCCGGAGGCCGAGCCCGCGAAGTCGTTCTACGGCGCGGTGCTGGGCTGGCAGTTCACGCCCGGCTCGGTGTCCGACGCGTGGGGCTTCGCCGGTCCGGGTCTCGAAGGCGGGTTGTGGGCCGGAGACCGTCAAATCGGCTGGAAGCTGATGTACGCGGTCGACGACCTCGAGTCGGCGTTGACGCGGGTGCGGGCGCAGGGCGGCCGGGCGGGCGAGGTCGAGCAGCACCCGTACGGCACGACCGCCGACTGCACCGACAACCAGGGCATCGAATTCTGGCTCTGGCAGAAGCCGTGATCACCCCAGGGTGAACACGACCACGTCGTTGGACTCCACCTTGGTCAGCGGCAGGCCGGCGGTCGGCCGCTGGAGGATGCCGACCGCGCCCTCCATGGACTTCACGACGACGACCTTGCGGATGCCGTACCGCTTGAAGACGTCGATGCTGTGCTTGTCCGGGAACGTGGCCGACGAGTCCTGCATGTCGTGGAACTGGGGCCCGTAGTTGCTGGCCGTGCCGTTGGCCGTCGTCGGGAAGCCTTCGGTGGACCACAGCTGGTACTTGAAGTTGCTCCACAGGTCCATCGGCAGCAGCGCGATCGGTTCCTTCGTGGTCGTGAACACCTGCTTGACGTCCGGCGGGATGCCCGGGTTTTCGACCTGCTGCCAGCGCGGGATGCCTTCGATCAGCGCGAAGAACGCCGGGAACATCATGTAGAACGCGATGACCTGCCGCGCCATCCGGGTGTTCTCGTCGATCAGCCGGTAGAGCCGGGTGACCAGGCCGGCCGCGAGGAGCGCCAGGCCGAGGGTGACCCACATGATCATCCGGCCCGGCGTGCGCATGGCGTCCCAGCCGGGCAGGAAGTTCCAGAACAGCCAGTAGAGGCCGCCGCCGAACAGGGTCGTGCCGAGCGAGAGCAGGACGTTGAAGGCCACGAACACGCCGAGGAAGACGCGGACCCGCCAGGTCCAGGCGCTGAGGAACAGGCCGGCGATCCCCAGCACCGCCACGACCAGTCCCGGGAACAGCAGCATCTCGCCGGCGCCCTCCTGCGGGAGCGCGGCCTCGTTGTTGAAGAACGTCTCGAGCCACACCCACGTCTCGTACGGCGCGGTCCACAGGCCGTTGACGGGGGGCGAGAAGACTTCGACTTCGCGCCAGGTGCGCGTGAAGCCGTACTCCGAGCGCACCCGCAGGAACGGGACCACCAGCCACCAGACGATGCCGAGGAACGCCACCACGCCCACGACGTTCGCGATGACCATCCGACGGCCCAGGCGCCAGGCGTAGAGCGCGATCGCGATGCCGACCAGAGCCATCAGGTAGACGAAGGGCAGCCCGATCGCCCACCCGATGCTGACCTGCCAGGCGGCGAGGAGCCAGCCGGCGACGACCCAGCGCGGCTTGGTCTCGCCGCGCTCGCCGCGGAAGGTGAAGCCGTGGCCCTTGGCCAGCGCCCAGAGGGCCAGCGCGATCCCGCCGGTGGACAGCACGTTCAGGTGGGCGATGTGGCTGAGCCGCCACGGCGCCCACGCCCACACGACGCCGGCCAGCAGCGCGCCCTGCCAGTTGCTGCCGAGCTGCTTGGCCAGCAGGTACGCGCCGGCGAAGGCCAGCGCGAAGCAGAAGACGAAGAGGAGGTTGTAGAGGAAGACGTTGGCGTACTGGCCGTCGCCCGCGAAGACGCTGAAGGGAAGGTAGCCGAGCAGCGTCTCGCCGAACGCGTAGTTGTCGGCCGCGGGGTAGAACTGGTTCGACGTCCAGAAGTCGCCGCCGTGGGTCAGCCAGTGGTGCTGCCAGCCGAGTTCCCACACCCAGAGCAGCGGATCGCCGAGCCCGCCGGTGAGCAACGACTTCGGGTGCGTGACGATCCGGTGGTTGAAGACCAGCGAAATCGCCAGGCCGACGTAGAAGGCGATCAGGCCTTCGCTGATGAGCAGCCGGCCGGACCACAGTGCCGCCTTGCGGCCGTCGAACCGGCGGCCGGACGCCCGCGGCGCCTGCTCGGCGGGCGGCGAAACGGTCTCTTCGGCCGTGGCTCCTTCCACGTCCTGCCCCCTTAGTGGTTGGTTGGGGGCAGCCTACCTGCGCTGTTCCGCTGCCCTAACGGCCCGCCGCGTAGCCCTGCATCCCGCGGGCGTTGGCCGCCGCCCGGAGGAGGCCGCCCGTGCGGGACACCGCCGAGAGGCGGCCCAGCGCCCAGTCGCCCGCGTCGACCACCGCGTGGCCGCGCTCGCGCAGGGCGTCCAAAGTGGACGAGCCGAGCCGGGACTCGGCCACCAGTTCGCGCGGGTTCCACGCGCGCGGGTAGAACGAGCTCGGGAACGCCGTCGTGTGCCAGGCCGGGGTGTCGATCGACTCCTGGAGGTTCAGGCCGCCGTAGACGTGGGCGAGCCAGAAACACAGCTGCCACTGGTCCTGCTGGTCGCCGCCGGGGGTGCCGAAAGCCAGCGTCGGGACGCCGTCGCGCAGGGCGAGGGACGGTGACAGCGTGATGCGGGGGCGCTTGCGCGGGGCCAGCGAGTTCGGCAGGCCCTGCTCCAGCCAGAACATCTGGCCGCGGGAATCCAGGCAGAAGCCCAGCGACGGGATCGCCGGGCTCGACTGCAGCCAGCCGCCGGACGGGGTGAGCGAGACGAGGTTGCCCGCCGCGTCGACGACGTCGAGGTGCACCGTGTCGCCGCGGGTCTGGCCCTGGGGGCCGACCGTCGGCTCGCCCGTGGCGCCGTCGCCCGCTTCGAGGCCCCGCAGCGAATCCAGGATCGCCGGGAGACGTGCCGGGCCGCGGGCGTCACCCGGACGCAGGTCGGGGGACGCCGTGTCGGTGATCAGTGCTCGCCGGGCGTCCGTGTACGCCGGCGAGAGCAGCACGTCCAAGGGCACGTCGGTGTCGCCGTACCAGGCCTCGCGGTCGGCGAAGGCCAGCTTCGCCGCTTCGGTCGCCAAGTGCACCGTGCGCTCCGACGGAATCCCGTCCACATAGGACAGGTCGTCGCGGAAGCCGTGCAGCAGCAGCGCCTGCTGCAGCAGCGCGGGTCCCTGCGTCCAGCCGCCCAGCTTGACCAGGCGCCAGTCGCCGACGTCCACGAACGCCGGGTCCTCGTACGACGCCGACCACGACGCCAGGTCGTCGCCGGTCAGCAGGCCCGCGTGGTCGCGGCCGGAGTCGTCGCGGAAGGCCTGGCGGCTGAATTCCTCGATCGCTTCGGCGACGAAGCCCTGCGACCAGGCCCGACGCCCCGCGTCGATCTGCGCTTCCCGTCCCGTGACGGACTCGGCCTCCCGCAGCAGCCGCTCCCAGGTGCCGGCCAGAGCCGGGTTCCGGTGCAGGCCGGACGCCGGCTTGCCGTCCGGCATCCAGAGCGCCGCCGACGTCGGCCAGTGCTCGGCGAACAGCCGCTCGACGGCGCGGATCGTGTCGCCGACCCGCGACACCAGCGGGACGCCGTTGCGCGCGTAGCCGATGGCGTACTTCAGCACCTCGCGAAGCGGCTTCGTGCCGTAGTCGCGAAGCAGCAGGAGCCAGCCGTCCCAGGCGCCCGGGACGGTTGCCGGGAGCAGGCCGCTGCCCGGGATCAGGTCCAGCCCCAGCGACGCGAAGTGCTCGGGCGTGGCCCCCGCGGGCGACGGGCCCTGGCTCGCCAGTGCCCGCGGGGTCGGGTCGTCCGCCGTCACGAAGAGGCCGGGCACCTGCCCCGCCGGGCCGCACAGGTGCGGCTCGGCGACCTGCAGGACGAAGCCGGCGGCGACCGCCGCGTCGAACGCGTTGCCGCCGTCCTCCAGCACCGCCATCCCGGTGGCCGAAGCCAGCCAGTGCGTCGATGCCACCATCCCGAAGGTGCCGGTCAGCTCCGGCCTCGTCGTGAACATGCCCCGATAGTACGCATTGCTAAGGAAATGTCACCAGGACGCGGGACGCCGCCGGTCCGGCTCGTACGGCTGCGTGATGATTTCCATCCCGTTGCCGCCGGGATCGAGGAAGTAGACGCCACGGCCGCCGTGGTTGTGGTTGATTTCGCCGACCTGCTTTCCCATCGGATCGGCGTGGTAGGTCACGCCGGTTTCGACGAGCCGCGCGAAGACGGCGTCGAAGTCGTCCTCCGGAACCAGGAAGCAGTAGTGCTGCAGGCGCAGGTCCTCTTCGGGGATGGTCGCGAAGTCCAGCCGGACGCCGTTGCGCGTCTCGACGGGGATGAACGGACCCCATTCCTCGCCGACTTCGAGGCCGAGCAGGTTCGCCAGGAATTCGGCGGATTCCCGGTTGTTCCGGGACGGGACGATCAAATGGTTCAATTCAACGGAAACGGATACCGACACGGTCGAAATGCCTCCGGGGCACTCCCGCCACCTCCATGCCTCACCCAGCCGGTGACCGACACGCGATGCCGTGCCGATCACCCTAGACGAGAAGATCGGATCAAGAAACCTTGATCCGCGCCGCCGCCCGCGGGCGGCCGACGCCCTGCCAGGACAGCCCCGCGTCCACGATCACCCGCGGATCGAGCAGGTTCCGCGTGTCGACGACGTCGACGCCCTCCATGAGCTCGGCCATCGCCGCCCAGTCGAGGTGCTTGAACTCGGCCCACTCGGTCAGCACGACGACGACGTCCGCGTCCTTCGCGACCTGGTAGGCGTCGTCGACGACGGTCATCCCGGCGATCTCGCCGTCGACGGCCGGGTCGTAGGCGATCAGCTCGGCGCCCAGCGCGCACAGCACCGACGAGACGGCGAGCGCGGGCGAGTCGCGCAGGTCGTTGGTGCCGGCCTTGAAGGCCAGGCCCAGCACGCCGATCCGGGCGCCGGCCAGCGTCCCGCCGACCGCGCCGGCGATCTTCGCGACGATCCGGTCCCGCTGCGCGAGGTTCTCGTCGATGGCCGAGGTCAGCATGGTGAAGTCGTAGTTCACCGACTCGGCCACCTTGACCAGCGCGCTGGTGTCCTTCGGCAGGCAGGACCCGCCCCACCCGGGGCCCGGCTTGAGGAACGTCCGGCCGATCCGCCGGTCGTAGCCCATGCCCTCGGTGACCAGCGAGATGTCCGCGCCGAGCCGTTCGCACAGCTCGGCGATCGAGTTGACGTAGGACAGCTTCAGCGCGAGGTAGCAGTTCGCGGCGTACTTGACCAGCTCCGCGCTGGCCGCGTCGGCGACGACGACCGGCGCGTCGAGCTCGGCGTACAGGTCGCCGACCCAGCGCGCGGCGGCGAGGTCGTCCGAGCCGACGACGATCCGGTCCGGGCCGAGGAAGTCCGCGACCGCGGTGCCCTCGCGGAGGAACTCGGGGTTCGACACCACCGGCACGTCGGGGCGGCCGACCAGGGCCTGGATCCGCTTCGACGTCCCGACCGGCACGGTCGACTTGGTGACCAGCGCGCAGCCGCGGGGCAGGACGTCGCCGATCTCGGCCGTCACCGCCTCGACCGCCCGCAGGTCGGCCGAACCGCCGGCCCCCATCGGCGTCGGCACGCAGAGGAACACCGCCTGCGCGTGGCGGACCGCGTCCCGCGCGCCGACGACGAACTCGAGGCGCCCGGCGGCGAGGCCGCGGTGCACCAGGTCGGCGAGGCCGGGTTCGAGGATGTCGACGCGGCCGGCGCCCAGCCGCGAGACCTTCGCGCGGTCGACGTCCACGCAGGTGACGAAATGCCCGAGACTGGCCAGGCAGGCCCCCGTGGTCAAGCCGACGTATCCGGTTCCTACCACCACGATCCGAGCTGGCGTCATGCTGCTGAAGGTCTCAGCCGGACGTGACCACCGCGCTAACGGAACCGGTCGGGCCCGGAAGCGGTGAGCGAAGACACGAACCGCGCCCATGCGAACGAGCGTTAACCTGGGTCCGCGAATCAGCGCAGCGAAGGGAACGGCGAAGATGCAGATCACCGACACGGCGGCGCTCGTCACGGGCGGCGCGTCGGGCCTCGGCGGGGCCACGGCCAAGGCGCTCGCGGCCAAGGGCGCGAAGGTGTTCGCGCTCGACTTGGCGACGTCGATCGAGAAGGCCGAGCAGATCGAGGGCATCACCTACGTCGAGGCCGACGTCACCGACGTCGATCAGGTCGAGGCCGCCGTCGCGACCGCGGCCGGGTCCGGGCGGCCGCTGCGGACCGTGGTGAACTGCGCCGGCATCGGGCCGTCCGCGCGGATCCTGTCCAAGAAGGGCCGCCACGACCTCGCGCTGTACGCGAAGGTCATCCAGATCAACCTGATCGGCACGTTCAACGTGCTGACCATCGCCTCCGAAGCGATCGCCAAGACCGAGCCGCTCGCGGACGACGCCCGCGGCGTCATCATCAACACCGCCTCCATCGCGGCGTTCGACGGCCAGATCGGGCAGGTCGCGTACTCGTCGTCCAAGGGCGGCGTGGTCGGCATGACGCTCCCCGCGGCCCGCGACCTGGCCTCGCACGGCATCCGCGTGCTGACCATCGCGCCGGGCATCGTCGACACCCCGATGCTCGCCACGGTCAGTGACGAGTTCCGCGCGTCGCTCGCGGCCGGCGTCCCGTTCCCGAAGCGCCTCGCGCGGCCGGACGAGTACGCGCAGCTCGCGCTGTCCCTCATCGACCACGACTACCTGAACGGCGAGGTCGTCCGCATGGACGGCTCCCTCCGGATGGCCCCGCGCTGACCCGAAGGGGGCACTTTCACGGGAAAGTGCCCCCTCCTGCGGTCAGCGGGTGAGACGGATCTCCAGGCCGATGCCGTCGGTGGTGACCGAGCAGCCGCCGAACGCGCTTTCCGCGGCCAAGGCCTCGAACTGCTCGCGGGTGAACGCGCGGCGTCGCAGCCATGCCAGCGCCTGCCGGGTCGTGAAGCCGCTGACCGTGCCCAGGTTCATCCCGCCTACCTCGCGGGCGATGTCCGCGGCGGTGGCCTCGTGGTTCAGGTCGTGGATCACCGCGAAGCCGCCCGGACGCAGCACGCGGTACATCTCGTTCAACGCGGCGACCGGCTGCCGGAAGTTCTTGAACGCGGCTTGGCAGATCAGGAAGTCGAACGATCCGGCCTCGAAGGGCGCGTGCGTGATGTCGCCCTGGCGGAAGTCGATGTCGAGCCCCGCGCCGTTCTCCCGGGCGATTTCCACCATGGTGTGGCTGATGTCGAGCCCGGTGACGCGGTAGCCGCGCTTCGCCAGCTCCACGGCGAAGAAGCCGGGCCCGGGCGCCACCTCGAGGATTTCGGCGCCGTCGGCCAGCCCGGCGGTCACCTCGGCCGCCTGCCGCCGGTACTGCGCGAGCTGGGCTTCGGTGCCGCGGTTCTTGGCGTACCAGCGGGCCTGGAACCCCTCCATTTCGGGCACTTTGTGCTTGCGGGTCGTCTCCATGGATCTCTCCTGTTCGGTTGAGCCGAACCGAAGAGCGCACCCGGTTTATCCTTGCGGTGCCACCTCGTGCCGGGCGTGCTCGGTTCGGGGTCGAGGACCCCGGGCGGTGTGCCAGCACCTCCCGGGGTCCGTGCTATTTCTCTTCGACGAACTCCCCCAGGTCTTGGGGAGGTTCGCCGGTCTCGTACCAGCGCCGCCAGGCCTCGATGCCGGGCAGGGTGCCGCTGGTCAGTTCGTCGAGGAAGCCGCGCACCCAGCGCGCCTCGGCGTCGGTCATCGCGATGTCGTACTCGACCTCGACCAGGAACATCCGCGGCATCAACGGCCGCAGCTGCTCCAGCTCCGCCCGGCGCGCCTCGACGCGCTCGTCGAGCTGCCCGAGCCGCTCCCGCAGCCGGCTGATCGCCTGGTCGGGACCCAGGACCCCGATCAGCGACAGCCCGGCCTTGAACCGCGGCGGTTCCCGGTCGACCGTGCCGACGAGCTCGCGGACCCAGTCCTCGAACTCCGCCCGCCCGGCCGCGGTGATCCGGTAGACGGTCCGCTCGGGCCGTCCGCCGTCCTTCACGTTCTCGACCGCCTCGACGAAGCCGTGTTTCTCGAGATTGGCGACGACGGTGTAGAGCGAGCCCCACTTGATCGGCATGTCGGCGTCCTTGCCGCGCTGCTTGAGCACGGCCGCCATCTCGTACGGGTGCATGGGGCGTTCCTGCACGACGGAGAGGACGGCCAGCCCCAGGACGTTGGCGACCTTCCGTCGGTTCATCTGACTCCTCGTCTACGAGTACTCGCGAACGAGTATTACGCAGGATGGGTCAGGACACAAGTGTCTTAGCCGGTGAACGAACTCAGAGATCGAACATGTACGGGACTTCGTCCTGCGCCCGGGCGTCGATCCACTCGCGCAGCGCCCGCGTCGCGAGGACGTCGTCCTCGTTGTAGCGCAGGAGGCGTTCGCGCTGGTCGTCGTCCGGTTTCTCGCCGTCCATGCCGACGGCGTCGCGGTACCAGCGCATCGACGCCTCGCCGCCCGCTTCCGGGTCGCGCCACGAGAAGCCGGCCACCGGAGCGATCACCTTCAGGCCCTTGCCGTGGGAGCACAGGAACTGGTCGGTGACGCTGCGGAAGAGGTCCACCCACTGTTCGGAGTCCACAAAGGACTGGATGTTCTTCTTCGATGGGACGCCGGGGTGCTCGCCGAAGCGCTCCACGGAGCCGAAGAGCCAGCGGTTCTCGGCGAGCGCGTTGTAGCAGTAGGCGCGGAAGGTCAGGCCGGCCGCTTCGGTGCGCTCGCGGACGTCGGTGAGCCAGGCCCAGAACTCGGCGAAGGAACGGGCCTCGTCGTCGGTGGGCAGCGGGTCCCACGTCGCGAAGGCGCGGTAGCCCTGCGGGACGCCGATGTCGGCGCCGCTGAGCAGGCAGCCCCAGAGGTACGCGCCGGCGTCGCCGAAGCTCTCCATGTCGACGTCGACCTCGACGTCGGCGCGCGGCACCTCGACCCGGTCGACGCGGCGCACCAGCGTCAGGTCGGCCAGCCAGGCCCGGGCGAGCACGACGGCGTCCGGGAAGGTGACGCCGGTCCAGTTCACCGCCGGCGGCTCGCCCGCCGGGTCGAGCGCGGCCAGCTTGTCCACAGTGGACACGCCGGCGCGGCGCAGCTCGACCGCGTCCTCGCCGCGGACGACGAGGCTGACGTCGCGGGTTTCGGTGAGCACGACCTCGCACGTCGGCCACCACGGGCAGCGACGGCACTCCAGCACGCGCGACGGCTCGGCCAGCGGCTCCTCGCCGTTCGCGGCGGCGGTGGCGATGGCGAGCCGGTCGGCGAACCGGGCCTGGTACTCGGTGAGCGCGCTGCGCCCGCCCGGCCAGGTGGCCGCGGTGAGGTCGTGCCAGACGACGACGTCGGCGTCGAGGCCGATGACGCCGCCGATGGCGAGGCTCTCGTCGGCCTGCCCGAGCGTCTGCAGCATGCGCCGGATGTGCACGAGCCGGAGCTGGTCACGCGGCTGCGACCGGACCTTGCGGCCCTCGTCGGCGGTCCGGTGCCCCGGATCGAGATCGGTCAGTTCCGTGACGATCGCGCCGGCCCCGCGGTCGGTGATCCGGTGCCGGACGACGAGCACCGGGACGTAGCCGCGGCCGGTGCGGACGAGCAGGTCGATCCCGCCGCGCCGGTGCCCGGCCGTGTCGACCGGCAGCAGCGCCCCCCAGATGTAGCGCGCGCCGTCGGCGAAGGCCTGCAACGTCTGCTCGACGCGTTCGTGGGCCGGGAGGTCGCGGCCGATCTTCGCCCAGTGGTCGTCGTTGGCGGCCATCAGCCGGTTGACGATGTCCTCGCGGTGGGCGGCGGCGTCGTCGATCCGCTGCTGCGCGGTCGGGTCGGGCGGGGAAAGCGGTACTTCGCGCATGGCGGGGTCGTGTTCGAGGTGCACGCGACGACGGCAGCGGCTGACCGCGCCCGCGTCGAGTACCACCTCGGTGTTCATGGAGATCACTCTAGATTCCCACGGCCGAGCCGACATGCCCGCCACCCAGGCGACCAGTAAGTTCGACCTCGACACGTCGCAGGAGGTGCCATGGCGCGCAAGGCCAAGGTCGAGGGTGAAGCCAGGTTCACCCCTAAGAGGGCGAAGAACGCGGTCGCGGTGGCGAAGGTGCTCGGGCCGGCGGTGCTGCCGGTGGTGGCTCCGCTCGCGGTCCGCGCGGCGGGCGCGGCCCGCGAGGCCTACGACCGCTACCAGGCGCGCAAGCTGGGGGTCTCGATCGACCGGCTGGGCGAGTACACCGGCCGGGGCGCGGCCCTGCACGCCCGGATCGCGGGGGTGGCCGAGGGCTGCCGTGACCTGCAGAAGTCGGACCGGGCTTCCGACGCGGACCGGGAGTTCGCGAAGGGGGCGCTGGGGACGTTGGAGCAGCTGTCGGCTTCGGTGCGCGCGGCGGAGCGGATGCCGACCGCGCGGCGGAAGTCGGTGCACCGAGCGGTGGCCGGCGAGCTTGAGCGGCTCGAAGGCCAGCTGCTGCACCGGCTGGGGATCTGACCGCAGCCCCCACCCTGTCCCGGGGGGCGTCCCTATCTGGTTGTCAAGCCGCTGTGGGGGCCGGTTCGGGTTGGCGGTAGTGGGTGCCGTTGCGGAGCATGGCGTAGAGGACGTCGCAGCGGCGGCGGGCGAGGCAGATCAGGGCGGCGTTGTGTTTCTTGCCCTCAGCCCGTTTGCGGTCGTAGTACGCCCTGCTGGTCGGATCGGACAGGGCGGCGAATGCGGCGAGGAAGAACGCTCGTTTGAGCTGCCGGTTGCCGGTGCGTGCGGGGTGTTCGCCTTTGATGCTGGTGCCGGAGCTGCGGGTGACCGGCGCGATGCCCGCATAGGCAGCCAGATGCCCAGACGAGGCGAAGTTCGAGGCGTCGCCGACCCCTCGACTTGCTCGGCGACCTGTCAGCGCTGGAGGAGCACGGGTTTCCAAACTGTCGGCCAGCCGTGGCAGGACGGTGTCCGCGGCGGTGGTGCCCGGGACGGTGACGGTCTGCTCGCCGAGGGCGGTCATGATCGCCTCGACCAGCCGCTCACCCATGCGAGGCGCGTGGACCTTGGCAATCTCGGTGAGTTTGCGCCGCCCGGCCTTGGCGATCCCGGCCGGTCCACCGCAGCGGGATGCCGTTCGGTCGTCGGTTGTGGTCACCAGTCGGGCGTCGAGCGCCGGCACCCACGTTACGACGAGACCTACCAAGCTGGTGGCCGTGTCCCTATCAGCGGTCGGTCGACGCCACCAGACCCGGTGACACCACCCCCGGATCATGCCTTCGACTGGGGGCGCAAGTCAGGCCGGGCTTGGCAACCACAGCTCCTTGATCAGGAACCACGAAAAAGGTAACGGGGCGTCCCCTGGTCCAGTCTATCGGCGGTAGGGGGCAAAAACGGGTGGCGCGGAAATCTGTGGACAACTCCGCGCCTGTGGATGGCTGGTTTGACAAACGGCCGGGCAGCGTGATCGCTGCCCGGCCGTTCGGCTACTTCACGAAGCCCTTCTTGACCATCCAGTCGTGGGCGACCTTGCCCGCGTCTTGGCCGTCGACGTCGACCTGCTTGCAGAGCTCGATCATCTGCTCGTTGTCGATCGCCGCGCTGACCTTCTCCAGGGGGCCGCGGACCTCCGGGTGCTGCTTCAGCCACTCCGTGCGCAGCGTGACCACCGCGTTGTACTGGGGGAACGCTTTCTTGTCGTCCTCCAGGACCCGCAGGTTCAACCCCGAGATCCGGCCGTCCGTGGTGAAGACCTCGCCCACCGGGCAGGCTCCGCTCGCGACCGCCGAATAGATCGTGCCGATGCCGAAGTTCTTCACCGTCGGTTTCTGGAAGCCGTACGCCTTGACCGCGGCCGGGAAGCCGTCCTGTCGGCTGGTGAACTCCGTCTCCAGGCAGAACACCGCCTGGTCCGGCTTCTGCTTGATGAACGCCGCCAGGTCGGACGTCGTCTCCAGGTTGTTGGCCGCGCCGTACGCCTCCGTCACCGCGAACGCGTACTGGTCGTTCAGCGGCGAATAGTTCAGCCACGTGACGCCGAACTTCTCTTCGTCCGCCTTGGCCGTCGCCTCGTACTGGGCCTGCTCGCCGCCGGGGACGGGGAGCTCGTTGCCCTGGTAGTTGATCCAGCCCGTGCCCGTGTACTCCCACGTGAGGTCCGTCTGGCCGGACAGCAGTGCCTGCCGGGACGAGTTCGAGCCCTTGATGTCGGACAGGTCGACGACGTCGGCGCCCGCGGCCGTCAACGCCATCTCGGCCATGTACGCCAGGATGATGTTCTCGGTGAAGTCCTTGGACCCCACCGTCACCCGCACGCCCTGCAGGGACGGGATCGGCTGGATCGAGCCCGGCTTGATGTCGTACGGCACCGCCTGGTTGACCGTCAGCCCGCAGGACGACAGCGTCACGCCCAGCAGCGCCACGACGGCCAGTCGCCGGAGTTTCATCGCAGCCCCTTCGGTCCGAAGTACTGTTCGGCGACCGCGCCCAGCCAGTCGACCAGCAGGGCCAGCGCGACGGCCAGCACCGAGCCCGTCACCAGCACCGGGGTCAGGTTGAGCTTGTAGCCGGTGTCGATGAGCAGCCCGAAGCCGCCGGCGTTGACGAACATGCCGAACGTCGCCGTGCCCACCGCCAGGACGAGCGACGTGCGCAGGCCGGCCAGGATCAGCGGGACGGCCAGCGGGAGTTCGACGCGCCACAGCACCGCGCCCGCCGACATCCCGATGCCGCGGCCGGCGTCGATGAGCGCCGGGTCGACCTGCTGGATGCCGACCATCGTGTTCCGCAGCACCGGCAGCAGCGAGTAGAACGCCAGCGGCAGCGCCGCGACCCAGATGCCGCCGGTCGCGCCGGTGACGATGAACCACAGCACCAGCACGCCCAGCGCGGGCGCGGCCTGGCCGATGTTCGCGACGGCCAGGAAGACCGGGGCCAGGAAGCGCGCCCACGGCCGCGTCACCAGGATCCCAAGCGGCACCGCCACCAGCACGACGATCGCCGTCACCACGAGGGTCATCAGCACGTGGTCCCGCAACGCCGTGAGCAGCGAAGACGCGTTGAGCGTCGCCTTCTCCGTCGCGGTCAGGCCGCTGGAGAACACCGCGGCCAGCGTCACCGCGACGATCACCAGCACCGCGATCGGCTGGGCGAACAGCCGGACGCGTTCCGCGCGCTTGGAGCCGGACTCGGTGCTGAAGCCGGTGTCGACGGCCGCCGTCATGCCGGCACCTCTTCGTCGTTCGTGTGCTCCTCGCGCAGCTGCTGGATGGTCGCGATCACGGTGTCCAGCTGGATCGTGCCCGCGTACTCGCCGCGCGCGCCGGTGACCGGCACCGAGCCGCCCTCGGCGAGCATCGCCTCGAGCGCGTCCTGCAGCGTCGACTGCAGGCTGACGACGTCGCGCAGCGGCTTGCCGAGGTTGGCCAGCGACGTCGCCGAAGTGAGCTCGCGGACGTGCACCCAGCGCGTCGGGCGGCGGCGCGCGTCCAGCACCAGCGCGAAGTGCTTGCGCGACGACTGGAGCTTCTCCCGGACCGAGGCGGGCGTCTCGTCGTCGGTCACGGTGAGCGCGTCCTGCTGGAGTTCGACGTCGCGGACGCGCAGCAACGTCAGCTGCTTCAGCGACGCGCCCGCGCCCACGAAGCCCGCGACCGTGTCGTCCGCCGGGTTCGCCAGGATCGCTTCCGGGGTGTCGTACTGCAGGATCGTCGACTGGTTGCCCAGCACCGCGATCTTGTCGCCCAGCTTCACGGCCTCGTCGAAGTCGTGCGTGACGAAGACGATCGTCTTCTTCAGCTCGGTCTGCAGGCGCAGCAGCTCGTCCTGCAGGTTGCCGCGGGTGATCGGGTCGACCGCGCCGAACGGCTCGTCCATCAGCAGCACCGGCGGGTCCGCCGCCAGCGCTCGCGCGACGCCGACGCGCTGCTGCTGGCCACCGGACAGCTGGCGCGGGAATCGGTCGCGGAAGTCGGCCGGGTCGAGCCCGACCAGGTCCATCATCTCCTCGACCCGGTCGTTGACCTTCTTCTTGTCCCAGCCGAGCAGGCCCGGCACCACCGCGATGTTCTGCGCGACGGTGAAGTGCGGGAACAGCCCGGCCTGCTGGATGGCGTAGCCGATCCGGCGGCGCAGCGTGTCGACGTCGAGCTTCAGCGCGTCGTCGCCGCCGATGGTGATCCGGCCGGACGTCGGCTCGATCAGCCGGTTGATCATCCGCATCGTGGTCGTCTTGCCGCAGCCGGAGGGGCCGACGAAGACGACGATCTTGCCGGCGGGCACGACCATCGAGAAGTCGTCGACCGCCGGGGTGCGGGTGCCGGGGTACCGCTTGGTCACGTGCTCCAGCTCGATCTCGACGCCGGAGACTTCCTCGTTCTCAGCCACGGACACCCCTAGAGACGGTGAAGCGCTTGATCAGGACGTAGACGCCGTCGAGGAGCAGGGCGAGGATGACCACCCCGACCGTGCCGGTGACGGCTTGGTTGAGGGAGTTCGTGCTCCCCGCGTTCGTGAGCCCGGAGAAGACCTCGGCGCCGAAGCCGGGACCCTTCGCGTAGGCGGCGATCACGGCGATGCCCATCAGCATCTGCGTGGCCACCCGCATGCCGGTGAGGATCGCCGGCCAGGCCAGCCGCAGCTCGACGCGGGTGAGCACCCCGAAGCGGCTCATCCCGATGCCGCGGGCGGCGTCGGTGACCGCCGGGTCGACGCCGTCGAGCCCGACGATGGTGTTCCGGACGATCGGCAGCAGGCCGTAGAGCACCAGCGCGATGACGGCCGTCGTCGGACCGAGCCCCGAGAGGGGGATCAGCAGGCCCAGGAGGGCGAACGACGGGACCGTCAGGATCGTGCTCGCCAGCGCCGTCGCCACCGCCGAACCGACCGGGCTGCGGTACACCGCGACCCCGATCAGCACGCCGAGGACGGCGGCGAGGACGGTGCACTGCACCACCATGCTGGTGTGCAGGTAGGCCTCCAGCCACAGTTTGCTCGCCCGGTCGGAGATGTAGTCGAAGAGGTTCATCCGTGTTCGCTCTCCCGCCCCTCGTACCGGCCTTCACCCGAACGGGCTAGTTCCTGACCAGCGGCTCAGTACCCAGGGCACCAACCGCCCAAACCCCCGTCTCCGGCCCACCGTGGCCTACCCGGGCACGATCGGCAACAAATCCCGTGAACCACAGCGGGCCACCAGACGTGAACTCGGTGTGTGCTCACTTCACGGGATCACACGCTCGCGGGGAAGCAGGTCCCTTAGGCTGCTCTCCATGAGCGATCCGGCACGGCGTCCCGCCGTGCTCGGAGCTACCCGCGGAGTATTGCTCGCCGTGAGCGCCGGTGCACTTTCCGTCACCGCCCACCGCATCGCCGACGGCGGGCTGCCGGACCCGGCGATGACCGTCCTGCTCACCGGCCTGTTCGGCTGGACCGCGGCCGCGCTCGCCCGTAAGGCACGCGGGCCGGTCGCCACGATCGTCCTCCTGGGCACCGCCCAGGTGGTGATGCACCTGCTGCTCACCACGCTCGCCGGCCACCACGACATGTACGCGATGCCCGGCGCCACCGGGCTCGGCATGATCGCCGCGCACACGATCGCGACCGTGCTCACCGCCCTGCTGCTGGCCCGCGCGGACTCGAAGCTCCTCACGGTGCTGGCCGTGCTGCGCGCGATCCTGCCGCGGCTGCTCACGCCGCTGCCGGTGCCGGCGGCAGCTCCCGCCATCGTGCCGGCCCGCACGGGCGGTCCGGATCACCTCGTCGGCGTCGACCTGCGCCGGATCCGCGGGCGGCGCGGCCCGCCCGTCCACTCCTGAACCCCAGCGCCATCCCCGAACAGCGGACCCCGAGTCCGCTGCCCCTTCTTGCGTTCATCAGGAGTGAACCCATGTCCCAGCACGTCTTCAAGCGCGCCGGTTTCCTCGCCGCCACCGTCGGTTTCGCCGGCCTCCTCGGCGCCGGCGCCGCGTCCGCGCACGTCACGGCCAACGTCTACGGCCCGCAGCCCACGAAGGGCGGCTACGCGGCGATCGTGTTCCGCGTGCCGAGCGAAGAGAAGGACCCCGTCACCACCACCAAGGTCGCCGTCGACTTCAAGGCCGACTACGGCATCGGCTCGGTGCGCACCAAGCCGGTCCCCGGCTGGACCGCCCAGGTGACGAAGTCGAAGCTGCCCGCCCCGATCACCAAGGACAACGGGACGCAGATCACCGAAGCCGTCACCGCGGTCACCTGGACCGCGCAGCCGGGCAGCGAGCTCAAGGCCACCGACTACCAGGAGTTCTCGGTGAGCTTCGGCCCGCTGCCGACCAACGTGGACCAGGTGGAGTTCCCGGCCCACCAGACCTACAGCGACGGCAAGGTCGTCGACTGGAACCAGCCGACCCCGGCGGGCGGGGAGGAGCCGGAGCACCCGGCACCGGCGGTCAAGCTGGCCGCGAAGGCGGCCGAAGGCGACGCGCACAACATGTCCGCCGACACGGCGTCCACCACCGGGGAGCACACTGAAGCAGCGGCGGCGACGTCGGACAACACGGCCCGCTGGCTCGGCGGCGCGGGCCTGCTCGTCGGCGCCATCGGCCTCGGTGTCGGGGCCGGCGCGACCATCCGGGCCCGCAAGGCCACGGCCAAGTCGGGAGGCAACAGCTGAATGCGTAAGGCGCTCGTCGCGCTGGCGTTGACCGGGGTGGCCGTGCTCGGCACGGCCACCCCGGCGCTGGCGCACAACGTGCTGATCTCCTCAGACCCGGCGAACGGCTCGTCCGTCGCCACCGGCCCGGCGAAGCTCAGCCTGACCTTCGACCAGTACGTGCAGGGCGCGGACGTCAACCAGATCGCGGTGACCGGGCCGGGCGGCGGCCAGTGGGCCGAAGGCCCGATCAGCGTGGTGAACAACGTGATCAGCGCGCCCCTGCGGCCGCTCGGGCCGGTCGGCAAGTACACCGTCGGCTACCGGGTGCTGTCGGCGGACGGCCACCCGGTGACCGGTGAGTTCAGCTTCACCCTCACCACGGCGGGCACCGGCACGCCGGCGGCCGTCGACGCGGCGAGGTCGCCGGGTGGTTCCTCGTCGGCGGCGCCGCAGTCGTCGTCGACCGGGGTGCCGATCTGGGTCTGGATCGCCGGTGCCGTCGTGCTGCTGGCGATCGGGCTCACCGTGGCCCTGCGTTCTGGCGGGAAGATCGAAGAGAAGAACTGATGACGCAGGCCGAGACCACCACCAAACCCCGCTATTCGACGCTGCTGTGCGTCGTGACGGCGGGGCTGCTCGGCGCCCTGATCGGCGTCGCGCTCCTGTCCACCACCCCGGTTCCCGGTGTCGTGGAGCCCAGCGCGGTGGTCTCGGCCGGCATCCCGGTCGTCCGGGTCCTGCTCGACCTCGCCGCCGTCACCACCATCGGGCTCGCGCTGCTGTCGGTGCTCGTCGGCTACGACCGGCCGAAGCTGACCGAGCCGGTCATGCGGCTGGCGCGGCCGGCCGCCGTCGCCGCGGCGCTCGTCTGGGCCACGGCCGCGGTCGTCGCGCTGATCCTGCAGACCGCGGAGTACAAGCCGGGCTCCTCGACGCTCTCGGCGTCCGACATCGGCCAGTACATCGCCGACGTCGGCGCCGGGAAGGCGCTCGTCATCGTCGCCGTGCTCGCGCTCGTCCACGCCGGGATCGGCGCGCTGGCGCTGCGCTTCGGCGAGAAGGTGCCCGCCGAGGTCCGGGTCGGGCTGGGCCTGTTCGCGCTGCTGCCGCTGCCGGTCACCGGGCACGCGTCGAACTGGAACTACCACGACTACACGATGATCTCGATGGAGCTGCACGTCATGAGCGCCGTCGCCTGGACCGGCGGGCTCGGCGCGATGACCGTGCTCCTCGTGGCGAACCGGACGCTGCTCGCGCACGCGCTGCCGCGGTTCTCGAAGCTCGCGACGCTCTGCCTGGTCCTCTCGGCGGCGACCGGGCTGTTCAACGGCCTGGTCGAGATCTCGCTCAACCCGACCATCGGCTTCTGGACGGCCCTCTTCACGACGCCGTACGGACAGCTGCTCGTGCTGAAGCTCGTTTGCACCGGCGTCATCGCTCTACTCGGCGCGAACGTCCGCTGGCGCCTGATGCCGCGGATCGTCCGGCACGACCGCACGGCGCTCGCCGCCTGGGCGACGCTCGAGCTGACCGTCATGGGACTGGCGTTCGGGTTCGCCGTCGTGCTGACGCGGGCGCCGGTCGTCGCTTCCTGAACGTCGTCACCGCAGGTAGGACCGGGTGCGAAGTCACCGCGAGTAGCTGCAAGTTGCGCATTGGGATGGCCGGTGACCCATTGGGGGTGACTGGTCGGACCGAACTTTCTACCCAGAGCGGGCCGCCTTTTGGATGCGACGAACGGTCATTTGCAGTCGGCGAATGCACGTGCAGCTTGTGTCGTCGATCACACCAAGTGACAGATGGCGGTCAACGGTAACGGGTCCAGCGCGCGCCCGTCCGGCCGCTCCGGAGGTCGTCCAGGCGGCGGAAGAGCTCGGGCCGGACCTGCGGCCGGCTGCGCAGGATCGGCAGCACGCTGGTCGTCAGCTTGAGCTCGCGGATCCCCCGGAGGACGGCGAACCCGGGCCAGGACGTCACGTCGAAGCCGTACGCCGCGGCGAACGTCCGGTAGTGCACCGGCGGGTCACCGAACCGCTCGCGGCCGACCGCCAGCGGCGTCAGGTCCCATTCCGGCGGGCCGACGCACGAGGAATCGAAGTCGCAGAGCACCGGGCCGTCCGGGCCGGGGATGACGTTGCCGGGGTACGCGTCGCCGTGGACCAGCCCCCTGGGCAGCGGAAAATCCAGCTCGGCCAGCTCGGCCTCGAGCTCGGCGCAGCGCTCGAGCAGGAACTCCCGGTCGGCGTCGCTGATCTCCTCGGCGTCGGACACCCGGGCCCGCACCGCGGCGAACGGCGCCCACTCGGCGAGGCCGGGCGGCGGGGGCAGCGCGTGCACCTGGCGCAGCAGCCGGGCCAGGTCGGCCGACGTCGCCGGCCGGCCGATGCTGGGCACCTGGTGCCAGACGGTCACCAGGTGGCCGCCGACCTCCAGGGGCTGTTCGATGCCGTCGAGCAGCCGGATCGCGGGGAGGTGGTGGCGTTCGAGGTGCCGGGCCACGCGCACGACCGTGCCGACGCGGTGCCGCAGCTGCGTCGAGCCGACGATCCGGATCACGAGCGGCGCGGTGACCAGCGCGTACACCGCGTTGTTGGTGAACCGCAGCAGCCGCGCGCCCGCCGGGTCGAGCCCCAGCTGCGCGCAGGTCTCGGCCAGCACGCCACGCAGCTTCCCGGAGGTGAACCGGCCGTCCAAAACCGCGCCGGCGCCTTCGGCGTTAAGCGGCGTAGAAAGCGTGGAGGCGGTCGGCGAGGTCACGGGCGTCGGCGTTGTTGCGGCGGCGCTCGGCTTCTTCCTGCAAGGGCCGCATGCGGTCCTTGACCCGCTCGGACTTGATGCCCTCGGCGCAGTCGATGGCCTTGCCGCCGACCTTGGCGCCGTGGTCGAGGTCGCCGTCCAGCAGGTGGTTGGTGGCGAGCGCGCTCAGCATGAACGTCTTGGAACGGGCCATCTCGTCGTCGTAGGACTCGACGGCCCTGGTCAGCGCGGGAATCGCGTACTTGGTGTGCTCGGCGTTCTTCTGCGCGAGGACCGTGTGGACGGTGCCGACCATGGCGTAGACGTCGGTCTCGGTGAAGAACTTGACCCACGACTCGGCTTCGGCCAGGTTGGCGCGCTCGAACTCGTCCTTGCTCCGGCCGAGCAGCTTCACCGCCTGCTCTTCGTTGCCCATCATCGCGTAGGCCCAGGCCTCGTTCGCGCACAGCACGGAGACGGCCAGCTCGGAACCGCTTTTCTGGGCGGCGATCTGGCCCAGCTGGAACAGCTTCAGCGCGTCGTTCGGGGCGTCCTGGTGCAGGTAGACGCGGCCCATGCGGTAGAGCACGTTGGCCACCAGCGGGTGGTTGTCGCCCTGCTTGGCCAGGTCCAGCGCGTTCGCGAAGTGGCCGCGGGCGGAGTCCATCAGGCCGGTGTCGAAGGAGGTCCAGCCGGCGAGGGAGTGCAGGTCGGCGAGGGCGACGTAGAGCCGGTTCTTCACCATGTCGGTGCCGTGCGCTTCGAGCATCTGCTGGCCCCAGGACAGCTGGGCCACGACGGCGTCGCGGCAGAAACCGCCGCCGTACTGGTAGTCGAGCGCCCGCAGCGCCCGCGTCGCGGCTTCCACCTGGCGGACGTCGGTCATGCCGATGCGCCCGGGCGCCGGCGTCCTGGCCGGTCCGGCCGACCAGGTGCCCGATTCCGGACCGAACACCGCCGCGCCCATCGTGACTTGGGCAGCGTGCGCGAGGAACCTCCGTCGCTTCACGGACTCGTCCTCCTCCGCCTGCTGGCCGTCGGCGGAGCCGACGACCCGTATCGCCGTGGCCTCGTCGTAGGCGAGGCCCATGTACCCACGGGGGACGCCCAGGCCGTCGGCGATCCTCGTGAGCACGTCGTAGGCCATGACCTGGCGGCCCTTGAGGATCTCCGACACCTCGGACTGGGACTGGCCGGTCATCGCGGCTATCTGGCGCTGCGAGACACCGTGCTTGCGCAGGAGCCGGTACACGGCGCTGATCTCGCGCGACGCGAGAGCCGTTCTCATCTCCGGCTGCTCCCACGCGTCAGCGGGAACCGCGTGGCTCTGCCGGGCTTCGGCACTGCCACCGTTACTGGCGTCCATCGCGCCCCCTCCACTGTCCGGTCGGGCGTCTGCGAAACAGCGTAGGCAAACCTCGGGAACTGTGTGAACACCCGAACTGGTGCCCTGATCGGTCGGGGCGAAGTCCGCTGACCGCTTACCGTGGAACCGAGCCCAGTCACCGCTATGACGCCGGTTCCACCTTCTATCGCACCCGGTTTCACCTCACTGTAGTTGTCAGATCTCCGTCACCGGACGCACACCGGTTGCGATCACGGAGAGCTACGGAAACCGCAGCGTTGCGACAAGGCGATGTTGCAGAAGGCATCTTCGGAGACTTTCGACAGAGCGGAGAAGGGCGTGGAGTTCGTGGACTCGTTCGCAGGGGGACATGCCGGCACGGCCACCCGCGCCGTGCGGCCGGCGACGGTCTCTCCCGTTTCCGCCGTCCGCCCCGTCACCCCCGCGGCCGCGGTGGACCCCCGCACCGCGAGCGTCCGTCACTACGAGGGCGGCCAGCTCGTCTGGCGCGTGCAGTGCGGCGACCTCATCAGCCGCGAGCGGGCGGTGACGGTGTTCGTCGAAGACAACCAGGTGGTACTGGTCTCACCTCCCGGCGAGACCGCGCGGCTGACGTCCGGCCAGCTCGGCCAGCTGCGCGCCGCGCTCAACGAAGCCGCCAAGATGGCGGAAAGGTAACGGTGAGCTGACATGGATCAGGTTCTCGGGCAGGTCCTCCGCAATGCGGTCTGGGAGCGCCTCGACATGCTGACCGACCTGGCGAACCGCGCCGACGCCCAGTCGCTCGTCTCGGTCGCGCGTTCCGAACTGCCCCGGTTGACCGAGGCGTGGCGCGCGATGCTGAAGATGCACGAGCCCGACGAGCGCGGTGACTGCCCGACCTGCTCGACCCGGTGGCACCGCTGCAAGGCGCCGTGCTCGGTCTGGCAGGTCGCGCACGAACACCTGGTGGCCGGCGGACTGGCCCCGCAGCAACAGTCAGCGACGGACAGCCGCCTGCAGGGCCGTCGCAAGAGCCCGATCTCCGCGCACCCGGCCCCCACCGCGGCCGAGACCACCGGTCGCCACGCGCTGGTGAATCCGCGCCGAGCGGTCACCGCCTGACCCCCTGGACAGGCGAGCCGCGGCCGGCCGATCGCCCCGTCGGACCCGCGCCCGCACTCGCCCGGGCCGAGGACTGTTTCGCCCGCACCCCCGAGCAGCGCGAACCAGTCCTCGGCCACCACCCGGTCCCCACCGCGATTAATCGAAAAAAATACGCGTTAGCCCTAGCCCAGGCCGTAATCCCCCGCTAGATTGATCAACACACGCAGCAGTGATCATGCAGGTGATCGCGCTCGTGACCCGCCTTGGGCGGCCCCCGAATTCCGCGGGCCGGTGCCGTTGCACTCCCCTCCCCCGACCGGCACCGGCCCGCGGTTCCAACGTCTAGCGAACCGCCTTCACGCGCAGCACGAGCACCGCGGCCAGCAGCGTCGCGATCGCCGAAGCCGCGAAGAGCCCCGAATAGCCGCCGAGGTAAGCGAGCACCAGCGGCGTCACCAGCGGTGCGACCACCTGCGGCAGCGAGTTCGCGATGTTGATGACGCCCAGGTCCTTGGCGCGGTCCTGCGCCGTCGGCAGCACCTGCGTCAGCATCGCCAGCGCGACAGCCATGTACGCGCCGAACCCGACGCCGAGCAGCGGGGACGCCGCGAGCGCGACCGGCCAGCTCTGCCAGACGACGAGCAGCAAAGCGGCCAGCGCCATCACTCCGGAGGCCACCAGGACGTACGGCTTGCGCCGTCCGGACCTGTCGGAGAAGTGGCCCGCGAGCAGCGCGCCGATCACGAGCGCGACGCCGTAGAGCGCCATCATGATGAGCAGCCCGGTGTCCGGGTCCGGGTAGTGCACCGCGTCCTTCAGGAAGAACAGCAGGTACAGCGTCCCGAACGCGTTGCCCAGGTTGATCATGAAGTGGCACGACCACGCCCACGCGAAGTCGGGGAACCGCCGCGGCGAGACCCACAGGTTGCGGAGGACCTCGCCGGCCTGGGACGACGGCCGGAACTCGACCGGCAGGCGCGCGTCCGGCGTCCGGAGGACGAAGAACGCGGCGCCGGCCAGGACGATCCCGGCGCAGGCCGCGTAGGCGAGCGGCAGCCCGGCGATGCCGAGCATGACGACGACCACGACCGCGCCCAGCACGGTGCCGAGCATCTGCGCGATCCCGACGAGCCCGCCGACCTGCGCGCGCTGCCCGACCGGGACGCGGTCGGCGATGGCGGACATCAGTGTCGCGAGCATGCCGTTGAGCCCGGCCTGGACGAGGCACCAGCCGGTGATCATCAGCGCGACGTCCGGCGCGAACGCCAGCACGAGCAGCCCGACGGCGGCCACAGCCGCGCCGGCGACCGTCCACGGGTGGCGGCGGCCGAACCGCGAGGTCGTCCGGTCCGACAACAGCCCGACGGCCGGGTTGACGACCAGCGCCACGACCGCGCCGACGCCCATCACCAGTCCGAGCACGAACTCCTTGTTCACCTGGTCGAGCAGCTCGGCCTGCTGGGGCAGCAGCACCTGGATCGGCGCGTAGACGCCCAGCCAGAGCGCGATGTTCGCGAAGAACAGCAGGCTCATCCAGCCGGGCCGCACCCGCACGACGGGTTCGGCGAGCGCTTCCGGGACCGCTCGGGTCGTTTCACTCATTCCGCACCAGCTTCCGGTACCAGTGGAACGAGTCCTTCGGCGTGCGCCGCAGGGTCTCGTAGTCGACGTGCACCAGGCCGAAGCGCGGCGCGTAACCCTTGGACCACTCGAAATTGTCCATCAGGGACCAGCAGAAGTAGCCGCGGACGTCGACGCCGGCGTCCATCGCCTCGCGCAGCGCGACGAGGTGGCTGTGCAGGAAGTCGATGCGTTCGGGGTCGTGGACACCGCCGTCCTCGGCGACTTCGTCGGCGAAGCTGCAGCCGTTCTCGGTGATCTGGATCGGCGGCAGCTGTTCGCGGTAGCGGTGGTGGAAGCCGAGCAGCAGTTCGCGCAGGGCGTGCGGGACGATCGGCGAGCCGTTGCTCGTCATCGGGTAACCCTCGATGTCGCGCAGCTCGAAGGGCAGCGGGTTGCCCGGGCCGGGCATCGCGACCCCCTGCGGTTCGTAGTAGTTGATGCCGTAGAAGTCGAGCGGCTGCGCGATGGTGGACAGGTCGTCGGCGAACCCGGCGGGCAGGTGCTGGTGCAGCTGTTCGGGGTAGGTGCCGACCAGCATGGGGTCGGCGTAGAGCCGGTTGAGCAGGGCGTCCAGGTATTCCGCGGCGTCCTGCGCGTCGTCGTCGGCGGGCCAGATGGGCGAGTGGTTGTTGGCCGTGCCGATGTTCGTGGCCCCGGCCGCGCGCAGGGCCTGGACGGCGAGGCCGTGCGCGAGGTTCTGGTGGTGCGCGGTCGGGATGGCGTCCAGCAGCAGGACCTTGCCGGGCGCGTACTCGCCGATGCCGTAGCCGAAGATGGACATGACCATGGGCTCGTTGAGCGGAATCCACAGTTTCACCCGATCGGCGAAGCGGTCCCCGAGGATTTGGGCGTATTCGGCGAAGCGCTCAGCGGTCGCCCGGGAGAGCCAGCCGCCCTCGTCTTCGACGGCCTGCGGGGTGTCCCAGTGGTAGAGCGTGACGGCGGGAGCGATGCCGGCCTCGCAGACGGCGTCGATGAGCTTGTCGTAGAAACCGAGGCCTTCGGGGTTGGGCGCGCCGTTGCCCTCGGGCTGGATGCGCGGCCAGGCAACGGACATCCGGTAGGCCCCGACGCCGAGTTTCGCCATCAGCGCGATGTCTTCGGGGTAGCGGTGGTAGTGGTCGGCGGCTACGTTGGCTTGTTCACCGCGGGCGATCTTGCCTTCGGTCGCGGTGAACGTGTCCCAGATGGACGGTCCGCGCCCACCTTCGCTGGTAGCGCCCTCGATCTGGAACGCCGATGTCGAAACACCCCAGAGGAAGTCGGGCGGGAAGATCGGGTTCTGCACCGGCTGCTGACCCCTTCGTCAGGGCACCCGTACGGGTGAACATGAAAAGTTCTCATATACTAGGTCTTCACTCGTCCGTGGGGAAGCCCGTCGGCACGATAAAGTCCCAGATCAGACGAGGAGGAGCGCCGTGTCCGACATCCAGGCCGCGAAGGTGCCGGCAGAAGCCACCCCCTTACGCCGCCAACCGGTCCAGCAGCGAAGCGCGAAGAGGGTCGAGCAGATGCTCGACGCGAGCGCGGCGTTGATAGACGAGCTCGGTTACGACGCGCTGACGACGACGCTGATCGCCAAGCGAGCGGGCGTCGCCGTGGGTTCGCTGTACCAGTTCTTCCCCGACAAGCGAGCGGTCGTCCAAGCGCTCACCGCCCGGAACCTGGATCGTTTCGTGGGCGCGGTGAACGAGCGGCTGAAGCAGCTCGGCCCGGAGCACTGGTGGGACGTCGTGGATTCGATCCTCGACATCTACCTGGAGATGCACCGCACGGTGCCCGGGTTCTCGAAGGTCCACTTCGGCGACATCATCGACCGCCAGTTGCTGGACGAGACGCGCGACAACAACGCGGTGATCGTCGATTCGCTGACGGACCTGGTGGCAACGCAGGTGGACCGGCCGGTCGAGGACCTGCGGTTCGCGATCACGATCGCGAACGAGGTGGCTGATGCGTTGATGAAGCTGGCGTTCCGGCGGGAGCCGAGCGGGGACGAGAGGATCGTGGCTGAGGCGAAGTACGTGGTGAAGGGGTATCTGGCGGCTCGGTTCGGGGAGCGGTCCTAGCTGTCCGCAGAAGTTGTCCACAGGTATGCACAGCTGTGGACAACTCGACTGTTCGGAGCCGGGTTGTCGGTGGGCGCCGATAGACTGGAAGTGGGGGTTCCCCCAGGGAGGGCGGGCGCGCGCGTGGCGGCCGAGGTGCGCTCCGGGGCCGCGACTTGCGCCCGGCCGCAGGGCGCGCTGTGACCGCGACTTGCGCCCCGGCCGCCATCTTGCTCGCGTCCGCGCGCTCGGGCCCGCAAGTGCCGATGTGCGAAGCCACCACCCCCAAGCGCGCGTTGTGCGGTCGGCGAAGGCTGCCCCGGCGCGGGGCCTCGAGCCGCAGCCGGAACGTCCGCGTTCGGGTGGCGCCATCGATCCGGCCCAGCTTGAGCCGAAATGTCGGTGGGGACCGATAACCTCCCCGGAGACACCCGCCACCGGTCCGGTGCGGCGGTGATGCGTGAGACGGGGGAACACGTGGGAGCAGCGGTCACCGAGTTGGCGAAGGTGCTCGGCCATCCGGACGTCGATCCGCTTCCCGTCGACTGGGCGGCCGTCGAGCGGCAGCTCGGTGTCGGCCTTCCGGCTGACTACAAAGCCTTTGCCGACGCTTATCCAGCCCTGTTCATCAACGAATACCTCCGGGTCTGTCACCCGTCCTGCTCCGACGCGCAGAGGAACCTGCTGCTCGACGCGCAGGTGCGGACGCGTTCCTTGCGCGAGCTCACCGCGGAGTTCCCGGAAATGCACGTTTACCCCGTCTACCCGGCGCCCGGCGGGTTGCTGTGCTGGGGGAACAACACCAGCCGGGAGCAGTGCTACTGGCTCACCGAAGGGCATCCCGATGACTGGCGGGTCGTGATCGGCGAGCAGGAAGACTACTGCTGGCTGTTCGACGGGAATTTTTGCGACTTCCTGCTCGCTTCCTGCCGAGGCGAACTGGCCCATCCCTTCTACGGGTCGTTCACGGGCCCGCTGGAGAAGGTCGATTTCGTCCGTTAGGTCAGCCGAAGTTCTGGTGCTCGCCCCGGTAAGTCGGGACGGTTCGCTCCACCCGGTCGCCCAGGATCAGGTGGTAGTGCGTGAACCGCTCCGCCAGCTCGCCCGCCTTCGCGTGGCGTAGCCAGACCCGGTCGCCCAGGTTCAGGGTTCGGGCCGCTCGGCCCGTCACCGGCGTCTGGACTTCGCCCGCTCCCTCGAAGCCCAGGAACTTCAAGCCCTTTGGCAGATACGGCTTCGGCTGGCGGGAGGGACCCGTTGGACCCGAAGCGATGTAGCCGCCCGAAAAGAGCGTTGCGATGTTGCGGGTTGGGCGGCGGACCACCGGCAACGCGAACAACGCTGCCGGGCGGGGCTTGAAGCGGGTGTAGCCGTCGAAAAGCGTTGGGCCGATCAGGCCCGAGCCTGCCGCTATTTCCGTTACCACCGCGTCGGCGCCCGTTGATTCCAGGCTGCCCGTTCCGCCTCCGTTGACGAACTCCAGCGAGGTCACCGCCTGGACCGCTCGGACCGCTTCGCCGCGGCGGCGGGCCAGCTCGGCCGCCGAGCGGCGTTGCATCCAGCCCACCGCTGCGCGGCTCAGGCGGGGGCCTGATGCGTCGCCGAGGCCGGCTATCTGGCCTTCGTACGCCATCACGCCCACCACGCGGAAGCCCGGGCGGGCCAGCACCTGCTGGGCGAACGTCGAGGCGTGCTTCGGGGTGAAGATCGGGGACCGGCGCGTGCCGACGTGGACTCCCGGAAGCGGGCGCCACGACGCGTCCAGCTCCAGGCAGACCCGGATTTCCGGGTGGCCGTGGCCGAGGGCCGCGTCGACCAGGTCCAGGTGTGCCGGCGAGTCCACCATGATCGCGATCGCCGTGCGGGCTTTCTCCGACGCGGCCAGGCGGCGGAGGGCTTCGTGGTCGGCCGTCGGGTAGGCGACGACGATGTCATCGGTCGTGCCCTGCTCCGCGTGCCAGACCGCTTCCGCCAGCGAGTAGCACATCAGGCCCTCGAAGCCCGGCATCGTCAGCACCCGCTCCAGGAGGGCGCGGCAGCGGACCGACTTGCTGACGACGCGGATCGGCTTGCCCCCGGCGCGGCGGCGGAGGTCGGCCGCGTTCGCGTCGAACGCCGCCAAGTCGACCACGGCCAAGGGGGGATCGAGGTCCTTGGTCGCCAAGTCGTACACCGTCGCACTGGTCACAAGGTCTAAAGTACGACACGAAGGCTTGAAACGCGAATACTATTCACTTACTGTTCCGGGCACTCACGGACGAAGGGGTGCGCGCATGACCCGGTGGACCAACTGGGCGGGCACGGCCTCCGCCTCTCCGCAGCACGTTCACCGGCCGCGCACCACGGCGGAGATCGCGGCGACGCTGCAGCGCATCGCCTCGGCCGGCCGCACCGTACGCCCCTGGGGCAGCGGGCACTCCTTCACCGCCATCGCCGCCGCCGACTCCGATGCGCTCGACCTGCGGCACTGGACCGGTGTCGAACGCGCCGACCTGACGACCGGGCACGTCACCGTTCGCTCGGGCACCACGCTCCGGGAACTCAACGCCGCCCTCGACGCGCTCGGGCTGGCCATGACCAACCTCGGGGACATCGACGCGCAGACCATCGCCGGCGCGATTTCCACCGGCACCCACGGCACCGGCGCGAAGCTCGGCGGCCTCGCCACCCAGGTGGTCGCGCTCGAACTCGTCCTCGCCGACGGCTCGATCGTCACCTGCTCGGCCGATGAGCGACCCGACCTCTTCGCCGCCGCGCGCGTCGGGCTCGGCGCGCTCGGCGTGATCACCACGGTGACGCTCAAGTGCGAGCCGTCCTTCGTCCTGCGTGCGCAGGAACGGCCCGAGCCGCTGGAACAGGTCCTCGAGGGCTTCCACGACTTCGCCGACGAGAACGAGCACTTCGAGTTCTACTGGTTCCCCTACGGCAAGAATGCGCTGGTCAAGCGCAACAACCGAGGCGAGACGGCCGAACCGCTGAGCAAGGTCCGCGAGTTCGTCGACTACCGGATCATGGAGAACGTCGCCTTCGGCGGGCTCTGCCGGGCCGGACGGCTGATGCCGCGACTCGTGCCGTCGCTCGGCAGCTTCGCCTCCAAGGCCTTGAGCGCGCGGGAGTACAGCGACGTCTCCCACCGCGTCTTCGTCACCGCGCGCAACGTCCGCTTCACCGAAACGGAATACGCTGTTCCACGTGAATCAGTGCTGGACGTGCTCGCCGAGCTACGCGCGGTAGTGCCCACCCTGAAGAACCCGGTGATGTTCCCGGTCGAGGTGCGGGTCGCCGCGGCCGACGACATCTGGCTGTCGACCGCGCAGGGCCGCGACTCCGCCTACATCGCCATCCACCAGTTCACCGGCATGCCGTACCGCGAGTACTTCAGCGCGTTCGAGAAGATCGCCGGCGCGGTCGGCGGCCGCCCGCACTGGGGCAAGATGCACGACCTCGACGCCGACGTCCTCCGCTCGCGCTACCCGCACTTCGACGACTTCCTGCGCGTCCGCAAGGAAACCGACCCGGACGGCATCTTCGCCAACACCTACCTCGACCGGGTGCTGGGCCCGGCCTAGAAGAGCGCCGACACCGATTCGCCGTTGTGGATCCGGCGGATCGCCTCGGCCATCGCCGGCGCGATCGACAGGATCTTCAGCTTCTCGGTGCGCTCTTCTTCGGGCACCGGGACCGTGTTGGTGCAGACGATCTCCAGCACCTCCGGCCGGCTGCCGATGCGCTCGATGGCCTTCGCCGCGAACAGCCCGTGCGTGCAGGCGACGCGGATCGAGCGTGGTTCCAGCTCGGCCAGCCTGTCCAGCAGTTCGAGCACCGTGCTGCCCTTGGCGATCTCGTCGTCGAGCACGATGACGTCCCGGCCGGTGATCTCGCCGATCACCGAGGTGATCTGGACGCGGTCGTCGGGGAAGCGTTCCTTCGCCCCGGCCGCGACCTGGACGCCGAGGAGCCGCGCGAAGTGCGACGCCTCCTTCGCGTTGCCCAGGTCGGGCGAGACGACGGTGGTGCGCGAAAGGTCGTACTGGCGGAAGTGCTTGGCCAGCTCCTGCAACGCGTGCAGGTGATCCACCGGGACGCTGAAGAAGCCGTGCACCTGCGGCGAGTGCAGGGTCATCGCGAGCACGCGGCTCGCGCCCGCCGTCACCAGGAGGTCGGCGACCAGCCGGCCGCCGATGGAGATGCGCGGCGCGTCCTTCTTGTCCGAGCGCGCGTACGAGTAGTGCGGCATGACGGCGGTGATGCGGGACGCCGACGCGCCGCGGGCCGCGTCGAGCATCAGCAGCAGCTCGACCAGGTGCTCCTGCACCGGCTTGACCAGCGGCTGGATGATGAAGACGTCCCGCTCGCGGCAGTTGGCCTGCAGCTGCACCTCGAGGCAGTCGTTGGCGAACCGCTGGATCTCGACCGGCCGCAGCGGCACGCCGAGGTGCGCGCAGATCTCTTCGGCCAGCTCGGGGTGGGCGCTGCCGCTGAAAACGGCGATTTCTCTGGATGCCTGGGTGATCACAGCGCTGAGATCGCCTCACCGATGGCGGCCTCACCGGAGATCAGCTCCAGGGTGCGGCGGATCGAAGCGGGCGTCTCGAGCAGGCCGACGAGGACGGCGGCGACGTCGTCGCGCGGCACCGGGCCGCGGCCGGTCTTCTCGGCCAGCAGGACCAGGCCGGTGCCCGGGTCGTCGGTGAGCTGCCCGGGCCGGAGGATCGTCCAGTCGAGGTCGCGCGCCTTGAGGTCGTCCTCCGCCGCGCGCTTGGCGCGCAGGTAGTACCGGAATTCCTCGCTGACGTCGGGGTTGTCCGGGTTGTCGGCGCCCATCGAGCCCACCTGGACGTGCCGGCGGACGCCCGCGCGCTCGGCCGCCTCGGCGAACAGCGCCGCGGCGCCACGGTCCACAGTGTCCTTGCGGGCGGTGCCGCTGCCCGGGCCCGCGCCGGCGGAGAACACCGCGGCGTCGGCGCCCTTCAGGACTTCGGCGACGGCGTCCACATCGGAGTTCTCCAGGTCGAGCACGACGGCTTGGGCGCCGGCGGCTTCGAGGTCCGCCGCGTGGGCGGGATTCCGGATGATTCCGACCGCTTCGTCACCGCGCGCGGCGAGCAGCCGCTCGAGCCGCAGCGCGATCTGACCGTGTCCACCTGCAATGACGACTCGCATGAGCCGACCCTATCCCGGGGCCGATCAGGAGCGTCAGTCGAGCGACGCGGGGACCTCGGCGGTGCGGAGCAGGTGGTCGTAGACCAGCTCGTTGACCAGCCGGGAGACCGGGTCCTCGGCCAGCACGACCCGCTCGGTGCGGCCCTCGAGGTCGAGGTCGACGACCGCGTTCGGGTCGGCGGTCACGACGGCGAGGCCGTACGCGCGGGCGCGCGGCAGGCAGTTGCCGACGTAGTCCTCGGTCAGCACGGCCGGGGACGGGAGGACCATCGCGGCCTCGCCGTAGCGGGCGAACGGAACCGCAGAGGCCATCGCGGTGCGCCAGTGGCGCGCGACGGCCAGGACGCCGACGATTTCGGCGGCCGGGGCGGGGGCGGTTCCGGCCAGCTCCGGCCAGGTCCAGGTGTCGACGGTGGCGCGGTCGGCCACCGGGCCGGCACCCATCGCGATGCGTTCGGCGTGCACGTCGGTGCGGAGCTTGGCGACCACGCAGACCTTGCGGCCCAGGATCGTGGTCTCGGGGAGGACGATGCCGTTCCAGCCCAGCTGGGCGGCGGCGGCGCGGGCGAGCTCGTCGACGCTCGCGGGGAGCTCGATCGGCGGCACCACGCGGCTCGGCATCGACCGGCTGCGCTGCGCGCCACCGGCGACCGTCGAGCGCTCGGTGTTCTGAGGTGTAGCCGCCACGAGTCCGCCTCCTTCTAACCTGCACCGCTTCGTGACCGGGGGAAACCGGCCCTTCACTTGTCTAACAGCGCGGCGGCGCGGCGTCGCCGGGTAGTGCGAGTGGCTGCGATCGGCGGCGGCCAGCGGTCGATGACCGGTCGGTAGGCGGTCATCGGACTTCGGTCGAACGGTGCGGCCAACCGAGTGACCGCGGGGTGAGTGGCATTACGGACCGGCAACGGACGATTACCCGGGGCAGAACCGGCCAAACCACCTCCGGCTAACCCGATCGGCGCAACCAGGGCCGGCTCCACAGTGGACGCGGGCCGCTGAGCTGCGGTTGTCCGCCGTCACGCCCCTGGCGGTGACTTGCACCGCAGCGGTCCCGCGCGCCCGGGACTAAAGTTACCCACCAGTCACTTAGCCGCCGCCGTGGAGGACCGATGCGCTCCCCGAAGGACTTCTTCGCCCCGCTCGCCCTGGGCGCGCCCGCGCCCGTGCGGGAAATCCCGGTGACGCCGTCCCGGATGATCCACTTCTTCGACCCCGGCAACGAGAAGATGGCGGCGAAGGTGCCGGACATCGCCAAGAAGGTCGACGTCCTGCTCGGCAACCTCGAGGACGCCGTGCGCGCCGACCGCAAGGAGGCCGCGCGCGCCGGGCTGGTCGCGATCGCCAAGGCGAACGACTTCGGGAAGACGCAGCTGTGGACGCGCGTCAACAGCCTGGACTCGCCGTGGGTGCTCGACGACCTGATCACGCTGGTCACCGAGATCGGCGACAAGCTCGACGTCATCATGGTGCCGAAGGTCGAGGGCGCGCAGGACATCCACTACGTCGACCGCCTGCTGGCCCAGCTCGAGGCGCGCGCCGGCCTCACGAAGCCGTTGCTGGTGCACGCCATCCTCGAGACGGCGAGCGGCGTGGCCAATGTGGAGGAGATCGCCGGCGCGAGCCCGCGCATGCAGGGCATCTCGCTCGGACCGGCCGACCTGGCCGCGAGCCGCCGGATGAAGACGACCCGCGTCGGCGGCGGGCACCCCGGCTACCTGGTTCGGACGGACCCGGTCGGCGACGACCTGAACGCGGGCCGGACGACGTACCAGCAGGACCTCTGGCACTACACCGTCGCCCGGATGGTGGACGCCTGCGCGATGCACGGGATCCTGCCGTACTACGGACCGTTCGGGGACATCCGCGACGTCGTGGCCTGTGAGGACCAGTTCCGCAACGCGTTCCTGCTCGGCTGCGTCGGCGCGTGGAGCCTGCACCCGGTGCAGATCGACATCGCGAAGAAGGTGTTCTCGCCTTCGCCGTCCGATGTGGCCTGGGCGCGCCGGGTGATCGCCGAGATGGGCGACGGCACCGGCGCGGTGATGATCGACGGGAAGATGCAGGACGACGCGTCGGTGAAGCAGTGCCGCGTGGTCGCCGAACTGGCGGATGCCCTCGCGGCGGACGACCCCGAACTCGCCGCGGCCTACGACGCGGCCACCAAGGAGGCCCTCGGATGACCGAGCTGAAGCCGAGGCGTTCCGTCCTCTACATGCCCGGCGCGAACGAGCGCGCGCTGGAGAAGGCCAAGACGATCCCGGCGGACGCGCTGATCCTCGACCTCGAGGACGCCGTCTCCCCCGACGCGAAGGAAGCCGCCCGCGACCGGGTCTGCGCCGCGGTCGGGAACTACGGTTCCCGCGAAGTCACCATCCGGGTCAACGGCCTCGACACCGAGTGGCACGACGCCGACCTGCGCGCGGCCGCGGCCGCCGGCCCGGCCGCGGTGGTCGTCCCGAAGGTGAACTCGGCGGCCGAGGTGCACAACATCGAGCGGGCGCTGGAGCTCGGCGGGGCGCCGGACCACACGAAGATCTGGGCGATGGTCGAGACGCCGGTCGCGATGCTGCACGCCGAGGAGATCGCGGCGGCGTCCGAGCGGCTCACCGTGCTGGTGATGGGCACGAACGACCTGGCCAAGGAACTGCACGCGGAGTTCGTGCCGGGCCGCGGCCCGCTGCTCGGCGGGCTTTCGCTGTGCCTGCTGGCCGCCCGGGCGACCGGCAAGGTGATCCTCGACGGCGTCTACAACGACGTGAAGGACCTCGAGGGGTTCGAAGCCGAGTGCGAGCAGGGCCGTCAGTACGGCTTCGACGGCAAGACGCTGATCCACCCGGCGCAGGTCGAGCCGTGCAACCGGATCTTCGCGCCGTCCGAAGAGGAGATCGACCGGTCGCGCCGGATCATCGAGGCCTTCGAGGAAGCGCAGAAGGAAGGCCGCGGCGTGGTGACGGTGGACGGCCGGATGATCGAGAACCTGCACGTCGAGAACGCACGGCGGGTGCTGGCGCTGGCCGAGGCCGTCAAGAGCTGAACCCCGGTGGCCGGGCGGCAGGCCCGGCCACCGGGGCGGTTCACTCCGGCAGCGAGTCCGTCCACCCGGAACTGACCTGGGCGCCCTGCGGGTCGGCGACCACGTAGATCCCGCCGTCCGTGGAGACGTACATCGACGTGCGGTTGATGCGGCCGGTCGCCGGGTCGACCACCAGGCGGTAGTCACCGGGCAACCGGAAACCGCGGCCGCCCGGGACGGGGCCGAGGTCCTGGACGCCGGGGTACGCCGCGATCGACCGGAAGGCCGCCGCTCGCACCGGCGGCGGGGCGGGGAGGGTCGACACCAGGGAGACCAGCGACAGCAGCAGCTCCCGTTCCCGGTCCGCCGCGGTGAACGGGCCCGCGCTCGTCCGGGCGCCGCTGTGCGCGATCGCGTTCACGAGCCAGTCCCGCAGCGCCGCCGGGTCGGTGGGCAGCGTCCGGAGCTGCTCGAAGGTCACGTCGGTGGCCGCCAGCTGCAACGGGTGCACCCCGAGCGGCATGACCCGGCCACCGCTCTTCGCACCGCGGAACCACAGGTGGCCGTCGGCGGAGAACCAGTGCTCGTAACCGCCCTTGGTGTCGGCCGTCTTCACGTGCCAGTACTTGCCGGTGCCCGCCGGGGAGCGCTCGGCCACCGTGGCCGCCGCCAGCAGGACCTGCGTGCCGGTGACGACCGGCGCCTCGGCCTGTGGCTGCGGCTGCGGCGCGGGAGCCGGGGCACCGGGCAGGGTCGCCACCACGACGGCGGCCGCGGCCGCGGCGGCCACGAACCCGGCGCCGAGCGCCAGCGGACGCACGCGGCGGCGTGGTCCCGTGAGCATGTGGTTCTGCAGCCGGTGCCGGCTGCGGTCGACGACGTCCTGCGGGACTTCGTGGGGCGAAAGCGCGGCTCGGAGGGTCTGCAGGTCATTCATCGGAAGCCTCCTGGGAAAGCACGGGGTTGAGCTTCTTGCGGGCGCGGTTCAGCCGGGAGCCGACGGTGCCCGGCGAGATGCCGAGCGCCTCGGCGACTTCCGCGTACCCGAGGTCGCCGAGCGCGACGAGCAGCAGGACATCGCGTTCACCGGCGGAGAGACGGGCCAGCGCCGCGCCCACCCGCGCGGCCGAGACCGCATCGACAACGCGGTTTTCGTGCCCTTCGGCGGTCTCGCGCGGGTCGAGCCGCGAGAGGGCGCGGTAGTGGCGGGCCTCCTTGCGGCGGTGCCGGGAGACCAGGTTCGTCGCGATGCCGAACAGCCACGCCCGGAGGTCGCCGCGGCTCGGGTCGAACGTCTTCCGGCGGTCGAAGGCGACGAGGAACGTCTCGGCGGCCACGTCCTCCGCGGCCTGGGCGCCGAGGCGACCGGCGACGTACCGGTAGATCGCCCCGAAATGGCGGTCGTGCACCTCGGTGAACTGCTCGGTGCCCAGCACCGGGGCCGCCGTCATGGGGCTGCCTCTGTCATGGGGTTCCTTCCCGTCGGCGACAGCTTCACCCCTGCTTCGCCGAAGGCCCGGAACTCCTTCCCTACCCGATCGGCCAGGGTCGCTGCGGCGGCCGGAGCCGCTCGTACGCCGCCGCGACCCGGAGGACGCCGAGGTCGTCGAAGCGGCGCCCGGCGATCTGGAGGCCGATCGGCCGTCCGTCGTCGGTGTAGCCGCAGTTCAGCGACACCGCGGGCTGGCCGGACATGTTGTACGGCACGGTGAACCCGATGTGCTCGAACGGCCGGGCCGGGTCGTTGGTCGGGGACGCCCACTCCGCAGGCGGCGCCGCGACCGGGCAGGTCGGGGACAGCACGACGTCGAACGCCGAGGTCGCGCGCAGGGCCGCCACGCTCATCACGTCGATCTGCGCGAAGCCGCGGTAGACGTCCACCCCGGACGCGTCCGCGCCGCCCGCCGCCCAGTCGGCGATGTACGGCAGGACCTTCGCGCGGCGGTCCGCCGGCAGGGCCGTCATGTCCGACCAGGCCCGCGTGCGCCAGAAGACGTCGAGGCCGTCGAGCATGGCGGGGGTGAGGAACGGCTCGACCGGCTCG
>NZ_JMQI01000080.1 GCF_000695625.1 Amycolatopsis rifamycinica
CGGCCGCCACGACCAGCACCACGCCGGCGCCGACGGCGACCAGCACGTAGGCGTTGCCGACGAGCGCCTGCCCGGCGGTCCAGGCCCGCTCCCGGCCCTGGCCGCCGGGCACCACCGCCACGGTCCAGCCGGTGAACACCGCCGCGAGGAGCAGCGCGAGCCACCGGCGGCCGGTGGTGTGCAGGTACCCGAGCGCGGGCGTGACCCACACCCAGTGGTGCGTCCAGGAAATCGGGCTGACCAGCAGCGCACACCCGGCGGTGACCAGCAGGGCGCCGCGTTCGTCGCCCGCCCGGTGCCGCCACCGGACGACGACCGCGGCGCCGGCCACGGCCGGCGCGGCGAACGCGAGCGGCCAGGCCTGGCCGGGCGCCGTCCGGTCGGCGAACCCCGCCCACGACTGGTTCCCCACCCAGCCCTTCATCTGCGCGAAGTGGTCGTTGAACAGCGCCGACGTCCAGTACCGGGCCGAATCGGCCGGCAGCAGCACGGCACCCAGCGCGGTGGCGACGGCGAACGTGCCGAGCGCGCGGAAGGCGTCCGCCCGGCGGCCGGTGAGCAGCAGGTGCCCGACGAAGATCAGCGGCACCAGCTTGATCGCCGCCGCGAGACCGATGAGGACGCCCGCCGAGCCTCGGCGGCGCAGCACGTCGACGACCACCAGCGCCATCAGCACCAGGTTGAGCTGGCCCAGCCCGACGGTCTGCCACACCGGGTGCAGCCCGGACGCGGCGAGCAGCGCCACCCGGCCGGGAGCGTACGGACGCAGGGCCACGGCCAGCGCGGGTGCCGCGGTCATCGCGACCAGCCCCCAGCACCACGGCACGGGCACCGCGGCGAACGGCGTGAACAGCAGGGCCGCGAACGGCGGGTAGGTGAACGGCAGCTCCGGCGCCCACGCCGGCAGGGCCGCGAGGTGGTCGTAGAGCGGTTCCCCGCGGAGCACGGCGATTCCGCCGGCGCGGTACACCGCGGAGTCGACGCCGAGCGGGCGGCCGAGCGACCACCACACCACCGCCACGAGCGCGAAGGCCACCGTCGCCGTCAGCACCACGGCCCTGGTGCGCCGCCCGATCCCCATGGCCGCCACGATGGTCGGCAAGGCGCCGCCGGGCGTCGTGCCCGGGTGCCGTCTTCGGCCGGCACCGCGGTAGGGCCGCGGTCCGCGCGTGCTACCGGGGTATCACCGGCCGGGCACCACGAGGCCCGCCTCGTAGGCGGCCACGACCGCCTGCGCCCGGTCGCGCGCGCCGAGTTTGGCGAACACCCGGCTGACGTGGGTCTTCGCCGTCTGTTCGGCGATCACCAGCACTTCGGCGATCTCCGTGTTGGACAGGCCCTTCGCGACCAGGCGCAGCACCTCGGTCTCCCGCTCCGTCAGGTCCGCGATGCCGGAGCGCCCCCGCGCGCCGGCATCGGCGGTCCGGCCGCGGACCGCGAACTCGCCGATGAGCCTGCGGGTGACCGACGGCGCGAACAGCGCGTTGCCCGCGGCGACCACGCGCACGGCGACGACCAGGTCGTCCAGCGGCGCGTCCTTGAGGAGGAACCCGCTGGCTCCCGCGCGCAGCGCGCCGTAGACGTACTCGTCGATGTCGAACGTCGTCAGCATCAGCACGCGGACGGCACCGCCCGCGCCGAGGATGCGGCGGGCGGCCTCCAGACCGTCCATCCCGGGCATCCGGACGTCCATCAGCACGACGTCCGGGTCGAGTTCCGCGCAGCGCGTCACCGCTTCGGCGCCGTTCGCGGCTTCACCGGTCACCCGGATGTCGTCCTGCGCGTCGAGCACGGCGCGGAAACTCTGCCGGACCATGGTCTGGTCGTCGGCGACGAGCACGGAAATCACGCGTTCTCCTCGTGGTCCAGCGGCAGGTCCGCGGTGACCTCGAACCCGCCGTCGGCCGTCGGCCCGGCCACCAGCGTGCCACCGAGCATCGTGGCTCGCTCCCGCATGCCGAGCAGCCCGTGCCCGGGCCGGGCGGGTCGGACGGCGCCGCCCGGGGCGTTGCGCACGGCGGCGTGCAGGGAACGGGCGCCGACCCGCACTTCCACGTCGATCGCCGTGCCCGGTGCGTGCCGGACCGCGTTGCTCAGCGCCTCCTGCACGATCCGGTAGGCCGACAACGCGACGCCCGCGGGCAGCGCGTCGAACTCCCCGTGCACCCGCAGCGTGCAGGCCGCACCGAGGGCCCGGACCCGCTCCGCCAGTTCGGCCACCCGGGTGACGTCCGGCTGCGGCTCGACCGGTCCGCCGGTGCTCTCGGTCCGCAGCACGCCCAGGAGCCGGCGCATCTCGACCAGCCCGTCCCGCGCCGTGCCGGTCAGCTCGGCGAACTCGGCCCGCAGGTCGTCCGGCAGGCCGGGGAAGCGGTAGCGGGCGGAGTCGGTGCGCAGCGCGAGCACGGACATGTGGTGGGCGACCACGTCGTGCAGCTCCCGCGCGATGCGCGCGCGTTCCTCGAGGACCGCGGCCCTGGTCTCCTCCGCGGCCCGCCTCCGCTGCTGTTCGGCGCTGTCCCGCTCGGCGACCCGCCGCTGCCGCACCGCGTTGCCGGCCAGCAGCACTGCGGTCAGCAGCGCCACCAGCAGCGCCAGGTCACGCCCGTCCTCGATCCAGACGCCCATCGCCGCGGCCGAGACCACGCCGACCACGACCAGGACGCCCTGCGCGTGGCCGGTCGCGACCAGGAACCAGACCAGCGCGCCGGTCAGCGCCAGGCCGGGTGACCACGGCCAGCCCCACACCCGCGACAGGGCCGGGTGCGCGACCGGAGTGGTCACGATCAGCACGACGAGCAGCCGCCACGCCCACAGCGGCGAACGGACGGCGATCATCGCGGGCAGCGCGCTCGCCACCGCGAGCCCGAGGGCGAGCGGGCTGCCGGCCGGTGTCCCCGGGGTGGTCTGCGCCGCCAGGAACCCGCTCCAGAGGCCGGTGCCGGCCACGGCGGCGGCCCGCAGCCGGGCCAGCGCGGCCGACCGGGCCCGGACCTCGGGCCGGCCCCCGGCGTAGAGGGCGTACCGCGTGACCCGCCACGCCTCGTCCCACCGCGCCCGACCGGTCATCGGCCCACCCTAGGACGCCGGCCGGGTACGCCGAAGGCCACCACGGACGCATCCGTGGTGGCCTTCGGGAGTTTCGCGGGAGACCCCGCCCGTCAGCCGCTCTTGCGGCGGAACGTCCGCTTGTTCGCCGCCGGGCCGTGGGCGTGCTGGTTCTTGCCGCCCGCGTTCTCGTGGGCCGCTCCCGTGCGAGCGTGGGCCTGCTTGCGCTCCAGCGCCTCGCGGAACTTGCGCTTGACGTCGTCCTCCTCGCCGCTGGGCGACGGGTTCGGTTCACTCATGCCTACCTCCGAAAACGACGACGTGTGTCCGCTCCAGCCTGTCAGCCGCGGTCCTTCTTGGCGAGTCGATTTCAGCGTTTCGGGGACGGCACGCCGCCGAACTGCACCGACGTGCGGGTCAGCGGGCGGCCGCAGTGGTCGCACACCAGCATCGGGCGCAGGCGCCGGCCGCACTCGACGTGGTGCAGGGTGATGTCCGGCTCCTGGCCCGCCGCCTCGAAGCCGCGGGACCACTCCGCGATGAACGCCAGCGCGGGGAAGAACGCCAGTCCCTTCGCCGTCAGGCGGTAGTCGCGGGCGTCGGTGCGGGTCTTCGCCGTGCCCGTCCGGAGGACGTCGACCTCGACCAGCTTGCTCAGCCGGGCCGACAGCACGCTCGGCCCGATGCCCAGCTCGCGCTCGAACTCCGAGAAGTGCCGGCAGCCGAGCAGCGCCGAGACCAGCAGGCCGGTCGACCACCGGTCGCCGAGCAGCTCCATCGTGTCCGGGAAGAACATCAGCGGGTCGCCCGCCAGTGAATCGGCGTCCTTGCGGCGGAAGCGCTTGGACGCCGTCGCCGCCGCGACGCCGGTGCCGTCCAGCCGTTCCACGCGGACGTCGCGGGCGTCGACCCGGCGGCCGCAGGCGGCACAGCCGAGCGGCGCTGATGTAGCCAGCTCACAGTCGAGGTGGATCAGCGTCGGCAGCACCTCGCGGCGGCCCGCGACCCACTCGCGCTCCCAGGCCCAGATCGAAATCAGCAGCGGCCACAGCTCGAGGCCGCGCTCGGTCAGCCGGTACTCGTGCCGCGTGCGCCGGGCGTCCCGGTACGGCACCCGGGTGAGCATGCCCGCCGCCACCATGTCCCGCAGCCGTCCCGACAACGCCGTCGGCGAGATGCCCAGCCGCAGCCGCAGCTCTTCGTACCGCCGGAAGCGCAGGAACAGGCTCTGCAGGATGAGCAGCGTCCACTGATCGCCGACCAGCTCGAGCGCTCTCCGGAGCGGATCTCCCGCGGACCGGATGCGGTGGGCGGGCGCTTCGGTCACCGGTTCCCCCTCGTACATAGCGGCCTCAGCGTACACCTGACTACACCAAAAGAAGCCTATTGACACCTGGGTACACAAATCATAGTCTCGTCTCCACACGCCGCGCAGCCAGGGAGCAGCCCGATGACCAGCACCTCCGAACAGCCGCTGATGGTGGCCCGGACGGCGGACGCGGCCGAGGCGAACCCCTACCTGCTCGGCGTCCACGCCCCGGTCAGCACCGAGATCGACGCGGGAGACCTGCAGGTCATCGGTGAGATCCCGAAGGACCTCAACGGCGTCTACCTGCGCAACGGCCCGAACCCGCGGTTCGCCCCCGAGGGCCGCTACCACTGGTTCGACGGCGACGGCATGATCCACGCCGTCCACCTGGAGAACGGCAAGGCCCGCTACCGCAACCGCTGGATCCGCACGAAGGCCTTCGAAGCCGAGTCCGCCGCGGGCAAGGCGCTGTGGACCGGCGTCATGGAGAACCCGAAGGACAACCCCTTCGGCAACGGCCACGGCCTGGGGCTCAAGGACAACGCCAACACCGACGTCGTCTTCCACCGCGGCCGGATCCTCGCCACCTGGTACCTGTGCGGCTCGCCGTACGCGGTCGACCCGCTTTCGCTGGAGACCCTCGGCGCCGAAGACTTCCTCGGCACGCTGGCCGGCGACATGATGGCCCACCCCAAGGTCGACGAGACGACCGGCGAGCTGTTCTGGTTCGACTACGGTCCCCGCCCGCCGTACCTGCGCTACGGTGTGATCGGCGCGGACGGCCGCGTGGTGACCACCACCGACGTCGAGCTGCCCGGCCCGCGCCTGCCGCACGACATGGCCATCACCGAGCACTACGCGGTGCTGATGGACCTGCCGCTGGTCCAGGACCCGGCGGCGGCGAAGCAAGGCCGCCACAAGCTGCACTTCGACCGTTCGATGCCGAGCCGCTTCGGCGTCCTGCCACGCTACGGAGACGGTAGCCAGATCCGGTGGTTCGAAGCGAGCCCGTGCTACATCTACCACGTCGTCAACGCCTGGGAGCAGGGCGGCGAAGTCGTCCTGGACGTCTGCCGCGTGCAGCGACCCCAGCCGCGCGCCGACGCGCACACGCCGCTCGCGAAGATGCTCTCCTACCTGCGGCTCGACGCCCAGCTGCACCGCTACCGCTTCGACCTGCGGACCGGCGCGTGCCACGAGGCGCCGCTCGACGACGACAACACCGAGTTCCCGACCGTCGACGCCCGCGGCGTCGGACGGCGGAACCGGTACTCCTACGCGGTGCACATCTCGCCCTCCTCGACGCTGAAGTTCGACGGGCTGGTGCGCCGCGACGATCTTGCCGGCACAACGGCCGAATACCGGTTCGGTCCCGGCCGGTGGGGCAGCGAGGCTCCGTTCGCACCCCGCGAAGGAGCACCCGTCGATTCCGCGGACGGGTACCTGGTGACGTTCGTGCAGGACGAGCGCGAGGGGCGCTCGGAACTGGACGTCTTCGACGCCGCCGACCTCGCTGCCGGACCCGTGGCCAGGGTCCTGCTTCCCCAGCGTGTCCCGCTCGGTTTTCACGCGACCTGGGTCCGGGCGGACCAGCTGGACAACCTCCGCACCTGAACACCGTCGAGAGGGTCACGCCCGGGCTTCCCGGGCGTGGGGACGGTGCGCGAGCGGAGTCGATCGGCCGGCTCGAGGGAGCGGGTCGGCGCCGGCCCGGAGGGCTCGCGCCGGTCGATCGGAACTGCACACGCCGCGCCCGGTCGGACGGACCGGACCGCGGTGGCACCCGGAAGCGGGGCGTCACCCCCGGTGGTGTGCCGGGGTGGCACCCGCGACCGGATACGGCGAGCACCCGCTCGCCGGGGCGGCCTTGGGCTGAGCGCCGGGTTCGTCGTCTCCCGGGGACGACGAACCGGGCGCTGTTCGACTTCGGGAGGACGTGCGTGCGGCTTTCGGTGTCATTGGGACTCTGGCAGGACCGGCCACCCCGGGAGGCACTGGACACCGCCCGCGCCGCCGAGGCCGCGGGCTACCCGGAGCTGTGGATCGGCGAGATGGCGACGTGGGACGCCTTCGCGCTCGGCACGGCGATCGGGGCGGTCACCTCGCGGATTTCCCTGACCTTCGGGCCACTGGCGGTGACCGTGCGGGACCCGGCGACGATCGCCATGGGCGTCGCGTCGGTGGCGGCGCTGACCGGCCGCGAGACCGGCGTCGCGCTCGGGACGTCCAGTGACGTCGTCGTGCGCGGCTGGCACGGTCGCTCGCGCGACCGGGCGGCCACGGCACTGGCGGAGTCCGCCGTCGCGGTCCGGCAGCTGCTCGGCGGCGAGAAGTCCGCGGTGGACGGCAAGGTCGCCGGCTCGCGGGGGTACCGGTTGCGGCTGCCCGCGCCGAAGTCACCCGTGACGATCGCCGCGTTCGGGCCGCGTGCGCTCGACGTCGCCGCGCGGCACGCCGACCGGATGGTCGTCAACCTCGTCAGCCCGGCGGCCGCGGCGACGCTGGTGCGCGGGCTGCACGCCGCGGCCGGGCGGGCCGGGACCACTCCGCCGCCGGTGGCCGCGTGGGTGGTCGCCGCGGCCGATCCCGGGCCGGCCCGGCTCGAGCAGCTCCGCCGCGGCGTGGTCGGCTACCTCGCCGCCCCCGGCTACGCGGACATGTTCCGCGCGGCGGGCTTCGGCGACCTGGTCGACTTCGCGCGGACGCGCCCGCACCCGCGTGAGCTGCTGGCCGCGGTGCCCGCCGAGGCCGTCGCCGCGGTCGGGCTGTCCGGTTCCCCGGCGGAGATCGCCGCGAAGATCGGTGAGTACGCGGCCGCGGGGGTCGACGAGCTGGCGATCGTGCCCGCGACCGGCGAGGACGACCCCGGTGGCGCGAAAACCCTCGCCGCGTGTCGATCCGCGGCCGTCCCGTTCGACGCGAAGGCATGACGGAACCGAAAGCAACCCAGAACCTCGACCGATCCGGGTCCGCGGCGCTGCCGTGGAGCAGGGCGCGCGACCTCCTCGCCACCCAGACCCCCAAGGAAGACCTGACGTTCTTCGTCGGGACCGTCCGCCCCGACGGGCGGCCGCACGCCGCCGGCGTCGGGGCCATCTGGGTGGACGACGCCCTGCACTTCGTGAGCGGGCCGGGTACGCGCCGGGCGCGCAACCTGGCGGCGAACCCGGCGTGCACCGTGTCGGTGCGGCTGCGCGGCCTCGACGTCACCATGGAGGGCGAAGCCCACCGGGTGGCCGAACCCGAGGTCCTCGATCGGGTGGCGGCCGTCTACCGCGAGGGCGGCTGGCCCGCCACCGTGCAGGACGGGGGCTTCACGGCCTCGTTCATGGCCGCGAGCGCCGGGCCGCCGCCCTGGCACCTGTACCGGCTCACGCTGCACCGGGCGTTCGGTGTCGCCTGCGCCGAGCCGTACGGGGTCAGCCGCTGGGACTTCACCCCCTGATCGCCGCGGCGGCCAGCCCGCCGATGGCGGTCATGCCGTCGGCGTTCGGGTGCATCGGCGCGGCGATCGACGTCGGGACCACGCCCTCGAACCACTTCACGCCGGGCAGCTTGCACACGTCGTGGCCGATCGAGGCCGTCCGGACGTCGACGTAGTGCGCGTCGTGCGCGGCGGCCTGCCGGGCGAGGGCGGCGTTGGTCCGGTCGATGCTGCCCTGGATGTAGTTCGCGTCGCGCGGGGTCAGCGGCGCGATCGGCCAGCAGCCGTTGTGCGGCAGGTAGGTGCCGTAGCCGGCCACGAAGACGTCGGCGTTCGGCGCCTTGGCGTGGATCGCGTCGAGCAGGGCGCCCCACACCGGCTCGGACGCGGCGATCTTCTCGGCCAGCTGGTCGTGACCGCCCGCGGTGTACCGGTCGACGCAGTCCGGGTTGACGCCGGGCAGCAGGTTGATGCAGCTCGTCGCGGCGCCGACCAGGCCGACGTCGTTGCCGCCGATCGTCACGGTCACCGTGCGGGTCTGCTCGCTCAGCGCGTCCAGCTGCGGCGGCACCGCGCCGGACGAGGTCTGCTGCGGGGCGGTCATGTCCGCCGTCGTCGCGCCGGAGCAGGTGACGTCCTTCAGCGGCACGCCGAGTTCCTTCGCGGCGATGTGCGGGTAGTCGGCCAGCGACCGGAGGCAGCCGGGGGAGCCGAGGTCGGCCGGCAGGATGAGCGGCCCGGCCGCCGCCGAATCCCCCAGTGCCACGTACTCCTCGGCGGTGCCCGCCGCCGCCGTGCCCGCCGTCGCGCCCGCCAGCGCGGTGACCATGATCGCGATGAACGCCGTCGTCCTCACTCGCACGCCGTCCTCCTTGACGTTCTGCCGACTGTTGGTCTCCGTGACACCATCGGCACCGGACGTCACGGGGTTGACTGGGAATCCGGGCAGAGAACGAGGGGATCGGTTGTGACCGAGCACAAGCGCGGCGCGGACCTCACCCTCGGCGGCCGGCGCGTGCACGAGCGGCTCACCCGGGAGGAGCCCGAGCTGATCGCCCGGGTGCTCGCGCGGATCCAGGCCGACGTCGCCGACTACCGCCGGCTGCCGGTGGAGGAACTGGCCGGTGACATCGCGGGCATCACCCGGCAGGCGGTGCGGGCGTTCGTGCGCAGCCTGCGCGAGGACCGCGAGCTCAACGCGGCCGAACTGCGGCAGGTCGGCGCGTCGGCGGTCCGGCGGGCGGAGGAGGGCTTCCCGCTGGAGGCCGTGCTGACCGCGTACCACGTCGGCGCGCGGGAGATCTTCGCCGTCGGCTCGGCTTCGTCGGGCCGTGCGGACGTCGCCGATCTGCTCGAAGTCGCGGACCGGGTGCTGGCGTTCGTCGGCACGGTGACCGGCGCGGTCACCCGCGGGTACCTGGAGGAGCTGCGGACGAAGGTCGGGCAGGAGCACACCGCGCGCCGGACGCTGCTGTCGGTGCTCGTCGACGGCGGCCCGGTCGACGTCGTCGCCCGCAGCGCCGGGATCACGCTGCCCGCCCGGTACGTCGTGCTGAGCGTCGAACTCGGGCCGCACGCCGACGAGGAGTCACCGGAGGTGGACGCCGGGATCGCCGTCCGGCGGAAACTCCGCCGGTTCCTGGCGGCGTTCGAGCGGGTCTGCGGGGACGGCGTGCTCGCGTCCCTCGACGGTCCCGGCGGGCTCGTCCTGCTCCCGGTGGCGGGCCGTGCTCCGGACTGGCCGGCGGTGCTGGACGCGGCCGGGCGTGCGGCGGGCGTCACCGTGCTCGCGGCGGCGGAGACCGCGGCGCCCGGCGAGGTGCGGACGGCCGCGGTGCAGACGGCCGAGGTGCTCGACGTGCTGCGGTGGTTCGGCCGGCCGCCGGGCCTGTACCGCCTCGACGACGTCCTGGTGGAGTACCAGCTGACCCGCCCGGGAGTGGCCCGCGACCGCCTCGCGGCCGCGCTCGACCCGCTGGAAGCCCACCCCGAGCTGGCCGAGACGCTCGACGCCTACCTGGCCCTGGAGACGAACCGCCGCCGCACGGCGGCCCAGCTGCACGTCCACCCCAACACGGTCGACTACCGCCTCCGCCGCATCCGCGACCTGACCGGCATCGACCCCCTCCACCCGGCCGGCCTGCCCCGCATCATCGCGGCCTCCGCCGCCCGCCGCGCCACCCACGCCCCCCGCTGACGCGTCGTCCACCCAGGTACGCGTGTCGTCCCTCCGATCACGCGAGTCGACCCTCCGATCACGGGACCCGGAGTGCCTGGATGGACGACACGCGTGCTTGGACGGACGACACGGCGGTGGGTGCCGGTTACTGGGTGGCGACTCGGGTGATCGCGTCGGCGAGGTCGGGCCAGACCGCGCGGGGCAGGTTGTGGCCCATGCCCGGGATCACCAGCAGCTCCGCGCCCGGGATCGCCTCCGCCGTCGCCTTGCCGCCGCTCACGTTGATCAGGGGGTCCGCGTCGCCGTGGACGACCAGGGCCGGCAGCCGGACGTCGCGAAGGCGCGCGGTGCGGTCGCCGGAGGCGACCACCGCCGCCGCGTGGCGGAGGGTGCCCACCGGGTGGCGGGCGCGGTCGTAGTGCAGCGCCGCCTTGGCCAGCAGGAACGCCTCGTCGTCCGGGTAACCGGGGGAGCCGAGCCGCCGGTAGCCCTCGACGCTGTCGGCGAGCGCCTGCTCGCGGGTCGTGGCGGGCGGGCGGGTCAGCAGGGCCAGCGCCCACGGCTCGGCCTGCCCGACCGACGGGTCGCCGGTGGTCGACATGATCGACGTGACCGACCGCAGCCGGTCCGGGTGGTCGATGGCCAGCTGCTGAACGATCATCCCGCCCATTGACGCCCCCACCACGTGGGCCCGGTCGATGCCGAGCGCGTCGAACAGCCCGACGGCGTCGTCGGCCATGTCCGACAGCGTGTACGGCGCGCTCGACGGGTCGCCGGCGGCCAGCGCGGCCAGGTCCGGCGGCGGCAGGTGGTCGAGCCACGTGGAGAGCCCGACGTCCCGGTTGTCGTAGCGCACCACGAAGAACCCGCGGCCGGCGAGCAGCTCGCAGAAATCGTCCTCCCAGGTGATCATCTGGGCGCCGAGGCCCATCACGAGGACCAGCGGCGGGGCCGCCGGATCGCCGAAGGTGTCGTACTCGAGCTCGAGACCGTTGGCCTGTGCGCGTGCCATACCCCGATCCTGCCGTACCCGCGCGAAGCTGGCACCGGGCCGGGCCGTGCGGTTACCGTTACGCCCCATGCCGACTTCATCCTCGGGCACGGGACAGCGCCCCCGGTCGCGGGCCGCGGCGGGGCTGCCGGCGCTGACGGCCGACTGCATCGTCAGCGCCGCCACCGCCCTCACCGCCCAGCGCGGCCTGGACAACTGGACCCTGCGGGAGCTCGCCCGCGCGGTCGAGGCCTACCCGGCGGTGATCTACCACCACGTCGGCGACCGGGACGCGGTGGTGAACGCCGTCGTCGACCGGGTCGTCGGGCTGATCGAGCTGCCGGACGAGGGGCTGCCGTGGCAGGAGTGGTTCACCCAGCTGCTGGCCGGCCTGCGCGCGGTGCTGCGGACGTACCCGGGTTGCGCGCGGCGGCTGGCGCTGTTCGGGCCGTCGGTCAAAGCGGCCACGCGCACCATCGACGCCGGTGTCGGCGTGCTGCTGGCCGCCGGGTTCGGCCGCGAAAGCGTGCTGGCCTACAACCTGCTGCTGATGACCGCGTGCCAGTTCGTCGCGATGGAGGACGACCGCGACGGCGCGCTCGCGCTGCGGATCGACAACACCGAGGAGTACGCGACCTACCGCGAGCGCGCCGACCTGCCGGGGATGGCCGAGCTCGGTGCCGCGATGCACGACCTGATGGGTGACCCCGACCTGGCCTCGGGCTACTACGCGCAGCTCTACGACTACGCGGTCCGCCGGTGTCTCGACGGCCTCGCGCACCGGCTGGACGAACTGCACAATCCGGACAGCGAAGGGTGACAGCGACTTGACAGTGCCGCGGCGTACCGTGGCCCTGCGTCGGTGGTTCGCCCACTGACCCGGAGCCCCTGGCGCCCTCCTCCCCCTCGTGGCGCCGGGGGCTTCGGTCTACGCGGAATCGCCCTGCCGCGGCGCCGGGGGGCCGGTGCGCGGCGCCGCCTGGATGGCCGGGAAGATGTCGCCGACCAGCGTCACCAGCGACTTCGACAGCAGCAGGTGCACCTGTTCGCGGGTCAGCGACCGGCGCACGAGCCACTCCCGGCCCGCCGCCTTCACCATCCCGCCGAACGCGCGCACGAGGGCGTTCAGCTCCGGGCCGTGGTCGCTTTCGCGCGACAGGCCGACCGCCTCCAGCACGCGGTCGGCCGATTCGCGGTCGGCTTCTTCGAGGATGCGCTCCACCTGGAGGTCGCGGCCGATGCCCTCCGGTGCGATCGCGGCCAGCCACATCCGCTCCTGGCTGGTGACCATGTCGAGGAACCACTCGATGGCGACGTCGGCGCGCAGTTCGAGCGGCCCGTCGGGGAGGATCTCGACGGCCAGCCGCGGCACGGTCAGCGCGCGGCGGATGATTTCCAGGTACAGCTCGCGTTTGGTGCCGAAGTAGTGGTTGATCAGCCCCCGCGCCACCCCGGCCGCCGCGGCGATGTCCGAAGTGGACACTTCGGAATAGGGGCGTGCACCGAACAGCCGGGCCGCACAGGTGTAGATCTGTTCCTTCCGTTCGTCCGGTTCCAGTCTTCGCCATCTCGGCGCCGGCTCGGTGTTCATGCGCCCATCGTCGCACGGGCCGTTGCGCCGGGCAGGGCAGTGAGCACGATGTCGGGTGCGCGGCCACCCGGATGACACGATCGGGGCACGGTCAGTCCGGCAGCGTGATCGGCGCGATGTCCGCGAAGCCGTCGCCCGGGCCGGGATTCGCCGGATCGGTGGCCCCGCCGAAGTGGTGCAGCACGCCCCACACGGCGTTCAGCGCCGTCTGCACCGCGCCCTCGGCCCAGCCCGCCGTCCACGAGATGTCGTCGCCGGCCAGGAACAGGCCCCGGTACCGCGACGGCAGCTCGTCCTGCACGAAGTGCGTGAACAGCCGCTGCTGGTAGCGGTAGTGCCCGGGCAGGTTCGCCTTGAACGCGCCCATGAAGTGCGGTTCGGCCTCCCAGGACACGGTCACCGGGTCGCCGATGATGTGCCGCCGGACGTCGACTCCCGGGTAGATCTCGCGCAGCGACTGCAGCATCACCTCGACGCGCTCGCCGACCGGCAGCGGCAGCCACTTCAGCGAGTCGTCGGCCCACGTGTAGGACAGGCAGATGACCGCGGGCGCGTCCGGGTCGTCGCCGAGCAGGTACGTGCCGCGCGGCATCCGGTCGGTGAGCGTCATGCTCATCGCGTCGCGGCCGGTCGCCGGGTCGCGGTCCAGCCAGAACGGCCGGTCGACCGGCACGAACACCTTCGACGACGCCATGTAGTGCGTGCGCTCGATCGCCGTCCAGTGGTCGATCGGGAACAGCGCTTCGTCGCACTCGATGTTCGACAGCAGCATCCAGCTCTGCGCGGTGAACACCGCCGCCGGGAAGGTCCGGATGTGGCCGTGCGTGTCCGTCACGGTGATGTTGGCGGGCGCGGTGCGGTGCAGCCGGGCGACGCCGGGCTGCGGCCGTCCGCCGTGCAGCGTGCTCAGGCTCGTGCCCGCCGGCCAGAAAGCGATGTCTTCCGGGGCGTGCTCCCACAACCGCAGCGGGAGCTGCCTGCTGCCGCCGACGATGCTGCGGTGCTCGTCGTCGGCTCCGGTGTAGACGACGCGCAGGATCTCCAGGATGGAGTTGGGGAAGTCGGTGTCCCAGCCGCCGGTGCCGAAGCCGACCTGGCCGAAGATCTCGCGGTGGCGGAAGGAGGCGAACGCGGGGGAGTCGCAGAGGAAGCCGTAGAACGTCTGGTTGTCCAGCCGCGGGACGAGCTCGTTCCACAGCCGCTTGATCGTCTTCGCGTCGCGGTCGCGGATCGCCCTCTGCATCTCGGCGAAGCAGGCGTGCTCGGCCAGCGTCCGGTCCCAGGCCGCCGCGACCTCCCGGAACACGGCGGGCAGGTCGCCGGCCGTGCGCGCGTAGTGGCTCTGCCCCTTCAGGTCCACGACGGTGCTCGGCGTGCCCGGGGCCAGCGGGTTCGGGAACGGCGTCGTCTTCAGCCCGACCTTGTCGATGTAGTGGAACAGCGCGGTCGACGCGGGCGGGAAGCGCATCGCGCCCATCTCGGCGACGACGTCGTCCGGGCAGCCGGGGAACCGCACGGTCCGCAGCCGGCCGCCGAGCTCGCCGATCTCGTACACCACCGGCCGCAGGCCCAGTTTCATCAGCTCGTACGCGGTGACGATGCCGGAGAGGCCGCCGCCGATCACGGCGACCTCGGTGCCGTGCCGCCCGGCAGGCACGGAGCCCAGCCCGGCGGGGTGGGCGAGGTAGTCGTCGTAGGCGAACGGGAAGTCGGGGCCGAACATCGTGATCGGGCGGCCCGCCGGTTCGTCGTGGTGGATCGCGGTCGGGACGGCGGAGGTCATGCGGTGGTTCCCCGGTACAGTTCGGGCCGTCGGTCGGCCAGGTGGGTGTTTTCCCGGCGGGACGCGGCCAGTGCGTCCCGCGTGACGTCGGCGGTGATCACTTCCGGCCCGGCGCCGGCGCGGGCGAGCACCTCGCCGGTCGGGGCCACGACGCAGGACCGCCCGCAGTAGGTCAGTTCCCGCTCGGTGTCGCAGCGGTTCGCGTAGGCGACGAACAGCTGGCTCTCGTAGGCCCGCGCGGGCACCAGCGTGTCGGCGACCAGCTCGTAGGGGCTCATCAGCGCGGTCGGCACGACCAGCAGCTCGGTGCCGGCGAGCGCGTGCGCCCGGACCAGCTCCGGGAACTCGACGTCGTAGCAGATGAGCAGCCCGACCCGGACGCCGCCGAGGTCGGCCTGCACGACGGCCTCGTCGCCGGGGGTGAACCACGCCTTGTCGAGGTCGCCGAAGAGGTGCGTCTTGCGGTAGTTCGCGAGCCGCCGTCCGGTGGCGTCGACGAGCTGGACGCTGTTGTAGACGTGCTCGCCGTCGGTTTCCGGGTAGCCGTACGCCAGCGCGGTGCCCGTTTCCCTGGCCAGCGCCGACATCCGGGCGGCGGTGGGCCCGTCGGCCGGCTCGGCGAGCTCGTGCGTGCGCGCGCCGATGTGGTAGCCGGTGGTGATCATTTCCGCGGTGACGACGAGGTCGGCGTCGAGCCGGGGCAGGTCGCCGAGCGGCCCCTGGTGGATGGCGACCCTCATGCCAGCCTCGACTTCCGGATCCCGTAGCCGAAGTAGATCAGCAGGCCCAGCACCATCCAGGCGCCGAAGACCAGCCAGGTGGCGCCGTCGAGGCTGAGCATCATGTACGCGCAGCAGAGCACGCCCAGGACCGGCGTGACCGGCGAGAGCGGCACGCGGAAGGTCCGCGGCCGGTCGGGCTGCCGGCGTCGGAGGATCAGCACGGCCACGTTGACCAGGCCGAACGCGAACAGCGTCCCGATGCTGGTGGCGTCGGCCAGCTTGCCCAGCGGGATGAAGGCGGCGAGGACGGCGACGAAGGCCGAAACCACGAGGGTGTTCGTCCGCGGGGAGCCGCTCTTCGCATCCACTTTGGACAGAGCGGCCGGGACGAGGCCGTCGCGGGACATCGCGAACAGGATGCGCGTCTGTCCGTAGAGGACGGTCAGCACGACGCTGGAGATCGCCACGATCGCGCCGACGGCCAGCAGCCCCGCCCAGAACGGGTTGTCCGAGACGACGTCGAGCACGTGCGAGAGCGCCGCCTTCTGGCCGTCGAACCGCTGCCACGGCAGGGCGCCGACGGCGGCCACGGCGACCAGGCAGTACAGCACGGTGACGATGCCGAGCGAGAGCAGGATCGCCCGCGGCAGGTCGCGCTGCGGGTTCTCCGCCTCCTCGCCGGCGGTCGACGCCGCGTCGAAACCGATGTAGGAGAAGAACAGCTTCGCGCCGCCGGCACTGAGGCCGGCCAGGCCGAGCGGCAGGAACGGCGTGAAGTTCTTCGCCTGGACCGCGCTGAAGGCGATCGCGCAGAACAACACCAGCGTGCCGATCTTGACCACGACCATGACCGCGTTCGCCCGTGCGCTCTCCTTCGCCCCGGACAGCAGCAGGACCATCGCCAGGACGACGACGAGGATGGCGGGCACGTTGACGACACCGCCGTCGCCGGGCGGCCCGCTGAGCGCATCCGGGATGGCGAAGCCGAAGGCCAGCCGCAGCAGTTCGTTGAGGTACTGGCCCCAGCCGACGGCGACCGACGCCACCGATACGCCGTATTCGAGCACCAGGCACCACCCGCACACCCAGGCGACGAGCTCGCCGAGCGTGGCGTAGGTGTAGGAGTACGACGAGCCCGACAGCGGGATCATCCCGGCGAGCTCGGCGTAGGACAGGGCCGAGAACAACGCCGTGACGCCGGCGAGCACGAACGACAGCACCACGGCCGGGCCGGCCACCGGGACGGCTTCGCCGAGCACGACGAAGATGCCGCTGCCCAGCGTCGCCCCGATGCTGAGCATGGTGAGCTGCCCGAGGCCGAGCGACCGCTTCAACGTGCCATGATCACCTTCGGCGACCAGGTCGGCGACCGGTTTCCGCCGCAGCGTCGCGGCTCGCAAAGTCATGCCGACGACGGTAACGGTCGTTTCCGGAGCGCAAAACACGAGGACGTTGCGCGTACAGATGAATCACAGGTGATTCATTGCACATTCTGAGCAGATCGTGGCGATTCGTTCCGGATCGGATTTTGCCTCGCGTGGGGTTGTCGGATCCGCCGTGTGCCGTTCGTGGAGGGGGTGAGCGGCCGCCACGAGGGCACCGCCGAGACCCACAGGGGATGAAGATGTCGCACGCCGTCGCCCGCCGCATGTACGACCTGGTCGAGCCCCTCGGCCTGGTGCCCTACTTCGCCGACGAATCGGACGAGGCCCTGCGGGCGCTGGGCCTGCGCAACGTGTGGGACGCCTACTTCGCGGGCCGGGCCGCGCCCTTCGGCCGGGACATGCCGGCCGAAGCGGTGCACGCGGTCTTCTACAACTTCGCCCCGGGCGAGGTGGCCCGCCACATCCCGAAGGTCTGGGAGCTGACCACCCCCGAGGCGGCGCTGGCCGCCCGCGAGCGGGGCTGCGTCGCGGGAATGCGCCGGATCCTCGGTGAACTCGCCGACGACCCCGCCGTCGCGCGCGCCGGCGACCTCCTGCTGAAGGCGGCGACGAGCGCACCGGTGGGGGGACGCGCGCTCTTCGCCGCCCTGCGCGCGCTGCCGGTACCGCAGGAGCCCGTCGCCCGGCTGTGGCACGCGGCCACCCTGCTGCGCGAGCACCGCGGCGACGGCCACACCGCGGCGCTGCTGGTGGAGGGCGTCGGCGGGACGGAGGCCCACGTGCTGCACGCCCTGTCCGTCGACGTGCGCGCGCAGGACTTCGGCCGGGTCTGGCACCTGCCGGAGGCCCAGCTGACCGCGGTGATCGACGGCATGCGCGCCCGCGGCCTCGTCGGGACCGACGGCTGGCTCACCCCCGCGGGCCGCGCCACGAAGGCCCGGGTCGAAGCCCTGACCGACCAGCTCGCGGAAGCCCCGTACGACGCCCTGACCCCGACCGAGCTCGACACCCTGGTCGCCGACCTCAAGCCGATCTCGGCCGCCTTCCGCAAGGTCTTCCCGATGTAACCGGCCATCCCCGTGATTGAAGGGTCAACTCGCGTGATTGAAGGGTCGACACGCGTGATTGAAGGGTCGACACGGCCCGCCGTCGTGTCGACCTCCCAGTCACGCGTGTCGACCTTCTGATCACGTGAGTTGACCCTCCAGTCACGGGGGGTCGGGGGGTTCGGCGGCGGGGAGGAGGAGGGTGAACGTCGGCGGGTCCGGGCGGCTCAGCCGGAGGCGGCCGCCTTCGGCTTCGGCGAGGCTGCGCGCCAGCGGCAGGCCGATGCCGTGGCCGGTGGGCGCGGTCGCGAACGGGTCCGTCTCGCCGAGGTCCGGCCCCTCGTCGGCGACGTCGATGGCGAGCGTGTCGCCGGCGTCGCGGGCCAGCACCGTGACCGTGCCGCGCCCGTGCGTCACCGCGTTGTCCAGCAGCACGCCGAGCACCTGCCGGACCGCCGCGGCCGCCGCGTGCGCCGCCGGTGGGTCCTCGCGGAGGATGCGCAGCGCCCGGCCCTGCGGCCCGAGCAGGGCTTCGCCGGACTGCCGGACTTCGTCGAGGATCGCGCCGAGATCCAGCTCGGCCCGCGGTGCCCGGCGTTCCCGGCCCAGCGCCAGGAGGTCCTCGATGGTGCGTTCGAGCCGGTCGGCGGAGGCGATGCCGGCGCGGATCGCCGCGTACGGGTCCGCCTCCGGGGTCTCCAGCGCCGCTTCGAGCTGCAGGCGCAGCCCGGTCAGCGGGGTGCGCAGCTGGTGCGACGCCTCCGCGGAGAACGCCCGCTCGCGCTCCAGCGTCTCGCCGATCCGGGCCGCGGTGGCGTCCAGCGCGTCGCCGACCTGGTCGATCTCCGCGATGCCGGCGCGCGGCGACCGGACGGTGAAGTCGCCTTCGCCGAGCCGCTCGGCCGCGTCGGCGAGCTCCTCCATGGGGCGGACCAGCCGCTGGGTGTACCGCCGGGCCATCAGCCAGCTCACGCCGGTCGTCGCGACCGCGAGCCCGCCCATGGCGAGCCAGGTCAGCATGATCCGCAGCCGCAGCTGGGACAGCGGCAGCGCGGCGCGGACCACGCCGGTCACCCGTGCTCCGCTGATCACCGGCACGGCGAGCGCCATGTCGTCGCCTTCGCGGCCGATGACGACGTCCACCGCCGCCTTCGCCGCCTGCTGCTCGACCGGGCCGCCGACGGCGGGTCCGTGCCCGGCGAGCAGCCGCCCGTCCGGTCCGTAGACCCCGACCTCGCCCTCGGCTTCGTCGTCCTCCTCGGCGCGCGGCAGCACGACCGGCGCCCGTCCGGCGTTCAGGTCCGGCGCCACGACGAGGGCGGCGGCGTCGGCGGCGCGCTCCAGGTCGCTCTTCGTGTCGTCGTGGTAGTACTGCCAGACCGCGATGCCCAGCGGCAGCGCGAACAGCACGGTGGCGACGAGGGCGGCGAGAACCGTCAGCGAGGTGATCCGGCGGCGCACGGTCAGCCTTCGGCGGCGGTCCGGGCCGGGTCTTCCAGCCGGTAGCCGTGCCCGCGCAGGGTGGCGATCCGCGGCACGTCGTCGCCGGGCCCGGCGGCCGCGGAGAGCTTGCGGCGCACCGCCGCGATGTGCACGTCCAGCGTCTTCGTCGAGCCGTACCAGTGCGCGTCCCAGACCTCGGACATCAGCGTTTCGCGGCTGACCGCCACACCGGGCTGCTCGGCGAGCCGGGCCAGCAGGTCGAACTCCTTGGCGCGCAGCACCACCTCGCGCCCGCCCAGGGTGGCGCGACGGCCGGCGATGTCGACGGTCAGGCCGCCGATGGTCACCGGCGGCCGGGCCCCGGCGGGCGCGCCGCGCCGCAGGTGCGCCCGCACCCTGGCCAGCAGCTCGCCCAGCCGGATCGGCTTGGTGAGGTAGTCGTCGGCCCCGGCGTCGAGGCCCACGACGACGTCCATCTCCTCCTGCCGGGCGGTCAGGATGACCAGCACCGCGGCGGGCAGCGCGGCCCGCAGCCGACGGCAGACCTCGACGCCGTCGAGGTCGGGCAGGCCGAGGTCGAGCAGCACGAGGTCGAAATCGCCGGATTCGGCGGCCTGCAGCGCGGTCCGCCCGTCGCGGGTCCAGGACACCTGGTGACCGTGCAGGACCAGTGTCGATTCGAGCACGCTGCCGATCGCCGCGTCGTCTTCCACCACCAGCAAATTCGGCATGCCGGGAAGCCTAACCAACGCGGCGGCCCGCGCCGGGTGATTGTCGTCTATTCCGTCCGCGTCGCGAGACCGATCTGCGATATCCGCACCGAAGCGGCGGCGAGAGCTTCGGTGAACGCGGCGACTTCGCCGGGCCCGAACCGGCTGCTGGGCCCCGTGATGGCGAGCGCGGCGAGCAGCCGCCCGTCGCCGTCGTGCACCGGCGCGGCCACGCTGGACGCCCCGGCCTCCGGCTCGCCGTGGCTGACCGCGGCGCCCTCCGCGCCGTCGAGAACGCGTCCGGCGGCCCCGAAGCCGAGCGGCAGCTCGTCACCGACCCGGCCGACGTGCCGGATGGCCAGCGGCCCCTCCTGCTGGGCCACGCAGACCAGGACGGAGGTGCTGCGGACGTAGAGGTTCACCGTCTCCCGGCACTCGAGGGCCAGGTCACGCAGCACCTGGCGGACCGGCTCGGGCAGCTGCCACGCGGTGTGCGCCAGCTGCGCCCACCGCAGCATCCCGGGCCCGACGGTGATCCGCCCGTCCGGCCGCGTCCAGAGCAGGCCGCGCTGTTCGCAGGTGGCGACCAGCCGCAGCACGGTCGTCTTCGCCAGGCCGCTGGCCGTCGTGAGGTCCTTGACCGCCCACGTCCGGCGGTGTTCCGTGAAGAGAGCGAGCAGGTCGAACGCGCGCAGCACGCTCCGGACCGATCCGTCTTCGTCCGCCTTCATGAGCGACCCCCGTCCGTCAGACGGACCCACCGTACCGCCAGACGGACCGGCTCGGGGGTCATGTCGCTCGAACGCCGTAACTTCCCCCAGGGAAGCGCCGGGGTCAGGCGACGTGTTGCTCGAACGCCGTGATGGTCTCCGCGAGCACGGCCCCGCCCGGGCGGGACCACAGGTCCGCGTTGAACACCTCGACCTCGATCGGCCCGGTGTAGCCCGCGGCTTCGACGGCCGCGCGCAGGTGGCGGTGGTCGATCGGGCCGTCGCCGGGGAGGGCGCGGCCCAGCAGCGGATCGGGCAGCGGCACCAGGACGTCGCACACGTGGAACCCGGCGATCCGGCCGGCGGCCGCGGCGATCGCGTCCTCGATCCGCGGGTCCCACCAGACGTGGAACTCGTCCACGATCACGCCGACCTGCTCGGCCGGGTGCTCCACCGCGATCGCCAGCGCCTGCTCCACGGTGGACAGCACCGACCGCTCCGCGCACTGCATCGGGTGCAGCGGCTCCAGGCCCAGCCGGACCCCGCGCTCCCCGGCGTACGGCGCGAGCTCCCCGACGGCGTCGGCCACCCGCTGCCGGGACGCGGCCAGGTCGTTGCCCGCGATGCCGCCCACGACCAGCACGAGCACGCCGGCGCCGAGCGCGGCGGCTTCGTCGATCGCCTCGCGGGTCCGCGCCACACCGTCCACAGGGGACCCATCCGGCGTCACGCCGGTGAAGAACCCACCGCGGCACAACGACGAAACCCGCACACCGTGCTCCTTGAGCAGCCGCGCGGCCTCGTCGACGCCGGTCTCGGCGACCTTGTCACGCCACAGCCCGATCCAGCCGACGCCCGCCTGGGCGCAGCCGGCCACCGCCTCGGGCAGCGACCAGGACTTCGTGGTGATCTGGTTGAGGCTCAGCCGGGGGTCCATCACGCGACCCCCGCCACCTGCAGCAGCGGCCGCATCCGGGCCGCGGCCAGGTCGGGATCGGCCAGCACGCCGGCCTCGTCCGCGAGGCGTAGCAGCGTCGCCAGGTGCGTGATCGTGCGCGCGGACTCACTCCCCGCGAGCATCCGGAAGTGGTCCTGGTGGCCGTTGAGGTAGGCCAGGAACACGACGCCGGTCTTGTAGTGCCGGGTCGGCGCGCGGAAGATCTCGCGGGCCAGCGGCACGGTCGGGTCGAGCAGCGCGCGGAACCCGGCGCGGTCGCCGTCGCCCAGCCGGCTCAGCCCCGCCCCGGCCACCGGCGCGATCGGGTCGAAGATGCCGAGGAGGGCCTCGCTGTGGCCTTCGGCGTCCCCGGCGATCAGCTCGGGGTAGCTGAAGTCGTCGCCGGTGTAACAGGCGACGCCGTCCGGGAGCGCCCGGCGGAACTCGATCTCGACCGCGGCGTCGAGCACCGAGACCTTCACCCCGGCGATCGTGCCGGCGTGCTCGGCGCAGAGCGCCGCCAGTTCGCGGGCCGCGGCGCGGACGTCGGCGTGGCCCCAGTAGCCGGCCAGCGCCGGGTCGAACTGCTCGCCCAGCCAGTGCAGCAGGACCGGGCCGCCCGCCTCGGACAGCAGCTTGCCGTAGGCCGCGTGGTAGTCGTCCGGGCGCTGGGCGGCCGCGGCCAGCGCGCGGCTGGCCATCACGACCGGGAGCGCGCCCGCGCCGGCGACCAGGTCCAGCTGCTCGCGCCAGGCGTCCACAATGGACGCGATGGTGGCCGGTCCCGGCGGCAGCTGGTCGGTGCCGACCCCGGCGCACCAGCGCCGCCCGGCGGCGACCGCGCCGGTGCGGGTCACCAGCTCCCGCGTCGTCGCCCAGTCCAGGCCCATGCCGCGCTGCGCGGTGTCCATCGCCTCCGCGACGCCGAGCCCGCACGACCAGAGGTGCTCGCGGAAGGCCAGCGTCGTGTCCCAGTCCACGGCGTAGGGCTCGTCGGCCAGCGCGTCCGCGACGACGTGCGCGGCGGCGTAGGCGATGCGCGACGTCGTCGGCGTCGTCGGGGGCGCGGGTGGCCGTGGCCCGGACGGTGACCAGTTCAGCAGCTCGCCGCCGGGAGCCGGGAGCACGAGCATCGAGGACCTCCGGAAGGGTCAGAAAGCGCTTTCTCAACCCACGGTAGGGCCTGCGCCGCGCCCGCGGCAAGGCCCGGTGGGGTCAGCGCTTGGGGCGTCCGGTGCTTTCCCGCAGGACGACTTCGCCGGACAGCCGGACCGTCCGCGGCCGGGTGCCCGCCGAGCCCTTGATCGCCAGCTCCATCGCGCGTTCGCCGAGTTCTTCCAGCGGCAGCCGGACCGTGGTCAGTGCCGGGGCGAGGTCGCGGACCACCGGGATGTCGTCGAACCCGGCCACCGAGATGTCGCCGGGCACGGACAGGCCCTCCTCGCGCAACGCCGTCAGCGCGCCGATGGCCATCACGTCGGTCACGGCGAACAGGCAGGTCGGCAGCTTGCGTTTCCGGCCGGCGAGCAGCCGTTTCGTCGCCTCGTAACCGCCGTCGCGGCTGAACGCGGCCTCGATGACGTCGTCTTCGCGCAGCTCGATGCCGTGCGCGGCGAGCTCGTCGGAGAACCCGGCCAGCCGGTCGATCACGGTGCTCAGCCGCCGCGGCCCGGCCAGCACGGCGAACCGCTTGTGGCCGAGGCCGGCCAGTTCCTTCGCCAGCGCCGCGGCGCCGCCCTTGTTGTCCGGCTGCACGGTGTCGATCTTGAGCCCGCGGTGCCTGCTGACCGCCGCGACCTGACCGCCGCCGCGGCGGTAGGGCTCGAGCTCGGCGGCCATCGCGCGTTCCCACGCGCGGTCTTCGAACGCCGAGCCGATGAGCAGGATGGCCGCGGCCCGCTGCGCGCGCAGCGTCGAGACGTACGCGACTTCACGGTCCGGGTCGCGGAACGTGCCGGCGAGCATGACGAGCAGGCCGTTGTCGGTCGCCACCCGCATCACCCCGCCCGCGATGGCCGCGAAGTACGGGTCGCTGACGTCGTGGCAGATCACGCCGACCGTGCGGTGGGTGCCGCCGGCGAGGGCCTGTGCGTGCGCGTTGGGGGCGTAGGCCAGTTCGGCCGCGGCGGCGGACACCCGCTCCCGCAGGTCGGCGCGGACGGACGCGGTGCCGTTGAGCACCCGCGACGCCGTCGCGAGCGAGACGTTCGCGCTGCGTGCCACGTCTTCGAGTGTCACGTGCGGCCGGGCCTTCATGGCTGGCTCCTCCAAGATCGGTCTCGAGTGTCTCGGCGTGCTCGGTCGGTGCAATCTACTGGGAGGAGGGTGTGCCGGGAGAAGCCGCTGCTCGGGGGACCTCCCCCGAACGAGTGAAAAGGGGCGGGAAGATCGCGCGCCACAGGTGTGTTGCACACCAGGAGAACTCTCAAGTGGTGAGCCCGCCACTGCCGATCGACGCGAAAGGAAACCACGCATGCTGTTCGGTGACGAGCACGTCCGCCGTTACGAGGAGACCGACGGGGAGGTCGGCCACGACTGGCAGGAAGGCGTCCCGACGCTGGTCTTGACCACCAAGGGCCGCAAGACCGGCCAGGAGCGCAAGTTCGCCCTGATCTACCAGGAAGTCGACGGCAACGCGGTGATCGTGGCCTCCAAGGGCGGCGCGCCGAACCACCCGGGCTGGTACTTCAACCTCGTCGAGCACCCCGAGGTCGGCGTGCAGATCAAGGCGGACAAGTTCAAGGCCCGCGCCCGCACGACCTCCGGCGAGGAGCGCGCGAAGCTGTGGGAGAAGCTCGCCGCCGTCTGGCCGGACTACAACGAGTACGCCAAGAAGACCGACCGCGAGATCCCCGTCGTGGTGCTCGAGCGGCTCTGAACATTTTCGCTGTGATCTGCGCCGCGTTCGGCGCGGGCGAGGGCCGATCCGGCCGGTCGTGGGCTACGAATGACAGTCATGGACCGCTGGACCGCCCTGGACATCGAGGGTGAACTGCTCACCCGACGCCAGATGATCGCCTACGGCCGGCGTTTCGCCCGCGCCGGCCGTGGCGCCTGGTACAGCTTCGCCATCGAGGTGGTCTGGCAGTTCCTCGTCCAGACCACGCGGTTCCGGGTGCGGGGCGCGCACCACATCCCGAAGTCCGGCGGCGTGCTGGTGGCGTCGAACCACCTGTCGTTCGCCGACCCGACGACGCTCACGGCGTTCTGCCTCGCCGCCGGCCGCGTCCCGCGCTACCTGGCGAAGGCTTCGCTCTGGAAGGTGCCCGTGGTCGGTCGCGTGATGCGGTCCGGGCGGCACATCCCGGTCTACCGCGGCGCGGCGACGGCCGCGGAGGCCTACCGCGACCTGGTGGCGTCCGTGCGGGCGGGCGAATGCGTCGCCATCTTCCCGGAAGGCACGTTCTCGGACGACCCGGACGGCTGGCCGATGCGCGGCAAGACCGGCGTCGTGCGGGCGGCGCTGGAGACCGGGGCCCCGGTGATCCCGGTGGCCAACTGGGGGACCCACCACCTGCTGCCGTCGACGGCGAAGTTCCCGCGCGGGCTGCCGCGCAAGACCGTCGAGCTGGTCGCCGGGCCGCCGGTCGACCTGTCGGACCTCGTGGGCCGCGAACTGACCCGCGCGGTGCTGGAGGAGGCGACGGCCCGGATCATGGCGGCGATCACCGAGCTGCTGGTCTCGATCCGCGGCGAGCGGCCGCCGCTGGCTGCCTGAGGCCCGGGTCACCCCGCCGGACGGTGTCCGGAAGGGTAGTTTCGAGGGATGAGTGCACAACACTTTGATGTCGTCGTGCTGGGGGCCGGGGTGGGCGGCTACGTCGCGGCGATCCGCGCGTCCCAGCTGGGGCTGAGCGCCGCGGTGGTCGAGGAGAAGTACTGGGGCGGTGTCTGCCTGAACGTCGGGTGCATCCCGTCGAAGGCGCTGCTGCGCAACGCCGAGCTGGCGCACGTGGTGACGCAGGAGGCGAAGACGTTCGGCATCTCCTCCGACAGCCCGATCCGCTTCGACTACACGGCCGCGTACGAACGCAGCCGCAAGGTCGCCGACGGGCGCGTCAAGGGCGTGCACTTCCTGATGAAGAAGAACAAGATCACCGAGTTCGACGGGCACGGCACCTTCGTCGACGACCACACCCTCGAGGTCAACGGCGAGCGGATCACCTTCGGCCACTGCGTCATCGCGACCGGTGCGACCACCCGGCTGCTGCCCGGGACTTCGCGCAGTGAGCGCGTGGTGACCTACGAAGAGCAGATCCTCTCGAGCGAGCTGCCGTCGAGCATCGTGATCGCCGGCGCCGGCGCGATCGGCGTCGAGTTCGCCTACGTGCTGCACAACTACGGCGTCGACGTCACGATCGTCGAGTTCCTCGACCGGATGGTGCCGCTGGAGGACGCCGAGGTGTCGGCGGAGCTGGCGCGCCGGTACCGCAAGCTCGGCATCAAGGTGCTGACGTCGACCCGCGTCGAGTCGATCGACGACTCGGGCGAGTCGGTGCGGGTGACGGTGTCCTCGGAGAAGAACGGGCAGCAGGTCCTCACCGCCGACAAGGTCATGCAGGCGATCGGCTTCCAGCCGCGCGTCGAGGGCTACGGCCTGGACAAGACGGGGGTGGCCCTGACCGAGCGCGGCGCGATCGCCGTGGACGGCCGCGGCCGCACGAACGTCGACCACATCTTCGCGATCGGCGACGTGACGGCGAAGCTGATGCTGGCGCACGCGTCGGAGTCGATGGGCGTGGTGGCGGCGGAGACGATCGCGGGCGCCGAGACGATGGAACTCGACTTCCCGATGATCCCGCGCGCGACCTACTGCCAGCCCCAGATCGCCAGCTTCGGCTGGACGGAGGAGCAGGCCCGCGAGAAGGGCTACGACGTCCAGGTGGCGAAGTTCCCCTTCACGGCCAACGGCAAGGCCCACGGCCTGGGCGACGCGGCCGGCTTCGTGAAGCTGATCAGCGACGCCAAGTACGGCGAGCTGATCGGCGGGCACCTGATCGGCCCGGACGTGACGGAGCTGCTGCCGGAGCTGACCCTGGCCCAGCAGTGGGACCTGACGGTGCACGAGGTGGCGCGCAACGTCCACGCCCACCCGACCCTGGGCGAAGCGGTGAAGGAAGCGATCCACGGCCTCGCGGGTCACATGATCAACATGTAGGGACGTCGAAGCGGAGCTCCGGCCGGTCCCAGCCCACCTTCGGCGGCTTCGCCGGGATCGTGCCGGTCCGCCGCGCCCCCATCCGGAGGTAGAACGCCGCCGACGGGTTCCGCTTCGGCGAGCGCGTAGAAGCCGAGGACCTCGCCGCCCCGGTCGCGGTGAAGGTCGGATTGGTCTCGACGTAGCCGAGGCCGATCGCGTAACCGTCCAAAATGGACGCGTAGTCGTCCCGGACCGTACGGCAGGGCACCGGCAGTTTCTCCCCGCCGGGCGGTTGACCTCCAGCGGACTCGAAGTTCCAGGATGGTGGAACAGGCGAACAGCTGGAGGAAAGCCGATGAAAGCCGTGGCGTTCACCGAATTCGGCGGGCCGGAAGTGCTCCGCGTGCTCGACCTCCCGGAACCGCACGCCGGGCCGGGGGAGGTGCGCGTGCGGGTCAAGGCCGCCGGGGTGCAGCCCTACGACGCCGCCGTGCGGGCCGGGTGGGAACCGCCCGGTCTGACGCTTTCCTGGCCGCGCGTGCCCGGGAACGAGTTCGCCGGCGTCGTCGACGAGGGCGAACTCGCGGCCGGTACCGAAGTTCTCGGCTTCACCGCCGTGCGGGCCGCCGCCGAGTACATCGTCGTCCCGGCCTCGGATGTCACGCCGAAGCCGCCGGAAATGCCGTGGGCGGTGGCCGGCGGGTTCACCGCCGGGGCGCAGACCGCGTCCATCGCGCTGGAAGCCCTGAAGCTGCGGGATGGGGAGACCCTGCTCATCCACGGCGCCGCCGGCTCGGTCGGCACCGCGGCCGTGCAGCTCGCGCGGCTGCGCGGCGCCCGCGTGGTCGGCACCGCGAGCGAGGCCAACCAGGACTACCTGCGCGAGCTGGGCGCGACCCCCGTCGTCTACGGCGAAGGGCTGAAGAGCCGCATCGAGGCCGCCGCGCCGCGGGGGATCGACGTCGTGCTGGACGGGGCCGGGGGTGCCGCGCTCGATGTCTCACTCGAACTGGTGAAGGAGCGGGACCGGATTCTCACCCTCGTCGACCACGGCCGGGCCGCCGGTCTCGGTGTCCTCGTCTCGAAGTCCGGACGCTCGGCCACGCGGCTCGCCGAGCTGGCCGCGCTCTACGCCAAGGGCGACTTGCGCTTCCTCGTGCGGCGGGCCTACCCGTACACCGAGGCCGCGGCCGCCCACCGGGAAATCGAAACCGGACACGGACGCGGAAAAATCGTTCTCACGTTTCCCTGAGCACCCCGGTCGTTCCAGTATGTGGACCAAAGAACGTTCCCGACTTTGGTCGCTGGAATCCGGGCCGGTCGCTCCTTAGATTCTCCCCATTACACCCAGTCGGGTGTCATTCGGTCGAGTGGCCGAGTAGCACAGGGAGACATCGATGGTGAGTTTCAGCCGGGTGGCCGCGCAAGCGGTTCCGCTGACGGTCGGCGCGCTGCTGCTGACCACGGGGGTCTCGACGGCGCAGCCGTCCACCGTGGACGCGGCGGCCGCGCGCACCGAAGCGGGCATCAGCGCGCTGCAGAGCATCAAGAAGAGCCTGAGCCCCGCGGAACGCAAGCAATCGAGTCAGTTGGTCGTCGAGAAGCGATTGCGCGCCGACCGGTCGCTGGCCGCGAAGCTGCCCGAATACCGCACCGGCGTCGGCGTCAGCAACGCCGGCACCGTCTCGGTCGACATCGCCGCGCAGGGCAATGCCGTCGCGAACGCCGTCGAGGCCGCGGGCGGCACCGTCCGCTCCACCTCGCCGGACGGCACCGTCCGCGCCGACCTGCCGCTGTCCGCCCTGGACGCGATCGCCGTCCGCGCCGACGTCGCCGAGGTCAAGCCGGCGGCGCAGGCCACCACCTGGAGCGAGCAGGGCAACCGCGACTTCCGCCAGGCACTGGCCAAGCAGGCCGTCGCCGCGACGCAGGTGTCCGAAGGCGACAAGGCGCACGGCGCCGACACCGCCCGCACCACCTACGGCGTCAGCGGCTCCGGCGTGAAGGTCTGCGTGCTCTCCGACGGCGTCGACTCCCTGGCGAAGTCGCAGAGCGCCGGCGAACTGCCCGCGGTGGACGTCCTGGCCGGCCAGAAGGGCAGCGGCGACGAGGGCACCGCGATGCTCGAGATCATCCACGACCTCGCGCCCAACGCGACCCTCGGCTTCGCGACCGCGTTCACCAGCGAGGCCAGCTTCGCCGCGAACATCCGCGCGCTGCGGACCACCGGCAAGTGCCAGATCATCGTCGACGACGTCTCCTACTTCGACGAATCGCCGTTCCAGGACACGCAGGTCGCGCAGGCGGTCAACGACGTGACCGCGGCCGGCGCGCTCTACTTCTCCTCGGCCGGCAACTCGGGCAACGCGACCGACGGCACCAGCGGCTACTACGAAGGTGACTTCCGGGCGTCGGCGTCGAAGATCAGCGGCGTCACCGGCACCCCGCACGACTTCGACCCGAGCAGCACCACGCAGAACTTCGACGCCCTTTCGGCGGGCTCGCTCGGCCGCCCGGTGACGCTGTTCTGGTCCGACCCGTGGGGCAAGTCCGCCAACGACTACGACCTGTTCATCCTGAACTCCTCGGGCGGCGTCGTGGCCTCCAGCGAGAACGCGCAGTCCGGCTCGCAGAACCCGTACGAGATCGCGTCCGTGCCCACCAGCGGCTCGGGCTACAAGGTCGCGGTCGTCAAGTACAGCGGCGCCGACCGGTTCATCGCGCTGAACGTGATCCGCGGCCGGTTCGTGGCTTCGGGCTCGCTCAAGGCGTTCAGCACCAACGGCGTCACGAACGGCCACTCGGCCGCGATCAACGCGTTCAGCGTGGCGGCGGCACCGGCGGCGGGCGCGTTCACCCGCCCGCTGGAAACCGGTGACCCGGCCAACCCGGCCGGCCCGTACCCGGGCCTGTACACGGCGTCGAGCAAGTGGGAGCGCTTCTCCTCCGACGGCAAGCGCCGCGTGTTCTTCAACGCCGACGGCACGGCGATCACGCCGGGCAACGTGTCCTCGACCGGCGGCACGGTCCGCGCCAAGCCGGACATCACCGCGGCCGACGGCGTCGCCACCTCGGTGACGGGCTTCCAGCCGTTCTTCGGCACCTCGGCGGCGGCCCCGCACGCGGCGGCCATCGCGGCCCTGCTCCTGTCGGGCAAGCCGACGGCGACCCCGGCCCAGATCCGCACGGCGCTGGTGTCCTCGGCGATCGACCTGGGCACGCCGGGCTTCGACACGGTGACGGGCAGCGGCGTGATCATGGCCGGCCCGGCACTGGCCGCGCTGGGAGTGACGGCGAAGTAGGTTCCACCCGACGAAGAAGGGCCCGGCGCTTGCCGGGCCCTTCTTTTCGTCAGTCGAGGCCGGTCACCAGCAGGTGGAACCCGAGGCCGCCGTTGGTGAACCGCTCGTGCCGCGACAACCGCAGTCCCGCTGTGTCCAGGGTGGCTTCGAGCTCGGCGATCGGCCGGATGCGGAAGCCGTTGTCGGTGAGCATCCGGGCGCGGCCCATCAGGTCGGGGTCGCCGATGCCGAGCACGAACCTCCCGCCCGGCGCGAGGACCCGCGCGACCTCCGCGAAGGCCTTCCCGAGGTCGTCCACGAAGTAGACCGTGTTCGTCGAGACGATCGCGTCGACCGAGCCGTCGTCGAGGGGCAGCGCGGTCATCGGTCCCTCGCTCAGCACGAGCCTGCCCGCCCCGATCTCCCGGCGGAAGGTCCTGCGAGCCCGGTCGAGCATCGTCTTCGAGATCTCCACACCCTGCACGGTGGCGGTTTTCCGCAGCAGGAGGCCGAGGCCCAAGCCGCCGCCGAAGCCGATGTCCAGTGCCCGTTCCGTGCCCGACAGTTCGAGCGCCGCGACGGCTTTCACGACCGGTTCCCGGTTCCGGCGGTTGAGCGCCGAGCCGACGAGGCGGCCCCGCAGGCCGCTAGGGTGGCCGAGTTGCCGGGCGAGACCGGCCTGGAAACGCTCGCGAAGACCCATGCTGGTCAGTCTAGGAGGCGGGATGGCGAAGACGGCAGTCGTGACCGGGGCCGGGTCGGGCATCGGGCGGGCCGTGGCCCGCGCGCTCCTGGACGACGGCTACCACGTCGCCCTGGCCGGGCGGCGTGCCGAGGCACTCGCCGAAACCGCCGCCGGCCACGAGCACGCGCTCGCCGTGCCCACCGACGTCGCCGACGAGCAAGCCGTCGAGGCGCTCTTCGAAGCCGTGCGCGATCGCTGGGGACGGCTGGATCTCCTGTTCAACAACGCCGGGATCGGCGCCGCCGGCACGATCGCCGACCTGTCCGTCGAAGACTGGAGACGGACCGTCGACGTCAACCTCACCGGGATGTTCCTCTGCGCGCGCCAAGCCGTCCGGCTGATGAAGGACCAGGACCCGCGCGGCGGCCGGATCGTCAACAACGGCTCGATCTCCGCCCACGTGCCGCGGCCCGCCAGCGTGGCCTACACCGCGACCAAGCACGCCGTCACCGGGCTGACGCGGTCGATCTCGCTGGACGGGCGGGCCTGGGACGTCGCCTGCGGGCAGATCGACATCGGCAACGCCGCCACCGAGATGACCGAGCGGATGGCGGCCGGCATCCCGCAGGCCGACGGCCGGGTCCTCGCCGAGCCGACCTTCGACGTCCGGCACGTCGCCGACGCCGTGCGGTACATGGCCGGCCTGCCGCTCGACGCCAACGTCCAGTTCCTCACCGTCACCGCGACGACCATGCCGTTCATCGGCCGCGGCTGACCACACTCCGGGGGGAGACGAGATGCCGGGGAGCCTGCTGTTCGAGGGAACCGACGTCGAGGCGCTGGACGAGGTGGTGACCCGCGAGTTCTCACCCCACGGCCTGCGCGTCGGCCGGGGCGAGCGGGCGCCCGCCCGCTTCCGCCGCCTGCACCGGCAGGGGCTGGCGCTGTACGAGCTGGGGTGGGGTGTCCCGGTCGAGGTCGCGGCCGGTGAGCTGCCGGACTTCTACAACGTGCACATCCCGCTCGCCGGTGCGGGTGCGGTCCGGGTGGCGGGCCGCGAGGTCACCTCGTCGTGTTCGCTCGCCGGGCCCGGGATGACGCTGGGCATGTCCCTGCCGGCCGGGGCGGACACGCTCATCCTGTTCCTGCCGCAAACGGTGGTTGACAACGCTGTCAGCGCGCAGACCGGCGAACCGCCCGCGAGCGCCCCGCGGTTCGACCCCGCCCTCGCGGACGGCGACCCGGCGGTGGCCGCCTGGCTGGAGACCGCGCGGGCCTTCGCGCGGTTCGCCGCGTCACCGCTGGCGGCCCGGTCGCCGCTGGCCGCCGCCCACTTCGAACAGGTCCTCGTGCACGGCCTGGTGGACCTCCAGCCGCACGACCACGCCGCCACGCTGCCCGCCTACGCCCATCCGGCGCTGCCGCGGGCGGTGCGCCGGGCCATGGCGTACTGCGAGGAACACGCGGGCGAGCCCGTGTCGGTGGCGGACATGGCCGCGGCGGCGCGGGTCAGCCCCCGCACGCTGCAGGACCGCTTCCGCCGCGACTTCGGGACCACCCCGGCGGCCTACCTGCGCCGGGTCCGGCTGGACCGGGTGCACCAGGACCTGCTGCGCATCGCGGACGGCTCGACGTCGGGGACGGTCGCCGAGGTCGCGACGCGCTGGGGCTTCACGCACCTGGGCCGGTTCTCCGCGTACTACCGCGAGGCGTACGGGCAGCTGCCGTCCCGCACGGCGGGCAAGCCGATATCCGCGGACAGCTCGGCGGGTGACGTCGGCGCGGACTAGGGGATCACGCGCGCCTTCCGGAACTCGTCGAACAGCCGGTAGAACATCTGCTCCGTTTCGACGTACTCGTGGAAGCCCGCGCGCCGTGACTTGGACGTGTCGGCGAACACGTCGTAGTCCCAGCCGAAGACGAAGTCGCCGAACGCCCAGGATGCCGAAACGTCCGCGTAGGACGCCGACAACGCGTGGCGCTCCGCCATCGACGTCCACAGTGGACCTTTGTCCGCCATGACGTCCACCAGCGACATCCGCAGGGGCGGGGCGACGTCGAGGCCGAAGTACGCCGCCAGCTTCGGCCAGAGTTCGCGCCAGCGGAACAGGTCGCCGTTCGCGATGTTGAAGGCGCCTTGGTGCCCGGTCGCCCAGACCGTCGCCGACGCCAGGAGACCCGCGTCGGTCATCTCCAGCAGGCTGTCGTACGCGCCCGGCTTGCCGGGGAAGCGCAGCGGCAGGCCGAGTTCCTTCGAAATCGACGCGTACACCGCGATCACCAGCGCCAGGTTCATCGGGTTGCCCAGCGCGGTCCCGCCGACCACGGACGGCCGGATCGCCGACCACGTCCACGCGCCCGCCCGCCGCTCGAGGAACTGCTGCTGGTCGACGTTGAACTCCGGCGGCAGGTGGCCGGCGTCGGTCTCGCGCGCCGGGGTCTTGAACGGGCCGAGGTGCGCGCCGTAGACCTTGTAGCCCTGCATCAGGCTGACGTGCTCGACGCCGGGCGGGGCGGCCTCGACGAGGTTCGCCAGCATCGCCAGGTTGGGCGGGACCAGCTCCGCCCACGTCGGTTTGTCCTGGTAGGCGGCGTAGAAGAGGTGGGTCGCCGTGGTCAGCGGGGCGAGCTTCGCCCGCGTGTCCGCCGGGTCGAGGAGGTCGACCGCGATCGATCCCGGCCCGCCGCGGCGCGAGAGCCCGACGACGTCCCAGCCGCCGGCGGCCCGCAGGTGTTCGACGAGCTTCCGGCCGATGATCCCGTTCGCCCCGGCGACCAGGGCTGTCTTGCGTTCCATGTCGTCCAGGCTGGGCCCGGGCGACCGATAAGTCCAAGGCTTGCTTGTCACCATGGCGATAAGCTGCGTTCATGGCAAGCCTGCGGCAGCTCGAGTACCTGGTCACGGTGGTCGACACCGGCTCGTTCACCCGCGCCGCCGAGCAGCTGCACGTGACGCAGCCGGCCCTGTCGCACCAGATGCGGGCGCTGGAGCGCAGTCTCGGCGGGCCGCTGCTGGAGCGGTTGCCCCGTGCGGTCCGGCTCACGCCGATGGGCCGGGCGATGCTGCCGCACGCCCGGGCGGCGCTGGCCGACGCCGAACGCGCGCGGTGCGCGGCCCGGCTCGCCTCCGGCACCACGGCGGGCGAGCTGCAGGTCGCCACGGTGTACTCGGTCAGCCTCGGCGTGCTGCCGCCCGCGCTGCGGGTGTGGCGGCGCGACCGGCCCGAAGTCGACGTCCGGCTGATCGAGTTCCGGCACGCCGACGAGCTGCGCGAAGCGATGGCCGCGGGCGAGGCCGACGTCGCGCTCGGCCCGCGGCCCGGCGACTGGCCGGGGCCGGTGCGGGAGCTGGGGGTGGAGGAGTTCGTCGTCGTGCTGCCCGCCGACGGCGCCCGCGAGGACGACAACACCGGCGTGGTCGACCTGGCGACGCTCGCCGGCTGCGCCTGGGTGCACTACGCCCCGGGCAACGGTCTGGCCGAGCTGGTCGACGCGGCCTGCGCGGCGGCGGGCTTCCGCCCCCGGGCGGCGGTCCGCACCGAGCAGACGGCGGCGGCGCCGATCCTCGCGGCGGCGGGCCTGGGGCCGGCACTGGTCCCGGCGAACGTCCTGCCGGCGCGCTTCGACGGCCGGGTCCTGCGGCCGGGCGTCCCGGTCCGCCGGACGCTGACGGCGTACACCCGCGCGGCGCCGGACCCGCTGACCACGGCGTTCATCGAGACGCTGGCGAAGCACGCCACGGTCTAGAGGCGGCCGAGCCAGGGGTGCGGGCCGTAGGTCGCCTCCAGCGCCTCCGCCAGCCACCTCCGCTGCGCCGCGTCGAGCACCGGCAGCGCCGCCTCGAAGTCCTCCTCGTCCTTGGGCCGGGTCGCGTGGGCCTTGGCGAACAGCTGCACCTCAGGCGCCAGATAGGGGACGCCCTCGGCCGAAATCCGGCCCAGTGACGCGATCTCCCGCCGCACGGCGGGGTTGCGGCGGGACACCCACGCACCGCCGTCGGCGTTGTCGAGCATCAGCTGGATCCGCCACGGCGCGGACGCCGACGGGCGGCACCACACGTCGTCGATGTGGTCGCCCAGTACCTCCCCGCGCGCCCACGGCCGCAGCGTGCCCGGCGGGTCCGCCGCCCACCACTCCCACGACGGCAGCGCCTCCTGGATCGCCCGCTGGTCGCGCCGCAGCAGCAGGACGTCGACGTCGGCGTGCTCGCGGAACGCCCGGCCCACCGCCAGCTCGATCGCGTACCCGCCGGCGATCCACCACGGCACGCGCACGCGCGAGAACAGCCCGGCCACCTCGGACAGGGAGGCCGGTTCCCACTCCCAGTTCACGAGACGCCGATCCCCGCGAGGACCGGGCCGGTGAACGGCGTGGCCGTCACGTCGTGGACCCGTGGCGCCCAGACCGCGTGGCCGTGGCCCGCCCACAGCGGGGCCACCGGCAGGTCGCGCAGCAGCTGGTTCTCCGCCAGCCGGTACAGCTCGCCCGCCTCCTCGGGCGTCGCCGCCGCGTCGGCCAGCGCGAGGTTCTGGTGGAACACCGCGTCGGTGTACCCGGACGCCGTGGCCAGCTCGGACAGCAGCTCGTACGGGCTGGCCGTGGCCAGTTTGACGTCCAGGGTGGACGGTCCGTCGAGCTGGTCCGAGCGCGGCGCCGCCTGTGCCGTCACCGAAACGTCCAGCGCCTTGTGCAGCCCGACCGTCAGGGTGCGCGTCCACGCTTCGGCACCCGGTCCGAAGTAGACGGTCGCGCCGCCCGGGAAGCCCGCCTGCGTCAGCAGGGCCTTGCCGGCTGCCGCGTCGAAGCTGCACGGGCGGCAGGTGCCCGAGCGCTCGCCCGGCGCGTCCGCGGGCGGCAGCATCGCCTTGGCCGGGTCGACCTGGTGGGCGAGCGGCCCGGCCTCCAGCGCCGCGCGGTCGACACCGAGGGCGAAGCCGTGGCGGACCGTCGCGTCGGCGAACCGGGGGTTCGTCACCGGGAACGCCAGGTAGCCCGCCTCGGGCAGCGCCCAGGACGCGTGGCGGTCGCCGAACTCGCCGTGCATCGCTTCGTGCTGCGAGCCGGGGACCTCGGTGGCGAGGTCGAGCGTGCCCGCCTTGACCGCGTCGTACTGGGCGGCCGGCTCGCCGACCCGCAGTTCGATCTCCTCGGCCTTCCCGGCGCCGACGCGCTTGAGCGTGCCGCCCGAGCCCGGCTTCCAGCCGCCGTCGAGCCGGTACGGCCCGTTGCCGACCGGCGCCTTCGCGAAGCCGTCCCAGCCGCGGGAGGCGAGCACCGACGCCGGCAGCGGGACCAGGCCCGGTGCCGAAAGCAGCGCGGGCACCTGGCCGGAGGGCCGGTCGAGGGTCAGCGCGATCGTGTCCGGCGCCGCCGCCCTGATCTCGCGGGCCCGCAGGAGCTTCGTCAGCACCGGGGACGACACCCAGTGCGCCGCGGCGACCGCCCGCCAGGTGTCCACATAGGACTGCGCGGTGACCGGGGTGCCGTCGTGGAAGGCCGCCGGCCGCAGCTTGACCGTCCAGTGCACCCGGTCGGCGCTCTCGATCGACGCGGCCGCGCGCGGGGTGAGCTTCCCGGACGCCGCGTCGTAGTCGGCGAGCGGGGTCCACAGCGCACCGGTCACCAGCCGGCCCGCCTGGTCGGCGAGGTCGGCGGGCAGCAGCGTCGCGGGCTCGCGGATGCCGACCGACAGGACTCCGGGCCGGGCGGGGCCGGAACCGGAGCAGCCCGTGACGGCGAGGGCGAGGGCGGCGAGCAGGACGAGCAGACGCATGCGCCAGTCCTACCAGTCGACGAGCAACGAAAGACGGTTGTGTCCGGTTGATCTCCGTCGTACCGTTCGATGGGTCACGCTCGCCGGCGTTCTGGGAGGTTCCGCGTGCGCACCTGGTTGCGGTCGTGCTTCGCCGCCGTCACCGTCAGCGCCACGCTGGTCGCGACCGGGCTCCCGGCCGCGGCCTGCGGCGAAGACGACAAGCCCGCGGCCCCGGCCGCCCGCACGGCGGGTGACCCGGGCGCGATCAAGAACGTCAAGGCCGTCGGCAACGTGCCCGACGCCGCCGGCGCCATCTCGATCAACTTCCTCGACTACGGCCGCCGCGACGTCATGGTCGTGTCCGGCGAGTTCGGGCTCAAGGTCTACGACCTGACGAAGAACCCGGCCGCGCCGAAGCTGGTCGGGCAGGTCAGCCTGCCGGGGCTGTGGGAGACCGAGGACACCGAGGTCGACCAGGACCGCAAGCTGGTGTTCCTCTCCCGCGACCCGCGCGCGTACGGCGGTACGACGGCGACCGGCGAGTCCGGGATCTACATCGTCGACGTCTCGAAGCCCGAGGCGCCGTCGATCCTCAGCTACGTGAAGGTGCCGGCCGGCCACACGACCAGCTGCGTCGACGGCTGCCGCCACCTGTGGACCGGCGGCCCGTCGAAGGCCGCCGACCAGCCCGCCGAGTGGGGCGGGCGGCCGATCTGGGTCACCGACATCCGCGACCCGCGGCACCCGAAGGTCAACCCGCAGCCGATCGAGCTGGCGCGCAACGACGGCAAGACCGACTACGTGCACGACGTGCAGGTGGACGCCGACGGTGTGGCCTGGGTGTCCGGCCGCGGCGGGGTGCGCGGCTACTGGACGAACGGCGTCCACCGCGACCCGCTCACGAACAAGCTCCGCCGGGCGACCGCGCACGAGCCGATCCCGTACGCCGGCGGTGGCATCGCCGAGACGGCCGCGCCCTCGCGGTTCATGCACAACAGCTTCCACCCGGCCGGCCACCGCGTCGGCGACGGCGCGTGGCGCGGTCAGGACCTGATCTACGCGACGGAGGAGAACTTCGTCGACGGCTGCGCGGGCGACGGCGTCCTGACGATCTCGTCGCTGGCCGGTTCGTACCACGGCGAGGGCTGGCGCTCGACGCCGGAGAAGCCGTTCCGGCTGGCGAGCGTCGGTACGTGGAGCGTCAACGGCCAGGAGGGCAGTGACCCCGCCTCGGACGACTGCTCCGCGCACTACTTCGACGTCCGCGGCAGGATCCTGGTGCAGTCGTTCTACGCGCAGGGCACCCGGTTCGTCGACGTCAGCGACCCGACGAACCCGCGCCAGATCGCCTACTACCGCCCGACCGACGCGAGCGCGTGGGCGCCGTACTGGCACGGCAAGTACGTCTACGTCGCGGACAACACCCGCGGCGTCGACGTCCTGCAGCTCACCAAGTAGGGCTCGAGACACCGGAGGCCGCCACCGATCCGCTCGGTGGCGGCCTCCGGTGTGTCCTAGCCGCGCAGCCAGACCGCCGTGTCGGTCGGCAGCTCGCCGTCCACCGGGCCGCTGGCCAGCAACAGCTCGCCGCCGGGAAGCGGGACCGGTGAGTCCGAGAAGTTCAGCGCGAACGTGAACTCCGTGCCCAGCCGGAACGCCAGCACGCCCTCGCCGAGCGACAGCCACTCGAGCGAGCCCGTGGGCAGGTCCCGCCGCAGCCGCAGGCCGTCGCGGTACAGCGACAGCATCGACGCCGGGTCGGCCGCCTCCGCCTCCGCCGTGTAGTCCTGCCAGGAGTCCGGCTGCGGCAGCCAGGTGCCCCCGCTGCCGAAGCCGAAGGGCGGCTCGGACCCCGACCACGGGATCGGCACCCGGCAGCCGTCCCGGCCCGGGTCGGCGCCGCCGGTGCGGGCGAAGACCGGGTCCTGGCGCAGCTCGTCCGGGATGTCGAGGACCTCCCACAACCCCAGCTCTTCCCCCTGGTAGACGTACAGCCCGCCGGGCAGGGCCAGGGTCAGCAGCGCCGCCGCGCGCGCCCGGCGGGTGCCGAGCGCGCGGTCGACCGGCAGCTCGTGCAGCCGGTTCGCGAAGCTGAACCCCGTGTCCCCCTGCCGTCCGTAGCGGGTGACGTGCCGGGTGACGTCGTGGTTAGACAGCACCCACGCCGCCGGGGCGCCGACCTCGTCGTGGGCCTTCAGCGTCCGGTCGATCACGTCGCGGAAGCGCTGGCTGTCCCACGGGCAGACCAGGAAGTCGAAGTTGAACGCCGAGTGCAGCTCGTCGCGGCGCAGGTAGCGCGCGGCGCGCGCCATGTCCGGCAGCCACATCTCGCCGACCAGCACGCGCTCGCCGCCGTAGCTGTCGGCGATCTTGCGCCACGACCGGTAGATCTCGTGCAGCCCTTCCTGGTCGGAGAACGGCGTCTCGTCGCCGTCCTCGACGTCGGGCAGGTGCGGGTCCTTGACCAGGCCGTCGGCGACGTCGATGCGGAAGCCGTCCACGCCGCGGTCGAACCAGAAGCGCAGCACGTCCTCGAACTCCGTGCGGATCTCCGGGTTGTCCCAGTTGAAGTCGGGCTGGCGCGAGCTGTAGAGGTGCAGGTACCACTCGCCGTCCGGCACCCGCGTCCACGCGGATCCGCCGAAGCGCGACTTCCAGTTGTTCGGCGGCTCGCCGCCGTCCGGGCCGCGGCCGGGCCGGAACCAGAACCGCTGCCGCTCCGGCGAGCCCGGGCCGGCTTCGAGCGCGGCCTGGAACCAGCGGTGCTCGTCGGAGCAGTGGTTGGGCACGATGTCGATGATCACCCGGATGCCGCGGGCGTGGGCCTCGGCGATCAGCGCCTCCGCCTCGGCGAGGGTGCCGAACAGCGGCTCGATCTCGCGGAAGTCGGCGACGTCGTAGCCGCCGTCGTCCATCGGCGACGGGTACCACGGTGTGAACCAGATCGCGTCGATCCCCAGGTCGGCCAGGTGGTCCAGCCGGGCGCGGACGCCGGCGAGGTCGCCGACACCGTCGCCGTTGCCGTCCGCGAAGCTGCGGATGTACACCTGGTAGATCGCCGCGCTCCGCCACCAGCCGGTCTTTTCGGTCACGAAAGTGCCCCTCCTGAGTCGTGTGGGAAAGCCTCAGCCCTTGAGGCTGCCGGCGGTCAGCCCGGCGAGGATCTGCCGCTGGAAGGCCAGGAACAGCGCCACCATCGGCAGGCTGGCCAGCACCATCCCGGCGACGAGCACGTTGAGCGGCATGTCGATCGCCACCCGTTGCAGCATCACCGAGAGCGTCTGCTTTTCGGTGTCCGGGAACACCAGCAGCGGCCAGATGAAGTCCTTCCACGCGGTGACCACCGCGAGGATCGACACCACGGCCAGGATCGGCCGCGAGATCGGCAGGATGATCCGCCAGAGCGTGCGCACCGGCCCGGCGCCGTCGAGGCGCGCCGCTTCGATCAGCTCGTCCGGGATCTGGTCGAAGAAGCGTTTCAGCAGGTAGATGTTGAACGCGTTCGCCGCCGCGGGCAGCCAGACCGCGGCCGGCGAGTTGATCAGGTTGAGGTGCAGCAGCGGCAGGTCCGTCACCGTCACGTACGTCGGGACGAGCAACGCCGTGGCCGGCAGCATCAGCGTGGCCAGCATCAGCCCGAGCACGACGTTGCCGAACTTCGGCCGCAGCTTCGACAGCGCGAACGCGGCCGGGACGTCGATGGCCAGCTGCACCAGCCACGCGCCACCGGCGACGATCAGCGTGTTGAGGAAGTACTTGCCCAGGCTGAGCTGGTCCCAGGCGTCGGCGAAGGTTTCCGGGTGCCACTCGCGCGGGACGAGCGTCGCCGGGGTCTGCGCCAGTTCCTGCGGCGACTTCATCGCGCCGGTGACGACCCAGTAGAGCGGGAACAGGAAGGCCAGCACGAAAACCGCCAGCGTGCCGGCGAAGACGACACCGTAGACGGCCTTGCCTCGCGGGCTGCGCAGCGCGCCGGGGGAGACGAGGGTCCTCATGACTGGTCCGCCTTCCGCGTCAGCCGGACGTACCACGCCGAGAACACGCCGAGCGCCACGAACAGCAGCAGGCTCATCGCGCTCGCCGAGCCGAAGTCGTTGTAGACGAAGGCGTAGCGGTACAGCAGCAGGAGCACGGTGACCGTGGAGTCGTCCGGGCCGCCGCCGGTCATCACGTACGGCTCGGTGAACACCTGCATGGTCGCGACGACCTGCAGCAGCAGGAGCACCAGCAGGACGAACCGCGTCTGCGGGAACGTCACGTGCCGCAGGCGTTTCCACAGCCCGGCGCCGTCGAGCTCCGCGGCCTCGTACAGTTCGCCGGGGATGGTGCCGAGCGCGGCCAGGTAGATCAGCGTGGTGCTGCCCATGTTGGCCCACGTCGAGACGAAGACCAGCGACAGCATCGCCGTGCCGCTCGAATCCAGCCACTGGCCGCCGGGCAGGCCGACGGCGCCGAGCGCGGAGTTGAACAGGCCGGGACCCGGGTCGTAGAACCACTTCCACATCAGGGCCGTCACGACCGGCGGCAGCATCACCGGGAGGTAGACGGCGAGCCGGAAGAACGCCTTCGCGTGGCGGAGTTCGTTGAGCAGCACCGCGGTGAAGAACGGCACGGCGAAGCCGAAGACCAGCGCGAGCCCGGTGAACAGCAGCGTGTTGCGCCAGGCGACGCCGAACAGCGGGTCCGCGAAGAGCCGGCTGAAGTTGTCGAACCCGACCCACGTCGGCGCGTTGACGAAGTCGACCTGCTGGAAGCTCAGCAGCACCCCGCGCACGATCGGGTACCAGGAGAACAGGGCGAACACCACGAGCGCGGCGCAGAGCAGGCCGTACGCGGTGACGTTCTCCTTGAGCTCGCGCCTGAGCCGGGTGCGGCGCCGCTCTTCTCGCGAGGCAGCCGGGCGCCCGGCCCGCGACGGTTTCGCCGCGGGCCAGGCGAGCAGGCTACTTGACCTGGGCGAGGACACTGTCGACCTTCGACGCGGCGGACTTCAGCTGCTGGTCGATGTTCGCGTTCTGGTCGGTGAGGACCGCCTGCATCACGCTGTCGAGCGCGGCGTAGATCTGCTGCGCGTTCGGCGGCTCGATGCTGCCCTTGATCTTGCTGGTGGTGTCCACGTAGGACTGGAAGTTCTTCGCCGGAACGTTGGCGTACTTGGCCTTCAGGGTCAGCTGCTGCTCACGGACGGCGCCGGTCCAGACGTCCGGGGTCGGCTCGGCGGGCAGGCCGACCGGCTGCTTGCCCTCGACGTACTGCTGGATGTGCTTTTCGAAGCGGTCCGGGTTGAGGTACTTCCACTGGATCCACTCGAGGCCGGCTTTGACCTTCTCCGGCGACGCCTTCGGGTTGATCATGTAGCCCTCGCCGCCGAGCAGGGTGCCCTGGCCGCCGGGCATGCCGGCGATGCCGTAGTCCTCGTACTTGCCGTTGAACTGCTTGACGAGCACCGGGACGTTGTCCGGGGCGGCCATGTACATGCCGAGCTGGCCGGCGCCCATCATGCGTTGCACGTCCTGGGCTTCGAGGAGCTGCTTGGCGCCCATGGAGTTGTCGGTCCAGCGCATGTCGTGCAGGTACTGGAGGGCCTTCCGGCCCTTCTCGTTGTCGAAGTCGGCGACCCACTTGTCGCCGTCCTTGCGGGCGATGTCGCCGCCCATCGAGTAGAGCCAGCCGGTGAGGTGCCAGCCGCCCTGGTTGTTCTTGCTGTAGTCGGCGTACCCGACGACGCCGTTGCCGAGCGCGGAGATCTTCTTCGCGGCTTCGCGGACCTCGTCCCAGGTCTGCGGCGGCTTGTCCGGATCCAGCCCGGCCTTCTGGAACAGCGGGCGGCTGTAGAGCAGGCCCATCGTGTAGTTCATCGTCGGCAGGCCGTAGAGCTTGCCGTTCGCGTCGCGGAAGTTGTCGAGGAGTTCCGGCTTGATGTCGTTGATGTGCGGAACGCTCTTCGCGGCTTCGGTGATGTCGGCGGCCTGGTGCCGGGCGATGATCTGCGCCGGGTCGGTGAAGTAGACGTAGTAGACGTCTTCGAGCTGCCCGCCGGCGAGCTTCGCGGAGAACGTCTTGGGGTCCATGAAACCTTCGTGCGGATCGATGTCGATGTTCGGGTGCGCCGCCTCGAACTCCTTGACGTCGGCGTCGAACACGCTGCGCTCGAACGGCTGGCTGGTCGGCGGCTGCCCGGTGACGGTGATCTTGACCTTGCCGCCGGCCTGGGCGCCGGAGTCGCCGTCCCCGCAGGCGGCCACCCCGAGGGCGAGACCACCGGCGGCGAGCAGGCACAACGTTCGGCGGGAGACGGTTCGGGACCAGGTACTGCTCATCTCAAGCCTCTTCTCGGGTCGCGACGACTGTCACGTGATTGCGGTCACTCTAAAGTGGGAGACGCGATGGCCGCAATAACCAGACGAGATTTTGCAACTTACGGACAGAGGCGGGACACGAAAAAGCGCGACGGCCGGTGAGCCGTCGCGCCTCTCGGGTCGCGGGGTCAGGCGGTGCGGCGGGCGGTGGACCCCCGGACCACCAGTTCCGGTGCGAACAGCAGCTCTTCGGCCGCCACCTCGCCGCCGTTGATGCGCTTGACCAGCAGTTCCACCACCGCCCGGCCCATGGCCTCGATCGGCTGGCGGGTGGTCGTCAACGGCGGGTCGGTGCAGTTCATCAGGGCCGAGTCGTCGTAGCCGACGACCGAGACGTCCTCCGGGACCGACAGGCCCTGCCGCCGGGCCGCGCGGACCGCGCCGAGGGCCAGCAGGTCGCTCGCGCACAGCACCGCCGTCGCGCCGCGGGGGTACAGGCGGGCCGCCGCCGCGTGGCCGCCCTCGATCGAGAACATGCCGTGCTCGACCAGCTCGTCCAGCACCGGCAGCCCGAGCTTCGCCGCGTAAGAGCGGAACGCCTCGAGCTTCCGCCGCGAGGGAATGTGGTCGGACGGGCCGAGGACCAGGCCGATCTTCTCGTGCCCGAGCGAGTGCAGGTGCCCGACGACCTGCTCGACGGCCACCGCGTCGTCGCACGAGACCTGGGGCAGGCCGAGGTGGTCGACCGCCGCGTTGATCAGCACGGTCGGCAGCCGGCGCTCGACGAGGTGGTGGTAGTGCGTGTGGATCGCGTCCGCCTGCGCGAACAGCCCGCCGGCGAACACCACGCCCGACACCTGCTGCTGCAGGAGCAGCTCGACGTACTCGGCCTCCGACACCCCGCCCGCGGTCCGCGTGCAGAGCACCGGGGTGAACCCCTGCTGGGCGAGGGCGTTGCCCATGATCTCGGCCAGCGCCGGGAAGATCGGGTTCTGCAGCTCCGGCAGCACCAGCCCGACCAGCCGGGCGCGCTCGCCGCGCAGCTGGGTGGGCCGCTCGTACCCCATCACGTCCAGCGCGGTGAGCACGGCGGCCCGGGTGCTGGCGGACACCCCGGACCGGCCGTTGAGCACCCGGCTGACCGTGGCTTCGCTGACCCCGACCTGGCGGGCGACTTCGGCAAGGCGACGCGTCATGGCTGAAACTTTACAGCAACCGAGCGCAAAAGCAGGACGTGCGGAGCTGGCGCCGAACTGGTGAACGACGGTCACGGCACGCGCACATCCCGTTCCTAGCTTGGCCGTCGTGACCCACCGCGCCACCACCGCGTTCGCCGCCCTCGCCCTCCTGCTCGCCGCCTACCGCGGCTTCCGCATGCCGGGTGACTGGGCCGCGACGCTCGAAGCCGTTTCGGTGACCGACGGCTTCCACCGCCGGTTCCTCGTCGGCACCCTGCTCCACCCGCTCGCCCTCGCCACGGGCTACGCCTACTGGGTCTTCGCGGCCGCGGCCTTCGCCGTCCTCCTCGCGCTGCTGGCCGTGCTGGCCACCGCCTTTTTCCGGGCCCGGCACCCGGCCCACCGGCTCGTCGTCGCGGGCTGGCTGCTGCTGCCGTCCGGCGGATTCCTCTTCCACGAGGTCGGCTACTTCGACCAGGCCCTGTACCTGCTGCTGTTCGTCGCGTTGTGGCAGCTGCCGCGCCGGCCCGCGGTGGCGTCCGGGCTGATGACGGCCGCGGTGTTCGCGCACGAGATCGCGGCGCTCACCGTCCTGCCCGTCTTCGCGGTCGTGCTGCTGCGGCGGTTCTCGGTGCGGATCACGGCGAAGCTGCTGGTGACGCCGGTGGCCGCGGAACTCGGGGTGCTCGCGCTGCCGGCGTCGAGCCCCGGCGCGGCCGACCGGCTGCGGACGGCGATGGCCGGCGCAGACTTCACCCCGCGGGCCGACGCGCTGGCGTTGTTCGAACGCAGCCAGAGCGAAAGCTGGCGGCTGTATTCGATCACCGAAGTACTGCTGCTCATCGCCCCGATCCTCGTCGTCGTGGTGACGGGCTTCCTGCTGCAGCGGCGTGACGTGCTCGCCGCCGCGGCCGTCGCGGCCCCGGCGCTGCTCGCCTTCGCGGGCTGGGACTGGGCGCGCTGGGGTTTCCTGCTGGTCACCAACTTCGCCGTGGTGCTCCTGCTCGGCCCGGCGCGGGACCTCCGCCCGCTGCCGCTGGCCGTCGCCGCCGTGCTGCTCGCCTCCCTGCCGCTGCCGTACTTCGACGCCCAGCACCCGCGCGAGCTGAACTGGCGGGTCGTCAGCACCTTCGCCGATCAGGCGTTCTCGACGCCCCGGGGCAAGCGCACGGTGAACACGGCACCGCCGTCGTTGTGCACCGCGAGCGATCCGCCGTGCGCCACCACGTTCTCCCGCGCGATCGCCAGGCCGAGCCCGCTGCCTTCGGTCGCCTGACGCGCGTGGTCGCCGCGGGTGAACCGGTCGAACAGGATCGGCAGCAGGTCTTCCGGCACCCCGGGACCGGCATCGGCGACGCGCACGACGACGTCGTCGCCGGTGCCGTCGAGGGTGACCGTGACCGGCGCGGCGCCGTGCCGGACGGCGTTGCTCAGCAGGTTCGCCACCACGGTGTGCACCCGCCGCGGGTCGGCGACGACCGTGACGTCCCCGCTCGCCGTCACGGCGGCCTCGACGCCGGTGACGTCGGCGGCGTCCGCGACCAGGTCGGCGAGGTCGACGGGCGCCACCCGCAGGTCGGCCTTCCCGGCGTCGAAGCGGGCGATCTCGAGGAGGTCTTCGACGAGCTTCGCCAGCCGCCGCGCCTGGGTGCCGAGGATCTCGGCGGCGCGGGTGCGGGTGGCGGGCTCGGCGTGGTCGAGGCTGTCGACGGTGGCGATCATCGAGGCCAGCGGCGTCCGCAGGTCGTGGGCGACGTCGGCGACGAACCGCCGCTGCTGGCGGTCTTTCGCGTGCAGCTCGTCGATGGACTCGCCGAGGCGGGCGGCCATGGTGTTGAAGGAGGCGGCCAGTGCGGCGATCTCGTCCCGGCCCTTGACCGGGACGCGCGTGCCGAGCGCGCCCGCGCCGAGTTCGTCGGCGGCCGCGGACAATTCATGGATGGGACGGCGGATCCGGCGGCCGACCAGGAAAGCGACACCGAGCCCGAACACGCTGACCCCGAGCGCGATGAGCGCCAGGTTCCGGCGCAGCGCGCCGAGGTCGGTTTCGAGCACGCCGAGGTCGAAGAACTCGACCAGGAAGTAGTCGGTGCCGGGAAAGTCGCGGCTCACGACCAGCACCGGGCGGCCGGTCTCCGGGTTCGTGGTGTTCGCGGTGTTCAGGGAGACCCCGCCGAACGGGCGCGAAAGCACCTTCGCTTCGACCGGCCGCAGCAGTTCCTCCGGGGTTTCGGTGGCGACCATCGGTGGCGGTCCCAGGTAATCGATCCGGTACCCGTCGAGTTCCAGCGGTGCGCGGGCGACCGTGGTGAACGGCTTGCCGGGCGGGGTGCGCACGATCAGCCAGCCGACGGGCAGCGACCTCTGCTCCCACCGGAGCGCGTCGGCCGACACTTCGGGCCGGGTCCGGTCGATGTCCTTCTGGAGGTCGATCGCATTGTCGTCCACCCGGGACGTGGCGGCGATGGTGAACGCCTGCACCACGTCCTCGGACTGCACCCGGTACGCGAAGTACGCCATGACCGCCGTCGCCGTCGTGGTCACGCCGACGATCGCCGCCACGATCCGGGTCCGCAGGCTGACGGCCGGGAGCCTCACCTGGTCACCAGGCGGTAGCCGAGACCGCGGACCGTCCGCAGCAGCACCGGGTTCGCCGGGTCGTCCTCGACCTTCGCCCGCAGCCGGGCGACCGCCGCGTCGACGATCCGCGAGTCGCCGACGTAGCCGTAGTCCCAGACCCGCTTCAACAGCACCTGACGGCTCAGCACCTGGTTCGGGTGCTCGGCGAACTCGACGAGCAGCCGGATTTCCGTGGCCGTCAGCGCGAGCTCCTCGCCGTCGCGGGTGACGCTCATCGCGGCGGCGTCGATCTCCAGCTCGCCGACGCGCAGCAGGCCGGCTTCCGGCACGGCCGGCTGGGCGCGGCGGGCGATCGCCTTGATGCGCGCGTCGAGCACGCGCGGTTCCGCCGGTTTGACCACGTAGTCGTCGGCGCCGCACTCGAGCCCGGCCACGACGTCGATCGGGTCGCCGCGCGCGGTCAGCAGCACGATCGGCAGCCGGCTGCGGGCCCGGATCCGGCGGCAGACCTCGAAGCCGTCGATACCCGGCAGCATGACGTCGAGGAGGACGAACTCAGCGTCGCCCAGCGCCGTCAGCGCGTGCTCGCCGGTGGGGGCGTGGACGACGTCGTGGCCCAACGCGCGCAGCGCCAGCGAAAGCGCTTCGGCCAGTGCTTCGTCGTCCTCGACGAGCAGCAGACGCGGCACTGGTCCTCCCCGGGATGATCTCCCCGGCGAGGTTAACGCAGGCACGGCGACCCGGCGGGTTCCGTGCGGAACCGTCGAGCCGCCGTGCCGTTTCGTCACACCGCGCCCCCGGAACTAGGCCGCCGCCACCTCGAACTCGGACACCTGACCGGCGGGCCAGCCGGTGTTGCCGGTGAACGTCAGCCGCACGAACCGCTGGGACGTCGTCGCGAAGGACACCGACGCCGTGTTGCCGGAGGCGGGGTCGAACGTGTAGCCGCGCGAGCCCACCAGCGTCGTGTACGAGCCACCGTCGGTGCTGCCGGAGATCGTCACCGTCTGGGTGCGCGCACCCCAGGCCGAGGACGGCGGCAGCTTCAGCGTCACCTTGTTGATCGACGACGCCGTGCCAAGGTCCACCGTCAGGGTCTGCGGGAAGGCGTTGTTCGCGCTCTCCCAATAGCTGTTGGCGTCGCCGTCGTTCGCGTTCGACGGCGGGAACCCGCCCTGCGACCCGGACGCGCTGATCGCCTTGCCGCGGGCGATGTTCGAGCCGGGCTGCTGCGGCTGCTGCGGGCCGGAATTGGGCGCGGGCCAGGTCGAGCAGTCGCCCCAGGTGCCGGTCCAGCCGCTGTTGCCCGAGCCGGTGAAGGTCATCCGCGGGATCGACGTCGGGTACGGGCAGTTGTACGTCCCGGTCACGCCGACGCCGGACGCCGTCAGGTTGCTGATCGACACCGATCCCTGCGTTTGGGCCTGGGCCACGAACGTGCCGGCGCCCTGGACCGAGACGCCGTCGATGGTGATGCCCTGGATCGGCTTGCCCGCGCCGTTGCCGTCGATGAACTGGATGGCCTCGTACGGGCTCTGGATCGCGGTGAACCCGGTGACGCGGATGCTCACGCCGGTGATCGCCTGGTCGCGGGCGTCGAACCACAGCGCGCCGACGCCGAACTGCCAGTTCGGGTCGAGCGCCCCGGCCCGCAGCGCGGTGTTGTTCGCCAACGTCACCGTGCCGGACAGTGGCACCGAGTTGAACCGGTTCGCGACCAGGTAGCCGCCGCCGAGGGCGTTGGTGTCCTGGACGAGGTTGCCGCTCACCGTGTTGTTCGAGCCGCCGTACAGCGCGATGCCGTTGGCCAGGTTCGGCTGCACGACGGTGTTGTTCACCAGCGAATTGCCCGAGTCGGCCTGGCCGTTGGACCACAGCGCGAGGCCGTCGTCGCCGTTGTTGCGCAGGTAGTTGTTGCGCAACGTCGAATTCGTGACGGCGCCGTCGAAGTTCACGCCGTCGGCCTGTGTGTCCAGGATGCGGTTGTTCTCGATCGTCAGGTTCGACGACGCGCCGTTCATCAGCCACAGCCCGCACTTCGTGTCCTGGATCCACAGACCCGACACGACCGAACCGGTGCCCAGCACGCCGTGGAACGCGTTGTCGGGGCTGCCGTCGTTGCGTTCGGTCACGTCGCCGAACACGGCGAAGTCGTACAGCTTGATGTTCCCGGACGCGCTGCCGTTGTTGAAGATGTTGTTGCCGTGCAGCACGGTGTACCACGGGCCCGCGCCGCGGACGGTCGTCTGGTCGATCTGCAGCGCCGACCCGATCTCGAAGCGCCCGGACGGCACCCACAGTTCCCGGCCCTGTGACCGGGCCGCTGCGAGGCCGTTGCGGAACGCCTGCGAGTCGTCCGAAGAGTCGTTCGCCGTGGCGCCGTAGTCGGTCACCGAAAGCGCGGCCGCCGGTTTCGTGCCCGCGCCGCCGACCTGCTCGAAGTCCGCGAGGTCGATGGTCGCCTGGCCGACGTCACCGGAGTCGGCGGCCACCCGCACCTTCGCGCCGGCCGCCGCGTTCTGGCCGAACAGCAGCCGCGCGTCGTCGAAGAAGTGGTGCGTCTTGGCGCCCGGGATCCACCCGGTGTCCACATAGGAATACCGGGACGTCACCGAAAGCCCGCTGCCGAGCTTGGTCCCGTTGACGTACACCGAAAGCCGGCCCGAGGACCCGTCCGGCAGGTTGTAGTGGACGTTGATCGAGTTGGCCGCCGCGGGCAGCGTGAACTCGACGTACTGGCCGGTCGTGATCCGCACGGCCTGCCGCCCGGAGGCCTCCGAGGCGAGCGAAGCCTGGGTGTAGTCGGGGCCGACGGCCGAGCCGTTCGTCGCCGAGCACTCGGCCTCGACCGTCCGGAACGGCACACTCGCGCCGCCGGAAGCGGTCGTCGGGCAGGTCGCGGCCGCGGCGGGCGCGGCGCCGGACAGCACGGTCAGGCCGGACGCGGCGAGCGCTGCGGCGAGCAAAGCCGGAATGCGGTACATCGTCATCACCTCTCAGGAGGAATAGGCTTCGAGTTCGGACAGTTGCCCGGCGGGCCAGCCGGAGTTGCCGGTGAAGATCAGGCGCAGGGTGCGCGTCGAAGTTGCCGGGAGGCTCACGGTCGCGGTGTTCCCGGACGAGGGATCGAAGGCGTAGGTCGCGGAAGCTTTGACGCCGTCGACGGACAGGGTCTGCGTCCGGGCACCCCAGGACGGCGGCAGCTTCAGCACCAGCCGAGAGACGCTGACCGTGGTGCCGAAGTCGACGGTCAGCGACTGCGGGAACGCGTTGTTCGTGCTCTCCCAGTAGGAATTCGCGTCGCCGTCGACGGCGTTGGCCGGTGGGAAGCCGCCCTGCGAGCCGGACGCGCTGACTGTCTTGTGCAGTGCGAGGTTCCCCGTCGGCTGAGTCGGTGTAGTGGTCGTGCCGCCGTTGTCGGAGCCGTAGACCGGCGACGGCCACGAGCCGCAGTACGTCGTCGTCCAGCCGGAGTTGCCGCCCTGGTCGGCCAGGCCCGCCATCGCGTCCGGGCCCATGCAGTTGTAGACCCCGGCCCGCCCGACCCCGGTCGCGACGACGTTCTTCACCGACCCGGTCGGCTTGGCCTGGATCTGCCAGGCGAAGGTGCCGGCGCCGCTGATCCGGACGTTCGTGAAGTGCACGTCCGTGGTGGCGCTGTCGATGAACTGGATGGCCTCGTAGTTGTTGTCCTGCAGGTCGAGGTCGGTGACGTCGATCCGGCCGGTGATGGCCGAGTCGCGGCCGTCGAACCACAGGGCGCCGACGCCGAACTGCCAGTTCGAGTCGAGCACGCCGGTGCGGATGGCGGTGTTGCGCGCGACGGTCGTGGTGCCCGACAGCGGCACCGCGCTGAACCGGTTGGCGACGTGGAGGCCGCCGCCCTGGTCCAGGTTGTCGGCCACGACGTTGTCGGACACGGTGTTGTCGTGCCCGCCGTAGACCGCGATGTTGTTGGCGAGGATCGGCAGCAGCACGGTGTTGAACGAGAACGTGTTGTGGTGGTCGGCCTCGTGTTCGGACCACATGGCCAGGCCGTCGTCGCCGGTGTTGCGCAGGAAGTTGTTCGTCACCAAGGTGTTGCTGATGCCCTGGTGCAGGTTCAGCCCGTCGGCGGTCTGGTCGAGGATCCGGTTGCCGGACACGGTGAGCCCGTCGAACGGCCCGTCGAGCCACAGCCCGACCTTCGTGTGCTGCAGCCACAGGTTCTGCACGACCGACCCGCCGCCCAGCGCGCCGCCGACGGCGTTGGACTGGTCGCAGTCGACACGGGCGTCGACCTGGCCGATGATGGCGAAGTCGAAGAGCTTCACCGCGCTGCTCACCCCGGGCACCGCGGGGTTCCCGGGGTACGTCGGCGTTCCGCAGCTTTCCGGTTCGCCCTTGCCGAAGATCCCGGCGCGCGGGCCGGTCAGCACCGAGTACCAGGGCCCGGCGCCGCGGATCGTCACCCGGTCGACCGTGACGTGGTGGCCGAGGGTGAAGGTGCCGGCCGGGATCCAGACCTCCTTGCCCTGGCTGCGTCCGGCCGCGACGGCCGCGTCGAACGCCCCGGCGTCGTCGCTCGGGTCGTCGGCCGTGGCGCCGTAGTCGGTGACGGACACCGAGTTCGCCGGCCGCGTGGCGGCCGGGGCGACCTGCTCGAAGTCGGCGAGGTCGATCGTGACCGGGGTGACGTCGCCCGCGTCGGCCTGCAGCTTGATCTTCGTCCCGGCCGGGTACGACGTGCCGAGCAGCGCGCGGGTCTCGTCGTAGAAGTGGTGGGCCCTGCCGTCGGCGGGGTTGTTGGTGAACGGGTACGAGCCGTAGTACCAGGCGTACTTCGACGTCAGGGCGAGGTCGCGCTGGTGCGTGCCGCCGACGTACAGCGAGATCGTGCCGCCGGCGAAGTCCGGGACGCTGTACCGGAAGTCGATCGAGTTCGCCGGCGCGGTGAGGGTGAATTCGACGTACTGGCCCTGGCCGGAGAGCGTCACCGCCTTCCGCCCGGAGGCTTCGCCGGCGAGGGTGCCCGCGGCGCGGTTCGGGCCGATGACCGAGCCGTTCGTCGCCGCGTTCTCGGCTTCCTGTTCGAGGAAGGGGACGGTGGCGCCACGGCCGGCCGCGAGCGCGTCGGCCGGCACCGCGGCGATGGTGACGCCGGCCGCCGTGATGACGGCCAGCGCGAGAGCGCCGAATCTGATTTTGGGCGCGTTGAAGACAGAGCTGGGAGACATGGACGGCACTGGCCTTTCCGCAGCAGGTGGGGACCTCTGTGATCGGGATCATACGAATGCTGGACAAGAAATCGCAATACTCGAACGAACTTACGCAAGTTTGCGACAGAAATTGACGACTGGACCGCAGGCCCGGCACCGGCTTACGTCCGCCGGAGCAACGCCTGCGCCGGTGGCCCGCGCTGATAGTTTTCCGGCATGAGCCAGCGACGTGCGGACGGGAGCGCCGGGGACGCGGACTACGGTGCGATCGGCGGGGTCTACACCGACTACCGCAAGCCGGATCCCCGGATCGGCCGGTACATCCTCGACGCGCTGGGGGACGCGCGGACGGTGCTGAACGTCGGCGCGGGCGCCGGCGCGTACGAACCGGAAGACCGTGAAGTGACCGCCGTCGAGCCGTCGGCGTCGATGCGCGCGCAGCGTCCGGCGGGCCTGCCGCCGGCGGTCGACGCCGTCGCCGAGAAGCTGCCGTTCCCGGACCGGGCGTTCGAGGGCGCGATGAGCACGTTCAGCGTGCACCAGTGGAACGACCTGTGGGCCGGCCTCAAGGAGATGCGCCGGGTCACCCGCGGCCCGATCGCCATCCTGACCTGCGACCCGGATCTGCTGCGCCGCTTCTGGCTGCTCGACTACGCACCCGAGGTGATCGAGACGGAGGCGCGCCGCTACCCCTCGGTCGACGACATCGCCGACGGCCTCGGCGGCCACACGTCGATCGTCCCCGTGCCGATCCCGATCGACTGCACCGACGGCTTCAACGAGGCCTACTACGCCCGCCCGGAACGCCTGCTGGATCCGGGCGCGCGGTTGTCGTGCTCGGCGTGGAGTTTCGTCGACGACCGGGTGCACCACCGCTTCGCCGCGGAACTGCGGCACGACCTCGACGACGGGACGTGGGAACGCCGCTACGGCAAGCTGCGGGAGCAGCCGGCCTTCGAGGGTTCGCTGGTGCTCGTCGTGTCGGACCCCACGGCGTGACCCCCGCCGTGGGGCGACGCGGCGCCTACTCGGCCAGCAGCTCCTGCAGCTCACTCACGGCCTTCGTGAGCTCGTCGGCGAAGCGGTACATCTCCGCCGACACGTGCTTCGGCGTGCTCAGGTAGATGTTCCACCGGTCCGGCAGCAGCACGTACGCGATGCCGATGCACTGCGGGCTGGTCGAGCCGAAGCCGAAGTACTGGATGTTGACCGAAGGCGCCGAGCTCGTGCTCAGGTAGTCGTCACGCATCTTCAGCCAGCCCGGCGAGGTGTACAGGGCCGGGGTTTCCGGGTCACCACGGCGTTTTCCGATCAGCTGCAGCTCCCACAGGTGCTGCTCCGGCGCGTCCCCGGCCTGGCACTCCTTCGCCCGGGCGACGTGCTTCGCCGCGGCCGCGCGGAACGCTTCGCGCTTCTCCTCGGCGGAGGCGTCGGAGGTCATGACGTCGGCGAAGCGCACCACCTCGGGCGTGACGACCCGCATGGCTTCGGTCCGGCCGTTCTGGAACTGCCGCGTCGCGATCGATTCGTACGTCGCGCCGGTCAGGCCCTTCGCGCGGCGATGCGCGAGCTGGTACGACATCTGCGCGAAGGCGTCCGGGGACATCCCCAGCTGCTTCGCCCGGTTGGCCCCGAAGCCGAACGACACGGTCTGCGTCGCCGTCGCGTCCGCGTAGGCCTCGAAGGCTTCCCGGGCGGCCCGCGCGTCTTCGCGGAGGGCGTCGGTCAGCGTGAACTCGACGACTTCGTAGCCGGGGACCCCGTCCGCCGGCTCACGGTCCGAGCGGGCGCCGCTCAGCAGTGCGTCGGTGAAGCCGAGGATCGTCGTGCCGTCGAGTTCGCAGTGCTCGACGTTGATGCCCGCGGTGCCGTCTTCGAACACGACCAGCGACACGGCCTTGTCGTACCAGCGGTTGTCGCCGTACAGCAGGCGGTCACCCGCTTCCAGGGCGTCCGACGGCGTGAAGTCGTCCAGGCACAGGCAGAACAACGCGGTCTCGATGGTCTCCAGCGCGGCGGCGTTGCCCGCCTCGAGGAGCGCGGCCCGCGAAGCGGCCCACTCCGCGCGCGCCTTCGTGGTGAAGGAGCCGGCCGGGACCTCGGTGACGCGGTCGTCCTTGAGGATCGCGCGCAGCCCGTCGGCCAGCTGCGCCGGCGAGTACGGGCGGCCGTCTTCGGCGAGGACGTCCATCCGGAACGGCGTCCCCTTGGAGAACACGACGACGTGCCGCTCGGGCGACGGGAACCGCGTGCGCGCGGTGTCGAGCACCTCGCCCGGGATCCGCGTCGCCGAGAACAGGAACTTGTGCTGCACCATCGACTGCGGCGTGCCGCGCAGCAGCACCGGCGGCACGAGCTCGGCGTCGAGCTTCAGCTTGTAGTCCACGGCCGCCGCGGTCAGCTCGGCCGCGCGCTCCAGCTGGCCCAGCGGGGAATCCTGGAACAGGAAGAAGAAGTTGGCGTTCAACCCGATCCGGTCGCGGCGGCCGAGGTAGCGGTACGGCCAGAACGTGTCGAGCCAGCTGCGCACGCCGGCCGCGCGGTCGTACTCCTCGAGCCGGGCCTGCAGCTCCGGCCCGGGCCCCGCCAGGAACTCCGCGAGCGCCGCTTCGGTTTCGGCGAGCTCGGCCGGCGTCAGCAGCGGGGCACACCATTCGAGGAACCGGCGGCCGCTGTCCTCCAGGGTGGGGAGCGGGACGCGGGGGAGCCGGTCCTCGTTGCCGAAGGTGCGGGTGGACCATTCCGGACTGCTCACGGTCATCCTTCTTGCTCAGGGGTTTCGAGTGCGGCGGCGAGGTCCGCGGCCGAACCATCCGGGCGGGAAACATACAGCCGCGCGTAGAGCCACCCGTCGGACTCCAGGCCCGTCGGGTCGACGCCGGCCGCGCTCAGTGTGTCCAGGATCTGCGCCTGCTCCTCGGCCGAGGCGAACTGCCGCTGCCGGAAGACGCCGCCGACACCGGCCGTCTCGTACCCGAGCTCGGCGAGGCTCTCGGCGATCGGCTCGTAGGAGAACATCCGCAGCACGAAGTGCGCCATCCACGGCCGCGCGCCGCGCGCGACCCGGATGAGGGTCTTCTCGGTGACGTACCCGACGCAGCCGGTCGAGACGACGAGGTCGACGTCGTCCAGCAGCTTCTGCTGGGTGCTGTCCGGGTCGTCGCGTTCGAGGTCGGCGTGGAGCGCCTCGTCGAGGAACCCGGCGGAAAGGGCGTACTCCAGCGCCGGGGCGGAGCTGTCGAGGCCGTAGAAGCGCGGGTTGCCGGTGCGGACGCGCTTCCGGTCGGTCTCGACCAGCGCCGCGTGGTCCAGCGCGCGCACGGCCGGGTCGGTGTAGTGGGCGTAGAGGTCGTCCATCGTCGCTTCGCAGCGCTGCAGGGCCGCGTTGACGCCGTACGAGCAGCCGACGTCGAGCACGGTCGGCCGCTCGGCGGGGTGCTCGGCGATCAGCTTCGCGAAGTACGGCTTCGCCAGCTGCGGGATGCGGTAGCCGACGCGCTTGAGGGTGCCGAAGAACGGCCGCGGGTCGGGCGCGGTGTAGATGTGGTCGAACGAGATCTTGCCGGTCGAGTCGAAAGGCACGGGCCAGGCTCCTGGTTCAGTCGAGCAGCTCGTCGCCGCGGGCGGTGCGCTCCGCGAGGTGGGCGGGCAGGACGCGGCCGAACAGCTGCCGCGTCCGCTCGGCGCTCCCGATGACCCCCGGGCGCTCGCTGTAGGCGAAGATCGCGGAGTGCCGCGCGATCGCGCCCGCCACGGTACTCACGCGGTGCAGCGCGAAGCGTCCTTTGAACAGCTGGAGATCACCGGGCCGCAGGCCCAGGCGCCGGACCGGGCCGGTGTCGCCGGCCAGCACCGAGCGCACGGCGGCGAAGTTCTCGTCGGCGGCGGACCGGATGTCCGGGCAGTACTCGAAGATCCCGCCGTCGGCCGCGGCCTGCGTCAGCATGCTGACGGTGTGGGTGTTGGTGTCGAAGTGCCACGGGTGCGCGCGGCCGGGCGCGATCACGTTGAGCGTCAGCCCGGACAGCGGGTCGGCGAGCTCGTGCAGCTCCGGCAGCCCGAAGCAGTCGGCGACGAACCGCCGGAACAGCGGGCTGGTGTAGAGCCGGGCGATGATCGACGACGCCGGGATGCGGTCGCGGGCGACGAAGGCGTTGCCGCGTTCCATGATCGTCCGGCCCGGGTGGTCTTCGGGCAGCGGCTCGTCGACGGCGATGTTGTAGGCGTTGACCTGTTCGATCTTCGTGTACGCGTGCGGTTCGAGCGCCGCGCATTCGGCCCGCAGCACGTCGCGCAGTTCGGGGCGGATGAAGTCGGCGAGGACACTGCAGCCGGCGTCGGCCAGTTCCGCGCGGGTGCGGCCGACGACCTCCCGCCAGGCAGGGCTGTCCGGTTCGGTGAGCGGGTAGCGGTCGGTGTCGACCATTTCCAGTGGCGCTACGGAGGTGCTCATCGAACGTCCCTTCCGGCATTGGAAGGAACAGAGGTAGCACAGATCCCCGCTGGTCAACCGTCGGTTTGTGAGCGGTGACACAGCGTCGTCGGCGTCCTGCGCGGGTGGCGGGCGCCCGGAAGGCGCCCGCCACCGGCTCACGGAGTCAGCAGGGGCAGCAGCGGCTTGCGCACCGCCGTCGCG
>NZ_JMQI01000081.1 GCF_000695625.1 Amycolatopsis rifamycinica
GCGATCACGGTCTCCGGCCGGCAGCGTGGCCGGCCTGGTCCGATCCGGGCGACGCTGATGCCATCCAGCAGCGGCAGCAGCTGCGGGTTGTCTCCCGCTTGGCCTGGGGTGAGCAGGATCCGGACCGGCAGGCCTCGCCCTTCGACGGCAAGGTGGATCTTGGTGCTCAGTCCGCCGCGGGACCGGCCGAGTCCTTCCCCGTCGCAGGCGATGGCTTCGGTTCCGTCGCTGCATCCCCCTTTTTCCGGGCACCGGCAGCATGCTGGTGCGCCCGGACCACGCTCGAGTCGACCGAGGTGATCCATTCGAGTTCGCCGACGGCGTCGTCTTTGACGATCACCCGGTCGAGGATCTTCTCCCAGGTGCCGTCTTTGGTCCACAACCGCAGCCGTTCATGCGCGGTCTTCCACGGGCCATAGCGATCGGGCAGGTCACGCCAGGGGGCACCGGTGCGCAGCTTCCACAGGATCGCGTTGATCACCTGACGGTGATCCCGCCACCGTCGCCCACCACCCTGCACCGGCGGCAGCAGCGGCTCGATCACCGCCCACGCCTTATCCGTCAACTCACCGCGACCAACCACCACGCATAGCTACCAGAGGTCCAGCTCAACCACTTACAGGACACGCCCTAAGTCGCGGAGGGTGCGCAGCTCCCAGCCGAGGCTCGGCGTCTTTCCCATCGTGACGACCACCAACGCGCTGGAGGCCACGAGATTCCGAACTGGTTCCTGCCACGCGTCTTCGGGGTAGTAGAGCCGGGCAGCGCCGAGTTTTGCTCGCTTCTCACCGGGGCGCCCTACAGCGAGGACCGGCCCGTGACGCCAGAGACGCCGAACCAGGACCTCCTCGAATCTCGACTTCCGGGACCAGTCGAAGAGCTGGCCTAGCGACTCGTATACCGAAAGATGAATGGGAGTTGCATGCCGGTCGTCCCTGAATGAGCGCAGGTAGAGCACCTGAGGTCGTGGGTCATTTCGGAGTGTCGTCTCCAGATCACGTGCCTGGACGCGACGCGACGCCGCACGGAAGATTGCGCTGACAGAAAGGAAAACTATCGGCCCGAAAAGCCACATGTAGACGATCGGAGCGACTGGGTTCGCTGCCTTCGGGGTGTCGATCGGAGTCCAGACCCAGGCGATGGCCAACATGCCTGCCGAGTAGACGACGAGACCGACGTAGGTCGCCTCGACTGCTAACGACAGGAGTCGACGGATCCACTCACGCCAGGAGACAACCCGGAGGTACCGATATCGTGGTATAAAGCCGAGAAACGCTGTGCGGACGAGGTCGGCTGAGAAGTATATCCCGCCTACCATCACAGAAGTCACCCACAACGGAGTCTGCGGCGGGAACCACCGGAGCAAGAGGAGCAGTGCCACCGCCCACGCCGCGACCGAGAAAAGGCTGCTGAGCGCGCGTGCTGCGCGTATCGCGCGGATGCGGGTGACCAACGGCAGGCCGGGTGCGGATATTTCGGCTGGAAGGCCGATTCGTGAACCGATGCCGGTGAAATCGAGGGTCTCGAGTACCAGGACTTGGAGGTGCAGGGCGAGAAGTTTGCGGCGGTCGCTGTCCGCGAAGGTCAGGATGACGGCCGGCAGGATCGCCAGGACGACCAGCCAAGCGGCCCACACCCCAGCGAGGTAGTTCCTGAACGGCCGGTGTGCGTCCACGTCGGCAGCCTCGTGTTCGTGAACACTGGCGGTTGCAGCGGCGCTGATCGCCAAGTCGCGCGCGCGGACGGCTGACTCGTTATCGTGACCGGGAACCTCGATCAGTACGTCGGTGAAAGGCGGCCGGATGCGAACTGGACTTCCACGACGGTCGTTCCACCGGGTTGCACCGTAGGACCGAACAAGGCGTGCGTGTTGCCAGGCAGGTTCGAAGGCGATAGAGAACTCGGCGGATCGACCCGGTCGGCAGCTTGAGCGCTTGTGGCGTAGTCGATAACCCCGATCAGGACCGTGTCGCCGTGATCTTTGAGAGTCCGGGAAAGCGCGCATTGAATAGCCCAGTACTGCTCAAGCCATGACAGGTCGGTGCTGTTCGACTGTAGCCGCAGTTCTACGGGAACAACCGGCCCGGCGACGACGCCGTTGCCCAGCTCTGGCGGCACGGACAAGGCACTATTGGCCATTGCGCATGAAGAACCAGCCGAGTCGAAGGTCCTCGGTGTCTCGAACCAGTGAGCGGACAGGAAAGCGAGGACGATCGGCAGACAACCCACGACGACCGGGATGATTTTCTTGAGGATTCTACCCAGGCGAGGAAGGACTATGGTTAGCACGACCAGGCCGCACACGATGCGTCCAGGCCACGTGGACGTCGCCCAGTCGACGAAGCCGGTGGCCCAGGCAGGAGGATGGTTCGGATCCAACCGGGTGTCCTTCTAGACGATGGCAGTCAGGTCGACTGGTTGTCGATGCTGGGTGACGGGCTTACGCGCGGGGTAATCGTCCCTCGTCGTTCTGACGGCAAGTAATGCGCAGCACGGCGGAGTTGCCGAGCGTCGGAAGAGCCAGCCGAGAGAGTCGCCCCCCATAGCCGGTCGGGAACCGTTCCGGCACGAAGGTGCAGACCGCATCGGGGAGCAAGGCCAACACATCTGCGAGCAATCCCCTCGAAGGGGCGTTCATATCCGCCGGACTCCCTCGGTCCGGGAGATCAGAACGTTGCAGGATTGTGCCAACTTGGTCGCGCCGTTGAGCCGGCCGACAAGGTCCGCTGGCGGTCGTAGTGGTCGAAGCCGCCCGGCAGGGCGTGCCGCACGTGGCAGGACACGTCGATGAACGCGGCGATCACGTCCCTTTTCCACGCCGCTCCGCGGTGGCCCGAAGTCCCCGAACTCACATCTGATCTCCCACAACTGCCCCGTCGCTTCTGCGGTGCGCGAGCTGGCCAACGCGATCACTCCGTCCGGTTGGCGGGTGCGATCAGCTCGCGCGTCTTTGTCCGAGTCGCGGTGGCCCGTCCCGACGTTACGGTGCCCCGGTTCTGGGCCGCGATACCGGAACCCGCGGACAGTTAGGATCCGTTCGTGGAGCTTGAGAACCGGTTGGCTGGGTTGCTGACCGCCGCCGGTGGTACAACAGTCGTGTCCGTCGACGTCTCGCTGGTCGCAGCCTTGGCCGAAGCGCTGGTGGTGGACCCTGCCGAGTTGTCGGCGACGGTGCGAGCCTTGGTGGAGGAGTACGCCGGGCCGGCAGCGGGTTTCGGGATCCACGGCGTCGACTGGCGTGTCGATCTGCCGCCCGCGACGGCACGGGCGGTCGTCTCGGATGCCCTCGCCACCACGTTTCTCCGCTGGTTTGGCTTCGAGGGGCACTCCTTCGCGGACCTTAGCGGCGGGGGAAACCGGCTCTTCTCTGTGGACCGGGTCGAGGTCGGAACCGTAGTGACCAGGCTGCACTGCACGGCATCGAACGCGGAACCGGGCGGCGAACAGACCAAGATGATTGAGCGCCTCGAACGGGCCGGACTGCATCCATCGCGAGGCGGAGAGATCACGCTACGGCCGCCTTGGAGCGCTCGGACGATCCAGCTCGTGTGCCGCGCGCCGGTATCACCTGATCGAGTGAAGGTTTTCGTGTCGTATGCACACGATGACGAGGCGCATAAGGTCGCCGTACGCGCCCTGGCGGAGCTGCTGGTGCACAACGGCATCGACGTCGACCTGGACTCGTGGGCTGGTCCCGCGCGCAAAGACTGGGGATCGTGGGCTACCGGGTGCATCGAAAACGCCGACTTCGTCCTGATCGTCGCGTCGCCGAGGTACCGCCACGTTGGCGACGGCGTGGTGGCCACCAGCGACAACCGCGGCGTGCAAAGCGAGGCAGCTCTCCTTCGAGACCGGCTCCACCGGGATCGCGCCGTCTGGACGGCCAAGCTGCTCCCGGTAGTGCTGCCGGACCGTTCGATCGACGAAGTCCCGTTGTTCCTCCAGCCCTACTGTGCCGACCACTACTTGGTTTCAGCGTTGACACAGGCCGGAATCGAAGAACTGCTGCGAACCATCACAGCTCAACCAGGTCACGTTCGCCCTCCGCTGGGTGAAGTGCCGGTTCTGCCGCCGTATCCCACCGTGGCCGGTGAGGCCACGGTACAACCGCTGCCCGGTGTGGTCTGGCCCCGTCTGCCGCTCGTCCCCGTCGAAGACCTGGATCCCTTCGAACTCGACGTCCATCGAGCGATCTCGATGGATGTGGGAGACGACGCGCTACCAGCCCTGCCTCGATACGTGACACGGCCACACGACCGAAAGCTTCTGGAAAACGTGCGGCAAGCGATCGCCGGCACTAGCGGCATCGCGATCCTCGTCGGGAGTTCCTCCACGGGCAAGACCAGGGCTTGTTTCGAAGCTGCGAAACAGTTGCCGACGGGCTGGAGTGTGTGGCATCCGATCTCGCCGACGCCGCCGCAGGCTCTGCTCGACGGACTCGCCGAGGTGCCGCCCCGGACCGTTGTCTGGCTCGACGAGCTCCAGCAGTACCTCCTCACGGCCGAGCCCAGCCTGGGCGAAGAGGTGGCGGCCCGGCTTCGGGCCCTGCTTCGAGATCGTTGTAACGCACCCGTGCTGGTCCTGGGAACCATCTGGCCGGAGCGGATGCGAACGATCACCTCCGTGGATCCGGCGGCGGAACTTGGCTCCCACACTCAAGCGGGACAGCTCGTCAAGGACATTCAGATCGCGGTGCCCTCAAGCTTCGACCAGGCGGAGCTCGCGGCACTAGGCGAAGCAGCGCAGATTGATCCACGGCTTCGCCAAGCGCTGCACACCCAATCTCGCGAAATTACCCAGTATCTCGCGGGCGCACCTGCGATGGTTGAGCGGTACCAGGTCGCCCCGGCAGCTGCGCACGCTGTTATCGACGTCGCCACCGATGTCCGCCGGCTGGGGTACGCCGGTGACGTTCCGTGGTCATTCCTGGAGCTGGCGGCACCGGGCTATCTGTCGGACACCGAGTGGCAGGCGACCAGCGAGGACTGGCTCCAGGAAGCGCTCGGGTTCGCTCTTGCGCCCTGCCGCGGTGCTGCGGGCCTGCTGGTGCTGCGGCGCCCCAAACCCGGCCACAATCCCGCGGGCGAACCCGGGTATCGGCTGGCCGACTACATCGCCCATTGGGCCGGTGACCGGCGTTCCTTCGACGTTCCACCGGCGGCGTTCTGGGACGGCGCCTGCGCACACCTCGCTGCCGACGCGCTGATGGTTCTCGCTGGCGCTGCCGCAGCGCGAGGACGCACCCGGCACGCCACTCTGCTCTACGAGCGTGCCGGAGAGCTCGGCAGTTTCACCGCGTACACGCACGCTGGCCGACTGTATCGCGATAGTGGGAACGCGAGGCTGGCGGAGATCTCGTTTCGGCGCGGCGCCGACGCGGGCGATGCGGCCGCGCAAATCGAAGTCGCGCGCTGCTGTGACGTCCGCGGAGACGCCACCGAAACGGAGCGCTGGCTAGCCTTGGCAGCAGAACGGGGCGACTATGTCGCCTTAGAGATGCTGGCACAGCATGCCGAGTCAGCGGGTGACAACGCGCGCGCGGAACACTTCCTGCGGGAAGCTGCCGCAGCCGCCGGGAGCTATCGCGGGCGCCCGCTTCGCCAGCTGGCTCGCCTGCGTGCCGAGGCTGGGGACGCTGTGGAAGCGCGCGAGCTCCGTGCGTCTGCTGCCAAAGGTGTCAAGACCTTTGTCCGACGCCCCCTGCACGACATCCAGCAACTTAGTGGTGGCGCAGCCGAGCTGGAAAGATCGCTCCGGCAGACGATCGCCGACGCCGAGGCCGCGGGAAGCCGGCCAAGCAGTCACGACCTCGAGCTGCTGAGCGAGGTCTGCGAGGCCAACGGCGAGTACGACGAGGCGGAGCGCTTGGCAGACCAGGCCGCACACGCCGGATACCCCGCCGTTTACCGCAGCCTCGTCGCTGCGCGAGGCAACCGAGGCGAGGTACGGCAAGCCGAAGCCTTGGCGGTACGAGCCGCGAACGCCGGAGATGCCGAGTCTCTATGGATGATCGCGGAAGCATGCCCGGACGACCGACGATGGCAGCAGATTCGGCACTACGGGCTGGAGCCGGACGGCACTCCCAGTACCGCGTGGTGGTGAGTGCCCGATGCGTAGCTGAGCTGGCCCTCGTGGGAGCTTGTTCACGCGGCCCGTACCCGATGATCGTGATTACCGTAGCCGCGACAATCTGTGCGTTCCCGATGAACGATCGTCACCGCAGGATCAGCCGACCGTCGAGGTTTGGCTCTCCGCGACTAATGGGTCGCTCCTACGGCCCACTCCGTCCGCGAGTCTTTACGCGATTGGCGGTCAGTCGTCGCTGGTCGATGTGGTTTGCGACTGGGCGTCCGCCCCGCCAGCAGGGGAGGCCCCCTGAGCTGGTCCGGCCGGCATCTCGGGCAGCGCGAACGGCGTGCTCGGCGCCTCATAGCCGCCGCGCTTCTCGATGACGTGATCGCCGGCGTCGGGAACGACACGGTACTGGACCTCGCGGCTGCTGTAGTCGGGCATCTAGAACTCCTTGATGTCGAGGTATTCGATTTCGGTCCACCGCACCATCAGCCCGGACTCGCCGGGCACGGGCACGGGGCGGCGGTTCTCATCCAGCGTCAGCTCGCCGCTGGAGGGGTTGATGGTGAAGCTCAGAGGCAGGTAGAGGTCGCCTTCTTCGGGATGTGCGGAGGCGTAGCTGCGCCGGCCATTGGGAGCTTCGCCGCGGTAGCCGGCCAGCCAGATCCCGGATTTGAGCTTGATCCGGACGATCGCGCGGTCGGTGCGTCGCCACAGGTAGTCCCAGGCCCGGGGCTCGACGGCCGCCCCCACCAGCAGCGTCCCCCACTTCTTGTGGTTCTTGTGGCCCCAGCCCACGACGCTGCCCACCATGATCGGGCCCAGCACGTAAGCCAAGGCCAGGACCTCCAGCAGCCACAGGTTGGCGGTCCCATTGACCAGCCGTCGCTCGACGACCAGGTACCGATAGACCCAGTACTCCCCGGCGGCCAGCAGTGCGTGCATCACCGCGGAGGCGGCAAGGAACCGCACGAGGCGGTCGGAGAAGCTGACCCCGTAGCCGGTGGTGACTCTTTCCAGCGCGAAGGTGTAGGCCGCGCCGGGCAGCAGCGCCAGCACGGCCACCAGCAGTCCCTGGAAGGTGGCGATCACGTCCGCCGTACCCCTTCGGGCCAGGAGATCAATACGTCGCGGCCGAGCTCGCGGGCGTGGTTGACTGTGTCGCCGGTGCCGCCGAGCCCGTGGGCTGGTCGCCCGTCCCACACCGCGACCAGCAGGTCGCAGTGCTCGACCACGTACTTGCCGGCGGCGTCGAACGCGGTCTCGCTGGGCTCGGCGAAGTCCAGCTCGGTAACCTCGGCGGCCGCGGCCCGCAGTTCCTGGTAGACCGCGAGGTCGCCGGGGTTGAAGGTGTCGGCGTAGCCGCGGCACGGGATCACCGCGTGTAGCCGATGTCCTGCTGCGAGCAGCAGCTGCGCAAACAGGTGGTCCGCGCCGGCGGCGAGGCTGGACAGCCCGGTCACCGGCCCGGGCTTCTGTGCGAACAGCGCGCGGATGTCGTGTTCGGCTTGGCGTCGGGCGATGTCGGGCAGGTTCTGGTGCCCGCTGATCCCGATCGTCGTCACAGGGTCCCTCGCTTGGCCATCTGCCAATAGTGTCGCCCGAGCGGGGTCAGCCGACAGCTGCCGCTCTCCATCGCTGCAAAGTACATGTGCTGATGATCCACCGGCTCGACCAGCTTGTTCGCCCGACACTTCTGAAGCTGGTCGAAGATCTCCTCGTGCGCGGGGTGCGGGTCCAGTCCGGACTGCGACTTGTCTGGCTCGTAGGTGGGATCGAGCCGGTAGTGGTGCGCTGGATCGGGGAACCACTCCAGCAGCTTGTGCAGCGTGGGCAACGGCACCGACGGCTCGCATCGTCGCAGGTCATGCAGCCGGTCGACGTTGGCTTTGAACGTCGGCCGCTGCTCCCAGGCGTCGAAGCATTCCGAGACATAGGCGTAGAGACCGGCGACGGTGACGTGGCCCAGCACGTCAGCAGCGCCACCCTCGAGCGCACCCTCCAAATGAGTGGAGAACAGGCCGCGCCCGCCGGCCTCGGCGGAGTACTGGTCACCGCGGCTGGCGGTCAGAATCGACATGCCGCTGCGCAGCACGGCTGCCTCGGTGAGCGCGGCGACGGTGCCCGCACCACCGGAGAAGCAGCAGTCGAGGATCACTACGATCTCCTTCACCTGCGATTTCCGGGCGATCGTCAGCACCTCGGCGAACAGGACTCCAGGCGTCTCGCCTTGGCCGTCGCTGGTGACAAGGGCGACGTCGCCGTCGACGGGTGTGCCGTGGCCCGCGAAGTACAGCACCGCGAAGTCCGCGCCGCCGGCCAGTAGGGCTCGCACACCGCCCAGCAGGTCATTGCGGGTCACCGCCCCGGTCAGCAGTCGGCAGTCGAGGTTCTTGGTGGAGTCTTCGTTGCGGGCGAGCAGCGGCTGCAGCGCCGTCGCGTCGTTGACGCACCCGGTCAGCGGCCGCTGGTGATCGTAGTGGTCGATGCCGACCAACAGAGCGCGCCGCATGGCTACAGCCCGTCGATGAACGCGGCGATGCTGTCCCACGTCCACGACGTGCACCGTGCGGACCCCATCTCCGCCGGTTTGACCCGATACTGTCCCAGCCAGATGCCCAGCAACGGCTTGTCCTCCTCTACCGCGCATTTGATCTCCCACAGCTGCCCGTCCGCCTTCGGCGTGCTCGAGCTGATCAGCGCAATTACCCCGTCCGAGCGGCGGATCCGGGTCCGGACCTTGGCCTTCCACTCGCTCTCGTAGGGCTCCTTCACCGACATGTCCGTGTACCCGTATGGCGAGCGCACCAGCAACCGCTGCCCGTTGAACAGGTTCCGGCTCGCCTCATCCTCCTTGGCAAAGGCGATGAACACTGTCTTCTGATCCGCCATCGTGAGCCCTCTCGTGCCTTTCCCTCGACGCGTAGACATCCCATGCTGCGCGGCGACTCTGATAGCGAGTGACCGTACCCGAGGGCACCGACAAAATCGGGGCTGTTCCGTTCGTTCGGGGCAATTCGGTCACCCTCAGTGAGGGACACGCCACGGGATTTGAACACTCGAAAGCGAGTTTGGGCTATTCACGCGGTATCTCGGCGCGAAACGACAACATTCCTCAGACTACTCACAGTCTAACGATTGGAACGTTCGGTGACAGAGTGTCTGGCGCGATCGTCGAAGGTGGGCATCGGGGGTTGATTGGGTGCGGCACTGCTGCTAGTGACCCGGTCGGGGTACCACTTGGGCTGGTTTTTGATCTGCCGCGCGACCGGACGGTGGGCTGGGTGTGTCCCGGCCTCCAGTCGCCACGTTGTCGTGCTCGCGGTTTGCCGGATTCGGCGATCTGTGCCGTGACGCACTCGGGTGATCGACGCGACGCACGCACGGGAGCTGCACACGACGTCCGGCTAGGAGCTGTCCTGTAAGTCATCGGAGCCAGAGGATGATGGCGGCGATGGTGAGTTCGGCCTGGTAGTAGGCGGCGCGTTTGGCGTAGCGGGTGGCCAGGTCACGGAACTGTTTGAGGCGGTTGAAGCAGCGTTCGACCACGTTGCGGTGCTTGTAGGCCGCGCGGTCGAAGGCTGGTGGACGCCCGCCGCGGGAGCCTTTGGCGGCGCGGCGGGCGAGCTGGTCATCTCGCTCCGGGCTGACGAACCTGATCCGGCGGTCCCGCATCGCCTCCCGCGTGGAGGGATGCGAGTACGCCTTGTCCGCGATCACTGTCTCCGGCCGGCGCCGCGGACGCCCCGGCCCGACGCGAGCGACGCTGATGCCATCCAGCAGCGGAACCAGCTGCGGGTTGTCTCCTGCCTGGCCTGCGGTGATCAGGAACCGCATTGGCAGGCCCCGCCCGTCGACGGCGAGGTGGATCTTGGTGCTCAGTCCGCCGCGGGATCGGCCGAGTCCCTCGCCGTCGACGACGAGGGCTTCGACTTTGTCGCTGCATCCCCTTTTTTCCGGGCGCCAGCGGAGTGCTGGTGAGCCCGGACCACGCTGGAGTCGACTGAGATGATCCATTCGAGGTCGCCGACGGCGTCGTCTTTGACGATCACTCGGTCGAGGATCTTGTTCCAGGTGCCGTCTTTGGTCCACAGCCGCAGCCGTTCATGCGCGGTTTTCCAGGGGCCGTAACGTTCGGGCAGGTCACGCCAGGGGGCACCGGTGCGCAGCTTCCACAGAATCGCGTTGATCACCTGACGGTGATCCCGCCACCGCCGCCCACCACCCTGCACCGGCGGCAGCAGCGGCTCGATCACCGCCCACGCCTTGTCCGTCAACTCACCGCGACCCACCACCGCGCACAACTACCAGAGGACCAGCTCAACCGCTTACAGGACACGCCCTAGTCGCTGCCACATGCGATGTCGGGATCAGTGGCTGGGATTGCTGCACCGGTTACAGGACCATCACAACAGAACCACCAGTCGCCGCTGCTCAAAGGCGCGGCCAGCGACGAGGACTCATCTGATGGCCATTCGCTGTCCTGGCGCCAGGAGTCATCCCCATCCCTCGTCCCCACAACACCCTCGTTCGTCTGGGGCTCGACCACATCGGCAAGCTGGTCTCACTCGACGTCTACTGGCCAGGACCAGGCGACTACTTGGAGCTCGCGGCCTGGGTCCTCGGGTCTGCGCGCCGTGGTTGAGATCCGGCCGCAGTCGGCCTGCGGCTCTCGCGTATCCTGATGCGCGTAGGTTTGTCGCGGCCCCGGTGCGACCGTTGAGACCAGCATTTGGTTCGCCGCAGTAGTCTTGGGGGTGGAATTACTCGTGCCTGCCGATGTCACGGGTACTATGCGTCGCTACTGGGCCTTCATGTCCTACAACTGGTCAGACAAGCGACGTGCACGCTCCTTGCACCGACGGCTGGAGCGATTTGAGGTTCCTCGGCCTGTCCGACCTGTCATACGTGCACCTGGCCTCTCGGATCGACGTCTACGTCCGGTGTTCCGCGACGACGACGAGATGACCGGTTCTGGGGTGCTAGACGAAAGGCTGCGCCAGGCTATAGAAAATTCTTCAGCGATGGTGCTGCTGGCATCCCCCGCGTCCGCGAGATCACCTTATGTAGATCTTGAGGTCGCTCATTTTGTTGCCACCCATGGTACTGAACGCCTTGCCATAGTTGTCACTGGCGGCGATCCAAATCGGCCACCTGAACTTCCTCCGACCTTGCGTGAACAGCGGCAGGAATTTTTGTGGGTGGATTGTCGAGTCAAGCGCCGACTGAAGCGCCACAGCCTCGTGCGTGTCGTTGCTGCCATTTTGGCCGTCCACTTTGACGTACTGTGGCGCCGACACCGCCGACGTCGTCAAAAGATGATTGCGGCTTGGTGTGCAGTCGTGACGGTCGTCATCGCGGTCGTCGGCACGGCACTGTGGCAACAGCGTGCTGCGGAGCAGAGGTCTCCAGAGCAGCAGCAAGTCGCATTTGAGCAGTGGATTACAACCGAATTGAGGAAGCTTCCCGGAATGTCGCCCAGCGACGGCGCGGGATACAGAATTCTTCGCACGGATGATCTAAACGAAGATGGCCTGATAGATTACTTCATCAGCAATGACCTCTATTGTGGATCGGGCGGCTGCCCGATGGAAGTATACGTGACTAATTCACCGGGATCGTACGCGATGGTTCTCGATGTGCAGGGCTCCTCGGCGCCAAGAGTTCGGCGGGCTCAAGGTGGCGGCAAGGAGATCATTGCGTCAGACCTGTTTATTAGTGGCGAGCCGCTGTACTCGATCTATAAATTGCGCGATCGGAACTATGTGCTCGACCACTATGAGTTCTGTGAGGGTGTAATTCTTGAGCAATGTAATCCTTTGATAATCAGCCCGGTATTGCCAGGTGATAACCTTGCGGTGACGCCGAGTGCCGTGTTCCGGGAACGCCCTTCTCGCGGCGCTCGATCGATCATCATCGGCGCAGGTGACAAGCCGAGCGAGGGGCACGACGTCGGTGTTTCGCGAGTTCAGGGAGTGCTGGCGAATGGTGAGTGGTACCTAGTCAACGTGTGGAAGGGTTCTTGTGGGTTTGTTTCAGCCTCAGAAATAGTTCAGTAAGTGTAGTTTATCCGATCCGCGACGGCGTCACAGTGCCTCGTGTTGCCGCCAGTCGGCTTCGTTCCGGCTGATGTTGCGGACTGGTCTAGATGGGCGAACGGCCAGCATCGTGCCTGGTCCTCGTCTGGCATCTTCCACTCTGTACGTCTGTATGAGGACGTGGCAGCGACTCCTCAATCATCCCGATCACGACGTACCGGGCGGAGTTGAGCCGCCGGTACGACCGCACTGTCCAACGCCAGGCTCCGACCCGAGCTGGCGGCCGGAACAGCAGCCACGACGCCAAGGCGTTCGACCCCACATGCGCTCACTGCGGTCAGGGTGCGGTGTGCGGCTAAGGAAACCCGTCGGCCAGCGCCGGCCGAGCACTGTCGCGGTCGGCCATCTGTCGACGGCTGCTGTCCAGAGGCCACTGCGGACGGTCGCGACGTCGATCGGCTTCGCACCGAAGTGCTGGAAAAAAGGGACTGGGACACGCGTACTCTAGAGTGTTCGCGAGTCGCTCTCCCGGTTACCCTGTCCGCATGCCTGTTGAACTCTCGGGTCGGTTGATCTTCCTGGCTTCGCCGGGAAACATGGCGAAGGAGCGCGAAGCCTGTCGCATGGTGGTCAGGGAGTTCAACGAGTTGTCCAACGAATCCGAGCAGGTGGTTTTTCTGCTTCGTGCCTGGGAGGACATGCCGGGTGGCGTCGGGCGCCCGCAAGACCGCATCAACCCCAAACTCGACGAGTGCGACTACATGATCTTGATCCTCGGGGACAGGTGGGGCTCCCCGCCGGCGGTGAAGGGGCCGTATTCGTCCGGGACGGAGGAAGAGTTCTACCGGTGTCTTGACCTTCTCGCCAGTCCGACCGCGGTGATGCGCGACTTGCTCGTTGTGTTTCGCACGCTGGAGCCGGAACGATTGCGTGATCCGGGGCCGCAGTTGCTGGAAGTGATGAACTTCCGTAACGATCTCGAAGAGGCAAAGTCGTTGCAGTTCGTTAGTTTCGACTCGGAGCAGAGCTTTGAGGCGGCGATTCGGAAGCAGCTCGCCGAGTGGGCCCGCCCGCTGTCGGAGCGTGAGCCGGTCAAGATCGACCTTCCGAAGCTTCGGACTATCGAGGCAGGGGCGACAGTGGCAAGTCACATCAAACTGCTCGAAGCTGCGAAGGAGCACGCGAAGAGCGGATTGCTCATGCAAGCCGAGCTGTTGTTCGCTCAGGCGATCGAGGATGGTGATGTCGAAGCTGTCGCTGAATTTGCCCTGTTTATGCGGAGGACTGGTCGGCTGGACACTGCGCTGGAATTGAACCAGAAGATCATCGAAGACCCCGGCGTGTTGAGCTCGACAGACCATGATTCTGTGGCTCGCAGGGTGCGTGCTTTGGTCAACATGGGCATCATCCACCGAAAGCGAAGTTCGCTCACCGAGTCGATCAAGGTGCTCAGGGAGGCTGTGCGCACGGCGGAATCCAGCGCCACTCCGGTTTACCAGGAACTCTGCTACGCCCTCGACAACTACGGGCTAAGTCTGCTGCGTGTAGGGGAACTTGACCTGGCTCGGCAGCAGTTTGAGAAGACGTACTCCGTGCGCAAGGAGTTTGGCACATCGCTCGAACTCGCGCAGTCCGCGATCAACTTGGCGCGACAGAGCTTGGTTAGCGAGGATTTCGCCCACGCCACTACGCTCTTCGAAGAGGCGCTGGGCATCCTCGAGACCGAGAACGACGGTCATTGTTTGGCCAACGCATTGTGCGGGCTGGCCGAGGCGCATTTGCGGGCTGGGGTGCGGGACGGCGTTCGAGTGCTGCTCGAGCGTGCGCTCGAAGTCAACGAAACACTAGGAAACTCGGACGGAACCAGCATCGCTCATGCCCTGCTAGCTAAGTACTTTCTGGCCGAGGGCGATGTGGGTCTCGCACGTGGCCACGCCGAACTCTGTCGCGAGGAGAGCGAGCGGACAAACAGTGCGACGGGATATGGTACGTCGTATTTGCTGAAGGCGATGATCACCCGCCAAGAGGGTGACGGGCGCGCCGCCGCCGAAGACCTCGCGAAGGCGCAGCAGTATGCGCAGAGCAGTGGCAACGAGCCTCTGGTGAGAGATATCGATGTCGTGCGACGCGAATGGGCGGCGGCTCCCGCTACCGAGGCTCCGACTGAACCCACTCCAGACTCGGCCAGAACAAGCAAGTGAGACGGCCGGTCGGCGTCGTGCCGCAGCCGGTGTCTATGAGAGCATGGGTTTCGGTGATCGTCGGAACTCCGTTCGATTGGACCACGTGACCGTGGATTCGGTACTTCCCGGCCGCTGCTTGCTGCTCTCCTAGTCGTAGGTCCGGAATGTGACTCGCATACACTTGATCGGTTGACATAGACATCGGAAGGTTGCGGAAAAACTGAACGTGCTCGTCCGGAACTGACCGCCTGAGTTGAGCCAGGACGTCGTCGGAAGGCTCGTCGACGTAGGACGCGATCGTTGTCGCTCCGCCCATACGAAGCAGCACGTCGATTTCGGCATTGTCGAGGGCTTCCAGGAACGCCTGGTCGTGATTGCCTCGCAAGAAGACGCACTCGAGCTCGCGTGATTCCTGCAGGCTCATAAGGAAATCGATGACCTGTCGTGACTGCCTACCTCGATTGACGTAGTCGCCCAGAAATACTAAGTGCCGTGTCCGGGAGCGGGCACGAGCCACGACACTTTCGAGTTCGTTGAAACAACCGTGAATGTCGCCGACGAAAGCATACTCGGTCACAGGACGACCTTGGGAATTTCGGTGTAGGGTAACGTGGAGTCATTGCCCAAGGCGAAGGTGGCGAGGTGTGAAACATCAGGGTCGCTGACGGATGTTGTCACGATCAGCGCGCGGAGCGAACGGTGACGGTTCTGCGGCAGCGAGCCAACGGCCGAGGACAAACGATCGGTCAGGTCGGCCAGCACCTCGGGCGTCGGCTCGGGATACACGCCGGGGTGCGACGACAGGAGAGTGGTCAGCTCCGGTTGGCCGAACCGGACCGCTAGTTCCTCCACTGAGAAGCAGGGGTCGCCGTCGCGAAGTGCCAGCGCATACGTCGCTGTCCGCAGGAGATAGCGCGCTACCTGAACGAGGCCCGGAAGGTAGGTCGAGCGATCGCTGTCGGTGACGTCGAGGATCACGCCGAACTGGCGAACGCGTTCCAGGAGCTGATCCGGGTCGGGGGGACTGAAAGTTGCTAAAATCTCCGCTAGCATGCCGGCACTGTCATGGATGATCACACCGTCCCGCACCAGGTGCATCCCGTAGAGAGTTTCATGTGCCTCGCGGAGCTGGGGGGACGTGTAGAGGGCGACACTGACTCGCTCCGACTCGGCGGAATGAGTCCGTTCGTCGGACAACACCAGGATGTCTAGATCGGACTGAGCCGCCGCCTCCCGCCTGGCATAGCTGCCGTAGAGCAGCACACCCTGGGCGGGACCCGCAACGATCTCCCATGCGTCGTCGATGAGGGAACCAGGTACACCGAAGTCGCTCAGTCGACGCCTGAACTCAGCCTGATCGACCGCCGTCTCGGCGATGCTCCCCGAACTGTCTGCGGCGGGTGTCATGGACTACGAATACCATGCGAGTCCCGTTCAGGTGTCGATATGTCGAAGCGTAACGACTCGGTGGCAATGTCCGACTTGAACAGCGGGATTGTTGCGACAAGGCGGGGTGCGAGGGCGCGGGGGCCGGGAGGGGTCAGGTCAGCCTCGTCGAGCGCATCCGGCGCGGGCGGCGGGACGCGGCGGGGGAGCTCGGCCGACACCTCGGCAAGGCCGTCCTGGCCGTGTTTCGGGCGGTCGCGCTGTACAAGTCCGGTTCGGACGTTCTGATGGCCGTGTTCTCGAGGCTCGGCTGGTCGGTGAGGCGGTCGGACCTGAAGCCGCTGGTGCTGTTCGCCGTGGGCGCGTGCCGGGTCGTCTTGGTACCGGCGCTCGGGATCGAGTTCGTGCAGGCGCTCATCTGGTCAAGACGGTCCGGCTGTGCCGGCGCGTCGGCGATGATCTGGACCCGCGCGGCCCTGCTGGTGCCGCCTGCGTCCGGGTAGCTGGCCACGCTGAATGCCACTGTCAGGCACGGACGCGCGGTGGGCCGTCTGTGCGATCGCCGTGGCTCTGCGCTACTATGAGGGCATGATCTCCCCTAACACGGGAGATATCCCACGTATGGGGGTTCAAGTCCCCCCTCGGACACACACGTTACCCACACGGGAAGAGGCAGTCACAGTGACTGCCTCTTTTTTGTTGTCGTAGACGACTTGCAGGCCCAGGTCCCGGTAGACCTGCGTGATCCTCTCCGGGGTCCGTGAGTTGAGGTGCCTGGCGACGTCGCCGAGCTGGTCGAGCATCGCGTACACCTCTGCCACGTCGACCGCTTGCGTGTCCGGCAGGTGCCTCAACTCCTCCATGGCGGCCTGCCGCTCGGCCTGCGCGCGCTTCATCGGCTCGACGAAGTTGACGGGGTCCACGCCCGCCTCGATAGCCGCAAGGTGCCGCCGGAGCTTCTCCTCGGCACCCTTCAGCCGCTTCTCCGCGTTGGCTCGACGGCCGTCCACCCGGCCATCCTGCGACCCGGTGAGCAGCCGCACCGTCTCGTCACGGTTGTCCGGGGCGAAGATCTGGCATAGCCACTCGTTGATTGGCCGGACTACGACGTCCTCTCGAAGGTTCACCGTCTTCGGATGATCGGCCAGCGCCGCCGAACCCGACGCCATCGTTCGAGCAATGCACCGGTAGTAGCCGCCCTTCCGGATCGCAGCGCCTTGCATCTTCCGGGTGCAGATCTCGCACCGCACCAGCCCCTTCAATAGGTACGTGTGCTTGGTGGCCGCCCGGTTTCGTTCGAGCTTGGCAATCCCAGGCAGTCCACCGGCCGCACGGGATCGGCGCATCAGCTGCGCTTGCGTGAACGTCTCGACAGAAACAATCTCAGGATGCGCGGGTCGTCGAGACCGAACAACGCGTTCGGGCGCCGCCCGCTTGAACCGCACGACGTGCCCGGCGCCGACGTCATCCGGATTCAGCAGCGTCTCGTGCTTGGTCCAACGCCCGAAGATCGCGTACCCCGTGTATCGCGGATTCTCCAGAATGGATCGAACGGTGCTGCCTTGCCAGCCGTCGGCGAGCCGGTGCCGGTTCTGGTCGGGCCGGCGTTCCGAAGGGCAGGGCACTCCGTCCTCGTTGAGCCCCTTCGCGATCGCGCGGTCACCGACGCCTTCCATGTACTCGGCGAAGACCCGCTGGACCACCTCGGCTGCGTCGGGATCAATGGCCAGCACGCGCAGCCGGAACCCCTCGGCGGCCTTACGCGGGTTCGGGTGCGGCCCACCGTCAACGACGACGTACCCGTACGGCGCCCGGCCGCCTTGGTGTCGCCCTTCGTTGACTACCTGCGCGTCCATCGCCGCGCGGACGCGCGCCTGGACGTGCTGGCGTTCCGATTCGCTCATTCCACCGAGCACGCTCATGAGCATCTTGTGCGACGGGTTCCGCGCGTCGTACTTCCCGCCCAGCTCCGGCACCCACAAGTCGACGCCGTACGCGGCGAACCGCGGCGCGATCAGTGAGAACTGATTGCCGAACCAACACCGGGTGCCCTCGCCGACCACGACGGCGTTCCACGTCCGCCGGGGATTCTTCAGTTCGGCGAGCAGTTGCGCGGCCTCGTTCCGGCGCTCCCAGGGGACCGACCGCGACTGCCCGATATCGAAGTACTCCGCCACGATCCGGCCGCCCAGCGGCTCGACGAACTTCCGAGCGTTCCCGAACTGCCAGCCGCGAGAGGTCTCCGGGTCCTGATTGTCCTCCGTCGAGCACCGGCCGTAGGCCGCGAGTTCACCGATCCCGTCGTCGACCGGCTCGGCCACCTCAAGGCCAAGGATGTCGTCCAGCGTCGACCACGGGTCGTTGCTGATTTCAGCCGTCACGGTTCCTCCTCTGCCGGTCTGTCCAGGACCGGCACCTCGGTAAGCTCGATCAGAACGGCCAGCAGTCCGCGTGCCACGGCTGGCGTCAGTTCTGGCAATCCCGCAGGTAGAATAACCCGGATCGGTCGATCCTCGGAGTGATTGGCGCTCATGACCGACCTTCCTGCCCGGTCGACTCGCCGCCTTCCCTTGCGCGGTCGATTGCGCTCCTGATTTCAGCCGTCCGGTATCCGCGAACCTGCCTCGTCTCGCCGTCTTCGCCGATCACGCGGTCTCGCGTCGGCCGGCGCCCCACCTCGGACATCTGCTGCGCGAACGTCCGCGAGTCGACCTCCAACACGTCTAGCAACTCGGCTGTCGGCACGAAGTCCCGGCCGTCTGGCCCGAGATCGTCTCCCAAGCACTCAACGAGCGATGCGAGCACCTCGGGCAGCTCGCCAGGTGACTCAGCCGCGTGACCTGCACCGATTGCCTTGACGGCAGCCGCGTGGTCGAGCACCGGCATGGTTTCCTGCCCCGCCGCGTGCCCAGTGAGCGTCCCGGCTGTCTCGCGTAGCGTCCGGCCCTGCTCGCAGATGGTCCGCCAGTCCTCGTTCGGCATGTAGTAGGTCCGAACCGTCATGGCCAGCACGTCGGCGCCGGCTGACGTGTCGCCGTCCGGCCGCAGGATGCCGACGCCCTTGTGGGAGGGCAGCAGCCGGCTGGAGTCGAACCCGCGCGTGTTCATCTGCTCGCCGAGCACGATGTTCGAGTCGCGCCAGTCCATCACCCGCAGGGCGAACCGCGACCCGAGTACCGCCCGCAGCCCCGACGGGATCGTCTTCGAGTCCGGCCGCTGCGTGGCGAGCACCAGGACGATCCCAGCGGCCGGCCCCTTCTTCGCCAGCCACGTCAGCAGCTCGCCGATGTACTCGCCCGCCGTGAGCTTCTTGCCCTGCACGTCGACGGGGGTGCGATCCTCCAGAGGAACCTGAACCTCATCGATGAAAATGGCCGTGATCGGCATGTTCAGTGCCTTGTCTCGGGACATTTCCGGCGTGACCTTCGATTCCGGACATGTGAGGTCGTCCAGGTCGCGCATCCGCCGAAACCGCGTCTGGACCTCGCCGACCAGCTCAATCAGCCAGTCCACAAGCGCCAGAACGTGCTCGGGTTCGTCGCCGGACATGAACCGATGCGCCACCAGGCCGGCCGCGTCCCAGTCCTTTCCCGCCTTAAAGTCCGCGACGTACAGCCGCACCCATGCATCCAAGATGAGCCCGGCCGCCGCGAGCCGGGCGGCGAAGGTCTTGCCCTGCCGGGGGATGGCGCCGACCAGCAGTGACGTCCACACCAGCGGTAGGTCAATCCGCCGGTCCCGCGCATCCCGCCCGAACGGGATCGGGCGCCACGCATCCCACTGCGCCACGCCGAGCAACGGCGTCCGCAACGGCGGAGAGGCGTACGGGTCCTCATCGGCCACCCACATCGACACCCGCCCAGCGTGCCCACCGTTCCCGCGGACCCGCTCGACGATCAACTGGACCTCATCGACGGCAAGCGCGGACGCTAGTGCGTCCCGGTTCTTCACCACGTCGGCCGCCTTACGGGTGGCTGGAAGGTCGACGGTGACCGCCCACCCGTCGCCGACACGCGTCGCGCGCTCGACCAGCCGCAACACCTCGTCCTTACCGATCAGCTTCGCGTCCCGGAACGCGTCCACCAGTACCTGCGGGTCCATCGTCCAAGTCAGCGTCCGCGGCCCGGCGAGCGCCGGCTTTCGGCCGGGACTGCCGTCCTTCTTACGCCCGAAGATCGCGAGCGCCACGGAGGCGGCGACCCCGCCGATCCACAGAGGATCAGCGCCGTACACCAGGTCAACGATGGCCACCCCAACGGTCGCGACGACCAGGACGGCACCGGTTACCTTCCAGCGGAACAGGGTGAGCGCCCGAATCTCCGTGAACTTGTCGGCCAGCTTCTCCGACTCTTCGGCGGCCGTCCGGTAGTCCCGGACGGTGACCCACCCGCGCCACCACCGCACCCCGACGACCATGCCGCGAACGACCGCGCCGATGTACCGCCACGGCGATTTCACCAGCCCAACAATGGCATCCTTGCCTGCCTGGATGGCCTGAGGCTTGCTCTTCAGCCACAACGGCACACGCGGCGAGTGCAGCCACCACCGGATAAACCGGTTCGTCTTCGGCTCACGTCGACGCGGTTGGGGCAACGTGTCGTCGACCAGTTCGCCGTCGAACACAGGGTCGGCCTTGACCGGCAACGAGTCAGCCATTACCCACCTCCGACCGCAGCGCCCGCGCCAGCCGGGGCGACAAGCCACGCGAGCAGCCGGTAGCCCGCCGCACCCACGCCGGCGTGATCTCGACGTCCGGCGTCCAGCTCTCCCGAGCGATAGCGAGGTAATCGGCGAACAGCACCCGTCGCCCGGTCTCCTGCTGGACAGGACGCCGTTCAGCCGCGACCAACACGGCATCGGTGAGCTTGTCCCGCAGGTCGGTGATCGCCTCGACGGCGACGAACACGACAAGCGGCGGCACCGAGTGCAGCACGATGGCGGCAGCCTCTCCAGCCGCGAACGACGTCCAAGTGTTCATGACGTAGGTGGCTGCGAGCGTGAACCACTTCGCCCGTCGCACCCAGACGCCGGTCCGGACCTGGTACCGCGCGGTGACCTGCTCCGCACGCAGGATCGCGAGCAGGACAAGCGAGACGGTCGGGTCCAGCACCCACGCAGCCAGCCACGGCAGCGACCCCGGCCGCGTGCCGGCCGACGCGAAGCCCTGGACGTTGGTCATCGTGAACGCCAACCCGAGCACGATCCCGGACCAGCACATCCAGTCGACCTGCCGCCGCACCCGCTCGATCCGCAGCGCCACGACGTCCGGATCGGTCTGGTAGGCCCGCACCTCCGCGGCTTCGGCGGCATCCTGCGCGAGCCGTTGCGCCCGGTTCATCGCCGACCACCCCGCTTCGACGTGTCGACGGTGGTCACGGTCATCGCGCGAGCCAGCGCGTAGGACGCGAACAGCGCCGGCAACCCGAGCACGGCGAACAGCAGCCACGGGCTACCGGGGTGAGCGATCACGACCCACTGAACAGCGACGATCAGCCCGGCGTTGAACAGCACCCGCCCGACCAGCGACACGAGCCGCGCCCCGCTCCGAGCCGCTTCGGCGGCGGCCTTCGCCCGGCGGGAACCGGCCCGCCAGACCCAGAACAGCACGAGCAGCACGCCGACACCGGCGAGAATCTGCGTGGGCGTCACGGTGAGTCCGTTCATCGCGCACCCCGATCGGTCCGCTCGCCGCGCCGCAGCCAGACAGGGTGCAGGGCGCGCCGATCGTCGTCGGTCATCCCGCCCCAGACGCCGACCGTGTCGAGGCCGGCTGTCCGCAACTCCAGCTCCAGGCACTCGTCCCGGACAGGACACCCGCCGCACAGCCGCTCGGCCAGCTCGCCGTCGCTACCTGCGTCGGGTGGCCCGTCGTCCGGCGGGGGCCACATGCAGACTCCTTCGCTGGTCACGACGTCGGTCAGGACTTGGGTCGGAACCCAGCGCAGCCGGTCCAGCCGCCAGGCGATTCCGATCAACTGCAGGTCGTCGGCGCTCATGCGGCACCTCCGGCCTGACGCGACCCGAGCAGACGGGCCAGCTCGGTCGACGACACACGGAGACCGGAACGGCAGCGCGTGGCGCGCAGCTCGCGGGTCCGGATCGCCCGGCTGACTGCAGCGCGGGACACGCCGAGCAGCCAGGCCGCTTCTCGAATGGTGTGAAAAGTGATGTGCGAGTTCATGAGAAAGACCAATCTGATGATTTCAAGACTATATTGTTGATTTCAGCTCTTTGGTGGGCGCGTTTGTCCGACGCGCCGCCGACGAAGTGCTAGGCGACGTGGTGAAAGCGCGAAGAACCGCTAATCTCGGCGCTGAGGCGGAGCGCGGAGGAATACGTGTCGGAGGACTGGGCGGCAGTCGCCAAGGCGATCAACATGCGCGTGAACGAACTCGGCTGGCGACAACGCGAGCTGGCCGAGCGATCGCACGTGTCGCAGGCGATCGTGCGCGAGCTCCAGCACCACACGGTCGAGCGCCGCCGGAGCGCGCGCACGCTCGAAGCGTTGTCGACGACGCTGGGCTGGCACCCGCAGCACCTGTTGGCCGTGCTGCAAAACCGCACCCCGCCGCATCCAGACGAGCCGACCGACGACGGCCACGAGCTGTGGTCCCGCCTGGACGCGCTCGAACAGCGCCTGGCCGAGATCACCGACCGGCTGGAGGACGTCCAAACGAGCCTCGCGACCGTGGTCGAGCACGTGAAGCCGAAGCGTTAGCGGAGGGCGATTCGGGCTGGTGAACCAGGTGGTTTCCATACCTAGAATTCAAGGCCGAAACGACTTCCGATCCCATGCACAACCAGTGCAGAAGCAGTGCGCAACCACTGCATATCCGCTGCACAAGAGAGCTTTGGGGCGGCAATGAGCGGGGTAGGCGGCTGGACCGGACGGTCAGCTTCGGCGCTGCAATCCGCGTTGCGGCTGAGCAATGAGAAATTCGCGGAGAAGCTCGGAATCGGCGCGCGTACGGTCGCGTCCTGGCACCAGAAGCCGGACCTTCGCCCGCAGTCGGAGATGCAGCTGGTTCTCGACACCGCGTATGAGCGGGCGTCGGACGCCGAGCGATCCCGCTTCGCCGAGCTGATCGGCGACGGGCCGGCCGCCCACACCAGGCCGGACACGAAGGAAGCCGACCGACGACTTGCCGCGGACCCCCACATCGGCGCGGCTCTCGAATGGCTCGACCAGCACGCCTACCGGAGCCCTGGCGCCGCGCGCCGCGCCGTCGCCGAGCAGGCCGCGCGCGTCGACGCGCAGGAGGCGTACGCCCGGGCCACTCGCCGCGCGTGGGTCGATCAGCGCCGTGACCGACGCACTCGCCGAGTACTACGGCCAGCGCCACGGTGACCACGGCTTGTACGCCGGAAGCTGCGGCGAGCAGGCCGTGAACACCAGCATCCTGACCTGCGCTGATTGGCTCGATCTGGCGTGCGAACTACGCCCGCCGCACGACGGGCTCACGATCGCGAGCGCCCGACCAGACCCGCGGGAAGTCCTGGACGAGCACGCGACGAAGGCAGCGGTCAACCGGCTCGCCGAGACGGTAGCCATGAACACCCGGCTCATGAACGCGCCGCTCTACCGGCTACTGAGCACGGACATCCGTGAACGCCACCTCGGCGGCACGTTCGGGGTGGACCACTTCGTCCACTACGCCCTGACGATGGACCTCCTCGAAGGCGAGCTGCTAGACGCGCTCGCAGTCGGCGACACGACGTCGCTGCCCCTGCGTGATCGCTACCTCCCAGACGTCGGCGCGGTCCTGGACGTCGGCGGCCGACTCTGCGCAGGCGGCGCCCTCGCCTTGACGGCCATCGCTCGGCCGGCCGATCCCTACCGCGGCGAAGCGGACTACGTGCTCCTGGTCCAGGAACGCTCCGGCCACGTACTCAACGCCACGCGCCGACTCGCCGTCATCCCGAAGGGCTTCCACCAGCCGCTCACCGACGTCCGACGAGAAACCCAGATGGGCGCCACCCTGCGCCGAGAGATGGAAGAAGAGCTGTTCGGCCGACCGGACGCTGACAACACCGTCGCCGACACGCTGACTGCGGACCCGATGCACCCGACCGGGCTCACGGAGCCGATGCGCTGGCTCCTTGCCGAGCCCGGCCGCCTACGGATGGAGTGCACCGGGTTCGGCCTCAACCTGGTCAGCGGTAACTACGAATTCGCCAGCCTCATCGTCATCGACGACGAAGAATTCTGGACACGCTACGGCGGAGTGGTCGAAGCAAACTGGGAATCCGCGACTCTTCGTCAGTATTCGACTACGGATGCGGAACTCGTCACCGAGTTGTTGGGTGATGTAGCGTGGAGCAACGAAGGACTGTTCGCCATGACGCAAGGACTTCGACGCCTTGCGGAAATCGGCGGAGAGCGCGTGAAACTGCCTGCGATCGAATGGGAGATAGGCCAGTGAGCGACGGTTGGACCGCCGGCAACGCCAACGAAGACGCGGCCGAAACGCGCGGCTGGTTGGTCGGTCACTTTATCGACCCGTCGCAGGGCGTCCGAGCCTCCAAGGACGTCGAAGTCAAGTGGGCCAACCATCCTGCTGGGGATAAGCGTCCCGAGTGGACCTCCGACGACCAGCGAACCACGCTGGTGATGCTGGTCTCCGGCGAGTTTCGCATAGAGGTCACAGGCGGCGGCAAGATCATGACGCGCCAGGGTGACTACGTGATGTGGGGGCCCGGGATCGACCATTCTTGGGAAGCTTTGGCGGATTCGGTTGTCCTGACGGTTCGCTGGCCTTCAGCAACCTAACTCGACGGCGGGAATCTTCACCCGATCACCGCCAATCTCGGCGAGTCGCCGTATTCCCTGGAGAAACGCGAACAGTCCTTCGTTGCTCCAGTTTTTGTCAGCGATCAGCTCGGTGATCAAGTCGCCGTCGAGCGTCGAATACTGCTGTAGTCCGGCTGCCTCCCAGTTCGCCTCCACGTCGCCACCGAACCGCGGCCAGAACTCCTCATCCTCGATCACGACCAGGCTGGCGAACTCGTAGTTCCCGCTGACCAGGTTGAGCCCGAACCCGGTGCACTCCATCCGCAGCCGGCCAGGCTGCTCGCTCAGCCACCGCATCGGAGCGGACAGCCTGGTCGGGTGCATGGGATCGGCGACCCTGAGGTCTCCGGCGGACCGGTCGACGTCGGTCCTGCCGAACAGCTCCTCTTCAAGCTCACGGCGCAGGGTAACGCCGATCCGGGCGTCCGCTCGCCGGTCCGCGAGCGGTCCATGGAAGCTCTTCGGGATCACCGACAGACGATTGGCCGTGTTCACGACCTGTGCTGACCTCTTCTGCACCAGCAGCACGAAGTCGGCGCCACCACGGAACGGGTCCGTCGGCCGGGCGATCGCTGTCAACGCCAGCACGCCACCCGCGCAGAGACGGCCGGGCAGGTTCAGCACCGCGGACACGTCGGGCAGCTGGCGGTCGCGGAGTGGCATGCGCTCTCGACGAGCGCTGCGACCGCTCGCCAAGTGCTCGATCAACTCGCGTTCCAGCAGGTCGACGCTGAGTGCGTACTCGGCGAACGACGCAATCCCGACCTTCGCCCGCAGCGCTCCGGGCCGTGGGTCGACCTCGAGCAGCCGATACAGGGGAACGTCGGCGATCCGGATGCCGGACGCTGATGCGTCTGCGAGACGCCGTACCGCAGCTCGCTCGTCAACCGCCGCCGGTGGCCGCGGGCCACCAGCCTCGAAGGCGGTCTGCTCGCCCGTGGCCGTCAGCGAGCAGGCGAGATCCAGCCACGCCGACCGCGTGAGGACGCTGGTGGTCACCTCCACCCGGCCGCAGCGCGCGGTGTAGGGCCGGTGGTCGCTGGTTGGCAGCGCGTAGTAGCCAGCCAGGGAAGCCGCGATGACGCTTCGCGGTGGATTCGGCCGGCTCCGAGTTGAGGTGGCTGCACTCGCGTACACCTGTTCACGGGCATGACCCAGCGGCCACCCGGCGTGCCGATCGAGCCACGTGAACACCGGCTCGAACGAGTCGTCCGGGCTGAACTCCCGCGTGACGGCGCTCGGACCGATCAGGGCCTGCAACTCGTCTCGTGAACGACCGAGCACGCTCGCGAGCTTCGGCCAGAGGTAGGGGAGTGGCACGTAGTCGCCCGCCTCCCAGCGAGCAACGGTCGACCGGTCGACGTGCAGCACGTCCGCCAGACCCTCCTGGGTGAAGCCGGCGACCTTACGAGCTGAGATCAGCCCATCGCGACGTCGCCCTATGGGCATGACCAACCTCCAACCCTGCGTGACCAGATCAATGTAGCAGCAGTAACTGCAGCTCAGACCGGCTAGTGCGACCTACACGCCACACAACTGCCGCACTGCTGCTCTGGTCGTCGAATCTGACTCCCGTTTGACTGATTTCATCAGTCGCGAGGTCGAAGGGAGGGGACGTGACAGGCACTAGCTGCAGGTCGGTGCACTCAGCGCTCTACATCAGCTGGTACCGGTGCGTGCTCGACGGACTGACGCACGCGGTCACGGACGACGAGTTCCTGCGCGGCATCCGCCTCCAGGAAGGCCGGTACCACTCTCTCTGCGGCCACGAGGTGCTGATTCACTCCTGCCTGGCACCGGCCGACCGTTCATGTCCGACGTGTCGTGAACTCGTGAACGCCTCCGCGCGCGTCGCGGTGAGGCGACGATGACGCCGATCTCGCCCACATCGCGAACGGACCTCGACGCGCTGTTGCTCCAGCCGGTCCGCCTGTTCATCGCCTGCCTGCTGGCTGACACCAGCTGGCGTTCGCAACTCGCCGTCCAGCAAGCTTTGGGACTCCCCACGCCCGACCTGGACCTGCACATCGAGTTTCTGCGCGCGGCTGGCTACCTCCAGTGCCGTGCCGAACCCCGCGAACTCCGCCTGACCCTGCTGGGTCTGAACCGGCTGCTGGACCATATCGGCGCTCTGAAGACGGTCGCAGCAACAGCCGGCGCTCTGGTCGCCCAAGTGAGAGCTGCGCTCCCCGCCGAGAGCCCGCCCTGACAGCAGGCCACCCAACCGCCCTCCTCAATCCGCAGCTCACGTACGCGTTCCTGCCACCCACAGCCTCAGCAAGGACTCGAAGATGCCCAAGCCGATCATCCGCCCGCCCGCGACGGTTGCCGTCAGCAGCAGCCTGCGCGACGCCCGCAAGCGCCGCGGAATCGGCCTGCGAAGGCTGGCCGAGAAGATCGGTGTTCATCCCGCAACGCTCTCAGCGTGGGAGCTGGGTATCAAAGTCGTTCCGGAGACCGCCGTGGCCCGGGTCCTCGGGTATCTCCGGGTCGAGTCGGTCGAGTACGACCGGGTGATGGCGCTAGCTCCGCACGTCGGCGACGCGAACCTGGTCGACCAGTCGGACCCGCAACTGGGGCACCTGCTGTGGACATACGAACAGCTCTCCAGCCGTGTCGTGGAGTGGGCACCCTCGTGCATCCCCGAGCTCCTCCGGACACGGGCGTATGCCGAACGAGCGCTCGACAAAGCCGTGATGCAGGACGACCGCAGAGACATGGAGCTGTTGAGCCGCGAAGTCCGCCAGCAAGCACTGAACGACGGAAGCCGTCGCTACGTATTCGTGATCGCTGACCAGGCACTATGCGGCATGGACGACCTGCACAGAGAACAAATCGAGCACCTCCGCGCGGTGGCACAGCTCAAGCACGTGACTGTCCGGTTCGTGCCGCCAGCGGAGACTGCCCTGAAATCGATCGGCGCCTTTACGCTCTTCGAGGATCGGTCTGAGCCCATCGCCGTGATGCTCAGACACCACCACTGCAACACCTACCTGACCGACCGCAAGATCCTGAGCCGCTACCACGACACGGCGAGGGTCCTTCTGCGACGCGCCTTGAATGAGCCTGCGGCTGCTGACGCACTGGGTGCAAACGCGCTGATCCGGGGGTCGTGATGACCGCGGCGATCTACATTGACCCGCTCGCGATCCACCCGGTGATCGAAGGTGAGTGGCATCGGACCCGACTGGTAGAGATCCCGGCGCCTGGGCAGGTCATAACGATGCTCTGCGGAGCCTCCGGTGCTGCGGTGTTCCAGATGGCCGGCGAACGTCGAAGCCGTCGGATTCCTCGACAGTGCGACCGCTGCGACGTCATTTATCGATGTGAGCAGGGGATCCCGCTCCGGCAAGAGCGGCCCCGTCGCCCTTGAGATCCAGCCCTCCGTCCGTCCGGCTCGCTGTGACGCGCGTCCGCCGGCGATTCGAAGCCGCATCCACACGGCGGCTTGGGAGGGCTGTGACGGGTCCGGCGATGACCCGTCACAGCCGTCCCAAGCAAGGTATTTAGCAGGTAGATCGCCATTTTGCGCCATCGCAGCCAGTGTGACAGGCTGACGACTTGCGACAAGGGGTTGTGACAGTCGATTTCCGCGACAACTTACGTGACGTGAAGATGCGCTGCAGGGCGTAGTCGCGAAAAGGTCACAAAGATGAGGTTCAGCATGGCGGAACCGGTCTGCGCGGGTTGTGGCAGGACGCTGCCGAGTCCGTGTGGACGAGGGCGCCCAGCCGCATACCACGGCCCTGCGTGCCGCCAACGCGGCCGCCGCGCTCGGCTCACCGCGGAACCCGCCATGCCGACCTGCTGGGCCTACTCGACCGAGCCAGCCGCGCCGTGGCCGCCGCGCGCTGCGCCGCAACATCCGGCACCGGCCCCCGCGCAGCGCTCGCCGAGTTGGGCGCCGTCGCCGAACTGGCTAACGTCGGTTCAGAGACAGAAGTCGCCAATGCATCTCGGGGGGACGTTGAACGCCGCGCGACCCGCGGAGCCAAATGTCACGCAATCCGTCACGAATCCTGCCGAGCCGGAAGCGCGCCCGGTGACGGGCGAAGACTTGATCGACTTTGACACGGTCCGAGTTGAGCGCATCAACGAATTCGAGAACTTGGGCACTTACCGCGTCCTGGCCGGCGACTCGATCCTGCTCGGGTACCTCGGTCGAGACCGGCGACGCCGCTGGAAAGCCTGCCTCCGAAGCCGGTCCGCCGGTGCTGCACGGACGGCGGCCACGTCGCTCGCCGTGCCAGGCGGACCGTGGCGCACCCGCCAAGACGCGCTAGTCGGCCTGCTACTCAACGGCAGCATCCGCACTGCGGACATGCAGAAGCCGTAGAACTGAGCTGCAGCCTCAAGACGGCCTGTTGTGGACGAGTGTTCACGTCGTCGCCGAATCGAGATCAGCAGTCCGTAACTTCCGAGCCGCCGTGACCGACAACGAAGGGACGCCTAGATGTGGACCGAGATCGATTGCGGAGGAATAAGGTGGCGCTGCTAGCGCTGCGAGGCGAACCGGCAGGCGGCGTAGGTGCTCTGCTGCTTTGGACGCGACCAGCGACGCAGCCGGGAGGCGCGGACGGCAGCGCGCTGCTGACCGTACCTAGTGGAACGTGGAACACTCGGCTGGACGCACTCACTAGGGCCGCCTCTTAATGGTGGAATCCACTGCGCGGACGTGGGAGCAGCCCCGTTGGGCAGACCGTCATCCGACGGTGGACGGCGATCTAAGCATGGCAGGCACGTGGTACTTGTCCGGATTTTGGACGGCGAGCTGGCCGAGACGCTCGGCGATTTCGCGATCACCGCCCACTCTCATAGCTGCGCGATCCAGCCTAGCACGGTCGCATTGTTCGTCGAAGTCGCATGATCGATCAGGACTGTGATCTACGTTCCGTTGCGGGTACGCTTGCTGACTACAAGCAGGGGAGGAATGTTGGCGAAGATCGTCTTTGTGCACGGCGTCGGCAAGCAGTACCTCAGCGAAGACTCTCTTGCAAGGGACGTCGTGCCAGAGCTGCGCGGCGGGATACGACTGGCCGGCGGTCCAGTACCAGCCGAAAATGAGCTAGAGGTCGCGTTCTACGGCGATCTGTTTCGACCACGGGGTACACGATCGGTGATGCAGCCGAACTACGACGCCGCGGACATCGAAACGGAAGAAGAGTTCCTGCTCCTGATGGAGTGGTGGGCAGAGGCTGCGCGCATAGATGAAGCAGTACCGGGCCCAGCTGAAACCGGTACTCGAGGATCCGCAGGCTGGGCAATGTCTCGATCTCTACGTTTGAGCGCCGTAAGGTCAGCACTGGACGCTCTTACTGGCGCGAAATTCATGCGCGGCATACTTGACCGCGTACTCATCGGCGACCTCAAGCAGATGACCACCTACTTCGCCAATAGCGAGCTGAGATGTGAGGCGCGGGCACGCCTGGCCGCGAAGATTACACCTGAGACGCGTGTAGTCGTTTCACATTCGCTCGGCACGATAGTCGCATATGAAACACTTTGCGATTCCCGTCTCAACGCGGGGTGGGACATTGACATGCTAGTCACTCTCGGTTCGCCCTTAGGTATGCGCGCGCTGGTCCTCGACCGATTAGTGCCGGCGCCAATCAATCAGCAAGCAATCTGGCCGAGGTGCCTCCGCAGTTGGACCAATGTCGCGGATTTGTCTGACATTGTCGCTGTCGTGCGCAAGCTACGCCCCTCATTCGGCGAACTCGTCACGGATGTTGTTGTCAATAATGGAAGCCATATGCACGAGTCAACGCGCTATTTGACTGCAGCGGAAACAGGTCAAGCAATTATCTCGGGCCTCAACCGTACGCAAATCTCAGGCGGTATCTAATGAGATACTTGATCGCGGCTGGAACGCGCCTATATCAGCACTATGCTGAACTTCCGGCCGTGCACACCGATGTCGAGCGAATAGTCACCCTTTTCGCCTCCATGGGCTACGAAAGGATCTTAGAGTCCGTCTCATTAGATCCAATCGCTGCAGAGTTTGAGGACGCATTATCCGCTTGGTGTTCGACCGCTGAGCTTGCCGCTGATGACGTCGTCGTTATATACTATGCTGGGCATGGCGACCGCCCGCTTGGCGGCCGCTACCGGCTCGCTTGCGTGGATAGTGAACATCATCGACCGCGATCATGGTTGTCGCTCCAAAACTTGGCAGAGGTTTTCGGCTCGTCGCCCCTTCGTAATGTGCTCTTTCTGATTGACGCGTGCCATGCGGCGGCCGGCGCAGCCGAAATTAGTACGGTGACAGACGCTATCGTCGCGACTCGAACACGCGGCGATAACCTTGGATCAGGTACCTGGATACTGGGATCGGCTCGCCACCGCGACTTGGCCGATGACGGTGCATTCGCACTGGCCGTAAGTCGGGCGGCTGAGGCAGGCGACGGTCCTTCGCAGCAGTTTATTTCTCCTGCCGAAATTGTGAATAGGGTCAACAGGATATTCGCAAAGGACGGTCTTCGACAGCGTGCTGCCGCCTCTTCCGCTGATCAGACAAAGCAGCCGCCGTTCTTTATCAATCCTGCTTTCGATCCTTATGCTCAAATCGATGTGGACGGCCAAGATGCCGAGAGGGAATTGGATATCTCCTCGCATTTCGGACCTCGAGGACGCGGCGTGGAGCACGTACACGATCCCGGCATGTACTTTACGGGACGGAGCCATGCCTTAACTGTCATTCGAGCACACCTGAACGGTTCCGGTGGTCATAACGTGTTAGTGGTGACCGCTGACCCGGGCTCCGGGAAGTCTGCCGTGCTCGGTCAACTGGTGATGGAAAAATGCTCGGATATCTCCATTAATGCACGGCATCAAACTTTGGACTCGCTCGTCAGTCGTCTTGCCGCTTCTTCTGATATCAAAGCAACAACCCTCGAGGGCCTGCTATCGATTTTGGCCAATAGAAAGAAGCCGTTACGTGTCATTGTAGATTCACTTGATGAAGCCGGTCCTGTTGGCGACAAAGTTGAGGCCCGTCGGATTTCCTGGGATCTGATACGTCCGCTTGGAGCCGTGCCCTGCGTGCGACTTGTCGTCGGTTCGCGACGCGAGCTGCTTTCGCACATTGGAGACCGCCAGCCCGTCGTCGACCTCGACGATATCAGGTACTCTGCCGATACGAGTACAAAAAGGTATGTTGAACAAATCCTCATGGACGTCGGATCGCCGTATCACCTCCAACCTGCCACGGCAGCCGACATTGCCCACGAGGTGGCCCAACGAGCCGGTCTATGCTTCCTCGTCGCACGGATGACCGCGAGCGCTCTGCTTCGCGACGATGCTATCGATACGTCCGTGCCAGGGTGGGCAGAAAGACTTCCCTCGGACGTCGGCGCGGCCTTCGATGCGTATTTGCAAAGAGTTCCGCGCGAGCGTCACTCTTCGACAATGACACTGCTTACAACGCTAGCTTTCGGCGAAGGTAACGGACTGCCACGAAGAATCTGGGTGCGAGTCGCCAGTCGAGTCGGCGGAGTGCCACTAACTGAAACGCATATCGATACGCTAGTCGATGAGGACAGTTCGTATCTGACAAGCGTGGAAGTAGATGGGGTAAAGTATTTTCGACTATACCACCAGGAGCTAAGCGACTATCTCAAGAATCACGCACTTAAGCACCGAGATCTTGTCGATATTCAAGAAAGCTTCGTGGACGAACTTCTGCATTTGGCTTCCAATTGCGATTGGAAGCGTGTTCATCCATACATAATTTCTCATTTGGCTACCCATGCCGCGGCAGCAAATTCGATCAGTGACCTGGTCGCGGACCCAGCCTTTGTTTTGGCGGCGAACCCAGTCGGATTGCTTCGAGCGGTTCGACATTCGAGCTGCGATCCAACCCTCGCAATGATCATTGAACGCTGTGCAGACATACTTGAGGACGCCAGTTCAAAGAATCTTGATCGCGCGGCACAGCTAGCATTTGTAGCTGAGACTTACGGCGCTACGCTCTTCGCTCGAAGGGCGGAGGGTATATCAACGTCGCTGGAGCGAGTGAGAGCCGAACCGCGAAAAGTAACGCCACACCGAATTGTGGGACAACATACAGAACGTACGTACTCAAACAGATCGGCTCATTGGGCGTGGATGATCGAAGACGTGGAAATCCCCGGAAGTGGGCGCATAATTCTGGCTAATCCGCCGGAGACGGCACATGTCCACGTCTGGTCTCTAAATGACGTCTCGCAATCTACACTCTTGATTCACTCGGCTCCCGTCACCGGGCTTTCTGTAATTCCGGGCACCGACAATCGACCATTGGCCGTCACTCTCGACCAAGCGGGCGAATTGCGCATTTGGGACCTAGTCGATCAGGTTATTGTTCGACGGCTTCCAAGGGCGGGCTACCACGAGATCCTCGATATCGGTACGTCGTCTAGCGGTGCTCCGCTAATCGTTTGCAAAAATCCTCGAAGGGTTGCGGTAATCGACCTGAACGCCTTGGCGACAGTCTACGAGACTGATGTCACAACACCAAGTGACGTTCCCTTTTGGTCACCTGGCGCCACGGCCTGTCTGGTGCGTACCGGTGATAACCGTACAGCGCTTTTGTTGTGCGACGGGCAAAAGAGTGAAGTTTCAATTCATTTACTAGAAGCGTATTCTTCCCCGCGCATCGTTTTGGTCATCGGAAGTATAGAGAACCCAGTCTTGATGGATAGATTTATTTACCCTGAGGCCGGGACGATCGCGGCAATTTATGAACCGTCTAAGAGAATCTGCCTTCTAGATGTTGACTCTGGAGAAATTTCAGCCTCTCCTTTTAATGGTTTCGAATGGAAGCCGGAAGGCGGATTTGTGGAGGGGGATGAGGGTGAGCCATTATTTTTCGGTCGGCAAATGGTAGGTCTGCTCGCAGGATCACTTGCTGCCGGATTGATTACTAAAAACGTCGAAGGATCCTCGCAAACCTTCATTCCGTTCGTTAGCGATAAGCGCATCTTTGCGGTGACCGTGCCGGACGACCATACCGCTATCGCTGTAGTCGATTGTGTCTCAGGTAACTACGTTGGCGAGCCACTCCGCGGCCACGAAAGTTCTGTCTGTGCTGTTCATTTAATCCGCTTTCCAGAGTCCGGTTCAATAAGTATTTTGGCGGTAGGAAACGATGGGACCGCTAGACTCTGGCCCTGGCGTTCTCCTGTCATGGTTCAGGATGTCGAACAGAATTTGAACAATAACGACCAAATGTCGCATCCCTTTGAGGCCGAGGTAGTGCTTGATTGGAGGGCGAATCCAAAAATGATTCTATTCGGTCCTCCGGGTATTAGGCGAGTAGATGTGCGGATCTTGGACGAGTTGGATGGGAAAAATGGACAGCCTTTTTCTGAACATGTGATGAGCGTTAGTCATTTGCGCGAACACGATTGTTCCGAAGATGCCGACGGCACCATACAGATATTGTCCTGGGAGTATTCGCACCACACCACAAGCAAAACCGATCCAGATATTGCATATGGGCAGCCGGTGGGTACTTATTATTGGAACCGCATACCGGTGGATGGTCATCCTTATGGTCTAAAACTTGATTGGCTTCATGGTGGTCGAGGTAGAATAAGTGCGTGTTTGATTCCATCAAATTCGGCGCATCCGAATGCTCGGGTTGTGGCCTTCGACGCGCTCCGCGGCCAGGTCCAGTTGATGGAGTCGCCTAGCGATGCAGGCAAAATGGTGCAAGTGCCATGGAATATTGATTCTGCACGTGATCTAGTTCGCTCGACGGCTTTCACCTCGCTAGAGGGAGACGCGGTCCTTATGGTAATTGTTCGGAAAGCGACGGGTTATGAAGAAACAGTCACGGGCCGCCGCTCGCCTGACAATACGCGGGTGGCTGATTCGGCCGCGTCTCACGTTGAGTCAGAATTACCATCTTTATGTTATCTATGGGACGTCACGAAGCGGCAAGCGGCTAGGGATACGCCGCTGGTGCTTCTTGCAGGAATCGAAATTATTGCGCCTGAACACGGAAAAAACGGCACACGATACGTTGCGATGCGTAGCCGTGGAGGGTCGACGATCGTGCTAGATCTCGCCACGGATCAGCGGCACGTTGTTCAAGCCGCCCAGCAATCAGCCGATCGGTATGATAAGGCAACTTTCACAGGTCGTCACTGTATTCGTTGGGCCAATCTGCGCGATAGCACTTCTGTTCTGCTATCTATCAATCCATCAGGTTCTGACGATTTACTCGAGGATGAATTCGTACAATCAGTCCCGGTGACGGTATGGAGATCCGACGCTCCGGATCACACATATCGTCTCCCGGTGTGTGCGAGCCATATTCTGTGGACTGGAAGCGCCCCTAACGGGGAAGCGCTTGTTGCTGTGAGTGACACAAAAGAAATAACTCTTTGTCATCTGGCTAGTAATGAAAAGGTCTGGGCAACTTCGTTGCCGGCGCTCGTTGTATCTTTTACGGCAGTAAATTGTGGCGAGACGTTCAATTTTGCCGTCGGTACTCAGCAAGGTGTCATCCTTTTGCGTCCTCGAATCACGGGCGCTTGGCGGAGACGTCTAGGATTATCTTAAGTCCAATATGCGAGTCTGTATCTAGATGAGATGCGTCGGAACGATTAATTAATGAGGCGGTCGGGGTCAATCTGTCGTCTACGCTTCACGGTGGTGAGTTCAGTATGGTTGCAGCGTTAGGTGGAGTCTCTGTCATCATCCGGCCCAAGTCGGGTTTTTGCATCCGCCCTAATCGCATTGTTGATCCGCTTCAGAATGTTGCGGAAACGCTCGAGACGATGACAGGGTCGGTGTAAGGAATTTCATTTCAAGCACGACACCTGGGTTGGTGTGTAGACCAGTCCTCGATGGTCTTGCCTGCGCGCCAAGTTCTGACCCCTCCTTGGGAGGCGCAGTGGGGGCTTGGCCTCTACGTACAACACTCGTTCAACCGAGCTTAAGAGTTGTGGCTAGCGTGCAAGATCGTCCTCGGACACAGTATTGCCCCACGGATCGCGAAACGCGATCTTAAAACCGGGGTGACCGTACTCCAGCTTGAGTCGATCACTTTCAGTCGCCATCCGTCGCTGTCGCAGACTAGGTAATGTCCCGAATCGCGCAGTGCTATCGCGACGCGACTGCTCAGTGCCCGGGCAGACTTCAACCTGGCGTGGCCCTCATCGTCTTGAACGCCGAGCCGGATATGGATCTCGTCGACGAGGTGGTCTTCGCGGATGTAGAGCGTCTTCGGCCGCGGCTGGCTTGCGCGTTGGGTGCTGGTGTGGCCGTGGCGGCAGCGGTAGGTCGGTCGCCCGTGGTCTCAGTGCGAGTCCAGCCGCCGGTTACAGATACCGCAGTGGATGAGCCCGGCGAGCGCAAACTAGCCCTCGTCAACGGGCTGCTGCCGGTGCTGAAGGCGCCGTCGCGCGTGGTCGTGGTGACGAGCGGCGCCTCGGCGATGTCGCTGACCTCGTTCGCCGTACGCTTCCGGACCGTGGTGGGCCAGCCGCCGCTGGCCTACCTCGACAACGGCCGGCGGATGCTGCTGGCGCAGCGCGCGCCCCGGACCAGGGATGTCCGCATCGGGTCCTTGGCCGCCGACCCGGGGCTTCGCGTCTCGGCCGCGGAGAAGTCGCCCCGCGTTTCCGGGAGCGGGCATCAGCTTGCCGTTTCGGCAGGCCGGGCTGGGGATGAGCCGGGACGTTGCCGGGCCGTGGCGGGTTCTGGGTGGTCCGCTCCGCGCGGTGCCGATCCGTAGAGCGCGTGGTCGACCAGGCGCGTGGCGATCGATTCGTCGAAGGGCACCTTGAGTACGAGCAGCCGGTGGTAGCAGGCGCCCCACAGCTGGTCCACGATGATGTCGAGGTCGGCGTCCTCGCGCAGCTGACCCTGTCGCTGCGCGACGCGCAGGCGCTCACGCGCGAGCTCGCGGCGCGGCTGTGCGTAGGTCTCCGACCAGGCTCGAGCGAGTTCGGGGTCCATCTGGGCCGCACCGACGAGCTCGGACATGGGCCGCTCGGCGCCTTCGTCCTTCAGCCAGCGGACGAACGCGCCGAGCTGGCTGATCAGATCGGCGCGCACGTCTCCGGTGTCGGGGAGCTCCAGCACCCGCAGGCTCCTGGCGAAGTACGCCTCCGCCGCGAGCGCGCCCGGTGACGGCCACCACCGGTACAGGGTCGTCTTGCTCGCTCCCGCTTCTGTCGCCACTCGGTCGAACGTGACCGCTCGCATGCCGTCTCGCAGCAGGATGCGCCCCGCGGCCGTGAGCACGGCGGCACGCACCTCGGCGGCTGGTCGCCGGCCTCGGCCCGGCCGGCTGGGAATGTTCTCGGACATTGACCATCCCACATGTAGACAGATTGTTCATTTTAGGCGTACGGTACCTAAGTGAACGTGTTGTTCATATCCTAACTGGAGGTACGGCCATGAACAACAAGACATGGCTGATCACCGGGGCCTCGCGCGGCTTCGGCCGGGCGTTCGCCAGGGCAGCGCTCGGTCGCGGTGACCGTGTCGCCGCGACCGCCCGCGACGTCTCGTCCCTGCGGGATCTCCGTGACGAACACCCCGGGCTGCTCGCGCTCGCACTCGACGTCACCGACGCCGACGCGGTCCGCGATCGGGTTGCCGAAGCGGAGGAACACTTCGGCCGGCTCGACGTCGTGGTCAACAACGCCGGTTATGGGCACATCGCCGCAGTGGAGGAGGTGACCGACGCCGAACTGCGCGACCAGCTGGAGACGAACGTCCTCGGCGCCCATCGCGTCGTCCGGGCCGTCCTTCCCGGGATGCGCGAACGTGGCAGCGGGCACATCGTCCAGGTTTCCTCGATCGGCGGCGTGCTGGCGTTCCCCAGTGTGGGCGCCTACCACGCCTCGAAGTGGGCGCTCGAGGCGCTCAGCGAGTCACTGGCCGCCGAGGTCGCCAGGTTCGGCGTGCACGTCACCCTCGTGGAGCCGGGCGGGTATGCCACCGACTTCTCCGGATCCTCGGCGCGGCACAGCAACCCGTTGCCGGCCTACGACACGATGCGCGAGGAGCTGGCAGCCCGCCGCCGCGCGAGCGTGCCCGGGGACCCGGCCGCCGCCGCGCGAGCGTTGCTCGAGGTCGTCGACGCCGAGCAGCCACCACTGCGGGTGCTGTTCGGGGCGCTGTTCGGCGTGCCCACACCCGAGCTCGTACGAGGGAGCTACGACCGGCGCCTGAAGGAGTGGGCCGCGTGGGAGCACCTGACAACCCGCGCATACGGGGATCCCGGTGACAACGCCGGCCGTCCGGCCGGCGGGAGAAGTCGATGACAGACGACCCAGCACCCCAGCGAACCACGCACACCCGACGTACCGTCCTGAAGTCCGCGGCCGGCACCGTCGCGGCCGCCCAGCTCGCGTCCACCGCCGAGGCCACGGCCGAACCCGCGCGCCCGGTCGCCGGCGGCGCGTCGATGGAGATCACGTTGTCGGTCAACGGAAATCGGCACCAGGTGCTGGTCGAGCCGAGGGTCACACTGCTCGACGCGCTGCGCGAGCGGCTCGCACTGACCGGCACCAAGAAAGGTTGCGACCGGGGCGAGTGCGGTGCGTGCACCGTCCTGGCCGACGGCAAGCGGATCAAGTCCTGCCTGACCCTGGCCGTGATGCGGCAGGACGTCGAGATCACCACCGTGGAAGGGCTCGCGCGGGGCGACGCCCTGCATCCGGTGCAGGCGGCGTTCATCCGGCACGACGCGTTCCAGTGCGGTGGCTGCACGCCCGGTCAGATCATGTCCGCAGTGGCGTGTATCGACGAGGGCCACACGGGTTCCGCGGCGGAGATCCGGGAGTGGATGAGCGGCAACCTCTGCCGCTGCGCCGCGTACCAGAACATCATTGCCGCGGTCGCGGACGCCGCGAAGGAGGTGCGGCGGTGAGGAACTTCGGTTACACGGTTGCGAGGACCCCTTCCGACGCGGTGCGGATCGCCTCCGGGACGCCGAACTCGGCGTTCGTGGCGGGCGGCACCGACCTGCTGAACCTGATGCGGGACGGTGCGCAAGCGCACGACCACCTGGTGGACCTCAACCACCTCGACCTCGGCCGGATCGACATGGACGGCACCACGCTGCGCGTCGGCGCGCTCGCCAGGATGCGGCAGGTTGCCGAACATCCGGTGGTGCGCCGGGAGTTCCCGGTGCTGTCGCAGGCGTTGCTCGCCTCGGCGTCCCCGCAGGTCCGCACCATGGCCGCGATCGGCGGGAACCTGTTGCAGCGCACCAGATGCGGCTACTTCCGGGACACCGGTTCGGGATGCAACAAGCGGGTTCCCGGCAGCGGGTGTCCGGCGATCGGCGGACACAACCGGGGACACGCGATCCTGGGCGGCAGCGACCACTGCATCGCCACGCACCCCTCCGACCTGGCGGTAGCGCTCACCGCGCTCGACGCGACCGTGCACCTGCTCGGCCCGGACGGCGCCAGAACCGTCCCCATCGCCGACTTCTACCTTCTCCCCGGGGTCACCCCGGACCGGGAAACCGTGCTGCGTCAGGGTGAACTCATCACCCGGGTGGACGTGCCACGCACCGGGGCCGCCACCCGCTCGCGATACCTGAAGCTGCGGGACCGAGCCACGTTCGAGTTCGCGGTGGTGTCGGTGGCGGCCACGCTGGGGATGGGCGGCCGCACCGTGCGGGACGTGCGGCTGGCATTCGGCGGCGTCGGCACCCGCCCCTGGCGGGACACCCGTGTCGAAGCGGCACTACGCGGCCGGGAACTGACGACGGCAACGATGACCGCCGCGGGCCGGGCACTGGTCAGCGACGCGGTTGCCCGCGACGGCAACGGATTCAAGGTCGAGCTCGTCCAGCGTGCGCTGGTGAGTGTCCTCACCGAGTTGGGAGGCGTTCGATGACCGGGCTGATCGGTCGGGGCGTCGAGCGGGTGGACGGTCGGGCGAAGGTCACCGGCGCGGCCACCTACGCCGCCGACCACCGGATTCCCGGTGCGCTGCACGGCTTTCTGGTGACGAGCACGGTGGCCCGGGGGGAGATCACCGAACTCGACACGAGCCAGGCGCTGGCCTGCCCCGGCGTCGTCGCGGTCTACACCCACCAGAACATGCTGCCGCTGACGGTACCGCCAGCCTTCCCCTATCCTAAGCGTTTCATTCCGCTGCAGGACACCCGGATCCACCACAATGGGCAGCCGGTCGCCTACGTGGTGGCGCAGACTCTGGAGCAGGCGCAGGAGGCGGCGACCCTGGTGCGGGTCCGCTACCACGCCGAGCAGCCGACCGCGTACCTCGCCGACGCGCTCGACGAGGCGTACCTGCCGCCCAACTTCCGCGACAGGCCCAACGAAACCATTCGCGGGGACGCCGCCCGGGCGCTCGCGGCGGCCGAGGTGCGGGTCGAGCAGGAGTACAGCAGCCCGACGCAGCACCACAACCCGATCGAACCGCACACCACCACCGCCGTCTGGGACGGTGACTCGCTGACGCTGTACGAGAGCGCGCAGGGCGTCGTGCTGGCCCGCAGGATCGTGGGGCAGGCGTTCGCGAAGTACGTGCGGGAGGAGGACATCCGGATCGTTTCGCCCTACCTGGGCGGCGGGTTCGGCGCCAAGGGCCCTACCTGGCCCCACACACTGCTCACCGCGGCGGTAGCGCGACTGGTCCGCAGGCCGGTGAAGCTTGTGCTGACCCGCGCGCAGATGTACACCATGAACGGGCACCGCGCCGAGTACCGCCGCAGCCTGCGGCTCGGTGCCACCCGGCAGGGCAGGCTGACCGCCATCGTCGACACCAGCACCGCACAGCTGAGCCGCACCGAGGAAAGCATCTACAACACCAGCAACTCCACGCTCGACCTGTACGCCTGCCGGAACGTCCACGTGCGACAGCTGGGTGTACCACTGGACCTGCCGTCGTCGAGCTACATGCGCTCACCGGAGACCACCGCGCACTTCGGTCTCGAGATCGCCATGGACGAGCTGAGCTACGCGGTCGGCCTCGACCCGGTGGAACTGCGGGTACGCAACCACAGCCCGGCCAGCCCGCACTCCAGCAAGCACCTGCTGGAGTGTTACCAGTTGGGGGCCAGGGCGTTCGGCTGGGCACGGCGCGACGCCAGGCCGGGGTCCATGCGGGACGGGGACGAGTACGTCGGCTGGGGCATGGCCACCGAGACCCACACCTACAACGCGATCCCGTCCTTCGCCCAGCTCACCGTCGATGAGACGGGACGGGCGACCCTGCGCGTGGCCAGCCAGGAGATCGGCACCGGCACCTACACCGTGCTCACCCAGGTCGTCGCCGACGGGCTCGGCGTGCCGCTGGACCACGTCACGACGCTGCTCGGCGACACGGCGTTCCCCGCCGCGGCCATCTCCGCGGGATCGTCCACCATGCCCAGCGTGATCGGCCCGGTGTCCCAAGCGGCGCAGAACGCGCGTACCGCCGTGGTCGCGATCGCCGTCGCCGACCCGCGTTCGCCGCTTCACGGCGTGTCGGCGGCGGACGTCATGGCCGAGCACGGCTACCTGTTCGTGCGCGGTGACCGCGGGCGCAGGGACAGCTATCGCGACGTCGTGTCCCGCCACGGCCAATCCGTCGTGGTGAGCGGGAGCGGGTTGAACACGCCGGGGCATTCGTTCGGTGCGGTGTTCGTGGAGGTCCGCATCCGGCCGAGACTCGGCGCGGTGCGGGTGAGCCGGGTGGTGGCCGCGTACGACCCCGGCCGGGTACTCAACCACCGAACCGCACATGGACAGGTGATCGGCGGCGTAACCTGGGGCATCGGCTTCGCGCTGATGGAGCACACGCAGGTGGACCCGAACACCGCGCGGGTGGTCAACCCGAACCTGTCCACCTACCTGGTGCCGGTCTGCGCCGACACACCCACGGTGGAGTCCTACTTCGTCGACCGCGAGGACCCGGCCAGCAAACCCGCGCTCGGCGCCCGTGGCTTCGGCGAGACCCCGGGCACCGGGGTGCCCGCCGCGATCGGCAACGCGATCTTCCACGCCACCGGCCGCCGCCTACGCGACGTCCCGTTCACCCAGGACAAGCTGTTGTGAGCGCCCGGATCCCCACGCTGGTACTCGTGCACGGTCTCTGGCACGGCTCCTGGTGCTGGAGCGAAGTGATCCCCATGTGGTCGCCGCCGGTCGCCTGGCCGTCGCGGTGGGCCTGGCGGGACACGGGCTGTACGCCCGTCGTCCGCACTCGTTCAGCGACGGCCGTAGGACACTGAGGCAGTCATGACGGAGGTGTCACCCGTGGCGGAAGTGAGTCTCGACGATGCGGCCGAGTTGTTGACTTCACAGATCAAGCGGATCGGCGTTGGCGAGCCGGTTACCGTGGTCGCGCACAGCGCGGCCGGCCCTGTACTGACGCGAGTGGCCGAGCAGACGCCCGAATTGGTCGCGCACGCGGTGTACCTTTCCGCGTACATGCCGGCATCCGACGGGCCGGCCGCCGCGTATACGCGGCGGCCCGAAGCCGCCGATGACCAAGTCCCGGCCTTGTTGCGGGATGATCGAGCCAAGACAGGCGCGCTGCGGCTGGACCTCGCCACGGACGACGCGCGCCGGTGTCGGTTCGGGCGGCACCAAGGTGGGGGACGGGGCTGATAGCCGGCCGGGCCACGGCTGATCCGCCGTCGCCGGTTGGCGGGGTTCGCCCCACGGGACGAGCCCGACGCGCTCACCGGGGCCACGGCCCCGTCAATGACTGGGGTGAGGACCGCGTCCGGGCCGAGCAACCCCTGGATGCGGACCAGGGCACGGGCCGCCCGCTCGGCCGCGTCGGCGTCACGCCCCACCGAGCCCAGCCGAAGCCGTACCGGCCCGGCGACGGCGTCGTCCCCGTCGTCGACACGCCCTACGGCCGCCTCGGCGGCGTGATCTGCTACGACGCCGACTTCCCGGCGATGATGCACGCCGACGCCGACATCATGCTGGTGCCCGGCGGCGACTGGCCGGAGATCGGTCGCGTGCATTCCGAGATGGCCGGGCTGCGCGCCGTGGAGAACGGCTATTCACTGGTCCGGCAGGACTACGTCGGCTGGTCTGTGGCGTTCGACAGCCACGGCCACACACTGTCCACTCAAGACACGTTGGTCGACCGGGACCTGTGGCTGGTCGACGTGCCGGTCCACGGCGTCACCACGCCTTACCGCGTGATTGGGGACGCCGTTGCCTGGCTGTGCCTGGCCGGCACGGTCGTCCTCATCGGACTTCGTGTCTTCCGCCGGCCTGCCCGGGCATCCGGAACGCCGGCGATCGACGACGTCACGAAAGGCCGTTGACGTACCTCACCCAACCGCTGCACCGGGCGCTGCGGCAATCGCCCGGCCGGCCCTTCACCGTCTACGGCGAACGCACCCACACAGCACGGGAAACCCACGACGTGGTCTCCCGCATCGCGGGTGCGCTGGCCGGTCTCGGCGTGCGCGCGGACGATCGGGTCGGCCTCTTGTCGCCCAACACCGACCGGTTCTGCCAGATCGTGCTCGGCATTGCGTGGGCCGACGCGGTCGTCGTTCCGCTCAACACCCGGTGGAGCGCCGGTGAAAACGCTTACGCGCTCGACGAGGCCGACGTGACCGTCCTGTTCGTCGACGACGCCTTCCTCCCGATCGTGGACCGCCTGCGGGAGCGGGCACCGGTCCTGCGCACGATCGTCCACTGTGGCGACGAACCCACCCCCGACGGCCTCGTGCCGCTGGCCGAACTGCTCACCGCCGCGCCGGTCGAGGACGCGCACCGGAACGGTCACGCGATGGCCGGGATCTTTTACACCGGTGGCACGACCGGTTTCCCCCAAGGCGTCGTGCTCGGGCACCGGCAGCTCGTCATGGCGGCCATGGGCACGCTGATGGCCCAGACGAGGGTGCCGCACGGCGGTGCCTGCGTCCTGGTCGCCCCGGCGTTCCACCTCGCCGGGTTCGGCTCCTGGATCGCCGCCATGCTGACGAACGCGACCGTGGTGCCGCTCCCGGCGTTCGACCCGGTCGGCGTGCTGCGCGCGGTCGAGCGGCACCGGGCCAAGCAGATCATGCTGGTCCCGACGATGATCCAGCTGCTCGTCGATCACCCGGACGCGGGCACCTTCGACGTGAGCAGCCTGGAGCTGCTGACCTACGGCGCGTCCCCGATCTCCGAAGCGCTGCTGGACCGGGCCCGTACCGCGTTTCCGGCCGCGCGGTTCGCCCAGGCGTACGGCATGACCGAACTGTCGCCGACCACGACCATCCTGGGCGACGAAGACCACGACGACCCGGCGCTGCGCCGGTCCGCCGGTCGCGCGGCGCCGTACGCCAGGATCCGGATCGTCGGGGAAACGGACCAGGAGCTGCCATCGGGCGAGGTAGGTGAGATCGTGGTCGCCGGCGACCACGTCATGGCGGGTTACTGGAAGAAACCGGCGGAGACCGCGGCGGCGATCCGGAACGGCTGGCTGCACACCGGCGATGCCGGATACCTGGACGAACGCGGCTACCTCTTCGTCGTCGACCGCCTCAAGGACATGATCATCAGCGGCGGGGAGAACGTGTACTCGACCGAGGTCGAAAACGTGATCGCGAAACACCCCGCGGTCTCCCAAGTCGCGGTGATCGGCCTGCCCGACGACGAGTGGGGCGAACGCGTGCACGCCGTGGTCACCCTGCTGCCGGGCACCACCCTCACCGCGGCCGAGCTGCGGGAGTTCTGCCGGCAGGCGATCGCCGGCCACAAGTGCCCCCGCAGCCTGGAGATCGTGGAGCGGTTGCCGATGTCGGCAGCCGGCAAGATCCTCAAACGGGATCTGCGGAACTCCAGGGCGGTTCCGGCTGAGAAAGGGCAGATCCAGGGCTGACACGGCCGAGCTGGCCGGACAGGCCAGCGCGCTCTCGCTGCCGTGCAAGGCGCGGCAATCGTCGTCACGGATGCCATGGGCGCCATCGGTTCTGATGGCGCCCATGGTGAGCGGTGTCCGGCGACCGGCTGTCTGGCGGCATCCGCCGGGATCCTCGGTGGACTCTGATCGAAGTCGGCGCTAGCCGGGCACCGCGTCGCCGCGGCGGCGGAGGTGTGGCTGCCTGAGGTGCGGTGGCTGGTAAGCCACGTCCATCGGTCCGAGGTCGGTGCCGGGCGGGACTATTTCGTCGATCCGGTCCAGGAGGTCGTCGCCGAGCTGGGTGCCGGCTCCGGCGAGCAGGTCCTGCAGTTGTTCCTCCGTGCGCGGGCCGATGATCGCGGAGGTGACCGCGGGGTGGGCGGTGACGAACGCGATTGCCATGTGCCGCAGCGGGATTCCGGCCTGCTCGGCGGCGGGGAGGAGGGCTTCGACGCCGTCGAGCTTGCGCTCGTCGGTCATGTGCCGGGGTACCCAGTGCATGCGGCCCGCCGAAACCTCCGCTGTGCCGTTCTTGCGGTACCGCCCGCTGAGCAGCCCCATCGACAGCGGGCTCCAGACGAGAACACCCATGTCGTAACGCCCGCACACCGGCAAGACGTCGTTTTCCACCCCGCGGTTGAGGATCGAGTAGTGCAGCTGCTCGGTGCGGAACCGTGCCAGCCCGCGTCGCTGCGCCAGCCACTGGGCTTCGACGATCTCCGAGGCGGGCAGGTTGGAGTGCCCGATCGCCCGTACCTTGCCCGCGTGCAGGAGGTCGGTCAGCGCGCTCAGCGGCTCCTCGATGTCGGTGCCGGGCTCGGGGTGGTGGAGCTGGTAGAGGTCGATGTGGTCGACGCCGAGGCGGCGCAAGGACCCTTCGACCGCCGAGATGATCCAGCGGCGGGAGTTGCCGCGCTGGTTCGGGTCCGGTCCCATCGGCCCGTTGCCCTTGGTGGCGAGGATGACGTCGTCGCGGCGGCCGCGCAGCGCCTTCCCGACGATCCGCTCACTTTCGCCGTCACCGTAGACGTCGGCCGTGTCGATGGTGTTGATGCCGCCGTCGAGTGCACGGTGGACGATACGGACGCACTCGTCGGGGTCGGGGTTGCCGTACGGGCCGAACAGCATCGTGCCCAGGGTGTAGGTGCTCACCTGGATGCCGGTGCGGCCGAGTGGACGGGTCTGCAACGAAGATCTCCTTCAGGGGGCCGCGGTGGGACGGCCGGTCCGGCGCATCCCACCGCGGCGAACGGGAAAGCGGGTCAGGCGTGCGCGGCCGCGACGTCGACGATCCAGGTGACGCCGAACCGGTCGGTCAGCATGCCGAAGGCGGGCGCCCACTGGGAGGGGCCGAACTCTTCGACGACGGTGGCGCCCTCGGCGAGGCCCTTCCACACGGGCGAGACCTCGTCCACGGTTTCGCCGCGGACGGACAGGAAGAAGCGCTCCCTCGTGAGGGTGGTGCCGTTTTCACGGCGGGTGGTCGGGGTGGCCGGGACGGCGGGCCCGTCGGTGCCGGGGACGTCGTAGGCCATGACCTGGAAGCCGTTGTCAGCGGTAAGCCGGCCGAAGACGACTTTGGTGGCGTCGGGCAGCTCCGCGGGCATGCCGAAGTCGCCGTAGGTGACGACGGTGGTCTGTCCGCCGAAGACCGACTGGTAGAACTCCAGCGCGGCCCGGGCCTGGCCGGTGAAGTTCAGGTGGGCGACAGCGTTGAGCGACATGGTGTTTCCGGTCCTTCGTGAGTGTTCCGCCGCCGGGGGCTTCCGGCGACGAGGACCACCGTGTCAGCGGTAGCGGCCAGGGAACGTCCTCTTCTTGTGGGCGACCGAGTCATCCGGCTGAGGTTCGCGGTGCCGGCTTCGTCTTCGCGATGGTCGCCGCCGCGTGGCGCAGGGCCGTCAGGTACTTCGGAAGCCGGCCAGGGGCGTAGCGGCACTCGGGGACGCCCAGGGAAACCGCTTCTCCGGCGCGGACCGCCGGTACTCCTGGTTCAGCCGCGCGAACCGCAGCTCGTCGACCGCGGCCGGGTCGGTCAGCAGCCCGACCACCGCCGCGCCACCGGGAGTCCGGCGGACGTCGGCGCCCAGTCCGGCGATGACGGGTGCAGGCAGCGGACCTTCGGGCGGCCGAAGGCCGGGTGGAGTGGCGGCCGGCCGGCCTCGACGGCTGGACGGGCCACTTGCGGGTGATCGACAGCGGCACCGGGGCCAGTGAGGCGGAGCTGCGGGTCAGCTGATCGCAGCCGGCTCGCCACGCACTTCCGGTGACGACCCGGCCGAGCGGCCGAGCCAGGGGCCGATCAAGCGACATCGTCGCGCACCGTCACCAGCACGGCTCTCGACAGTGGTCGCGCTGGGTTTACGCCGGCCTGGTTTCCCAGAAGCCACGCATCCGTTGTCGCTGCTCCTCCTGCACGGAGGCACCGGCTCCGCCTGCAGCCCGACCAAGCGCGCCGGTGCAGGTTTCCCGGTCCAGCCGGTGGGTAGCCGCCGAAGGTGATCAAAGGAGCTGTCGAGGCACCGTTCCCGACCGGCTCGCCGGAGGGACCCGCACCGTGCTGACCTTGTCCGCCGCGCCCCTGGACCTGCTCGCGGCGCGCGAACAGATGGCCCTGTCCCTGGGCTGGCACATCATCCTCGCCTGTCTCGGTGTGGGCATGCCCGCGCTGACGCTGTTCGCGGAGTGGCGGGCGCTTCGCACCGGCGACGAGGCCTACCTCGTGCTCGCCCGGCGGTGGGCCAAGGCGATGGGTGTGCTGTTCGCCGTCGGCGCGGTGTCGGGCACGATCCTCAGTTTCGAGATGGGCATCCTGTGGCCCGGTTTGATGGGCACCTACGGCCAGGTCATCGGCCTGCCGTTCACCATGGAGGGCATCGCCTTCTTCGTCGAGGCGATCTTCCTGGGGATCTACCTCTACGCGTGGGATCGCCTGCCACCGCGGCGGCACCTGCTCGCCGGCGTCCCCATCGTCGTCGCCGGCATCGCCTCGGCCTTTTTCGTCGTCAGCGCGAACGCCTGGATGAACCAGCCCCGCGGCTTCGACCTCGAGCACGGCCGGGTCACCGACGTCGACCCGTGGGCCGCGATGTTCAACCCGGCGACCCCGCCGGAGACGATTCACATGATCCTCGCGGCCTTCATGGTCACCGGCTACCTGATCAGCAGTGTCTACGCGGTGGGCATGCTGCGCGGCCGCCGGGACCGCCACCACCGGCTCGGCCTGCTGACCCCCTTGACGTTCGCCGCTGTGCTGACGCCGCTGCAGATCGCCGCGGGCGACTACGCCGCGCGGTTCCTGGCGACCAACCAGCCCGCCAAGCTCGCCGCGCTCGAAGGCGTCTACCGCACCGGCTCGCACGTCCCGCTGACCATCGGCGGGATCCCGGTGGGCGAGGAGCTGCGGTATTGCCTCGAAATCCCGAGCGGGCTTTCCCTGCTGGTCGGGGACAGCCCGGACACGGTGATCACCGGGCTCGACCGGACGCCGGTTCCCGACCGTCCGCCGGTCGCGGTCGTGCACCTGTCCTTCGACGTCATGGTCGGCATCGGGTTCGCCCTGCTCGCGCTCGGTGCCTGGCTGGCGCTGGTGTGGTGGCGCCGCCGTGACCTGCCGCGCTCGCGGTGGTTCCTGCGCGCGGTCGCGGTCAGCGGCGTCGCCGCCTGCTGCGCCCTCGAGGCCGGGTGGATCACCACCGAAGTCGGCCGCCAGCCTTGGATCGTCTGGGGCCATCTGAGAACGGCCGACGCCGTCAACCCCGCGCCAGGTCTGCTGGTCGGGCTGATCGTCGTGCTCGCGGTGTACGTCGTGCTGACGATCGGGACCGTTTACGTCCTGCGCCGGATGGCCCGCACCGACCGCCGGGCGGCGCCGCAGGAAGCGGGGAGGTCGTCATGACCCTGGCCGACTGGTCCGTCGCGGTGCTCTGGGTCGGGTTGACGCTGTACGTGCTGCTGGCGGGTGCGGACTTCGGCGGCGGGTTCTGGGACCTCTTCGCGGGCGGCCCGGACCGGGGCCGGGAGCAGCGGGAGCTGATCGAGCACTCGATCGGGCCGGTGTGGGAGGCCAACCACGTGTGGCTGATTTTCGCGCTGGTGACGTTGTGGAGCGCGTTCCCGCCGGTGTTCGCCGCCGTAATGTCCACTTTGTACATCCCGCTGACGCTGGTGGCGCTGGGCATCATCATCCGCGGCGCGGCCTTCGCCTTCCGCAAGGCCAGCGACACCCTCGGCCGGCAGCGGCTGTTCGGCGCCGCGTTCGCCGTCGCCTCCGTGCTGACCCCGTTCTTCCTCGGCACGGTGGCCGGCGGCATCGCCTCCGGCCGGATCCCGCTCGCGATCGCCGGCGGTGACCTGCTCACGAGCTGGCTGAACCCGACGTCCGTGCTCGGCGGCGTCCTCGCGGTCGGCGCGGCCGCCTACCTCGCCGCGACCTACCTCTGCGCCGACGCCCGGCGCGCGGGAGAGCCCGCCCTCGCCGAGGCGTTCCGCCGCCGGGCCCTCGTGACGGGACTCGCCCTCGGGGTGGTCGCGGCGGCCGGGATACCTGTCCTGGCCACCGACGCCCCACGGCTGTTCGACGGCCTGACCCACCGCGGGCTCGCGGTCGTCATCCTCTCGGCGGTGTCCGGCGCGGTTTCGCTCGTGTTGCTGCTGCGCCGTCGTTTCCTCGCGGTGCGGATCACCGCGGCCCTCGCGGTGGGGACGCTTCTGTGGGGCTGGGCCGCCGGGCAGTACCCCTACCTGCTCGAACCGGACGTCACCATTGCCGAGGGCGCCGCCACACCCGCGGTCCTGTCGGCCACCCTCGCGGCGCTGGGCGTCGGGGCGCTCGTGCTCGTGCCTTCGCTGTGGTGGCTCTTCAGCCTGTTCCAGCGTCCGGCCCCGCCCTCGGCCAGAACCGGAGCGCGGTCCTGAGTCCTGCTGGTCGATATGATCGCCTTCGGTCTCCTCACCTCCGTTCCGGGAGGTTCCGGCGGGCCCGGTGGCCGCGGCCCAGACGGCGGTCGCGGTAAGCGTGCCCTCGTGCATCGCTCACGGCCCCTCGGGCACCCGCAGCCGTTTTTTTCGGGCGAAACGTTCCCGGTCTCGTAGGCGTGGCGTTTGGGGATCATGGTGCGGTCGGCGAAAAGCAGTGCTGCGTACAGAGCCTTGATCGCCTTGGCGCCGCGATCCCACACGGTGGTGTCTGTCTTCAGTCGGGGAAGCAGCTCAGCGCGGGAAGTGCGGCCGCGGACGGTTTGGACAGCTCCGCGATCCACACCAGCAGGTGGGCGAGCACGTCCACGATGTCCGCCGGGGTGCCGCACGTGGCCAGCTCCACGTGGATCTCGCGGCTCGCCGTGTCGTGGTTGAGTGCCGCGAGGAGGGCGCGCATCGCCGATCTCGGCCCAGGTGGTAGCCGTTCCACCTCGGTGAGCTGTCCCCGCTCGTCCACCACGATGACTGTGTAGGCCGCGTCGGCGTCCGTGCGGTGGTGGGTGCCGACGGCAGTGGCGCACCGGTCGACCAGCTCGCCGACGACCGCTGCGGGGACGGGTGTCGAGTCGGCGCGGGCCAAGACGCTCAGCGCCTCGGCCACGTCGTCGTAGGCGGCCGCCCTCGCGGCGTCGAGCAGTTCGTCGGTGAACTGCCGTACGGACACTTCCGGTACTGGCGTGGGATCTCGGTTGTCGGTCATCCGGCCGAGATACCCGGCGCGACCTCGCTCAACCGGAAACAACCGATCGGGCAAGTCCGGTCCGACTGACGGACAGCCACGTCTGGTCCCGGGGCCGGATGGGAGACCGTGTTGAGCACGAGGTCGGATCGGTGGGCATCGCCCGGTCATGTCTTCGGCGGGACGGCCGAAGGTACGCCACTTCAAACTGAACGACCGCAGGTGCGCGCGTCGGATTCCGACCACGGAACCGACGGCGTGGGGGTCGAGAGTGAACGCGGCTTCCGAGCGGCAGCGGGGCGTCGTTGCTGCGCGATGGACGTCACGTTCGTCGCCTGGAACACCGGCTGTCGCGGGGCGTTGTACCGAGTGTCGGTACGGCGGTGTCCCCGGGCCTCACCCCTTGCCTTCACGGAATACCGGTCACGCAGGAGCCGTGTCGTGCCTTTCGCCGCGAGGCGACCCCCCGTACCGGCCTCGTTCTCCCGCTTCTGCTCGCAGGTCGACCCCGCTGGACCTTCGCCGAGCGGAAGCGGGACTGCTTCGGCGTTTGTTCGGCCGCGAGCGCGGTATGCGGTGGGCTCGCGGCGGGAAGGATCGACCATGACGACGACCGGTGCCCCGGTGCTGATCACCGGAGCCGCCTCCTCACAGGAGGAACAGCTCGCCGCCCGGAAGCGCAAGTACCTGCTGATGATGTCGTGCCGGATCCCGTGCTTGGTATTGGCCGGAATCTTCCACGGCACCTGGTGGCTGGCCATGGCTGTGCTGGCCATCTCGGTTCCGCTGCCCTGGATGGCGGTGCTCATCGCGAACGACCGACCACCCCGGAAGACCGAGAAAATCAGCCGGTTCGACCGTGATCCGAAGAAGCTGGAAGCAGGCAATCACCGCACCATCGACGTGAGCTGACCGCCGGTCCGCGTGACCACAGGAGTCGGACGCCGCGTGACGGTTGAGCTGGCTCCTCCGGTAGCCGCCCAGACCGAGCCGGCCGGCCGGCTCCGCGAGGCGGTCCCACGTAAATTAGACCCCTGATCAGCGTAGGTGGCGATCCTTACTGGCGGCGCTTGAGGGGACAGCGGCTGCCGAGGTGCCGAATTTCCTGCGGCGCCATGCCGCGCCGCGGGCATGCCGTGTCGGGTCTCACGGACGGTGACGGTGACCGTATCGCCGCCCACGCTGACCGGTCGAACCGGCAAGGAGGATCCGGACGTGCAGATGCCGATCGAGCAGGAAAGCCGGCCGTCCTCGGCAGCCCCCGATCACTTGTGCTGGGGTTACCGGCACTCGCGAGCACGAGCCGGGTGAGAGACATCCGGCCGAAGGAGAATGATGGCCAGCGCAGCACGTCCGTCGGGACCCGTTGCCGGTGCCGGGCAGCCTTTCCCACCGAATTCAGCCGCTCCGGCGGGCCGGTAGTCAGGAGACCTCGGTGTCGCGACTTCGGGGCAGGCCACCGGGGCGGAGACGGAACCGGCGTTCAAGACGACCGAATTCTTCGTCTTCCTGGCCGGTGTCGTCGCGATCGTGGTCACCGCCGTGACAGTCGACGGGGACGCCAGCACCGGCGGTGACCCGTTCAATGCCGAACAGGCGCTGCGCTACATCACTTTCCTCGCCATCGGCTACATGATCAGCCGCCGTTTGGCCAAGGCCGGTGCGCGTCAGCGTGCCGGCGACCGCCGCTGATCCGCTCTCTCCGTCGCGATGAGCACCGCTTCCGCGCAGCGGACGGTAGGGGAAACCCTGCGAGGGGAAGCGGAGGTCGTCCGGCGAGCGGGATCGCCCGCGGTGACGGCGCGTTCGCGGGAGGGCGTTGTCATGGCGTACACCGATGGGGTGAGCGTCCGAAGCAGTGAATCTTCCGGTGCGCGGCCGTCACCGTGTCGGACCCGTCGATACCGCGCTCCCCGGAGCGTCGATCATGCTCCAGGGGAGCGCGGTACCGCGAGCAGCTGACTGTTTAACCGCCCACGACCAGCGGCTGCGTCACACCAGTCCCTACACCGGAGATCACGTCATGCGTCAGCTAGGTGTGATGTCCGGGGAGGTTGGTCAGCCGGGTGATGGGTGGCTTGCCTCCGATGGATGAGTGGGGTCGGTGGTGATTGTAGAAGTGCAGCCACCTGGGCAGAGCTGAGCGGCGGTGGTGTTCGCTGGGATAGAAACGGGCGTAGGCCCAGCCGTCGGCCAGGGTGCGGTGGAACCGCTCGATTTTGCCGTTGGTCTGTGGCCGGTAGGGCCGGGTCCGTTTCGGGGTGATGCCCAGCTCGGTGCAGGTGTCGCGCCAGGCGTGCGAGCGGTAGCAGGCACCGTTGTCCGACAGCACGCGTTCGACGGTAACGCCGTGCTCGGTGAACCAGTCGACCGCGCGCCGAAGGACGCCGAGGGCGGTGTGGGCTTTCTCGTCGGTGTGGATTTCGGCGTAGGCGAGGCGGGAGTGGTCGTCGATGACGGTGTGCACGAAGGCCACCCCGGTGCGGGCGTGTCGGTCGGCGCTCCAGATTCCGGTGCGTCGCGAGGTCGCTGATTTGTTCTTGTTGCCTTGCTGTTTTCCGAGGTAGCGCCAGCCGCCGCCGTCGGGGATGTTGCCGAACTTGGTGACATCGACGTGGATCAGGGAGCCGGGGTGGTCGTGTTCGTAGCGGCGCAGTGGTTCGCCGGTGACCCGGTCGATGCGGGACAGCCGGTTGACCCGGCAGCGGGTCAACACTGCGTGCACGGTCGAGGCGGGCAGCCCGAGCCGGCCGCCGATCTGGACCGGGCCCAGCCGCTTGCGCCACCGCAATCGCACGATCTGCCGCACTGACTGTTCGGGTGTGCGGTTCGGGCTGTGATGCGGGCGGCAGCTGCGGTCGGTCATCCCGGCTGCGCCTTCGGCGCGGTAGCGGTCGGCCCACTTGCGGGCCGTTTTGGCGGCGACCATGAACATCTTCGCCGCTGCGGTGTAGGTCCAGCCCTGCTCGACGATCAGGCGGGCGAGTCGTAGCCGGGTGCGTGGGGTCAGGGTGGCGTTAGGGTGGGACACGAAGGCCTCCGGTCGGTGATGTGGTTCCTAGACAGCTCCACTTCACATCCGGAGGCCTTCACCTGTCAGCACGACAGGCCGCCACTGGTCACCTCAACTCGGGACAACGTCCCTGGACATCACAGCTAGGCAACGCTCGCGCTGCCGAAGGTCAAGCACTTCCGTCGATTCCGACGGCGTGGGCGACAAATCGCTCCGCCAGGACACGCAGCTTGAGGTTCTCCCGTTGCGATTGCTCGACGAGCAAGGTGAACGCTTCGTCGGCACTGATCTGGCGAATCGCCATCAGGATACCCTTGGCCTGGTCGATCACTGCGCGGCTGGTCAGCGCGGCGCGCAGGTTCTCGGCGAGTTCGCTGGCCTGACGGTAGCGCTGGTAAAGCCGCAAGATCGCCTCGGCCGCAGCCGTGTAGAGCTCCAGCAGCGCCGCGTCGAGTTCGGCGAAGCCGTGCGCCTGAGTGCCGTAGCAGTTGATCGCGCCGGCGTGTTCGTCGTCGACCACCAGCGGCGCGGACAGGAAGCTGTCGAATCCGGCGTCGTGGGCGTCGCCGGCGAACTTCGGCCACCGCTCCCGCGCCTCCGACACCTGCACCCGTTCCAGTTTGCCGCTGCGGGCGGCCTCCAGGCACGGCCCGCCGTGCCGATACTGATCACGGTCCACTTCGGCGACCAGGTCGCTGGTCGTGGCCGCAGTGTGCGGCTGCCCATCACGCAGCAGCGTCACCGTCGCCTCTGCCACCCCGGGTACCGCCTTGGCCACCTGCAGGCACATCTGATGCAGCAGCACCTGGAAGTCCTGGTCGGTGTCCAGTGCGGCGGTCAGGGTTTGCAGGGCGCTGGTGACCTCGTCGAGCATCTGCGGCCACGGAACGTCGGAACTTGATCGGGTCATGGTGCGGCCTCCACATCGGCCCACGTCGACCTCAAGCGGCCACTGCCCGCATCACGGCACACCCAGCCAGCCACCCCTCGTGCCCGCGTCCAGCACAGGATTCCAGGGGATCGAGGCTCGCTGTTTGAACCAAAGAATGGCGATCGTCGTGCACGCTGGCGCGGCAGCGATCCCTTCACGTCGCGCGGATGGTTGCGCTGAGAAGGTGGAGCACCGCAGAGCCGATGCACGCGAGAAACCTCCGTACCTCGCACTGTAGTCGATCGGCCCTCGGCGCGACAGGCCAGTTCACTGGTGGTCGAAGACGGCCACTCCCACGGGCTGCGTCCGGCGGGTTCCCCGAGCTCCCACGGCGGCAACCAGGACACAGTGAACCCCGTTTACCGGGCGGGCTCGATAGTGACGGTACTGCTTGATGCGTGGCGATGTCGTTGTGAAGGCCATGCGCTGCTCCGCTGGTTTCAGCAGCCTGCCGCCCTCTGCGCGGAGCGCACCGTCCAGTTCGGCGCGAATGAGCCGATATCCGTCGGTGCACGATTCGGCGTGGGGAAGTGGCCGCGTCGTGCAAATCGGCTTGGTGCCCTCACTGTGCGCGGATTCAGCGGCTTGCTTGCTCGAAGGCGTGGCTACGGGTGAGTGCGCGCGTTGTGCTGATTGCTGCGGCCCCCAATCCTAGGCCTGCCGCCGCGGCGGTGAAGGCCGGACCGCCGAGCGGGAACAGGCCCAGTAGCGAGGTGGCCGCGGCGACGCCCGCGTTCTCCATGGCGTTGTTCCAGGACACCGTGGACGCGCGTTGTCGAGGCTCGGCCGAGCTGAGATAGGTTTGCTGGGTGGTGTAGAACGCTCCACCTGCCACGAACCACACCGCCAACGCGGTCACGCTGAGGACGAAGTGGTTGCTCAGCGATGCGACGGCAACGGCGACGCTGAACAGCACTGCCCAGGCGGCTGCCAGCCAGCCGTTGGCGTTGCCGAAGCGGTGAGTCCGATCGAGCAGGGGGCCGGCCAGCATCGACCCGATCAATGAGGCGGCACCGACGACCATGCCGACCAGACCCAGTTGCCCGACGGAAAGGCCGAATCGTTGGGTCAGCAGGGCTCCGGCGTAGGTGTAGGTGCCCAGCCTGCCGCCTTGCAGGAGGGCGGTGGCCAGCAGTGCCGACCGGATCGATCGGGACCGCCAGATGCGGAAGGACCCACTGAGGGAAGCGTGCCCTTCGGGGCGTGGCCCGCTCAGGCGCCACGCGATGATCGGCACGATGAGCACCAAGCCGGCCGCGACGGCGAAGAAGTTCCAGCGCCAGTTCGCTGCGTGAGCCACGGTGGCGCCTACGGGGACACCAAGGACCTGGCCCAGTGCATAGGAGGCGGCGCCCAAGCCGATGGCCTTTCCCCGATGCATGGGCCGTGCCATCTCGGCGAAGTAGGCCCACATCGCTGGGGCGGCGATGGCGCCGCCCAGGCCGGTCAGTGCCCGGGCCGCGATCAACAGGCCGATTCCGGGGGCGAGGCCGCAGAGCAGGTTGCCGATCAGGAACAGGCCCAGCCCGGCCGTGACGAACACGCGGCGAGGCGCGCGGTCGGATCTCGCGCCGACGAAAGGTCCCACGATGGCATAGGTCAGGACGTAGGCGGTAACGACCGTCGCAGTCGTCTGGGTGCTGGCTCCCAGGTCGGAGGCGATGGTCGGGAGCAGAGGGGAAATGAGGAACGTTTCCACTCCCATCAGGCACAGCACCGCGTACAGCACCGCGAACCGGAGCCACGGCGTGGCGGCCCGCACCGCGGGAGCGGCGGCTGCGCGCTCCCGCGGTGCGACATTACCGGTGTTCATCGGGCCTCGAGCAGCGTGCGCTCAACGACCGTGCTGTGCCGGGTGCGTGGCAACCCCAGCTGTGTCCACACCAGATCGACAGCGTCGGCGAAGCGGTCGACTTCGTCGGGGCGGTGTACCGGCGAGGGGTTGATCCGCAGCCGTTCGGTTCCCCTTGCGACGCTGGGGAAGTTGATGGGTTGCACGTACATGGCGTGCTCGATCAGCAACGTGTCCGCCAATTGCTTGCAGTGGTGGGGATCGCCCACCAGCACGGGCACGATGTGGCTCTGATCGCAGACCATCGGGATCCCGGCCTGGTGGAACCGCGCCTTGAGCTGCGCGGCACGTGCGTGCAGCTGCCGACGTTCCTCGTTGCAGTGCCGCAGATGTCGCACGCTGGTCAAGGCCGCCGCCGCCAGGGAAGGCGGCATGGCCAGGGTGAAGATGAACGCGGGAGCGAAGCTGCGAATGGCATCCAGGACGGCGTCGGCACCGACGATGTAGCCACCGGCGGTGCCGTACCCCTTGGCGAAGGTGCCCATGAGGATGTCGACCTGATCGGCCACGCCCAGCTGCGCCGCCAACCCGGCGCCCTCGGGTCCGTACATCGCCACGGTGTGCGCCTCGTCCACGTACACCAGCGCGTTGTGCTTCTTGGCCACGGAGCACAGCTCTACCATGGGTGCCCGGTCGCCGTCCATGGAGTAGATCGACTCGAACGCCACCACCTTCGGCCGGTCGCGGTCCACGGATCGAAGGAGGAAGTCGAGGTGGTCCACGTCGTTGTGGCCGAACACGTGCTTTTCCGCTCCGCTCTGCTGCATGCCGATGATCATCGATGCGTGGTTGAACTCATCGGAGAAGAACACGCATCCCGGCAGGCGCCGGCCCAGGACGCCCAGCGCGGCCTCGTTGGCGGCGTAGCCGGTGATGAAGGTCAGTCCACGCTCCTTCCGGTGCAGTTCGGCAATCTCTTTTTCCAGCAGGATGTGGTTGTGGTTGTTCCCGGAAATGTTGCGTGACCCACCGGCGGCCACTCCGGATCGGTCGATGGAGGCTTTCATGGCCGCCATGACGTCCGGGTTCTGCCCCATTCCGAGATGGTCGTTGCTGCACCAGACCGTGATGAGGCGCTGGTTTCCGTCATGGTGGTGCACCGCTTGCGGGAAACTGCCCGCGAGACGTTCGATCTCGACGAAAACCCGGTAGTTCCCGGCTTCCTTGAGTTCCTGAACGCGCGCGGCAAGGTGACTCTGGTAATCGAACACGATGGTTCCCCCGTGGGAGTAGGTGGGGGCGCTGACAGACCGAGCCCGCTTTTTGAGTCCCCGGCCGACAGTGGGTGCCCCCTCCGACCAGATGAGGCTTGCCGCTCCGACTCGCCAGAAACCTGCGAATCCAGGTCCACCCGATCGGTGCAGCGTCGCAGCCGCTACGCCTTGAAATCCGACGATCCGGCAGCCTCGGCCGAGACTGACATGCCGTGGCCGCGGCGGCGTAGTTCCATCGCCCGGCGCACCGATATCCCCGTGCCGCAGGATGCGGACGAAGGACCCGGCGTCGCAACGGACCCTGGGAAACGGTTTCAGCACCACGGCGCACGGCATCTACCCCTCGGCGCACCTGGATGCCGTTCACCCGCTTGGCACAAGCCGAGCCCGATGGCAACGCACCGTCACTTACTGCCCAGGTCAGCAGACGCTCCCGGCTAATGCCGCAGCGGGCCACCGAGTGGGTAACCTCCGCGGCCGACCGCCCAGGTGAGCCACACCACCACGCAGAACCCGTGCGCCGACCGCCAACCAGCCGCACTCCTCGCTCGCTCAGCCACAAAGGCGCCCACAGCGCGTGTCGGCCGGGAACACCGCCGCACCGCGGGACGTGCGCGGCCAGCTGCCCCGATGCCTGCTAATGCGCCACCCGAGCCGATTCACGGCGCTCAAGCGGAAGAGGACGGGAGTGCACCTGCCGCTGCCCGCAGGCCGGTGTCGGTTACATGCCCACCGGACTGCCTCTTCGGCCACGGCCATGACCGATGTTCGTGTGGCGGGTGAGGCGGTAGTTCCTGACCGCGGCCGGAAGTCGTGCACAACTGGTCAAGGTAGCCAGCCGGAGGAAGCGAGCCGATGTTGCCTGAACGTGATGAGCGGGTCCTGCGGCAGATCGAAGACCACCTGCGGGCTGAAGATCTCCGGTTCTCGTCGAGCTCGTCGGCCGGCTTCAGCGCCGCGCGGAGCTTGACGCGCCGGGACAGGTTATCCAGGGACACCGAGTAGCCCCAGAATGCCCCGAACCAAGCGCGGACGCCGGATCGGCCGACGCGGGCGATCGTGGTGATGGTCCGCGGTCGGCAAGGCTGCGCCCTTGGTGAACCGAGTGGCCCCAGTACCGGATGTGGACGAAGCCCACAGCGCCAACGGAAGCCCGCCTGAGTGAGTCAGTGATGACCGTGACCGGTGGCCTCCTGCCGCCGCTGGACGAGTCACGGTGCGCCCGCCTCACCAAGACGAGCCGGTGCCCCAAGCCGGCTCGGCTGCCGAGGAGCCCATACCCGCTCGGCGGGTTTGTGGCCCGGATCTCGTGGTAGTCCACCGGGACCAGCACCGTGACCAGGCAGGCCGGTGCGAGATATTTCCGGCTGGTCGGTCGAACAGACACCGGCCCGCCGTTCCCTACCGAACCGGTCCGCTTCCGTACGCACACACGGGGACGCCGGCGCTCGCCGCACCAGCCCAGCCCGGCCTCAGGAGAGACATGAACCCCGCACTTTCCGGTCATGCCCAGAGCCCCACAGTGCTGCTCGACGCAGACGGCACCCTCCTCCCCTCCGAGGAGCCGGCGTTCGAAGCATCGGCGGAGGTGACCGGCGCCTTCGCCGAGCGGTTCCCTCAGATGGGTGACCCCTCGCCGGACCATCTGCGGCGCACCATCACCGGCAAGGACTTTCGGACCACCGCACAGGACCTGCTCACACACCAAGGGGTGACGTGCGGGCCGGAAGAGCTGGAGCAGTGGGTGGGGCCGGAAACGACCGACATCAGTGCCCACATCGACCGCGTGCTTCGGCCCAGACCTGACGTCCCGGCCGCGTGCTTCACCGCGACCGGACTCGACGAGCTGCTACCCGAGGACGTGCGCTTCAGCGCGGAGGACAGTGTTCCGTTGCCGACCAGCAAACCCGACCCGGCGGTCTACGAGCCGGCTCTGCGCGACCTTGGAATTGCTCCGTCGCCGGCACTGTCCGTGGAGGACTCGGTCACCGGCGCGGAGTCAGCGATCAAAGCCGGCATCGCGACCACGGGCCTGGTGCAGTTCGTGCCGGTCGCCGGGCGGGCGGAAGCCCTCCGTGCGACGAGGGTGACCGGGGTGGTCGGCTCGTGGAAGGAGCTGGTGGACGAGTCGATCGATGACCGCGAGGCGGTGCGGACATGACGGCGAGAGGCGCGGAAAGCGAAGCGACGGCCATGATGAGGTGGGCCACAGGCCGCGTCTCCCGGCGGATCGGCGCCACCGTCCTGGCCGCTGGCCTGGTGGCCGCGGCGCTCGCCGCTTGCAGCAACGACCCGACCGGAGCGGCCGGCGACGGGAACAACGCCACGCTGACCTTCGTCAACGCCCAGGACCCGGGCACCTTCGACCAGGTGATCGCCGCCTTCGAGAAGGCCAACCCGAACATCAAGGTCAAGCAGCAGGTCGTCCCGTTCGACGACCTGAACCCGACCATCCAATCCCGGCTCGGGGCCAAGGACGCGAGCATCGACCTCTACGACGTCGACGAGCCCCGGCTGCCCGCGTTCGTCGCGCGGGGCTTCCTTGCCGACCTCACCGACCTGCGCGGAGCGGCGCAAGGGAAGATCGATCCCAAGGCCCTCGAGGTGACGAGCTATCAGGGCAAGCAGTACGCGATGCCGCGCTGGACCTCCACCCAGCTGTTGTTCTACAACAAGACCCTGCTGGCGAAGGCCGGCGTGCCGGACCCGAGCAGCGATCCCAAGGTCCCGATGACGTGGCAGGACGTCGCCGCCGCGGGCAAGAAGGCGCAGACGGCCGGCGCCAAGTGGGGGTTCGTCTTCGACCAGGTCGACCGATACTACCAGCTGCAGCCGCTGCCCGAGTCGCTGAACGGCGGCCCCGGGCTCACCGGTCCGGGTCTGCTGACGCCCGATGTCGCGAATCCCGGCTGGGTGAAGGCGTTCACCTGGTACCAGTCCATCTTCCGCGACGGGATCGCCCCGCGCGGCGTCGCGGTCGAGCAGACACCGGGACTGTTTTCCGCCGGCAGCACTGCGTTCTTCGCCGGTGGACCGTGGGACGCGCCCCTGTTCGACAAGGCGAAGGACGTCGACTACGGCGTCGCCCCCTTCCCGAAGTTCGCCGGGGGCAAGCCGGCCTCGTCGACCGGGTCGTGGGCGACCGGGATCAGCCCGTTCTCGCAGAACCAGGCCGCGGCCAAGAAGTTCCTGACCTACCTGACGACCGACCCAGCGGGGGCCTGGCAGGCCAGTTCCCGCAACATCCCGGTGCAGCGGGACGCCTTCGAGCAGTACCTGGGCGCGCTGCGAAGCCAGGGCGCCCGGTCCACGCAGCTGGCGGCGATCGTGGAGAACGAGCTTGCGGCCAACGCTGTGCCCCGGCCGCTCACCACCGGGTTCGTCGACTTCGAAACCGTCATGAACAAGGCCTTCGCCGACATCCGCAACGGTTCCGAACCGGCGCCGCGGCTGCAGCAGGCCGGGCAGGAGCTCGCCCGGGTGCTGGCCAAGTACCGGAACAAGTAGGCGTGGCGGGAGAACGAGATGGCGACGCGCAGGCCACGCGGAGTGGGGGCCCACGGACGCGGCCGGACCCGGGATCTGCGGGTAGCGGCGGGCTTCCTGGCTCCCGCCGTCGTCGCCGCGGTCCTGCTGCGGCTGTGGCCGACGGTACGGGCGTTCTGGGACAGCCTGCACAGCACACCGCTCGGCGTCGAAGCCCCTTTCTGGGTGGGGCTCGACCAGTTCGCCGCGCTCTTCGATGATCCCGGCTTCCGCAACTCGCTGGAGATCACCGCGTTGTTCGGGATCATCGTCAATCCGCTCCAGATCGTGGTCGCGCTCGCGCTGGCGACGCTGTTCAACCAGCGGATCCGGGGTGCGGGGCTGATGCGGAGCCTGGTGTTCCTGCCGGTCGCCATCCCGCAGAGCGTGTCGGCGGTGATCTGGGCGGTCGCGTTCCGGCCGGACGGCCCGCTCAACGGCACGCTCGCGTTGTTCGGTCTCGGCGGGCTGGCGTACACGTCGTCTCCGACGCAGGCCCTGCCTTCGATCATGCTCGTCGTGTCCTGGATCGGTGTCGGCTACTGGATGATGTTCCTCATCGCGGGCCTGAAGGAGATCGACCCGGCCCTCTACGACGCCGCCGCGCTCGACGGAGCCGGGGCCTGGGCCCGGTTCCGGTACGTGACCGTGCCGCAGCTGCGGCGGCAGCTCGGGTTCGTCCTCGTCGCCGACACCGTCTCCAACCTCCTGCTGTTCGCGCCGGTGCAGATCCTCACCAAGGGCGGCCCGAACGGGCGCACCGACGTGCTGATGAACGACATTTTCGAGCGCGCCTACACCCAGGCCGACGTGGGCGGTGCCGCGGCGGCCACGGTCGTGCTGGTGGTGGTCGCCCTGGCCATCGTCATCGTCCAGTTCCGGCTGCTGTCCCGAAGTGAGGCATGAGGTGACCGACCGGCGCCGAGGTACCCGGATCGGCATGATGCTGCTGGGCGCGGTCATCGCGATCCTGTTCGTCCTGCCGCTGTGGTGGATGGTGGCGAGCGCGCTGCGCAGCCAGGACGAAACCTTCCGCACGCTCTCCCCGGTGTCGGTGTGGACCGTGATCCCCCGTGAAGTGTCGATCAGCCACTTCGTCCGGCTCTTCCAGGGTGAGTTCGGCCGGGCGATGCTCAACTCGGTCGTCGTCACAGCGGCGACGCTGGTGATCGGCCTGGCCATCTGTGCCACGGCCGCCTTCGCCCTCGCGGTGCTCGACTTCCCCGGGCGCACGGCCGTCTTCGCCGTCATGGTGGTGTCGTTCCTGATCCCGTTCGACGCCATCGCCATCCCGCTGTCGTCGATCTTCCAGGACGCGGGGCTGCAGAACTCCTACACCGGTCTGGTCCTGCCCGGGATCGGCAACGGCTTCGCCGTGTTCCTCCTGCGCGGGTTCTTCCGGGGTGTGCCGGACGACCTCGCCGACGCGGCTCACGTCGACGGGCTCGGCTGGTGGGGCATCTTCTGGCGGGTGTACCTGCCACTGTCCAAGCCGGCGCTGGTCGGCGCCGGGCTCATCCTGTTCGTGTTCCAGTGGCAGGCCTACCTGTGGCCCTTGCTGATCGCTCCCGACCCCGCGATGAAGGTGGCCCCTGTGGCCATCGCGCAGCTTTCGGGTGAGCACGGGGTCGACTTCGGCGCGATTTTCGCCGGTTCGGTGCTGACCGCGCTGGTGCCCCTGCTGGTGCTGGTGTTCTTCCAACGCTACTTCACCCAGTCGCTGACGAGCTCGGGGCTGAAGGGCTGAGCCACACCCGGGAGGAACGGCTCCACCGGTGGGCGCCGCGGGAGCGGCGTACGGTGGATTCGGAGCCGGACTCCCTATGACCGGCCGCGGAATCTTCCCCTTCCCCCTTCCCGCTGGAAACAGGTTCAGTTCCGATGCGCATCATTCTGGACACCGACCCGGGCAACGGCGTTCCCGGAGCCGACATCGACGACGCCCTTGCGCTCGCTCTCGCGCTGCGGTCGCCGGAGATCGAGCTCGAGGCGATCACCGTGGTCGCCGGCAACGTTCCCGTCGATCGGGGCGTGCAGTCCGCCCTCGAGACCTTGGAAGCTGCTGACGTGACCGACGTGCCCGTGCACCGCGGAGCCGAACGGCCTCTGGTGGAGGACCCGGCCGCGTGGCGAGCAGAGCTGGACGGCCGTCGCGCCGAGCGGACAGCGCAGCGGCTGTGGCAAAACCTGCCTTTCCAACCGACGAGGCTGACCTCGCATCCCACTCCGGCGGCCCAGGCACTGGTGCAGCGCGTGAACGAGCGCCCCGGTGAGATCACGGTGGTCGCGATCGGGCCGCTGACGAACATCGCCACGGCCATGGCACTCGACCCCGGCTGGGCGGGCAAGCTCGCGCGGCTGGTCGTCATGGGCGGGCCTTCGACCTGCCCAATGTGCTGCACGAGCTGAACGCCGCGTACGACCCGGAGGCCACGCGGGTGGTGCTGGCCGGCGGCGCGCCGCTGCTGATCGTCCCGCTCGACGTCACCACCCGCACCTCCCTGCGACCGGCGGACGTCGACCGGCTCGAGGCCGCAGGGACCCCGCTGGCGACCTACCTCGGGCAGATCGTCCGTCCGTGGATCACCTGGCTGGCGGAACGGTTCGGCGCCGACGGCTGCGCCCTCCACGACCCGCTCGCCCTTGCGACGCTCCTCGATCCCGGCGTCATCACGACGCGGTCGGCATCGGTCGACGTCGAACTGCACGGAAAGCTGACCCGCGGCCGCACGGTGGCGTGGGACCCCCGGCTGCTGCGCGGTGATCTGCGCTTGCCGGACCGGCCGCCCGTGCTGATCGCCGACGACGTCGACAACGACCGGTTCATGCCCCTGCTCCTCGACCGGCTCGTGGCATGACCGCGCTCCCGCTCAGCGATCGGACCCTGCCGCGCCACGCCCCGCAGGTGGCCGCGCCCACCTACGACCGCAGCCGGGTCCGCACAGGCATCGTGCACTTCGGCGTCGGCGGGTTCCACCGAGCCCACCAGGCGTGGTACCTCGACCGCCTGATGAACCGGGGACAGGCACTGGAGTGGGGTGTCTGCGGAGCCGGCGTGCTGCCGGCGGACCGTCGGATGCGGGACGTGCTCAGCGCGCAGGACGGCCTGTACACCCTCGTCGTCAAGCATCCCGACGGAACCCGCGAGCCACGCATCATCGGCTCCCTCGTGGAGTACCGCTACGCTCCCGACGACCCCGAAGCGGTGGTGGAGAAGCTCGCGCACCCCTCGACGCGGATCGTCTCGCTGACCATCACCGAAGGCGGCTACAACCTCGACGGCAGCACCGGGCGGTTCGACGAGGACAACGCCGCGGTTCGAGCCGATCTCGTGCCCGGCGCCGCGCCGGGCACGGTGTTCGGGCTCGTCACCGAAGCACTGGCCCGCCGCCACTCGCGCGGTGTGCCGCCGTTCACCGTGATGTCGTGCGACAACATCCCGGGCAACGGAAACGTTGCGCGGCAGGCTTTCGGCGCGTTCGCCGCGCTGCGGGATCCGGAGCTGGGGGAGTGGGTCGGCCGGGAGGTCCGTTTCCCGAACTCCATGGTCGACCGCATCACCCCGGTCACCACGGACGACGACCGCGCCGAGGTGGCCCGGCGTTACGGGATCGACGACCGGTGGCCGGTGGTGTGCGAACCCTTCAGCCAGTGGGTGCTGGAGGACTCGTTCGGCTGCGGCCGCCCGGCGTGGGAGGAGGTGGGCGTGCAGCTCGTCGGCGACGTCGGACCGTACGAGCTGATGAAGCTGAGGTTGCTCAACGCCGGTCACCAGGCGCTGTGCTACTTCGGCTACCTGGCCGGGTACCGGTTCGTCGACGACGTCTGCCGCGAGCCGGTGTTCGCCGGGTTCTTGCTGCGATTCATGGAGCGTGAAGCGGCGCCGACGTTACGGCCGGTGCCGGGGGTCGATCTCGGCCGCTACGAGCGGCAGCTGATCGAGCGGTTCGCCAACCCCCACGTCCGCGACACCCTCGCCCGGCTGTGCGCCGACACCTCCGACCGGATCCCGAAGTTCGTGCTGCCGATCGTCCGGGACAACCTCGCCACGGGCGGCGAAGTCGGACGAGCGGCAGCGGTCGTGGCCGCATGGGCCCGCTACGCCGATGGCGTGGACGAACAGGGCGAACCGATCCCGGTGGAAGACCCGCTGCGGCGGCGGCTGACGGCCGCCGCCCGGCGTTGGCCGGAGGACCCGTTGGCCTTCCTGGCCCAGCGCGACGTCTTCGGCGAGCTCGTCGACGACCGGCGGTTCACCGCGGCCTATACCGCCGCACTCGCGTCACTGCACCGGCGCGGCACTCGCGCGACCCTGCGAGACCTGACCTGACGGCTTCCCCGGACGGAAGGGAGTACCTGGTCAAAACCATTCCGACGACCTACCGTCGCCGAAGGGCCGCAGCAGCAGGACGCTGGCGTCGTCGGCCAGGCTGCCCTTCCCGTGGGCCAGCACCGCCTGGGTGATCCGCCGGACGGCTTCGGGCAGCAACCGGGCCGGCACCTCGCGCCGGGCCACTCGGGCCAGCCCGGCAAACCCGAAGGCGTGGCCGTCGGGGTCGCGGGCGCCGGTGACTCCGTCGGTGTAGAGGACCACCACGTCGCTGCGCCGCAGCTGCTGTTCGGCCGTGCTCCGCTCCACCGGCCCACCGAACGGCGGGGCAGGGCAGTCCGCCGGGGGTTCGTTCATCGTGCCGTCCCGCAGGAGCACCGGGCCGTGGTGTCCGGCGGCCACGTGGGCGAGCCGGCCGGTGGCGACGTCGAACCGGCCGATCACCCCGCAGACGGTTCCGCCGCCGAGGGATCCGACCGCCTCGTCCACCGCGCGTGCTTGATCGTCGAGTTCGCGTCCGTCGCGGCGGGCGGCGCGGTAGGCCGACAGCGCGACGGCCGCGGCCAGCGTCCCCGCGGGCTCATGGGTGCCGGCGTCGAAGATCGCGAATGACACTGCCGTCTCCGAGAGGGCGTAATCGAACACGTCGCTGGTGACGTCGTAGGCCGGCTCGGTCGCCGCGGCGATGGTGACCGTCTCCGTCGCGGCGGTCAGCGGTGGCAGCGCGGTCCAGAGCAGTTCGGTGAGCGGGCCGCGGTGCTCGCGCCGCCGGACCCGGTCGAGCCCGTCGCCGTACTTGGTGGTGATGGTGACCAGGTGCCCGAACAGGTAGGCCAGCCAGCGGCACTGGTCGCGCAGAATGGGGTCGTGGGGATCTGTGCCGTCGGTGGGCTCGGCCTCGAGCACGCCGAGCCGTTCCACGCCGTCCAGGAGGGGGGCCCAGAGCCGGGCGTCGCCCGCCTCGCCGGTGATGACCACGTCACCGCGCCGGAACGCTTGGCCGGCCGGGGTGGAGTCGATATCGATCGACCCACGATCGCCGCGCACGGGCAGAAGAGTCTGCTGGGCGTAGTCGGCGAGGTAGACGCCGACCCGCAGCCCCAGGGACCGTCCGGCCGCGTCCATGAGGGACGGGAGCCGTTCCGGCGGTGCGCGGTGGGCGCCTTCCAGCAGGTCCACGAGCGCGGCCAGCGGACCGCTGACCGGGTGGGCCTGGCGGATGGTGCGGGTGTAGGGCACCCGGTCGCGGCCGATGAGCTCGTCCAGTCGTTCGTTGAGCGCGTGGGCCAGCATGTCGCGCTGCACCCCGGGCAGCGACATCGCCGCGTTGAGGTAAGCGTCGAGCTCGAACAGGTCCATGGCGCCGCCCAAAGCGAAATACCGGATCCACAGCTGCTCGACTGTGAGGTCGGCGCGCGCGAAGCACTGGACGAGCCGGTGCCGCTGTTCTTCTTCCGTGGTCGCCATGGTCGTCAGCTGCCCGCGTGGCGCGCGATCATCGCTGCTGCCACCTCAGCGACGTCCTGGCGCCGCGCTTCGGCGATGCTGAGCAACATCCCGAACGCCGCGCCCTCGGTGATGTCTTCCCGTTCCATCAGCGCGCCTTTCGCCATATTGAGCAGATCCCTGCTGCGCACGGCGCCCTTGAACGGTTCGCTCATCCGATCGGCGTCGTCGGCGGACCGCGTGTGAGCGAGAAGAATGCCCGCCTGACCGGCGAACAGGGTGAGGAGCCGTTCGTCCCTGGCGGAGAAGGCACCGGGCTCGCGGGCGTAGACCTTCACCGCGCCGACGCACGTGTTTCCGGCGAGCAGGGGAGCGCTGAGGGCGGCACGCATCCCGATTTCCGCGGCCGCCGGGCCCCAGCGTGGCCAGCGAGGGTCGGTGCGCACGTCATCGGCCCGGCGCACCGCGCGGTCGGCGCAGGCCGACAAGCACGGTCCTTCCTCGAGTGCGTACTGCAGGTCGTCGGCTTCGCGGACCACGTCGTCCGAGGCCGCGGCCGTGGTCCGGCGTCCTCCTTCGAGCAGGCTCACCCCAGCTCCCGCCGAACCCGGAATGGCTTCCGCAGCGGACACGGCGGCGATCTCCAGGGCCCGCTCGGTGGCGTCCCAGGTCAGGAGCAGGCCGGAGATCCGGCCCACGACCACGGCCAGTTCGTCGGCCAGCGGCAGGTTGGCAGTCACCATCGTTCCCCGTCTCGGCTGGTCGGGATCCTTCGAACCCGGCTACCCGGGAAGCGGGTCCTTACCCCTGCAAGTACAGCCGTTTCCGGCGGTACTTTGCAGGGGTCTCGGAACGCGGAACGATTGCCTGGCCCACCCGGTTCGGCGGCGGCCCCACGCCGACCACGGATTTGACCTCCGGCTTCGCCGAGCTCCCATCCGGGGGTCTGCGCTTCTGCCACGTCCTCGCCGCCGGTTCGTTCGCCGACGTCGAGTACCACTTCTGAGACGCTCCGGTGACGCGAGCCAGGAGTCCCCGATCGGGGAGTTTGTCCGGCCGCGGCGGAGGTATTCGACGCTCGACCGCGGGATCCGCTCGACGGGTACCACGTTCGCGTCTTCGGTGGGCCGGCCAAAAAGTGCGCCTCTCCCGTCTCCTTGACGGCCGGGTGCACAGCCGGGTCCGGCCGTCTCTTCCCGGCCTTCGCCGTGCCCGGCGGCCGAATCACCGATGAGGAATCACCGTGAACGACAACCTTGCGGCAGCAGCCGTTTCCGACCACCCCTTCGACCTCCGCAACGACCGGGTCGCCATGCCCGCCTACGACCGTTCACGATTGTGCCCCGCCGTCGTCCACTTCGGTGTCGGCGGCTTCCACCGGGCGCACCAGGCGGTGTACTTCGACGAGCTGGCCGAGCTGGGCTTCACGCACTGGGGCGTCATCGGGGTGGGCATGCGGCGCCCGGAGATGGGCGAGGTGCTGGGCGCGCAGGACAATTTGTTCACCGTGGTGCAGCGGGGTGCCGGGGACAGCGAAGCACGGGTGGTCGGCAGCATGGTCGAGTACCTGCTGCTCCCCGACGACCCGGACGCGGTCCGGCGGCGGCTGGCCGACCCGGAGATCCGGCTGGTGACGCTGACCATCACCGCCGATGGCTACACCGTGCCCGACGACCCCGGCCAGGCGCGAGACTCGGTCTTCGGGGTGCTGGTCGACGCCTTGGAGTCCCGCCGCCGCGCCCACGACGCCCCGTTCACGGTGCTGTCCTGCGACAACCTGCCCGACTCCGCCGCGGCCGCGAAGGAGGCCGTCATGGCGCTGGCCCGGCGGCGTGATCCGGGGCTCGCGGACTGGATCGCCGAGCGCGTCACATTCCCCGGCAGCATGGTCGACCGCATCACCCCGGCGACCACAATGGACGACCGCGACGAGGTGGAACGCGAGTTCCACGTCGAGGACCGGTGGCCGGTGATCACCGAGCCGTTCAGCCAGTGGGTGGTCGAGGACGCCTTCGGCAACGACCGGCCGCCGCTGGACCGCGTCGGGGTGCGCTTCGTGCCGGACGTGGCGCCGTACAAGCTGATCAAGAGCAGGCTGCTCAACGGCACTCACTGCGCCCTCGGGTACGTGGGCTACCTGGCCGGTCACCGCAGCACCGACGAGGCGATGGCCGATCCGGTGGTGGCGGATTTTGTGGCGCGGCTGATGCGCGAGGAGATCGCGCCGCTGCTCCCGGCCGACGTGCCCGGCATGGAGCTGGACGCCTACTGCGCGACCCTCCTGGAGCGGTTCCGCAACCCGGCGATCGGCGACCAGCTGTCCCGGCTGTGCCGCCGTGGTTCGACCAAGATGCCGGACTACCTGCTGCCTTCGCTGCACGAGGCGCGTCGGCAGGGGCGTCCGAGCACGCGCCTGATCTTCGCCGTGGCCGCGTGGCTGCGGTACCTGCGCGGGGTGGACCTCGACGGCGAACCGATCGAGGTGCAGGACGCCCGCGCGGACGAGTTGCGCGCCGCCGCCGAGCGGGGCGGCGACGACCCGGCGCCGCTGCTGGACATCACCGAGGTGTTCGGCGACCTCGCCGAGGACGCCGACTGCGTGGCCGAGCTGCACCGGTACCTGACCGCACTGGACCGCGACGGCGTCCGAGGCGCTGCCGAAGCGCTGGCCAGCCACTGACCGCCCGATCGACAGGAGAGACATGTCCGACGCTATTTCCGCCGGAGTCACCACGCTGCTGCTGGACGCCGACGGCACGCTGTTCCCGTCCGAGGAACCGGCCTTCGTGGCCTCGGCCGAAGTCACCAAGGACTTCGCCGCGAGGTTCGGCTTGACCGGCAACTTCGAGCCGGAACACCTGCGCCGCACCACCACGGGCAAGAACTTCCGCACCACCGTGGGGGAGCTGCTGGCGCGCCAAGGCGTCGCCATCGACGACGACGAGCTCGAGACCTGGGTCGAGCGGGAAAAGACGGAGGTGAGCGCGTACCTCGGCCGGGTCCTGGAACCGCGGCCGGATGTGCGGGCGTGCCTCACGGCGCTGTCGCGCGAGTACCGGCTGGCCGTGGTCAGCTCGAGCGCGCTGACCCGCCTCGCCGCCTGCTTCACGGCCAGCGGCTTGGACGCCGTCCTGCCCACGGACGTGCGCTTCAGCGCGGAGGACAGCCTGCCCATTCCGACCAGCAAACCCGACCCGGCCGTCTACCGGCACGCCCTGCGCGAGCTGGGTATCGGCCCCGGGCAAGCCCTCGCAGTCGAGGACTCGGTCACCGGAGCCGGTTCGGCGGTGGCCGCGGGTATCACCACGGCCGGCATCGTCGGGTTCGTGCCCTCGGACGAGCGGGCGGACCGAATCGAGGCGCTGACCCGCTGCGGGGTGGCGTGGGTGGTGGAGTCCTGGCCGGAGCTGACCGAGCACCTCCTCGAGACCGCGGCGGTGCCGACGTGAACGGGCGCAGCCGGACCACCACGTCCACCGCGGCGGCATCGGGCATCACGCGCGTCAGCGTGGCTCCGGCGCCGCTCCGGGAGCGTGCTGCCCGCGGACGGGACGACGGTGCCGCCGGACGGGCGCGCAAGAGCGGCCGGTCCCTGGTGGGCTACCTGCTCGTGCCCCGCCCGAAGGACATGGTGAAAGCGCTGCTGATGCCGGCCACGTTCGTGCTGGGCGTGCTGGCCGGCGGCCACCTCGACGGCGACACCTTGGTGCGGGCCGCGGTGGCGTGGGTCGCGCTGGAGCTGCTGGTGTACCCGGCGCGGTACCAGTGGAACGACGTGCGGGGGTTCGTCGCCGACCAGGCCCACCCCGACGAGCGGGGGCGCGGCCGGCTGCCGGGGCCCGTTGCGCGGGCCCGGGCCCACGTGACCGCGAGCTGCACGGTGGCGCTGGCAAGGCTGGCTGCGGTGGCCGCACTGGCGCTGCTGCTTCCCGGCCTCGGTGGCCTGCTCGGCGCGATCACCGTGGGCGTGTTCGGCATCGCCGTCGCCTACGAGGCCCTGCGCGCGGGCACCGGCCGGACGGGCCGGGTGCCCCCGCCGCTGCGGCCGAGGCTGATCGCGCTGTGGGTCGTCGTCGGCGCGGGTTATGCCCTGCGCGGGATGGTCGGGCTGGTCGCGGCCGTGGGCCTGGGGGAGCGGCCGGTGACGCTGGTCGCGGCCGCCGTGGCGCTGTGGGCGTTCGGCATCGCCTTTGTGACCAGCCGGTGGGCGCTGGAGGCGCTGGCGTTCGCACGGATCGACGACGGCCGGCTGGTCTGGACCGCCCGCGCCGAACAGGCCCGGGAACACCTGCTGGGCCTGGTCCGCTGGCTGCCGGACCGCACCACCGAACGCGATCCTGCCGCCTGGGCCGCCCTGCGCAGCCGCACCCCGGTGACGGCCCCGTGGAACCTGGCGCTCGTGCTGGCCGGCACGGCCGCCGGCCTGACCGGGATGCTGTTGACCGGTGCCCAGCCGGCGCCCGCCGCGGCGGCGGCCCTGCTGGGCGGGGTGGCGGCCGCGGTCGCGGTGTTCGTTCCGCGAGGACGCGTCGCGGTGGTCCTCGCCGGCGCGGTGGCCCAGTGGGGGGCGCTGGTCGCCGAGGGCGCACCACGTCCCCTGGCCGCCGTGCTGCCCTGGTTCGCCGTGATGGCCGCCTACCTGGTCTTCAGCGGCCAGCGGCTGAACACGATCGGTACCTCGGACGAGCGCGTCCGGGCCGCGGTGGTGGCCGTGTTCGCGCCCGTGGTCCATGCCGTCGTCGGCGACGCCACCTGGGGTGCGTTGCGAACCGGAGGGCTCCGTGGATCTCGATGAGCTGCTGTCCGTCGCCCGCGAGGCCGCCGAAGAGGGCGCGCGCACGGCGATGTCCTGGCGCGTCCGCGAGCTCGTGATCGAGGAGAAGGCGGCCTCGGACGACCTGGTCAGCCAGGCTGACCGCGACACCGAGGACACCATCCGGGCGGTCCTGTCCCGCCGCCGTCCCGGCGACGCCGTCCTCGGGGAAGAGGCGGGTGCGACCGCGGGCGCCGGGCGGGTGCGCTGGATCGTCGACCCGATCGACGGAACCACGAACTACCTCTACGGACGCCCCGACTGGGCCGTCAGCGTCGCGGCCGCGGACGCCACCGACGGCACGTTGCTGGCCGGTGCGGTGGCCGAGCCGATGGTCGGACGGATCACCGAAGCCCGGCGCGGTGGCGGCACCCTCGCCGACGGAGTCCCGGTTGCGCCCCTGAGCCAGGACGACCTCTCGCGGGCGCTGGTCGAACTCAACTTCGGCCGCCCCCCGCAGCGGGTGCTGGCGGGCCGCGTCATCGACGCGCTGCTGCCCCGGGTGCGGGACCTGCGCCGGGGCGGCAGCGCGGCCGTGGCCCTCGCCCAGGTCGCCACCGGCCGAGCGGACGCGGTGTGGGCGCCGGGTCTGCAGCCTTGGGACTGCGCCGCCGGTGTCCTGCTGGTCCAGGAGGCCGGCGGGACGACCGGTGACCTCGCCGGCCCGTCGCCGGGCACCTGGCCGGCCAGCGGGGACGTGCTCGCGGCGCCCGATCCGCTTTGGCACGCCATGAAGGAGATCTTGGCCCCGGCTTGGACCTCGCCCGACCGGGTATAGGCCCACCAGGACGACATCGAGGAGGCAGATATGGCCGAGGACCAGCACAGCCAGGAGACCGCGGAGCAGCACCCGAGCCCGGAGGAGCAGGAGGGGCAGCAGCAGCCGCACCCGGGTTCGGGTGAGGCCATGGACCCGGCGCCGGATCACGGTGAGGAGTCCTATCGCGGCAGCGGACGGCTGGAAGGGCGCCGCGCGGTGATCACCGGTGGTGACTCCGGGATCGGCCGGGCGGTGGCGATCGCGTTCGCCCGGGAGGGGGCGGACCTGGTGCTGTCCTACCTGGCGGAGGAGCAGGCCGATGCCGAGCGCACGGCGGAGCTGGTGCGCGAGGCGGGGCGGCGGGTCGTGCTGGTGCCCGGGGACATCCGCGACGAGCAGCATTGCACGCACGTCATCGACACGGCCGTGGCCGAGCTCGGGGGCATCGACGTGCTGGTGAACAACGCCGCCTACCAGATGGCCCAGGAGGAAGGCCTGCTCGCCATCTCCACCGAACAGTTCGATCGGGTGCTGAAGACCAACTTGTACGCGATGTTCTGGCTGTGCAAGGCGGCCGTGCCGCACATGCCCCGGGGATCGGCGATCATCAACACCTCGTCGATCCAGGCGTTCCAGCCCTCACCGGAACTGCTGGACTACGCCACGACCAAGGCGGGCATCGCGAACTTCACCAAGGGACTCGCGCAGGACCTGGCCGAGAAGGGGATCCGGGTGAACTCGGTCGCGCCCGGTCCGGTGTGGACACCGCTGATCCCGGCCACCATGCCCGAGGAGAAGGTGGACTCCTTCGGCGAGCAGACCCCGATGGGCCGGGCCGGGCAGCCGGCCGAGCTCGCCCCGGCGTTCGTGTTCTTCGCTTCCC
>NZ_JMQI01000082.1 GCF_000695625.1 Amycolatopsis rifamycinica
GGCGATGAGGGGATTGCGGCGTCGGCGTCGTATCGGTACGGCACCCAGGAGCACATGTTCTCCCGGGGTGCGGACGGGTCGTTGCTGCACTCCTATAACGCCGGTGAGTCCATCGAGTCCGAGTCGTATCCCGCGGCGCTCGCGGGTCAGCCGGTGGCGTTCGTGTCGGGTGACACCCAGCACGTGTTCGCCAGGTTGAGCGACAACACGATCGGGCACTGGTACTGGTACCCCACCGACGCCGACCCGAACTTCGAGCAGTGGGGTGCCGACGACATCGCGGGCAACCCGACCGGGTACGCCTTCGGGGACCAGCAGCACGTCTTCGCCCGCGGCACCGACGGCAAGCTCAAGCACCTCTACTGGACCCCGGACACGGGCATGGTCGAGGAAACCCAGACCCAGTCGGTCGCGGGTGACCCGGTGGCGTATGTGTGGGGCGACCAGCAGCACGTGTTCGGCCGCACCACCGACGGCCACCTCGCCCACTGGTACTGGACCCCCACCGACGCCGACCCCAACTACGGGATCTGGGGTTCCAGCACCATCGCCGGTGACCCCACCGGGTACGCCTTCGGTGAGCAGCAGCACGTCTTCGCCCGCGGCACCGACGGCACGCTCAAGCACTTCTACTGGACTCCCGACGAAGAAGTCGTCGACGAACCCCTCGGCGCACCCATCCAGGGCAACCCGGCCGCCTACGTCTGGCAGGACCAGCAGCACGTGTTCGCCCGCACCCCGGACAACCAGCTCGGCCACTGGTACTGGACCCCGGAAGACAACCAGCCCCGCCACGACAACTGGGGCGGCAACCTCGGCACCAACCCCACCGGCTTCGCCACCGACAACCAGGAAAACATCTACGGCCGAACCACCAACGGCACGTTGACCCACTGGTACTGGAACACCGACATGGGCGCCCCGGACATCGAAAACTGGGGCCAGTGAAAGAAAGGAAGTACGTCATGCGAACGAAGATCGCACGGCCGCTCGCCGCGCTGGTACTGGCCGCGGCGACCGTCGCCGCGGTGCACAGTCCCGCCTTCGCGGACACCACCACAACGCTCAGCTTCTCCGCGCACCAGGACGACGACCTGCTGTTCATGAATCCGGACATCGCCTCCGACGTCGAAGCCGGGTACAACGTGTGGGTCACCTACCTCACCGCGGGGGAGATCCCGTGCGAGAGCCACGACCCGTGCGGCATGGACTACGCCGACAGCCGGGTGCAGGGTGAACGCGCCGCCTACGCCGAGACAGCGGGGGTGCCGAATTCCTGGACGTACGAGGAAATGTGGTTCGGTGGCCACCCCGTCGCCGTGAACCACCTCGACGGGACGAACGTCCACCTCGTCTTCACGTACATCCACGCGGCCGCCGGGCCCGAGGACAACTGCGGTGACCTCTTCCGCATGCTGCACGACGACTCGTACGAGGCCCGGCCGATCGACTACCGGCCCGCGTACACGAAGGATTCGTTCGTCGGCATGCTCCGGTCGATCATCGACTACGTCCAGCCCGACTACCTGCGCACCCAGAGCACGCTCGGACACCGGGAACGACGCGGTGACGGCGTGGCCGACAACGTCGACCACGTCGCCGGGGCGATACTCGCGGCCGACGCGGACGTCGACGGCGCGGGCAACACCTGGATCCGGCGGGACGAATACCAGGGCTACGTCATCACCGACTACCCGGACAACGTCGGCGGCTACTGGCGCGACCGCAAGCAGCAGATCTGGAACGCCTACAAGCCGTTCGACTACCAGATCAGCCCGTGGTCGTGGGACAACGTGATGGGCAAGCAGTACCGGCCGGAAGGGCGGATCTTCTGGCCGGGCATCCCCTGGGTGCCGCCGGGCGACTTCAACGCTTGCTAGTGGTGTTCCGTGAAGACCGCTTTCCCGTTGCCGGAAGCGGTCTTCACGGACATCCGCGGTTCACCGGCCTCCCGGGCGCCGTACCTGGTGAAGAGGGCCTGCGCCTCGGCGTGGGTGGCGTCGGATTCCGCCTGCCGGCCCAGCGCTCGCTGGGCTGCCGCGAGGTCCCGCAGGTTGCGGGCCCGCCACAGGGGGAGGGAAAGCGCGTCGCACCAGGTGAGGGCGAGCTCGAGGTGGCGCCGGGCGGACTCCGGCTCGCCGCGGACGAGTTCGAGCTCACCCAAGGTGCGGAGCATGAGCGCCTGGCCGAAGCCGTCCTGCATTTCGCGGCAGGTCGCCAGCGCGTCTTCGAGCTCCGCGCGCAACTCGTCGGTGTTCCGGCGTCCCTGTCTGATGTGGACTTTCACGAGGGCCTGGGTGGCGTAGGCGATCATCAACCGGTCACCGGCTCCCCGCAGGAGGTCCAAGCCCTGCGCGCACGCCCGCTCGGCTTCGGCGAGCCGCCCGGCCGCGCGGTGCACGATGCCGAGCGAACGCAGGACGAGGGCGACGCCGTGGTTGTCCGGCAGCGCCCGGTACCGGGTGAGGGCGCGCTCCAGTTCGGTGCGGGCTTCGGGCAGCCGGCCGAGTTCGGTCAAAACCATGCCGCGGCCGTGGTGCGCGCGGGCCTCCGCCCGCGGGTCGCCGAGCCGGCTCAGCACCGGGAGGGCCTCTCCGAGCAGCTTCAACGCTTCGGGCAGCTGTGCCTGCTCGCGCCGGACGCTGCTCAGCATCATCCGCGTGATCGCTTGGCCGCGGACGTCGTCGACTTCGGCGTACGCCTCGAGGGCCTGTGCGTAGTAGTCGGCGGCTTCGTCGAGTCGATCCTGCTCGCTGCGCAGCCAGCCGAGACCCGCCAGCAGCAGGCCCTGACCGGAGAGGTCGCCCGTCTGCCGGGCCGCTCCGAGCGCGGCCGTGTGGGTCCGCCACCAGTAGTGGAAGTGGTTCTCCACGGCGAAGGACGAGGAACACAGCGCGGTTGCCAGCCGCACGGCCGGATCCGCCAGCCCCAGCTCGCTGGCGCGCTCGACGATGTGCACGAGCGCCGCTTGTTCGGTGTCGAACCAGGCGAGGGGCTCGCCGAGCGCGTCTGTGGAGACCAGCTCCGGGGTCGCCGCCGGACCCGGGGCGGCGGGCCGCAGGGCGCGCACCGGGGTGCCGCCCGAGGCCCACTCGACCAGCCGGTACCACTCGTCGGCCGCCTGCCGGACCGCGAGCCGCAGCTGCTCGGCGTCCTCCTCCGCTTCGGCGCGTTCCCAGCCGAACACGCGGATGAGGTCGTGCAGGCGGTACCGGGTGACACCCGACCCGTCGTTGCTGACCACGTCCAGCAGCTGGGCGCGGACCAGTCCTTCGACGATGTCCTCGGCGTCGTCCGGCGGCACCGACAGCAGCACGCTCACCAGCCAAGCGCCGAAGTCGGGCACTCCCAGCCAGCCGAGCCGGCGCAGCGCGGACCGTTCGAGGTCACCGAGGCCGCGGTAGGACAGGGCGAGGCTGCCGCGGACTTCGAGGTCGCCGATCGCCAGTTCGTTCAGGAACTTCCGCTGTTCGCGCAGCCTCGGCACCAGCCGGGACGGCCGCCAGTCCGGCCGCGCGGCGAGGCGGGCGCCGATGATCCGGACGGCCAGCGGCAGGTTGCCGCAGAGGTGCACGAGCGTGCGGGCCGCGTCGGGTTCGGCGGCGATCCGGGTGCCCCCGACGATCTGCGTGAGCAGAGCGAGACCGGTTTTGTCGTCGAGGACCTGCAGGTCGATGTGCTCGGTCGAGTCGAGCGCGGCCAGCCGCACCCGGCTGGTGAGCACGCACAGGCAATCGTCACCGCTGGGCAGCAGCGGCCGCACCTGGCGTTCGTCCGCTGCGTCGTCGAGCACCACCAGCAGCCGCTTCGACGCGGAGAGGGTCCGGTACAGCTCGCCGCGTTCGTCGAGGCCCACCGGGAGTTCGGCGTCGGCGACGCCCAGGGCGCGCAGGAACCGGCCGAGCACCTCGACGGCGTCTACTGGCGACTGCTGGGCGCCGCGCAGGGCCACGTAGAGCTGCCCGTCGGGGAACCTGGCCCGCAGCAGGTGACTCACGTGCACGGCCAGTGAGCTCTTGCCGGAGCCGGGCTTGCCGGAGATCGCCACCCGGCGCGCGGCCGGCTTGGTGAGCGCCGCCGACTCGGCGGTCCGGCCGGTGAAGTCGGTGATGTCCGGGGGAAGCAGGCATGGGCCGCCGGACGCCTCCCGCAGCGGCGCCGGTTCCTCTTCGGACTTCGGCGCGGCCGGTGCGCCGGGCTCGGGCGCCACCGTGTCACCGCGCAAGATCCGCTGGTGCAGGGCCCGCAGCTCCGGCCCGGGTTCGACGCCGAGCTCTTCGACGAGCAAGCCGCGCCCCGCTTGGTAGCACCTCAGCGCATCGGCTTGCCGTCCGGTCGTCCACAACGCGGTCATCAGCTGGCCGCGGAGGCGTTCGCGGAGGGGGTGCTCCGCGACCAATGCCGTCAGCTCGTTGACCAACCCCGCGCCGCGACCCAGTGCGAACGCGCAGTCGATGCGCTTCTCCAGCACGTCCAGCCGCTGGTCCGCCAGCCGGGCGGCCTCCGTCGCGGCGAACCGGGACTTGAGGCCGCCGAGAGCCGGGCCTTGCCACTGGTCGAGCGCCTGCCCGTACCGCTGTTCGGCCGCTTCGTGGTCCCCCGCGCCGGCCGCCGAATCCCCTTCGGCCGCCAGGCGGGCGAACTCCAGCAAGTCGACGGTGCAGCCGGTCAGCTCGATCCGGTAGCCGCTCTGTTCGGTGAGGATCGCGCCCGGTACCCCGTCGGGCTGCTGGAACGCCCGGCGCAGGGTCGAGACGTAGGTGTGCAGCAACGCGGATGCGCTTTCCGGCGGCGCTTCGTCCCAAATGATCGAGATCAACCGGTCGGCGTGCAGCACCCGGCCTTCCGCGAGCAAGAGCGCCGCGAGCAAGGTGCGGGGTTTGGGGCCGCCCAGCGGGACATCGGTCCCGTTTCGCCGCGCCGTCACCGTCCCCAGCAGCTGAAACCGCATCGAGATCCCCCCAGCCCCGTGAGATCACACGATCAGGTGACCCCTTACGGACCCTAGTTACCTCGTCGGAGGGCGCACAAGAACGCGATCACCCGAGGTCGGATGCGGTCGGGAAAACACTCGAACGGCGGAAACGAGGAGTTGCGGCGGGTAGCCGGGCCGGCGTCGGGCCTTCCGTCGGCGACCTGGAGTTCGCCGACGAGCTGACCCTCGGCCGCGCGCTCTCGGGCCGCCGGGCGCTCTAGGGAGCGTCGAAGCGGCGCAGGTCGTACAGGTCCATCAGGCGGATCACCTTGTTCGCGTACTCCGGGTCGGTGGCGTACTTGCGCGCCACCGCCCGGATGAACGCGTCCGGGTCCGTCCGCACCGGCAGCGCCGCCGCGTAGTTCGGCGAAGTCGTCAGCAGCCGGCCGTAATCGCGGAATGAGTCGTCGATCGACGCGTAGGAGCGGAAATACGCGTCCACCGGGTGGCAGGGCGCCGGAACGCATTCCGTCGTCGGGTACTGCGCGCACCGCAGCGCGATCGGCCCCGGGCTCGTCGGCGTCACGCACTTGAAGCCGAAGTAGTTCCGCTCGGCCGTGGACAACTTGCTGCGGCCCCAGTTCGACTCCAGGATCGACTGCGCGACCGTCACCGACGCCGGGATGTCGTACGCCGCGTGGATCGCGCGCGCGATCGGGCCCGCCGTGGTGACGTACGCCTCCTGGAAACCGGAGCTCAACGCCGCCGAGTGCGTGGCTTCCTGGTCGATGGGTGGGACCACCACCAGTACCGCCGCCAGTCCGAGGAGGATCATGGCGACACTTTGCCCGGCTCACCCCCGGAAAAACGCGAGGTCACCCGGACGAAGGACTCAGCAGTAGCCGAGCTGCGCCAGCGTGTCGACGATGATTTCGGACGGGTGGTACTTGTCCATCCAGGACTCGCCGCGCCGGTTCTGGTACGTGTCGAGGAAGTTCTGCAGCTTGTCGCCGCGCATTTCCGTCAGCACGACCGTCTCGCCGAGGTGCTGCGGCGTCTCCGTGCGCTCGCGGTGCACCGCGCAGGGCAGGCCCAGGTAGTAGCACTCCGCCGAAAGACCACCCGAGTCGGTGACGACGTACTCGGCGCGCGCCACCAGCGGCAGGAACTTCAGGTACCGCATCTTCGGCTGGACGATGAACTGGTCGTCGAAGATGTTCCCGATGCCGAGCGAGCGGATCTTCTCGCGCTCGGGCGCGCCGGCCATGTACAGGATCGGCATCTTGCGGCTCTGCTCGCGCAGGATTTCCAGCGCCTCGCGGTACTTGTCCGGGCGCGAAACCAGCTCGAAGCGGTGCAGCGTGGCCAGGCCGAACTTCTCCGGCAGGTTCGGCACGTCCAGCGGGCCGTTGATGGCCAGGCGCATCGCGTCGATCGCCGTGTTCGCCTCGGTGTCGACGACCACGCCGCGGGCGTGGCGCAGGTTGTTGACCTCGCGGATGCTCGGCGCGAAGTGGATGTCGACGATCTTCGCCGCGATCTTGCGGTTCAGCTCCTCCGGCAGCGGCGAGAGGATGCTGCCCGACCGCGCGCCCGCCTCGACGTGCCCGACGCGGGACTTGAGGATCCGCTTGCCGATCAGGGAGCCGTACGGCGTGGTGAACGTGTCGCCGTGCACCAGCACCAGCGGCGGGCGGCCGTCCTCGGTCAGCGCGGCGCGCAGCTCGTGGCGGCGGCTCCACGCCGTCCGCAGCACCTGCGCGGCCCAGCCGGGCACCTGCGCCGGCGACTCGAGGTTGTGCGCCTTGTCCTCCGGCACCAGCCAGACGTCCGGCTCCGGCATGTTCAGGTCGGCGAGGACGTCGGCGACCTCGTCGACGTGCTGGGCGGTGAACCAGATCTTCGGCCGCATCCCGCGCTCGCGGATCCCGTGGTAGACGGGCGCGATCTTGATCAGTTCCGCGGTGGTGCCGAGAATGAAGGAAATCACCAGAGGAGCCCATTTCCGGTCGGGTGCGGTGGCGTAAGGATACTGGCCGACCCGGCACCCGGGCCGCCGGGTAGCCTCGGCACGGTGAGTGCGAACCCGCTCCTCCCCTCGCTCAGCGTCGTGATCCCGGTCTACAACGAGCAGGACTGGATCGAACGCAGTGTCGGCGCGCTGCTCGCTTCGGCGTCGGCCGCGAGCTGGCCGATCGAGGTCGTCGTGGTCGACGACGGCAGCACCGACGCCACCCCCTCCCGGCTCGACGACCTGCGCGAACGCCACGGCATCACCGTGCTGAGGCAGGCCAACTCCGGCCGGTTCGAGGCGCGGCGGGCCGGCATCGCCAAGTCGTCCGGCGAGTGGGTCGCGCTGCTCGACAGCCGCGTCATCGTCGACGAGCAGACCCTGACGTTCCTGCGCGACCAGCTCGTGGAGCACCCCGAGCGCGCGGTCTGGAACGGGCACATCAACGTCGCGTCCGAGCACAACCCGTACGCCGGCTTCATGGCCGGCCTGGTCAAGGTGCCGTGGCGCAAGTACTGCGCGAACCCGCGGCTGATGTCGTACGGCATCGACGAGTTCGACGTCTACCCGAAGGGGACGACGTTCTTCTGCGCCCGTCGCGGCCTCCTCGAGGGCTCGGTGACGGCGTTCGCGTCGCTGTTCGACGACCTCCGCTTCGCCAGCGACGACACGCGCATGCTGCGCTGGATCGCCGAGCGCGAGCGGATCTGGCTGGCCCCGGAGCTGTCGGCGACCTACAACGGGCGCGACTCGTTCAAGAAGTTCACGCAGCAGGCCTACTTCCGCGGCACGACCTACGTGGACTCCTACATCGCCTCGCCCGGCCCGGCCCGCAACGCCCTGTTCGGCGCGCTCGCCGCCGGGGTGATCGGCCTGGTCTTCGCCGCGAAGAAGCCGAAGACGACGCTGGCCGCCGGGGTCCTCGGCGCCGTCGCCGCGGGCGAAGTCGTCAAGAAGTGCGGCGCGACCGGCCCCGAGGCCCGCGCGGTCACCAAGCTGCTGCCGGTGTTCGCCGGGGGCTTCGGCGCCGGTGTCCTGCGTGGACTGGCCATGGCCGTGCGGGCCGGGCTCCGCCGCCGATGAGCACCGAAGTGGACACGCCGGCCGCCGCGCCCAGCGGACGCACGACCGCGGGCAGCCTCGGCGGCTCGCTGATCGTGTCCATCGGCCTCGGCTACCTGCTCACGGTCGCCTGCCAGCGGCTGCTGCCGCCGCAGGAGTACGCGGTCTTCGTCACCTTCTGGGGCCTGGTGATGGGCCTCGGCAGCACGCTGTCGCCGCTCGAGCAGGAGCTTTCGCGCCAGTCGGCGGTCGCCGCGCTCGGCGGCGGCAAGGCGGGCCGCCCGGCGCTGCGGGCGGTCGCGGTCGGCGTGGTCGTCGCGGCCGCGTTTTCGCTGGCCCTGCTGATCCCGCCGGTCAACGACAAGCTGTTCCACGGCGAGTGGTCGCTGGCGGTCATCGTGCTGGCCGGGGGCGTCGCGTTCGCCTGCCAGTTCGGCACGCGCGGGCTGCTCATCGGGCAGCACAAGGTGAAGGCCTTCTCGCTGCTCGTGATCGCCGAACCGGCCGTCCGGGCGCTGATCCTGGGCGTCCTGTTCGTTTCGGTGGCCTACAACGTCGTCTCGCTGGCGATCGCGGTCGCGGCAGGCTCGTTCGCCTGGCTGCTGTTCGCGCGCCCGGCCCGCCGGTTGCTCGACTTCCACGTCGAGGGCGACGGCTGGGGCGTCACGACCCGCCGGATGAGCATGCTCCTGGTCGGCGCGGCCCTGACGGCGGCGGTCATCACCGGCTACCCGGCCCTGGTCGGCCTCCTGGCCCCGGGCGGCGACGGCGACCGCGTCGGCGCGCTCTTCGCGGCGCTGGTCATCGCGCGGCTCCCGCTGACGCTGATCGGGCCGGTGCAGTCCTTGGCCGTGCCGTTCGTCGTCCGGCTGTCGGTGACGGACGAGGGCCGCCACCGCCTGCGCCGCGTGCTCGCGCTCGGCGCGGCGGCGTCGCTGGCCCTGGCCGCGCTCGGTGCGCTGGTGGGGTTGTGGCTCGGCCCGTGGGCGGTCCGGTTCGTCAGCGGCCCGAAGTACGACATCGACGGCTGGTCGGTGGCCGGGCTGGTGTGGTCGTCGGTGCTGCTGGTGCCGATGCAGCTGCTCACGGCGGTGCTGGTGGCCCGCACGCAGGCGAAGCTCGTGCTCGCGACCTGGGCGGTGGTGACCGGCACGGCCTCGCTGGTGCTGCTGTTCCTGCCGGGTGACACGGTGTTCCGCGCGGTGGTCGCACTGGCCGTGGCGCCGGCGCTCGGGCTGGCCGTGGTGCTGGCGTTCGTCCTGCGGCGGGCGCCGGAGCCGGTCGAGCCCGAAGCCGCCTGAGGTTCGCCGGTCACCGGGATGTCGTGAGTGGTCCCGGACGCGGTGCGGGGCCGGTTTGAGCCTGGCGCAGCGGGCAGCAACCCCCAGCCAACGCCCTCATCCAAGGCCCCCAGACAGGGCCCACCCTCCCTGGGGGTCCATCCCCGCTTCAGTCTATCGGCCCCACCCGACCGAAACCCTCGCCGAGAAGCCGCCCGAGCCGTCTTGTCCACACCCCAGCCTCGTTGTGGAAGACGGCAGGGAAAGCCTCGTTGCGGTGGAAGGCGGCAGGCGAAAGTCTGGTGGTGGAAGGCGGCACGCGAAAGCCTCGTGGTGAGAGGCTCCACACGCCAGCCTCCTGGTGGAAGGCAGCACGCAAAGCCTCGTCGTTGACGACAGCAGGCAACCAGCAGGCAACCAGCGTGAACCAGCGAGCGCCGAACGACCGGCCGCAGCGGAAGCCTCAGCCCCGCGGCGGGGACTGCGGCAGGTCCAGCCGGTACACGCTCACCGTGCCCGAGGTGAACACCTTCGTCAGGCCCGGCAACCCCGACAGCTTGCTCAATCCCGGCGCCAGGCTGTACGTCAGCTTGCCCGTCCAGTGGCGGCCGTCCGTGCCGACCGTCGGGGCCGACGTGTCCACGTACACCCAGCGGACGTTCTTCGCCCGCAGGATGTTCTGGACCTCCGGGTCCTCCGGGTAGTAGTTGAACATCGCCAGCAGCGTGATGTTGTCCTGGATCGGGCTGTGACCGTCCGGGACGATGTTGAGGATCGGCAGGTCGTAGTCGACGTACAACAGCGTCGAGCCGTCGTTCGCGTTGTTGAGGATCGCCTCGCCCGGGGCCACGTGCTCGTGCAGCCACTTCGCCGCCGCGTCGTCCGCCGCGTCGTAGCGGACGAACTGCGGGGCCGCGTAGCGCTGGCTCAGCGACAGCGCCCCCGTGTTCATGTAGCCGCGGAACGACGTCACCGTCAGCGCACCCAGCAGCACTACGACCAGCCCGTACGCCACCGCCGGCCGGAACCGCGCCGGGACCGGGTTGCGCTTCTGTACCGCGACCACGAACAGCGCCAGCGCCACGAACAGCACACCCGCCAGCGGCGGGATCAGCAGGTAGACGTGGGTGTCGAGGCGGTTGGCGACCCGGTAGTAGTAGCGGCCGATCGTCGCGCCGAAGCCCGAGTTGGGCGAGTAGTGGAAGCTCACCATGACCGTCGCCCAGAACAGCCAGGCCGTCAGCAGCGGCCACGCCCGGCGGGACAGCAGCGTGGCGACCACGCCGGCCAGGCCGAGCAGGCCGAGCACCAGCTGGCCGATCGTGCCGCTCGGGTCGAAGTAGCCGCCGTAGGGCAGCCGGGCGACCAGCTCGAACGACGCGCCCAGCTGCGTGCCGCGGATGTTGGCCGGCGCGTCGACCACCGAGCCGTTGCCGAGCCGCAGCAGCGCCAGCACGTCCGGGACGATGAGGACCACGCCGACCACGCCCGCCAGCACCAGCGGCAGGAGCGCGCGGACGAAGGCGAGCCGGCCCGCCTTGGTGAACAGCAGGCCGATCAGGGCCGCGACCGTCGTCAGCGCGACCGAGGTCAGCGCGCTCGGGTGCACGTTGAACGCGCCGGCCGCGGCGACGCCGACCAGCACCGCGCGGCCCCAGTTGCGCTTGCCGAGCAGCAGCATCACGGCGACGAGGCCGGGCATGAGCGTCATCGCGGCCGCGTTCGGCAGCACGCCGCCGTCGTGGGCGAAGGCGATACCCGGGCGGTACAGCTGCACGGAGACCAGCGCGGCCACGCCCGCGGCGAGCTCGACCCAGCCGCGGCCGAGCCGTCCGTGCCGGAGCACGGCCGCGGTCAGGGCGGCGACCGACAGCGGCAGCACGACCACCGAGAACACGACGGTCGCCAGGTTCAGGGACAGCATCGTGTCCCCGAAGACGTCGGTGAGCAGCGCGCAGAGGTCGGTGAAGCCGGGCGGGTAGAACTGGACGTTGGTGTCGTGCACGACGTCGATCGGCAGGATCTGCCACGGCGCGGCCTTGCCGGTGAAGTGCGTGAAGGCGGTCAGCACGGCGTGCGTGACGGTGTCGTGCTCCTGGGTCGGCGTCTGCCACGACCCGAGGCCCTTGTGCCACGTGCGGACGCCGAGGCCGACCCCGGCGACGGCGATGAGCGCGCCGAGCACCTGGGCCACCAGCCCGGCGCGGCCGGTCAGCGTGCGCAGCCGCGGGTCTTCGGCGGGCTCGGCGGGCTCCGCGGCCGGACGGCGGCGGCGGACCAGCCACCGCACCCCGCCGAGCACGAGCAGGACGACCACGAGCGCGACGACCGTCGTCAGCAGGCCGAAGCGGATCCCGGTGACGCCCGTGAAGAGCGACACCAGGAGGACGAACCCGGTGGTCAACGGCGCCGAAAGGCCCGCCAGCCACAACCGTTCCCGTATGCCGGTGACCAGGAGGATCGAAAATCCCGGGAGCAACACCACCAGGATTCCCACAGCCAGCCGGACAGCTTCGGACAGCATGCTTTCTCCGATCAACAAAGCCGCCAACGCCGGGGAGTCTATGGGTGGCCGCGGTCCGCCCAGGATGCGGGTGACCAGCGAGCTGACGTGCGCGGTAGCGTGGCCGCCGCCGGAGAACGGCGGTCGCCGCGGGTGCGGGACGGATCACGGCGGAAAATAAGGGGTGAGAATGGGTTTTCTGCTCGTTCTGGCCGCATTCTGGCTCCCGGGCGCCGTTTTCGGGGCCGCGATCGGCCTGCGGGGCTGGACGCTGGGCGCGGCCGCGCCGGTCCTCACGTTCGGGCTCGTGGCCCTCGCCGTCCCGCTGCTCGGCGGTACGGGCATCCGGTGGACCGCGCTGTCGGTGTCCCTGTGGACGCTCGTGGTGTCGGCCCTCGGCTTCGCCGTCACCTGGGCCGTGGCCCGGTTCACCCGGCGGCGCCGTCCGGACGCCGAGGCGGCCTCGCCCGGACGTCCGCGGTGGTCGTGGCGCGCGCACGCCTTCACGGCGCTCGGCGTCGCCGCCGGCATGGCGGTCGGCGCGCTGACGGTCCTGCGCGGCATCCCGACGCCGGGCACGGTGAACCAGGACTGGGACGCCGCGTTCCACGCGAACCTTGTCCGCTGGATCGCCGAGCGCGGTGACGCGCGCCCGTCGACCATCGGCACCATCGCGAACCTGCCGGACGAGACCCGCTACTTCTACCCGGACACCTACCACGCGCTGCTCGCCCTGCTTTTCGGCAAGGGCGGGCTGACCGTGATGCCGCTGTTGAACTTCGCGTCCATCGCCGTCACCTTCGCGGTGCCGCTCGGCGTGGCCGCGATGTGCCGCGCGTGGCGGCTGCCCCCGGTGACGGCCGCCGCGGCCGCCGCGGCTTCCGCCTGCTTCACCTCGTTCCCCTACGACCTGTTCTGGCACGGCCCGGTCTGGCCGTACGCCGCCGGCGTCGCGCTGGTCCCGGCCATGCTCGCGGTGGTCCGCCTGCTGCTCGAGCCGGGCGGGGCCACCGGGCCGCTGGCCGTGGGCGTCGGCGTCGCGGGACTGGCGGCGCTGCACACCAGCGTCGTGTTCGTCCTCGTCGTCTACTGCGTCCTGATCCTGGCCGCCGTGCTGCTGAAGTTCGAGCCGATCGACTGGCGGCGGGCCTGGCCGTCGCTGGTGGCGGCCGCGCTGCTGGCCGCCGGGCTCGGCCTGCCCCAGGTGCTGCCCTCCCTCTACAACGCCGGTGGCGTCACGTCCGCCGTCTGGGCGAACGCGGCGACCATGACCGGCGCGGTCGGGCAGGCCGTCACGTTCTCGCCGATGGCGAACTTCCCGCAGTGGTGGATCGGCCTGCCCGCCATCATCGGCATCTTCCTGCTGGCCCGGCGACGGCGGATGGTCTGGCTGGTCGGCGCGTACGTCGTGCTCGGCGGTCTGTACGCGGCGACGGTGTCCATGGAGAACCGCCTGGTCCACCTGCTGAGCGGCCCGTTCTACAACGACAACTACCGGCTCGCCGCGCTGCTGCCGATGATCGGCGCGGTGGGCTTCGGCGAGTTCGTCCACTCCGCGACGGCGTGGTTCGCGGAGAAGGTCCGGCCCCGGCTGCCGAAGCTGCACCCGGCCGCGCCCGTCCTGGCCGGCGTGGTGGTGCTCGCGGCGGTGGTCGGCGGGTTCAGCCGCGGGTACGTGTACCTCAACTCCGTCCACGTCAACATCGCCTACCGCGGCTTCCCCGCGGTCAGCGCGGACGAAGAGACGGCGTTCGCCTGGCTGGCCGCGCACACCGTGCCCGGCGAGCGCGTCCTGAACGACCGCCTCGACGGGTCGGTCTGGATGTACGCGCTGCAAGGGGTGAAGCCGACGCAGTGGAACTACTACGGCGCCCCGCGCACCAGCGACGTCGGCTACGTCAGCACGTTCGCGAACCGGCTGGAGTCCGACCCGGAGGCCCGGCGGATCCTGCGGGAGCTCAAGGTCCGCTACGCCTTCGTCGGCCAGGGCAACGCCGTCCCCGACCAGCGGAACGACCCCGGCCTGCTGAACCTGGACACCACGCCCGGGTTCAAGCTGGTCTACCGCAACGCCGGTGCCTCCGTCTACGAGATCGCCGGCCAGCAGGACGTCGTGGCGGCCGGGGCCGCGCCCGGGTCCGCGGCCGGTGACCGGCAGTGAAGGGATAAAGTGATCGCGTGTCTTCGACCTCGGCGACCTCGGTGACCAGCCGCCGCGTGCTCATCGTGATGCCCGCCCTCAACGAGTCGGCGAGCGTCGCGTCGGTCATCGAGCAGGTGAAGCGGGCCCTCCCGGACGGCGACCTGCTGGTCGTCGACGACGGCTCGGTGGACGACACCGCCCAGCTGGCCCGCGCCGCGGGGGCCGAGGTGGCGCGGCTCGCCGTGAACCTCGGGGTCGGCGGCGCGATGCGCACCGGCTTCCGCTACGCCGCCGCCCGCGGGTACGACGTCGTCGTGCAGGTGGACGCCGACGGCCAGCACGACCCGGACGAGCTCGACGCGCTGCTGCGCGGCCTGGACGACGCGGACATCGTGATCGGCTCCCGGTTCGCCGGCAAGGGCGCGTACAAGGCCAGCGGCCCGCGCAAGTACGCCATGGTCGCGCTGTCGATCGTGTTCTCGCGGCTGGCGAAGACCCGGCTCACCGACGTCACCTCGGGCTTCAAGGCGATGGGGCCGCGCGCGATCCGGCTGTTCGCCGGCTACTACCCGGCCGAGTACCTCGGCGACACGGTCGAATCGCTGGTCATGGCCATCCGGGCCGAGCTGACCATCAAGGAGATCCCGGTCATCATGCGCGAGCGCGCGGGCGGCACGCCCAGCCACTCGCCCGTCAAGTCGGCCGTCTACCTGGGCCGCGCCGGGCTCGCGCTGCTGCTCGCGCTGGTTCGCCGCCGTCCCGCGGTCGACTCCTCAGACTCGGCATAAGGAGCTTCCGAAGATGGCCGGTTGGCGCATCCTCAGCATCGTCATCGCCTGCTTGGTGCTGTTCGTCGTCGTCGAGATGATGCGGCGGCGCAAGCTGCGGGAGAAGTACGCGGGCGTGTGGCTGATCGTCGCCATCGGTGTCGTGGTGCTGGCCGCGATCCCGGCGGCCGCGCAGTTCCTGGCCCGGCTGACCGGGGTGGAAACCCCGTCGAACTTCGTCTTCCTCCTCGCCGGTGTCGTGCTGGCGCTCGTGTCGCTGCACCTGTCCACCGAGACCGGGCACCTCGAGGAAGAGGTGCGCACGTCGGTCGAGGAAATCGCGCTGCTGCGCTGCGAGCTGGAGGACACCCGGCGCGAGCTGGCGAGCCGGATCGCCGAGCTGGAAGCGAAGACGGCGGCTCCCGACGACGTCAAAGGGCTCCCGGAGGTCGAGCGCGTCAGCAAGTGACGCGCTGATCGAGGCCCTGCTCGCCGCCCCCGCGCGGCTGGGCCGGGTGCGCGTGCTCGCCATCGACGGCCCCTCGGGGGCCGGCAAGTCCACGCTCGCCGCCCAGGTCGTCGCCGGGCTGACCGCCCGCGGGTGCCGGACGGCCCTGGTGAGCACCGACGCCTTCGCGACGTGGGACGACCCGGTCGCGTGGTGGCCGCGGCTCGCCGACGGCGTTCTGCGGCCGCTGGCCGCCGGCGTGGCGGGGGCGTACCGGCGGGTGGACTGGTCCACCGGGGCACCCCGGCCGGGTGAGCTCGTCGGGGTGGAGGTGCCGGACGTCCTGGTGCTGGAAGGCGTGTCGAGCGGCCGCGCTTCGGTAAGACCCTTGCTTTCCCACCTCTGCTGGCTCTCCGGCGGCTCCGCGGCCGAGCGGCTGGCCCGGGCCGTCGCACGGGACGGCCCGGCCGCACGGGACGAATTGGCGCGCTGGCAACGGTTCGAGCGCGGTTGGTTCACCGTTGACGGCACCCGCGAGGCCGCCGGATCCCGACTTTCGTAGGGGACAGCGTGGTCACGCTCTGTGTCCGGCCTGCTCCGGATCGATCCAGCGGTCCGTAGTCGGATACACGAGTGGGCCAATCTCGGTACCGCCATCTGAGTCATGGATCGAGCACTGGGTGCAGCCATCCACCCCAAACGGTCACATTCTGTCATGATTTCCGGACACATTGCGGTCAAATCGACGTCCGCGTAGCGCGATCGTAACCTCACGTGCTTAAGTGCGGGCCGAGTTCCCGCTAGTGTCGGCGAGCACACCGATCGTCCGTCGAGTTCCTGACCGACCGGACGGTGACTTTGAACCCGAACATCTCCCAAGGGGTGCCAGATGCAGCAATTGCGGCTGACCCGAACACGCCGCGTGGCCCTGATCGGGCTCACCGGCGCGCTCGCGGTTTCGCTGTCCGCTTGTGCGGAGTCCAAGCGTGAGGAAGGCGCGGGGGGTGGTTCCGGGGGCACGATGATCTTCGGCGCGGCCGGCAACCCGAAGTTGTTCGACCCGATCTTCAACGACGAGGGCGAGACCTTCCGGATCACGCGGCAGATCTTCGACACGCTGATCCAGAACAAGCCGGGCACCGCCGACCTCGAGCCCTCGCTGGCCGAGAAGTGGGAGCCGAGCAACGACGGCAAGACCTGGACGTTCTCGCTCAAGCAGGGCGTGAAGTTCTCCGACGGCACCGCCTTCGACGCCGCCGCGGTCTGCTTCAACTTCGACCGCTGGTACAACATGAAGGGCGCCGCCGCCCAGAGCCAGATGATCTACTACGCCGACGTCTTCAGCGGCTTCGCGAAGAACGAGAGCGACGAGTACGGCGACCCGGTCTACAAGAGCTGCGAAGCCAAGGACCCGGCGACCGCCGTCGTGAACCTGAACAAGGCGAAGGGCGCGTTCCCGGCGGCCTTCACCCTGCCGTCGTTCGCGATGCAGAGCCCGACCGCGCTCAAGCAGTTCAAGGCGGACGAGGTCACCCAGTCCGGTGACTCGTTCACCTACAGCGAGTACGCGAACAAGCACCCGGTCGGCACCGGCCCGTTCAAGTTCGACAGCTGGGACCAGGGCAAGGGCGAGATCGTCCTGTCCAAGAACGACACCAGCCCGACCCAGACGGCCAAGCTCGACAAGCTGATCTTCAAGGTCATCCCGGACGAGAACGCCCGCAAGCAGGCGCTCAAGGCCGGCGACATCCAGGGCTACGACTACCCGGCGCCCGCGGACTACGGCCTGCTGCGCAACGAGGGCGAGCAGGTGCTGGTGCGCCCGCCGTTCAACGTGCTCTACCTGGGCATCAACCAGTCCGGCCCGGCCGGCGAGAAGCTGAAGGACGTCAAGGTCCGCCAGGCGCTGGCCTACGGCATCAACCGCGAGCAGTTCGTCAAGAGCAAGCTGCCCGAGGGCGCCGAGGTGGCCACCGAGTTCGTGCCCAAGACGATCTCCGGCTACACCGACGAGGTCACCAAGTACCCGTTCGACCAGGCGAAGGCCCGGCAGCTCCTGCAGGAAGCCGGCGCGACGAACCTGACGCTGAAGTTCTACTACCCGACCGAGGTCACCCGGCCGTACATGCCGAACCCGGCGGACGTCTTCACCTCGATCTCCGAGGACCTGAAGGCCATCGGCGTCAAGATCGAGCCGGTCGCCAAGCCGTGGAACGGTGGCTACAAGGACGACGTCCAGAAGTTCGGCCACCAGGACCTGCACCTGCTCGGCTGGACCGGTGACTACAACGACGCCGGCAACTTCGTCGGCACCTTCTTCGGCCGCAAGAAGCCGGAGTTCGGGTTCGACAACCCGGAGCTGTTCCAGGCGCTCGCCGCCGCGGACGCGTCGCCCGCCGGCGACGCGCACGCCAAGGCGTACCAGGACGTCAACAAGAAGATCATGGACTACCTGCCCGCCATCCCGATCTCCTACGGCCCGCCCGCCATCGTGGTCGGCCCGAAGGTCAAGGGTCTGGTCGCCAGCCCGCTGACCGACGAGCGGTTCAACACCGTGACCGTTAACTGACGGTACTAAGCCGCGAGGCATGGGGTGGGCGCTACCGCGCCCACCCCATGTTCCGTACTCAGCGGGCTGCCACCTAAGGACTGACTGCAAGTGCTCCGATTTCTCGTGCGTCGGCTGCTACAAGCGATCCCGACGCTCCTCATCCTGTCCATCCTGGTCTTCGCCTGGCTCCGGTCGCTGCCCGGAGGGCCCGCGGCCGCCCTCCTCGGCGACAAGGCAACGCCGGAGAAGATCGCCAACCTCAACCACGTGCTGGGGCTTGACCAGCCGGTCATCATCCAGTACTTCAAGTTCCTCGGCCGCGCGATCACCGGTGACTTCGGCGCCTCGCTGGTCTCCACCCAGCCGGTGATGTCGGAGATCGGCACCTTCCTGCCCGCCACCATCGAGCTGGGCATCACCGCGATGATCATCGCGGTGCTCATCGGCATCCCGGCGGGCTACATTTCGGCCCGCTACCGCGGTGGCGTCGCTGACAACGTGATCATCGTGCTGACGCTGATCGGTGTCGCGGTGCCGGTGTTCTTCCTCGGCTACATGATGCAGGACCTGCTCGCCGGGCCGCTGGGCCTGCCGTCGCAGGGACGGCAGACCGCGGGCCTGGACGCCACCGCCGTCACCAACTTCGCCGTCCTCGACGGCATCATGACGAGCGAGTGGGACGCCGTCTGGGACGCGATCAAGCACCTGATCCTCCCGGCGTTCGCGCTCGCCACCATCCCGCTCGCGGTGATCACCCGGATCACCCGCGCGTCGGTGCTCGAAGTGCTCAACGAGGACTTCATCCGCACGGCCAACTCGAAGGGCCTCACGCAGCCCGTCGTCCGCCGCCGGCACGTGCTCCGCAACGGCCTGCTCCCGGTGGTCACCACCATCGGCCTGCAGACCGGCGCCCTGCTCGGCGGCGCGGTGCTGACCGAGCGGGTGTTCAACTTCCGTGGCCTCGGATTCCTGCTGGCCGAAGGCATCGAACGGCGTGACTACCCCCGGCTCCAGGCGCTGCTGCTGTTCGGCGCGCTGGTGTACGTGCTGGTGAACATGCTGGTCGACGTCTCGTACGGGCTCATCGACCCGAGGGTGCGTGTGCGATGAACACTCTGCTGAACAAGAAGAAGGAACCGATCGACAAGCTCGCCGCGGCGAGCGGGAACAGCCTCGGCCGCGAAGCCCTGCGGCGGATGCTGCGCAGCCCGGTCGCCATCACCGGTGGCGTGATCACCGGCCTGTTCCTCCTGCTGGCGATCTTCGCGCCGCTGATCGCGCCCAAGGACCCGTTCGAGCGCTACCTGCAGGACAAGGTCGCCCTCGGCCAGGGGATCATCCCCGGTTCGCAGCCGGGCTACCCGCTCGGCGTGGACGACTTCGGCCGCGACGAGCTGTCGCGGCTGCTCGTCGGCGCGCAGAACACCCTGCTCGTCGGCGTGCTGGCCACGGTGATCGGCGTGCTCCTCGGCGTCATCATCGGCGGGCTCGCCGGCGCCTTCGGCGGCTGGGTCGACACCGTCCTCATGCGACTGGTCGACGTCATGCTGTCGGTGCCGTCGCTGCTGCTGGCGATCTCGGTCGCGGCCCTGTTCGCCAAGCCCAGCCAGTGGACGGTGATCCTCGCCGTCTCGCTGATCGGGGTGCCGATCTTCGCGCGGCTGCTGCGCGGCTCGATGCTGACGCAGCGCAGCAGCGACCACGTGCTCGCGGCGACGTCGCTGGGCGTGAAGCGCGGCGCGATCGTGTTCCGGCACATGCTGCCGAACTCGCTCGGCCCGGTCATCGTGCAGGCCACGCTGACCCTGGCGACCGCCATCCTGGAGGCCGCGGCGCTGTCGTTCCTCGGTCTGGGCGACCCGGACCCGAACCGGGCGGAGTGGGGCATCATGCTGAGCAAGGGTGCCCGGCAGTTCCTCGACGTCCGGCCCGAGCTCGCGTACTACCCGGCCATCGCGATCATCATCGTCGCGCTCGGGTTCACGCTGCTCGGCGAGTCCCTCCGCGAAGCCCTCGACCCGAAGAACAGGCGGTGATTCCCCGTGGCACTCCTTGAGGTCCGTGATCTCACGGTCCAGTTCGTCCGCCGTGGCGAGCAGTCGTTCACCGCGGTGGACAACGTCAGCTTCGACGTCGAGCCGGGCCAGACGGTCGGCCTGGTCGGCGAGTCCGGCTGCGGCAAGTCCGTGACGTCCCTGGCGATCATGCGGCTGCTGGCCAAGCGCGGCAACAAGGTCAGCGGCTCGGTGCGCTTCGAAGGCACCGACCTGCTCAAGCTGTCCGACCGGGACATGCGCGACCGCCGCGGCCGCGACCTCGGCATGGTGTTCCAGGACCCGCTGTCCTCGCTGAACCCGGTCATCCCGATCGGGCTGCAGATCACCGAGGTGCTGGAGCGCCACCGCGGGATGTCGCGCAAGGCGGCGTCCACCGAAGCGGTGGACCTGCTGGACAAGGTCGGCATCCCGGACCCGTCGCGACGGCTTTCCGAGTACCCGCACCAGCTTTCCGGCGGGATGCGGCAGCGCGCGCTGATCGCGATCGCGCTGGCCTGCCGGCCGCGGCTGCTCATCGCCGACGAGCCGACGACCGCGCTCGACGTCACCATCCAGGCGCAGATCCTCGCGCTGCTGCGGGAACTGGTGCAGGACACCGGCACCGCGCTGATCATGATCACCCACGACCTCGGCGTCGTCGCCGGGCTGTGCGACGAGGTCAACGTCCTCTACGGCGGCAAGATCGTGGAGCGGGCGCAGCGGCACCAGCTGTTCGCCCAGCCGCGGCACCCGTACACGCACGGCCTGCTCGCCTCGATCCCGCGCCTGGACGCGGGCCGCGGCGAGAAGCTGGTCCCCATCCGGGGTTCGGTGGCCGACAACATCCCGTGGGACCACGCGTGCGCGTTCGCACCGCGCTGCCCCAACGCGCTGCCGGTCTGCCGCGAGGTCCAGCCGCAGCTGGCGCCCGACCAGGGCGGGCTGCTGCGCTGTCACAACCCCGTGCGGCCCGCGGTCGCCGCGGGAGGAGGAGCCCGATGACCCGTCCTGCTGGTGACGTGCTGCTCGAGGTCACCGACCTCAAGGTGCACTTCCCGATCAAGAGCGGCATCGTGTTCGACCGGACGGTCGGGCACGTGTACGCGGTCGACGGCGTCGACCTGGCCATCCGGCGGGGCGAAACCTACGGCCTGGTGGGCGAATCCGGCTGCGGCAAGTCCACGTTGGGCCGGGCGATCCTGCGGCTGAGCGAACCCACCGCCGGTTCCGTGGTGTTCGACGGCACCGACGTCGCGCAGCTCAAGGGCGAGGAACTGCGGAAGGCCCGGCGCCGGATGCAGATGGTCTTCCAGGACCCGATGTCCAGTTTGGACCCGCGCCAGTCGGTCGAGTCCATCCTGCTCGAGGGCATGCACGCGCACGGCCTCGACAAGGACAAGGCGGCCACCCAGCGGCGGCTGCGGCAGCTGCTGGCCGCGGTCGGCCTCCCGGAGACGTCGCTGCGGAAGTACCCGCACGAGTTCTCGGGCGGGCAGCGCCAGCGCATCGGCATCGCGCGGGCGCTGGCCGTGGAGCCGGACCTGATCGTCGCCGACGAGCCGGTGTCCGCCTTGGACGTTTCGGTGCAGGCCCAGGTGGTGAACCTGCTCGAGGACCTGCAGGACCAGCTCGGCCTGACCTACGTCGTGATCGCGCACGACCTCGCGGTGGTGCGGCACATCTCCGACCGCATCGGCGTGATGTACCTGGGCGCGCTGGTCGAGGAGACCGACGCGGACTCGCTGTACCGGGACCCGCTGCACCCGTACACGAAGGCGCTGCTGTCGGCCATCCCGGTGCCGGACCCGCAGGTCGAGGACACCCGCGAGCAGATCCTGCTCGCCGGTGACCTGCCCTCGCCCGCCAACCCGCCGTCGGGCTGCCGGTTCCACACGCGCTGCCCGTGGCGGCAGGCGAGCCTGTGCGACACCGACCGCCCGCAGCTGCGCGAAATCGGCGGCGGGCACCGGGTGGCGTGCCACTACGCGGAGGACATCCGCGACGGGCGCATCCAGCCGCACGAGGTGGAGCCGGAACTGGTGGAGCTCACCGGGGCGCTCAACCCCGACCTGGGCCCGCCGGACATCGGCACGTCCGCCGAAATCCTCTGAGCGCCGCTTTCACGTGAAAGTGATCCGGAGCTAGTCCCTCCAGGTCACTTTCACGTGAAAGTGCCCGCCAGGCGGGCGGCCCGGGACTGCAGGTACGCCTGTTCCGGCAGGCTCAACGTCCGCCGCGCGGCGGCCAGGTACGCCTCCCGGGCGCCGGCCGCGTCCCCGGACAGCTCGAGCAGGTGCGCCCGGATCGCGTCGACCCGGTGGTGCTTCGCCAGCGCGGGGTCCGCGGCCGCCTCGCCCAGCTCCGCCAGCCCGGCCTCGGGACCGTGGACCTGCGCGAACGCCACGACCCGGTTCAGCGTCACCATCGGGCCGGGGGCGACGACCCGCAGCAGGTCGTAGAGCGTGAGGATTTCCGCCCAGCCGGTGTCTTCACTGGTCGCGGCCTCGTCGTGGACGGCGGCGATCGCCGCCTGGAGCTGGTAGGGGCCGACCGGCGCGGTCGCCAGCGCCTGGGTGATGAGCGCGACGCCCTCGTCGACGAACGCCCGGTTCCAGCGCGACCGGTCCTGCTCGGCCAGCGGAACCAGTGCTCCGGTCGCGTCGACGCGCGCCGGGCGGCGGGCCTCGGTGAGCAGCATGAGCGCCAGCAGCCCGGTGACCTCGCCGTCGTCCGGGACTTCCGCGTGCAGCTGCCGGACGAGCCGGATCGCCTCGGTCGTCAGGTCGACGCGGCTCAGCGCGTCCCCCGAACTGGCCGTGTGGCCCTCCGTGAAGATCAGGTACAGCACCTGCAGCACGGCGGCCAGCCGCTCGGGACGGTCGTCGCCGGTGAGGCGTTCGCCGCGGAGCTTCTGCTTCGCGCGGCTGATCCGCTGGCCGATGGTCGCTTCCGGGACGAGGAAGGCCCGCGCGATTTCGGCGGTGGTCAGCCCGCCGACCGCCCGCAGGGTCAGTGCGACCCGCGACGGCGGCGTCAGCGACGGGTGGCAGCAGAGCAGCAGCAGGGTCAGCGTGTCGTCGACCCCGCTGACCGGCTCGGGGTGGGGCGGCTCGGCCAGCGCGGCGGTCTCCTCCCGCCGCTGCCGTGCCGTGTCACTGCGCCACTGCTCGATGCGACGCCGGGACGCGGTCGTGATGAGCCACCCCTTCGGGTGATCGGGCACGCCCTCGACCGGCCACTGCCGCGACGCGGCGAGCAGCGCCTCCTGGACGGCGTCTTCGCAGGTGTCGAAGCCGCCGTACCGCCGCACGAGGGCGGCCAGTACCTGCGGTGCGAGCTCGCGGAGCAGGCTTTCGACGTCGGTCACAGCTCCGGACCACGCAACCCCATGACGGGCCGCACCTCCACGACGCCGAAGGAGGCTTCCGGGATCCGGTGCGCGATCTCGAGGGCGCGTTCTTCGGTTTCGCAGTCGAGCAGGTAGAAGCCGGCGAGGAACTCCTTGGCCTCGGCGAACGGGCCGTCGGTCGCCAGCGGTCCCACCCGCTTGGCCAGTTCGGGGTAGGCGAGCCGTTCGGAGACGATCCGTTCGCCGGAAGCGTCGAGATCGTCGTTGAGCTGCCGGTAGCTGGCCAGCCCGGCGGCCCGCTGTTCGTCGCTCATGCCCTCCCAGGCCTGGCGCGACTCGGGGTTGCCGTAGATCAGGACCACGTATTTCACGAAAGCCTCCCTGTCGAAATCGGCCCGGCGGCGCCGACGTCTCCCGTGCAAGCACCGACCACAGAGGAGAATGGCATGAGTGAGCAGCAGATCCGCGCGTTGCTGGCGGCACGTGAAGCGGCGATGACGGCCCGTGACGCGGAGACGCTGGGCTCGCAGTACGCCCCGGACGTCGTGGCGTTCACGCTGGCCCCGCCCCTGGTCCACCGCGGCGAGGAGGTCACCGGCGTCGCGGCGCGCAAGGCGTGGTTCGAGACGTTCGAGGGCCCGATCGACTACGAGATCCGCGACCTGGAGATCACTATCGGGGCAGACATCGCGTACAGCCACTCGCTGAACCGCTTGTCGACCACGCCCAAGGGCGCGCCGGCGGGCTTCGAGCTGTGGTTCCGCTCGACGGTGTGCTTCCGCCGGGAGGACGGCGAGTGGCGGATCACCCACGTGCACGACTCGACGCCGTTCCACATGGACGCGACGTTGCGGGCGGCGGTGGACCTGAAGCCCTGACGGCGGCTGTCCACGAAGTTGTCCACATGGGGGTGCACCCTGTGGACAACTTCGGGGGACAAACCGGCCGTGCCCCGACGAAAGTCGTAGGCCGGGCCATACCTGAGGATGCCGCCCCGAGCGGACCGCCCCCGGTACCCTGCGGAAAGCGAACACCGAATTCCGACGCGGGTACCAGGGGGTACGGGCTGTGCACATCGACCAATGGCTGGAGGCGATCCCGCCGATCTCGGTGTACCTGATCGTCGGTGCGGTGATCATGATCGAAAGCCTCGGCATTCCGCTGCCGGGCGAAATCGTGCTGGTGAGCGCGGCCTTGCTGGCTTCGACGCACGATGCGGTGAACCCGCTCTGGATCGGGATCCTGGCCAGTGCCGGCGCCATCATCGGCGACAGCATCGGCTACTTCATCGGGAAAACCGGTGGGCAACGGCTCTTCGCGTGGGCCGGCCGGAAATTCCCGAAGCATTTCGGCCCGACGCACCTGGCCAACGCCGAACGGATCTTCGACAAACGCGGGGTGTGGGCGGTCTTCCTCGGCCGGTTCATCGCGTTCCTGCGGATCCTCGCCGGCCCGCTCGCCGGGTCGCTGCGCATGCACTACCCGAAGTTCCTGCTGGCGAACGCGGCCGGCGGCATCGTCTGGGCGGGCGGCACGACCGCGGCCGTCTACTACCTCGGCGTCGTCGCCGAAGAGTGGCTCGGCCGGTTCTCCAAGTTCGGCCTGCTCGCCGCGATCGTCATCGGCGTCGTCGTCTTCTTCGTCATGAAGAAGCGACTGGGCCGCAACCACGCCGAACCGGAAAAGCAGGAAGAGACCGCCGCCTAAGCCGCGACCAGCTCCGGCTCGGGCCTGCGCGCGGGCCGGAGCGAGCCGAGCAGCACGCCGGCGATCACGACGGCGGCGGCGCCGGCCTCCAGCCAGGTCGGCCGCTCGCCCAGCAGCAGGAACGACGCCGTCAGCCCGACCACCGGCACCAGCAGCGAGAACGGCGACACCACGCCGGCCGGGTTGCGTCGCATCAGCGTCGTCCACAGGCCCGAGCCGACGACCGTGCCGATCAGCACGACGTAGGTCAGCCCGCCGAGCGCGGTCAGGCCGGTGGGGGTGCCGAGCGTCGTCAGCGACCGCCACTGCGCGGCCGGGCCCTCCATGACCAGCGAAAGCGCGAACATCGGCAGCGGCGGCACCACCGACATCCACAGCGTGAAGTGCAGCGGGTTGTCCGGCTCGGCCTTGCGCGTGCTGAGGTTGCCGAACGCCCAGCTCAGCGCGGCCAGCAACGTCAGGATCATCGGCAGCAGGGCGGCGTGCCCGGACCGCTGCCACGCGATCGCGACCATCCCGGCCACCGCCAGCGCGATGCCGGCCAGCTGGTGCGGCGTGACGCGTTCGCGCAGGAAGACGGCGCCGAGGAGCACGGTGAACGGCGCCGACGCCTGCAGCACCAGCGACGCGAGGCCGGTCGGCATCCCGGTGTCCATCGCGATGAACAGGAACGCGAACTGCCCGGTGCCGAAGCCCAGGCCGTAGCCGAGCAGGTGCCGGACCTTCACCTTCGGCCACGGCACGAACAGGATCGTCGGGATCGCGATCACGGCGAACCGCAGCGCGCCCGCGAACACCGGCGGGAACTGGCCGAGCGTGGCGTGGATGGCCAGGAAGTTGAGGCCCCAGAGGACGGCGACGAGCACGGCGAGCAGGCGATCACGGGCGGGCATGCCTCCACTCTGACGACGGCGACCGTGAAGCACCAGCGAGAATATTTTCAGGGACCTTGTAGCGGTGCTTCAAGTAGAGTGCCGGTGTGGATCTGGGCCGGTTGCGCACGTTGCGGGAGTTCGCCGACCGGGGGAGCGTGACGGCGGCCGCGCGGGCGCTGCACTGCACGCCGTCCGCGGTCTCGCAGCAGCTGCGCGCGTTGCAGAGCGAGGTCGGCCTGCCGCTCACCGAGCCGGCGGGCCGCGGCCTGCGGCTGACCGACGCGGGCCGCGCGCTGGTCGCCCGCGCCGACGAGGTGCTCGCCGCGCTCGAGCGGGCCGAGTCCGAACTGGACACCTACCGCAGCGCGCCGCGCGGGCGGGTGCGGCTGGCGATCTTCCAGACGGCCGGCCTGATGCTGCTGCCGGGGCTGCTGTCCCGCGTCGCCGGGTACGACGGCCTGGAGATCGACGTCCGGGACGTCGACATGACGCCGCCGGAGGTGCCCGGCCTGGTCGCGGACTACGACATCGTCGTGGCGCACCGCGACGAGCACGCGCCGGAGTTCGACTCGAGCCGGCTCGAAGTGGTGCCGCTGCTGCGGGAACCGCTCGACGTGGCGCTGCCGGCCGGCCACCGGCTGGCGAACCAGCGCCGCGTGGAGCTGGCCGAGCTGGCGGACGAACGCTGGCTCAGCGTCGACCTCGGCTTCCCGGTGGACGACGTGCTGCGCTCGCTGACCGTCCGCACGGGCGTGCGGCCGGTGGTGGTGCAGCGGATCAACGACTTCCGGATCACCGAGCGGCTGGTCGCCGCGGGCCACGGCATCGCGCTGCTGCCGCGGTACACGATGGACACCCGCCGCGGCAGCGGCCTGGTCGGGCGGCCCCTCGCCGGCATCCGCGCGGCCCGCCTGGTGGAGGCGGTCTGCCGCACCGGCGCCCGCCAGCGCGCCGCGGTGGCCCAGGTGATCGACGAACTGCGCGCGGAGGTCGCCCAGCTCACCGCCTCGTGAGTGGTAGGGGCGGTGCTACCCGCCTTACCGCTCACGAGCGTGGGAGCGCAGGTAGGCCAGTGCGATGCCGAGCGCGTCCTCCAGTGCCGTGATGTCGTGCCGGATGTGCGCCAGCAGGAGTCCACCTTGGACGGACGTCATCGCCGCCTGCGCCAGCCGGTCCGGGTCGGCGCCGGGTGCGAGTTCGCCCTTGTCCCGCAGGGTGGCCAGCCCGCGCGCGAGGTGCGATTCCCACGTCCGGTACGCCTGGTCGACCAGCGGCGCGAGCTTCGGGTTGTCGCCGACCTCCCCGGCGAGGTTGCCCAGCGGGCAGGCGATCGGGCCGCCCGCGCGGCGGTGGACGTCCAGCAGCTGCTCGGTCCACGTCTCGAGGTCGGCCCAGGAGGCGAGGGTGAAGATCGCCGGCTGGTTGCCGAGCACCTGCTCGAGGTACCGGTCGATCACGGCCGCGACCAGCTGTTCCTTGTTCTTGAAGTAGTGGTACATCTGCGATTTCCCGGCCCCGCTCGCGGCGAGCACCTTGTCGACGCTCGTGCCCGCGACGCCGTCGACGTACATCAGCGCGGCCGCGGCGTCGACGATCGCGTCCCGGGTCCGCTTGCCCCGCGGGGTCGTGGCCGCTTGCGCCTCCATGTACCGGATAGTACAGTTCGCCCCACTGTACCGATCAGTACAACGACTGGGGGACCCATGACGCTCGAAAACGCGCTGACCGGCGTGACCGACCAGGTCCGGGACGCGCTGCCGTCGGAGCTCTTCGCCGTCCTCGAGGCGGATCGGCGCCGGGCCGCCGGAACGAAGTTCGCCGAGGTGGGCGCCGAGATCGAGGACTTCGAGCTCCCCGGCGCCGACGGGGTGCCGGCGAAGCTGGGCGAGCTGGTCGCCGATGGGCCGGCGGTCCTCGTCTTCTACCGCGGCCAGTGGTGCCCGTACTGCAACCTGACCCTGCGCACCTACCAGCGGGAACTGCTGCCCGAGCTGGCGAAGCTCGGCGCGGCCCTGGTCGCGATCAGCCCGCAGCGGCCGGACGGCGCACTACCGGACCTGGCGTTCCCGGTGCTTTCGGACGTCGGCAGCACCGTCGCGCGGGGGCTCGGCCTCGGCTACCCGGTCTCCGACGTCGTGCGCGAGGCCATGGTGACGCTCGGAACCGACCTCGAGCAGGTCAACGGCACGTGGGAGCTGGTCCACCCGGCGGTCGTCGTGGTCGACCGGGACCGGGTGATCCGGTTCATCGACGTCCACCCGGACTTCGCCACGCGCACCGAGCCGGAGCGGATTCTGGAGGCGGTCAGATCGCTTTGACACCGTGCCGGAACCATGCCAGAGGTTGTCATGGTTTCCGGTGACGCTGGGGTCATGAACGAACTTTCCGGAAAAGTCGCCCTGGTGGCGGGCGGGACGCGCGGCGCGAGCCGGGCGATCGCCGTCGAACTGGGCCGCGCGGGCGCCTTCGTGTACGTGACCGGCCGGACGACACGGGCCGGGCGGTCCGAAGTGGACCGCCCGGAGACGATCGAGGAGACCGCCGAGCTGGTCGAGAAGGCGGGTGGCCGGGCGGAGGCCATCCGCGTCGACCACCTGGTGCCGGCCGAGGTCGAGGCGCTGGCCAAGCGGATCGACCGCCTCGACATCCTGGTCGACGGCCTCTGGGGCGGCGACAAGCACCTGGGCTGGGGCAAGCCGGTGTGGGAGCACGACCTCGAGGCCGGCCTGCGGATGATCCGCCTCGGCATCGACGCGCACCTGATCACCAGCCACTTCCTGCTCCCGCGGCTGATCGAGCGACCGGGTGGGCTGCTCGTCGAACTGACCGACGGGACGGCCGAGTACAACGCGAAGTACCGCGAAGGCACTTCGCTGCCGTTCTACCTGGCGAAGGCTTCGGCGCATTTGCTGGCGATCGGCGAGGCGGCGGAGCTGGCCGCGCACGGTGCGACGGCGGTGGCGTTCACCCCGGGGTACCTGCGGTCGGAGGCGATGCTCGAGATCTACGGGGTGACCGAGGAGAACTGGCGCGACGCCTGCGAGCGCGTGCCGCACTTCGCGATTTCCGAGACGCCGACGTTCTGCGGGCGGACGGTGGCGGCGCTGGCGGCGGACCCGGACCGGCACCGGTGGACCGGGCAGACGCTGAACAGCGGCCAGCTGGCCAAGGAGTACGGGGTGGACGACGTCGACGGCAGCCGCCCGGACGGCTGGCGGTACATGGTGGAGGTGGCGGACGCGGGAAAGCCCGCGGACACCACCGGCTACCGCTGAGCGTTGCGGGCGGCCAGCTCCGCGCCGATCCCGGCCAGTGCCGCCCGCAGCTCCGCCGGCTCCAGCACCTCCACACCGGGGCTCAACGCCACCAGCTGACCGAGGCCGATCTCGCCGTCTTCCAGGGCGAGTTCGGCCTCGGCCCAGCCGTGCTCGTCCGGCGTGCCCAGCGCAACCACCGTGTCCGCCAGGTGCTCGGCCCCGAACACCCGGCGCAGCTCCCGCACCGCGGTGCGGTCCAGCCGGGCGCGCACCCGCAACGGCCGCGCCACCTGCTCGAACGCCGCCGAAGACGACCGCCACCAGCGGGCCAGGTCGAACTCCGGCGGCCGGTCGAAGGGCACGTCCGAAGACCGGACCTCGAGGATCCGCGACACCCGGTACGTCCGCAGAGCGTCGTCCGAGACGACCCGCGCCACCAGGTACCAGACGCCCGCCTTCAGCACGAGCCCCAGCGGCTCCAGCTCCCGCGAAGCCACCTTGTCGCGGCGCCGGTACGTCACCGAGACCCGCCGCTGGGACCACACCGCCCGGGCCACCGCCGCCAGCGCCGGCGGCTCGTCCGGCGAGCCGAACCAGCCGGGCGCGTCCAGGTGGAAGCGCCCGGCCACGAGCGCCGCGTGTTCTCGCAGCTCGGCGGGCATGCCCGCGGACACCTTCGCCCGCGCCGCGCTGCCCGCGGTGTCGAGGCCGAGCCCGGCGAGCGCGTCCGGCACCCCGAGCGCGAACAACGCGACGGCCTCCCGCGCGGTGAGGCCGTCGAGCCCGGACCGCCAGCCGTCGACCAGGCGGAAGCCGCCGTGCCGCCCCGGCTCCGTCCACAGCGGAACGCCCGCCTCGCGCAGGGCGGCCAGGTCGCGGTGCATCGTCCGCTCGGAGACGCCGAGCTCCTCCGCGAGCTCGGCGGCGGTCGCGCTGCGCCGTCGTTGCAGCGTGAACAGCAGCGCGACCAGCCGCTCGGCTTTCACCGGCTACCGGTGGGCGCGGTTCACCGCCGAGACGACCGCGCGCAGCGACGCCGTGACGATCGACGGGTCGATCCCGATACCCCAGAACACCCGGTCGGAGATCGCGCACTCGATGTACGACGCGGCGCGGGCGTCGTCGCCCGGGGACAGCGTGTGCTCGCTGTAGTCCAGCAGGCGCAGGTCGTACCCGACCGTCGACAGCGCGTCGAAGAACGCGGCGATCGGGCCGTTGCCGCGGCCGGTCACCTCGTGCTCGTCGCCCTCGACGCGCACCGTCGCGGTGATGTCGTACTCGCCGTCGCCGTTGTCGCGCACGTGCTGGCGGACCAGCTCCAGCGGCGTCTTCAGCTCCAGGTACTCGGCCGAGAAGGCGTTGTACATGGTCGCCGGGTCGACCTCGCCGCCCTCGGAGTCGGTGTAGCGCTGGATGACCTTCGAGAACTCGATCTGCAGCCGCCGCGGCAGGTCGAGCTGGTGCTCGGCCTTCATGATGTAGGCGACGCCGCCCTTGCCGGACTGCGAGTTCACCCGGATCACGGCCTCGTACGTGCGGCCGACGTCCTTCGGGTCGATCGGCAGGTACGGGACCTCCCACGGGTGCTCGTCGATCGGTACGCCCGCCTTGTCGGCGGCGTCCTTCAGCGCGTCGAGGCCCTTGTTGATCGCGTCCTGGTGGCTGCCCGAGAACGCGGTGAACACCAGGTCGCCGCCCCACGGCGAGCGCTCGGGCACCGGCAGCTGGTTGCAGTACTCGACCGTCCGCTTGATCTCGTCCATGTCGGAGAAGTCGATCTGCGGGTCGATGCCCTGGCTGTAGAGGTTCATGCCCAGCGCGACCAGGTCGACGTTGCCGGTGCGCTCGCCGTTGCCGAACAGGCAGCCCTCGATCCGGTCCGCGCCGGCCGCGTACCCCAGCTCGGCGGCGGCGATGCCGGTGCCGCGGTCGTTGTGCGGGTGCAGCGACAGGATCACCGAGTCGCGGCGGGCCAGGTTCCGGCTCATCCACTCGATCGAGTCGGCGTAGACGTTCGGCGTCGCCATCTCGACGGTCGCCGGCAGGTTCAGGATCACCGGCTTCTCCGGCGTCGGCTGCCAGATCTCGGTGACGGCGTCGCAGACCTCGAGCGCGTAGGACAGCTCGGTGCCGGTGTAGGACTCCGGCGAGTACTGGAACCGGAAGTCGGTGTCCGGCTGCTTCGCGGCCAGCTCGACGACCATTTCCGCGGCCTGCGTCGCGATCTTCTTGATGCCTTCGCGCTCCTCGCGGAAGACCACGCGGCGCTGCAGGATCGACGTCGAGTTGTAGATGTGGACGATCGCGCGCGGAGCGCCTTCGAGGGCCTGGAAGGTCCGCTCGATCAGCTCCGGGCGGCACTGGGTCAGCACCTGGATGCTGACGTCGTCCGGGATGGCGTGGTCGTCGATGATCTCGCGGACGAAGTCGAAGTCCGTCTGCGACGCGGCCGGGAAGCCGACCTCGATCTCCTTGTAGCCCATGCGGACCAGCAGGTCGAAGAACTTGCGCTTGCGCGCGGGCGACATCGGGTCGATCAGGGCCTGGTTACCGTCCCGCAGGTCGACGGCGCACCACAGCGGCGCGCGCTCGATGCGCTTCTCGGGCCAGGTGCGGTCGGGCAGGTCGATGTTCTCGACCAGGTCGTACCAGGGGCGGTAGCGGTGGACGGGCATGGACGTGCCGCGCTGGGTGTTCCAAGCGGGCTGGTCGGCGGGCGCCGGACGAGAGGGCTTGCGGATCTTGCTCATGGGATTGCGAGTGTCTCCAGATCGACGGGTGCGACCGGCACCACGAAGCCCCGCGACGGGGAGCCGGTCCGGTCAGGCCCCGTCGCGGCAGCGAAGCAGGAGAGCACGCGCCACGGCCCCACCATAGCCAGCGAAGGCGGGCGGAGGGAAGCCGGGCCGCAATCCGGCCGTGCCCCACACCGTCCTCAACGGAGGCGCTGTTGTTCCCCAGAACGGTTACTTGTGGGTAGCAATCGGCTGGGTGGCGTGCCAAACTGCGGGCATGGGTGAGCACGCAGAGTCGTCGGAGGAGACCCGCGTCTCCCGCCGCGCCACCGTCGACTGGCGCGAGAGGCGGGGCAAGGCGGCCTCGCTGGTGGCGTCGATCGTCCGCTGGGTCGGCTTGATCTTCGCGGCCTTCCTGGTGATCCACGTGATCTTCACGGTCGGCTCGGCCAACCCGGACAACGGCATCGTCTCGTTCGTGAAGTCCTGGGCGGACAGCCTCGCGCTCGGCTTCAGCGACCTGTTCACACCGAGTGACGGCAAGTTGCGCGTCCTGGTGAACTACGGGATCGCGGCGATCTTCTGGATGGTCGTGTCGGGGATCCTGGCCAAGATCATCCGCCGCGTGGGCGGGGCGTCATAGCGCCGGCTTGCCCCACTGATCGCCGAACGCGAACTGCTCCAGCGGCAACCGCACCCGCTCCGCCTTCTCCCGTTCGACCCGCCAGTCCTCTTCCAGGACCTCCGGGGCCGCCGGCTTCCCGACGGCGATCGCCACCTTCGGGACCACGTCACCCGGAAGGCTGAAGGAAGCGCTCACGGCCTCCGGGGAGAAGCCCGCCATCTGGTGGGCGACCAACCCCAGCTCGACCGCCTGCAGCACGAGGTTCTCCGAAGCCAGCCCGAGCCCGTACTCCGCGTAGGGGACTTCGCCCTTCTCGTTCGTCGTCACCATCACGCCGATCAGCAGCAGGCTCGCCCGGTGGGCCCAGGCCCGGTTGCCCGAATTGAGCGTCGCGAGGATCGCGTCGAACGCCGGGGTGCCGCGGACGCCCACCAGGTAGCGGGCCGGCTGGGTGTTGCCGAACGACGGTGCCCAGCGGGCCGCTTCGAGCAGGGCTCGCACCTGGTCCGGGGTGACGACGGCCGACTCGTCGTAAGCCCGCGGGCTCCACCGTTCCGCCATCAGGGTCGCGATCGGGACGCTCGTCACAGCTGGTTTCCGCACGGTGAAGACGTTACCGGTGAGTGCTGTGCGTCACTCGGGAGGAAGGGCTCCACGAGTTTCGTTGGTGTTGCGGAAGATTTACTTCCGGGACACCCACCGGCGGGGTCCGCCCCACGTCAAGAGGGTGGCAGGGCGCCGAAGCCCCGGTAGGCTCCTGGTCAAATCATGGGACGCGGGGGCTCTCCGGTGCCCACCAGGGAGCCGCCCGGCCCGCGAGGAGGTTCGGGCGTGGCCCTCGTGGTCCAGAAGTACGGCGGATCGTCGCTGGAAAGTGCCGACCGGATCAAGCGCGTGGCGGAGCGGATCGTCGCGACCAAGAAGGCGGGCAACGACGTCGTCGTCGTCTGCTCGGCGATGGGTGACACCACCGACGAGCTGCTCGACCTGGCGCAGCAGGTCAACCCGGCGCCGCCGGAGCGGGAAATGGACATGCTGCTCACCGCCGGTGAGCGCATCTCGAACTCGCTGGTCGCGATGGCGATCGCGGCCCAGGGCGCCGAGGCCTGGTCGTTCACCGGTTCGCAGGCCGGCGTCGTCACGACGTCGGTGCACGGCAACGCGCGCATCATCGACGTCACGCCGAGCCGGGTCACCGAGGCGCTCGAGCAGGGCTACATCGCGCTGGTCGCCGGCTTCCAGGGCGTCGCGCAGGACACCAAGGACATCACCACGCTGGGCCGCGGCGGCTCGGACACCACCGCCGTCGCGCTGGCCGCCGCGCTGACCGCCGACGTCTGCGAGATCTACTCCGATGTGGACGGTGTGTACACGGCCGACCCGCGGGTGGTGCCGGACGCGCGCAAGCTCGACACCGTCACCTACGAGGAGATGCTCGAACTCGCCGCGAGCGGGTCGAAGATCCTGCACCTGCGTTCGGTCGAGTACGCGCGCCGCTACGGCGTCCCGATCCGAGTCCGTTCTTCCTACAGCGACAAGCCGGGCACGACGGTGACCGGTTCTATCGAGGAGATCCCCGTGGAACAAGCCCTGATCACCGGTGTGGCGCACGACCGCTCCGAAGCCAAGATCACGGTCACCGGGGTGCCGGACCACACCGGTGCCGCGGCCCGGATCTTCCGCGTGATCGCCGACGCCGAGATCGACATCGACATGGTGCTGCAGAACGTGTCCAGCACCGTCTCCGGCCGCACCGACATCACGTTCACGCTGTCGAAGGCCAACGGCGCCAAGGCCGTCAAGGAACTGGAGAAGGTCAAGGCGGAGATCGGCTTCGAGTCGGTCCTCTACGACGACCACGTCGGCAAGGTGTCGCTGGTCGGCGCCGGGATGCGCTCGCACCCGGGTGTCACGGCGACGTTCTGCGAAGCGCTGGCCGAGGCCGGCGTCAACATCGAAATCATCAACACCTCGGAGATCCGCATCTCGGTGCTGATCCGGGACGCGCAGCTCGACGACGCCGTACGCGCGATCCACGAGGCGTTCGAACTCGGCGGCGACGAAGAAGCCGTCGTCTACGCGGGGAGTGGTCGCTGATGGCGGACGGGCTGCGGGTCGGGGTGGTCGGCGCGACCGGCCAGGTCGGTGCGGTGATGCGCAAGCTGCTGGCGGAGCGGGAGTTCCCGGTCGCCGAGCTGCGCTACTTCGCTTCGGCGCGCTCGGCGGGGTCGAAGCTTCCGTGGCGGGACACCGAAATCACGATCGAGGACGCGTCGACGGCCGATCCGTCCGGTTTGGACATCGCGCTGTTCTCCGCGGGCGGCTCGACGTCCAAGGCGCAGGCGCCGCGCTTCGCCGCCGCGGGTGTCACGGTGATCGACAACTCCTCGGCGTTCCGGATGGACCCGGACGTGCCGCTGGTGGTCAGCGAGGTCAACCCCGAGGCCGTCAAGGAAGCGCGGAAGGGGATCATCGCGAACCCCAACTGCACGACGATGGCGGCGATGCCGGTGCTGAAGCCGCTGCACGACGAGGCCGGACTGGTCCGCCTGGTCGCGTCGACGTACCAGGCGGTGTCCGGCAGCGGGCTGGCCGGCGTCGACGAGCTGGCGAACCAGGTCAAGGCGGCGGCGGAGCACGCCTCGCTGCTGACGCACGACGGCGCGGCGATCGAGTTCCCGAAGCCGGAGAAGTACGTCCGCCCGATCGCGTTCAACGTCCTCCCGATGGCTGGGTCCATTGTGGACGACGGCGAGCTGGAGACGGACGAGGAGAAGAAGTTCCGCAACGAAAGCCGTAAGATCCTGAGCATCCCGGGCCTCGGCGTCTCGTGCACCTGCGTGCGCGTGCCGGTGTTCTCGGGCCACTCGATCTCTGTGAACGCGGAGTTCGAGCGGCCGCTGTCGGTCGAGCGTGCGACGGAGCTGCTGGCGCACGCACCGGGCGTGGAACTGTCGGAGGTCCCCACCCCGCTGCAGGCGGCGGGCAACGACCCGAGCTACGTCGGCCGCATCCGGGTCGACCAGGGCATCGAGGGCGGGCGCGGGCTGGCGCTGTTCATCTCGAACGACAACCTGCGCAAGGGTGCGGCGCTCAACGCCGTGCAGATCGCGGAGCTGGTGGCCCAGCAGCTGTAGACCACAGTGGACGAGTAAAACTCGCTTGGCCGTTTCGCGGTGCCCGGGGGATCCTGGGCACCGCGAAACGCTTTTCAAGGGGAGGAAAACCATGTACACCGCTGTCGAAGGCGCCCGCGTCCCGATCCGGATGTGGGCGGATCCCGCATCGGTCGAAGACAAGGCCATGCGACAGCTGCACAACGTCGCGAACCTGCCGTGGGTGCACGGCGTCGCCGTGATGCCCGACGTCCACTACGGCAAGGGCGCGACCGTCGGCAGCGTCATCGCCATGCGCGACGCCGTCTCGCCCGCCGCCGTCGGCGTCGACATCGGGTGCGGGATGAGTGCCGTCCGGACGTCGCTCACCGCGAGCGACCTGCCCGACGACCTCCTGAAGCTGCGCCGGCGGATCGAACGCGCTGTGCCCGTCGGCTTCGGGCTGCACAGGACGCCCGTGAACCCGGCGAAGGTGAACGGCGTCGGCGGCTGGGACGCGTTCTGGAAGCAGTTCGGCGACCTGCACCCCGGCGTCCAGGACCTGCACGACCGGGCCGCGCGGCAGATCGGCAGCCTCGGTGGTGGCAACCACTTCATCGAGGTCTGCCTCGAGCAGGGCGGTGCCGACGAGGGCCGGGTCTGGCTGATGCTGCATTCGGGTTCGCGCAACATCGGCAAGGAGCTGGCCGAGCGGCACATGGCCGTCGCGCGCAAGCTGCCGCACAACGCCGACCTGCCCGACCGCGACCTCGCGGTGTTCGTCGCCGGCACGCCGGAGATGGCGGCCTACCGGCGCGACCTGTTCTGGGCGCAGGACTACGCGGCGCGCAACCGCGCCACGATGGTCGCGCTGGTGAAGCAGGCCGTGCGCGACGAGCTCCCGCAGGTGAGCTTCGACGACGCGATCTCGTGCCACCACAACTACGTCGCCGAGGAGACCTACGACGGCGTCGAGCTGCTCGTCACCCGGAAGGGGGCGATCCGCGCCGGATCGGGTGACCTCGGGATCATCCCGGGCAGCATGGGGACCGGTTCGTACATCGTCCGGGGGCTGGGGAACAACTCGTCGTTCCAGTCGGCTTCGCACGGCGCGGGCCGCCGGATGTCGCGGACCAGGGCGAAGAAGCTGTTCACCGCCGACGACCTCGCGACGCAGACGGCGGGTGTCGAGTGCCGCAAGGACTCCGGCGTGGTCGACGAGATCCCGGCGGCGTACAAGGACATCGAAACGGTGATCCGCGCGCAGACGGACCTGGTCGAGGTCGTGGCGCACCTCAAGCAGGTGGTCTGCGTCAAGGGCTGACGGTACCTTTGGCGTCATGACGAGGGGTGGAACGACGGCCGCGCTCGCCGTGCTGGCGCTGCTGCTGAGCGGGTGCGCCGAGGTCGGCAACGCGGTCGACCAGGGGAGCAGGACGGCCGACAAGGTCGCGGTGTGCACCGAGGCACTCGGGCTCGCCGACCTCAACCCCCTGGTCGACCCGGCCAGGCTCAAGGCGCGCGCCGAGGACAAGGAGCGGCGGCTGCGCGAGCTCGCGGGCGACGTCCAGGACCAGGACGTCAAGAACGCGCTGCTCGGCATGGCCGACTCGTACGTTCAGGTGCAGAAGGAGCGCATCGAGGACGCCGGCGTCGTGGCCCAGTGGGTGCAGCGCAACGTCAAGAAGCTCGACGCGCTCCGCGCCGCCTGCGGCTGACCCTCCAGACGCCACTTTCACGTGAAAGTGCCGCCCTCGGGCCCGCCACTTTCACGTGAAAGTGCCACCCTCGGGCCCGGCACTTTCACGTGAAAGTGCCGACCTGGGCCCGGCACTTTCACGTGAAAGTGGCGACTAGGGCTGGTCGGCGACGGCGAGGACCGGTTCGGGGGTGGGGGCCGGGGTCCGGCGGCGCAGCAGGCCGGCCGCGGCGATCACCAGGCCGCCGAGGCCGGCCGCGACGAAGCCCCACTCCGGGCTCGAGTGGTCGATCGCGAAGCCGACCACCGGGCTGCCCACGGCCAGGCCGAGCCGGGTGAACCCGTCCTGCAGGCCCATGGCCTCACCGCGGACCTGCGGCGGGGCGATCCGGGCGACCGTCTCGGTCGTGGCCGCCAGCGTCGGGGCGCACAGCAGGTTGGTCGGGATCAGGGCCAGCATCAGCAGCCACCAGGGGTGGTCGGCCAGGCCGACCGGCATCACCAGCAGCGCGAGCAGCAGCATCAGCACACCCTGCGGCAGCGACCGCTTCACCACGCCGTGCACGATGCCGCCGGCGATCGACGCCGCGCACATCACCGCGATGATCAGGCCGGTCACGCCGAGCTCGCCGTTCGCGCGCAGGGCCGCCAGCGTCGCCAGCTCGGTGCCGACGAGCACGAACAACGCGCCGCCCGCGATCAGCAGCGTCCCGATCAGCGGGCCGGTGAGCCAGCTGCGCAGCGGCGGCCGCGGCCCGAGCTCCTCCGCCTTGCCCGCGCCCTCGCGGATGGGCGGGTTCACCAGCCAGATCAGGAACGCCGTGGCGCCGAACAGCAGGCCGAGCGCGGTCAGCGTCCACGTCGGGGAGAACGCCGTGATGGCCGCGATGCCGGCCGCCGGGCCGATCATGAACGTCGCTTCGATCGAGATCGTGTCGAGCGAGTAGGCCGCGCGGCGCTCATCCGGCGGCACGAGCGTGGCCAGGACCTGCCGGGCCAGTGAGCCGGCCGGCACCGAAAGCATCCCGGCCGCGACGGCGACGACGGCGAGCGCCTCGAACGGCAGGTGCGGTGCGGCGATCCAGAACACCGTCGTGCCGATCCCGCAGACCGCGACCACCGGACGCAGCCCGTACCGGTCGAAACAGCGGCCGAGCAGCGGCGCGCCGAGCGCCATCCCCAGCGTGACGCAGCCGCCGACCAGCCCGGCGGCGCCGTAGCCGCGGCCGAGCCCGGTGACGATGTACAGCGTCATCAGGATGCCGTTCATGGTGATCGGGAGACGCGCCAGGAACATCAGGGCCATCGTCGAGGGCACGCGGGGCACGGAGAGCACCCGGCGGTAGGGCTGCAGCGGCACGTCCTCGATGAGAACCCAAGGTGGTACGCGCGTGCAACATATTTCCGCGTTCGCACCCCCTGGCGGCCGGAGATTATGAGAGCTACTCTCATTTGGTAGTCACTATCAAATTTGGGGGTTGCCATGACTCAAGCGCACCCACGCAGGTGGTGGGCGCTCGGCGCGCTCGCGGTGAGCCTGCTGACCATCGGGCTCGACCTGACCGTGCTCAACGTCGCCGTCCCGACGCTGGCCGTCGACCTCGGCGCCACGACCACGCAGCTGCAGTGGTTCGGCAACGCCTACACGCTGGCGCTGGCCGCGCTGCTGCTGCCCGCCGGCCTGCTCGGCGACCGGTTCGGGCCGAAGAAACTGCTGCTCGGCGCGCTCGCGGTGTTCGGGCTGGCCTCGCTGTGGTGCGCCTACGCCGGCTCGCCGGGCGAGCTGATCGCCGCCCGCGTCGTGCTCGGCGTCGGCGCCGCGTTCCTCATCCCGCTCTCGCTCTCGCTGCTGAACATCCTGTTCCCGCCGGAGGAGCGGGCGAAGGCGCTCACGACGTGGGTGATGGCGATGTTCGCCGGCATCCCGCTCGGGCCGCTGCTCGGCGGCTGGCTGCTCGACCACTTCGCGTGGGGCTCGGTGTTCCTCATCAACGTCCCGCTGACCGTGGTCGGCGTCGTCGCCGTGGTGTTCCTCCTGCCGCTGACCCCCGGCTCCGGCGGCGGCCGGATCGACTTCGCGGGCATCGCGCTGTCGACGGCCGGGCTGGTCGCGCTCACCTACGGCTTCGTCCACGCCGGCGAACACGGCTGGGCCGATCCGGTGACGTACGGCCTGATCGCGCTGGGCGCCGGGCTCGTGGCGGTGTTCTGCCGGGCGCAGACGCGGGTGGCCGCGCCGCTGACCGACCTCGCGTTGTTCCGCGAGCCGCGGTTCGTCTGGGGCGCGGTGCTGGCCACGGTGGCGTCCTTCGCGCTGATGGGCCTGCTGTTCGTGCTGCCGCAGCTGTTCCAGGCGGTGCAGGGGGCCGACGCCCTGCAGACCGGCGTCCGGTTGCTGCCGCTGATCGGCGGGATGCTGGTGGCGGCGAAGGTCGCCGAACTGCTGGTCGCCGTCCTGGGCGTGCGCGGGGTCGTCACGGGCGGGTTCGTGCTGCTCGCCGCCGGGCCGGCGTGGGGCTCGACGACGACGCCGTCGGGCGGCTACGGCGCCACCGTGGGCTGGGAGCTGGTCATCGGGCTGGGCACCGGCGCCACGCTCCCGCCGCTGATGACGATGGCCATGGGTGCGCTGACCGAAGGCCGCTCGGGCGCCGGTTCGGCGCTGATCCAGGTGCTGCGCCAGGTCGGCGGCACCATCGGCGTGGCGGTGCTGGGCACGGTGCTCAACGGCGTCTACCGCGACGGCGTCGGCGTCGACGGCCTGCCCGCGCCGGTCGCCGACGCGGTACGCGGCAGCGCGTCGGCCGCGGTCGCCGTCGCGGGGCAGCTGCACCGGTCCGGGCTCGCCGAGTCCGCGCGGGCCGCGTTCACCGACGGCATGGCCGTGACGCTGTGGGTGTGCGCCGGGCTCGGGGTCGCCGGGGCACTGCTCGCCCTGCTGTTCCTGCCCGGCCGGGCGGCCACGGGAGCGCAGCCGCGAGAATCGGGGCATGACGTCGTCGCCATCTGAGCCCACGGGGCTGCGGGAGCGGAAGAAGGCCAGGACGCGCGCCGCGATCCAGCGGCACGCGTTGCGGCTGTTCCACGAGCAGGGCTACAGCGCCACGACGGTGGACCAGATCGCGGCGGCGGCGGAGATCTCGCCCAGCACCTTCTTCCGGTACTTCCCGACGAAGGAGGCGACGGTCCTCTACGACCCCTTCGACCCGGTGCTCATCGAAGCCGCGCTGGCCCAGCCACCCGAGCTCAGCCCGGCCGCCGCGCTGCGGGCCACCGCGCAGACCATCCGCACGCAGATCGCCGCCGAGGACTGGGAGCGGGAGCGCGAACGGCAGGTGCTGGTGTTCCGGGAGCCCGAGCTGCGCACCGCGGTGATGGACAAGTTCGCCGAAGGCATCGACCTGCTGGCCGGGCTGGCCGCGCGCCGCACCGGCCGGGCCGCGGACGACTTCGAGGTCCGCAACTGGGCGGGCGCGGTGGTCGGGGTGGTCATGGCCGCCTTCGCCGGGGCCGCGGCGGACCCGGGCGCCGACACCCTGGTGATCCTCGACGAGGCGCTGGCTCACCTGGAAGCGGGACTGCCGCTCTGACCGGGCCCGGGCGGGACGGACCCGCTCCGGGTCCGGTTCAGTGCACTTTGGACAATCCCTGCCGCAGCGCACCCGCCGTCTCCGCCAGCGCTTCCCGGAACCGCGTCCCGACGCCGGTGAAGTTGATGAACCCGTGGATCAGGTCCTCGTGCCGCCGCAGGGCCACTTCGACGCCCGCCTCACGCAGCTTCTCCGCGTACGCCTCACCCTCGTCCCGCAACGGGTCGAAGCCCGCCGTGACGACCAACGCCGGCGGCAGGCCACCGAGGTCGTCCGCGTGCAGCGGCGACAGCCGCGGGTCGGTCAGGTCCGTGCCTTCGGGCACGTAATGGCCCTCGAACCACTTCATGTGCACGTCGGTGAGGAACAGGTCCTTGGCGAACAGGTCCTGCGAGCGGTAGCGCTTCGCGAAGTCCGTCGCCGGGTAGATCAGCAGCTGGAACGCCGGCACCGGGCCGCCGCGGCGCACCGCCTGCTGGGCCGTCACGGCGGCGAGGTTGCCGCCCGCGCTGTCGCCGCCGACGGCGATCCGCGCCGGGTCCGCGCCGAGGTCGGCCGCCTTCGCCACCGCGTACTCGAACGCCGCCAGCGCGTCCTCCGTCGCCGCCGGGAACGGGAACTCCGGGGCCAGCCGGTACTCGATCGACAGCACCCGCACCCCGGCGTGCTTGGCCAGGAAGCGAACGGCGTTGTCGTGGCTCGCGCGCGTCCCGATCACCCAGCCGCCGCCGTGGAAGAACACCAGCAGCGGCGACTTCTCGGGCAGGCCGGCCGGCGTGTACAGCGTCGCCGGCAGGTCGCCATCGGGCGTCGGGACGGCGACCTCGCGCACCGCGACCGGCTCGATCGGCTTGCCGCTGACCAGCTGCCTGCCCGCGTCGAGCAGGGCCCGTGACTCCTCGACCGAGCCGCGCACGAGCTCGGCTCGAGCGATCTTCTGAAGCCGGAGGAGAAGCTGGGCGTCGAGGGCGAGGTCCTGGCCGTCGATGCGGACGGCCCGGCCCGCGACCGCCCGCCGCACCGGCGTGGGCAGCCAGAACGCGAGCTGGGACGCGGCCGCCTGGGCGCGGACGGGGAGCGGGATCGCCATGGTGCCTCCACGAGCGTCGGGGACTGCCCAGGAGGTTACTTGTCAGTAGGTACCCGGTCCAGTTGTGACCAGGACCTCCGTCCCAGAGTCTGGTCCTCCAGTTAACTGGAGGGGTTAGCCTGAAATCGTGACTTCAGCCAGGACGATCAACGTGCTCGGAATCGGCGGCTCCCTGCGTGAGGGCTCGCAGTCCGAACGCGCGCTGCAGATCGCGCTGGACGGCGCGGCCGAAGCGGGGGTCCGGACCCGGCTGCTCACCGGCCCGGAGCTGGTCCTGCCGTTCTACGACGCCGGTGTCCTGGAGCGTGACGAGCGCGCCACCCGGCTGGTGGAGGCCATCCGGGAGGCCGACGGGCTCATCGTCGTCTCGCCCGGCTACCACGGCGCGCTGTCCGGCCTGGTCAAGAACGCCCTGGACTACGTCGAGGACCTGCGCGACGACCGCCGTCCGTACCTCGACGGCCGCGCGGTCGGCCTCGCCGCCGTCGCCTACGGCTGGCAGGCCGCGGTGACCACGCTCGAGCAGCTCCGCACGATCACGCACGCCCTGCGCGGCTGGGCCACCCCGCTGGGCGGCTCGATCAACTCGGCCGAGACCAAGTTCGACGACGCCGGCGGCGCTTCCGACGAGAAGAGCGTCCGCACCCTTCGCCTGATCGGGCGGCAGGTCGCCGAGTTTGCCGTGATGCGCGCCGCGTGACGTTTCGCCCGGGGACCGCCGGGTACGTCATCCACGTGATGCCTGCCATGTGGCGGCACCGTTCCGCGGCCGCGGGACGTTGTGCCGACTGAGACGTTCGCAGTGGGGCGTCCGGGACAGAAGGCAGGCTGAGCATGGGTCAGGCGCTCTACACCGCAGTGGCGACGGCGCGCGGCGACGGCCGCAACGGCGAAGTGACCTCCTCCGACGGCGTCATCGACGAGTCGCTGGCCATCCCGAAGGAGATGGGCGGCCCCGGCGGGGACAAGACCAACCCGGAGCAGCTGTTCGCCGCCGGTTACTCGGCCTGCTTCCACAGCGCCCTGCAGCTGGTCGCCCGCCAGGCCAAGGTGCCGCTGACCGGCTCGACGGTGACCGCGGAGGTCAGCGTGCTCAAGCAGGAGGTCGGGTTCGGCCTCGGCGTCGCGCTGAACGTCTCGCTCCCGGGTCTCGACCAGGCCCAGGCCGACCAGCTGGTCGAGCAGGCGCACCAGGTGTGCCCGTACTCCAACGCGACCCGCGGCAACATCGAGGTCGCGCTGTCGGCCACCGTCTGACCCGCAATCCCGGTCCGAACCACCAAGAGGAAAGGATCACCGCCAGATGAGCAAGTCTCCGATCAAGAGCCCGCTTTCCGAGGCCGACAAGGAGATCACCGGCAACGCCCTCCAGGCCACGCTGGTCGACCTGGTCGACCTGTCCCTCATCGCCAAGCAGGCGCACTGGAACGTCGTCGGGTCGAACTTCCGCAGCGCGCACCTGCAGCTCGACGAGCTCGTGAACACCGCGCGCCAGTACGTCGACGAGGTCGCCGAGCGCGCCAACGCCATCGGCATCTCGCCGAACGGCAAGGCCAAGACCGTCGTCGAGAGCTCGGGCGTGCCCGAGTACCCGGACAACTGGCAGTCGGTGGAGGCCACGGTCGCCGCGATCGTCGACATCCTCGCGGCGCTCATCGAGCGGCTGCGTCAGCGCATCGACGAGACCGACAAGAGCGACCTCGTCACGCAGGACCTGCTGATCGAGATCACCCGGGCGCTGGAAGAGGCGCACTGGATGTGGCAGGCCCAGCAGGCCTGATTTTCCGCCACAAAAGGGCCGTTCTCCGGTGGAGCGGCCCTTTTTCGTCGGTGCGGGCCAGTACGTTCGGTGGCATGGTCTTGCATCAGGGGAACACCGGCCGCCCGGACCGCGCGGCCGGGACGAATCCGTTCTACGCCGGGACGAACCCGGCACTGGCGGCGGACTTCGTCATGCCGCACGACGAGCTGCGCGACGACCCGCTGCCGCCGGACACCGCGCTGCAGCTCGTGCGCGACGAGCTGATGCTGGACGGCAACGCGCGGCTCAACCTCGCCACGTTCGTCACGACGTGGATGGAGCCGCAGGCGCGCGAGCTGATGGCCGAGTGCGTCGACAAGAACATGATCGACAAGGACGAGTACCCGCAGACGGCCGAGCTCGAGCGGCGCTGCGTGAACATCCTCGCCCACCTGTGGCACGCGCCCGATCCCACGGACATCATGGGCTGCTCGACCACCGGGTCGTCGGAAGCGTGCATGCTCGCCGGGATGGCGCTGAAGCGGCGCTGGGCCCGCCTCGGCCGCGGCGGGAAGCCGAACCTGGTGATGGGTGCGAACGTCCAGGTGTGCTGGGAGAAGTTCTGCGAGTACTGGGAAGTCGAGCCGCGCCTGGTCCCGATGGACGGCGACCGCTACCACCTCACGGCCGACGAAGCGGTGGCCCGCTGCGACGAGAACACGATCGGCGTGGTGGCGATCCTCGGCTCGACGTTCGACGGCAGCTACGAGCCGGTCGCGGAGATCGCGGCCGCGCTGGACTCGCTGGAAGAGCGCACGGGCTGGAACATCCCGGTGCACGTCGACGGCGCTTCGGGCGCGATGATCGCCCCGTTCCTCGACCCGGACCTGGAGTGGGACTTCCGCCTGCCGCGCGTGGCGTCGATCAACACGTCGGGCCACAAGTACGGCCTGGTGTACCCGGGCGTCGGCTGGGTGATCTGGCGCGACAAGGCCGCGTTGCCGTCCGAGCTGGTGTTCAACGTGAACTACCTGGGCGGCGACATGCCGACGTTCGCGTTGAACTTCTCCCGCCCGGGCGCGGAGGTCGCGGCCCAGTACTACACGTTCGTCCGGTTGGGTCGCGAGGGTTTCCGCGCGGTGCAGCAGGCTTCGCGTGATGTCGCCATGCACCTGTCGTCCGGAATCGCCTCGCTCGGGCCGTTCTCCTTGCTGACGCGAGGCGACCAGCTGCCGGTGTTCGCGTTCACGACCCGCCCCGACGCCGGCTTCGACGTCTTCGACGTGTCCCGCCGGCTGCGCGAGCGCGGCTGGCTGGTGCCGGCGTACACGTTCCCGGAGAACCGCACGGACCTGGCGGTGCTGCGGATCGTGGTCCGCAACGGCTTCACGCACGACCTGGCGGACCTGCTGCTGGCGGATCTGGCCCGGGTGCTCCCCGAGCTGGCGCAGCTGGGCGGCCGCCCGAAGGACCCGGCACAGGCGACCGCCTTCCACCACTAGTGCCAGGACTTGGCGCGGGCGTACTGCGCGGGCCACGGCACGTCCGCCCCGAGGGCGTTGGCCGCCCGCAGCGGCCAGTGCGGGTCGCGCAGCAGCGCCCGGGCCAGGAACACCGCGTCGGCCCGCTCGCCGCTGACGATCTCCTCCGCCTGGTGCGGGTCGGTGATCATGCCGACCGCGCCGGTCGGGAGGCCGCTTTCGGTGCGGATCCGCTCGGCGAACGGCACCTGGTAGCCCGGGCCGACGGGGATGTCGGGGTGGGGGGTGTTGCCGCCGGTCGAGGTGTCGATCAGGTCGATCCCGCGCTCGGCCAGCAGCTTCGCCAGCCGGACGGAGTCGTCGGCGGTCCAGCCGTCGTCGGTCCAGTCCGTGGCCGAGAGCCGGGCGAACAGCGGCACGCTCACCTCGGCGCGGACGGCCTCCGCGATCTCGAGGGCCAGCCGCGTGCGGCCTTCGAAGTCGCCGCCGTAGCGGTCGGTGCGGGAGTTGGACAGCGGTGAAAGGAACTGGTGGACGAGGTAGCCGTGGGCGAAGTGCAGCTCGAGGACGTCGAAGCCGGCGTCGACCGCGCGCCGGGCCGCTCCGGCGAAGGTCTCGGGGAGCGCGCTCACCTCGTCGGTGCTCAGCGGCCGCGCCGGAGCGTAGGTGCCGAACGGCTGCGCGTCGGCTCCGACGCTCGGCCAGCCGCCCTCCGGCGCCGGGACGCTGCCGGTGCCTTCCCACGGCCGCCGCGTCGAGGCCTTGCGGCCGGCGTGGGCCAGCTGCATGCCGATCGCCGTGCCCTGCGCGTGCACGAAGCCGGCGATCCGCCGCCAGGCTTCGGCCTGGGTCCCGGTCCAGATGCCGGTGTCCTGCGGGCTGATCCGCCCTTCGGGGACGACAGCGGTCGCTTCGGTCATGACGAGTCCCGCGCCGCCGGTGGCGAACTGGCCCAGGTGGACGAGGTGCCAGTCACCGGGGACGCCGTCGGTGGCGGAGTACTGGCACATCGGCGACACCCAGGCGCGGTTCGGCAGGGTCAGGCCGCGGACGGTGATCGGGCTGAAGAGTCGGCTCACCTTCCGGACAACCCCACGGGCCCGGCGTCTCTTCCCGTCGCCACGGCGGGTACCGCCGAGTAACGTCGACCACATGGGTGTCGCTGCAGACGAACGCCAGGCCTTGAGCTCCCTCTTCGCAGAACTCGGGCCCGACGCGCCGACGTTGTGCGAAGGCTGGACGACCCGGGATCTCGCCGCGCACCTCGTCGTGCGGGAGCACCGGCCGGACGCCGCTCCCGGCATCCTCGTGCCCGCGCTGGCCGGGTACACGAAGAAAGTCCAGGACCGTTACGCCGCGCGGCCGTGGGCGAGCCTGGTCGAACTGGTGCGGAAGGGCCCGGCGAAGTTCTGGCCCACCGCGATCGGCCCCCTCGACGAACTGACCAACGCCGCCGAGTTCCTCGTCCACCACGAAGACGTCCGGCGTGCGCAGGACGGCTGGGAACCGCGGCCCGCGGACCCCACCCGGGACGCCGCCGCCTGGAGCTCGGCCAGGCAGGCGGCGAAGCTGAACCTGCGGAAGTCGCCCGTCGGCGTGACGCTCCGGACCCGTGACGGCCGCGAGGCCGCCGTCAAGACCGGACCCGATCCGGTGACCGTCGTCGGGGCGCCGGTGGACCTGCTGCTGTTCGTCTTCGGCCGCGACGCCGTTCACCTGGACTTCGAGGGCGACGCGGCCGCGGTCGGCCGGCTGCGGTCGGTGAACCGGGGGCTTTAGGCTTCGCGGCGTCCCCTCGAGCGCAGGAGCCGCCATGCCGATGATCAGCGTTGCCATGTTCCCCGGCCGCACGCCGGCCCAGAAGAGTGCCCTGGTCCGCGAGCTGACCGACGCCTTCGTCCGCACCTGCGGCGGCAAGCCCGAAGGCGTCCAGGTGACGCTGGTGGAGGTCGGCGCCGACCACTGGGCCGCCGGCGGCGTCCTGTACTCCGAACGCTGAGCGCCACTTTCACGGGAAAGTGCCCTTCAGCGGGGCGGCACTTTCACGTGAAAGTGGCGGGTTGGCGTCAGCGCAGGCCGAGGGCCCGCAGGGCGAAGTGGACCTCGATCGCGGTCTGCTTGATCGTCTCGGCGATCACCAGCGAACCGTGACCCGCGTCGTAGCGGTAGAACTCGTGGTGCAGGTCGCGGCCGCCGAGTCGGTCGAGGTAGTTCTCGATCTGGCGGATCGGGCAGCGCGGGTCGTTGTCGCCGGCCAGCACGAGCACCGGCGCCGTCACGGCGTCGACGTACGTGATCGGCGAGCACTCCCGGTACACCGCGGGCACGTCCTCCGGCGAGCCGCCGAAGATCCCGCGGTCGAACGAGCGCAGCTGCTCCATCTCGTCCTCGTACGCGGCGACGTAGTCCGCCACCGGCACGCCGGCGACCCCCGCCGCCCACCGCGACGGCTGCGTGCCGAGCGCGAGCAGGGACAGGTAGCCACCCCACGAAGCGCCGCTCACCACGCACTTCGCCGGGTCGCTGAGTCCGGTTTGGACGGCCCAGTCGTGGACCGCGGCGACGTCCTCCAGCTCGGTCAGGCCGGGACGGCCCTCGATGGCGTCGCGCCAGGCGGAGCCGTAGCCGGTCGAGCCGCGGTAGTTGACCTCGACCACGGCGAACCCGGCGTCGAGCCAGGTCGCGCGGTAGGCGGAGAAGCGGTCCTCGTCCGCCGCGTGCGGGCCGCCGTGCAGGGAGAACACCGTGGGCAGCGGCCCGTCCGGCGCGCCCGAAGGCCGCGAGACGAGCGCGTGGATCCGCCCGCCGACGCCTTCGACGAACGCGTCGGTCACCGGCTCCGAGCCCTGCGCCCGCTCACCCGGCGGTTCGAGCAGGACCGAGTCGGTGCCGTCGGCGGTCCGGGCCCGCACCGCCGCCGGCTCGGCGGCGCTGGACCACGAGTACTCGACCGTGCCGTCCGGACGGACGCCCGCCTCGCCGATCCGGCCGGCCGGCGTATCCAAAATGGATACTTCGGCGGTGTCGAGGTCGTAGCGGTACAACGAATTGCGGCCCTCGTGGAACTGGACGACCAGCAGGGCGCGCGCGTCCGGGTACCAGCCCGCGACGACCTCGCCGGGCAGGTCCAGCTCGATTTCGGTCTCGGTGTCCGCCCGGACGTCCCAGACCAGCAGCTCATCGCGGCCGCGGCGCTCGTGCACGACCAGCAGCCGCTGGTCGCCGGGCAGCGGGGAGAATTCGAGCGCGGAGAGGCCCTTGCCCTCGCCGTCCCACTTCTCGGCGACGGCTTCGAACCCGTCGGTCGCGAGCACCCGCAGCGCCGGGTGGCGGGAGTCGCCGTGCTCGGAGTGCGAGATCGCGAGCAGGCTTTCGTCGCGGGAGAGGGCGGCGACGCTGGCATCGTCCGGGTGGCTGTAGAAGCGGCGAGTCTCGCCGCCGATCCGGGCGAACAGCTCGCTGCCGTCGTCGGTCGAGACGCCGACCGCGACGATCTTCGCGCCGATCTCGAGCCCGGCCTGGTAGCCGTCGTGGACGTCCGGGACGGCCTTTTCCGGCTCGCTGCCCTCGGTCGCGGCGAACGGCTCTCGCACCCAGGAGCCGAACTCGTCGCCGTCGGTGTCGTCGAACCACCAGATCCACTCGCCGTCGGGGGACGGCGTGGCGTGCAGGGTGCCGTTCGGCCGGTCGGTGACGCGGCGGTGCTCGCCGGTCGCGCGGTTCCAGGCGTAGACCTCCCAGACGCCGCTGGCGTTGGAGGCGTAGACGTTCGCGTCGGGGGCGTCGCGGGCCCACTCCGGCGCGAAGATGCGCGGGGCGTGGAAGCGGGCGCGCCAGCGGGCTTCGGCTTCGGCGTCGTCGAACAGCCGGTCCGGGACCACCGCGGGCGGATATTGGTTGGCTGACTGCGTGCTCACCCCTCGATCCTGCCACCTTCTGGCCGTACTGTGTGCGGGGTGCTGGAGGGTTACGCGCCGGGCTACGGGCGAGACGCGGTGTCGATGATGTCCGCGCGCACGGCGGCCGAGCGGGCCACGTTCGCCCAGCCCCTGTTCCGGCCGGGCATGTGGGTGGTCGACCTGGGGTGCGGTCCCGGCTCGATCACCCTGGGCCTGGCCGCGGAGTCGCGGGTGACGGGCGTCGACGTCGACGCGGGTCAGGTGGCGCTGGCCCGGGCGGCGGCCCGCCGCGCCGGTCGGTCCACAGTGGACTTCCTGGTGGCGTCGGCGTACGACCTGCCCTTCGCGGACGGCAGCGTGGACGTGGCGTTCTCGCACGCGCTGTTCGAGCACCTTTCCCGGCCGGTGGACGCGCTGGTGGAGCTGCACCGGGTGCTGAGGCCGGGCGGCAGGCTCGCGGTGTCCACTTCGGACTGGAGCAAGGCCCGCTTGCGCCCGAAGACGGCGAACGTCGACGCTGCCCTGCGAGGCCACTACCTGCTGCGCCGCCGGGCGGGCGGCGACCCGTTCGCCGGCCGCCACATCGCGGACAACTGCGTCCGGGCCGGCTTCGCGGAGGTGGCGTCGCGGACGAAGTACCGCGAGGACATGAGTTACCGCGACCTGGCGAAGTACGTGGAGTCGAGACTCGACGCGGCGATCGCGGACCCGGCGTACGCCCGTGACCGCGACCAGCTGGCGAGCGCGGCCCGGTCGGCGCTGGTGTGGACCCGCGGGGGTGACGGGGACTTCAGCCAGTGCTGGGTCGAGGTGACGGCCACCAGGCCCTGAAAACCAGAAGAGCCGGTGTCCGAAGACACCGGCTCTTACTCGTCGGGGTGGCGGGATTCGAACCCACGACCTCCTCGACCCGAACGAGGCACGCTACCAAGCTGCGCCACACCCCGAGGTACTGCTTAACGGGTCGTGGAGAAGTCTAGCGGACGCTGTCGCGGGCTTTACGGGGGGCTGACTTATGGGGCTCGTCGGTGCCCGATCCGCGCGGGACCAGCGTCAACAGGCTCGCCTCGGGCGGGCACGCGAACCGCGCCGGCGCCCACGGCGACGTCCCCAACCCCGCCGAGACGTGCAGCCACATGTGCGCGCCCCACCGCGACGCGCCCCGCGCCCGGCTGCGATCCAGCTCACAGTTGGTGACGATGGCGCCGTAACCCGGGAGCCGGAGCTGGCCGCCGTGGGTGTGGCCCGCCAGGACGAGGTCGTAACCGTCCGTGGCGAACGTGTCCAGCACCCGCGGCTCCGGCGAGTGCGTGACGCCGATGCGCACCGCCGCGCCGCTGTCGGCCGGGCCCGCGATGTCGGCGTAGCGGTCGCGGCGCAGGTGCGGGTCGTCGACACCCGCCGCGAACACCCGCTGCCCGCCCACGTCGATCGTGCGGCGGACGTGGGTCAGGTCGGTCCAGCCGTGCTCGACGAACGCCGCGCGCAGGTCGCGCCAGGGCAGCTGGACGCCGTGGATGCGCTTCTTCTTGCCCTGCGGCATCAGGTAGCGGGCCGGGTTCTTCGGCTTGGGCGCGTAGTAGTCGTTGCTGCCGAAGACGAACACGCCGGGCCGGTCGAGCAGCGGGCCCAGCGCGCGCAGCACCGCCGGGACGGCCGTCCGGTGCGAGAGGTTGTCGCCGGTGTTCACGACGAGGTCCGGGTTCAGCTCGTCGAGCGCGGCGACCCAGCGCTGCTTGCTGTGGTGACCGGGCAGCATGTGCAGGTCCGAGACGTGCAGGACGGTGAACGGCCGCGAGCCGGGGGCCAGCACCGGCAGTTCGGCGGTGCGGAGGGTCCAGCGGCGCCGTTCGATCCCGACGGCGTAACCGAGGGTCGCGGCGCCGAGGGCCACCGTCCCCGCGGCGAGGCGCGCCGCCGTCGCCCCCGACGTGCGTGTGTTACTGAGCGTGCTCACAGCACCCAGGATACGTGCTCAACAGTTGGATGACTTCGCCGCCGTTACGGGGAACCTGCCGTTTAGCATTTGCGTCGGCCCAGAGACGGGACACCAGCCGGGGGGCTTGGGGAGAACGATGGAGCAGTTCGGGCCGTACCGGATCGAAGGCCTGCTGGGCCGCGGCGGCATGGGTGAGGTGCACCGCGCGTACGACACGGCGCACGACCGCGTCGTCGCGCTGAAGCTGTTGTCCGAACCGTTCGTCACCGACGAAGCCTTCCGCGCGCGCTTCCGCCGTGAGTCGCAGATCGTCGCGCGGCTGCGGGAACCGCACGTGATCCCGATCCACGCCTACGGCGAGATCGACGGACGGCTGTACCTCGACATGCGGCTCGTCGAGGGCCGCGACCTCAAGGATCTCCTGGAGGACGGGCCGCTCGAGCCCGTGCGGGCGGCCGGGATCGTGGCCCAGGTCGCGGGCGCGCTCGACGCCGCCCACGCGGACGGCCTGGTGCACCGCGACGTCAAGCCGTCGAACGTGCTCGTGACGAGCGCCGACTTCGTGTACCTGGTGGACTTCGGCATCGCGCGGTCGATGACGGCCGAAGGGACGTCGATCACCGGCACCGGCAACGTGATCGGCACCCTCGACTACATGGCGCCGGAACGCTTCGGCGACGCGCCGATCACCGGCCTGGTCGACGTCTACGCGCTGGCGTGCGTGTTCTTCGAGTGCCTCACCGGGCACCGCCCGTTCCCGGCGGAGGGCGCGGCCGCGCAGATGGGCGCGCACCTGACCGCGCCACCGCCGCTGCCTTCGCGGGCGCGGCCGGGCTTGCCGGTGGCGTTGGACGCGGTGGTGGCGCGCGGCATGGCGAAGAACCCGGCGGACCGCTACCCGACGGCGGGGGCGTTCGCCGACGCCGTCCAAGCGGCGGTCACCGCGCCGGCCCCGCCGGCCCCGCCGATGCCGACGTGGCAGAAGACGTTGCCCGGCCCGGTACCGCAGGCCGCTCCGGCGCCGGTGACCCCGCCCCGGCCGATGCCGCTCCCGACGGCACCGCACCCGGGCCCGTTCACCGGCCCGCCGAGTGTCCCGTTCCGGGCCCCGGTCGCGCCGCCGCCGCAGCCGCCGCCGCCCGCGAAGCCGCAGCGGAACCGGTGGATCGCGTTGTGCGCCGCGCTGGCCGGAGTCGTCGTGGTGGCGCTGGTGATCACGTACGTCGTGACGCGGGACAAGACCCAGACGGCCGGGCCGGGACCGACGAACCCGCCGACCACCAGCGGAACCTCCACGCCGCCGCCGCGGACGTCACCGGCCACCCCGACCGAGCCACCGTCCACTTCGGAATCGCCGCCCCCGCACGACACGAAGCTGCACGCCGCGCTGCCGCCGGTCTACCGCACGTGCGTCGACGCGGCGCCCCCGGCCGGAGCGGTCGCGGCGGTCGAGTGCACCGGTTCGACCGTCGGTGACGTCAAGATCGGCAACGTCTGGTTCGCGGAGCCGACCGGCGCGCGGTTCCTCCGCTTCGCCGACGCCGGGGCGATGGACGCGTTCTTCCAGAACATCGTCAAAACACAGGGCCTCACCCGCAACGACGCGCAGGGAGCGTGCCGCCCCAACAAGTACCCCAAGATCTGGGGCACGTACTACCGGGCGGAGGCGCCCAGGCCGGTCCCGGGCGAGTACCTGACCTGCTACCTGGGCGACCCGGCGCAGCTGGTGTGGACGGAGAAGAAGAACCTGGTGGCGGGCATCCTGCTGTCCACGAAGGTCAGCACCACCGACGAACTCGACAAGCTCTACGCGTGGTGGAACTCGTTGATACTGGTGGACATGGGAAGCGCCTGATCGAGACGGCAAGCGGGGGCGGGAGGTGTCGCACCTCCCGCCCCCGCTTGCCGGCCGGACCTACCGCGCGGCGCCGCCCATGTACTTCGGGTCGGGGCCCGGCAACGGCAGCACCGGCTGGCTGCCGTCCATGATGTTCTTCATCGCGCCGAACCACGTCCGGGCCGGGGCCTTGCCACCGAAGATGTTCCCGGTCGGGCACACGCGGACGTTGCCGGGGCCGGCGTCGCAGATACCGCCCTGGCCGCCGCCGAACTTGAACGTCATCGCCGCGCCCGCCAGCTGGGGCGTGCCGCCGACGAACGTCGCCGAGACGTTGCCCTGGGTCGTTCCGGTCTTGCCGATCATCGGGCGGTTCCAGCCGACGTCGGCCGCCGCGCGGTTCGACGTGCCGCCCGGCTGGTCGTCCTTGCTCATGCCCACGGCGAGGGTGTTCGCCAGCCCCTCGGGCACGGCCTGCTCGCACGGCGCTTCCTTGACCGGCACCGGTTTCCCGTTGCGGTCGGTCACCGCGCTGATCGGCGTCGGCGGGCACCAGGTGCCGCCGGAGAGGATGGTCGCCGCGACGTTGCCCAGCTCGAGGCCGCTCAGCGGGCTGAAGCCCAGGGTGAACGCGCCGAAGCCCGGCCAGCTGCCCTTGGGGCCGTAGTACTCGGCCTGGCTGAGGCGCTTCTCGTCGGTTTTCGCCTTCGGGTCGACCGTTCCGCCGCCGACGTTGCTCGCCATCGTGTCGCGCATGCCGAGCCGCTTGGCCATGTCGATGCCCGGAGCCGTGCTGCCGAGCCGGTCTTCGAGTTCGACGAACGTGGTGTTCGGCGACGTCGCGAGCGCGGTCTGGATCGTCGCGCCCTGGGCGATGCGGCTGTAGTCGCCGGCGTTGCCGACGCAGTACCAGCGCGAACGCAGCGGCGGCCCGGTCGGCGGGCAGTTCTCACCACCACCGGAGTAGACGTGCGAGACGTAGGTGTCCGGCACCTGCACCGGCGTGAAGATCCCGGCGACACCCTTGTCCAGCGCCGCCGCGGTGGTGAAGATCTTGTACGTCGACCCCGCGCCCCCGGTGTTGTACACGCCGGTGGGCAGCGCATACGTCGTCTGGCCCGCGTCCTGGTTCTGGCCGTAGTCGCGGTTCGAGGCCAGCGCGACCACCTCGTGCCGGTCCTTGCCCGGCTTCACCAGCGACAACGTGTTCGCCACGTACGGCTGGGTCTTCTTGACCTGCGCCTCCGCCGAGACCTTCGCTTCGTGGTTGGCGCGCTCGTCCAGCGTGCTCTTGATCGTGTAGCCGCCGGTGTAGAGCTGGTCCTTCGTCATCCCGGCGGCCTTGAGGAGGTAGTCCTCGACGTACTGGCAGAAGAACCCGGCCTCCGGGCCCGCGCCGATGCAGTTGGCCGGCGGCTTCTTCGGGGAGTCCGCGACCACGCCCAGCGGCTCGCCCTTGAAGCGGTCGGCGTCGGCCTTCGCCAGCTTCTTGTTGTCCACCATGCGGTCGAGCACCAGGTTGCGGCGCGCGGTGGCCTTGTCCGGGTGCTTCCACGGGTCGTTGTTGATCGGGTTGTTCACCAGGCCGGCCAGCAGCGCGGCCTGCGGCACGGTGAGCTTCTCCGGGGTCGTGTCGAAGTACGCGTGCGCCGCCGCGCCGATGCCGTAGATCTGGCGGGAGAACTCGACGATGTTGAGGTAGCCGGCCAGGATCTGCTGCTTGGTCAGCTTCGTCTCGAGCTGGATCGCGATCCGCGCTTCCTTGAGCTTGCGGGCGACCGACTGCTCCTGCGCCTTCTTCTGGCCGACCTGGTCGGTCCGGTAGACGACGTTGATCAGGTAGTTCTTCACGTACTGCTGGGTCAGCGTCGAGGCGCCCTGGGTGTCGGCGCCGGTGCTGTTGCTGACGGCCGCGCGCAGCGTGCCCTGCCAGTCGACGCCGTGGTGCTCGTAGAACCGCTTGTCCTCGACCGAGACCAGGGCCCACTTCATGGCCTCGTTGATCTGGTTCTCGTTGATCGGCAGCCGGTACTGGTCGTACAGGGTCGCGATCGGCTTGCCGGTGCTGTCGGTGACCGTCGTCACCAGCGGCGGTGGGATGTCCGCGAGGTCGGAGGAGGTCTTCTCCACCGTCTCGCTGGCCTGGTTCGACATGACGCCGGCGGCCCCCACGACCGGGAAGAGCATGCCGGCGACGAGCACCCCCGCGAGCAGACAGAGGCCGATGAGCTTGAACAAACCATCCGCTTTTCGCACGAGGGCCAGGCTACCCGGAACGGATCCGGCCCCGGTGACGCCGTGTCTCCGGAGGTGTGAATTCAGTGACAAAACAGCCCCCCTTCGGTGACAACTGGTAACGGAAGGCATTCTGGGTCTCGACGGGGGGAACCGAGGGCCCCTACAGTCCGTCAACGTCTCACGAAGACAAGCCGTCGGATGGATCAACACGGGTGGGAGCTCGCTTGGTCCGAACGGCGGCACCGGCACCGGGGAGGTGCCCGGGTAACCGACGTGAGCTGAGGGAGACACGCTCGCGGGGGCAAGGGAGCGCAGTGCCTTTCCCCGCTGGTGCGTCGATCACCAGGGTAGGGAGCTGGGGGTATGGAAACCAACCAGTCGAGCTGGCGAATCAACGCGTCCTGCCGGGACGCCGATCCGGACGGCCTGTTCGTCCGGGGTGCGGAGCAGAACCGCGCGAAAGCGGTCTGCATGGGCTGCCCGGTCCGCACGGAATGCCTCGCCGAAGCGCTCGACGGCCGGATCAACTTCGGCGTCTGGGGCGGCATGACCGAACGGGAGCGGCGAGCTCTGCTGCGCCGCCGCCCGGACGTGGTGAGCTGGGCCGACCTGCTCGAAGCAGCCAAGCGCGACGCGATAGAGCGCGTCAAGGTCGGCTGACCCAAGCGTCACTTTCACGTGAAAGTGCCGACCTGCGGGCGGAGCTTTCACGTGAAAGTGCCGGTCAGCCGGCGAGCTTCACGCCGATCTCGCGCAGGCCGTCGAGGTCGTGCACGTCGCCGGCCAGTGCCGGGACCTTCGCCAGGGCCACCTCCGGGTGTGCCCTGGTGAACCGGGCCAGCAGCCGCTCCTCACGGGCCGCCAGGTCGACGCGGTCGGCGTGCAGCCGCAGCACCGCCTCGGCCAGCGGGGCGTTCGTGTCGCCCTCTTGCAGCGACTCGGCCGCCGCCAGCGCTTCCGAGCCCGACAGCTTCGCGAGCACCGGGTGCGTCCGGTTCGCGATCAGCCCGGCCAGCGGCATCGACTCCGACGAGAGCCGCTCCACGAAGTAGGACGCCTCGCGCAGCGCGTCCGGCTCCGGCGCGGCCACGACCAGGAACGACGTCCCGGACGAGCGCAGCAGCTCCGCCGTCTTGCGGGCGCGCTCGCGGAAGCCGCCGAACATGCTGTCGAAGGCCTGCATGAACGCCGACGCGTCGGTCAGCAGCTGGCCGCCGATGATCGTCGACACCGCCTTGGCGAACATCGAGAACCCGGCGTTGACCACCTTGCGCAGGCCCCAGCCGCCGGCCTTCGCCGGGGCGGTGAGCAGCCGGATCATCCGGCCGTCCAGCGCGCTCGACAGCCGCGTCGGCGCGTCCAGGAAGTCCAGCGCGGACCGGCTCGGCGGGGTGTCGACGATGATCAGGTCCCACTCGCCGGTGGCGGCGAGCTGGCCCAGCTTCTCCATCGCCATGTACTCCTGCGTGCCGGAGAACGACGTGGAAATCGTCTGGTAGAAGGGGTTCTGGAGCAGCTGCTCGGCGCGTTCCGGGCCGGCGTGCACGCGCACCATGTCGTCGAACGTGCGGCGCATGTCGAGCATCATCGCCCAGAGCTCGCCCTTGGGCTCGAACCCCTCGACCTGCACCTGCCTCGGGTGGTTGCCGAGTTCACGCAGGCCGAGCGCCTGCGCCAGCCGTCGCGCGGGGTCGATCGTCAGGACCACGGTCTGGCGGCCGCGCTCGGCCGCGCGCAGGGCCAGTGCCGCGGCCGTGGTCGTCTTGCCGACGCCGCCGGAGCCGCAGCAGACGATTACGCGGCTTTCCGGGTCGTCGAGCAGCGCGTCGATGTCGATGGTGGTCACAACCGCACCCCCTGGTCGGTCAGGGCTTCGGCCAGTTCGTAGAGGGCGGCGACGTCGATGCCGTCGGTCACGTCCGGCAGCTCGAGGGTCGGCAGGTCGGCTTCGGCGAGCTGCTCGCGCGCCCGCTGCTCGGCGGCGACCCGCACGGCGTGTTCGACAGTTTCTTCTACCAACGCGTCCAACGTGTCTTGCGGCAGCTTCAGCCCGGCCGACGCGAGCCCGGTGCGGACGCGGGAGGCGTCGACGCGCCCGTCCGCGGCCGCGGTGATCGAGCGGGCGGGCAGCCGCAGCGGCCGGACCCGGTTGACCAGCACCGCGCCGGGGCGCAGGTCGGCGCCGTCCAGCTCGGCCACGGCCTCGACGGTCTCGCGCACCGGCATCTCCTCCAGCAGCGTGGCCAGGTGGACGACGGTCTCGCCGGAGTGCAGCAGCCGCACCACGCCTTCGGCCTGGCCGCGGATCGGGCCGGTCTTCGCGAGGTCGGTCAGCGCCTTGGTGACGTCGAGGAACTTGACGACCCGGCCGGTCGGCGGCGCGTCGACGACGACGGCGTCGTAGGTGTGCCGCCCGTCGGACTCGGTCCGGCCGACGCACTCCTTGATCTTCCCGGTGAGCAGGACGTCACGCAGGCCCGGCGCGAGCGTGGTCGCGAACTCGATCGCGCCCATCCGCCGCAGCGTCCGGCCGGCGAAGCCGAGGTTGTAGAACATCTCGAAGTACTCGAGCAGCGCGGCTTCGACGTCGACGTGCAGCGCGCGCAGCTCCCCGCCACCCGGGACGGCGGCGATGCGCTGCTCGGCGTAGGGCAGCGGCTCGGTGTCGAAGAGCTGGGCGATGCCCTGCCGGCCTTCGACCTCGATGAGCAGCACCCGACGGCCTTCGCGGGCGAGCGCGAGGCCGAGCGCGGCGGCGAGCGTCGTCTTGCCCGTCCCGCCCTTGCCGGTGACGAAGTGCAGCCGGGCGCGGGCAAGCTCGTCGGTCCAGCCGGCATGGGGAATGGTCACTTCTTCACCCTAATTCAGCGCTCAACCGGCCAGCAGCATGACGCTGGCCGCAGCGGCGACGGCGGCGACGAAAGCCCAGCTCACGACGCCCGGGAGCACGGTCAGGGTGAGCACGCCCACGACCACCAGCAGGGTGAAGGTGATCACCCCGCCGAGCGCGACCTGGCCGGAGCTCCGCGTCCGGTCGCGCACCTTCGCCATCACGACGAGCACGAGCGGCAGCCCGGCCGCCGCCAGCAGCGCCGTCGCGAGCACGCGCCACGTTTCCACGCCGCCCACGCTAGCGGCGGCCGAGCGTGAGATGGACCACACTTCGGCGCGTCGTCCGCGGTTTTCCGGCGGCCGTCCCCGGCGCTCTTGCCCGCTTGGCTACGCTCCCGGTTCATGAGCGCCACCAAGTGGGAGTACGCCACCGTCCCTCTGCTGATCCACGCGACGAAGCAGATCCTCGACCAGTGGGGCGAGGACGGCTGGGAGCTGGTCACCGTGCTGCCGAACCCGAGCGGCGAGCAGCACGTCGCCTACCTGAAGCGTCCGAAGGGCTGACCGGGGTGAGCTGGAGCGAACGGCTCAAGGAGCTCGGCATCGAGCTGCCCGGCGTCGCGGCCCCGCTGGCCGCGTACGTGCCCGCCGTGCAGAGCGGCAAGCACGTCTACACCTCCGGCCAGCTGCCCTTCGTCGACGGCGTGCTCGCCGCGACCGGCAAGGTCGGCGCGGAGATCAGCCCCGAAGAGGCGAAGGGCCACGCGCGGACGTCGGCGCTCAACGCGCTCGCGGCCGTGCACGCCCTGGTGGGCATTGACAACATCGCGCGGATCGTCAAGGTTGTCGGCTTCGTGGCTTCCGCGGAGGGCTTCACCGGTCAGCCGGCGGTCGTCAACGGCGCGTCCGAACTGCTCGGCGAGGTCTTCGGCGACGCGGGCACCCACGCCCGCTCGGCCGTCGGCGTGGCGGAGCTGCCCATCGGCTCGCCGGTGGAGGTCGAACTGATCGTGGAGGTGCAGTGATGGACCCGGACATCGAGCAGTCCACCCACGAGCTGCTGATCCGGCTGGCCGGGCGGCTGCCCGACCAGCTGCTGTGGCGGTTCCGCGACTGGCTCGGCGAGGGCGCCATGGGCACCCTCGCCCGGACCCTGCCGAGGTCTTTGCTTAAGCACAGGATCGACCTCGACCAAACGGAGTACCGGCTGCTCGTGGCCGGTCTGATCCCGCACGGCGCCGACTGGCACCAGGTCAGTTCGACGCTGGGGGTAGACGACGTCACCGAGAACCGGTACACATTCACGTCGAGTGCGCCCGAATGGGTTAACTCGGTCGACTCCGTGTCCGTGTTGATCCACGCAACGTTGCGAGGACGCCCGGACGTGGGGGAAGTGCGGCAGAGCTGGCGACACGTCGGTGTGGTCGGGCAGGGCACCGCGAAGCGCGTCCTGCTGATCACGGCACTGGCGGGGCTGCCGAGGTTGACCGGCGAACTGCAGCGGGTGCTGCGGGTATTGGGCGACGAAGAGCCCAGCGTCGAGGTCATCCCGCCGCGCTTCGACCTGCCGGGGTACCACCGGGCCGCGCTGGCCGACTCAGAGCTGGTCTGCGTGGGCGCCGTGGCGGGGACCCGGCTAGTAGCCGCATAACGCTCGCCCGCCAGCGAGCTGGGAGGGAGCAAGGCAATGGTGGAGGTCCACGACGGCCCGCCCATGGACGGGTTTTCGGTGCCCCTGCGCCTGCACAACCTGTTGCTGGCCCTGGCGGGCCGGATCGACGACAGCGCACTCACCGAGGCGCGTGAGCTGATCGCCCGGGCCCACATCGACGAGGCGGTCGAGCTGACCACCGGCACGCTCATCGCGGGCCGGATCCCGGTCAGCTCCGCCGAGCAGCGCGAGCTGGCGCTGGTCCTCGAGATGAGCCGGTCGGACGCGACGCTGGCGAACGATCTGCTGGTCGACGAGACCGAGCCGGTCAACACGCACCGGTTCACCGGCGAGAACGCGCCGGAGTTCGGCATCGCCGAGGCGCTCGACCGGACCCTGCAGGTGCTGCCGGACGTCCGCTCGGTGCACGCGGTGTGGCGCAACACCCCGGCCGGCAGCGTGCCGGGTGCGCTGCCGCAGCGCGTGGTGCTCGTCGAGCTGGGGCCGGACGGCAACCCGCCGGCCGTCGCCTTCCGCGTCGACACGGCGTTGCGCCGGGCCGGGATCCACTCGGTCGTCGAGGTCAGCGGCCCCGGCGTCGCGCACTCCGAGTACCACCAGGCCGCTTCGGCGGCCGCGTCGCCGGCCTGGGTGACCGGGAGCACGACGTCGAGCTCGTCGTCGTACCGGTCGGAGCCCGTCAAGCCGCCGGCGCCGGTGACCTCGGAGCCGGTCGCGGAGTCGGGCAGCCGGCACAGCATGCGGTCGAGCAGCACCACCACGACGGCGTCGGCCGAGCCGGTCGCCCCGGTGGTGCCGATCGTGTCCTCGCCGCCGCCCGCCGCCGAGCCGCCCCGCAAGGCGCGGTCGGAGACGCGGGCGGAGCGCACCGCCGACCTGACCCCGGCCGAGGTGGCGCAGCTGCGGCAGGCGCTGGCCGAGGACCCGGAGAAGGGCCGCGAGATCGCCGCGGGCAAGCCGTCGATGCACGAGGTCGTCGAGCTGCCGGCGCTGGACCTGGACGACCCGAGCCTGAGCGAGCGCGACCGGGCGCTGCTGCGTGAGCTGCACGCCGAGCTGGCCGAGCGGGAGCGGGCCGAGGCGGCGAAGATGCGTCTCAACGGCGCTTCACGCTCCGGCGGCGACCAGCGCGGCTGGACCGCCCCCTGAGGTTTGCGGCACAAAGCGGCACTTTCACGTGAAAGTGCCGCTTTGGCCGTGTCCGGCGTGCCACAAGTGCGCGACGGGACGTCAGGTGGCGGAGGTATGTTGCCCGGGTGGAGCAGCCAAAGGAGTTCGTCTTCGACATCCCGGTCGGCGCGGGGGTGGCCACCCGCGCGAACGCCGACGGCCCGCCGGCGACGCCGAAGGACGCGGCCACCGTCATCCTGGTCCGTGACGGCGCCGACGGCGTGGAGGTCTTCCTCCAGCACCGGGTCAAGGGCATGCCGTTCGCGGGCGGGATGACCGTGTTCCCCGGCGGCGGGGTCGACCGGCGCGACGCCGACACGTCGGTGGCCTGGGCCGGGCCCGACCCGTCGTGGTGGGCCGCGCGGTTCGGCTGCGACGAGGCGCTCGCGCGGGCGCTGACCTGCGCGGCCGTGCGCGAGACGTTCGAGGAGTCCGGCGTGCTGCTCGCGGGCGGCGCGGACGCGGTGCTCACCGACGTCACGCCGTACGCGGCGGCCCGCCAAGCCCTGGAGACGCGGGAGGTGTCGCTGGCCGGGTTCCTCGCCGACGCGGGCCTGACGCTGCGGGCCGACCTGCTGCGCCCGTGGGCCCACTGGATCACCCCCGAACAGGAGCCGCGCCGGTACGACACCCGGTTCTACGTCGCGAAGCTGCCGGAAGGCCAGGAAGCCGACGGGGCGACGTCCGAGGCGTCGAGCTCCGGCTGGCAGCGTCCCGCCGACGCCATCGCCGACGCGCGCGAAGGCCGCCGGATGCTGATGCCGCCGACGTGGCTGACGCTGAGCGAGCTGGCGGAGTTCGCCACCGCCGACGACGTGCTGGCCGCGCCGCGCGAGATCGTCCGGATCGCGCCGACGCTGGTGCGCGAGAACGACCAGGTCCGAGTCGTCCTGGAGCCGCGATGAGCGCCCCGGCCTACGGCGTGCTGCGCCAGGTGTCCGAGACGGCGTCGGTGCTGCTGGAGAACAACCCGTCGTCGATGACGCTCGAGGGCACCAACAGCTGGGTGCTGCGGGCGACGCCGTCGAGCCCGGCCGTGGTCGTCGACCCGGGCTACCGCGACCTCGAGCACCTCGAGCGGCTGGCTTCTGTCGCTCCGGTCGAGCTGGTCCTCCTCACGCACCACCACCCGGACCACGCGGAGGGCGCGCCGTGGTTCGCCGAGCGCGTCGGCGCGCCGGTGCGGGCGTTCGACCCGTCGCTGTGCGTCGACGCCGGGTCCTTCACCGACGGTGAGGTGATCTCGGCGGGCGGCCTCTCCCTCCGGGTGCTCCACACGCCGGGGCACACCGACGACTCGGTGTCCCTGGTGCTCGACGGTCAGGTGCTGACCGGCGACACGATCCTCGGGCGCGGCACCACGGTGCTGCACGACCTAGGTGACTACCTGCGTTCGCTGCGGAAGCTGATCGAGCTGCCGGAGGGGACGGTGGGGCTGCCCGGGCACGGCCCGGAGCTCCTCGATCTGCCCGCGACCGCCCGTGCGTACCTTGCCCACCGGGAACAGCGGCTCGACCAGGTGCGTTCGGCCTTGAAGACGCTCGGGGCGGACGCCACGCCGCGCCAGGTCGTCGAGGTCGTGTACGCCGACGTCGACCGGGCGCTGTGGGCGCCCGCCGAGTGGAGCGTGCAGGCGCAGCTGGACTACTTGCGGTCGGAGGACAACGGATGAGCAACGTCGAGGTCGAGTTCTACTGGCGGCCGGGGTGCGGGTTCTGCGCCGCCCTGGAGCGCCCGCTGTCGAAGAGCGGGTTCAACGTCCGCGCGATCAACATCTGGGAGGACCCGGCGGCGGCCGCGCGGGTGCGCGAGGTCGCGAACGGCAACGAGACGGTGCCGACGGTGATCGTCGGCTCGACGGCCATGGTCAACCCCTCGTTCGCCGAGGTCGAGGCGGCGGTCAAGGCAGCTTCGGCGGGCTGATGGTGCCTCGGCGATCCGGACGCTGAAGCTGTAGCACCCGGGGGCACGCGGACGACTCACAGCGCATGGACGACGTGATCGGCTTCGTGCTCAACGGGGAGCAGCACTCGTTGAGCCGCGCCCAAGTGCTGGCCGCGGCCGCTCGCGGCGGCCCGGAGCCGATCCGCACGCACTGGGTATCCGTCGGGGACCAGCGGTGGCCGCCGCGGCAGCTTTTCGAGCGCGCGGCAGGGGTGTCGCGGCACGAGTTCATCTCGCACTACGCGATCCGCCAGCTCCGCCGGCTCGGCTTCCCGACCAGCCCGCTCCCGCAGGAGGCCGAAATGCCGGGTGAGGTGGAGGAGGCCGCCGAGCCGGTGGTGCCCATGAGCGACCTCGGGTCCGCGGTCAAGTCCTTCATCGACCTGCACGAGTTCCTCGGCCAGGAAGGTCTGTCCAGCCGCGTGGTGCGGCTGGAAGCTCGCCTGGAAGGAGCTGGTCGCGAGACCGTCGACGACCGGGTGGCGCCCGAGGGCTTGACCGCTGACCTGCTCAAGGGCGCGCTGCTCGTGCGACAGCACGCCGGCCGCGTCAACGACCTCATCCACGCGACGATGATCGTCCGCGCGCTGCCGAAGATCCTCGAGCCGGGCGAGCGGATCGTCCGGCGCCCCTCGCTGGCCGCCGGGAACGACCCGAGCCGCAAGTTCGATCTCGAAACCGATCGCCGCGTGGCCGAGTTCAAAGCCGGCGAATGGAAGGGCCGCGACGCGATGCGCAAACGCACCCTCGTGGCCGACCTGGTCGGGCTGGTCCTCGAGCGCGGTGACCGCCGCGCCGAGCTGTACGTGCTCGGCCGGCTGCCCATCGATTTCCTGCGCAACAGCAACTCGACCATGGAATGGGCGCTTGGCCGCTCGTCACCCAACCTTCGCCGCGCCTACGAACAGCGCTTCGGGAGCGCCGCGCTGACCGTCAGCCAGTTCACCGCCGGCCCGGCCGCGGACGTGGCCCTCGTCGACCTGGCGAAACTGCTCGGCATCGCCTGAGCTACCTCGGCAGCATCGGCATCAGGTAGTAAGTCAGCTCCACCTCCCCGGGCTCCGCCGCCCGCAGGACACACGCCCGCATCCCCGGCTGGATCGACAGCACCACCCGCTCGCCCGCGAACGCCGCCAACGCGTCCAGCAGATACCGGGCCTGGAACGACGGTGACGTCCGCCCGCCCCCGACGTCCGCCTTCAGGACTTCCTCCGCCTCGCCCGTGTCCTGGCGGGCGCTCGCCAGCCGGACCTGGGCGTCGCCCACCTCCAGCGTCAGCACGCGGCGATCCTCCGCGTACACCCCCACCCGGCGGACCGCCGCCGCCAAGGCGTCGGCCGACACTGTCACCGTGGTGTCCACCGCTCCGGAGGGGATCGAGTCTTCCGACAGGAAACCCGCGTCGAGCACCGCCGTGGCCACCAGGCCTCCCTGCCAGCTCACCCCGAACCGGCCCGGGCCGACGTGCAGGCCCACCCGGCCGCGGGCCTGGCGGGCCGCCTCGGACAGCAGGGCCGCCGGGACCAGGACGTCCAGCGCACCCGGGGACGACAGCGGCAGGCGGGCCACCGCCATCCGGTAGCGGTCCGACGCCGTCAACGTCAGCCGGCTGCCGGAAGACTGCGCGCGGACGCCGGTGAACAACGGCAGCGGGTCGTCCTTGGCCGCCGTGCCCGCGACGACGCGCAACGCCGACGCGAACGCTGCTCCGTCCACTTCGGACACCTGGGCCGGCGGGTCCGAAGCCACGCCGGACTCGGGCAGCAGCGGCAGCGCGAACCGGGCGTTGTCCAGCCGCAGCGCCAAGCGGGTGCCCTCGACGACCAGGCGCACCAGCTCCGTGTCGAGCACCTTCAGCGTCTCGGCCAGCGGGGCCGCGGGGATGACGACCGAGCCGTCGGTGTGCGTGGTCGCCGGGCAGCCGAAGCTGACGGCGAGGTCCGGCGCGACGCCGGCGACCGTCAGCCCGGCCGCGCCGGCCCGCAGGCGGAGGCCGGTGCGGGCCGGCAGCAGGCGTGACGCGGCCGAGACGGCCGCCGACAGGCGGTGGGCAGGCGCGGTGACGTCCATGCCCGCAAGCTAGCGGCAGGCACCGACAAAAACCGCCGACCTACGCGTTGACCAGCTCCGGAACCGGCGCGGGCCGGGTGGCGCGGACCGTGCCGCGCAGCAGCCAGACGACCGCGGCGAGCACCAGCCCGGCCACGCTCGCCGCGAGGAACGCCGGGCCCGGGCCGGCGTGCTCGACGACGTACCCGCTGATCGACTGGCCGGCCGCCAGCCCCAGCGTCACCGCCGTGAGGACCCAGCCGAACGCTTCCGCCGCCGTGCCGGGCGGCGCCACCACCTCGATCGTCGTCGAGTGGGCCGTCGACTGCGGGGTGATCAACGCGCCCGCCAGCAGCATCATCAGCGCCAGTCCCCACAGCGAGGACGGCCACGCGAGCAGCGCGACCAGCGCACCGAACCCGCCCAGCAGCACCGGCAGCCGCAGGCCCAGCTGCCGCGGCCACGGGCGCAGGCTGTAGGCGACGCCGAACGCGACCGAGCTCAGCGACCACGCCGACAGCAGCAGGCCACCCACGGACGCGTGGCCCGCGTCGGTGGCCGCCGCCGGCACGGCGACCTCGACGAACCCGATCACCACGCCGAAGCCCAGTGCGGCGACGGCCAGCGTCCGCATGCCCGGGCTGGCCAGCGCGCCCAGCAGCGACCCGGACGACCCGGTGGACGGCCCCCACTGCCGCACGGCGGGGCTCAGCGCGAACAGCACCGCGCCGGTGAACTGCAGCGCGACCCCCAGCACCAGGCCGGTGCCCGCCCACGGCGCCATGACCAGCAGCCCGGCCACGCCGGGACCGAGGATGAAGAACACCTCCATGCTGATCGCCTCGTACGAGAAGGCGGCGTTGCGCGGGCCACCCGGCGGGAGCAGCCGGCCCCACAGCGCCCGCGACGCCGACCCGACCATCGGCTCGGTCAGCCCGGTGAGGGCGCCCAGCGCCACGAGCACGGCCGTCGCGGCGTGCGACTCGATGGCCGTGACCAGCGCGCTCATCGACAGCGCCAGCAGCAGCGCGACAGTGAGCAGCGGCCGCGTCGGCCCGAACCGGTCGATCAGCCTGCCCTGCACCACCGCGCCCACCGACACCCCGACGAGCGAACCGGCCGAGACCAGCCCGGCGACGGCGAAGGACCCCGTCTCGCGCTGGACGTAGAGCAGGGCCGAGATGCCGATCATCGCGATCGGCAGGCGGGCGAGCACGGCCGCCACGGCGGGCCACCGCGCCGCCCGGGTCGTCAGCGCGGTGCGGTAGTCGGCGAGGGAAGTGCGGCTTTCGTGGTTCGAGACAGACTGGGACACGCGTGCCAGTATGCCGCAGAGTGGTACGTCGGTACCAGTTATTTGCCGGTCAGGTTCGTCACCGGCGGACCGGCGGTGGATCTCGGGATCGGCGCGAGAGGTCTCGATCGGGTAACACTCAGGATATTCTCCGTGAACTCCTGCAACGAAACGGCCCAGACGGCGTCCTTGAGAGTGAATGGCCTTGAATTCGTGGGTATGGGCCGTGATGGTTGAACAACAGCACAGAAAAACCCAGCTCCCTCCGGCACACGGGTCGGGGCCTGGCCCGGAGGGCGGGGAGCGCGGATCGTCGGGGGATGGTCCGCGCAACAACGAAGAGCCGGTGCGCCACGTCGGGGGTGGCGCCCGGCTCTTTGTTGTTTCCGGGGTCGGACTGGGGCCGGATGTTCCGAAGGCCACCACCAGGCATCCGGTGGTGGCCTTCAGAGGCTTGCTGTCGGGGGAAACCGGGTCAGCGGGCGCGGCGGGCCAGGCGCTCCGGGTCCAGGATCAGCACGCTCTTGCCTTCGAGCCGCAGCCAGCCGCGGTGGGCGAAGTCGGCGAGTGCCTTGTTGACCGTCTCGCGCGAGGCGCCTACGTACTGGGCGATCTCTTCCTGCGTCAGGTCGTGCGTGACCCGCAGCAGGCCCGCCTCCTGGCTGCCGAACCGCTGCGCGAGCTGCAGCAGCGCCCGCGCCACGCGGCCCGGGACGTCGGTGAAGATCAGCTCCGCGACCATGTTGTTCGTCCGGCGCAGACGGCGCGCGACCACGCGCAGCAGCTGTTCCGCTATCTCCGGACGGGTCGAGATCCACTGGCGCAGGGCCGGGCGGTCCATGGTGACCGCGCGGACCTCGGTGACCGTGGTCGCGCTCGACGTCCGCGGACCGGGGTCGAAGATCGAAAGCTCGCCGAACATGTCGGACGGGCCGAAGATGCCCAGCAGGTTCTCGCGGCCGTCCGGGGACTTGCGGCCGATCTTCACCTTGCCGGACTGGATGATGTACAGCTTGTCGCCGGGTTCACCCTCGTTGAAGATGACATGGCCGCGGGGGAACTCCACGGATTCCAAGGTCTGGGCCAGCGCCTCCGCCGCTGCCGGCTCCACACCCTGGAAAATGCCCGCACGGGCCAGGGTTTCGTCCACCTCGGGTGCCTCCTCGTCGAGAAACGATCACGCTCCCCCGTGACTGGAGGAGCGTGACGCCGATCACTTGCGCGTCAGTCTAGGGCGTACTCCCGAGATCGCCCGCCGGACTCGCACGTGGCGGAAACGATCTCGTTCGAACGTGGAGCCTAACTCCGCACGCGACGCGCGCGTAGCCTGGCTGCCCGTCCGCCCAGCCTACGCAGCCGGAACAGCTCCAGCGCACGGCCGATGCCGTGCCCGTAGAGCGCCCTGACCTCGTTGGGCTGCGCCTGCTCGAGGAACTCTTCGACCTCGTTCTCCTGCACCGCGACGTGCTTCAGCCTGCTCTCGACGCGCTCCATGCCGAGCGCGAAGAACATGATCACCAGGGGGACCAGGATGACGAACCAGACAGTCATGACCGGACCCCGAAACACTCGATGGAAAGCATCTACTCCAGATCCTCGCTCATGGCGGCCGGAAAACGCGCCGAGGTGGTGCTCTGGCGTGTCGGTCGTCCACCGGTGCAGTCACCGGCCCGTCCGACGGCGCCCGTAGGCTATCGGGGTGCCACCTGCCACCACGAACGCCCCCCGTGAGGGCGCTGGTGAAAGCCGATTGGCTCTGGTGAGACGCGCCAGGCGGATGAAGCGTTGCCTGGACGACGTGTACCCGGACGCCCACTGCGAGCTCGACTTCACCACGCCACTGGAACTGCTGGTCGCGGTCGTGCTGTCCGCACAGACCACCGACGTCCGCGTGAACCTCGTCACGCCCGCGCTGTTCAAGCGCTACCGGACCGCCGCCGACTACGCCGGCGCCGACCGCGCCGAGCTGGAGGAGCACCTCCGCAGCACCGGCTTCTACCGGGCCAAGGCGAACTCCGTCATGGGCCTGGGCGCGGCGCTGGTCGAACGCTTCGGCGGCGAGGTCCCGGACAAGCTCGAAGACCTGGTCACCCTGCCCGGCGTCGGCCGCAAGACCGCCAACGTCGTCCTCGGCAACGCCTTCGACGTGCCGGGCATCACCGTCGACACCCACTTCGGCCGGCTGGTCCGGCGCTGGGGCTGGACGGCGGAGGAGGACCCGGTCAAGGTCGAGCACGCGGTCGGCGAGCTCATCCCCCGCAAGGAGTGGACGATGCTCTCCCACCGGGTGATCTTCCACGGCCGCCGCGTCTGCCACGCCAAGAAGCCGGCCTGCGGCGCCTGCCCGCTGGCCAAGGACTGCCCGTCGTACGGCACCGGCCCGACCGGGTTCGACGAAGCCGCGAAGCTGGTCAAAGGCGTCGAAAAGGACCACATCCTCGCGCTGGCCGCGCCCCGGTGACGAGAGTCACCAAGTTCGCCTTGGCCGCCGCCGTGCTGGCGGTGGCCCTGATCGTCGCGCTGCTGCCGCGCGGCGGTGACGACAGCGCCGCCAAGCCGTCCGGCGACCTCGGGCCCGCCCGGTCCGCGGCGGCGCTCCAGCCGTGCCCGGCGCCTGGCGCCGCGCCGCCGGTGAAGCAGCTCGAAGGCGTCACGGCGGACTGCCTGGGCGACGGCGGCCGTGTCGACGTCGGCAAGGCCCTCGCCGGCGCTCCGGTGCTGGTCAACGTGTGGGCGTCGTGGTGCGAGCCGTGCCGGACCGAGCTTCCCGTGCTCCAGGAGTACGCCCGGCGGCCGGGTGCCGTGCGGGTCCTCGGCGTCCAGGTGCAGAGCCCGGCGAAGGACGGCCTGGACCTGCTGGCGAAGCTGGGCGTGCACCTGCCGTCGGTGTACGACGGCGACGGGCGGAGCGGGCCCGTCCGGACGGCGCTGAAGGTGCCTTCGTCGCTCCCGGCGTCCTACTTGGTCACCGCGGGCGGCCAGGTGCGGTTCATCGCGAATCCTCGCTCGTTCGTGAACACTGACCAGGTGCGCGCGGCAGTCGAGGGGGCATCGTGATCGGACCACTGGTCGAACCCGAGTCGGTTCCCGAGTGGCTCCGGCCGCTGGTCAAGGTGAGTGCCGAAGTCGATTCGAAGACGTTCACCCGGTTCAGCCCGCCCGAGGACGGGTTCACCCGCCCGGCCGCGGTGCTCGTCCTGTTCGGCGAGCGGGAAGCCGACGGTGAGCCGGACATCCTGCTGCAGCGCCGCGCCGACACGCTGGGCTCGCACGCCGGCCAGGTCGCCTTCCCCGGCGGCGGGGCCGAGGAGGGCGACGGCGGCCCGGTCGGCACCGCGCTGCGCGAGGCCGAAGAAGAGACCGGGGTCGTCCCGTCCGGGGTCCGGCCGATCGCGGTGCTGCCGGAGCTGTTCGTCCCGGTGTCGAAGTTCGCCGTGACGCCGGTGCTGGCGCACTGGGAGACCCCCTCGCCGGTGCACGCGGTCGACCCGGCCGAGACGGCGTCCGTCGCGCGCGTCGCCGTCGCCGACCTGGTCGACCCCGCGAACCGGTTCACCGTGCGGAAGAAGGGCATGCCCTGGAAGGGACCGGCTTTCGAGGTCGACGGCCTGTTCGTCTGGGGGTTCACCGCCGGGTTGCTGTCGGTCCTGTTGAGCCTGGGAGGCTGGGAACGCGAATGGGACTCGGGCGACGTCCGGGACCTCGACGAAGCGCTGGCCGCGTTCGATGCCCGGGTGAAGGAGTAAAACGGTGAACTGGGTCGACGTGGTGGTGCTGCTGCTGGCCGTGCTGGCGGCGGTGTCCGGCGCCTACCAGGGCGTGATCGTCGCGCTGCCGTCGCTCGTCGGCGTCGTGCTCGGGGCGGTCGCCGGGATCAAGCTCGCGCCGGTCGTGGTCTCGTTCTTCGACGACCCCGTCTGGAAGGTCGCCTTCGCGGTCGCGACCGTGGTCTTCCTGGTCGCCTTCGGCGAGGCGATCGGCGTCTACGTCGGACGGCGGCTGCGGCAGAAGATCAACCCGGACAAGCTCTCCGGCATCGACAAGACCCTCGGCGCGGTCGTGCAGGCGCTGGTCGTCTTCGTGGTGGCGTGGCTGATCGCGACGCCGCTGACGACCGTGTCGGCCGTGCCGTGGCTGGCCAAAGGGATCAACGGCTCGGTGGTGCTCGGCAAGGTCAACGACGCGATGCCGGAGGTCGCGCAGGGCTTCCCGAGCCAGCTGAGCAAGCTGCTCGACGCGTCCGGCTTCCCGCGCATCATGGACCCGTTCCAGAAGGCGCCGACGGCGGACACCTCGCCGCCCGACCCCGCACTCCAGCGCAGCGCGATCGTCCAGCAGCTGCACAGCAGCGTGGTCAAGATCCGCGGCAGCGCCAGCTCGTGCTCGCGGTCGCTGGAGGGCAGCGGGTTCGTGATCGCGCCGCAGCGGGTGATGACGAACGCGCACGTCGTGGCGGGCACCGACACCGTCGGCATCGAGACCACCCAGGGCGACTACCCGGCCCGCGTCGTCTACTTCGACCCGGAGGTCGACATCGCGGTGCTCGCGGTGCCACGGCTGCGGGCCGAGCCGCTGCGGTTCGCGCCGGAGACGGCCGGGGCGGGCGACAGCGCGGTCGTCCTCGGCTACCCGCTCGACGGCCCCTACCGGGCGACGCCGGCCCGCTTGCGCGGCCGGATCAACCTGCGCGGCCCGGACATCTACGAGGCGAACACGGTGCAGCGGGACGTCTTCACGGTCCGCGCCGAGATCCGCAGCGGCAACTCGGGCGGCCCGATGGTCACCCCGGACGGCAAGGTCATCGGCGTCGTCTTCGGCGCGGCGGTGGAGGACCCGGAAACCGGCTTCACGCTCACGGCCGAGCAGGTGCGCGCCGAGGTCGACGCGGCCCCCTCCCAGACGGCGAACGTGTCCACCGGCTCCTGCGCGGCCTAACGCCCGAACCGCAGCGCCAGTCCGTCGAGCAGGGCACGCATGCCCAGCTCGAAGAGGTCGTCCAGCACGAGGTCGTAGCCGGTGCCGCCGAGTTCGCGGAGCATCCTGGCGAACACCGGCCGTCCGGCGCTCATCGCCTCCAGGGCCGGGGTCTGCAGGTCGATCCACTGCTCCTCGGAGAGCCCGGACGAGGCCAGTGCGTGCTGCTCGCGTTCGAGGTGGATCGCGATGCCTTGGACGTAGCTGAAGAACAGGACGTGCAGGTCGCACAGGGTCGCCGCGTCGACGTCCAGCTCGGACAGCGCCGCCAGTGCCCACTCGCCGTGCATGCCGAGGTTGCGCAGGGCCAGCGGCCGGGTGAGCGGCCCGAGCTGGGCGAGCCACGGGTGCCGCTTGTAGAGCGACCAGAGTGTCCGGCCGCCGAGCGTCAGGCGCTCCCGCCAGTCGCCGCGCGGGGTGGCCGGGTAGCCGCGCTCGCCGAACGCGGCGTCGGCCATGAGCAGCACCAGCTCGTCCTTGCCCCGCACGTACCGGTACGGCGCCATCGCCGCGACGCCGAGGCGGGCCGCGACCCCGCGCATGGACAGCGCGCCGAGACCTTCGGTGTCGGCGATCGCGATGGCGGTCCGCAGGAGCTGGTCGCGGGTCAGCCCGCGCGGCCCGCCACGGCGTTCCCGGCCCGCGACGACCGTGCCCGACCGCGGCTCCGCCAGCACGACCCCTTCCTGGCTCAGCAGGGCGAGCGCCTTCGCGGCGGTCGCCATGGCGACGCCGTGGTCGGCCGCGAGCCGCCGGGTCGAAGGCACGCGCGCGCCCGGCGGGAGTTCGCCGCGCGCGATCCGGTCGCGCAGCTCGTCGGCGATGGCCACGTACTTCACGGCGTCTCCTGACTTAGTACAGCTGGCCATCTGTACTAGTACAGAATTAGCCTTTGAGCTGCTTCGACTTCACCGTTGTCCGCATCAGCGTACGACTCTGGAGGAAACATGCGAAACGTCCTGATCTCCGGGGCCGGTGTCGCCGGCGGCACCCTGGCCTGGTTCCTGGCGCGCGAAGGCTTCGACGTGACGGTGGTGGACCGGGCGCCCGGTATCCGCAGCGGCGGGCAGGCGATCGACGTGCGCGGGGTCGCGCTCGACGTCGTCGACCGGATGGGCCTCGGCGAGCGGCTGCGCGCGGTGCGCACCCGGATGCGGGGGATGTCCATGGTGGACGGGGACGGCCACGAGCTGTTCCGGTCGGAGGAGTTCGCCCTGAGCAGCGGGCGGCTCGACAGCGACGACATCGAGGTGCTCCGCGACGACGTCGTCTCGATCCTGCACGAGGCCACCGACGTCGAGTACGTCTTCGGCGACTCGATCACGGCGCTCACCGAAGAGGCGCACGGTGTGCGCGTCGAGTTCGAACACGGCGGCTTCCGGACCTTCGACCTGGTCATCGGCGCGGACGGGCTGCACTCGGCCGTCCGGCGGCTGGCCTTCGGGCCGGAAGCGGAGTTCGTCCGGCACCTCGGGCAGTACCTGGCGATCTTCCCGACGGCCAACTTCCTCGGCCTGGAGGACTGGCAGGTCTGGTTCCGGCACGAGGAAACCGGCGGCGTCGCCTACCCGGTGCGCGACAACTCCGAGCTCCGCGTGACCCTCGGCTTCGGTTCGGAACCGCTGCCGCGGATGGCCGTCCCCGAGCAGAAGCGGCTGATCGCCGAACGGCTCGCCGGCGTCGGCTGGGAGGTGCCCAAGCTGCTCGAAGCGATGGCCGAGGCGGAGGTGTTCTACTTCGACGCCATGGCGCAGGTTCACCTGGACCGCTGGACGACCGGCCGGATCGCGCTGGTCGGGGACGCCGGCTACTGCGCTTCGCCGTTGTCCGGTCAAGGGACGAGCCTGGCGTTGGTCGGCGCGTACGTCCTCGCGCAGGAACTCGGGCGGGCGAGCCACGAAGCGGCCTTCGCGGCTTACGAGCAGCGGATGCGGCCGTTCGTCGCCCTCAACCAGGCGCTGGCCACCGAGAACCCCGGCGGTCCGGCGGCGGAGGAGTCGGTGGAGCGGGCGAAGAACGCCATCAGTCTCGTTTGAGGAAGCCCGCCACGGCCGCCGACGTGCGCTCGGGCACCTCGAGGTGGGGGAAGTGCCCGACGCCGGACCAGATCTCCGGTTCGGCGTGCGGGCCCGCCCAACGCGTCGACGACGTCGCCGTCTCGGGGAGGATGCAGGTGTCGTCGGCGCCGTGCAGCTGCAGCGTCGGCGCCGCGATCCGGGTGCCGACGGCGTCGGTGAACCGGCGGCCTTCGCCGCGGAACTGGGCGCGGAACGCCCACCGGTAGTACTCGAGCGCGCTGTGCGCCACCCCGGGCACCAGCATCGCCTGCCGGAACGCCTCGACGCTCTCGTCGAAGTCCGAAGTGGACCGCCAGCGGCGGCCGGCCCAGCTGCCGAACAGGTCTTCGACGGCTTGGGCGTCGTCCTTCACCAGCCACTTCTCCGGCGCCATCGGCACCTGGAAGCGGAAGAGGTGCCCGGCCGCGCGGCCCTGCCCGCGCCACGGGCGGGCGGCGCCCTTGCGCAGGGCGAGCGGGTGGGCGGCGCCGATCGCCGTCACCGAGGACACCAGCCGCGGGTGCAGCGCCGCGACCGTCCAGGCGAGCATGCCGCCCCAGGCGTGCCCGACGAGGTGGGCGCGGCGCGCTCCGAGTGACTTGATCAGCCCGCCGACGTCACCGGCGAGCGTCCACGCGTCGTAGCCGCGGGGCGGCTTGTCCGAGTCGCCGTAGCCGCGCAGGTCGACGGCGACCGCGCGGAACCCGGCTTCGGCCAGTGCCCGCAGCTGGTGGTGCCAGGTCCACCAGAACTCGGCGAACCCGTGCAGCAGCACCACGACCGGGCCGTCGCCGAGCTCGGCGACGTGCAGGCGGATGCCGTTCGCGGACACGTCGCGGTGGACCCACGGGCCGTCGAGCCGGACGATCGACGGGTCGGGGGACGCGTGCAACGAACTCAGTCGCGCGTGGTCAAGCCGGCTTCGGGCGCGCGCTGCGGCTTGAGCGCGGCGGCCGTCTCCTTGACGCTGGCGATCGTCCGCTCCGGTGCCTTGAACTTCTTCACCTTGCGGTAGCCGAGGAACCCGGCCACGACCGCGACGATCAGCATCAGGACGAACACGATGCCGAACGCGATCCAGCGGTACCGCAGCCACTGGGCCAGCCCCTCGGCGGCGAAGAAGAACAGGAAGAACGTGCTGTACAGGAAGACCGTCAGCGCGATCAGGAAGAAGACGGCGCCCTTGAGGCCCTTCTTCACCTCGCCGACCAGCTCGGACTTCGCCAGTTCCATCTCGGCCCTGACCAGGGTGGAGATGTGCTGGGTCGCGTCGCCGACCAGGCGGCCGATGGACTGGTCGCCGGGGACGTCGTTCGCGGAGGACAGCGGGAGGTAAGGCACGGCCCCCACGCCGTCGGGGCCGATGCGTTCGTGCTTGGGGCTGCTCACCGGGTCATCGTGCCATGTGTCCGGAAACCAGGCGCGACGGCGTCACAGTGTGTCGGAGTTTGGGGGTCCAGGGGGCTCGCCCCCGGCTGGGGTCTGGGGCTCGGCCCCAGAAGACGCAGTGTCGGCGATTCGCGCGTGAACCTTGCTACGACGGAGTAGCAAGGCCGCCGCCAGCAGGGACGCCCCCGCCGACGCGATCAGCACTGCGGCCTTGGCCAGTTCGCTCGCTTCGTCCGGCAGCGCCAGCTCCGCGATCAGCAGGCTCACGGTGAACCCGACCCCGCCGAGCACGGACAACGCGGCCAGGTCGCGCCAGCCCATCCCGCGGGGTTTCTCCGCCACACGCAGTTTCACGGCGAGCAGGCTGGCGCCGAGGATGCCGACCACCTTGCCGACCAGGAGCCCGGCGAGCACCGCGAGCGGCAACGCCGTCGTGAACACCGCGCCGAGCGCGTCGGCGTCGACCGAGATCCCGGCCGCGAACAAGGCGAACAGCGGCACGGCCACCGCCGCCGACCACGGCTGGAGCCGGTGCTCGAGCCGCAGCGCGGGCGCCTCCGCCTCGCCCTCGTCGCCGCGGACGCGGGTGAGCAGGCCGAGCGCGACGCCGGCGATCGTCGCGTGGATGCCCGCCGAATGCACCGCGACCCAGGTGATCAGGGCCAGCGGGACGTACAGCCACGGCGTCCGGACCCGGCGGTGCTGCAGGAACGCGTACAGCGCGAGCGCGACGACCGCGACGGCCACCGCGACCAGGTCGAAGCCCGTCGTGAACAGCACCGCGATGACGATGATCGCGCCGAGGTCGTCCACCACGGCGAGGGAAAGCAGGAAGACGCGGGCGCTCGACGGCAGGTTCGACGCCGTCAGCGCCAGCACGCCGAGGGCGAACGCGATGTCCGTGGCGACCGGGATCGCCCAGGCCCGTTCGATCCCCGGCGTCCCCCAGCCGACGGCCAGTGCGACGACCGCGGGCACGACCATGCCGCCGATCGCGGCGACGATCGGCAGCACCGCCTGCTTGAAGCGGGACAGCTCGCCGACGACGAGTTCGCGTTTGAGCTCCAGCCCGGCGACGAAGAAGAACAGGGCGAGCAGGCCGTCCTTGGCCCAGTCGCCGACCGTCAGGTTCAGGTGCAGGAACTCCGGGCCGAGCCGGAAGCCGCGCAGGGCGTGGTAGCTGTCCCGCAGCGGCGAGTTGGCCCAGAGCAGCGCGGCCGCCGTCGCGCCGAGCAGGATGAGGCCGCCGGTCGTCTCGGTGCGCAGGTAACGGGCGAATTCGCTCAACGGACGGGACATCGGGGCGGCTCCAGGGGTCGCTGATCACTGTTGCCGACCAGGCTTCCCGGCGCACCTCGGCCCAGCTTACCGGGCCTTTGTCACGGACCGTTATGGCCGCCGCCACAAGGGGTATAGGTGGTAGGTCACCGGAATGGCTCATACCATGCCAACCGACAACGAGGTCCCTGAGACAAAGGAAGACGACAGTTGTGAGCACCTCAACCGAGGTCCAGCAGGACACGAGGTTCTTCGGGCACCCACGAGGACTGGCGAACCTCTTCGGCGTCGAGATGTGGGAGCGGTTCTCCTACTACGGGATGCTGGGCATCCTGCCGATCTACCTGTACTACCGGGTCGAGCAGGGTGGTCTGGGCCTCGCCCAGGAGTCGGCGCTCGGCATCGTCGGCGCGTACGGCGGCCTGGTGTACCTCTCGGCCGTCATCGGCGCCTGGGTGGCCGACCGCCTCCTCGGCTCCGAACGGACGCTGTTCTACAGCGCCGTGCTGATCATGATCGGCCACATCAGCCTGGCGCTGCTGCCGGGCCTGGCCGGTATCGGCGTCGGCCTCGTGTGCGTCGCGGTCGGCAGCGGCGGGCTGAAGTCCAACGCGACGGCGATCGTCGGCACGCTCTACGCCGAAGGCGACGAACGGCGCGACGCGGGCTTCACGATCTTCTACATGGGCGTCAACCTCGGCGGCTTCGTCGGCCCGCTGCTGACCGGGCTGGCGCAGACCCAGGTCGGCTTCCACCTCGGCTTCGGCCTCGCCGCGATCGGCATGGCGCTGGGCCTGACCCAGTACGCGTTCGGCCGCAAGAACCTCGGCGACAAGGCCAAGGAGGTGCCGAACCCGCTGCCGGCGTCCCGGCGCGCGCTGGCGATCGGCGCCGCCGTCGTCCTGGTGGCCGCGATCGTGGTGCTGGTCCTCACCGGCGTCGTCCACCCGGGCAACCTCGCCGACGTCGTCGTGTGGGTGGTCGGCATCATCTCGGTGGTCTACTTCCTGGTCATCCTGACCAGCGGGAAGATCACCGCCGTCGAACGCAGCCGGGTGCTGTCCTTCATCCCGATGTTCATCGCCAGCGCGGTGTTCTTCTCGCTGTACCAGCAGCAGTTCACGGTCGTCGCGGCCTACACCGACCAGCGGCTGAACCGGAGCCTGTTCGGCTGGGAGATGCCGGTGTCCTGGGTCAACTCGATCAACCCGGTGTTCATCATCGTCTTCGCCCCGGTGCTGGCGGCGCTGTGGACGAAGCTCGGCGAGCGCCAGCCGTCGACGCCGGTGAAGTTCGTCCTCGGCACGGTGCTGATGGGCGCGGCGTTCCTGCTGTTCCTGCCGATGGTGGGCAGCGGCAAGAACGCGAGCCCGATGCTCGCGATGGTCGGCATCCTGTTCGTCTTCACGATCGCCGAGCTGTGCCTCTCGCCGGTCGGGCTCTCGCTGTCGACGAAGCTCGCCCCGGAGGCGTTCCGGACGCAGATGGTGGCGCTGAACTTCCTGTCGATCTCGTTCGGCACCGCGATGTCCGGCAAGCTCGCCGAGTACTACTCCGTCGACGACGAGGCGCCGTACTTCAGCACGGTCGGCCTGGTCGCCATCGGCGTCGGCGTGCTGCTGTTCCTGGGAACGCCCTTCATCCGCAAGCTGATGAAGGGCGTCCATTAGCCCACTGTGACGCCGAAGATGACCCCGACGAAGTAAGTCACCACCATCGTGAGGGCGCCGACGCCGACGTTGCGGACGATCGCGCGCCCCACGTTCGCGTCGCCGAGCCTCGCGCTGATCCACCCGGTCAGCGTGAGGCCGACGACGACCGCGGCCGCGCACGCCCACACCCGCAGGGAGACGCCGGCCCAGGCGATGGACAGGATCGGCAGCAGCGCGCCGACCGAGAACGCGACGAGCGACGCCCACGCGGCCTGCCACGGGCTGGTGAGGTTGTCCGGGTCGATGCCGAGTTCGGCCTCGGCGTGCGCCTGCAGGGCGTCCTTTTCGGTCAGTTCGCGGGCGACCTGGCTCGCCAGCTCCGGCGAGAGCCCCTTGCCTTCGTAGATCCCGGCGAGCTCGCGCTCCTCGGCCTCCGGCATCGTCTTGAGTTCCTGCTTTTCGAGCCGGAGCAGGGCCTGTTCGGTGTCGCGCTGGGTGCTCACGGAGACGTATTCCCCGCCGGCCATGGAAAAGGCACCGGCGACGAGCCCGGCGATTCCGGCGGTCAGGATCGTGGTGCTTTCCGTGGTCGCCCCGGCCACGCCGACGACGATGCCGGCGACGGACACGATGCCGTCGTTCGCCCCGAGAACACCGGCCCGCAGCCAGTTCAGCTTCCCGCCCACGCCCTGGTGCGGTTCGTGCGCGTGCTCAACGGCGTCACCGTCGATTGTTTCGGTCACCAGAACAGTGAAACACGAACGCGGAATGGTGGCGAGACCGGCGCTTTTTCTCAGGTCGGCCTAATTAACCGGTGCCTTACCTAAGTCGTCCTGTGTGGACTCTCAGCCGTCGTGGGCCATGATGGCGGCATGGAAGAGCAGGTGTGGCAGCCGCTGGCCAAGGTGGAGGGCCTGCCGCTGCAGGGCGGCGAGGGCCGGTTCCGGCTGCTGGAGACCGCGGAGAGCGGCCTGGCGTACTTGATCCACTACCCGGCCGGAGTGGCCTCGCCCCCGCACGCACACGACCACGACTCGATCGCCTACGTCCTGTCGGGCCGCCTGCGCGGAGCGGTCGACGGCGTGGAAACCGTCCTGGAGCCGGGCGACTCGGTCCTGCACCCGCGCGGGGTGACCCACCACGTGGAGGCCCTGACGGACTCGATGTGGGTCGAGTTCAAGTCCCCGCTCCCGACCCGCCCACCCCTCGCGTCATAGCGGATTCACGGCGGCAACGCAAACGGCCATCCACAGGTTCGCGAGTTGTCCACAGATCGCCGAGCGGCCGATTTCTGCAGGTGGGGGCCGGTAGACTGGACCAGGGGACGCCCCCCAGGGATTAGGGCGGGGGCTGCTTGCCGGCCGGTCGGACAGGCGAAAACGCCCGGTCCCGCTGAGCGCGGAGCCGGGCGTTTCCTGGAGTGAAGCCTCAGGCGTCCAGCTCGGCGAGGGCCTGCTTGGCCTTCTCGAGCTCGGCCTCCAGCGCGGCGACCTTCGCGGCCTGCGCCTCGCGGGCCTGGTTGATCACCTCGTCGATCGGGCCGGACAGGTCACTGTGCAGCTCCTTCGCCGCGCGCGACACCGCCGCGGCGGGGATCTCGAGGCCCTTCGCGACCCACTTCGATCCGTTCTTCAGCTCGGCCTGCCACTCGCCGTCGGCGGTGCCGGTGACCGTCAGGATCAGCTCGACCGTGCGGGTCTTCTTCGCCGTCGACGCCGTCGCCGCGCCCTTCGGGCGGCCGCGCTTCGGCTTGGGGGCCTCTTCCTCGGCGGCCGGCTCGGCCGGCTCCTCCGAAGGCGAGGCCGGGGACGCGGACTCGGTGACGGCCGCCTCGTCGGTGGCAACGGCAACAGCCGGAGCGGGGGCTTCGGTAGCCGTTTCCTCGTCGTGCGTCAGGACATCCACGGTCATCGTCGTGTCGTCTCCTTGCCCGGGAAGTGGGTGTGGTTCGCGGCACAGCGTAGAACATGCGTTCGAGTCGTGCCACACGGGGTGTCATGACAGAGCCCTCCCGGCGCGAAGCCGGAAGGGCTCTGACGCGAGAACGCTAGCTCACTCCTCGGACTTGCCCGACTTCAGGCCCGACGAGATCAGGTCCATCACCGACGAGTCGGCCAGCGTGGTGACGTCGCCGACCTGCCGGTTTTCCGCGACGTCGCGCAGCAGGCGCCGCATGATCTTGCCCGAGCGCGTCTTCGGCAGCTCCGGGACGACCATGATCTGCCGGGGCTTCGCGATCGGCCCGATCTCCTTGGCGACGTGGTTGCGCAGGGCCTGGATGGCCTCTTCGCCACCGTCGACGGCGTTGCCGCGCAGGATGACGAACGCGACGATGCCCTGGCCCGTCGTCGGGTCGGTCGCGCCGACGACGGCGGCCTCGGCCACCGTCGGGTGCGAGACCAGCGCCGACTCGACCTCGGTCGTGGAGATGCGGTGGCCGGACACGTTCATCACGTCGTCGACGCGGCCGAGCAGCCAGACGTCACCGTCGTTGTCGTACTTCGCGCCGTCGCCGGCGAAGTAGAAGCCCTGCTCCTTGAACCGCGACCAGTAGGTGTCCTTGTAGCGCTCCTCGTCGCCCCAGATGCCGCGCAGCATCGACGGCCACGGCTTGTCGAGCACCAGGTAGCCGCCACCGCCGTGGCCGACCTCCGTGCCGGTGTCGTCGACGACCTTCGCGGAGATGCCCGGCAGGGCCTTCTGCGCCGAGCCCGGCTTGGTGGAGGTGACGCCCGGCAGCGGCGAGATCATGATCGCGCCGGTCTCGGTCTGCCACCACGTGTCGACGATCGGGGTCCGGCCGGCGCCGATGGTCTCGCGGTACCAGATCCACGCCTCGGGGTTGATCGGCTCGCCGACCGAACCCAGCACGCGCAGCGTCGACAGGTCGTACTTCTCGGGGATTTCCGCGCCCCACTTCATGAAGGTGCGGATCAGCGTCGGGGCCGTGTAGTAGATGGAGACCTTGTACTTCTGGATGATCTCCCAGTGCCGTCCCTCGTGCGGGGTGTTCGGCGTGCCTTCGTAGACGACCTGCGTGACGCGGTTGGCGAGCGGGCCGTAGACGATGTAGCTGTGGCCGGTGATCCAGCCGATGTCGGCGGTGCACCAGTAGACGTCTTCGCCGGCCTTGTGGTCGAAGACGTTGTGGTGCGTGTACGCCGTCTGCGTCAGGAAACCGCCGGAGGTGTGGAGGATGCCCTTCGGCTTCCCGGTCGTCCCGGACGTGTAGAGGATGAACAGCGGGTGCTCGCTGTCGAAGGCCTCGGGAGTGTGCTCTTCGGACTGTCCGTCGACGAGCTCGTGCCACCAGAGGTCGCGGCCCTCGGTCCACGGCACTTCGCCCTCGAGCTGGTCGCCCGTGCGCTTCACGACGATGACCTTCTCGACGGTTTCGGCGCCTTCGAGCGCTTCGTCGACGTTGGCCTTCATCGGCGCGGCCTTGCCGCGGCGGAACTGCCCGTCGGAGGTGATGACGATCTTCGCGGCGGCGTCGTCGACGCGGGCCCGCAGCGCCGTCGGCGAGAAGCCGCCGAAGACGACGTTGTGCAGCGCGCCGATCCGCGCGCACGCGAGCATCGCGAAGATGGCCTCGGGGACCATTTGCAGCTGGATCGCCACGACGTCGCCGGCGGTGACGCCCAGCGACGTGAGTGCGTTGGCGGCCTTGGAAACCTCGGTCTTCAGCTCGGCGTAGGTGATGTCCCGGGTGTCGCCGGGCTCGCCGACCCAGTGGATCGCGACCTGGTCGCCGTGGCCGGACTCGACGTGCCGGTCGACGCAGTTGTAGGCGACGTTCAGCTTGCCGCCGACGAACCACTTCGCGAAGGGCGCATTGGTCCAGTCCAGTACCGTGGTCCACTTCGTGTCCCACGTGAGCCGCTCGGCCTGCTTCGCCCAGAACGCTTCGCGATCGGCGTCCGCCTCGGCGTACATGTCCGCCTTCGCGTTGGCCTGAGCAGCGAAATCTTCGCTGGGCGGGAAGGTGCGGCTCTCGGTGAGCAGGTTGTCCAGGGCGGGGGACTGCTCGGTCATGGTTGCAAGGCCTCCTGTAGTGCGCCGACATGACGGCTAGCGGCACGCTAGCGACGTTAGTCCGCCTTGTAAAAGGTTGCACCCACGTTGCCCTGCCGTTTCAGCGAGCCAGGCGAGCCGCCGTGACTAAGCGTTCGTTCAGCCGCGCCTTCGCGGCCGGCCACTCCGGCGCCAGCATCGAGTAGAGGACGGTGTCGCGCGACGAGCCGTCCGGCCGGATCCGGTGCGCCCGCAACACGCCCTCGCGAAGCGCGCCAAGCCGTTCGATGGCGCGTTGCGAGCGGAGGTTGCGGATGTCGGTCTCCCACGCCACCCGTTGCGCGCCAAGGGTTTCGAACGCGTGGGTCAGCAGGAGCAGCTTCGACTCGGTGTTGAGCCCGGTGCGCTGCCACTCCGCGCCGATCCACGTGTGCCCGATCGACAGGATCCGGTGCTTCTCGACGACCTGGTAGTACGACGTCGTCCCGGCGACGCGGCCGGAGGCGACGTCGATCTGCGCGAAGGGCCGCCGGTCGGGGTCGGCGAGCGCCTGCTCGACCATCCGCTCGGCTCCGGGAAGATCCCCCGGCTGCCGGATGCTCAGCCACGCCCAGATGCCCGGGTCGGTGCCGGCCTCGAACAGGCCCTTGGCGTGCTCGGCCGTCAGTGGCTCCAGGCGGACGTGCCGTCCGGCCAGGGTGGGTTGCGTGTTCCAGTCGCTCACATGATCACCGTAAGGGTGGTAATGGCCGTCTTTGATAGCCAATTTCCAAGCATTTCCGCAGTCCACTTCGGCGTTGCCTATGCTCGGCGGACCACGACGGAAGGGTGGGCTCGATGGCCGAAGAGCGGGAAGAGCTGAGCTGGGAGCTGTTCGGCACGGCGAGCCGTGAACTGGCTCACACCATCGCCGAAGACGGCTTCGCGCCGGACCTGATCCTGTCCATCGCCCGCGGCGGCCTCTTCGTCGCCGGCGCGCTCGGCTACGCGCTCGACGTGAAGAACCTGCACGTGATGAACGTCGAGTTCTACACCGGTGTCGACCAGCGCCTCGACCTGCCGGTGATGCTGCCGCCGGTGCCCAACGTCGTCGACCTGACGAGCAAGAAGGTGCTGATCGCCGACGACGTCGCCGACACCGGCGCCACCCTCAAGCTGGTCCGCGACTTCTGCGTCGAGCACGTCGCCGAAGTGCGATCGGCGGTCGTCTACGAGAAGCCGCACTCGACGGTGAAGTGCGAGTACGTCTGGCGGCACACCGACAAGTGGATCAACTTCCCGTGGTCGGTCCTGCCGCCCGTGGTCCAGCGCACGGGGCAGGTGCTCGATGCCTGATCCCCTCAAGCCCCTCCTCGAGCTCGAAGGCGTCGCGGCGGCGGCGAAGTCCGCTCAGGACGCCGTGTTCGCGGTCCACCGCCTCCCGGCGAACCTCCGCGGCGGCGCGGCGACGGCGGCGGAAGCCTCGGTGCGGGCCGCCCGCGCGTCCGCCGGCATCGAAGGCGCCAACCCCGAGCTGCCCGCCGACGGCGCGGTCGGCGACCCCGTCCTCGCCGGCGCACTGCGCGTCGCCGAGACGTTGGAATCGCTGCTGCCGACGTGGCGCCGCGCGCCGCTGCAGGCGTTGGCCCGGCTGCACGTCCTGGCCGCGGCGGACCTCGTCGACGACCTGGACGCGTTGGGGCGCCCGCGATCCGGTGGCGGCCGGCTCGAACTGCTCGCCCAGCTGGTGACCGGCGCGACGTCGGTGCCGGGCCCGGTCCTGACGGCGGTCGTGCACGGCGAACTCCTGGCCCTCAAGCCGTTCGGCAGCGCGGACGGTGTCGTCGCCCGCGCGGCCGCCCGGCTGACGATGGTCGCGACGGGCTTGGACCCGAAGTCGTTGAGCGTGCCCGAAGTGGCGTTCTTCCGCCGGGTGCCGCGATACCTCGAAACGGCCGAAGGGTTCGCGGGCGGAACGCCCGAGGGCGTCCGCGCGTGGCTGCTCTTCTGCTGCGAAGCGTTCGAAGCGGGCGCGCGCGAAGCGAAGAGCATTTCGGACGCCGCGTCTTAAGCCAGCACGGCGTCCAGCAGGCCGGGGAACCGCGCCTGGAGGTCGTCGCGCCGCAGCACGATCCACCGGCGGCGGCCTTCGACGGTTGTCGTCGTCAACCCCGCCTCCCGCAGCACCCGCCAGTGGTGTGACAGCGTCGCCGCGGTGATGTCGAGGTCGTACTCCTCGAGGGCGCAGCTGCGCGGCTCGGTCTCCTGCGCCAGTTCGCGGACGATCTCCAGGCGCACGGGATCGGCGAGCGCCTGCAGCACCGTGACGATCTCGATCGCCTCGCGCGCGGGCTGGGGCAGCGTCCTGGTCAACGAATCTCCTTCGACCATTTGACAACGATCGAAGTATAGCTCCACCATGACCCTATGACGATTCGACGATCATCTAATGATCGGCTGGGGGTCCTGCTCGTGCTCGCGGTGGGCACGTTCACCGTCGGCACCGACGGGTTCGTGCTCAACGGCCTGCTGCCCACCATCGCCGCCGACCTGCACGTGACGGAGTCCGTCGCGGGCCAGCTCACCACGGTCTTCGCCCTGACGTACGCGATCGCGTCCCCGCTCATCGCCGCGTTCACCGGCGGCTGGGACCGCCGGTGGCTGCTGGCCGGCGGCATGGCCCTGTTCACCGTCGGCATGGCCGGGCAGGCGCTCGGCACGTCGTTCGCGGTGGTCGCCGTCGCGCGGTTGCTCGCGGCGATCGGCGCGGCCGCCTTCCAGTCGAACGCCTACGTCCTCGCCGGCGCGCTCTCGTCCGAAGCACGCCGTGGCCGCGCGCTCGCCACGGTCGCCGCCGGGATGAGCGTGTCGATGGTGCTGGGCGTCCCGATCGGCGTGCTCGCCGGGACGTGGTTCGGCTGGCGCGCGGTGATGTGGGGGATCGGGGTGGTCGCGGTGGTCGTCGCGGCGCTGATCCCGGTCATCCCCGAGGTCCGGCTGCCCGCGGCCGGGCTTCGCGCGCGGCTCGAGGTGGTCGGCCGGCGCCCGATCGCCCGGGTCCTGCTCGTGACGATCTTCGGCACGCTCGCCGGCTTCACCGTGTTCGTCTACCTGCCGGTGCTCGTCGCGCCGGTCGCGACCGGGGCCGTGCTGTCGTGGGTGCTGGTCGGCTCCGGGCTCGGCCAGGTGATCGGGACGACCGTCACCGGCCGCGCCACCGACCGCTTCGGGCCGGCCCGCGTCCTCGCGCTTTCGCTGGCGGGCATCGCGGCGGGGCTCGCCGTCCTGGACCTGGCCGTGCGGTCACTGCCCGGCGCGCTGCTGCTCGCGCTCTTCTCCGGCGTCTTCAGCGGAATGCTGATGGTGCCGCAGCAACACCGGCTGTTCATGCTCGCGCCGGACGCGCCGACCGTCGCGCTGGGGCTGAACGGTTCGGCGATCTACGTCGGTGGCGCACTCGGCTCGGCGCTGGGCGGGGTCGTGCTCGCCGCCGCGGGACCGGCTTGGGTCGGGCCGGTCGGCGCGCTCGCCGCCGTCGCCGCACTGGGCGTCGCGCTCAGGAGAGCTTCGCCGACCACTTCTCTTCGATCCGCCCGAACCGCCACACCGCCAGCGCGATGACCCACGTCAGCACGAACAACCCGACGATCCCGAAGCCGACGTAGTCCAGGTCCACCGAGGCGATCGCCGCCAGTGGACCGGAGGTGATGTCCAGTTTCTCCGCCAGAATCGACACCAGTTCGATGGTCCCGATGAGCAGGGCCACCGCGACCGACAGCGCGGTCACCGTGATGTTGTAGAAGATCTTGCGCACCGGCTTCGCGAACGCCCAGCCGTAGGCGAAGTTCATGAAGCAGCCGTCCACGGTGTCGAACAGGGTCATCCCGGCGGCGAACAGGATCGGCAGCACGAGGATCGCGTACCACGGCAGCGCGAACGTCGCCGCGCCCGCGGCCAGCACGAGCAGCCCGATCTCGGTCGCGGTGTCGAAGCCCAGCCCGAACAGCAGCCCGACCGGATAGATGTGCCACGGCTTGCGCACGGCCTTCGTCGCGCCGCGCAGCAGCCGGTTGAGCACGCCGCGGTTGTCCAGCTGGTGTTCGAGCGCGGCTTCGTCGAAGTCGCCGCGGCGCATCTTTTTGAAGACCCGCAGGATCCCGACGAGCACGACGAGGTTCAGGATCGCGATCACGTACAGGAACACCCCGGACACCGACGTCCCGATCACGCCGGTCGCCTGGTGCAACGCCGAGGAGCCGTCCTCGACCTGCCCGGCCAGCGCGCGGACGCCGAGGGACAGCAGCAGGCACAGCGCGAAGACGATCGACGAGTGCCCGAGGGAGAACCAGAAGCCGACCGAAAGCGGCCGCTGGCCGTCGCCCATCAGCTTGCGGGTCGTGTTGTCGATCGCGGCGATGTGGTCGGCGTCGAACGCGTGCCGCATGCCGAGCGTGAACGCCGTGACGCCCAGCCCGATCCCGAACACGCCGGACGTACCCAACGCGTAGTGGTGCGGTGCGACGAACGCCGTGAGCACGCCCCAGCCCACGACGTTCAGCAGCAGGATGAATCCGCCCATCCCGCCGATCGACACCCACTCGCGACGCGAAAGCCTGCGTCGCGAGTCCTCCGTCTTTCCCACCATGCCCACCAGCCTCCCCTCTCACCTGAGAGGTTAGGCAGATGAACAGATGTTGGTCTAGCTCGCCCGCACCCGGACGAGGTCGAGCGCCTTGCGCACGTGCCCGCCGGACGTGTGCAACGCCTTCGCGGCGCTCTTGACGTCCTCGCCGGACAGCAAGTGCACCAGCGCCACCTTGAGGTCGCCCCCGGCCTCGGTGAGCGCGTCCGAGCAGTCGGCCATCGTCATGCCGGTGGCTTCCTGCAGGATCCGGATGGTCCGGCCGCGCAGCTTCGCGTTGGTGGCCCGCATGCTGACCATCAGGTTGGAGTAGGTCCGGCCCAGCTTGATCATCGTCGCGGTGGAGAACGACGTCAGGATCATCTTCTGCGCCGTGCCCGCCTTCATCCGGGTCGAACCGGCGATCGCCTCGGGGCCGGTGTCGACCGCGATGAGCACGTCCACGCCGGCCGGCTTCGCGGCCTTGGCGTTGCCCGAGACCAGCCCGGTCCGGGCGCCTTGGCGCGACGCCGCGGCCAGCGCGCCCAGCACGTACGGCGTCCTGCCCGACGCCGTCAGCCCGAGCACGAAGTCACCGGGCTGCACCATCGCGGCCATCTCGGCGGCACCGGCCGCCGAGTCGTCTTCCGCGTTCTCGACGGCTTGACGCAGCGCGCGCTCGCCGCCGGCGTGGTGCGCGATGAACCAGTCGCCCGGCACGTTGAACGTCGGCACCAGCTCGGCCGCGTCCAGCGTGGCCAGCCGCCCGGACGTGCCCGCGCCGACGTAGTGCACCCGGCCTCCGCCGCGGATGGCGTCCACCGCGTGGTCCACCGCGCGCGCCACCTCGGGCAGCACCGCGGCCACGGCACCGGGGACCGTCCGGTCCTCGGCGTTGATCGCACCCAGGATCCCCGCGGTGGACATCAGGTCGATGTCCTTGGTGCGGGGATTGCGGGTCTCGGTCGGCGAATCGACGTGCACCGCCTGCACGGGGACGGTCATCATGCGCCTCACATTTTCTCCGGTCATCACTTGCCGGTTTCCCGCGGACGGCGACGACCGTCCGGCCTGACCCCCAAGCGGTGCGATCCGACTGCGTCCCTGGTCGCGTCCAGCGCGCTGACCGAGGCGTCCATGTGCCGCTGCGCGACCCCGATGAACAGGCAGTCGATGACGGTGAGCTGGGCGATACGGCTGGCCGTGGCACCCGAACGGAACGTGGTTTCCCGCGCCGCGGTCGTCAAAACGTGGTCGGCGACCTCGGTGATCGGCGAACGCGGGAAGTTCGTCACGGCGATGGTGACCGCGCCGTGCTCGCGCGCCACGCGCAGCGCCTCGACGGTGTCGGTGGTCGCGCCGGTGTGCGAGACGCCGATCGCGACGTCACCGGGGCTCAGCACCGCGGCCGAGGTGAGCATGATGTGCGTGTCCGACCACGCGAAGCACACGCGGCCGATGCGGTGCAGCTTCTGCTGCAGGTCGGCGGCGACGAACGCGCTGGCGCCCACGCCGTAGACGTCCACCCGGCCGGCGTTCGCGACGACCTCGATCACCTTCTCGAGGGTGGCGACCTCGAGCTGGTCGGCCGTCTCCTCGACCGCGCGCGCGTCGGCGAAGCTGACCTTGCCGATCACGGCGGCCAGGTCGTCCTCCGGGCCGATCTCGCCGCCGAGGTTGCGCGTGGTGCGCGCCTCGGTGCGCGCGGTGTCCGCGGCCAGCGCGATGCGCAGCTGCGGGTACCCGCCGACGCCCACCGCCTTGCAGAACCGGGTCACCGTGGTCTCGCTCGTGTTGGCGGCCAGGGCCACCTCGGTGATGCTGCGCCGCGCGACGGACGCGGGGTCTTCCAGCACCACCTTGGCCACGCGCTGTTCGGCGCGGGCCAGGCCGGGGAGCAGCGACCGGATCCGGACCAGCGGGCTGGAGTCGGCGTCCCGCACGGCCGTCTGGACCGATACGGGCTCGGACTGTGCCGTGCCGACTACGGATTCGGTATCACTCACCGTCGGAAAGTTACTAACCGTTGGCATTTGCGACAAGGCTACCCACACCCTTCGGTACAATCGCAACCCGTCCGTGTCTGCGGATCTCGATTTGCGATTAATCGTTGACCAGAAAGTCGCCAACAGGGTCGACCTTGTTAACGAGGTCAAGCTAACGACTTGGCAACTTAGTGTCGCGGTGCAAGCGGCAAGAGGACGGTAAATTCCGACTTGCGGTGGACGTTCGGCGACCGATCGGTCACCGAGAGCTCAACTGCCAACCGTCTGCAACGAAAATCGCGGGGTCTCGTTCACCGTCGAGGAGTGATCGGCCGCTCTCGGTGACTTTCACACCGTCCACCGAAACTCCTCGGCCCGTGTAACTCGGGTCGGTGCTGTAACGCCAGCGCAGGCTCACCGACGCGCCCTGCGGCAGCGTGCCCACCGCCCTCCACCAGGCACGGTGCCCGTGTCCGGAGAGCGACGTCACGATTCCGGAGGGTGCTCCCGGCCCGGAAACCGATACGGCGATCGGTTGCCAGTTAACCCCGTCGGTGCTGACCTGCAGCTGAAGTGGATCACTGGGGCCCTCGGTGTCCACGAAAGCGGAAAACGACACGCGCGCTTGATCACTATGCGTAGTGAACGAGCGAGTGCTCAGCGTAGCGACGCCGGCGTTACCGAGCGTGCTCGTCCAGGCGTCCTTCCCGGCCACCGGCCGCACCGCCATGGCCCTGGCCAGCGACGTCGCCCAAACCTGGCGGGCGGTGTTGATCGAGCCCCAGTTCCGGGACGGGTGCACCCGGTTGGTCAGCAAGATCGCGAACGACCGGGATTCCGGGTCGATGACCAGCGTCGTTCCGGTGTAGCCGGTGTGCCCGGCGGTCATCGGCGACGCCAGCGCGCCCATGTACCAGGGCTGGTCGAGCTCGAAGCCGAGGCCGTGCGAGTTGTCCGGGAACTGCGGGTTGTAGTTCGTCAGCAGCTGACGGACGGTCTCCGGCCGCAGGATCCGGTGCCCGCGGTAGCTGCCGCCGTTGAGGATCGCCTGGGCGAGGTGGGCCATGTCGCCCGCGGTGCTGAACACGCCGGCGTGCCCGGCGACGCCGCCGAGCGACCACGCGTTCTCGTCGTGCACGCTGCCGCGCACCATCCCGCGCGGCGGGTTCGCTTGGAACTCCGTCGCGGCGATCCGGGCCAGCTTGGCCGCGGGCGGGTTGTACCCGGTGTCGGCCATGTCGAGCGGCGCGGCGATCCGGTCGTGGACGACCTTGTCGAGGGACTGGCCCGTCAGCTTCTCGACGATGAAGCCGAGCGTCAGCAGGTTGATGTCCGAGTAGAGGTACGTCGTGCCGGGCTTGTTCTTGAGCGGGCTGTCGAGCACGGCCTGCCGGCGTGCCGGGATGTCCGGGTAGCCCGCCCAGAGTGACGGGATCGGGTCGGCGTCGAAGCCGGAGGTGTGCGTGAGCAGCATCTTGACCGTGATGGCGGCCTTGTCGCCGGTCGCGAACTCCGGGAAGAAGCGGCTGACCGGCGTGTCGATGGTGAACTGCCCGCGTTCGACCAGCTGCATGACGGCGATCGAGGTGAACAGCTTCGAGATCGAAGCCATGTCGAAGATCGTGTCGTTCCGCATGGGGACCTGCTGGTCCGCGGGCAGTTCGGTGCCCTTGGCGTCGGCGTACCGCAGCGCGCCGCCGACCGCGTACCGGTCGACGACCACGCCGTCGTGCGCGAGCAGGCCGACCGCTCCGGAGAAGTGCGGGTGCCCGGAGGCGTCCGGTTTCGTCCAGCTCGCCAGGAAGTCCTCGGCCGCCTTGATCGGCGCCGGGTCGAGGTTGACGTCACGGGGCCGTCCGTCGCGCAGCGTCGTCCACGGCGGGGCGAACCCGTGCTGCGGCCGGTCGAAGCGGCCGGTGGCCGGATCGTGACTGGTGATGGCGCTGGCTCCTGAGGTCAACGTGGTCAGTGCCACCAGCACTCCGGTGGCCGCGACGAGGACCTTCCTAACACGCACGAGTCTCCCCCTCAGCGGTAGAGCAGGTAGTGACGGCGTCTCCGGTCGAACTCGGCCAGCTCGGCCCGCCAGGCGCCGGTGACCTCGTCGACGCCCGCGCCGGCGTCGACCATGGTCCGGAGCCGGTCGGATCCGGACAGCTTGTCGATGTAGTTGTCGGGGCGCCAGGCGAACACGTCCGGGTGCAGGGCCTTCGCCGTGACGAGCATGGCGACGGCGGTCCGGATCGCGTCGAAGGCCCGCGGGTCGCTCACGCTGAGCTGCACGCCGCCGCAGGTCTGGTTGGCGAACTTGCTGAACGTGGGGACGAAGTAGGTCTCGCGGAACTTCGCTCCGGGCAGCTGCTCGTCCTCGAGCTTCTCGCGCCACCGCCAGTCGAGCCCGGGCGCGCCGATGATCTCGAACGGCCGCGTGGTGCCGCGGCCCTCGGAGAACACGGTGCCTTCGAACATCCCGGTGCCGGGGTAGACGAGGGCGGTGTCGGGGGTCGGCATGTTCGGGCTCGGCAGCACCCAGTTCAGCCCGGTCTGCGCGAAGAGCGTGTCGCGCCGCCAGCCACGGACCTGGACGACGTCGAGCCGCACTTTTCCGTCCGGCATGAACTCGCCGGCGAAGAAGCGGGCGAGTTCGCCGACGGTCATTCCGTGCTGCTGGGCGATCGGCTGGCGCCCGATGCCGGAGGCGAACTTCGGGTCGAGCACCGGCCCGGCCGCCCGGCCGCCGAGCGGGTTGGGCCGGTCGAGGACGACGAGGGCGGCGTTGACCTGCGCCGCGGCCACCATCGCGGTGTAGAGCGACCAGATGTAGGTGTAGAACCGGGCGCCGACGTCGGCGATGTCGAACACGACCGTGTCGACGCCCGCCTTGGTGAACAGCGAAGCGAGCTTCGTCGCGTCGACGCCGTACGCGTCATACACCGGCACGCCGGTGCGCGGGTCGGTGTAGTCGCCCTCCGACCCGCCGGCTTGCGCGCTGCCGCGGAAGCCGTGTTCCGGGCCGAAGGCCGCCACCGGTTCCACGTCGGCGGCGACCATCGAGTCGACGATGTGGTCGCCGTTCAGCAGCACACCGGTCGGGTTGGACAGGACGCCGACCTTGCGGCCCTTGAGCGTGCGCCAGCCCTGCGCGGCCAGCTGCTCCGCGCCGGTGAGGACGCGGCCCGCGTGTGCTGCTTCCGGCTGGGCTGCCTCGGGCTGGGCTGCCTCGGACTGGGCTCCGGCGACGGCCGAGCCGCCCGCCAGCACCGGGACGGCGAGCGCGCTCGCGCCGAGGAAGTGACGCCGGTTGAGGTTCACCAGGTCAGCCCGTGGCCGAAGGGGTACTTCACGGTCTGCATGTCGGCGCCCGCCGGGATGTCGACCGGCAGCTTCCCGACCGGCTTCGTCTCGCCGAGGATCACCTTGGCCAGCGCCTCCAGGGTCGGCGTGATGTAGCCGTAGGTGGCCAGCCAGGTCCGGACGGTGCTCGGGTAACCCGCGTCGTACGGGATCTGCGCCGCGACCGCGACGACCGGCTTGCCGGTGGCCTGCAGCGCGTTGAGCAGTTTGGTCTGCAGCGGGTAGCCGCCGATGTTGTTGGTCAGGACGACGACGAGGTCCACGCCCTGTGCCTTGGCGACGGCCTCCGCGACCTGGGCGTCTGTCGGGGTCTGGCCGGTCTGGTAAGCCGTCGCGGCCGTGCCGTGGGCGGTCAGCTTCTCCGCGAGGGTCGCCGTCGTGGCGGCGCCCCAGCCGGTGACGAGCGTCGTCGCGGGCTTCTGCTTCAGGGGCAGCAGACCGGCGTCGTTCGCGATGGCCGTGATGCCGCGGTCGGCGATGTCCTGCGCGGTCTTCAGGCTCGCCGGGACACCGACGGTCTGCATGACCTTGTTCGCGTCGACGAACGGCGAGAACAGGATGCCGCGCTTGAACTTGAGCTTGAGCACGCGCAGCACGCTCTGGTCGATCCGCCGCACCGGGATGTCGCCGGACTTGACGGCGGCCAGGACCGAGTTGATGGCGAGGTCGAGGTGCACCGGCATGAGCAGCTGGTCGACACCCGCCTTGAGCGCGAGCACCGGGATCTCGGCGTCGCCGTGCAGCTTGCGGACGCCTTCCATTTCGAGGGAGTCGGTGATCACGACGCCGGTGTAGCCGAGTTCGCGGCGCAGCCGGTCGGTGATGATCGGCTTGGACAGCGTCGCGGGCTCGAGCGACGGGTCCAGGCTGGGGAACTGGATGTGCGCGCTCATGATCGAGTCGACGCCGGCCGCGATCGCGGCCTTGAACGGCGGCACGTCGGTGGCCCGCCACTGCGCCTCGGTGCTGTCGATCCGCGGCAGCCCGGTGTGGCTGTCGGTCGGCGCGGCGCCGTGCCCGGGGAAGTGCTTGGCCGTCGCCGCCACGGTCTTCGTCGGGAACCCGGAGTCCTGGAAGCCCTTGATCTCGGCCGTGACGAAATCGCCGGCCAGCCCCGGCTGCCCGGAGAAGGACCGGACCCCGATGACCGGGTTGACCGGGTTGGAGTTGACGTCCGCGTCGGGCGCGAAGTCCTGGTTGATGCCGACGGCACGCAGTTCGTGGCCGAGGATGGTCGCGGCCCGCGTCGCGCGGTTCGTGTCCCGCCCGGCGGAGATGGCCATGGCGTTCGGGAACTCGGTGGCCGGCGCGCCCATCCGCGTGACGGTGCCGCCCTCCTGGTCGGCGGCGATCTGCAGCGGGATGTGCGCCCCGCTGCCGATGGCGGCCTTCTGGAGGCCGTTGGACAGCTTCGCGACCTGCACGGGGTCGTCGAAGTTGTCGCGCGTGGCGTTGTTGAAGTAGATGACCCCGCCGAGGTGGTACTTCTCGACGACCTGGGCCGGGGTGTCGACGCCGAAGTCGGTCTGGTTCTTCGGGTTGACCTCGTCGGCGGTCTTGCCGTTCACCCAGGTGACGAACAGCTGCCCGACCTTCTGCTCCAGCGTCAGCCCTCGCAGCGCCTGCGTCGCCGCGGCCTCGGCCTGCGCGTCCGCGCTCACCCGCGGTGCGCTCGCGGCGGTCGCGACACCCACCCCGGTGAAGGCGAGCACCCCCGCGACGGGCAGGGCGAGCGCATGGAACCTCCGATTTCGGGTCGTCACGACCAGCCTCCCAGAAAGTATCGGGCGCCGTCGGACGTGAGAAGTCCACTCGGAGGCGCCAGTATCGGGAAGCTACTCACCGAATCCGGCGCTGTCCATCGACCGACCGCACGAACGGCCCAGTCGTACCCGGATCGGTAGCAACCCACACCCCACCCACCCGAGATGCCCCACCAACCACACGCGATGCCCCTCTGATCACGCGTGATGCCCCACCAGTCACGCGTGATGCCCCTTCGGGGTGACCCGGCCCCCAAAAAGACGAGGCGGCGCCCGTGGCCGAAGCCACGGGCGCCGCCTGCAAGCGCGAACTTCTCGGGCGACCAAGCGTGCAACTCTGGTCGTACCTACATGGACTCGGCGTGTGGCGTCCCACTACGCAGTCCCTAGACGACGAGCCTCCCGCGGCGCGCTGCGCGTGGGTACCCGGAGTCCGCGCACGGAGGTTTGCCGGGGTGGAACAGGCTTCTCTTCTACCTGTTCCCTGGCCGACCGAACGTCCGCACCTACTTTCTACGCCGTGAGCCCGGTCACTTCAAGTGCGCGGACGGGTGCACCGGTACAGAGGCTGGATCGGGTGACACCAGCACCCTGCGCGACGGACAATTCGGGGCTGGGCCAAGCAAAGCGGAGCCCGTACGGCCGTGTGGGTGGCGGTGCCGCGGCTAACGGGACCGACGGCGACGGTTGAGGCCGTACCAGGTCGCTCCGGCCGCCACCGCGCCGACACCGAGCGCCACCATCCCGGCCGAGCGCGTCGGGATCCGGGTGCGCAGCGACATCGGCCGTTCGAAGGCCAGGATCGGCCAGCCGCGCTCGAGGGCCTCACGCCGCAGGAGCTTGTCGGGGTTGACCGCGTGCGGGTGCCCGACGACCTCGAGCAGCGGGATGTCGGTGCTCGAGTCGGTGTAGGCGAAGCACTCGGCGAGGTCGTAGCCGTAAGTCGCGGCGAGCTGCTTCGCGGCGACGGCCTTGTTGGCCCCGTAGCAGTAGAAGTCGACTTCGCCGGAGTAGCGGCCATTGACGATCTGCATCCGCGTGGCGACGCTCCGGGTCGCGCCGAGCATCTCCGCCACCGGCGCGACGACCTCTTCGCCGGTCGCCGACAGCACGATCACGTCGTGCCCGTCCTCGCGGTGGCGCGCGATCAGCTCCGCCGCCTCCGCGTACACGAGCGGGTCGACGACGTCGTGCAGGGTCTCGCGGACGATCGCGGACACCTGGGCGACGTCCCAGCCGGCGCACAGCGCGGAAACTTCGGCGCGCAGCCGCTCGGTTTTGTTCTCGTCGGCTCCGGCGAGCGAGAACACCAGCTGCGCGTAGGCGCTTCGCAACGCGGCGCGACGGTTGATCAGCCCTTCTTTGAGGAGGGGCTTGCTGAACGCCAGCGCGCTCGACGAAGCGATGATCGTCTTGTCCAGGTCGAAGAACGCGGCCACCGCGTGCTCCGGGCCCGGCTTCCGGATGCGCGACGGTGCGCTGCTCGGTTCGGCCACCTGCCCAGGATAGGAGCTTGATCGCCGCGCGTCCCGTTGATCCACCACGCGCGCGTCGCGCCGGGCGGAAAATCCATGACAGGCAGGCACTTCGGGCGCGCTGTGCCGTTACCGAACTGTGTGCCTCATCCGGCGCGCGAACGGGCGCCGGACGGAGTTACAGTGAGGGAGCCCGGTGTCCAACCGGGCCGGTTCAGTCCGACCCCCCGGGGCTGAACCCACGGCGGCCCCCGTCCCTCCCCCCTGGCGGGGGCCGCCCTCTTACCTCCCGTTTGCCAAGGCCGGTTTCCGTTGCCCTGGCCGGATTCCGGGGTTCGCGGCAGCCCGCTCGCACATTTTGCCTTCCGCTTACCTTCGTCAATTTCCCGTGGTCTCTCGAATCGTGGCGCGCGAATCTTCGGGTGCGGATGTCCGCGCTCATTCCCGCCGCGGATGCGTGCCGATCCTGCCACGCCCGACCGGCCGAGGCGGTCCGCGAGCGGCCTGCGAGCGGCAGTTGTCCACAACACCCCGGTTGTCCACAGCCGGCCGTCCGACCCGTTGTGCCGCCCCGCCCCCACCCGCGACGGTGGAAACCGGGCCACCCACGGCCCGCACCGACGACGGGGGAGGAACGCATGACGGGGCAACGACCGCTGGTGATCGCCGCGGACGAAACGGTGCTCGACGAGATACTGCGCGTGGCCGCGGTCGCGGGCTGCGAAGTAGACCGGGCACCGGACTTGACAGCGGCGAGGGGAAACTGGGCCCGCGCGCCGCTGGTGGTCCTCGACGAAGAAGCCGTGCGGCAACCACCGGTCCTGCCCCGGCGCCGCGGGATCCTCCTGATCTGCAAGGGCAGTCCGGCGCCGGGCACGTGGGAGCACGCGTTCCGCGCCGGCGTCGAGCGGGTGATCTCGTTGCCCGACGAGGAGACCGAGCTGGCCGCCACGTTCGCCGACATCGTCGAGACACCGGCGGAACAACCCGGCCTGGTCCTCGGCGTGGTTGGCGGCCGAGGCGGCGCGGGCGCGTCCGTGTTCGCGGCCACCCTGGGACTGGCGGCCGCCGGCGATCCGGGCGGCGCGCTGTTGCTGGACTGCGACCCGCTCGGCGGCGGCCTGGATGTGTTGCTGGGTGTGGAAAAGCTGCCCGGAGCGCGCTGGCCGGACGTACGGCTGAGCGGCCGGGCATCGCTGGCATCGCTGGCCGCGGACCTCCCGAAGCGAAGACACCGAGGCGGCAGCCTCCCGGTGCTCGCGTCCGGCCCGGAAGGGAAAGGCCCCCAGGTCGAGTCACTGTCGGCGATCCTGTCCGCCGGCCATCGCTCGGGTACCACGGTGGTGTGCGACCTCCCGCGCACCCTCGACGAGGCAGCCAAGGAGGTCCTGCTGAGGGCCGACTTGGTGCTGCTGTTGGTGCCACTGGAGTTCCGGGCTTGCCTGGCGGCGAAGAAGGTCCTGAACGGGCTCTCGGAAGTGACGGCCCGCATCGGCCTGGTGACGTGTGGAAGCGCCAAGGACGACGCCACCCGGATGGCCGCACGGATGGGCCCACCCCTCCTGGCCACGATGCCCCCACAGCGCGGCCTCCAGCGAGCGCTCAAGAGCGACGAGTTCCCCGCCAACCACAGGGGCCCGTTGGCCGACGCGGCAAGAGCCATCTTGGCCACAGCCCGCCGCGAGGCCCAGGCGGCCGCCTGATGACCACCGCGCCCGCCGGCCTTCGCCCCACTCGCGCCCCGACCAGAGTGGCGGAGCTGTTGCTCCCGACGGTGCTGAGCCTCCTGGCCCGCGCCAACCCCATGCCGCGGCCTCCCGCGGCGAGCCACCAGTCCACTGACCGCCCCAAGCTCCCAGCAGAGCAGGTGAACGCATGACAACCGCCTCGGCCCACTCGATCACGCCACCCCGTCCCCACCCTCCGCTCGCCCCCCGAGCCACAACCCAGCGCGGCGCCCGTCCGTCGGTCCCCGACCGGCTTGCTTCACAGCGTCCGGCGCCGCGCTCGCGTCTGTCGCGGGGCACCCGAGTCACGGCCCTGCGCGGCGCCCGTTCGTCGGTGCCCGGGTCGCTTGCGTCGCGGCGTCCGGCACCGCGCTCGCGTCTGTCGCCCGGCACCCGGGTCACGGCTCTGCGCGGTGGCTGTTCGTCGGTGTCCGGCTTGCTTGCGTCGCGGCGTCCGGCACCGTGCTCGCGTCTGTCGCCCGGCACCCGGGTCACGGCTCTGCGCGGTGGCTGTTCGTCGGTGCCCGGGTCGCTTGTGCCGCGGCGTCCGGCGCCGCGCTCGCCTCTGTCGCGGGGAACCCGCGTCACGGCCCAGCGCAGCGGCCGTTCGTCGGTCCCCGGGTCGCTTTTGTCACAGCCTCCGGCACCGCGCTCCCGTCTGGCACCCGGCACCCGAGCCGCGGCCCTGCACGGCGGCCGTTCGTCGGTGCCCGGGTCGCTTGCGTCGCGGCGTCCGGCGCCGCGCTCGCGTCTGTCGCGGGGCACCCGGGTCACGGCCCTGCGCGGCGGTTCGCCCTTCCGCGCCACCGCCCGGCCCTCGCACCACCGCATGCCGAGCCACCACCAGCCACCCCGGCACCCAAGCACCGAGCAAAGCGGGTGAACCCATGACCACCGACTTCGTCGACCGCGTCCGCAACCGCCTGGCCGGCGACCGCCGCCAGGCCGACCCGGTCGCCGTCGCGACCGCCGTCCGCGCCGAGGCAGGCGGCGCCCTCGGACACGACGCCGTGCTCGACGCCGCCCGCCAAGCCCGCGACGAGTTCGTCGGCGCCGGCCCGCTGGCCCCGCTCCTCGACGACCCGGCCACCACCGACGTGCTCGTCACCGGCCCAGACGAAGTCTGGACGGACGGCCCACAAGGCCTCGCCCGCACCGGCATCCGTTTCCAGGACGAAGAATCCGTCCGCCGCTTGGCCCAGCGCCTCGCCCTCGCGGCCGGACGCCGCCTCGACGACGCGCAGCCTTACGTCGACGGCTGGCTACCCGGCGCCGGCCCCCACGGCCGCATCCGCGTGCACGCCGTCCTCCCGCCGATCGCGGCCGGCGGCACCTGCCTGTCCCTCCGCGTCCTGCGCCCGGCAACGCACGACCTCACCACGCTCGGCGAACTCGGCGCGTTCGACGAGGCCGGCGCCAACCTCCTCCGCACCGTCGTCTCGAGGCGGATGGCGTTCCTCGTCACCGGCGGCACGGGCGCCGGCAAGACCACGCTCCTGGCCGCGCTGCTCGGCGCCGTCGACCCGGGCGAACGGATCGTCTGCGTCGAGGACGCCGGCGAACTGCGGCCCGCCCACCCGCAGTTCGTCAGCCTCATCGCCCGGACATCCAATGTGGAGGGTGCCGGCGCGGTCGGCCTGCCCGAGCTCGTGCGCCAGGCGCTGCGCATGCGTCCCGACCGGCTGGTGGTCGGCGAGGTCCGCGGCGCCGAGGTCGGCGCGTTGCTCACCGCGCTCAACACCGGCCACGACGGCGGCGCCTGCACGGTCCACGCCAACTCCCCGGCCGAGGTACCCGCCCGCATCGAGGCGCTGGCCGCGCTCGGCGGCCTCGGTCGCGATGCCGTGCACAGCCAGCTCGTCGCCGCCATCCGCGTGGTGCTGCACATGCGGCGCGAACCGGGCGGCCGGCGGCGCCTCGCCGAGGTCGGCGTGCTCCGCGCCGAACACGGCCGGGCGCGGGTCGTACCGGTCTGGCGCGCGGGCCGATGGACGGTCGACCGGCACCTGTTCTCGACGTCGGGGGCGATCGCGTGCTGAGCCTTCTGCTGGTGCGGATTTCCTTGCTGTCGAGCGCTTTCCCACGCAACCGAAGGAGGCGAAGATGATCGGCGCGTGGTTCCCGCTGTGCGTGGGAGCGGCTCTGGCGTGCTGGCCGGCGCCTCCGAACCGGCTGCAGGTCATGATCGAGTCACCGGCCACCGTCCGGATTCCCGAGTTGTGGCGCGTCGTCCGCTGGCTGCTCCCGGCCGCCGTCGCCGGATTGGTGGCGGGAGCGGGCGGCGCGATCGCCGCCGGCGTGCTGACACTGGCGTGGAGCCAGGAGTGGCGAGCCCACCGCCGAGCCACCGCCGACCTGACGATGGCCGCGCACACCGCGACAGCGTTGCGGACGATGGTGGCCGAGCTCCGATCCGGTGCGCACCCGGTCACGGCGGCGGAAGCCGCCGCGGACGTGGTCCCGGCGGTGGCGGGCGACCTCCACGCCCTGGCAACGGCGGCGCGGCTCGACACCGAGTTGCGCGCACCGGCCCTGCCGCAGCTGGCCGCGGCCTGGACACTGGGCAAACGCCACGGCCTCCCGATGGCCGAGGTCCTCGACGCGGCCCGCCGCGACGCCGAAGCGGGCTTGGCCTCAGCCCGCCGGATGCGCGCCAAGCTGGCCGGCCCACGGGCGAGCGCGGCGGTACTCACCGGGCTCCCGGTGCTGTGCGTGCTGCTCGGGCACGCCATGGGCGCGGCCCCGTTGCCGGTGTTGATCGGCAGCACGCCGGGCCAGCTGCTGCTGGTAGCCGGCTGCCTCCTGCTCTGGGCGGGCACGGCGTGGTGCCGTGCCCTGACCGGACGGGTGCGGATCCGGTGACCGCGATCGCGTTCCTGTTCTTCGCCGGGGCGTTGCTGAGCTGGCCGGACGACGCCATCGCGCGGCGCTTCGCCCAACTGAACGAAGGCCCGAAGCCCGTTCGCCAAACACACCGCGCGCTATCGCCCCTCGCGGCGGTGGTGGGCGGCGTATCGACGGCGGTGCTGATCGGCGGGGTCGCCGGAGTGGTGGCGGGCACGGCGGTGACCACCACCGGGTGGTGGGCGATCCGCCGCACTCGCCGTCCGCGACCACCGGCCATGGACCTCGCGGCCAAACTCCGGCTGGCAGGAACGCTGGATCTCCTCGCCGCTTGTCTGCGCGCCGGGCTGCCGGTGCCCTCGGCGCTGGAGGCCGTGGCGGGCACGGCGCCCGAGGCAGCGAGCGCGGCGCTGAACGCGACGGCCGGGCTGCTCGCCCTCGGTTCCCGCCCGGACGAAGCCTGGGCGCCGGTGCGGTCCGTCCCCGGCCTCGGCGAGCTGGCGGCCGCGGCGATCCGGACATCCCGTTCGGGAGCGGCCTTCGCCACGGCGGCCGGCGACCTGGCCGGACGGTTCCGCGACGAGCTGGCCACCGAAGCCGAGGAACGCGCCGAGCGCGCCGGAGTGGCGCTCGCCTTGCCGGTCGGTCTGTGTTTCCTCCCGGCCTTCTTCTGCCTGGGCGTGCTGCCGGTCGTCCTCGGTCTCGTAGGACGACTCGGCCCGCTCTTCTGACACGAATCCTCAAGAAGGGAACCCTCATGCGCGCGTTCCGCCGCAGACCCCGCTCGGACGACGGTTCCACGACGGTCGAGTACGCCATCGTCACGGTCGCCGTCGCGGCCTTCGCCGCCGTCCTCTACGCGTTGCTCACCGGAGATTCGGTGGTCTCGTGGCTGACGAACCTGGTCATGAAGGCCTTGTCGGTGCCGTCATGAGACAGAAGGACGAAGGCTCGGTGACGGTCGAAGCAGCGCTCGGCCTGGCCGGCCTGATGGTGGTGATGGTCCTGCTGCTCGCGGGCCTCGCGTTGCTGACGAGCCAGCTGCGCTGCACGGACGCAGCCCGCGAAGCAGCGCGGCTGCTGGCAAGGGGTCAGCCCCACGAAGCAGCGGCGGCGGTCTACCAGATAGCCCCACCGGAAGCGAACCTGACGGTCGAGCGAACCGGCGAAGAGATCACGGTCAAGGTGACGGCCCACCCGGCGACCGGCCTTTTCCCGGCAATCCACCTGGCCGCAACGGCCTACGCGGTGGCGGAGCCAGACACGGAGACAACAGATGCCCCCGGCTGAGCAGCGACCCCCGGACAGCGGAGCGGCCACCATCTGGACGGCAATGGCGGTGACGGCCTTGACGGGCGTGGCAACGCTGGCGCTGTACCTGGCAGCAACGGTGACAGCCCGCCACCAGGCGGAGTCGGCGGCAGACCTGGGCGCCCTGGCCGCGGCTTCCCACGCGAGCGAAGGCCCGGCCCGGGCATGCGAACACGCCAGATGGGTAGCCGACCGGATGGGAGTGACGCTCAGAACGTGCCGATGGCAAGAGCTCGACGCACTGATCGAGGTCGAGGCCCGCAGCCCGGCCATCGCAGGCCTGCCAAAGCCCTCAGCCCACGCCCGCGCCGGACCAGCCACCGAGCCGACAAGCCCGGCGAAGGAGCCGCCAACGAACAACCTCGGCGGCACGCCCACCCACCCCCTCCGCCCCGACGGGTAAGCGGCCACGCCGGCCCTTGCGGCGACCTGGTGGCGTGCTGGCCCTGTTCGCCTCGCGCAGACCCAAGGGCACGCCACCGCGACCACCCACGGCGGCGGCACCGACGGGTGGCGTTGGCCGCAGACCGCGCCTGGCGGCGCTGGGTCCGCCCCGGCCAGGCCGGCGGCCCGGGCAGTGTCCGAGTCGATCCCGGCCGCGCCGGCCTGGGTTGGCTAAGCCAGGTGCCGCCGCGCCGGCCTGCGCCGTGCCGCGCCGAACTTGGCCGCGCCGAATCCGGCGTGCCGAGCCGAATTGGGCCAAGTCGGGCCGCGGCGAACCTGGCCGGGCCGGGCCGAGCCAAGCCGGGCCGCGGCGAACCCCGGCCGCGCGGGGCCGTGCCAGGCCGTGCGGCGCCAGGCCGTGCTGCGCCGGACCGAGCCGGAGCGGGCCAAGTCGGGCCGCGGCGAGCCCGGCCGCGCCCTGCCAAGCCGCGCCGCGCCAAGTTGGGCAAAGCCGGGCGGGGCCGGTCAGGTCAAGCCGGGCCGCGCCGTCTCCCGGCGGCCCCTTGGCGGACAGACCGCCCTCCGCATCCCGCGGCACTGTCGCGCATCTGCGACAGCCCACCCACCCAACCGCCCCCGCTCGCCGACAGCACGCCCCAGGCCGCCCTCCGGCCCGGCCGCCGGGCGGACGCCGACCGGTCGGTATGCGGCGGTGACCGGCAGATCCGTCGGGCCGGGCGATGAGCGGCTGATTGTCACGGGCAGCGGTCGTTGGTGCACGGCGAGCGGTCGAATCGGCTGCTCACCTGGGCCGAACCGGTGCGCCGGTGTCGCCGATCGACGGTCCGGAAGCCCGCGGATCCTGGGGTTTCCGCGACGAACGGTCCGTGTGCGGTCGCCGTTCGCCGTCCGTCGGGGCCCTGGGGCTTCGGTCGGGCCGTACGCATCACTGGGCGTTCATCGCCTCGTAACCACCGGTTGTCGCGTGGGGGTTCCGGGCAATGTGCAACTTGCCGTTAAGTGAGATGTGCGACACCACGACCGGGTTTAGCGGGTCGCTGAGAACCGGAACTTGAAGGCAGGAAAACACTGATGTTGGACGCGAATTGGCCGGACAGCTGGCGCGGTGCCTTCCGCATCGAACTGCGGGCGGAGGCGATCGGTCTCGCCTGGCGCGGCTGGCCGGTGCTCCCGGGCATCGACCCCGCCCCGCTCACCGAGGGCGACGACCTGACCTGGCGCCGTCCGGTTCCGGCCATCGACGCCTGGCGTGAGCAGACCGGCACCCACGCCCACGAGGTCGCCACCTGGTTCTCCGACCGCACCCACAGCCTGCTCGTCGCCACCGGCACCGTGCTCGACGCCGTCGAGGTCGACGACGAAATCGGCAAGCGCGCCTGCCGCCTCCTCCGCGCCATCGGGCACCCCGCGCCCATCATCGTGCTGCCGAACGGCCGCTGGCTCTTCCTCACCACCGTCGCCGACCACGTTCCGGCCGAGCTGGCGACCCGCGCTTCCGTCCAGTGGCACGGCAAGGACAGCTACATCCCGCTGCCGCCGTCGCCGTTCCAGCACGGTGTCGTGCACTGGCGCGTCAAGCCCGAGGTTTGCGGCTGGCAGCTGCCGGACGCCGCCGAGGTGCACGACGTTCTCGTGCGGGCCCTGGCCGGCGAGCGCTCGCCGCAGCTGGTCCAGTCCAGCGCCGCCTGAACCCACCCGAACCACCGCCCGCGGCCGGTCCCAGCCCGGCCGAGGCGGAGCAGGACACAACTCCATGAACCACCATGTGGCCGTTCTAGGGGCCGTGTTGACGCAACGCCCCGAGCACGGTTCCCAGCACGGCCACTGCCCCCGCCTTGTCCAGCGGTTCGTTGCCGTTCCCGCACTTCGGCGACTGGACGCAGGACGGGCATCCCGTCGGGCACTCGCAGGAGACGATCGCCTCCCGCGTTGCGGCCAGCCACGGGACAATCGCGGCATAACCGCGTTCGGCGAATCCCGCACCCCCGGGATGGCCGTCATGCACGAACACCGTCGCCTCCCCGGTGTCTTCGTGCCACGCGGTACTCACCCCGCCGATGTCCCACCGGTCGCACGTAGCGAACAGCGGTAGCAGGCCGATCGCCGCGTGCTCGGCGGCATGCAGGGCACCGGGGATTCGTGCCGGAACCAGACCGGCACTCCCCGGTGCCCTGCCACCCTCGCGAACGGGCCCCCGACCGTTCGCCGGGGCTTCCTCCCCGGTCCCCACCGGCCCCGCAGATTCGGTCCCCACCCGATGGCCCCCGGTCCCCACCTCGCCATCGGTCCCGGAATCGCGAACGTCCGGGGCCGCGGGAACGGCCGAGCGGGCCGAGCGCCGCGGCTCCTCAGGCCCGAGCAGCTCGGCGGACACCGTGTACCAGACCGCCCGCGTACGCAGGCTCTGCTCCGGCAGGTCGAGCGGCGTGTGGTCCAGCACCTCCCCGGACGGCCGTCGCCGCAGGTAGCCGACCACCTGCGACGTCACCGCCACCTCGCCGAGGCAGACGCTCACCCCGCCGTAGTCCTGCTTCTCCTGGGTGCTCAGCACCGAGATGTCGACGATCTCGCGCGGTGTCGTCGTCCAGTCCGGGTTCTCCGCGTGCACCAGCGCCAGCCCGGTCTCCAGATCGAGCTCGTCGACGACGTAGGACGACCCCTGGTGCAGGTACACCGCTCCCGGATGCACCGTGACGCAGGCCGAGCCCGGGTCGACCGTCCCGAGCATCCGGCCCGAGTCCGCCTCCACCACCGCGATCTGCTCCCCGCCGGTGCCGCGGATGCCGACCTCGGCGTGCGGCCGGTCCCGCGAAGTCCAGTACCAGCCGCTCGACCGGCGCCGCACCAGCTTCTGCTCGGCCAGCTCGGCCAGCACCTCCTGGGCCGCCGCGCCGCCGAACACCTCCAGCTCGGACAGCGTCAGCGGCAGCTCGGCCACGGCGCACGCGAGCTGCGGCGCCAGCACGTACGGGTTCGCGGGGTCGAGCACCGCCGTCTCCACCGGCCGCGAAAGCAGCGCCGCCGGGTGGTGCACCAGGTACGTGTCGAGCGGGTCGTCGCGCGCGACGAACACCACCAGCGCCGAGTCGCCCGAGCGGCCCGCCCGCCCGGCCTGCTGCCAGAACGACGCGAGCGTGCCCGGGTAGCCGGCCAGCACCACCGCGTCCAGACCCGCGATGTCGACGCCCAGCTCCAGCGCGTTGGTCGTCGCCACCCCGAGCAGCCGGCCCGACAACAGCGCGGCCTCGAGCGCGCGGCGCTCCTCCGGAAGGTAGCCCGACCTATACGCGGCAACGCTTTCCGCCAGCGCGGGGTCCACTTCGGACAATATGCGACGCGCACCCAGCGCGGCCAGCTCCGCGCCCCGCCGCGACCGGATGAAGGCCAGCGACCGCGCGCCTTCCAGCACCAGGTCGGCGAGGATCCGCGACGTCTCGGCCCCGGCCGACCGCCGGACCGGCGCGCCGTTCTCCCCGGTCAGCTCCTCCAGCAGCGGCGGCTCCCACAACGCGACCGTCCGGGCGCCGCGCGGCGACGCGTCGTCCGTCACGGCGACACAAGGCACCCCCGTCAACCGCGAAGCGAACGAAGCAGGCGAAGCCGTCGTCGCCGACGCGAGAACGAAGACCGGCGACGCGCCGTAGTGCTCGGCCACTCGCCGCAGCCGGCGAAGCAGCAGGGCGACGTGCGAGCCGAAGACGCCGCGATAGCTGTGGCATTCGTCGACGACCACGCAGCTGAGCCGCCGGAAGAACGTCGCCCACCGCCCGTGCGCCGAGAGGATCCCGCGGTGCAGCATGTCCGGGTTGGTGAACACCCAGTTCGCGTGCGCGCGCACCCAGTCGCGCTCGGCCATCGGCGTGTCCCCGTCGAACGCCGCCGCCCGCACCCCGGGGACGTCCAAAGAGGACACCGACCGCAGCTGGTCGGCCCCCAGCGCCTTCGTCGGCGACAGGTACAGCGCTGTGACAACCGGGGCTGCGTCCCGGGCCGGGGGCTCCGCGACCCGGGACCCGCGAACCGAAGCTTTCGCCTTCTCGCCCGCGGCCAGCCGGGACAGCACCGGCAGCTGGTAGGCGAGCGACTTGCCCGACGCCGTCCCGGTCGAAATGACCACGTGACGGCCCTCGTACGCGTGCGCAGCCGCCTCCACCTGGTGCGCCCAGGGCGCGGACACACCGCAGTCACGCAGCGCAGCGACAACCGCCGGATCCGCCCACGACGGCCACTCTGCGTAGCGCGCGGCGCGGCCCGGCAGGTCCGCGACGTGCGTGACCGGGTGCTCGCGCGACGGGGTGCCGGCGGTCACCCGCCTCAGCAGCCGCTGCCCACGTGATTCGTCCACCCGCCGAGCTTGGCACAGGGGTACGACAGTTCTGGCATCCCCAGCTGCGCCAACGCATCGGCGGAAGAGTGATCGATCAAGTGAGGAGGCTCACAAGGTAACGGAATGTACCGTCCCCGGGACGGCGTGAAGACGCTGGTTGCGATACCAATACACTCCCGCAATCCACACCCTCTGTGGTGAGCGTCATGTGAGACGTGCATTGCTGCCCGGCTAGCGTGTCGCTCGGTACAGGGTCCATGCCAGCGCCGGCCGTGTCGAACCCTCGGCTTGCCGTCGACGTTGGCGCTCGGCGACGTCTCATGGAGGACGAATGTCACGGCAGTTCCTCGCGGAGGGCGGATCCATCACGCTCTCCGGAGGTGGCTACACGATTGTCGGTGTAGTCGCCGTGGTCGCGCTTGCCGCACTCGTCATCGGCTACGTCTTGCTCAAGGAGGTGCTGGCCGCAGGCCAGGGCACCGCCAAGATGCAGGACATCGCCAAGGCGGTGCAGGAAGGCGCGGCCGCGTACCTCAAGCGGCAGCGGAACACCCTCGCCATCTTCGGCGTGATCGTGTTCCTCCTGCTCTTCATCCTTCCCGCGGACGACTGGAACGAGAAGATCGGCCGTTCGATCTTCTTCCTGGTCGGTGCGGGGTTCTCGTTCGCGATCGGCTACCTCGGCATGTGGCTGGCGACGCAGGCGAACCTGCGCGTCGCGGCCGCGTCGCGTGAGGAGGGCGGCCGCGAGAAGGCGATGCGCGTCGCGTTCCGCACCGGCGGCGTGGTCGGCATGATCACCGTCGGCCTCGGCCTGTTCGGTGCCGCGGTCGTCGTGCTGGTCTACACCGGCCAGGCGCCCAAGGTGCTCGAGGGTTTCGGCTTCGGCGCCGCCCTGATCGCGATGTTCATGCGTGTCGGCGGCGGTATCTTCACCAAGGCCGCCGACGTCGGCGCGGACCTGGTCGGCAAGGTCGAGCAGGGCATCCCGGAGGACGACCCCCGCAACGCCGCGACCATCGCGGACAACGTGGGCGACAACGTCGGTGACTGCGCCGGCATGGCCGCGGACCTCTTCGAGTCCTACGCCGTCATGCTGGTCGCCGCGCTGATCCTGGGCAGCACCGCCTTCGGCGTGCACGGCCTCATCTTCCCGCTGATCGTGCCGGCCATCGGCGTGATCACCGCCGTCATCGGTGTCTACATCACCAAGGCGCGCGCGGGCGAAGGTGGCCTCGTCACGATCAACCGCTCCTTCTACATCTCCGCGGTGATTTCCGCGGTGCTGTCGGCGATCGCGGCGTTCGTCTACCTGCCGAGCAGCTTCTCCGACTTCGGTGCCGGCTACGAGAACAGCGGCAACCCGGCGGTCATCGCGACCATCGCGGTGATCATCGGCATCGTGCTCGCGGCGATCATCCTGAAGCTGACCGGTTACTACACCGGCACCGAGTACAAGCCGGTCAAGGACGTCGGCAAGACGTCGGAAACCGGCCCGGCGACGGTCATCCTGTCCGGCATCTCGGTCGGCTTCGAGTCCGCTGTGTACACCGCGCTCGTCATCGGCGCGGCCGTGTTCGGCGCCTACCTGCTGGGCGGCGGCGTCGCGCTGTTCGCCGTGGCGCTGGCCGGCACCGGTCTGCTGACCACCGTCGGCGTCATCGTCGCGATGGACACCTTCGGCCCGGTTTCGGACAACGCGCAGGGCATCGCCGAGATGTCCGGTGACGTCGACGAGAAGGCCGCGCAGATCCTGACCGAGCTCGACGCGGTCGGCAACACCACGAAGGCGATCACCAAGGGCATCGCGATCGCCACCGCGGTCCTCGCGGCGACGGCGCTGTTCGGGTCCTATTCGGACGCGATCTCGAAGACGCTGGTCGGCATGGGTGCCGGCGTGGCCGACGGGATGTCCGCGACGAAGTCGTTCGTCAACGCGATCGTCAGCCCGAACACGCTGGTCGGCGTCATCGTCGGTGCGGCCGTGGTGTTCATGTTCTCCGGCCTCGCGGTGAACGCGGTTTCCCGCGCCGCCGGCGCTGTCGTCTTCGAGGTGCGCCGCCAGTTCCGCGACATCCCGGGGATCATGGAGGGCACCACCCGCCCCGAGTACGGCAAGGTCGTCGACATCGTCACGCGCGATTCGCTGCGCGAGCTGACCACGCCGGGTCTGCTGGCGGTCTTCGCCCCGATCGCGGTCGGCTTCGGCCTGGGCACCGGCGCGCTCGCCGGCTACCTGGCCGGCGCGATCGCCTGCGGCACCCTGATGGCGATCTTCCTCGCCAACTCCGGTGGCGCGTGGGACAACGCGAAGAAGCTGGTCGAAGACGGCAACCACGGTGGCAAGGGCTCGTCCTCGCACGAGGCCACCATCATCGGTGACACCGTGGGTGACCCGTTCAAGGACACCGCCGGCCCGGCGATCAACCCGCTGATCAAGGTGATGAACCTGGTCTCCGTGCTGATCGCGCCCGCCGTCGTGCAGTTCTCGATCGGTCCCGACGAGAACGCCGCCGTCCGCATCATCATCTCGCTCGTCGCGGTCGCCGTGATCGTGGCGGCGATCGTGGTGTCGAAGCGGCGCGGCACCGTCATCTCCGACACTCCGGCCGAGATCAAGGCCTGAGTTCCAGGGTGCCCCCGGGCCCGGTACGCGGCGACGCGTGCCGGGCCCGGGGTTTGCCCCGGCATCCCAGAAAGGCCCGGCGACTTGCGGAGCACCACCGAGTCGGTACCGTCGGGCCTGCCGGGACGTCGTCGGTCAGGAGGTACGCGAGTGCGGCAGCGGCTGACCGTTTTCGCCGCGCTGACCACGACGATCGCCCTCGGTCTCGCCGGGTGCGGGCAGCCGGCCACGGAGCCGCCGCCGGACCCCGATCCGCCGCTCGCGACCATCGTTCCCCAGGCCGATCCCGCGGCGAAGTGGGCGGGTGGCTACTGCGACGCGGTGACGCACCTGGTCCGCGTGCTCGCGGACCTGCCCGCGGTCGATCCCAGTACCCCGCAGAAGGCGTCCCGGACGTCCAGTGACCTGCTCTCGTCGGTGGTGGGCGGGCTCGACCAGAGCCTGGCCGGTCTGCACGCGCTCGGCGCGCCGCCGGTGCCGTCGGCGGACGGCGGGCGCGAGGACGTCATCGGCCAGTTCGCCGAAATCCGCACGGAGGCCGAGAACGCGCGCCGGCGCATCGAGGCGGCCCGCGGGAACGCGGCGGCGACCAAAGAAGCCCTCGGCCAGGCCCAAGCGGCGCTCGACCGCATCGACGCGCTCGACTACCTCAAGGGCGTCAGGGACGTCCCGGCCCTGGCCGCGGCGGAACAGCGCGCGCCGGCCTGCCGGCGGCTGGGTCAGCCTGCCGGCTGAAGATCCCCGCGAGACCTGCCGCGAATCGAACTTGTGTTCTAGTATGGCGCGGTGGATCGGACGATCTCGCTCTTCTCCGCGGAGGCCAGCGGGCCGGACCTGGGCGACCTGGCCGGCCTGTTGTGCTGCCACGGCCAGATCACCGGCTTCGGGCGCACCGCCGCCCGGCTGTCGGTGGTCGTGGAGGAGCCGTGGCGGGCCCACGTCCTGGCCGGCGAGTTCCGCTGCCGCGGGGCGGACGCCCAGGTCTCGAAGGCCGACTGCGGCCGTCCGCAGGTGCGCACGTCGTTCCGGGTCGACCTGCTGCCGCTGGCGCTGCAGTGGCTGCGTGAGGGCCGCGCCGGCCCGGTGGAGGACGACTCGGGCAAGGCGGTGCCGGAGGGGTTCCGGCTGAGCGGCGCGATGCTGCGGATGTGGGCGCTGGCCAGTGGCCGTCCGGCCACGCAGGGTTACCTGCTGGGCGTCGACCCCCTCGCGCCCGGCATGCACGAGCGGCTCGTCGAAGCGCTGACGCCGTTGGGCGTCGCGGCGAAGCTGGCCGGTCCGAAGGCCGAGGTGCCGGCCGTCAAAGTCACCGGGAAACGCCGGCTGGAGGCGCTGTTGGAGCTGATCGGGGAGCCGCCGCCGGGCGCCGAAGCGGCGTGGCCGGGTGCGGCGCCGCAACCGGTCCCGCACCCGGAGGCCGTGACGAGCACGGCCTGACCGGGCGCGGGAGCCGGTCAGGGCCGGGGCAGCGTGCAGCCGGCCTGGGTGAGCGCGATTTCGTTGGCCGCGGTGAGGCAGGCCGGGATGCCGTAGGTCTCCTGGCCGTAGTTCGTCTTGTAGTGCACCGTGACGTTGCCGGCCTGGTCGACCTCGCACGGGTTGTTCTCCGTGCAGCGTTCGCCGTCCTCGTTGCCGGTGTTGTTCACGCCGACGACCTTGCCGCCGGAGATGATCGGCGAGCCGGAGGTGCCGCCGATGGTCTGGCAGGCGGACGTGTAGCGGATCGAGTCCTTCCACGTCCAGCTGCCTTCCTTCAGCCGGTAGACGAAACCGTCGATGTTGCAGGAGTAGATGCGCTTCCAGTAACCGGAAACGACGTCGATCGCCGCGCCGGCCGCCGGGTGCGCGTTGGACAGCTCCAGCGGCGCGATCCCGTAGCTGGCCTTGATCTGCGCGTAGGTGGTGGTGAGCTGGTAGAGCGACACGTCGGTGTCGGTCATCGTGCCGTAGACGATCTTCTTGGCCCGGAGCGTGGCCTTGTTGCTGCCGCTGGCGGTGAGCAGCGTGAACGTCCGGCTGGAGGCGCGGTTGGTGATCACCTGCCCCGGCGCCGGGAAACCGGTTTCGAGGCAGTGCCCGTTGGACATGACGAGCGCGGGCGCGGAGTCGGGCGTCGCGGCCGGCTTGACCACCGACCCCGAGCAGTTGGACAGGGCCACGGTGCCGGCGAAGTTCGCCGCGGCCGCGTTCGCCGGAGTGGCCCCCAGCAATACTGTGGCGGTCACGGCGGTGAACAGGGCGCCGAGCAGGCGTCGGGTCATGGCGGGTCCTTTCGGCTGGACGGGGAAACCAGTGAAGCGGTGACATCCCCGCGGCCACCACCGTCGAACGGAGGGTATCCGGACGGTCACGCGCTAGGCTGCGCGGGACGTGGCCGAAATCACGTGGCAGGTACGTTGGGGAAACATCGTCGAGGTCAGCGGCGATGCGCTGGGCACAGGACCGGCGGCGTGTTGGGCCACCTCCGCGCCATCCGGCCGGGAACAGCGTGCACACTGGCAGGTCGAGACACGGGCCCTGGCAGGGACGTGGTGCAGTCCCGCGGCGGCGGGGCGAGATGAGCGGAGAGCAGGACAGCGTGGCAGGAGCACGGACCAAGAAGAGCGGAGCCTCGGCGGACAACGGCGCCGGGCACCGGCGGCTGGTCATCGTCGAGTCGCCGACGAAGGCCCGCAAGATCGCGCCCTACCTCGGCGGCGGTTACGTCGTCGAATCCTCCGTCGGGCACATCCGCGACCTGCCGCGTGGTGCCGCCGACGTGCCCGCCCAGTACAAGGGGGAGGCGTGGGCGCGGCTCGGCGTCGACGTCGACAACGGCTTCAAGGCGCTCTACGTGGTCACCCCGGACAAGAAGTCCAAGGTCACCGAGCTCAAGGGGCTGCTGAAGGACGTCGACGAGCTCTACCTCGCCACGGACCCCGACCGCGAGGGCGAGGCCATCGCGTGGCACCTCCTCGAGACGCTGAAGCCGAAGGTCCCGGTCCGCCGGATGGTCTTCCACGAGGTCACCGAGCAGGCCATCCGCGCGGCCGCCGACTCGACCCGCGAGCTCGACGCCGACCTCGTCGACGCCCAGGAGACCCGCCGCATCCTCGACCGCCTCTACGGCTACGAGGTCTCGCCGGTGCTGTGGAAGAAGGTCATGCCGAAACTTTCGGCGGGCCGCGTGCAGTCGGTGGCGACCCGGATCGTGGTCGAGCGCGAACGCGAGCGGATGCGCTTCACCTCGGCGTCGTACTGGGACGTTTCCGCCACGATGGACGCGGGCGAAGAGGCGTCGCCGCGCAACTTCTCGGCTCGCCTGGTGGCCGTGGACGGCGCTCGCCTCGCCACGGGCCGCGACTTCGGTTCGGACGGGCAGCTCAAGGCATCCACCAACGAAGTCCGCGTGCTGGCGGAAGCCGACGCGCGGCGCCTCGCCGAGGGGCTCAAGCAGCGTGACTTCAAGGTCGCGAGCGTCGAAGAGAAGCCGTACACGCGTAAGCCGTACGCGCCCTTCATGACCTCGACGCTGCAGCAGGAGGCGGGCCGCAAGATGCGGTTCACCTCGGAGCGCACCATGCGGATCGCGCAGAAGCTGTACGAGAACGGCTACATCACTTATATGCGTACCGACTCCACGACCCTGTCGGAGTCGGCGATCTCGGCCGCGCGCAGCCAGGCCACGCAGCTGTACGGCAAGGAGTACGTCTCGCCGACGCCGCGCCAGTACACGCGCAAGGTCAAGAACGCGCAGGAGGCCCACGAGGCGATCCGGCCGTCGGGCGAGGTCTTCCGCACGCCGGGCCAGGTCGCGGGCGAGCTGGACACCGACGAGTTCCGGCTCTACGAGATGATCTGGCAGCGCACGATCGCGTCGCAGATGGCGGACGCCAAGGGCACCACGATGTCCGTGCGCATCGTCGGCAACGCGACCTCGGGCGAGGAGTGCACCTTCGCCGCTTCGGGCCGCACGATCACCTTCGCGGGCTTCCTGAAGGCGTACGTCGAAGCGGTCGACACCGAGACCGGTGGCGAGGCCGACGACAAGCAGAGCCGCCTGCCGGTGCTGGAGAAGGACCAGGCGCTGACGGCGGCCGAGCTGAGCCCGGACGGCCACACGACGTCGCCGCCGGCCCGGTACTCGGAGCCGAGCCTGGTCAGCAAGCTGGAAGAGCTGGGCATCGGCCGCCCGTCGACGTACGCGTCGATCATCAAGACCATCCAGGACCGCGGGTACGTCTGGAAGAAGGGCTCCGCGCTCGTTCCGTCGTGGGTCGCGTTCGCCGTGATCGGCCTGATGGAACGGCACTTCGAGCGGCTGGTGGACTACGACTTCACCGCCGGCATGGAGGACGAGCTCGACCGCATCGCGGCCGGCGACGAGCAGCGCGCGCAGTGGCTGTCGAAGTTCTACTTCGGCGGCGACATGGGCGTCGACGGCTCGATCGGCCGCCTGGGCGGGCTGAAGAAGCTGGTCGAGGGCAGCGTCGAGGACATCGACGCGCGGGAGATCAACTCGATCCCGCTGTTCAGCGACGCCGACGGGCACACCGTCGTGGTCCGCGTCGGCCGCTACGGGCCGTACCTCGAGCGGGAGGTCGACGGGAACTCCCAGCGCGCGAACCTGCCGGAGGACCTGCCGCCGGACGAGCTCACGCAGGAGATCGCGGAGAAGCTGTTCGCGACCCCGCAGGAGGGCCGCACGCTGGGCACCGACCCGGTGAGCGGGCACGAGATCGTCGCGAAGGAAGGCCGTTTCGGGCCGTACGTGACCGAGGTGCTGCCGGAGATCGAGATCCCCGAGGACGCGACGGCCGCGCAGAAGAAGGCGGCGAAGGCGAAGGCGCCGAAGCCGCGGACGGGCTCGCTGTTCAAGTCGATGGACATCGAGACCATCACGCTGGACGACGCGCTGAAGCTGCTTTCGCTGCCGCGCGTGGTCGGCAAGGACCCGGAGTCCGGTGACGAGATCACGGCGCAGAACGGGCGCTACGGGCCGTACCTGAAGAAGGGCACGGACTCGCGTTCGCTCTCGACCGAGGACCAGCTCTTCTCGATCACCCTCGAAGAAGCGCTGAAGATCTACTCGGAGCCGAAGCAGCGTGGGCGGTCCGCCACGGCGAAGCCGCCGCTCAAGGAGCTCGGCGAGGACCCGGTGTCGAAGAAGCCGATGGTGGTCAAGGACGGCCGGTTCGGCCCGTACGTGACCGACGGCGAGTACAACGCGACCCTGCGGAAGGGCGACGAAATCGAGTCGCTGACCGCGGAGCGGGCGGCCGAGCTGCTGGCGGAGAAGCGGGCCAAGGGCCCGGCGCCGAAGCGGAAGGCGCCGGCGCGCAAGCCGGCGTCGACCACGGCGAAGACGGTCAAGGCGGGCACGACCAAGAAGGCCGCCGCCGCGAAGTCGACCACGGCGAAGCGCTCCAGCTCCACCGCGACGAAGGCCAAGTAAGTCCGGCTTGAAGACCTCCCCTCGGCTGAGGGGAGGTCTTCACGCTTTTGAGTGACACCTCGAACGGATGTTCGGGAAATTGTCGGTGGTGCCGGGTTCCATGGACGCGTGACCAAGACACCACGCACCGTGCACACGGTGACCACCAAGATCCTCAAGCCGGTCCGGGCGGCGGCCGCCGGCAGTTCCACCGCCATGGACATGATGGAGTCGCTGACCGGCTTCATCGGCACCGGCGGAGTCTGCGGCGTGGCCGTCGCGATGTCCGACGAGCCGTGGACTTCGGCGTTCTTCGACGACCGGACCACGTTCGGCATCGCCGGGGATGGCGTGCACCTGACCGGGTCTTCACCGGGCAACGTCACGGAGCTGCTCCGCATGGCGTTGAGCCGGCTGCCCTCGCTGCCCCCGGCGCCGGGCGAGGGGCTGTACCTCGACGCGGACGAGCGGGGCGTGCTCGAGCCGGAGCAGGAGTGCCTCGTCCTCGACCTGATGGACGATCTGCGGCGGGTCCGGCGTGGCACCGTCCAGTTCGACATCCGCCGCGACGGCTCGCCGCCGCGGTGGGAGATGCTCGCGTTCGTCGACGACGACCGCGGACGGCACCTGGCGGCCCTGAGCAGACCCCGGGGCGGCCACCGCCGGCTCTGGTGGCTGCCCGGCTCCGTGGAGCGGCTCGCGGAGTTCGTCGAGGGGCGGGTGCCGGAGCATGGCTGAGCCGCTCACCGACCGCTCGCAGACCGATCTCACCCGCTCGAACACATGTGCGAGAAATTGTCGGTGCCAGGGTGTTCAATCTAGGGGTGAGCAACGCAGTCGCCGTCTTCGACGTCATCGACGAGGTCATCGCCCCGCTGTCGGCCGAGGTGCCGGAGCGGCCCTCGGTGATGGAGTTCTACGACCCCGAGTTCGAGATCCCGCCGGTGCTGGCGGACACCGGGCCGCTGCCGGGGCGTCGCTCCTCGCCCGCGTCGACCCTCGCGGACGAGGTGGAGCAGTACACGCGGTTCGTCGCCGGGATGGCCGCGATCGGTCTCGCGCCGGGTGGCGAGGTCACCGCGGAAGCCGTCGGGCTGTACCGGGCGCTGCGCGGCGGCTTCATCCGCGGCGTCGTCACCGGGGTCTTCCCGGCCCGGGCCAAGCCGTGGGAGGTGCGGTTCTTCGGCGACGAGGACTACACCACGGTCCTGCACAAGCTGGGCAACCGCGCGCGGCTGCGGTCGGGCTTCCTCAGCGAGCTACCGGGCTGGGTGTTCGACGGGCTGCCCGACCGGCCGCCGGGGCCGGGCGAGCACGTGCGCATCGAGACCGACGAGCGCGGGCTGATCCCGCGGCAGTGCGAGCGGGCGGTCGAGCTGATCCGGCAGTGCGCGGCCCGGCCGCGGCTGGGCACGGTGCTGGTCGACCTCGCGGTGCGCGACGCGATCCTGGCCGAGTACCCGCACGGCGCGTTCGGGCTGGTGGACAACGACCTCGGCCGGTACCAGTTCAGTGCCGCGGTGGCCCGGACCGGGCGCTGGACGGTCACCTGGGGTCCGGCTTCGCGGAGCACGGCGGAGCAGTGGATCGTCGAGGCGGTGCAGAGCCATGCCTGAGCACGCGGCAGTGCGGACGACGGCCGGCGAGGGCGTCGACAGGGTGGTCGCGGCGGCGTCGAAGGACCTGACCGTCCGCGAGGCGATCCTCGCGGCCGCCGAGCTCAACAACGGCGTCCCGGAGCCGAGGCCGGCGGCTGCGGCTCCGGCGGACCCGGACGAGAGGCGGCGGCATGGTTGAGCGCACGGCGGCGCGGGAGCTGCTCGAGCTGGCCGCCGGTCCGGTGCTGGCGGCGATGCCGGACCGTGAGCCGGTCGACAGGCTGTACAACCCGGACGTCAGCGACCACGAGATCCTGGTTCACGGCCCGGTGTCGGACGATCCGGCGGACCTGGTGGCCGAGGTCGAGCGGCACATGGCGTGGGCGGCCTGGATCGACGGCACGCCGTTCGGCGAGAACGGCGAGCTCAACGAGCTCGGCTTCGAGGTGGTGTCCCTGATGCTGCGCGGTTCGGTCCGGGCGGCGCTGTGCGGCGTGTTCGACGACGGCCCGGAAACGGCGGACATCCGCTGCTACGCGGACGGCGAGCGAGCGTTCATGATGGGCTCCCTCCCCGGCCGCACGGCGATCCACCTGGCCGACTTCGAGGAGCTGCCGGAGATGCTGGTGGCGGAGCTGCCGGAGGTCCCGTTCGGCAGTTCGGCACGGGCGATCTGGGTCTCGGTGGACGACGACGGCCTGGTCCACGACGGCCAAGACGACGACGTGGGCGCGATGCGGGAGCTACTGGCCCGCCCCAGGTCGGGAACGGCGGTCCTGGACATGCTGGCCTTCGGAGGCCTGTGCGCGGAGTTCCCGGACCACGGTTTCGTCCTGGTCGACACGGACCTGGGCCGCTTCGCCCTGGCAGCCCTGCACCGAGGGGACGGCCGCCGCCAGCTGGTCCTGAGCCCCTTCAGCCGCGGCATGCTCCGCGACTGGTGCCGCAAGATGATCGACCTCGGACAGGAGGAGACGCCCTGACGCCCTGAGCGGACGGTCCGGAGGCAAGACAGAGGAGGCGGGAGGGAGGGGAGGGGGAGAGGGCGG
>NZ_JMQI01000083.1 GCF_000695625.1 Amycolatopsis rifamycinica
CCCGCCGCTACGTTCGTCGCCCCCAGGACCACCACCACTCCGTCGGGTGTGTCCACCGTCAGGCGCACCTCGGGGTCCAGGACCCGCAGCAACTCCTCGAAGTCGCCGTCGCGGGCGGCTGTCAGGAACGCCTGGACGACCTCTCGCCGCGAGTGTCCGGTCGCCGGCGGTGAGGCCGGTGCCTGAACCTTCCGGCGGGCGCGGCTGGCCAGCATCTTCGCCGCCGCCGTGGATTTGCCCAGGATCCGGCCCACCTCCTCGAACGGGACCGCGAACAGGTCGTGCAGCACGAACGCCAAGCGCTCGCTCGGGCCGAGGGACTCCAGGACCACGAGCAGGGCCAACCCGACCGAATCGGCGAGCTCGGCGTCCTCGTCCGGGGACGGGCCGTCGTCCGCCGTCACGACGATCTCCTCGTACGGCGCTTCGGGTCGTGATCGGCGCGAGCGCAGCACGTCCAGGCTGATCCGGCCGACCACCGTCGTCAGCCAGCCCTCCAGGTTCTCGATCGACGCCGGGTCCTGGCGGGACAGGCGCAGCCAGGCCTCCTGGACCACGTCCTCCGCGTCGGCGTGGGAGCCGAGTACGCGATGGGCCACCGCGCGCAGCCGGTCGCGCTGCGCTTCGAACGTCTCGGTCAACCGGTCGGCCATGGTCGTTACCTTCCTCGGTTCTGCTCCGTCGTGGACATGACGGGCCCGGAGGGGCACAGGTAACCGATGGAGGAACGATGGAACCCCGGCTGAGATGCAGAGCACGCCCGAGGTGACGGGCGCGGTCCAGCAGCTGTTCAAGGTGATGCACTCGGCCGGTCTCGAGCCGCTGCTGCTCGAGCTGGTCCATCTGCGGGCCAGTCAGATCAACGGCTGCGCCCCGTGCGCCTACGCCGGTGTCCAGGCGGCGAAGAAGCGGGGCGAGACGGAGGACCGGCTGCACAGCGTCGCCGTGTGGCGGGAGACGCCGTTCTTCACCGAGCCGGAGCGGGCCGCGCTGGAGTTGACCGAGGCCGCGACGCGAATCCAGGACGGCCGTCCCGGCGTGACCGACGAGGTCTGGGCGGCCGCCGCCGAGCACTTCGACGAGCGGCAGCTGTCCGCGCTCGTCACCCACATCGCGCTCACCGGGTTCTTCAACCACGTCAACCGCGCGATCCGGGAGCAGGCCGGCAAGACGTGGTGAGCACGGCGGGGCGCCGCGAGGCGCCCCGCCGGTGCCGGGTCAGGCCGGCGTGATGATGTACGCGATGCCGCCCGGGCCGCCCGCCACGGTGCCGTCCGCGCGGTAGCGCTTCGTCCGCTGCCAGATCTTCTCGAACTGGTCGCGCTGGTAGACGTTGCGGACCTTGTCGTTGCTGCTCGAAGCCGGGTCGTTGGCGATCACGTCGCCGTCCTTCGTGAAGCCGACGACGACCATGATGTGGCCCGCCGTCCCGTAGCCGGCGCCGTCGAGCTCCGACGACAGGAACGACTGCGACGTGATCACCGGGATGCCGCGCGCGATGTAGTTCTCCAGCTCGTTCAGCGAGTGCAGCCGCGTGATGTGGCCGCGCAGCCCGCGCGACGCCGCGTACGCGGTGTTGAACGGCCAGTTGCCGGTACCGTCGTAGGCGTGGTCGTAGGTGTAGCGGGCCGCGAACGCCACCTGCGGGTCCACGTAGCCGGCGGGGATCCACGCCATTTCCTCGGCGGACGGCTTCTTGCCCCAGTACTCGGCCACCATCTCGGTCGACGTCGGGCTGCACCAGGCCTCGCCGCCCCCGCCGTACTGCGGGAACTGTCCCTTGTGGAGGTTCTGCGCGTACGCGGGCACCTTCAGCTCGATCCCGGTGGCGCGCCCCGGTTTCGTCGGCTGCACCTCGAAGCGGTCCGGAACGGCCGAAGTCATCGCGCCCAGCAGGCTCACCGACGGCGTCGCGCCCGACCCGGCTTCGCGGTAGAGGCTGATCCGCAGGTGGTACGACGTCAGCGTCACGCCGGTCTTCATGACCAGCGTGTCGACGTCCACCAGGGCGTTCGCGTCGTCCTGGCCGTCGACGCTGGTGCGCAGGATGTCGGCGTCGCCACTGGCCCAGCGCCCCATGACGTACCACGCGGTTTCCGCGCCCGCCGACGTCCGGCCCTGCGCTTCGACCTGCAGCCAGGTCTTCGCGGGCGTCCGCGCGTTCCAGGACGCGACCAGCTGCGTCGCGCCGAAGCCCTGCCGGTACTCCGGTGACGTCCACTGGCCGTACTCGTACGTTCTCGTCGTGCCGAGCTCCGGCTCGGTGTGCTCGACCGTGCCGGCCGGGTGCGTGATGCGCAGGCCGTCGTGGGCGAGCGCGACCCCGGCGAAGCCGCCTTCGTGGAAGCGGCCGCCGGTCCACTCGTGGTAGTCGATCGCCTCGTCGTCACGGGGCCGGACCGGCCCGGCTTCGGCGGCTTGCGTGGTTACGGCAGATAACACGACCACGGACAATAAGGTGAACAACTTGCGTGCGCGCATCCCGGCTCCCTGATAGACCCACCCAGTAGCCAGGGATTTTCGCCGCTCCGGGCCTTCGTGTAAACAGGTACCTACAGGACGGCCTGCGTCTGTGTCACTTTCGCGACCAACTTGCCGTCGTCGTCGTGGACCTCGGTCTCCACCACGACGAACCTGCGGCCGGCGTGCAGTGGTCTGGACGACGCAACGGCGTAGCCCGAACGCACCGCACGCAGGAAGTTCGTCTTCGACTCGACGGTCGTCGTGCCCTGGCCGCCCTCGGGGAGGTTGAGGAACGCGCACACGGCGCCGGTCGCGTCGGCCAGCGCCATGAGCGCGCCCCCGTGCAGCGCGCCGCCGAGCGTGCAGAGGCTCTCGTCCCACTTCAGCCGGCTGCGCACGAGTTCGCGTCCGTGCTCCAGCACCTCGACGCCGAGGCGTTCGGAGAACGGCATGGAGCGGTGGAAGAGCTGCGTGCCCTCGGGATCGGCCATGCGGTCACTGTGCCGCACGCCGGGCCCGAGGACGATTACCTCCGGGGTAATGCGCTCAGCTCAGCGGGTTAACCAGCAGCAGTTCCGTCGTCGTGACGTTCGCGGTACGGCGAGGCACGCTTACTTTTTTGTGCGTACTTGCCCGGTCATTGGCCTCGATCTACGGTCGAATCAGCACGTGGCATCGTCCGCATTCCTGGGGGAGCAACTGTGGAAAACTACGCCGGTAAGAAGGCCGTGGTCATCGGTGGTACTCACGGTATGGGCCTCGCGGTCGTCAAGAAGCTGCTCAAGGGCGGCGCCGAGGTGCTGCTGACGGGCAACAACGAGAGGAACGTCGAGGCCGCCGAGCGGGAGCTCGCGTCCGAGGCCGCTCACGTTGTCCGCTCCGACATGCGCAGTCTCGCGCAGATCGAGCAGCTGGCGGCCACCGTCGCGGACCGGTTCGGAACCATCGACTTCGTGCACTACAACGCGGGTCTCGCCGCCCTCGAGCCGTTCGAGCTGGTCACCGAGGAGTCATACGACCTCGCGTTCGACATCAACACCAAGGGCGCGTTCTTCACCGTGCAGAAGCTCGCATCGATCATCAACGAGGGCGGCGGTGTCGTGTTCACCTCGTCCGTCGCGGACGTCGGTGGCACTTCGGCGCTGGTCACGTACTCGGGCGCCAAGGCGGCGGTGCTGGGGCTCGCCCGTGGCATCGCCGGTGCGCTGATCCCGCGCAAGATCCGCGTCAACGTCGTCTGCCCCGGCTTCATCGACACGCCGACCATGGGCATCGTCGGCCTGAACAACGAAGAACGGGCGGCTTTCATGGAGACCGGCGACCGGATCACCCCGATGAAACGCCACGGCTCGGTCGACGAGGTGGCGGACGCGGTGCTGTTCCTCGGCTTCGACGCCACCTACACGACGGGCGAGCGCCTGACGGTCGACGGGGGAATCAGTCAGAGTATCGAGATTCCCGCCTGACCCTGTTCCACGGCCGAATGCTGCCGCCCGTTCACCGGACGGCAGCATTTTTCGTGCCCTTTCGAAATCGGCTTTCAGCTCAGCGGATTCACCAGCAGCAGTTCCGTGTTGTGGTCGGCCGCCGCGCCGACGCGGCCGAGGTCGGTGTGGATGTCGTTGTAGGACAGCTCGCGGTAGAGCGACGCAAGCGCTTGCGGCGTCCGGGCGCCGTAGTCCACGGCGTACGGCGCCTCCGCCTCGATCAGCGTCGTGAACAGCGACAACGTGCCGTCGGCGTTGTCCGCGACCTCGACGATCCGGGCGTGCTGCGGGAAGTCGATGTGCGACGCGGTGTTGATCTCCCAGAAGCCCTGCTGCGGGGTGTTCCCGGTGTGCGGGGTGATCTTGTTGAGGTGCGTGTGGCCGTTGACCCAGGCCAGCACGTTCGGGAACCGCTTGAGCAGCGCCACGAAGGCGTTGCCGTCCAGGCGCGGGTCGAGCGGGTGGCGCGAGTCCGGCAGCAGGTTCGTCATCGAGCCGCTGGTGTGGTGGCTGAACAGGATGAACAGCTCGTCGGTGACGGCGTGGGTGATCTTGCGGCCGAAGAAGTCGTAGTACGTCGAGCTGTTGCGCTTGAGCGCCGACTCGACCCAGGAGTACTGCGCCAGGCCGATCGAGCCGTCGGCGAAGCCGGCGTCGGTGGTCGTGTCGAGGCTGATCCCGGTGATGCCGGGGGCGATCCGGAACGTGTAGTAGACGTTCTTGCCGTCGGCGTTCGCGCTGGTGAAGCCGTGGCCGGCCGGGCCGGGGCCGGTGTTGGCCGCGTCGAGGTGGGCGCGGACGAACTCGCCGGTGGTGAACGGGCGGCGCCGCGCGTCCGGCGTGACCTCGCGGATGGTGCCGCTGCCGCCGAACAGCTCCGCGACCGGCACGCTGGAGCCCTGTTCGATGGCGTTGGCGAGCTTCTTCGCGGTGGTCTCGTCCTTGCCGATGACCTTGTACTTCCCGGTGTACCAGGCGTCGATCCCGGGGATCCGCGCCGGCAGGGAGCCGACGATGCTGTCGTCGTGGTTGCCGAAGGTGCAGAACCACGGGACGTCGAGGCCGGGCGCGGTGAACGTCTTCATGGCCGCCTCCAGCAGGCCGGGAATCTGCGGGAAGCCTTTGGCGGTGTAGGCGTCGCCGCCCGGAGCGCCCGGGTTCCAGTACTCGTGGTTGCCCGAGCTCTGGACGCCTTCGTAGGCGTTCGCGTCGCCGGAGTTCGGCGTGACGGTGCCGCCGTTGAGGACCTTGAGGAACCAGTCGAGCTCGATCAGCTGGTGGTTGTCGGTGTTGTCGCCGGTGGTGACCATGAGGTCGAACGGCCGCCCGGTGAACGGCCCCTGCCGCACGCTGTTGACCCGCTCGACCAGCGCGCTGGTGGCGACGGTCCCGAGCGCCTCCTGCGGCCGGTGCGCCGAGCCGATGAAGGGGTGCAGGTACTCGAAGCGCGCGGGGCTTTCGGCGTCGGTGATGTGCAGGTCGGTGAACTGGACGAAGGCGGACAGCGCCCGCCGCCGGTCGTCGCGCCCGCTCTTCGGCGTGGCGAGCTCGCCGCGGACGACGAGCGGCCAGCCGGGGCCCGCGGAGAGGCGCGAGTAGGTGCTGGTGGCGCCGCCCGTGGCGACCTGTTCGAGCGTGGTGCCGGCGGTGGTGACCGAGCGGGTGCTCGTCAGCCGCAGGGCGCGGTCGAGGGCGTTCGCGGTGGGCGTGCAGAGCAAGAGCCCGACACCGGCGGCGCCCGCGGTGACGACGGTGCGCCGGGTGAGTTCGGCCATGGTTCGCTCCCCAGTCTTCTCGGTTGCCCAGCACCGTGCCGGACGTCGGTGACCGGACGGTGAACGTGACATTTCGAGCCAGCCTGTCACGGGCATCGGGGTGGGTGTACCGCCGAAGGTCGTGGTCATTTCCGCCGTGCGGCGAGGCCGTCGAGGATCACCTCGGTGCCGAGGGCGAAGAGTTCGTCGGCCGTGGTGCGGGCGAAGGCCGGGCCGAGTTCCTTGACGGCGGGGAAGCCCTCCAACCGGTCCTGGAAGGCCTGCGCCGCTTCCGGATCCGGTCGCGGCGGCGTCTCGGCGGACGCGAGCACGTGGGCGGTCAGGAGGCGGGCGATGCCCGCGGTGTCCTCGGGGGTGAAGCCGGCTCCCCGGAGGATCCGGACGGTCGTTTCGATGTGCGCGAGCCGGTTCGGGCCCGGCGGCCGTTCGCGGAGCAGCGTCGCGGCGTCGCGGTGCTTCAGGAGGAGCGCGCGGAACTGGCGCAGTCCTTCTTCGAGCTGGTTCCGCCACGGTTTCGTGGCGTCGATGTCGAAGGCGTCCGCGCAGACGGCTTCGGCGAGCAGGTCGAGCAGTTGCGCCTTGTCCTTGATGTGCCAGTAGAGGGTCGGCGAGCTGACACCGAGCCGTGCGGCGAGCCGCCGGGTGCTCAGCTCCGCGAGGCCCACCTCGTCGAGCAGGGCGAGCGCGGCTTCGGTGATCTGACGGCGATCGAGCGGCACCCGGTTGACTCTATCAGTGATAGATTGTTCTCTATCGCTGATAGAGGGGGCGGAGATGCGCTGGTGGGTGGCGGTTTGTTCGCTGGTGTTCGCGGTCGGCACGGCGGTGCAGAACTTCGTGGTGATCGACCACGACCTGGTGGCGCGCGCGGCTTTCCTGGCGGGTGCGCCCCTGTCGGACGGCTTCCTGACCGGGTTGCGGCTGGTCGGCGACGGCTACCTGGCCGGGAACCTGCTGGGGTTGCTCGCCCTGACGGGCCGCGCGTGGGTGTTCTGGCTGGTGCTGGCGGTCAACGCCACCCAGGCGGCGGGCGTGTTCGCGATCCCGCCGTCGGTGTGGCAGGCGACCCTCGACCTGCACGGCCCGATCGGGCTGCTGCCTTCGCTGGTCACCGACGGCGGGGCGCTGGTGCTGACGCTGGCCCTGCTGTGGTGGCGGTTCAGCCCTTCAGGCCGGACTCCGCCACCCCGCGCACCAGGTACCGCTGCAGGAACGCGAACAGCAGCACGATCGGCAGGATCGACACCGCCGCCGCCAGGAACAGCAGGTTGAGCTGCGGGTTCTGCGCCGTCAGCAGCCCGGACAGCGCCACCTGGACCGTCCAGGAATCCGGTGACTGGGCGATGATCAGCGGCCAGAGGAACGCGTTCCAGCTGCCGATCACGGTGATCACCGCGATCGCCGCGAAGAAGCCCTTCGAATTCGGCACCACGATCCGCCAGAACACGCCCCAGCGGCTGAGCCCGTCGACCCGGCCCGCCTCCTCCAGCTCGCGCGGGAAGTCGAGGAAGTACTGGCGGAACAGGAACACGCTGAACGCGCTGAACAGCCCCGGGATCACCAGCCCGCGGAAGTCCGACAGCCAGCCCAGCGACGAGACAACCACGAAACTCGGCACGAACGTCACCGACGTCGGGATCATCAGCGTCGCCAGCACCGCGTAGAACACGATCCCGGAACGCCGATACGGGATACGGGCCAGCCCGTAGCCCGCCAGTGAGCAGATCACCAGCAGGCCGGCCGTCTGCGCGGTCGCGACCAGCGCCGAGTTCAACAGGCTGCGCGCGAACGGCACGTCGGCGAGCGAGAACAGCCGCGAGAAGTTCTCCCAGTGCACAGTGGACGGGAAGAACGTCCACTGTGGAGACGTGAGGTCCGCTCGCGACGCCAGGCCGTTGCGCAGCAGCAGGTAGAACGGCAGCAGGAAGAGGGCCGCCGCCACCACCAGGCACGTCCACCGCAGGAACGTCCTCACGACGCCCGCCCGAAGCGCAGCACCCGGCCCTGCAGCAACGTCACCAGCGCGATGATCAGCGCCAGGATCACCGCGCCCGCACTGCCGCGGCCGAGGTCCTGGCCGCCCGAACCCAGCGACGTGTAGTACAGGTACACCAGCGGTGGCCGGGCGAACGGCGGGTAGCCGCGGGCGTCGCCCATGATGTTGTAGAACTCGTCGAACGCCTGGTAGGCGTTGATCAGGTTGAGCAGCAGCACCGCCGCCGCCGTCGCGCGCAGCTGCGGCAGGGTGATGTGCCGGAACACCTGCCAGCCCGGTTTGGCGCCGTCGAGCCACGCCGCTTCGTACAGCTGGGCCGGGATGCGCTGCAGCGCCGCGATGAACAGGATCATGTAGAACCCCAGCTGCAGCCACAGCCGCGCCGTCACCAGCACGATCCAGTACAGCGGCGGGTCCACCGTCCCGGTCCAGGCCACCGGCTCGAGGCCGGCCGCGGAAAGAAGAGTGTTCACCAGTCCGTAGCGGACACCCGAGAACAGCGACGTCTTCCAGATCAGCGACGCCACCACGTACGAGCACGCGAACGGCAGGAAGAACACCGACCGGAAGAACGCCCGTGCGAACCGCAGCTGGTTCACGCCGAGCGCGAGCGCCAGCGACAGCACGAACGTCAGCGGGACGATGAACACCGCGAACACGCTGAACGTGCCCAGGCTCGACAGGAACGGCTCGTCGGTGAGCATGTGCCCGTAGTTGTCCAGGCCGACGAACTCGGTCGGCGTCACCGTGTTGCGCGCGTCGAAGAACGACAGGTACGCGCTCCAGCCGATCGGCAGGTACGCGAAGACCGCCAGCCCGATCAGGAACGGCCCGACGAACAGCCAGAACGCGCGCGCATCGCGCCGCTTCATCCGAAGAGGCGCTTCAGCTCGGCTTTCGCGACCTCGACCGCCGTTTTCACCTGCGCCGCGGGGTCCGCGCCCTCCTTGGCGATCTTCGCGGCCGCGTCGGACAGCGCCGTGTTCGCCTGCTGCGTCCACACCGGGCCGCCGACGAGGTGGCTGTGCTCCTTGACGAACCGGGCCGCGTCGGCGGCCGGGCCGGACTTGAGGTTGTCCGCGCGGTCGATCAGGCTCTGGCGGGCCGGCACGTGGAAGCCGAACTTCGTCGCGAACTCCAGCTGGTTCTGCGTCTGGTCGACCCAGAGCCACTTCACGAAGGCCTTGGCTTCGGCGACGTGCTCGCTCTTGGCGTTCACCATCGCGCCGTACGCGCCGACCGGCACCGAGGGCGCGCCGCTGCCGTCCAGCTCGGGGAACGGCAGGACGCCGAAGTCGTCGTCGAACGCCTGCCGGATCTTCGGCACGTTCCACAGGCCGGTCCACTGCATCGCCGTCAGCCCGTCGATGAACGCACCCGGGTCCGACCAGTCCGACGGCGCGCCGAGCAGCAGGGAACCGTTGGCGTTCAGCGTGTGCAGCTTCGCCAGCGCGGTCGCCGCGCGCGGGTCGTCGAAGCCGACCTCGCGGTTGCCGTTCTTCAGGTAGTCGAGCCCCGCCGACCACAGCAACGGGCCGGTGAGCACGCCGACGCCGCCGTCGTTGCCGGCGAAGAGGCCTTTGACGCCGTCCTTGGTGAGCTTCGCGGCCGCGTCGACGAGCTCGTCGACCGTCTGCGGCGGCTGCACGCCCGCCGCCCGCAGCAGGCTCTTGCGGTAGAAGAGCACCTGCGTGTCGGTGGCCTGCGGGACGCCGTAAACCTTGCCTTCGACGGTCTGCGCGGCCAGCACGGCCGGGCTGAAGTCGCCCTTGGCCGGCCCGATGACGTCGTCGAGCGAGACGACCTGGTTCTGCCGCACCCAGTCGATCTTGACCTGGGCCTCGAAGACGTCCGGCACCTTGCTGTTCTGCAGCGCGGTGACGATCTTCGAGTCGTAGTCGCCCGGGTTCCACTGCACGGTGACGGCCGCGCCGGGGTAGCTCGCGGCGTACCGCTTGACGGCGTCCTGGACGCCGTCCTCGCCGTACGCGTGGTACCACTGCTGGAGCGCGACCTTCGGGGCGTCCGACGGCGGCGGCCCCGCCGAGTACGCCGTCGAGGGCGGCGGGTCACCCTGCCGCCCGGTGTTCGACCCGCACGCCGTCGCCAGCGCGCCCATCCCCGCGAGCGCCAGAAAGCTACGCCTGTTCCTCTGCATCCCCAGAACCCCTCCGACGTGCTCCGAAGGCCACCATAGGGGGGTCAGGGTCCCCTATGGTGACCACCGGAGGCATGAAGACTCGCCGGAGATTTACCCGTTAGAGCTGGGCGATGTCGAGCTTTCCCTCGGAGTAGGACGCGCGGATCCGCTTCTTGTCGAACTTGCCGACGCTGGTCTTGGGCACTTCGTCGACGAACGTCCAGTTCTCCGGCAGCTGCCACTTCGCGACCTTGCCGGACAGGTAGTCCCGCAGCTCTTCCGGCGTGACGCTCTGGCCCTCCTTGAGCACGACGGCGACCAGCGGCCGCTCGTCCCACTTCTCGTCCGGGATGCCGACGACCGCGGCCTCGGCGACCGCCGGGTGGCCCATCACCTGGTTCTCCAGGTCGACCGAGGAGATCCACTCGCCGCCGGACTTGATGACGTCCTTGGCGCGGTCGGTCAGCGTCAGGAAGCCGTCCGGGCTGATCCGGCCGACGTCGCCGGTGCGCAGCCAGCCGTCGTGGAACTTCTCCGGGTCGACCTCGGCCCCGCCGTAGTACGACGCCGCGATCCACGGGCCCTGGACCTCGAGCTCGCCGACGGCCTCGTCGTCCCAGGGCAGCACCGCGCCGTCGTCGTCGATCAGCCGCGCCCGCACGGACGCCGGGAAGCGGCCCTGCGTGTAGCGGTACCTCCAGACGTCGTCGCCGGTCGCGGAGGCCGGCGGGCGGGCGACGCTGCCCAGCGGCGACGTCTCGGTCATGCCCCACGCGTGCAGGATCGGGACGTTGTGCCGCTCCTGGAAGGCGTGCATCAGCGACGGCGGCACCGCCGACCCGCCGACGACGACCTCGCGCAGGTGCGAGATGTCCTGCGGGTGCCCTTCGAGGTGGGCCAGCAGGCCCTGCCAGACGGTCGGCACCGCGCCGGCGAACGTCGGCTTCTCCGCGGCCAGCATCGCCGAGATCGGCGCCGGCTGGAGGAACCGGTCCGGCATCAGCAGCGACGCGCCGACCATCAGCGCCGCGTACGGCAGGCCCCACGCCATCGCGTGGAACATCGGCACGATGGCCAGCGCCGTGTCCTCCTGGGCCAGCTTCATGCTGTCGGTCATGCAGACCTGCATCGAGTGCAGCCAGATCGACCGGTGCGAATAGGCGACGCCCTTGGGGTCACCGGTCGTGCCCGAGGTGTAACACATCGCGGCGGCCGAGCGCTCGTCGACGTCCGGCCAGTCGAAGGTGTCGGGCTGGGCGGCCAGCAGCTCGGCGTAGGAGTGCACCTCGACGCCGTCGGGCGCCTCGAGGGCCGCGGCGTCGCCGTTGGCCACGACGACGTGCCGGACCGTCTTGAACTGCGGCAGCTGCTTGGCCAGCAGGGGGACGAGGGTGCCGTCGACGATGACGACGTGGTCTTCGGCGTGGTTGGCGACGAACACCAGCTGCTCCGGGAACAGCCGGATGTTCAGCGTGTGCAGCACGGCGCCCATCGCCGGGACGGCCAGGTAGGCGGCCATGTGCTCGGCGTTGTTCCACATGAACGTGCCGACGCGCTGGTCGCCGGTCACGCCGAGGGTCCGGAGGGCGTTCGCGAGCCGTGCGGCGTGCTTGCCCAGGTCGCCGTAGCTCTCGCGACGGGCTTCTGAACCGGTCCAGGTGATGACTTCGCTCGCCGAGTGCACCGACGTGCCGTGGCGGAGCAGGTTGGCCAGCGACAGCTGGCCGTCCTGCATGGTGCTCAACATGGTCGCTCCCGGGGGGTCGTTCGCCGGTGAACTGGGGTTGCGCCGACTCTAGTGCGGATCGGGTGAAGCGAGCATGGTCGACTACGGCTCCGTTCGGTCACGGTCGTCGCGCGATCGGGCGACGACCGGCCGATGATCAAGATCATCTCTTTTTCGGCTTTTCCTTATATGCAAGGAAATGTGCGCGAGAACAGCCGGTAACGGAGGGTCCACTTCCGGGTGAGAGAGGCCACCCGGAACCCTTCTTGGGAGCGTTTCCGCAGGCCGGAGCGGGTTGCCCGGTATCACCTCCGGGGGTAATAAGTGCGTGTCGGTTGCACGGCCACGAAGCGGGTGGCGTTTACTGGGCCCGTGGCAAGAGACGGCTGAGCAGCGCTTGCAGGAGCAAGCGCTCACAAAAGCTGTCGGCCGCGAAAGCGGAGACCTGAGAGGAAAGGACACTACGTTGGCTCTGCCTACGTTGACTCCGGAGCAGCGCGCCGAGGCCCTGGCCAAGGCCGCCGAGGCTCGCAAGGCGCGTTCGGAGCTGCTCGCGTCGATCAAGTCCGGCCAGGAGAGCATCGAGAAGGTGCTCAAGCAGGCCAAGGAGAACAAGACCATCGGGAAGACGAAGGTCACCCAGCTGCTGAAGGCCGTCCCCGGCCTCGGCGCGGTGAAGGTCGCCGCCCTGCTCGAGCAGGCCGGCATCGACCCGGACCGGCGTGCGGCCGGCCTGGGCGAGCGCCAGCGCGAGGCGCTCATCGACGCGCTCAAGTAGCCGTCACCAGGAGCTGACCGCGAGGGGAGTGTCGCTGGCGACACTCCCCTCGCGGATCCTCCGGAGCCTGGGACGCTGGGTCTTGTGAGTTCTCCCGACCCGGCGATCCCGGCACTCGACCTCGCCGCCCGCTACCAGCGAGGCGACTTCCTGTTCACGACGGCCGAGCGCGCACTCCTCGCGCAGGGCACCCTCCGGACCGTCACCGAGACGGACCCCCGCCGGCTCGCCGCGGCGATCCCCGGTGTCCTCGCCGAGACCGGCGCTCCGCTGGCCGCCGGCGTGCTCCCGTTCGACACCGGGCCCGACACGAAGGTGCCGGGTCACCTCGTCGTGCCCCGGACCGTCCACCGGTCCTCGGGGGCGCCTTCGCTGCCACGGGCGGTCCTGCCGGCCCCCGTGCGAGTGCGTGCGGTGCCGTCTCCCGACCGGCACATGGCGGCCGTGCGTTCCGCGGTGGCCGCGTTGGCCTCCCACGACCTGCGCAAAGCCGTCCTGGCCCGCGCCCTGGACCTCGAGTTCGCCGCGCCGGTGCCCGCCGAGAGCATCGTGCGGAACCTGGCCGTCGGCAATCCCCGGCACTTCACGTACGCGGCCGAGCTGCCCGGCGGCCGCTCGCTCGTCGGCGCGACGCCCGAGCTGCTGCTGCGTCGCACGGGCCGAACGGTGTTCTCGTCACCGCACGCCGGCTCCATGCCGCGTTCGGCCGACCCGGCGACCGACCGCGCGAACGGCGAGGCGCTGCGGACGTCCCGCAAGGACCAGCTCGAGCACGCGGTGGTGATCGACTACGTGGTCGAGGCCCTGCGGCCGTTCTGCCGGACGCTGGCCGTCCCGGCGGGCCCGGAGCTGGTCACGACGCCGGCGATCTGGCACCTGCGCACGCCGATCACGGGCGAGCTGGCCGACCCGGACATCACGGCCCTCGACCTGGCGGCGGCCCTGCACCCGACCCCGGCGGTCTGCGGCACCCCGACCGAGGGCGCCCGCGACCTGGTGCAGGAGCTGGAGCCGTTCGACCGCGACTACTACGCGGGCGCGGTGGGCTGGGTGGACGCGGCGGGCGACGGCGAATGGGCGGTGGCGATCCGCTGCGCGGAGATCGCGTCGACGTCGATGCGCCTGTACGCGGGCGGCGGGATCGTGGCGGCGTCGGACCCCCGGTCGGAGCTGGACGAGACGACGGCGAAGTTCCGCACCCTGCTGGCGGCGATGGGCCTGGCGGACCTCCCGGTCTGAGCGGTCAGGGGACCCAGTGCTGCTCGGTGACCGACAGCTCCTGGGTGGTCAGCACCGCGATGGCCGCGCGGTAGCCGTCCACGGCCTTCAGGTCCGCCAAGCGGGTCGTCGCCGGGTCCAGGGCCGGGTCGCCCGAGGCGGCCAAGCGGGCCGGCTCGTCGTAGCGGGAGAACGTGATGCTCTGCAGCGGGATGCGCAGGCCCTTGCCCGTGGCCTTCATCACCGCCTCCTTGCGGGTCCAGTAGACGAAGAACGCCGCCGCCTTCTCCTCCGGAGGAAGGCCGGCCAGGTGCGCCGCCTCCGCCGGGCTCAGCGCGTACTCGATCAGGCCGTCGTCCGCGCGGCGGGTGGCCGTCTCGACGTCCAGGCCGACCGGGACCGAGGGGGTCGCGGCGAGACCGATCAGGTCGCCCGAGTGGGAGATCGACAGCGTCAGGTCCGCGCCCGGGATGCGCGGACGCCCGTGCGGCTTGCCGCAGTCCTCACAGGTCGCGTCGAACTTCACCGCCTCGACCGCCAGGCCGAGCCGCTCGGCCGCGACCGTCTTCGCCAGGACCCGGCCGGTGAGGAACCGCCGCTTGTCCGCCTCCTGCCGGTAGGCCGCGAAGCGTTCTTGCTCGACGTCGTCGAGCAGGCGCATGAAGCGTTCTTCGGTGGGCAACGGCGACGACCAGCGGACCTCGATCTCCATCACGCTTCGATCCTTCCGGGCCGGGCAGCCGTTGTCACGAGGTTCGCGATCAGGACACGAGCGAGGGTCGAGGGCCGCCGCTGTGACGAAGCTCTCGGCGAAGCGCGGCGCCGGGTGGCCGCGCTGGGCCGGCCGGGTTCTTGCGCGTGGGGGACGCGCCGCGCACAATGGCAAGTAAGCAAGCGCTTAGCCAGTGGCAGTGTTGGTCGGAGGAGCAGCTCACCCATGGACTTTTCACTCAGCACCGAAGAACGGGAAGTGCGCGACTGGGTCCGCACGTTCGTCCAGCGGGAGCTGGTGCCGCTCGAGCAGGAAGTCCTCCGGCGCGAGCGCGCCCACCAGCCCGGCCTGACCGGCGAGGAGCTCAAGGACCTCCAGCTGAAGGCGAAGGAGTCCGGCTTCTGGGGCGTGCTGACCCCCGAGGAGTACGGCGGCATGGGTCTGTCCGCCGTGATGGCCGCGCTGCTGGAGGCCGAGCTCGGCCGCACCTTCGTGCCGTTCCGCTTCGGCGGCGCCGCCGACAACATCCTGTTCCACGCCAACGAAGAGCAGAAGCAGACCTACCTGCTGCCCACGATCTCCGGCGAGCGCAAGTCCTGCTTCGCGATCACCGAGCCGGGTGCCGGGTCGGACGCCAAGGCCATCCGGACCACCGCCCGCAAGGACGGCACCGACTGGATCATCAACGGCGAGAAGACCTTCATCACCGGCGGCAACGAAGCCGACTTCACCATGGTCTTCGCGATCACCGACCCGGAGAAGGGCGCGAACGGCGGCGTCACCTGCTTCCTCGTCGACCGCGAGGCCGGCTGGAAGTCCGAGTACATCGACACCATGGGCGAGTGGGGCCCGGCGTCGCTGATCTTCCAGGACGTCCGCGTTCCGGAGACGCAGATCCTCGGCGAGGAAGGCCGCGGCTTCGAGCTGGCCATGCAGTGGATCGGCCAGGGCCGCTACCTGCTGCCCGCCCGCGCGATCGGCTCGTGCGAACGGCTGATCTCGATGGCCATCGAGCACGCCAACACCCGCGAGACGTTCGGGCAGAAGATCGCCGAGCGGCAGGCCATCCAGTGGATGATCGCCGACTCCGGGGTCGAGCTGGAGGCGCTGCGCTGGCTGGTGCTGCACGCCGCCTGGCAGGTCGACCAGGGCATGGACTCGCGGCACGCGCAGTCGATGGCGAAGCTGTACGGCGGCCAGAAGGCCAACGAGATCGTCGACCGCGTCCTGCAGATCCACGGCGGCATGGGCTACACGCGGGAGCTGCCGGTCGAGCGGTGGTACCGCGAGCTGCGGCTGCTGCGCATCTACGAGGGCACCGACGAGATCCAGCGCCGGACCATCGCCCGCAACCTGCTGAAGGGGCACGTCAAGGTCGGCGGCACGCTGGGCTGAGAACGCGACCGGCGGCAGTTCGGCGCCCCCGGCCCCCGCATGACGAAGCCGTCAAGGCCGCCCTTCCCGGCGGCCTTGACGGCGCTTCGGCTTGCTTACTTCTTGTTGCGGATGGCGATCGGGACGCCCGCGAGGTCCTCTTCGTTGCAGAGGAGCTTCACGTCGTAGTACGGCGAACCCTGGCGGTCGTCGTAGTCGAGGTGAATGGCCAGGACGTCGAGCGGCTCGCCGAGCCACTCCTGCGCCTGCCGTAGCCAAGCGGAGCACCGTTCCAGGGCGGTGGGGAGATCGTCATCGCGGAACTCGACGGGGCGATAGGGGACATCCTGCACCTGATCGCGGGGGTTTTCCGGCGCCGGGAGGCCCGGCGCGAGACCCGAGTCGTCCAGTTCCAGTTGGATCGTTTCCTCAGTCACCCTTCGAGCGTCCCCCACGCACGCCGTCTGGGCAAGGCGTACACAGGTAAAAGCGCCGCTAAACGGACACTCCCCACTCTTTCGCGACGATTTCCCGGCACCGTCGCAAGTCGGTCACGCCCGGCGCGGACGTGCAGCCCAGCGCCCTGGACGCCAGCTCCGCGTAGTGCTCCGCCAGCTCGTCCAGCGCCAGCGGGCCACGTGGGGAATACCACCTCGCGACGCCGCTGCACATCTCGAGCAGAGCGAGCCGGGTCACCGCCGGGTGCTCCACACGGAACACCCCGGCCGTCACGCCTTCGTCGATCGCGGCCGCCCACAGCCGTTCGTAGGCGTCCCGCAGGGCCACCACCGGCTCGCGCGCGGCGGGGGACAGGACGTCGACTTCGTTGTCCACCACCCGGGTTTCCGCCGGTCCGACGGCGTGCGCGAGGACGTGCAGCGCGACCAGCGTGCGCAGCCGGTGCACCGGGTCGCCGCCGCCCGCGGTCGCCTCGCGGGCCGCGTCGAGCAGCCGGTTCAGCGCCGTGTGCATGATTTCGGCGAGCAGATCCTCCTTGGTGCCCATGTAGTGGTACAGGCTGGCGGAGGAGAGTTCCGCCTCCTGCGCCAGATCCCGGATGCCCGTGCCGTGGAAGCCCTTGGTGGCGAACAGCTTCACCGCGGCCGCGCGGACCCGGTCCCGGGTGCTCACAGCCACGCTTCCGCCTTCGCGTCCCAGGAGCCGGCGCGCGGGTCCGCGACCTTCCGCAGCTCGCCCTTGGCGACCCGCTCCGACGGCGTCATCGGCAGCGCGTCGGCGAACGCCCAGAACCGCGGAACCTTGAAGTAGGCCAGTTTCCCGGCGCAGAACGCGACGAGCTCGGCCGGGTCCGGCCGGTCGCCGTCGCAGACGACGTAGGCCTTGATCTCCTCGCCGCGCAGCTCGTCGGGCACCGCGACGACGGCCGCCAGCCGCACCGCCGGGTGCAGCAGCAGCGCGCGCTCGACCTCGTCGGCGGAGACGTTTTCGCCGCTGCGGCGGATCATGTCCTTGGTCCGGCCGACGTAGTAGACGCGGCCGTCGGCGTCCATCCGGGCGAGGTCGCCGGTGTGGAACCAGCCGTTTTCGAACGCTTTCGCCGTCGCGTCCGGGTCGTCGTGGTAGCCGTGCATCAGCCCGATCCCGCGGATCAGCAGCTGCCCGGTTTCCCCGCGGGGCACCGGCTTCCCGTCGTCGCCGGCGATCAGCACCTCGCGGTCGCGGCTCGGCCGCCCGATGCAGCCGGTGCCGACGGTCTCGTCGTGGTCGGCGGCGGTCATCCGGATGTCGCCGCCGGTCTCGGTCATCCCGAACGCCTCGTACCACGGCACCCCCCAGCGGGCCTCCAGCTCGGCGTGCCGGTCGTGCGGGATGGCGGACGCGCAGATCGCGCGCACCCGGTGGTCGCGGTCGGCTTCGGACGGGTCCTGCCGCAGCAGCAGCGTCGGCATCAGGCCGAGGCAGTAGAACCAGGTCACGCCGTGTTCGCGCACCTTCGCCCAGAACGTGCTGGGGTGGAACCGGTCGAGGACGACGAGGGTCGCGCCGCCGGCGAGCCCCAACGCGACGTTCCACTGTGGATCGATGTAGTGGAACGGCTGCGCGGTCAGGATGACGTCCTCCTCGCCGACGGCGGGGAAGTCGGTGGCCAGGCTGATCGCGAGGGTCGTCCAGTAGCGGTTGGGCAGCACGCAGCCCTTGGGCGCGCCGGTGGTACCGGAGGTGTACTGGATGTTGACCGGCGTCTCCGGCACCGGCGTGAAGGCGGCACTTTCACGTGAAAGTGCCGCCCCCAGGTGGGCACTTTCACGTGAAAGTGCCGCTGGGGTGATGACTTCGGTGAGGGCGATGCGGGTGAGGAGGGGGGTGAACTCGGGGGCGGCGACGGTCAGCTTCGCGCCGGAGTGGCGCAGGACGTGCGCGCCGTCGAACTCCTGGTAGTTCGTGTTCACCGGGACCAGCTGCGCGCCGATCTTCGCCAAGGCCAGCCAGATCAGCGGGAACTCCGGCTGGTTGCGCAGCATGACGGCGACCCGGTCGCCGGGGCCGATGCCGCGCTCGGCCAGCGCCGCGGCGATGCGTGAGCTTTCGCGGTCGACCTCGGCGAACGTGAACGTGCGGTCCAGGTGGTCGAACACCCAGGCTGTGCGCTCGGGCCACAGCGCGGCCGCGCGCGTGACGAGCTGGGCGAGGGTCCCGACTTCGGTGAGCGGCGTCACGCCCGGCTCCGGAAGGCTTCGGTGGACGCGGCGACCGCGGCCGAGTGCTCGGTGATCAGGGCGTGGCTGACCTCGAGCTCGAGCGCCGGCTCGATGTCGGTGCTCGCGTCGAGCACCCGCTTCGCCATCGCCGCGGCGGCCGGCGGGTGCTCGGCGATCCGCTTGGCCCAGCTCAGCGCCTCGGCCTGAAGCCGCTCGGCCGGGACGGCGGCGTTGACCATGCCCAGCTCGGCGGCCTTCCGGCCGTCGAAGCGCTCGCCCAGCAGCAGGAGCTCCTTCGCCTTGAGCGGCCCGACCAGCAGCGGGAGCAGCCGTGACGCCGCACCGGTGACGCTCAGGCCGAGCGAAACCTCGGGAAACGCGAACACGGCGTCCTCGGCGGCCAGGATCAGGTCGCAGCCGAGCGCGAACTCCGCGCCGGCGCCGATCGCGTAGCCGTGCACCGCCGCGATCACCGGCTGACGCAGCCCGCGCAGCCGCCGCGTGACGTCCTGGAGCCGGTCCAGCCGCGCCCGCGAGTCACCCGCGGGGGTGGGCTCCTTGAGGTCGTGGCCGGCGCAGAAGGCCCGCCCGTTCCCGGACAGCACGACGACGCGGGCGTCGCTGCGCGCGGCCGCGTCGAGGGCGGCGAGGAAGTCGTCGACCAGGACGGCGGCGACCGCGTTCAGCCGCTCGGGCCGGTTCAGCCGGATCTGCGCGATGCCGTCCTCGACGGCGAAGTCCACGGTGGGCATGGCGCCGATGCTAGACGTTCGATCGATCGATCGATAGCCTCTGAACTTGTGCGAGTCGATGCGGTCTACGAGAACGCCACGGTGTGGACGGGCGCGGGCATCACCAGCGCGCTCGCCGTCCTGCACGGCAGGGTGGTCGCGCTCGGCGACGACGCCCGCGAGCTGTCCGCGCGCGCCCGGGTCGACCTCGCCGGCGGGTTCGTCGTGCCCGGCTTCCACGACGCGCACAACCACATGGCCTGGTTCGGCATGGGCCTCGACGACGTCCCGCTCAGCGACTGCCGCAGCGTCGAGGAGGTCTACGACGCCGTCGCCGCGCGCGCCGCGACGCTGCCGCCCGGGAGCTGGGTGGTCGGCAGCGGGTACGACCAGAACAAGCTCGTGGGCGGGCACCCGGACCGGCGCGGCCTCGACCGCGCCGCGCCGGGCATGCTCGTGCGGCTCAAGCACACGTCCGGGCACATGACCGTGGTCAACTCGGCCGTGCTCGACCAGCTCGACCTGGCGCACGTGCCGGTCGGCGGCGACGTCGTGCTCGCGGCCGACGGCTCGCCGACCGGCCTGCTGCGCGAGCAGGCCCAGCTGCTGCTTCGGCCGCTGACGTACCCGGCGCCGGTCGCGCGGGTCGTGCGCGGGCTCGAGCGGGCGTCCGAGCGGTACCTGGCCGAGGGCATCACCAGCGTCCAGGAGGCCGGCATCGGCGGCGGCCTGGTCGGGGAGACACCCGCCGAGCTGGCCGCCTACCAGGAGGCGCGCGACCGCGGCGTGCTGCGCGTGCGGAGCACGGTGATGGTCGCCGCGAGCGTGCTGCACGACCTGCCCGACGACGCCGGCTTCGGCCTCGACCTCGGCCTGCGCACCGGTCTCGGCGACGAGTGGCTGCGCGTCGGCCCGATGAAGTTGTTCGCCGACGGCTCCCTGGTCGGGCGCACCTGCGCGATGCACGACAGCTTCGACGGCGAGCCGGACAACCGCGGCTACTTCCAGGTGCCCGAGGACGAGCTGGCCCGCACGATCCGCCGCGCCCACGAAGCGGGCTGGCAGATCGCGACGCACGCGATCGGCGACCGCGCGATCACCGTCGTCCTCGACGCCTACGAAGCCGCGTTGGCGGCTTCGCCGCGCACGGACCACCGGCACCGCATCGAGCACTGCGCGGTGCTCCAGCCCGCGGAGCTGTCCCGGCTGGTCTCGCTCGGCATCATCCCGTCGCCGCAGGGACGGTTCGTCAACGAGCTCGGCGACGGCATGCGCGCCGCGCTCGGTGAGTCCCGCGTGCCCTGGTGCTACCGGCTGCGAAGCGTCCTCGACGCGGGTTGCGTGCTGCCCGCGTCTTCGGACCGGCCCGTCGTGAACGGCGCTCCGCTGCTCGCGCTGGCCGACATGGTGCGTCGGCGCACGGCGTCAGGCGCCCCCTTCGCACCCGAAGAGGCGTTGACGCCGGAGCAGGCGTTGCGCGCGTACACGTACGGCTCGGCGTACGCGACCTTCGCCGAGCGTGACCTGGGCACGCTCGAACCCGGGAAGCTCGCCGACTTCGCCGTGCTGTCCGGTTCACCCCTGGACGAGTCCGCTTTGGACGCGCTCGCTTCCGGAGAGCTCAGCGTGCAAGGCACCGCCGTCGGCGGCGAACTGCGTTATCAAGCCTGATGACTCACCTCCTTCCGGCGAATCCGAGTGCTTCCTCGGCCAGCGCGGCCCAGGGTTGTGGCGACCCCGCGTCCAGCGCCAGCCATTCCTTCATCGGCGTGCCCTTGTTGGCGTCGAAGCGCACGCCGTGCCCACCCTCGACCAGCTCGTCCACCCGGGACCGGGGCAGCTTGAGCACCAGCTGCCCGCGGACGAACATCGCGAAGATCCGGCCGTGCGCGCGCAGCGCCGTGCGCCCGAACCCGCCGGTCGTGCCGGGTGGCGTGACGCCCGGACGTCCGGTGAACTCGTCGACCAGGTCCTCGAACTTCTCCTCTGGTGACATCGACCACCTCCACGCCCGACCGTAACGACCACCACCGACAAAAACCGGGAGGCGAGATGCCCGTCCGCGACGCTGTCTTCGACGACATCGAGGAGATCTGCGCGCTCATCGAGGAGCACGCGGTCTACGAGGACAACCACGACCTGAAGCTGGACCGCGCCGAGATGAGCGGGCACCTGTTCGGGCCGGACCCGAAGGCGTGGGTGCTGATCGCGACCCCGCCGGGCGAGCCGGGGACGGTGGCCGGGTTCGCCTTCTGCAGCTGGAACTTCTCCACGTGGGAGGCCCGGCCGGGGATCTGGCTGGACGACCTGTTCGTCCGGCCCGCCCACCGGCGCTTCGGTCTCGGCAGCGAGCTGCTGGACGAGCTGCGCAACCGCACGAGCGGGCGCGTCGAGTGGGACATGCAGGAGGGCAACGAAAAAGGCGCGGCGTTCTACGCCCAGCTCGGCGCGGAGCCGGTGCCCGGCTGGATCCGCTACCGCTGGCGGCCGTGAACTTTCACGAGAAAGAACCCGGCCCCGTATCGTATGCGGTATGGGAGATGGTTCGGTCCGGAGGTCCTCGTCGGTCGAGGACTACGTCCGGGTGATCTACGGCCTGGTCGAGCGGGGCGAGGCGGTCACCAACGCGTCGCTCGCCGGCCGGCTGGAGGTCAGCCCGTCCTCGGCGTCGGGGATGGTCACGAAGCTGTCCCAGCTCGGCCTGGTCACCCACGTGCCGTACCGCGGCATCGAGCTCACGGCCGAGGGCAGGCTCCTGGCGCGCTCGGTGCTCCGGCGGCACCGGCTGATCGAGACGTACCTGGTGTCGGAGCTCGGCTACACGTGGGACGAGGTCCACGCGGAGGCGGACGCGCTGGAGCACGCGGTGTCGGATCGCCTGGTCGAGCGCATCGCGGCGAAGCTCGGCAACCCGGTCCGCGACCCCCACGGCGACCCGATCCCGGCGCCCGACGGCAGCGTGGAGGAGCTCCCGGTCCGGATCCTCGACGACCTCCCGCCGGGCGCGGTGGGCGAGATCGTGCGGGTCTGGGACACCGACCCGGAGCTGCTGAGGTACCTGACGGAACACGCGATCAACCTGGGCGAACGCATCGAGGTCGTGGAACGCCAGCCGTTCGGGGGGCCGATGGTGGTGAAGGTCGGGTCGCCGCCGGATGCCGCCACCCACGCCATCGGCAAGGAGATCGCGCAGGCGTTGTCGGTCACCCTGCGCTGAGGGACCGCTCAGTATGACCATTCCCAGCCGTGCGCGCCGGGGCCGAACAGTCCTGAACTGTCCGTGAGCTGCAGGGTGCCGCTCTTCGTCGCGGTCGAGATCGCGACCTGTCCGGTGTAGGTACGACTGGGTGCGTACGCCGGCGGCAATTGCTTCGGATTCGTGCACGAGTCGGTCTCCGCCTGGTTCGTGACACCGTCGGCGCCGGTCGTCGAGAACGCGAACGGGTTGATCAAGCCCGGCAGGACGGTGAAGGCACCAACACCGCTGTCAGCGTCGAGATCTGTGTACGTCTTCACGGTCACGTCGAGCAAGAGTGTGTGCTTGCCCGCTTGGCGAGAGGCGTAAGGGCCGCACTTCGGGTCGACGGCGATCTTGGTGACCCAGAACTCGACCGCCAGGCTGCCGTCGGTGTTCGAAATACCGGCCCGCTCGCCGACCTTCTTCGTGATGTACGCCGGCGTCGCCGAGGCCGGTGCGGTGGAGGCAGGCGAGGTCACGCTGGCGGGAGCCGCGGCCGGGGCCATCCCGCTCGCCGGGGCTGCCTCGTTGCCGCAGGCCGCAAGCCCGGTGGCGGCGATCGCGGCCACCACGAGGAAGATGGTGCGCTTGATCATTCGTACCCCTTTGCCGTGTGATCAAGAGTCGCGAGCTGCCGTCTCGTCGTTACGACGCTCAGGGACGTACGCGCGGGTGACGTCGTGGAGCGGATGTGGTGACCACCCCCGCCGCCAGACCATGAGGGCATGAAACCCTTCCGCTTCGGCATCGTCGCCGGTCACGCTCCTGACCTCACCTCGTGGGCCGCCCAGGCCGAGCGGGTCGAGAAGCTCGGCTTCGACACCCTGCTCGCCACCGATCCCGTCGGCACCGCCGATCCCTTCGTCCTGCTCGGGGCCGCCGCCGCGGTCACCCTCGACCTCACCGTCGGGACCTTCGTGCTCGCCGACCCCTTCCGCGACGCCGCCGCCCTCGATTGGCAGGCGCAGACCCTCCACCGGCAGACCCGCGGCCGGTTCGAGCTCGGGCTGGGCGTCGGGCGGCCCGGTGCCGGTGCGCACGCCGAAGCGCTCGGGCGGGAATTCCCCTCACCGGGTGAGCGCATCACACGGATGGCCGCCACCATCGCGCACCTCAAGCGCACTCCCGACCGGCCGCCGCTGGTGCTCGCCGGCGCCGGACCGAAAATGCTGGCGCTCGCCGCGCAAGAAGCCGACACCGTCACCTTCGCCTGGTCGCCGCGGACCACCGAAACCGCGGCGCAGTCCATTGTGGATCACTTCCGGGAGCTCGCCGGGCCGCGGCTGCCGGACATCGAGCTCGGCCTGAACCTGATGGCCGTCGGGGACGCGCCGTCGCCCGCGATCGCGCGGTGGGCCGGGGCGGACGTGCCCGAGCTGGCCGCCGCGGGCGCCGTCACCGTGGTGCCCGAGGATCCCGTCCTGGCCGCGGAAAAGCTTCTCGGCTGGCGGGAGCGGTGGGGGATTTCCTACGTCACGATCAACTCCGGCTACGCGGAACCGTTCGCCGCGATCGCCGACGAGACGCGCAAGGCAGGTGGGTGAGGGGCCTTCCGATCTTGGGAAGCTGCGCCTACGCTCCAATGTTCGTAATCGGGAGTGCTTCGGAGCGTTGTGATGACCGGTCAGCGAACACGCACCATCGACCGGGGGGAACAGGCGGAGCTGAGCCGGCTGCTGGCAGCCGGACCGTTCGACGTGGCCCTGCGGGCGGCGATCCGGGCCCGCGGCCTCGGCCTCGAGCGGATCCGCTATCGCTTGCGCGGCAGGGGAACCACGGTCAGCCTGGCCACCCTCAGCCACTGGCAGTCGGGACGGTGCCGGCCCGAGCGGCCGGAATCGTTGGAGGCCCTGCGGAATCTCGAGGACATCCTGAACGTGCCGGACGGCTCGCTCAGCAAACTCCTCGGGCCGCCGCGGAGGACGAGGTTCCACGCGCTCAACTGAGCAATGGCTAAGCTCGCGCCCATGCGAGCTGTCGTGATGGAGGAGTTCTGCGTCCCGCCCGTCGTGCGGGACGTGCCGGAGCCGATGGCCGCGCCGGGCGGTGCGGTGATCGAGGTCGACGCCACCGGCGTGTGCCGCAGCGACTGGCACACCTGGCAGGGCCACGACAGCGCCGTCACGCTGCCGCACGTCGCCGGGCACGAGCTCGCCGGCCGGATCGTCGCGCTCGGCGAGGGCGTGCGCGGCTGGGAGCTCGGCGCGCGCGTCACCGTGCCCTTCGTCTGCGCCTGCGGCAGTTGCGCCCAGTGCGCCCGCGGCGACCAGCAGATCTGCGACCGCGAGTTCCAGCCCGGCGCCACGCACTGGGGGTCGTTCGCCGAGCGCGTCGCCGTCGAACACGCCGAGACGAACCTGGTCGCGCTGCCGGACTCGCTCGGCGCCGCCGAGGCCGCCGCCCTCGGCTGCCGGTTCGGCACGGCGTTCCGGGCGGTGCTGCGGCAGGGGCGCGTCACCGCGGGCCAGTGGGTCTCGGTGTACGGCTGCGGCGGCGTCGGGATCTCCGCGGTGCTGCTGGCCGTCGCGGCGGGCGCGAAGGTCGTCGCCGTCGACGTCTCCGCGGCGGCCCTCCGGCTGGCCGCGGAGTCGGGCGCCGCCGTCACCGTCGACTCCTCGGCGTTCGACGGGCCCGAAGCCGTCGCCGCGCACGTGCGCGAGCTGACCGGTGGCGGCACGCACGTCTCGCTCGACTGTCTCGGCTCACCCTCGACCTGCGCGGCGTCGGTCGGCAGCCTCCGCAAGCGCGGACGGCACGTCCAGGCCGGGCTGATGCCGCCCGCGCAGGGCATCGCGCCGATCCCGATGCACCGCGTCATCGGCGGCGAGCTGGAGCTGGTGGGCATCCACGGGCTCCAGGCCCACGAGTACCCGGAGCTGCTGCGGGTCGTGGAGACGGCGGGCATCGACCTCGGCGCGCTGATCGGACGGCGCATCGGGCTCGACGACGTCCCGGCCGCGCTGGCCGCGATGAACGACCCCGTCCCGGCGCAGGCGGGCGTCACCGTCGTGACGTTCGGTGACTGATCGGCGGCGGCGGGTCAAGAGACCCGTTCGTAGCTGATCCACGCTGGCTTGGAGCATTCAGGTGTGGGAACGTCGGGTCATGGTGGCCCAACGGGAGGGAATGCGGCCGCAGGACCGTCCCGCTGGTCCGTTGGGACGGCTCCTGTGGCTGTCCGCCGCCGCGGGCGTCACGTTCCGCGGTCATCGCGTGGTGCCTTCGACGATCACCGTCCGTGTGCGGCGGGAGTCTCCGGCACAATCGAGGTGATGGACGCCCTCCTGCCTCGCCCGCGCGCCGAGCTCGCGCCCGGAGCGGTGCACCTGCCGGACTGGCTCGGCTTCGACGAGCAGCGCGAGCTGGTCGCGGCCTGCCGCGGCTGGTCCGGTTACCGCCACACCCGGCTGCCGAACGGCGGCGTGATGTCGGTGAAGTCGGTCTGCCTCGGCTGGCACTGGTACCCGTACGGCTACTCGCGCACGACCGGCGAGGGAACGCCGGTCCTGCCCTTCCCGGACTGGCTCGGCGACCTCGGCCGCCGTGCGCTGGCGGCCGCGTACGGCAGGCCGGCCGAGGGATACGCGCCGGACATCGCACTGGTGAACTTCTACGACGCCACCGCGAAAATGGGGCTGCACCAGGACAAGGACGAGCGCAGCCTGGAACCGGTGGTGTCGTTCAGCCTCGGCGACGCCTGCGTGTTCCGCTTCGGCAACACCGAAACCCGCGGCCGGCCGTACACCGACGTCGAGCTGCGGTCGGGTGACGTGTTCGTGTTCGGCGGCCCGTCCCGGCTCGCCTACCACGGCGTGCCGAGGACGCTGCCGGGCACGGCGGACCCGGCCCTGGGCCTCGACGGGCGGCTGAACATCACGCTGCGGGTGTCCGGGCTCTAGTCCTCTGTGGACTCTTTTCCGGCACCACGATGAATTCGAGGTCGTGACGGCCGGCGACGGCGTGGTGTTTTCGCTGCTCATGGCCGTCTGGATGTGCCCCTGGCGCTGGCGTTCCTGTCGGTCGCCGCGCCGCGCCGCGCCGCGGCCGGTGGCGGCCCATGTCTGAGCCGCGGCCTGGGCGGCGTGGCTCGCGATCGGGGTCACTCACGACGCGGGACGGAAGCGCACTGTCTGACCCGGCCGCAGCTGGGCCGCCAGGTCGAGGTCGTCCTCCTCGACGACGGCGATCACCGGGTAGCCGCCGGTCGTCGGGTGGTCGGCGTGGAACAGGATCGGGCGGCCCGACGGCGGCACCTGCAGCGATCCCGGCACGCACGCCTCCGACGGCAGCTCGTCGTGCCGCGCCCGGGCCAGTGCCGGCCCGGTCAGCCGGATGCCGACCCGGTCGGAGTCCGGGGACACCGTGTACACAGTGGACAACAGCTCGGCCGGCGCGGCGAACCAGTCGCGACGCGGTCCCGGCGTCACGCGCAACACCGGTTCCGCCGGCAACGCCGCCCGTGGCGCGAGGTCCACCACCGGGAACGCGCGCGGGGCCGGGCCGATCGGCAGCAGCATCCCGGCCGTCACCGGCGGCGGCCCCAGCTTCCCGAGCGTGTCCGTCGCCCGGGAACCGAGCACCGGCGGCACGTCGATCCCGCCGCGCACGGCCACGTAACACCGCAGCCCCGACACCGCTGTGCCCAGCGACAGCTCCTCGCCGGGCCACAACGTGATCGGCCCGTCCGGGCCGCCCTTCGACAGCGGGCAGGCCGCCCCGGTGACCGCCACCGTCGTCAAGCCCGTCGCGCGCAGCACCAGCCCGCCGAGCGTGACCTCCAGGGCCGCCGCTCCCTCCGGGTTCCCGACGAGCCGGTTGGCCAGCCGGAACGACGCGCGGTCGGCGGCGCCGGAGCGGCCGACGCCGAGCGCCGCGTGCCCCGGGCGGCCGAGGTCCTGCACGGTCGTCGCGAATCCGGGCCGGACCACTTCGAGCTTCACGACGGCACCGCCGTGAACCGGACCCGGGTGCCCGGCGGCAGCAGGTTCGGCGGGTCGCGCTCGACGTCCCACACCGGCACGTCCGTCCGGCCCAGCAACCGCCAGCCACCCGGGGACGCGCTCGGGTAGACCGCGCTGTACTCGCCGGCGATCGCCACCGAACCCGCCGGGATGCGGGTGCGCGGCGAAGACCGCCGGGGCACGTGCAGCGCGGGGTCCGACCCGGTCAGGTAGGCGAATCCCGGCGCGAACCCGCAGAACGCCGAAACGTAGGTGCCCGCGGTGTGCCGCGCGACCAGCGCCGGCACGCTCAGCCCCGTCTCCGCGGCGACGTCGGCCAGGTCTTCGCCGTCGTACACCACCGGGATCACCACCTCACCCGCGTCCGCCACCACCCTGTCCACAGGGGACACTTGACGCAGCAGCGCGCCAAGCCGTTCCGCGTTCGTCACCGACGGGTCGAAGCGCACCAGCAGGGTCCGCGCCGCCGGGACGAGTTCGACCACCCCGTCCGGCGGCGACTGCGTCAGTGCCGCCTGGAAACCCAGCACGTCGTCCAGTTCCACCAGCACCGCGCGGCGCCCGCACGGCAGCAGCCGGACCGTCATCCGGTGAACGCGCCGAGCTGGATGCCCGCCTCGGTCAGCGCCGCCTCGATCCGGCGGGCCAGCTCCACCGCGCCCGGCGTGTCCCCGTGCACGCACAGGGAATCCGGGCGCACGTCGAGCTTGGTGCCCGCCTCCGTCACGATGCCGCCGGTCGCCATGCCGACCGCGCGCTCGGCCACCAGGTCGGCGTCGTGCAGGACCGCGCCCGGCTGCTTGCGCGACACGAGCTTGCCGTCGGCGGTGTACGCCCGGTCCGCGAACGCCTCCGCGTAGGCGACGACGCCCGCTTTCTCCGCCTCGCGCTGCATTTCCGAGTCCGGCAGGCACAGCAGCGCCAGGGCGGGGTCGTACCGGCGCAGACCCTCGACGATCGCCGCCGCCTGCTCGGTGGACACCGCCGCGGTGTTGTACAACGCGCCGTGCGGCTTCACGTACGTCACGCGGCTGCCCGCCGCGCGCGCGAACGCGTCGAGCGCGCCGATCTGGTAGAGGACTTCGTCGGCCAGCTCGTCCGGTGCGATGTCGAGCGCGCGCCTGCCGAAGCCGGCCAGGTCGCGGTAGCCGACGTGCGCGCCGATCGCGACGCCGCGTCCGGCCGCCAGCTCGCACACCCGCCGCATCACCGACGGGTCGCCGGCGTGGAAGCCGCACGCGATGTTCGCGCTGGTCACGATGTCGAGCATGGCTTCGTCGTCGCCCATCTTCCAGGCGCCGAAGCCCTCGCCGAGATCGCTGTTCAGATCCATTTCAGCCCACCCGGTATTCGCTGTCGTACCGATCGGTGATGAACATGTACCCCGGTGCGTGGGTGATCGCAAAGGGGGGCCGCGACGCCATCAGCGCCGCCTGCGGGGTGACCCCGCAGGCCCAGAACACCGGGACGTCACCCGGCTCGGCGTCCACCGGATCGCCGAAGTCCGGCCGGGCGAGGTCCTCGATGCCCAGCTCGCCCGGGTCGCCGATGTGCACCGGGCCGCCGTGCACGGCGGGCATCGCGCGGGTGATCCGGATGGCGTCGGCGACGCGGTCCTCCGGGATCTGCCGCATCGACACCACCAGCGGGCCGAACAGCCGGCCGGCGGGCTCGCACGGCCGGTTCGTCACGTACATGGCGACGTTGCGGCCCTGGTCGACGTGCCGCAGCGGGACGCCCTCGGCGGCCAGTGCCGTCTCGAACGTGAAGCTGCAGCCGAGGGAGAACGCGACCATGTCACTGCGCCACAGGCCGGTCGCGTCCGAGACCTCGCCGGCGAGCACGCCGTTCTGCCAGATCCGGTAGCGCGGCAGGTCGGTGCGCAGGTCGGCGTCCTCGGCGAGCCGGGTGGCCGGGTCGCCGGGGTCGGTGACGTCGAGCACCGGGCACGCCTGCGGGTTCCGGGTGCAGAACAGCAGGACGTCGTAGGCCCAGTCCTCGGGCACGGCGATCAGGTTGGTCTGGGTGAAGCCGGTGGCCCAGCCCGTCGTGGGGTGGGCGATGCCGGTGCGGAACGCCGCCCGGGCCTGCGCCGGCGTGTACGTGGCCGGCTGGTCGAAGGTCGTCATGAGTTCCCCCTCAGTCGACGAGTTCGATACCGCGGGTTTCCGGAAGGCCGAGCAGGGCCAGCACGGCGATGCCGTACCCGATCGCGCCGAACACGATCGCGCCGCCCGCGCCGAGGTAGCCCACGATGGTCGGGAAGATGGCCCCCACCGCGCGGCCGAAGTTGTACGTGAAGCCCTGCCCGGTGCCGCGCAGCGCGGTCGGGTACAGCTCGGCGAGGAACGCCCCGAAGCCGCTGAAGATCGCGGACATCGAGAAGCCGAGCGGGAAGCCCAGCACCAGGATCAGCCCGTTGGCGCCCTTCGGGATCTGCGTGTACGCGACGATCAGCACGGCGGACAGGATCGCGAACGTCATGAAGGTCTTCTTGCGTCCGAGCAGGTCGGTCAGGTAGCCGCCGCAGACGTAGCCGACGAAGGCGCCGCTGATGAGGAAGACGAGGTAGCCGCCGGTGCCGATCACGGTCAGCTCGCGCGTCTTCTTCAGGTAGGACGGCAGCCAGGTGTTGATCGCGTAGTACCCGCCCTGGACGCCGGTGGCCAGCAAGGACGCGAAGAAGGTGGTCCGCAGCAGGCCGCCCCGGAAGATCCGGCCGAGCGAGCCGCGGGTGCGTTCGGTGGCCCGGCGCTCCTCCGCGCGCGGGGCGTCCTGCACGCTGCGGCGGACCCACAGCACGAGCAGCGCCGGGATGACGCCGGTCCAGAACATGATCCGCCAGGCCACGTCGTCGCTCGCGAAGCTGAAGACGATCGTGTAGACGATCACCGAGAGGCCCCAGCCGACGGCCCACGCGCTCTGCACGAACGCCACGGTCCGGCCGCGGTACTTCGCCTGCGAGTACTCGGCGACCAGCGCGGCGCCCGCGGCCCACTCGCCGCCGAAGCCCAGGCCCTGCAGCGCGCGGAAGACCAGCAGCGTTTCGAAGTTGGGCGCGAAGCCGCAGAGCACGGTGAAGATCGTGTACATCGCGATGGTGATCTGCAGCGTCCGCACGCGGCCGATGCGGTCGGCGAGGATGCCGGCGCCGATGCCGCCGATGGCCGACACGACCAGCGTCGTCGTGCTGAGCAGCCCGGCTTCGCCGCTCGAGATGCCGAAGAACGCGGTGATCGCGGCCAGGCCGAGCGGCAGGGTCTGGTAGTCGAACGAGTCGAGGCCGTACCCGCCGAACGCCCCCAGGAAGGCGCGGCGTCCGCGTTTTCCGAGCGTGCGGAACCAGTCGAACGGCCGGGCCTCGGTAGCTGTGGCAGTCATGGGGCACCTCCTGGCCAGTGTCTCTCATCGTGGCGTGCCTCACACGATAAGGATTGTTGAACAATTCCACAAGACTCCGCTCGGATCGTTCTTTCCGTCCCGGGTACCCTCGGTGATGTGGTCATCGAAGACAGCGGCGTCACGGGCCTCGAAGCCGATCGCGGCCTCGTCACGCGCCAGAGCACGGCCGAGCGGGTCGCCGGCGTCCTCCGCAAACGCATCGCGGAGGGGTTCTTCCTGCCCGGCGGCCGGCTGTCGGAGCAGGACATCGGCAACGCGCTCGGCGTCTCCCGCAACACCCTGCGCGAAGCGTTCCGGCTGCTCACGCACGAACGGCTGCTCGCCCACGAGCTCAACCGCGGGGTCTTCGTCCGCATCCCGAGCGTCGAGGACGTCGTCGACATCTACCGGGTGCGCAAGATCATCGAGTGTGCCGCGGTCCGCGGGCTGAAGGCCAAGCCGGCGTCCTTCGCGCGGATCAAGGAGAAGGTCGACATCGGCGACGAGGCCGCGCGCACCGGCAACTGGAAGGACCTCGGCACCGCGAACGTCTGGTTCCACCAGGAGCTCGCCGCGCTGTCCGGCAGCGAGCGGGTGAACGAGCTGGTCGGCAGGCTGACCGCCGAGCTGCGGCTGGTGTTCCACATCATGGCCGAGCCGCGGCGCTTCCACGAGCGCTACCTGCCGCGCAACCACGAAATCCTGGACCGCATCGAGGCCGGCGACGGCCCGGGCGCGGAGCAGCTGCTGCTGAAGTATCTCGACGACGCCGAAGAACAGCTGGTCGGCGCGTACGCCGAACGGGCCGAGGCGGCCCGCGCGGCCATCGCGGCGGAGTGACCGAAACGCCCCGAGCTGGTCTTCGGTGCGAAGGCCGCCTTGGGGCGTTCGGGCAGGGTTGAGCGTCCGGACGGTCCGAGCACCAGCCGTGCGCGACACCCGGTCGATAACCTCGGAGGCGGTTCCGCCGCCGGAGTACCCCCAGCGGCCGCGGGACCCCACGCTGCCGGGTCGCCGCTTCCCCAGGGCCGCGGCCCGGCAGCCCTTTCACCGCGAAGCCGGGAATGGCCCGTTCACGGCCTTCAACGCCGTGAACGGGCCATTCCGGAGCTTCGCGCCGCGAGCGGCCGGGTCAGCCGGCGTAGCGGGCGAAGATCCTCGTGAAGTCCCAGGCCTGCTGGGAGACGCCGGAACAGGTGTCGTTGTTCGGGTAGCCGCCGGGGCACGGGCGGTCGCGGTTCGCCGACCAGAACGTCAACCGGGCCAGGTGGTGGGAGTTCGCGTAGCCCAGGATGGTGGTGAAGTCGTTGAGCGTGACCGTCTCGCTGTCGTCGGTGGTGCCGTTCATCGACGAGATGCCCATGTGCCGGTAGGCCGTGTCGTCGTCGTAGCCGTACGCGCTCTTGACGACGTTCTTGAGGCCCTCGGCCGCCCGCAGCGTCAACGTGCCCATGTTCTGGCCCGCGCCGCCGAAGTCGAACGGCATGATCACCCAGCCGTCGACCGTGAGACCGGACTGCGCCGCCCGGTTCACCAGGCTGTTGTCGGGGCCCGACTGGCCGGTGCCGAAGGTGACGTACAGCTTGATGCCGGGGTTGTTCGCCCGGACCGTCTTCAGCGCGTCGACCGTGCGCTGCTGCACCGTCGGGTTGCTGTAGGCGTCGGCCTCGATGTCGATGTCGATCGCCTTGAGGCCGTAGGCGTTGATCACCTTCTGGTAGCCGGCCGCCAGCTCGGCCGCGCTGCCGCACGAGGATTCCAGCTTGTTGCCGGAGTAGCCGCCGAACGACGGGATCACGTCGCCACCGCCCGCGCGGACCGTGGCGATGGTGTTCTGGTCGACGCCGCCGGTGAGGGCCCGGGCGCCGTCCCACTGCGGGTTGCAGTAGCCGTTGGACAGGATGAAGGCCAGCGTGAACCACTTGACGCCGGTGGCGTTCTGGATCGTCGCCGGGTTCGGCGGGTCACCCCAGCCGTTGTAGAGGTACGGCGCCACGGCCATCACGCCCGGGCCGGGCGGTGTCGTGGTCCCGCCCGGGAGCGTCCACTGCTGGTTGGCTGTGCTCGCGCACGTCCAGATCTGCAGCCGCGTCCCGTTGGCACTGGAGTTGCCGGTGGCGTCGAGGCACTTGCCGGACCCGGTGTTGACCAGGTTCTTCGCCGCGTTCGCCGTCCACTTCTGGGCGTTGGAGCCGTTGCAGTCCCACAGCTGGACCTGCGTGCCGTTCGCCGTGCCCGCACCCGTGACGTCCAGGCACTTGCCCAGCGCCTGCAGGGTTCCGTCGCTGCCGACCGTCCACTGCTGAGCATTGCTGCCGTTGCAGTCGTAGAGCTGGACGGCGGTGCCGTTGGCGCTGCTCGCCCCGGCGACGTCGACGCACTTGCCGGCGATGCCGGTGATCGGCCCGGTCGCCGCCTGCGCCACCCCCGGGGCGAGCACCATCGCCGACGCGGCGACGAGCGCGCCCCATGCTGCCGTCTTCCTCATGCGGGAACGCTCCACTTCTGGTTGGCCGCACCGGTGCAGGTCCAGATCTGCAGGCGGGTGCCGTTGGCGCTGGAGTTGCCGGTCGCGTCGACGCACTTGTTCGACCCCGCGCCGACGATGTCGCGGGCCGCGGTGGCCGCCCACTTCTGGTTGGCCGTGCCACCGCAGTCCCAGAGCTGGAGCTGCGCTCCGTCCGCGGTGGACTGTCCGGTGACGTCGAGGCACTTGCCGAGTGCCTTCAGGGTTCCGTCGCTGCCGACTGTCCACTGTTGAGCGTTGCTGCCGTTGCAGTCGTAGAGCTGAACGGCGGTGCCGTTGGCGCTGCTCGCCCCGGCGACGTCGACGCACTTGCCGCCCAGGCCGGTGATCGGGCCGGTCTTGCCGGTGGTGCCGCCGCTGCCCTGGGTGCCGTTCCAGGTGAACGTCGCCGACGTGTGGCCGGGCAGGGTGTAGGTGAAGGAGGAGTTGCCCCAGTTCACCCGGACGCTCTGGTTCCCGGTGCTCGAGTTGTACGCGATCAGCGCCTTCGAGCCGTCCGGGTTCTTCCAGGCGACGTTGCGGACGGTCGAGTTGTCGTTCGAGTCGATCCGGTAGGCGCCCGGCTTCACGAACTTCGTCAGGTGGCCCATCGTGTAGTACTCGACGGTGTAGTCGACCTGCCCGCTGCGCGAGTCTCCGTTGTGGACGGTGATCAGACCGGTGCAGGTGCCGCAGCCGCCGTTGTGCGGGCCCATGTTCTGGTCGACGCCGAGGCTCCACTTGACGAAGCTCTTCGACCAGTTCCGGGTGTAGTCGACGATGTTGTTCATGTCCTCGGCCTGCTGGTTCGAGATCCAGGTACCGCCGGAGTGCTCGGTCGAGTAGGCGTTGACGTTCGGGTACTGGTTGTGCGTGGTCGTCTGCTGGGCGATGTCGCCGCCGTAGCCGTGCCAGGCGACGCCACCGAAGTTCGGGTGGTTGCGGATCGCCGGATCGTCCATCGTGGGCGCGCCGTACGAGGCGTAGGTGTCCCAGTTCCAGTCGAGGGCGAGGACCTTGGTGGACAGTCCGGCGCCCTGCAGCGCGGGCAGCAGGTTGTTCTTCGCGAAGTAGGCCAGTCCCGCGCCGTTCCAGTTGGTCGACGGGTAGCTCGCGCAGCACGTCGGCTCGTTCTGCATCGAGACGTAGTCGATCGGCACGCCCGCGGCCTGGTAGGCCTGGAGGTACTTGACGAAGTACTGCGCGTAGGCCGGGTAGTACTGCGATTCGACCCAGCCCAGCAGGTAGCTGTCGTTGTCCTTCATCCACGGCGGCGCGCTCCACGGCGACGCCATCACCTTGGCCTGCGGGTTGAGCTGCTTGGCCTGCTTGGTCAGCGGCAGCACGTCGGCCTGGTCGTGGGCGATGGAGAAGTGCGTCAGGTTCGGGTCGGTCTGGCCGGCCGGCAAGTCGTCGAAGGTGTAGCTGTAGCGGGCCAGGTCGGACGCGCCGAGCGGGTTGCGGATGAAGCTGAGCCCGATGCCGGTGTTCGGGTCGAACAGCTTGCGCATGGTGTCGTCGCGGGTGGCGGGGGACAGCGCCCCGCTGGAGTTCAGCAGCCACGCCGCGGTGTCCGTAAAGGACGCTCCGCCGCCCTCGAACTGCTGGTAGGTCGTGTTTTCGTTGACGTTGATGGTGACACCACCGCTGCCGGTGCCGGCGGCGAACGTCACCGGCGTCTGCTGCTCGAGGCCGCGGGTGACCGTCCGGCCGCCGGAGTCGCTGGTCGTGGTGAGCCAGACGTTGACCGTCTCGCCGGCGGCCTGCGCAGGCGCGGCGAAGGTGGCTACGGCGAGCGCGGTCACGCTCGCCAGGGTGAGCAGCTTCTTCATGGGAGCGTCCACTTCTGATTCGCGCCGGACCCGCAGGTCCAGATCTGGAGCCGGGTGCCGTTGGCGCTGGAGTTGCCGGTCGCGTCGAGGCACTTGCCGGAGCCGGCGTTCACGAGGTTCTGCGACCCGTTGGCCGACCACTTCTGGGCGTTGCTGCCGTTGCAGTCCCACAGCTGGGTCTGCGTGCCGTTCGCCGTGCCCGCACTCGTGACGTCGAGGCACTTGCCGAGCGCCTTCACGGCCCCGTCGCTGCCGACTGTCCACTGTTGAGCGTTGGTGCCGTTGCAGTCGTACAGCTGGACGGCCGTGCCGTTGGCGTTGCTCGCCCCGGCGACGTCGACGCACTTGCCGCCGATACCGGTGATCTGCCCCGTGCGCTGCGTGGGCGGCGTGGTCGTGCCGCCCGCGAACTGCGTCGCGACCTGCTCGCCGAGACTGACCGCGGTGGCGTGGTTCTCGATCGGGTTGACGTGCGTGTTGGGGAACACGATGTACGTGACCGGGCCCTCGGTGCCGCCGGTCTTCGGGTCGGGGTTGATGCCGAGGCTGACGGCGGTGGCGTAGGAGGCCTCGCCGATGATGCTCGTCGGACCGGTGTCCCCGACGACGGCGTAGGTGACCTGGTTATTGTAGACGACCGCGACCACCGAGCCGCCGTCGATGCCGTGGTTGCGGTAGTCCCAAGTGGACGTCGGTTGCGGCAGGACGATGTAGGGCAGCTGTGCCGCGTTCAGCGGCTGGTCGGTGGAGGTGTGGAACGCGGTGTCGGGGTAGAAGCAGCAGTCGGTGTTCTCGTTGCACTGCGTGGTGCGCACGCCGTCGCAGTCGATGTCCATGTCGGCCGTGAAGAACACCGCGCCGTTGGCCTGGCAGACGGGGACGGTGGCCGCGCCGCCTTCGTCGAAGGAATACTTGCCGTTGGAGATCTGCTGGCAGTTCTGGGTCTTGGCGAGCAGCTGGCTCGCCGACGGACCCGCTTCGACCGCCGCCTGGGCCGAGCCGGTGGTGAGGAAAGAAAGCGCTAACAGGGCACACCCCATCAGCGCGACGACGATTCGCCGCACGGGGACTCCTAGGGAAACAGGTCATGAGTGGTAAGGCGGGTGCTGACCCGCCTTACCACTCGCGACGGTGTGGGGTCAGGGAGTGGTCCACTTCTGGTTGGCGCCGCCGGTGCAGGTCCAGATCTGCAGGCGGGTGCCGTTCGCGCTGGAGTTGCCGGTGGCGTCGAGGCACTTGTTGGCGTTGGGGTTCACGATGTCCTTCGCACCGGAAACGACCCATTGCTGCGCGCCGGTGCCGTTGCAGTCGTAGAGCTGGACCGCTGTCCCGTCCGCGGTGCCCGCACCGGAGACGTCCATGCACTTGCCGAGGGCGCGGATCGTGCCGTCGGTGCCGATGGTCCAGCTCTGCGCGGCGTTGCCGTTGCAGTCGGTGATCTGGATGGGCGTGCCGTTGGCGGAGTTGGCGCCGGCGACGTCGACGCACTTGCCGCCGATGCCGGTGATGGTGCCGGTCCGGCCGCCGCCGCTGCTCGAGGTGTTCGTGACGTGCACGTAGTCGACGACCAGCTGCTGCGGGAACTGCGTGCTGCTGTTGGGGTCGCCGGGCCAGTACCCGCCGACGGCGAGGTTGAGGATGAGGAAGAAGTTGTGGTCGTACACCCAGCGGTTGCCGTTCAGGTCCGACGGCGTGCGCGTCTGGTAGAGGTTGCCGTCGACGTACCACTTGATCTGGTTCGGCGCCCAGTCGATGGCGTAGGTGTGGAAGTCGTCGGAGAAGTTCGGGCCGTTGTAGGCCGCGCCGATGCCGCCGGAGCCGGAGTAGCCGGGGCCGTGGATGGTGCCGTGCACGGTGTTCGGTTCGAAGCCGACGTTCTCCATGACGTCGATTTCGCCGTCGGTGGGCCAGTTCCCGCCGCCGAGCATCCAGAACGCCGGCCACATGCCCTGCCCGCGCGGAAGTTTCATGCGCGTCTCGAAGTGGCCGTAGGCCTGGCTGAACTTGCCGGCGGTGTTGAGGCGCGCGGAGGTGTACTCGCAGCGGCCGTACCAGCAGTTGTAGTTGCCGGGGTTTTCCTTCTTGGCGGTGATGACGAGGTGGCCCTGGCCGTCGAGCTGGGCGTTGTTGGTGCCGGAGGTGTAGTACTGCCGCTCGTGGTTGTTGACGTTGTCGCCGGTTTCGAGCTGCCACTTCGACCCATCGACGGCGGCACCGGCGGCCCCGTTGAAGTCGTCGGTGAAGGTGGCGGCGGCTTCCGCCGGGGCCATCGTGAGGACCTGCTGCCCGAGGAGCAGCAGCGAGCAGGCGGCGAGGAGTGCCGCCCAGCGCTTCTTCTTGGAGGTGGACATCATTGTCGCCTCTCTCACCGTGGGGACGGCGTTCCGCGCGCAGCACGGAACGCGGGGAGGGGGAGAAGGCCGCGCATGCCGGGGCGGCGGCAGGCGTGGCCGTGCGTGTTCGCCGACACCCGTGCGACCTTGCCCGGGTGCCTTTGTTGTGCCTGGCAACAAAGTATGCATGGTCCAGACAAGCCGGGCAACAGTCGAGGCGGTCATTTTTTTCAACCCGAATTAAGGGTTGGTCGGTGGTGCCCCTGGGGGGTTGGGCAGGCTGGGCTTGGTCCGGGCTCGGCTCAGCTTGGGAACGGGCTCCGGTTGTGCGGTGGCGCCTTGTCCACAGGGAGGCGGTGATGTGGACAGGATGGCTCGGGGGTGTGCTGCCGGGGCCTTTTTGTCCGGGGGCGCCGATACGCTGGACCCGGGGGGCGCCCCCGCGGGCGGGGCGAAGGCGACCCGGCGAGAGACGACCCGGCAAGGGTGGCCCGGTGAAGGGCGACCCGGCTCGGCAACGGCCGCCCGGCGAAGGTGACCCGACGCAGCAACGGCCGCCCGGTGAAGGGCGACCCGACTCGGCAACGGCCGCGCGGCGAAGTGACCCGGCGAGGGCCGCCACCGAAGGGCACCCCGGCAAGGGTGGCCCGGTGAAGGGCGACCTGACTCGGCAACGGCCGCCCGGCGAAGGCGGCCCGACGCAGCAACGGCCGCCCAGCGAGAGGCGACCCGCCAAGGGCCCCCGGGGAAGACCGCCGCCCGGGAACCGCCGCCGCCCGGCGAACGGCCCCCCCGACGATCGCCCCTGCCGGAACCCCCGCCCGCAGAGGACGGCCGCCCGTGGGTCAGGCCGCGTCGGAGTCCGGGGCCCCCGGTTTGGCGATCCGCGACGTCGCCCCCTGCTCCAGCAGGTCCGCCACCGGCAGCGTCGCCGCCCCCGTGGCCACCGCGTCGAGGCCCAGCGACCCCAGCTGGATCGACGTCTGGCTGAACGGGTGCCTCAGCGCGTGCGCCCCCGCCGCCGCGCGGATGTTCGGCAGCAGCTGCTCGCCCAGGGCCAAGCCCGCCCAGCCGCCGATCACGATGCGCTCCGGGTTGAACAAGTTGATCAAGTTCGCGATGCCCGCGCCCAGGTAACCCGCCGTTTCGTCGAGGACCCGCGCGGCCGTCTTGGACTTGGGGGCCGCCGCCAGCAGCGCCGAGAACTGGGCCTGCTCGTCCTCGCCCGTGATGTCCTTGCCCCGTGCCCGGCGGTACCGGGCGAGGACCGCGCCCGCGCCGATGTACGCCTCCAGGCACCCGTGGGAACCGCAGCGGCACTCCTGACCGCCGTACGCGATCGTCGTGTGGCCCCACTCGCCCGCGCTGCTCGTCGAACCCCGGTACGTCGTTCCGTCCGTCACCACCGCAGCGCCCACGCCCGAGCCGATCAGCGCTATCACCGCGTGGCGGGCTCCGCGGCCCGCGCCGAACCACATCTCCGCCTGGCCCTGGGTCTTCGCGCCGTTGTCGACGAACAGCGGGAGAGCCACTCCGGCCTCCTCAAGCAGGGCCACGAGCGGCACCGCGTCCCAGCCGACCGTCGGGGCGTGGACCAGCACCCGCGCGCCCTGCTCGACCGTTCCCGGGACGCCGATGCCCACCCCGAGCACGCCCGATTCGTCGATGCCCGTGCTCGCGAACACCTCCCGCAGCCCGGACGTCACCTGCTCGACCGCGGTCGCCGGGTCCGGGGCCTTCGGGAGGGGGTGCTCGACCGTCGCCAGGCGGTTCATCGCCAGGTCGAACAGCTCGACCTTGACGCCCGTTTCGCCGATGTCGACGCCTGCGACGTGCCCGTACGCCGGGTCCACGCGCAGCAGCACCCGGGGGCGGCCGCCGTCCGACTCGACCTGGCCGGCTTCGGTGATCAGGCGTTCGTCGCCCAGTTCGGCGGTCACGTTGCTCACCGTGGCGGCACTCAATCCGGTGAGCTGGCTGAGTTCGTGCCTCGACAGCGGGCCGTCGAAGTACAGTTTCGACAGCAGCAGGGATCGGTTGTGCCGCCGCAGATCGCGGACGGTGGTGCGCTTGCTCGCCATGGGCAACCCATCTGAACTTCTTACCGGCTCACTGACAGGATGCCCGATCACCGTAAGTTGTGGCTATGTATTAAGTGGTGAACTAAGTCCCGAACCCATGGTGGCGGGGCCGCGGTCTGGCAGAATCCTCCCGGTGACCCAGGTGGTGCGCCAGACGACCCGTGACCTCAGGCGGCACAACCGCGCGGCACTGCTCTCCTCGCTCTACCTCCGCGGTCCCGTCAGCAGACTGGAACTGGTAGCTGAATCGGGACTGTCGGCCGCCACCGTTACCAACGTCGTCTCCGAGCTCATCGCGGACGACGTCGTCGCCGAGGCCGGATCGGTCGAATCGGACGGCGGGCGGCCGCGCACGCTGCTGGCGGTGCGCCCGGAGTTCGGGCACGTCGTGGGCGTGGACGTCAGCGAGACGCACGTCGAAGTCGGCCTCTTCGACTTCACGCTCGGCACCCTCGGGACCGTCCGCCACCCGCTGGTCGGCACCCGGCTCGACCCGGACGAAGTGGCCGGCCTGGTGCGCACCGGCATCGCCGAAGTGTTCGAGGGCGGCCAGCCGGACGCGGTGTTCGGCGTCGGCATCGGCGTGCCGGGTGCGGTCCGCGACGGCGGGATCGTGCACGCCCCCACCCTCGGCTGGCGCGGCGTGGACTTCGCCGAACTGATCCACCCGCACATCCAGGCGCCCCTCCACCTGGACAACCGGGCCCGCACCCTCGGGCAGGCCGAGGCCTGGCGCGGCGCCGGCCGCGGCGCCGAACGCGCCATCGTCGCCCTCCTCGGCGTCGGCGTCGGGGCGGCCGTCGCGACGGCCGGGCGCTCGCACCCCGGCATCACGACCAGCGAGTGGGGCCACACCGTCGTCAAGGCGGCCGGGGCGGCCTGCCGGTGCGGCTCCCACGGCTGCCTGGAGGCCTACGTCGGCACCGAGGCGGTCGTCCGCCGCTACGCCGATCAGGCCGGCAAGGAACCCGTCATCGGGGACGAAAGCGACGGCGAACTGGCGCGGATCGTCGCCGAAGCCCGTAACGGCGGCCCGGCCGCGGAGGTGCTCGCCGAAACCGGCGAGTACCTGGGCATCGGCATCGCGAACCTGATCAACCTGCTCAGCCCCGATCGGGTGGTGCTTTCCGGCTCGGCGGGGGCGATCATGGGACCGGCGATCCTGCCCGCGGTGCGCGACGCCGTGGGCCGGCACGCGCTCGGCTACCTGGCCGAGCGCACCGAGGTCGTCCTCGGCAGGCTCGGGCCCGAGGCCGTGGCCCTCGGCGCGGCGACCCTGCCGATCGCCGAATTGCTCGCCAACGGCGGCCGGACCGGCTGAAACCCTTGCCCCGCAAGGAGTAATTCGATCAACAGGTCCAGACCAGCTATTCTTTCAGCACTTAAACTTAGACACAAAAAGTTACCGCCGTGTTATTGACGTGACCCGAGTCACCCGAGTTGACTTCGGGACGTCGTTCGGTCGCCGGCGGTCGGGGCTCGCTACCAGTCGACAGCAAGCAGTCGTCGATGACCAGGAGGAACCGATGCGAGTCAAGCGCTCCATCGTCGCAGCGCTAGCAGCCATGATGGCCCTGGGTGGCCTGACCGCGTGCAGCGGCGGCAGCTCGAACGCCGCCCAGAGCAACCCGGACGCCGTGCTGAGCGTCGGCAAGCCGGACGGCCCGCAGGCGGAAAACAACAACCCGTTCCTGGAAACCTCCGCCCTGTCCAACATGGGCTACCGGTGGATGATCTACGAGCCCCTCGCCATGCACAACCGCGTCAAGCCGCAGGAGCCGGCGAAGCCGTGGCTGGCCACGAAGTGGGACTGGTCGGACAACTTCAAGAAGCTGGTCCTCACCATCCGTGACGGCGTCAAGTTCTCCGACGGCCAGCCGATGACCGCCGAAGACGTCGCCTACACCTTCCAGCTGCTGCGCGACAACAAGGCGCTGAACGTCGACGCCGTCCCGTACAAGGACATCACCGCGGCCGGCAACCAGGTCACCCTGGGCTTCGCCGGCTCGCAGTTCGTCAACCAGGTCAAGATCCTGCAGACGCTCGTCGTGCCGAAGCACGTCTGGAAGGACGTCAAGGACCCGGCGCTCGACCTGGTGAAGAACCCGATCGGCACCGGGCCGTACACGCTCAAGTCGGCCACCCCGCAGACGATGATCGTCACGCGGCGCGACAGCGGCTACTGGCAGGAAGCGCCGAAGGTCAAGGAGATCCGCTACACCTCCTACACCGACAACAACGCGCAGGTCAGCGCGCTGGTCAACGGCGCTTCCGAGTGGAGCTTCGTCTTCATCCCGAACTACAAGGCCGTCTACACCAACAAGAACCCGCAGCACTACAAGCTGTGGTTCCCCGCGCAGCTGGCGGTCCACGGTCTGTGGTTCAACACCGAGAAGGCGCCCTGGAACGACGCGAAGCTGCGCCAAGCCGTCAACAAGGTGATCAACCGCGAAGACATCTTCAACCAGGGCGAGGCCGGCTACTTCTACCCGAAGAACGACCAGGTCACCGGCATCCCGACACCGGCGGGCGACCCGTTCATCGCTCCGCAGTACAAGGGTCAGTCGGTCCAGGTCGACGTCCAGGGGGCAAAGTCGCTGCTGACGGGCGCGGGGTACAAGTTCACCGGCGACAAGCTGGCCGACCCGGGCGGCAAGCCGGTCACCATCAAGCTCACCGTGCCGTCGGGCTGGTCGGACTACATCACCGACCTGGAGATCATCAAGGACAACCTGGCGCAGATCGGCATCACCGCCACGGTCGAGAAGATGAACCAGGACGCGTGGATGAAGTCGGTCGACACCGGTGACTTCGAAGGCCTGATGCACTGGACCAACGACGGGCAGACGCCGTACGACATGTACCGCGACGTCATGGACGGCAACCGCTACAAGCCGACCGGCCAGGGCGGCATCAACGGCAACTACGGCCGCTACAAGAACGACGAGGCGACCAAGGCGCTCGAGACCTACGCGAACGCCGAGGACGACGCCGCCCGCACCGCGGCCATGGCGACGCTGCAGAAGATCATGATCGAGCAGCAGCCGATGATCCCCACGTCGGCGGCCAACTCCGGCGGCGAGTACAGCACGAAGAACTGGGTCGGCTGGCCGGACGACGCCAACCCGTACGCGCCGGCCCAGCCGACGCTGCGCAACGCGCTCGACATCGTCCTGCACCTCAAGCCCGCGGCCTGAGTGATGACGGACTCAGCACTGACCGAGCAGTCCCCCTCCGACCCGGTCGCCGCCGGGCCGGAGGGGGACCTCCCCGTGGTCCTCGAAGCCACGGGCCTCACCAAGCACTTCCCGGTCCGGCGCACGGGCCGGGCCGCGCTGACCGGCCCGCGACGCAGCATCCAAGCCGTCGACGACGTTTCCCTGACGCTCCAGCGCGGCCGCGTCACCGCGCTGGTCGGCGAGTCCGGCTCGGGCAAGTCGACGGTCGCGCGCCTGCTCGCGGGCCTGTACCCGCGCACCGGCGGCGACATCCGGCTGCACGGCGAGACGGTGAACGTCAAGCGCGGAAAGGCGTTCCGCGCCTACGCCCGCCGCGTGCAGATGATCTTCCAGGACCCGTTCGCTTCGCTGAACCCGGTGCACACCGTGCGCTACCACCTGACGCGGGCGCTGAAGATCCACGGCCGCGCGGGCGAAGACCTCGAGAAGTCGCTGCGTGAGCTGCTCTCGCGCGTCCAGCTGACCCCGCCCGAGCGGTACATCGACAAGTTCCCGCACGAGCTGTCCGGCGGCCAGCGCCAGCGCGTCGCGATCGCGCGGGCGCTCGGCGCCGACCCGGAGGCGCTGCTGGCCGACGAGCCGGTGTCCATGCTGGACGTCTCCATCCGGCTCGGTGTGCTGAACCTGCTGCGTGACCTCAAGGAACGGCTGCACCTGGCCATCCTGTACATCACGCACGACATCGCGTCCGCGCGCTACTTCGCCGACGACACCATGGTGATGTACGCGGGCCGGATGGTCGAAGGCGGCGACAGCGAGACCATCACGCAGCGGCCGGCGCACCCGTACACCCGGCTGCTCATCGAATCCGCCCCGGACCCGGACCGCATCACCGCCGCCCCCGACCCCACTGTGGACAACCGCCACTTTCACGTGAAAGTGGCGGCCCCGGGTGTGGACAACCGCCACTTTCACGTGAAAGTGGCGGATTCGGGTGGGGAGCCGCCGAGCCTGATCGAACCGCCGGCCGGGTGCCGGTTCCACCCGCGGTGCCCGGTGGCGATGGAGCGGTGCACGACGGAGCTGCCGCCGCGGTTCGACGTCGGCGACGCGCCCGGCCACTGGGCCGCGTGCTGGCTGTACGACGGGGCCGCCCGATGAGGTACCTGCTGCAACGGCTGGGCTTCTACCTCTTCACCGCGTGGGCCGCCGTCACCATCAACTTCTTCATCCCGCGGCTGATCCCCGGCGACCCGGTGCAGTCGCTGATCGCCAGGAACCAGGGCATGATCAGCGCCGAGGCGATGCAGTCGCTGTACGTCCTGTTCGGACTCGACAAGAACGAAAGCCTGATCTCCCAGTACTTCGACTACTGGGGCCAGCTCTTCCGCGGCGACCTCGGGATCTCGTTCACGTTCTTCCCGACGCCGGTGTCCGACCTGCTCACCGACAGCCTGCCGTGGACGATCATCCTGGTCGGCATCACCACGGTCGTCGGCTTCGCGATCGGCACCGGGCTCGGCGTGGTCGCCGGTTGGAAGCGCGGCTCGTGGGTCGACGGCCTGCTGCCGGTGACGACGTTCCTCTCGTCGATCCCGTACTTCTGGCTCGGCCTGATCGCGCTGACGCTGCTGGCCGGCCCGGACAGCTTCTTCCCGTCGTCCGGCGGGTACGACCCGGGCACCATCCCGGGCTGGGACGGCTCGTTCATCGGCAGCGCGATCCAGCACAGCCTGCTGCCCGCGCTGACCATCCTGATCAGCTCGATGGGCAGCTGGATCCTGGGCATGCGGAACATGATGGTCACCGTCGCCTCGGAGGACTACGTCACCGTCGCGCACGCCAAGGGCCTCCCGGAACGCCGGGTGATGGTCGGGTACGCCGCCCGCAACGCGTTGCTGCCCAGCGTGTCCGGCTTCGCGCTGGCCCTCGGGTTCATCGTCGGCGGCACGCTGCTGGTGGAGATCGTCTTCTCCTACCCGGGCGTCGGCTACCAGCTGTTCCAGGCCGTCGGCTCGCAGGACTACCCGCTGATGCAGGGCATCTTCCTGATCATCACGCTGTCGGTGCTGGTGGCGAACCTGCTCGCCGACGTCGCCTACCTGGCGCTCGACCCGCGCACCCGGAAGGAGGGCTGACATGGCCGTACCCGCGGCGGACGTCAAAGCCGCCCAAGCCCTCCCGCTCGAAGCGGTCGCCGCCCGGCGGCGCCGGTTCCGGTTCCTCACCGGCGGCAAGACGGTCACCGGCCTCGCCGTCATCGTCTTCTTCCTGGTGATCGCCGTGATCGGCGAGTGGATCGCGCCGTACGACCCGTCGGCGCGCAGCAGCGACCTGCTGGAATCGCCGTCGGCGCGGCACTGGTTCGGCACCACCCACCTCGGCCAGGACATCTTCAGCCAGGTCGTGGTCGGCACGCGCAGCGTCATGCTGGTCGGGCTGGCCGCCGGGATCGTGGCGACGATCCTCGCCGTGATCGTCGGCGTGACGTCCGGCTACCTCGGCGGCACGCCGGGCGAAGGGCTCTCCGCACTGTCCAACGTGTTCCTGGTGATCCCGGCCCTGCCGCTGATCATCATCATCGGCAGCGCGGTGCCCACCGGCGGCGACATCCTGGTGGCGGTCATCATCGGCTTCACGTCGTGGGCGTGGGGCGCGCGCGTCCTGAGAGCACAAACCCTTTCGTTGCGCGGACGCGAGTACGTCGAGGCGGCCCGGGCGACCGGCGAGTCGACGTGGCGGATCATCTTCTTCGAGATCCTGCCCAACCTGACCGCGGTGATCGCGTCCAGCTTCGTCGGCACGGTGATCTTCGCCGTGATGTCGGAAATCACGCTCGCCTTCGTCGGCGTCTCCGGGCTGTCCAACTGGAACTGGGGCACGATCCTGTTCTGGGCGCAGAGCCAGCAGGCACTGGCGCAGGGCGCGTGGTGGTGGTTCGTGCCGGCCGGCCTGGCGATCGCCATCCTCGGCACCGCGCTGTCCCTGCTCAACTTCGGCATCGACGAGTTCGTCAGCCCCCGGCTGCGCGGCAGCGGCAAGGCCCGCGTCAAGGGCGCCGACGGACGGACGCACCGTATGCGGGTGGGCTTCACGCCCGTGCTCGGGCGAGAGGAAAAGCCATGATGGACCCGGTGCTGGAGATCAAGGGCCTGGACGTCGACTACGGCGTCGGCGACGAGGCCGTGCGCGCGGTCCGGGACGTGCACCTGACCCTGCACCGCGGCGAAGTCCTCGGCCTCGCGGGGGAAAGCGGCAGCGGCAAGTCCACGCTGGCCTACGGGCTGACGCGGCTGCTCGCGCCGCCCGGCGTCATCCGCGGCGGCGAGGTGGTCTACCACCCCGCGGACGGCGAGCCCTACGACGTCCTCCGCCTGACGGACCGGCAGCTGCGGGACTTCCGGTGGGCGGAGACGTCCATCGTGTTCCAAGGCGCGATGAACTCGCTGAACCCGGTGCACAAGGTGGTCACGCAGCTCGTCGACGTCATCAAGGCGCACGAACCGCGGACCACGAAGGCGGGCCGCGTCGCCCGCGCGAAGGACCTGCTCAAGCTCGTCGGCATCGCGGCCGACCGCCTGGAGGCCTACCCGCACCAGCTGTCCGGCGGGATGCGGCAGCGGGTGATGATCGCGATGGCGCTCGCGCTGGAGCCGCGGATCGTCATCATGGACGAGCCGACGACCGCGCTCGACGTCGTCATGCAGCGCCAGATCCTCGGCCAGCTCGTGGAACTGCGGGAACGGCTGGGCTTCTCGGTCCTGTTCATCACGCACGACCTTTCGCTGCTGGTGGAGTTCTCGGACCGGATCGCGATCATGTACGGCGGCCGGATCGTCGAGCAGGCGCCGGCGGCGGACCTCTACCGGGACGCGCTGCACCCCTACAGCCACGGCCTGCTGAACTCGTTCCCCGCGCTGCGGGGGCCGCGGCGCGAGCTGGCCGGGATCCCCGGTTCGCCGCCGGACACGCGCGGGATGCCGTCCGGCTGCGCGTTCCACCCGCGGTGCCCGAAGGCCTTCGAGCCGTGCCCCGACCGGGTGCCGCTGCTGGGCACGCCCGGTGACCCGGCGCGCGAGGTGGCGTGCTGGCTGCACCCGGTGGCCGCCGATACCGCTCCCTGACCGTCCTGTCCGGTACCTCTGGAGGAGAGCCGCCTTGACCGAGACCACAGCCGCGACCGCCGAGCAGCAGGCGCTGATCGACACCCTGCCGCCGGACTTCCGCTGGGGCGTGGCGACCGCCGCGTACCAGATCGAAGGCGCGGTCGCGGAGGACGGCCGTACTCCGTCCATTTGGGACACCTTCTGCCGGGAGCCGTGGGCGATCGACAACGGCGACACCGGGGACGTGGCGTGCGACCACTACCACCGGATGCCGTCGGACATCGAGCTGGTGCGCTCCTTGGGGGCGGACACCTACCGGTTTTCGGTGGCGTGGCCCCGGGTCCAGCCGCGCGGCCGCGGCGGCGTCAACGAGGCGGGCATCGGGTTCTACGACCGGCTCGTCGACGAGACGCTGAGCCGCGGCATCACGCCGTGGCTGACGCTGTACCACTGGGACCTCCCCCAGGAGCTGGAGGACGCGGGCGGCTGGCCGGCGCGCGACACGGCGTACCGGTTCGCGGACTACGCGATGCTGGTGTTCGACCGGCTGAAGGATCGCGTGCGGCACTGGACGACGCTGAACGAGCCGTGGTGCTCGGCGATGCACGGGTACGTCCACGGCGTGATGGCGCCGGGCCGTCGTGACTACGCGGCGGGGTTGCACGCGGTGCACCACCTGCTGCTCGGCCACGGGCTCGCGGTGCAGCGCATGCGCGAGGCCGCGCCGGCGGACACGCAGTTCGGCATCACGCTCAACATGTGCACGGCCGACCCGGCGACGGACTCGCCGGAGGACGTCCGCGCGGCCCGCCAGGCGGACGGCCTCGGCGTCCGCGTCTACCTGGACCCGCTGGTCCACGGCCGGTACCCGGCGGACGTGGTGGAGGACCTGGCCTCGCGGGGAGTGCGCCTCCCGATCCAGGACGGCGACCTGTCGGTGACTTCGACGCCGCTGGACTTCCTGGGCGTGAACTACTACTTCGGCCAGCAGTTCTCCGGCGTGGACGAGAACGGCTCGCCGGTGGACGCGGACGGAGCCCCGGCTTCCCGGGCGGTCCCGTTCGGCGAGCCGACGACGGCGATGGGCTGGGAGATCCTCCCGGGCAAGTTCACCGAGCTCCTGACGCGCCTGGGCCGCGACTACCCGGGCTTGCCGATGTACATCACGGAGAACGGCTCGGCGTTCGACGACGACCCGGACTCGACGGGCTACGTCCGCGACGACGGCCGGACGGCGTACCTGGCTTCCCACATCGCGGCGGTGGCGGCGGCCCGCCAGGCCGGGGTGGACGTGCGGGGGTACTTCGCCTGGTCCCTTTTGGACAACTTCGAGTGGGCGTACGGGTACGCGAAGCGGTTCGGGCTGATCCGGGTGGACTACGAGACGCAGGAGCGGACGATCAAGCAGAGCGGGTACTTCTACCGGGACACCGTCCGGCGGGTGCGGGGCAGCTGAACGGCGGTGGGGTGGGCCCCACCAGGGTAGTGGTGGCCCACCCCATGGCTCCTCCCCGGAGCGTTCCCTAGCGTCGGAAAGCAGCCGACGAAGGGGGAGTCATGACCGTCCGGACCGAGTTCAGACCCGCGCCCGCCCCGGCCGGACCGCGGTGGTGGCGGCGGCCCTGGGTGGTGCCGCTCGCGCTGCTCGTCGCCGCGTTCCTCGCGTACTCTCTGCCGCCCTACCTCACTTTCGACCCGGCGCGGTCGCGCGTTCCCGCGCCCACCGGCTTTGCCGCGCACTACTGGTTCCTCGTCGGGCACATCCTCTTCGGCAGCGTCGCCATCGTCGGGGTCATCCTGCAGGTCTGGCCGTGGCTGCGGCGGACGCACCCGGTGGTGCACCGCAGGATCGGCCGTGTCTACGACTTCGGCGGGGCGATTCCGTCGGCGCTGATGGCGCTGACCATCGGTTTGTTCAGCCCGTTCGGTCCCGCCGCCGGCGCGCTCAACGTCGCCGCCGCGCTGTTGTGGCTCGGCTTCACGATCGCGGGCTGGCGCGCGGTCCGGGCGCGCCGGTTCGCCGACCACCGGAAGTGGATGGTCCGCAGCTTCGCGATGACGATGAACACCCTGCTCAGCCGGGTCTACGCGCCGTTCGCGTTCCTGGGCCTCGGCCCGTGGTACCCGGAGCAGGGCGCGCTCATCCAAGCGGCGTCCACGTTGGCGGGCACGATGAGCGTGCTCACCCTGCTGCTGCTCAGCCAGTGGTGGCTCGACCGGAAGCCGAAACCAGCCAGCGCGCGATGATCGTCCGCTGGATTTCCGACGCGCCTTCGTAGATCCGGGGCGCGCGGACCTCCCGGTACAGGTGCTCCAGCAGGTGCCCGCGCCGCAGGGCGCGGGCGCCGTGCAGCTGGACCGCCGAGTCGACGACGAACTGCGCCGCCTCGGTCGCGAACAGCTTCGCCATCGCCGCGCGGCCGCCGAGGTTCTCTTCGCCCGCGTCGTACGCGCCCGCCGCCGCGTAGACCAGGAGCCGGGCCGCTTCCGTGCGGGTGGCCATCTCGGCCAGCGTGTGGGCCACCGCCTGCTGCTTGATCAGCGGCCCGCCGAACGCCTCACGCGAACCGGTGTAGGACACCGTCGCGTCCAGCGCCGCCTGGGCCATGCCGACGGCGAACGCGCCGACGCTCGGGCGGAACAGGTCGAGCGTGCGCATCGCCACCGCGAAGCCGCGGTTCTCCTCGCCGAGCAGCTCCTCGCGCCGGACCTCGACGCCGTCGAACGTCACCGTGCCGATCGGGTGCGGGCTGACCAGGTCCAGGTGCTCCCCGCCGAGCCCCGGCCGGTCGGCGGGGACGACGAACGCGCTCACCCCGCGTGCGCCCGCGTCCGGTGTCGTGCGTGCGAACACCGTGTAGAAGTCGGCTTCCGGCGCGTTGGAGATCCACATCTTCGTGCCCGTCAGGCGCCAGCCGTCGCCGTCGGGTTCGGCCGCCAGGGACAGCGCGGCCGCGTCCGAGCCCGCGTCCGGTTCCGTCAGCGCGAACGCCGCCACCGCGTCGCCGGCCGCCACCGCGGGCAGCCACTTCGCGACCTGCTCGTCCCTTCCGGACTGGAGCACCGGGTAACTTCCCAGGCCCTGCAACGCCAGCGCCGTCTCGGCCTCCGTGCTCACCGTGGCGAGGTTCTCGCGCAGGATGCACAGGTCCGTCGCGGCCGCCTGCCTCGACGGCGTGCCCGAGGCGACGCCGGGGAAGAGCCGCGCGAGCAGGCCGAGCGCGCCCATCTCCTTGAGCAGCGGGCGGTTCACCGCACCCTCCACCCCGGACTCGGCGAGGGGGAGCAGGTGCTCGGCCGCCAGTCGCCGCACTTCGGCGGCGAAGGCCTGCTGAGCGGGATTCAACGTGAAAGTCATGACGGCGCTCCCGGTCGCCAGCGGGCGTGGGCGGTGCCGGTGGGACCGGACCGGACGAGGTCGAGACGCGGCTCCGGACCGTCCGAGCGGCCCGTCTGCGGCTTGCGGCTGCCCGCGGCGAACGGCTTCGGCCACGGCATCGGATACTCCTGCTCGGCCGCCGCGTGCAACGTCCACTGTGGATCGTAGAGGTGGGTGCGGCCCAGTGCGCACAGATCCGCGCGTCCGGCCAGGATCAGCGAGTTGACGTCGTCGTAGGAGGAGATCGCGCCGACCGCGATCACCGCGGTCCCGTACTCCTCGCCGATTTCGTTGCGGATGCGGTCGGCGTAGGGTGTCTGGTAGCTGCGGCCGTACTGCGGGCGTTCCTCGCTGACGACTTGGCCGGTCGAGACGTCGATGCCCGCGGCGCCGTGGGCGGCGAAGGCGCGGGCGATCTCGACGGCGTCGTCGGCGTCGACACCGCCCTCGCACCAGTCCGTCGCCGAAATCCGGACCGTCATGGGCCGGAAAGCGGGCCAAGCGGCCCGGACCGCGTCGAAGACCTCCAGCGGGAACCGCAGCCGGTTTTCGAGCGAGCCGCCGTAGGCATCGGTCCGCCGGTTGGTCAGCGGCGAGAGGAACGACGACAGCAGGTAGCCGTGCGCGCAGTGCAGCTCGAGGACGTCGAACCCGGCGCGGGCGGCGGCTTCGGCGCACGCGACGAACTGGTCGCGAATCTCTGAAAGCTCCCATGTGGACAGTTCACGCGGGACCTGGTTGCGTTCCGAGTACGGCAGCGCCGAGGGGGCGCAGACCTCCCAGTTCCCGGACGGGAGCGGCTCGTCGATGCCGTCCCACATGAGTTTCGTCGAACCCTTGCGCCCGGAGTGTCCCAGTTGGACGCCGATCCGGGCGGGCGTCCGCTCATGGACGAAGTCGACGACCCGCTTCCACGCGGTTTCCTGTTCCGGCGTGTACAACCCGCCGCAGCCGGGCGTGATCCGGCCTTCGGGGGACACGCAGACCATTTCCGTCATCACCAGCCCGGCACCACCGAGGGCCTTGCTGCCGAGGTGGACGAGGTGGAAGTCGCCCGGCACACCGTCCACGGCGGAGTACATGTCCATCGGGGACACGATGATCCGGTTCGGCAGCTCCAGTTCGCCGAGCTTGAACGGCTGGAACATCGGCGGCCGCGACGTCGTCCCGAGCTTGCGGGCGAACCAGTGGTCGAGCTCGGCCGCGAACTCCGGATCGCGCAGGCGCAGGTTGTCGTAGGTGACGCGGCGGCTGCGCGTGAGGATGTTGAACGCGAACTGCGGCGGCTCCTGGTGGGCGTACTGCGCGATGTTTTCGAACCACTCCAGGCTGGCCTGCGCGGCCCGCTGCGTCGACGTGACGACCGGCCGCCGTTCCAGCTCGTAGGCCTTGAGCGCCTCGGTGACACCGTCGTTCTCGTGCAGGCACGCGGCCAGCGCGAGCGCGTCCTCCATCGCCAGCTTGGTGCCGGAGCCGATCGAGAAGTGCGCGGTGTGCGCCGCGTCGCCGAGCAGGACGACGTTCTCGTGCACCCACGTTTCGCAGCGGACCGTGCCGAACGAGACCCACTTCGAGTTGTTCGCCATGATCCGGTGCCCGCCGAGGACGTCGGCGCACAGCTCGCGGATCAGCGCGATCGATTTCTCGTCGCTCTCGCCGGGCGGCAGCGACGTCGCCGCGATCGGCCCGAACGTCCGCTGCCAGACATCCTCCTGCACCTCGAGGATGAACGTGCTGCCGTCGCGGCCGTACGGGTAGCCGTGGATCTGCATGATCCCGGCCGGCGTCTCGAGGACGTAGAACTTGAAGGCGTCGAACACCAGGTCCGTGCCCAGCCAGATGTAGCGGCACCGGCGGGTTTCGACGCTCGGCCGGAACGTTCCGGCGTACCGGTTCCGGATCGCCGAGTTGACGCCGTCGGCCGCGACGACCAGGTCGTAGCCGCTCAGATCGGCCGGTGCCTCCTCGCGGAAGTGCAGGCCGACGCCGAGTTCGCCGCAGCGGCTCTGGAGGATGCCGAGCAGGCGCTTGCGGCTCATCGCGGCGAAGCCGTGGCCGCCCGAGGTGGTGACCGTGCCGCGGTAGTGCACGTCGATGTCGTCCCAGCGGGCGAATTCGGCCTTCATGGCCTCGTGCACCGCCGCGTCGGCGTGTTCGATGCCGCCGAGCGTCTCGTCGGAGAACACCACGCCGAAGCCGAACGTGTCGTCCGGCGCGTTGCGCTCCCAGACGGTGATTTCGTGGCCGGGGCCGAGCTGCTTCGCGAGCGCGGCGAAGTACAGACCCGCCGGGCCGCCACCGATGACCGCGATTCGCACGCCGTCCAGGGTATGTCGTGGTGACTACGACCGTCAATAACGCGAAAGATGGCGTACGGTGTCCGGCATGGAACGCATCAACCCGCCGGAGCTGGGCAAGCCGTCCGGGTTCTCGCACGCGGTGGTGGCCGAGGGGCGGGTCGTCTTCCTCGCCGGGCAGACCGCGCTGGACGCGTCGAACCGGATCGTCGGCGACGGTGTCGTCGAGCAGTTCGAGCGAGCGCTCGGCAACCTGCTGGCGTCGCTGCGCGCGGCCGGCGGGACCCCGTCGGATCTGTGCAGCGTGACGATCTACATCGTCGACATGGCGGATTATCGCGCCCACGCGCGCGAGATCGGCGCGGTCTGGCGGCGGCTCGCGGGCACGGAGTACCCGGCCATGGCGGGCATCGGCGTCTCCCGGCTGTGGGACGAAGAGGCCCTGGTCGAGGTCCAGGGCTTCGCGGTGCTCAGCCGAGGTTGATCGCCTTCGCCACGTACGCGCGGGCCGGCGTCTCCAGCTGTGCGTGCAGTTCGAAGAACAGCTCGGCCGCGCGGATGCCGGACCAGCCGGCGGGCAGGAACTCCGCGGGCAGGCCCGGGTCGAGGTAGGGCATCCGCCGCCAGCCGGTCAGCACGCGGACGTAGTCGGCGAAGGCCTGCTCGTCCGTCACGGACTTGCGGTGCAGCGCGGGGCCGTGCTCCTCGAGGAACGTCGTGTACAGCTCGTCGAGGCGGTCGAGGTCCCACCACTCGCGGATCTTCGCCGCGACGTCGCCGAAGGCCAGGTGCTCGGCGCGGAACAGGTCGGCGTACCCGGCCAGGCCGAGCCGGGTGAGCGCTTCCTCGGTCGCCGCGTGCAGGTGGGCCGGGGCGATCCAGACGCCGGAAGCGGCGGTGCCGAAGCCCATCCGGGACAGCTGCGTGCGCAGGAGGTGGCGCTTGTGGCGCTCGGTCTCCGGCACCGAAAACACCGCGAGCAGCCAGCCGTCGGCCGGGGTCGCGCGGCCGCGGCGGAAGATCCGCTCGTCGCCCTCGCGCAGGATCTCGCGGGCTTCGTCCGACAGCTCGTAGCCGGCCGTCGCGCCGCGGCGCACCGCTTCGAGGATCCCGCGGCGCTTCAGCCGGGAGATCGACGAGCGCACCGCGGGCTCGTCGACGCCGACGGCGGCGAGCAGGTCGATCAGCGAGGCGACCGAAAGCCAGCCGCCCTCGGTGCGCGAGTAGAGGCCGTACACCGTCACGATGAGCTGGCGAGGCTGGGCGGACCGGCCGGAGCCGTCCAGTTCGGTTGCCTCGGGTACGGCCGTCATCGCGCCACGATAGCAACTCCCGCCCGGTTCGCTCCGCTACGATTTCGCCGCGATGCTGCCAGCCACCAAGGGGATCTTCGACCGGCTCACCCGCCGCGGGCGTCTGATGACCAAGCGGACCTGCGACCGGCAGGGCCACGTGCTGCGCAGCGGCCGCTTCCTCTTCCGCACCCCGACCGCGTGGGAGTACGCCGCCGCGGTGGCCGGCGGCAGCGACCCGGCCGCGCAGCGGTGGCTCGGCTGGCAGCGCGACTCGATCGTCGCCGAGCCGGCGCGGGCCGACGCGCTGCGGGTCGTGCCCGGCACCGGGCCGGACTGGGCGTCACCCGATCCGCAGTCCGTCGACCTGGTGATGATCGACGTCGAGGCCAACCGCTGCGTGGGCCTGGTGAGCGTGCACACCGGCGAGGACGGTGGCCCGGAGACCGGCGGCTACCTCGCGCCGGACTACCGCGGCCGCGGCCACGGGCGGGTGCTCTTCGCGGCCGGGCTGACGCTGGCGCACGACCACCTCGGCCTGGCGCGGGTGCGGGCCGGCGCGGAGGTCGGCAACGTCGCCAGCGCGCGGTCGCTGCAGGCCGCCGGGCTCGTCCGCGTCGCCGGCCCGCCGACGTACCGGCTGCCGGACGGCCGCGTCACCGAGGCGTGGTGGTTTCAGCACGACGTCCCCCGGGCGACACGGTGCGGCGGGCCGCAGGCGACGTGGTTCCCGATGTCTTCGGTCCTGTGAAAACTTCGGCCGTTGCCGACGTTTTCCGCGGCTAGGTTCGCCGGATGACCTCGCTTTCCGCTCCCGTCCCGCCGGTGCCCGTCGACGTTCCGCCGGGGAGCATCGCGTGGCTGCGGGCGTCCGTGGCCCGCTTCAGCAACGGCCCGGACCACGTCCGCCGGCGGGCGCTCGCCGTGGAGGAGCTGGCTTCGGTCGACGCGGATTCGCTGCAGCACAAGGCTTTCGCGCGTACCGACGCGATCGTGGCCGGCCTCGACGTCGTCGACGTGATGGCCGAGCTCGCGCGGCCGGTGCCGGTCGGGGTGCTCGCCGAGGCCCTGGGCCTGCCGGACGTCTCGGCCGACGTCGTCCCGGTCGCGGCCGCGTACCACCCGCACGTGGAGCCGGACCCGGCCGCCGAAGCGGCGTTGACGCGGCTGATCGCGGCTTGCGGCGGGCCGGCCGAGCTCGCGGCGGCGCGGATCGGCCTGCTCGTCCAAGCCTGCGACGCCACGGCGGGCCTCATCGGCAACGAGCTTTTCGCGGCTCTGACCGGAAAACCCGCCGAGCAGCCGGTGCTCGCCACCCGCCGCCGGATCGACGGCGAAGACGTCACGGTGTCCCTCGCCGGGACGCCGTTCGGGGCCGGACCGCGCGCGTGCCCGGGGTCGCGGCACGCGCGCGCCCTCGCGGCCGGCGTTCTCGGGGCATTGCGGGGTTTCCGCCTGACAGAAGGGGAAGTGACGTGGGTTTCGTCGCCGAATCTCCGGATGCCCGCGAAGCTGCGGGTGACCCGCGGCGGAACCGCCCGCGGGCTCTGCTAAGACTTACCGCGTTCGTTTCTTGGGGGAAGGCGGGGAATTGCTGTACTTCGACGGCCTGCTCGGCATCGTCACGCTTGGGTTGTGGATCTTCTGCCTGGTCGACGTGATCACGACGGACGAATCGTCGTGCCGCAACCTGCCGAAGGGCCTGTGGCTGCTGCTCGTGCTGGTGGTCCCGCTGGTCGGCTCGATCATCTGGCTGGTGGCGGGGCGTCCGCAGCAGGTGACGCGGGCGCGCGGCCCGTACGAGCGGCACGCGCCGGCGTTCCCGGAGTACGACCGCCCGGGCCGGTTCGCGGCGACGAGCCCGGAAGACGACGAGGAATTCCTCCGCAAGTGCCGGGAACGCGCGGAAGCCCAGCGCAAGCTGGCCCGCGAAAAGCGCGGCGACGCCTAGCAGGCAGGCCCGTCGCAGGTGCCGCGTTCGTAGGCTTCCAGCGTCGCGATCACCAGCTGCCGTTCGGCGGGGGTCAGCGGGGTCAGGGCGTCGCTCCAGGCCTTCGCGCCGCGGGCGAGCCAGGCGTCGACCGCCGGGCGCTTGTCCTCGGTGATGCTGACGATCGTGCGGCGGCGGTCGGTCGGGTCCTCGTCGCGGTTGAGCACGCCTTGGCGGCTGAGGTCGCCGACCATCAGGCTCGCCGTCGTCGGGGCCACCTGCAGGCGGGTCGCCAGCTCGGTGACCGTCATCGGGCCGTCGAAGAGCAGGTACGACAGCAGCGAGAGGTGCCTGGGCGCCAGCGCGCAGCCGTCCAGCTCCGCCGGCACCGGGGTGCGCTTCGCCCGGCCGACCAGGCGCGGCATGAGCAGCAGGAGCTGCCGCACGCCGTCCTCGACACTCGGTCCCGGCTCCGTTGACACCGCTCACCTCCCGTCGGTAACTTTGTTTGCAAAGCAAACACTTACGAGCCTACCTCGCGCTCGCTCGAGCGTACCGGCCGGAAACAAGGGGATCCCATGACCACGCCAGCGGAGATGAACGACTTCAACAAGCAGGTCGTCGACGAGTTCCGGGCCAACGGGGGCAAGGTCGGCGGCATGTTCGCGGGCAAGAACGTGCTCCTGCTCACCACCATCGGCGCGAAGAGCGGCGAAGAGCGCCTGTCCCCGCTCGTCTACACCACGGACGGCGACCGCTACGTCATCGCCGCGTCCATGGGCGGCGCGCCGAAGAACCCGGCCTGGTACCACAACCTGGTGGCCAACCCGAAGGTGACGGTCGAGGTCGGCACGGAGAAGTTCGAGGCCACGGCCACCGTGATCGCCGACCGCGCCGAGCGCGACCGCCTGTACGCGGGCATGGTGGCGCACGCCGAAGGCTTCGCCGACTACGAGAAGAAGACCGACCGGGTCATCCCGATCGTGGTCCTGGAGCGCTAGGAAGCGACCGGCGCGGGCTCGGCGAAGACCTCCGTGGACGGTGCTGGTGGCTGACGCCGGCACCGGTCGCCGCGGAGGTCTTCGTGTTCGGGCGTCTTGCGCAAGGACCCGCGTCGGCGCCCAAGCCGTCGCGGCTAGAGCGTGTCCTGTAAGTGGTGGAGCTGGACCTCTGATAGTCGTGTCCGGTGGTTGGTCGCGGTGAGCTGACGGACAAGGCCTGGGCGGTGATCGAGCCGTTGCTGCCGCCGCAGCAAGGCGGCGGGAGGAGATGGCGGGATCACCGCCAGGTGATCAACGCAATCCTGTGGAAACTGCGCACCGGCGCCCCTGGCGTGACCTGCCCGACCGCTACGGACCATGGAAAACAGCGCATGAACGACTGCGGCTGTGGACCAAGGACGGCACCTGGGATCGGATCCTCGACCGGGTGATCGTCAAAGACGACGCTGTCGGCGACCTCGAGTGGATCATCTCGGTCGACTCCAGCGTGGTCCGAGCGCACCAGCATCCCGCTGGCGCTCGGAAAAGGGGGATGCGCAGGCGAGTTCGAAGGCCTCGCCTTCGACGGAGAAGGGCTCGGCCGGTCCCGCGGCGGACTGAGCACCAAGATCCACCTCGCCGTCGACGGACGGGGCCTGCCGATGCGGTTCCTGCTCACACCCGGCCAAGCTGGCGACAACCCGCAGCTGCTGCCGCTGCTGGACGGCATCAGCGTCGACCGGATCGGACCCGGCCGGCCCCGTTGCCGGCCGGAGACAGTGATCGCGGACAAGGCGTATTCGCATCCCTCGACCCGGGAGGCGATGCGGGCCTGGCGGATCAGGTTTGTCAGCCCGGAGCGCGAGGACCAGATCGCCCGCCGCACGGCCAAAGGATCCCGAGGCGGGCGACCACCGGCCTTCGATCCCGAGGTCTACAAGCAGCGCAACGTGGTCGAACGGTGCTTCAACCGGCTCAAACAGTTCCGCGACCTGGCCACCCGCTACGCCAAACGCGCCGCCTACTACCAGGCCGAACTCACCATCGCCGCGATCGTCCTCTGGCTCCGATGACTTACAGGACAGCTCCTAGGAAGCGACCGGCGCGGGCTCGGCGCGCGTCTCGGCGGGGCGCTCCGCTTCCTGACGCTCCGCGCGCCGGGCTTCCTTGCGGGCGATCAGCCCCTTGCCCACGTCGATCAGCGGCTTCTCGACCCAGCGGTGGATCAGGTCCGCGATCGCCAGGCCGACCAGGAACACCGTCAGCGCCGACACCGTCCGGTGCTGCCCCAGCCCGGGCACGGCCTGGACGACGACGAAGTGCACCGGTCCCTGCAGCAGGTACAGCGAGTACGAGCGCTCGCCCACGAACCGCATCGGGGCCGTGCTGAGCAGCCAGCGCAGCGGGCCCGGGCTGACCAGCACGATCAGCAGCAACATCGTCAGCGCCGCGTACGCCACCAGCAGCCACAGGTTGTTGCGCGTCTCGTGCCAGAGGTCGTCGAAGTTCGTGTGCAGCAGCGCGAACGCCGCGACGATCGGGATCGCCGCCAGCGGGTGCGTCAGCGGCTTGAGCAGCGTGTACCCACGGCGGTAGTGCAGCAGGATGGCCAGCAGGCAGCCGCCCGCCAGGATGAAGTAGTGGATCGTCGAGCGGTAGATCGCCGTCTGCGAGTACTCCAGCACCCAGCCGCCGGTGGTCAGCGGGACCAGCGCCAGCAGGGCCACCATCGCCGCGCCGACCAGCAGGAACTTCCGCTTCGCCGCCCCGATCCCGATCGCGACCAGCAGGAACGGCCAGACCAGGTAGAACTTCTCCTCGATCCCGAGCGTCCAGGAGCCGCTGAAGAAGTTGTCCGTGCCGGTGGTGGCCGCCGGCAGGAACTCGTTGAGGAACGTCAGGTAGTACTTCAGCGCCTGCGGGAAGTCGCGCGAGTAGAACTCGCCGCGCAGGATCACGAAGGCGACGATCCCGCCGAGGATCACCAGGTACGGCGGCAGGATCCGGAACACGCGCCGGATGTAGAAGTTCGACAGGGAAATCCGGTGGGTGCGGTCCTGCTCGCGCAGCAGCAGCGTCGTGATCAGGAACCCGGACAGCACGAAGAAGAGGTAGACGCCGACCCAGCCCGACAGCCACGTCCAGTTCGGCCCGCCGAAGTGGAAGAAGATGACCATCGTCGCGGCGAGCGCGCGCAGGCCGTCGAGCCCCGGGAACCGCCGCATGCCGAGGTAGTCCTCGTGGCTCATCGTGCGCAAGACGGTTCCCCTAACGGTGTGATCAGGCCGGCCGAGTATATGGCCCGCGAATCCGGGCCAATCCGGCGCCTCACCCCGCCCGGAAGACGTTCCCGGCGTCGTACCGGCGCTTCAGCTCCCGAAGCCGCCGCAGGTCGGCGGCCGGAAAGACGCTCTCCGCCACCTCCTCCGGCGCGTGCTCGCCGTAGACGAACGGCAGCAGCCGTCCGGTGGCCCACGGCGCCAGCGCGTCGAACAGCTTCGCGTGCGCTCGCCGGATCGCCGCGACGCCGTCGTCGCCGACCACCGACAGCGCCCGGACGGCGAACTCGGCGGCGGAGTCCCAGCCCACGCCCGGTGTCTCCGGCGTCCGGGCGAGCGCGCCGCCCAGCCGGTCGATGATGAGCACGGGTGGCGCGGCCGCGCCCGGGCCGGCGTGCTCGACGATCGCGTCGAGCATGGCGTCGTTCAGCTGGGAGACCGTCGCGTTGGTGCCGTGGTAGCCGTGCGGCTGCCGCGGCTCGGCCGCGATCGACCCGGACTCGGTGAACGGCATCGGCCGCAGCGTGTCCGCCAGTGCCGGGGCGACCGCCCGCAGCGGCGCGACGAGGTCGTCGCCGTTCTCGCCGAGGAAGGCGATCCGGACCTGGGCGACGTGCCGGCCGCGCACGGGCTCGGGCACCATCGGCAGGTCGGGGTACCGGATCATGGCCACGGACGTCGTCAGCGTGTCCGGCGCGGCCGCCGACCACGTCCGCCAGGCCCGCAGCACGGCGGGCACGTCGGCGCTGTCGAACGTGAGGCTGCCGCCGTAGAGGTCGCGGACCGGCAGGAGGCCGAATTCGATCGCCGTCACCACGCCAAAGCCGTCCCGGCCGCCGCGCAGCGCCCAGAACAGGTCCGTGCCCGGCTCGACGCGCCGGAGCTCGCCGTCGGCGGTCACCACGTCGAGGGCGCGGACGTGGTCGGCGGCGCGACCGTACCGGCGGGCCATCAGCCCGAAGCCGCCGCTGAGCGTGTAGCCGACGACGCCGACGTCCGGGGACGAGCCGCTGAGCGGCGCCAGGCCGTGCTTCCCGGCGGCTTCGATCACCGCTTCCCAGCGGACGCCCGCCCCGACGCGAGCGGTGCGGGCCCCGGGGTCGATCTCGACGCCGGTCATCCGGCGGGTGCTGATCAGGACGCCGTCGGTGCCGGCGGTCAGGCCGTGCCCGGTGGCCTGGACCGCGACCGGCAACCCGTGCTCGGCCGCGTAACGCACGGCGACGGCGACGTCTTCGGCGCTTTCGGCGGCGACGACAACCGCGGGGGCGGTCGGCACCGACGTCTGAAATCCGGTGATTTCTTCGGCGTACCCGTCCTGGCCGGGGTGGAGGAGGTTCATGCCTCCAGCTTCGAGCGGAGCTGACCAGAAGTCCAAGATCTGATTTTTCTGCTGACTAGAATCAGTGCTTATGGAATTGCACCAGCTCACGTACTTCGTCGCCGTCGCGGAGGAAGGTAACTTCACGCGCGCGGCGGAGCGGCTGCACGTCGCCCAGCCCGGGGTGAGTGCGCAGGTCAAACGGCTGGAACGGGAGCTGGGGCAGGAGCTGCTGGACCGCTCCGGCCGGACGGTCCGGCTCACCGACGTCGGCGCCGCGGCCCTCCCGCACGCCCGGGCCGCGCTCGCGGCGGTGCAGGGGGTGCGCGAAGCCGTCGAGGAGCTCGCCGGGCTGGTCCGCGGACAGGTCGCGATCGGCGTGGTGACCTCGGTGGGCCCGGTCGGGCTGCCCGACCTGCTGGCGGGGTTCCACGAGCGGTACCCGGCGGTGGAGATCACGCTGTCGGAGGCCGACTCCGACACGATGCTCGCGGCGCTGCGCGAGGGACGGCTCGACCTCGCCGTCGTCGGTCTCTCGACGGCCCCGCCACCCGGCATCGGGCTCCAGGTGCTGCTCGACGAGCCGTTCCTGGCCGTCGCCGCGCCGTCCGATCCACTGGCCGGCCGGGCCGAGGTCGAGATCCCCGAGCTCGACGGCCTGCCGCTGATGGCGCTGCCGAAGGGAACGGGCCTGCGCACCGCGCTGGACGCGGCGTTCGCCAGGGAGGGGCTGACGCCGCGGATCGCGTTCGAGGCGGCCGACCCGAACATGCTGGTGCAGCTGGCGAAGCGGGGACTCGGGGTGGCGATCGTGCCGGAGTCGCTTGGCCGGTACCACCAGGCGGAGCTGTCCGTCATCGGGCTTCGCGGGTCCGGGTTGCGCGGCGTGCTGGCGCTCGCGTGGCGGACGGAGGGGCCGTTGAGCCCGGCCGCGCGGGCGTTGATCGCCTTCGCCCGGGCGGCTTACGACTCCTGATGGGCCGGCCGGCCGCGTACCGGAGGTCCGCTCGTTGGGAGTTGACCGCCTCGCGCGGGGACGCGAGGGTGGGCCCATGAGTGGCGATGAGATCCGGCACGGCGTCAAGCTGAGCAGTCTCGACCAGGAGGTCTTCCCGGACGCGGGAGTCACCAAGGGTGAGCTGATCGACTACCTCGAAGCGGTGTCCGGCCGGATGCTGCCGGAGCTGCACGACCGGCTGCTGAGCGTCGTGCGGGTGCTGCGCGGCCAGGGGCCGTTCATGCAGAAGAACCTGCCGAAGTACACGCCCGAGTGGGTGGAGCGCCGGGCGTTGTGGGCCGACCGGTCGCGGCGCGAGGTCGTCTACGCGCTCTGCAACGACCTGCGCACGCTGCTGTGGTTCGGCAACCAGCGCGCGATCGAGTACCACACGACGTTGTTCCGCGGCGAGCCCGCGAACGGGGCGACGCACCTGATCCTCGACCTCGACCCGCCGCCGGACGCCCCGTTCTCGCTGGCCGTGGGCGCCGCGAAGCTGGTGCGGGAGGCGCTGCGCAAGGACGGCCTCGACGGCGCGGTGAAGACCAGCGGCTCCAAGGGCGTCCACGTCTTCGTGCCGCTCGCGCCGGGGCAGTCGGCGGAGGACGTCGCGGCGGCGACCCGCGCGGTGGCGGTCCGGGCCGAGCGGATCGACCCGGCACTGGGCACGACGGAGTTCGTGCTGGAACGCCGTGAAGGCAAGGTGTTCCTGGATTCGACGCGGGCGGGCGGCGGAACGGTCGTCTCGGTCTACAGCCCGCGCCACCGCCCGGGCGCACCGGTGTCGTTCCCGGTCCGCTGGGCCGACCTCGACGGCGTCAAGCCGGCCGACTTCACCGTGCACACGGTCCCGGGCCTGCTGGACGCCGGCGACCCCTGGACCGAGGAGATGCCCGAGCCGTTCGTGCTGCCGGCGGACCTGGTCGAGGAGGGCCACACGATCCCGATCGCCCGCGTGGCGGCGATGCACGAGGGCAAACGCCGGGCCCGCGCGGCCCGCGAATCCACCGCCTGACCCCCCGCGGAGGGCACTTTCACGTGAAAGTGCCCTTCCGGAGTCTTCGCTCCGGGTCACTTTCACGTGAAAGTGCCCCTTCAGGCGGCCTGGTTGTGGCCGTAGCGGAGAGGCGTGCGGGGGAGCGTGCTGATCCGGGCCGGTGCGACGCGGTGGCGGGCCAGCCAGCCGACGTCCCGGCCGAACGACCAGACCAGTGACGCCAGTGCGAGCGCCACCGCGGCCAGCGTCACCGGCGAAGGCAGCAGTTCCGAGACCGCGACCACCAGCACGACGCCCTGCACCGCCGCGACCGTCTTGCGGGCCATGCTCGGGTACAGCGGCGCGGTCAGCCAGGGCATCGCCCACGAGGCGGCGACGAACGCGTAGCGCATCAGGCCGATCGCCAGCACCCACAGCCCGAGCGTGCGGGACACCTGGATGCACAGCAGCAGGATCAGGAACGCGTCGACCTCCATGTCGAACCGCGCGCCGAACTCCGACGCCGTTCCCGTGCGGCGAGCCACCTGGCCGTCGAGGCCGTCCAGGAGCAGGGCGACGCCGACCAGCCCGACGAGCCAGCCGAGGGAGAAATCACCTTCGGCGATCAGCGCCGCGGCGCAGCCGACGAGGATCGCGCGGGCGAACGTGATCCAGTCCGCCGGCCCGAAGGTGCCGCGGCCGCTGCGGCGCAGCCCCCACTCGGTGAGCAGCACCAGCGCGAGGCCGTATACGACGCCGGTCGCCCACGCGAGCAGCGGGAAACCACCCGCGAAGACCCCCGCGGCGAGCACCGGCGCCGGCACCACCGCGCGCAGGAGAAGGTCGTGTTTGATCATCGTCGACTCCGCGAATTGCTCATAGGGTGGCGACACCAGCCTCCGGTCGCCCGCTGAGGAGAAACACGTGGAACAGGCTTTCTGGGTTCAACGTCCCGGCTCGGGACAGCTGCGCGAAGTGCGGCTGCCCACCCCCGGACCGGACGACGTGCTCGTCCGCACGCTCTGCTCCGGGGTGAGCCGCGGCACCGAAACCCTCGTCTTCCGCGGTGGTGTCCCGGCGAGCCAGCACGACGTCATGCGCGCCCCCTTCCAGGAGGGCGAGTTCCCCGGCCCGGTCAAGTACGGCTACCTCAACGTCGGCGTCGTCGAACGTGGCCCGGCGCACCTCGAAGGCAAGACCGTTTTCTGCCTCTACCCGCACCAGACCGCGTACGTCGTCCCGGCGACCGCGGTGACGCCGGTGCCGGAGTCCGTCCCACCGGGACGCGCGATCCTCGCCGGCACGGTCGAGACCGCGGTGAACGCGGTGTGGGACGCGCGCCCGCGGCTCGGCGACCGGATCGCCGTCATCGGCGCCGGGATGGTCGGCGCGAGCGTCGCCAAGCTCCTCAGTGGCTTCCCCGCGACGAGAGTTCAGCTGGTCGACGTGGATCCGGCGCGGGCGGAGACCGCGGCGGCGCTCGGGGTCGACTTCTCGGCTCCGGAGAACGCGCTCGGTGACTGCGACCTCGTCGTGCACGCGAGCGCCACCGAGGCCGGGCTCGCCCGCGCGCTGGAACTGCTCGCGCCGGAAGGGGAGGTCGTGGAGCTGTCCTGGTACGGCGATCGCCGGGTCAGCGTCCCGCTCGGCGAGAACTTCCATTCGCGGCGCCTGGTGATCCGCAGCAGCCAGGTCGGGACGGTCGCGCGCCCGGACCGCGGCTACGCCGAGCGCCTCGCCGTCGCGCTCGATCTGCTGGCCGATCCGGCCTTCGAAGCGCTGGTCAGTGGCGAATGCGGGTTTGAAGATCTCCCGTCCGTGTTACCCCGCCTGGCCGCGAATGAACTTTCCGCCCTCTGCCTCCGTGTCATGTATCAGCCGCAGTGACCACGTCCACCCGAACGCATCGGAGGTCTTGGTGTTCAGCATCACCGTCCGTGACCACGTGATGGTCGCCCACAGCTTCCGCGGGGAAGTCTTCGGCCCCGCGCAACGCCTGCACGGCGCGACCTTCGTGGTGGATGCGACGTTCCGCCGCGCCGAGCTGGACGAGGACAACATCGTCGTCGACATCGGCAAGGCCACGGAGGAGCTCGGGGCGGTGCTGAGCGACCTGAACTACCGCAACCTCGACGACGAGCCGGAGTTCAAGGGGATCAACACCTCGACCGAGTTCCTCGCGAAGGTCATCGCCGACCGCCTGGCCGACGCCGTCCACGCCGGACGCCTCGGCGAAGGCGCGCGCGGCCTCGAAGGGATCGCCGTCTCGCTGCACGAATCGCACATCGCGTGGGCGAGTTACGAGCGTGCACTGTGAACAGTCTTTACGTGGTCCTCCCCGGCGACGTCGACGACTCGTCCGTCCCCAGTGGCGGCAACACCTACGACCGCCGGATGTGCGACCGGCTCGGCGCCGCCGGCTTCGACGTGCACGAGATCGCCGTCGCCGGCAGCTGGCCGCGGCCGGACACGGAGGCCCGCGCGGTCCTCGGCCACCTGCTTTCCGCGCTGCCCACCGGGTCGGCGGTGCTGCTCGACGGCCTGGTCGCCTGCGGGGTGCCCGAGGTCGTCGTCCCGCAGGCCCGGCGGCTGTCGGTGTCGGTGCTGGTGCACCTGCCGCTGGCCGACGAGACCGGTCTGCCGCCCGCGCTCGCCGCCGAGCTCGACGCCTTGGAGCGCGAGACGCTGCGGGCGGTCGGCTCGGTCGTCGCGACCAGCGAGTGGGCCGCGCGCCGGCTGATCGCGCACCACGGCCTGGCCCCGCACCGCGTGCACTCGGTGACGCCGGGCGTCGACCCGGCCCCGCTCGCCGTCGGCACCGACGGCGTGTCCCGCCTGGTCTGCGTGGCCAACGTGACCCCGCGCAAGGGCCAGGGCGTGCTCGCCCAGGCCCTCGAAACCGTCGCCGACCTGCGCTGGACCTGCGAATGCGTCGGCGGCATCCGGCGCGAGACCAAGTACGTCGAGCGGCTGCGCGAGCACCGGCTCGGCGCCCGCTTCACGCTCACCGGCCCGCGCACCGGCCGGGCGCTCGAGGCGACCTACCACACCGCCGACCTGCTCGTGCTGCCTTCGCGCGCCGAGACCTTCGGCATGGTCGTCACCGAGGCCCTCGCCCGTGGTGTGCCGGTGCTGACCACCGACGTCGACGCGCTGCCCGACACGGTCGGCGTCGCACCCGACGGCTCCGTGCCCGGGATGCTCGTCCCCGGCGACGACGTCGAAGCGCTCGGCGCCGCCCTGCGCCGCTGGCTCACCGACCCGGCGCTGCGGACCCGGCTGCGGGCGTCGGCGAAGCTGCGCCGCGAGACCCTGACCGGCTGGGACGACACCGCCCGCCGGATCGCCGACATCCTCCTCCGGCAGGAGGCGGCGGCATGACCGCGTTCGCCCCGGACTGGCTCTACCTGCGCGAACCCGCGGACGCCGCGGCCCGCGCCACCGAGCTGCTCGACCCGCTCCGCGCCCACCTGGGGACCGGCGACGAGGTCGTCATCCGCGACCTCGGCTGCGGTACCGGCTCGCTCGGCCGCTGGCTGGCCGCCCGCCTGCCCGGCACCCAGCACTGGATCCTGCACGACCACGACACCGAGCTGCTCAGCCACGCGCAGGCGAGCCTCCCGGGCACCGCGCTTGACGGCAGCCCGGTCGACGTGGTCGCCGAGCAGCGCGACATCACCGCGCTGCGGGCCGCCGACCTCGCCGGGACGTCGCTGGTCACCGCGTCCGCGCTGCTCGACCTGCTGACCGGGGACGAGCTCACGACGCTGGCCACGGCGGTCGTCGAAGCGGGCTGCGCGGCGCTGCTGATGCTGTCGGTCACCGGCAAGGTGGAGCTCTCGCCCGCCGACCCGCTCGACCCCGCGCTCGCCGCCGCGTTCAACGCTCACCAGCGCCGGGTCGCCGAAGACGGCCGGCGGCTGCTCGGCCCGAACGCGGTCGACGTCGCCGCGACGGCGTTCGCCGGGCTCGGCGCCCGAGTCGTCCGCGCGGACAGCGCCTGGCGGCTCGGCCCGGACCAGGCGGAACTGCAGCGGCAGTGGCTCGAGGGCTGGGTCGGCGCCGCCGTCGAGCAGCTGCCCCAGCTGCGCCCGGTCGCCGACGTCTACCTGCGGCGACGGCTGGAGATGGCGGCGGCCGGCGAGCTGCACGCGGTGATCCACCACGGCGACCTGCTGGTCCTGCCGCCGAGCCTGGAGGCGGCGGCGTGAAGCGCGCACTGGCCTGGCTGCGGATCCTCGGCGCCGTCGGCATCCTCGCGGTCCTCGTCTGGCAGCTCGGCAGCGCCGCCTTCCTCGACGGGCTCGGCCGGATCAGCGCGCCCGGCGTGCTGGCCGCGCTCGCCGTCGGCTTCGCGACGACGTTGTTCAGCGCGGGCCGCTGGCAGATCGTCGCCACCCGGCTCGGCCTGCGGCTTTCGCTCCGCACCGCCGTCGCCGACTACTACCGCGCGCTGTTCCTCAACGGCGTGCTGCCCGCAGGCGTCCTCGGCGACGTCCACCGCGCGGTGCAGCACGGCCGCGACAGCGGTGACGTGCCGCGCGGCGTGCGCGCCGTCGTCCTGGAACGCACCGCCGGCCAGATCGTGCTGATCGCCTCCGCCGTCGCCGTCGTGCTGGCGTCGCCTTCGGTCGTGCCCGGGGCGTTCCGCGAGGTCGTCGTGGTGGCCGGGGTGGTCGTCGTGCTGGCCGCCGTCGCCGCGCTGGTCGTGGGCCGCCTGCTCGGCGGGCGGTGGATCCACAGCCCGTCGAAGTTCCGGCGCGGCTTCGCCGTCACCCTGGCCGACCTCCGGCTCGGCCTGCTGACCCGCGAGACGTGGCCCAGCGTGGGCTTCCTGTCCGTCGCGACCCTGGCCGGGCACCTGGCGCTGTTCGTCGTCGCCGCCCGGGTCGCCGGGGTCGGCGCGCCGGTGTGGCAGCTCGTGCCCCTGATGGTCCTCGCGCTGCTCGCGATGGGCCTCCCGCTCAACGTCGGCGGCTTCGGCCCGCGCGAGGGCGTCTGCGCCCTGCTCTTCGGCGCGGCCGGTCTGGGCGCCGCCCAAGGTGTCACCGTCGCCGTCGTCTACGGCGTGCTCACGCTGGTCGCGAGCCTGCCCGGCGCCGGCGTCCTGCTCGTCCGGAGCGTCGCCGGGGTGCACCGGACGGCACTTTCACGTGAAAGTGCCGCACGAACGGCCCGGCACTTTCACGTGAAAGTGCCGGGATAGAGAGGTGGAGGCATGACAGCAAGCGACATCGTGGGGGAGCTGCCGCGCCGGGCCGTGGTCGAGCGGGTGGTCGAGACCCGGCTGCCGACCCGGCACGGGACGTTCCGCGCGTTCGGGTACCTCGACCGCACCGGCACCGAGCAGGTCGCGCTGGTGTACGGCGACGTCGCCCCGCTGGGCGCCCTGGTCCGGGTGCACAGCGAGTGCCTGACCGGCGACGTCTTCGGCTCGACGCACTGCGAGTGCGGCGACCAGCTGGCGGTGGCGCTGGACCGCATCGTCGAGGAGGGCTCGGGCGTGCTCGTCTACGTCCAGGGCCACGAGGGCCGCGGGATCGGCCTGCTCGCGAAGCTCGAGGCGATGCGGCTGCAGCAGGACGAGGGCCTCGACACGGTCGACGCGAACGTCGCGCAGGGCCTGCCGGTCGACGCCCGCGACTACCACGCGGCGGCGGGCATCCTCACCGACCTCGGCATCCGCTCGGTCCGGCTGCTGTCCAACAACCCGCAGAAGGTCGAACAACTCACCGGCTACGGAATCCGGATCAGCGAGCAGGTTCCGCTGCTGGTTCCGCCGAACCCGGAGAACCTGCGGTACCTCCGGACGAAGGCCGAGCGGATGGCCCACCTGCTGCCGCACCTGGGCCAGGCCTACTCAGGCGCCTAACACCTCGAGCACCGCGGCGAAGCGCTGGACGAGCGTGTCCAGCAGGACGTGCCCCTTGGCCGCACTGGCCAGCGAAGGACGGCCGACCACCCCCGACTCCGTGTACGCCCGCAGGCCCAGTGTCAGCAGGTGTTCCCGGTCGGTGACGTGGTCGGCCGTCTCGTGACCCGGGCGGACCAGGTGCGGGTGGGCGTGCAGCAGGATCGACGTCTCCAGCTCGCCCGCGTGCATGTCGTCGTCCAGTGACGTCCGCAGGCCGGCCGCGGTGTGGGCCGCCTGCCAGTCGGCGACGCCCGGGAAGAGCGCCATCGCGCCCGCCGCCTCCTGGACCACATTGGACAGTACGTAGTTGCCGCCGTGCCCGTTGACCAGCACCAGCCGGTCCACCCCGGACGCTTTCAGCGACGCGGCGACGTCGGTGACCACCGCGTGCAGGGTGCGGGCCGAAATGCTCACCGTGCCCGCCCACCCCGCGTGCTCGTGCGAGCAGGAGATCGTGATCGGCGGCAGGTGGAGGACGGGGTACGCCCCGGCGACGGCTTTGGCGAGCGTCGCCGCGATGACCGTGTCGGTCGCCAGGGGCAGGTGCGCGCCGTGCTGCTCGAAGCTGCCCACCGGCAGCACCGCCACCGACGCCCGCCGCTCCTGCTCGTCGGCGGTGGTGGCGAGCGGGAACAGATCGGTCATGGGCGCGGCCCTTCACTAGGTTGGTGGCATGACCGAGCATGCCGCACTACTGGACGTCGCGCGCGAGGCCGTGGCCAAGGCGACGGAGATCGTCAGGTCGCGTCCGGATTTTTCCGTTTCCGCGAAGGGCGATCGCGATCTGGTGACCGATGTCGACACCGCGGTCGAGGACGCGCTGCGGGAGTTCCTCGCCGCCGAGACGCCGGAGATCGGCGTGCTCGGCGAGGAGCGCGGCCGCAGCGGCGCCGGCGGCGGCCGCTGGTGGGCGCTCGACCCCATCGACGGAACGGCGAACTTCGCCCGCGGCATTCCACTCTGCGGGATCTCCCTGGCGCTCGTGGACGGCGAACACAGCACGGTCGCCGCGATCACGCTGCCGTACCTCGGAGTCACCTACACCGCCGCGCGCGGCGAAGGGGCCTTCGCGAACGGAGAGCGCGTCGGCGCTTCCACCGCGACGGAACTGTCCGACGCGATGATCGCCGTCGGGGACTTCGCGATCGGCGAGCTCGCCGAGGAGAAGAACCGCGCGCGCCTGTTGCTCCTTTCGGACCTCGGCGCGCGGGCGCAGAAGATCCGGATGCTCGGGACGGCGGCCATCGACCTCGCCTGGGTGGCGGACGGAAAGCTCGACGCCGCACTGATCTTGTCCAACAACCCGTGGGACACCATGGCCGGCGTGCTGCTCGTGCGCGAGGCGGGCGGGGCCGTCGTCGACCGCGACGGCAGCGAGCACACGGTCGGTTCCGCGGCGACGATCGCCGTCGGCGCCGGGCTGCGCAAGGAGATCGTGGACGCACTTGATCGTGCGTACGGGGTTGTTCGTTAGGATTCCGGGGTACACCGTGGGCGGCGCCACAGCGCTTGTTTGCGCTGTCCGCGCAAGGTTTTCGGTTACGTTGGTACCGGTCGGCCGCCCAGCCTGGCATGCTGACCGGATCTCGTCGGCCACTTCGGAGAATGGTGGATGCTCGTGGAAAGTCGCCGGATCCGCGATCGGTACCGGCTGCTCGAGCCGATCGGCGGCGGCGCGATGGGCACGGTGTGGCGGGCCCAGGACGAAAAGCTCGACCGCACCGTGGCGATCAAGGAACTCCTGCTGCCGCACGACCACGACGAGCAACGCACCCAGGAAGCGAAGAACCGCGCGATGCGCGAGGCGCGAATCGCCGCGCGGCTGCAGCATTCCCACGCGATCACCGTGTTCGCCGTCCTCGAGGAGGAGGACCGGCCGTGGCTGGTGATGGAGTACCTGCCGTCGAAGAGCTTGGCCCTCGTGCTCGGCGAGCAGCCCGCCACGGTGGACGACGCCATCCGCATCGGCGTGCAGATCAGCTCGGCGCTGGCCGGCGCGCACCGCGCCGGGGTCGTGCACCGCGACGTGAAGCCGGCCAACATCCTGGTCTCCGAGGACGGCACGGCGAAGATCACCGACTTCGGCATCTCACGCGCGATCGGTGACGTCAAGCTGACAGCCACCGGCGAGATCGCCGGAACGCCGGCGTACCTCGCGCCCGAGGTGGCCCGCGGGGAGGACGCGGACTTCGCCGCCGACGTCTTCTCGCTCGGCGCCACGCTGTACGCCGCCGTCGAGGGGCAGTCGCCCTACGGCACCGCCGACAACCCGATCGCCTTGCTCTACAAGGCCTCCAGCGGCGAGATCGTGCCGCCGGAGAAGGCGGGCAGGCTGACGCCGCTGCTGCTGCGGATGCTCGCCACCGAGCCGGCCGAGCGGCCGTCGATGGACGAGGTCGAGCAGGAGCTGCGTGCGCTGCTGGAGGACGCGGAACCGGGCGACTCGGTGCTGGCGGAGACGGTGCCCGAAACCGAGCCTCCCGCGGTCCCGACCGTGCCGGCCGCGGTCGCCGTGCCCGCGGGCGAGGTCACCACGGTGTCGCCGGGCGCGCGCAAGGGCCTGATCGCCGTCGGGGCGGGCGCGGCGCTGCTGTGCGTGGCGGTCGTCGTGGCGATCCTGCTGATCGTGCGGCAGAAGCCGCCGCAGGACAACGCGGCCGCCCCGCCGTCGCCGACGCCGTCCACCTCGGCGTCCCCGTCCGCGACGCCCTCGACGGCACCGTCCTCTTCCCCCTCGCCGACGCCGCCGACCTCGGCGACCTCGGCTCCGTCGACCTCGCCGACGGTGTCGACCGTGGCCTCGTCGAAGACCGCCGTCGACGCCCTCGTCGCCTACTACGGGTTGCTGCCGGGCAACCCGGCGGCGGCCTGGAACCTGCTCACGCCCCACTTCAAGGCTTCGCGCAACCAGACCTACGAGACCTACAAGAGCTTCTGGGGACGGTACAAGTCGGTGCAGGTCAGCAACCCCAGGGAAGTCGGGCCGGGCCGGGTCACGGCGCACGTCACCTACGACGGCGGGAACCCCGAGAACGACACCTTCACGCTCGTCCAGCAGAACGGCATCTGGATGATCGACGCGCAGAGCTGAACCTTCCCGGCCTGGGGTGCGTGTGACGTATGAGCCGTCACCGCCGTCGACCCACGCTGGAGGTAGCCGTGTCTGTTCCCGAACCCGACCTGCTCCGGCGTGCGCGATGAGGCCCGCCGACCCGATGGTGTTCATCCTCCCGGCCGCCCCGCCGGGCAGCGACACCTACGACAAGCGGATGTGCCAGACCCTGCCTGCCGTCGGCCAGCCGGTCCTGGAGCTGCCGATCGCCGGCGACTGGCCGGAGCCGGACGCGACGTCCCGCCGTCGGCTGGCGCGGTCGCTGGCCGCGCTGCCGGACCGGACGGTCGTGCTGCTCGACGGCATGATCGCCGCCGGCGTCCCCGAGATCGTCGTCCCGCACGCGCGGCGGCTGCGCCTGGCCATCCTGGTGCACCAGGCCCTGGCCGACGAGCCGGGGCTCGCCCCGGCGCACGCGGCGGAGCTGGACGCGTGCGAGCGCGAGACGCTGCGGATGGCCGGCATGGTCGTCGCGACCAGCCCGTGGCTCGCGAGGCTGCTGATCGACCGCCACGACCTGGACCCGAGCCGGGTCTACGTCGCCAAGCCCGGCACCGACGCGGCCCCGCTCGCGGCGGGCGCGGACGGCGTGTCCCGGCTGCTCTGCGTCGGCGACGTGACCCGCCGCAACGGCCACGACGTGCTGGTCCAGGCCCTCGGCGAGGTCGACCACCTGGCGTTGTCCTGCGTTTTCGCGGGCTCGCTGGAGGTGGACCGGGCGTACGTCGACGAGCTCGGCTGGACGATCGAGCGCCTCGGCCTCGGCAACCGGATCACCCTGGCGGGCGACGCGGTCGACCTCGGAGCGGCCTACAACGCGGCGGACCTGCTGGTCATCCCGGCCCGCGCGGCGACGTCCGGCATGTTCGTGGCCCAGGCGCTGGCCCGCGGCATTCCGGTACTGGCCACCGAGGTGGGCGGGGTGTACGACGCACTCGGCGTCGACGCGGACGGCGAGATGCCGGGCGTGCTCGTCGAGCCGGACGACCCGTTCGCCATGGCGGACGCGCTCCACCGCTGGTACGCGGACCCGGAGCTCCGACGCTCCCTGCGCACGGCGGCGCTCGGCCGCGGCAGCGCGCTGGAGGAGTGGGAGGTGGCGGCCCGCCGCCTCACCCACGTCCTGTCGCGGCTGGCGTCGGAACCGCGGATCGTCGCCTGAAGCAGCCGCCCGAAGTTCGTACCTGACCGATTCCTTTCACCGCCCGCGCGGGTCGGCCAAGGTATGAGCGTGGACTTCGAGCCGTACCGGCGTGAGCTGCTGGCGCACTGCTACCGCATGCTCGGCACGCCCGACGAGGCCGAGGACGTCGTCCAGGAGACCTACCTTCGGGCGTTCCGGGCGTACGACGGCTTCGAGGGCCGCGCGTCGCTGCGGACGTGGCTCTACCGGATCGCGACCAACGCCTGTCTCACCGCTCTCCGGCAGCGCGGGCGGCTTCCGCTCCCCTCGGGCCTCGGCCCGCCGTCGACGGACCCGGACGCCCCGGCCGTCCTGGCCGAGGACTGGCCGCTCCCGATCCCGGACGCGCTGATCACCCCGGAGTCGGCGGACCCGGCCGCGATCGCGGAAGCCCGCGACGGCGTCCGGCTGGCCCTGATCGCCGGCCTGCAGCTGCTCCCGCCCCGGCAGCGCGCGGTCCTGATCCTCCGGGAGGTCCTGGCGTTCCCGGCGACCGAGGTCGCGGAGATGCTCGGGATGAGCGTGGCTGCCGTGAAGAGCGCGCTCCAGCGAGCCCGGGCGACCCTCCGCGACGCCCCGGCGGCCGGCGAGCTGACCGAGCCGGAGCAGCGCGCGCTGCTGGAGCGGTACATGACGGCGTTCGAGCGCTCGGACCTGGCCGCGCTGGAACAGCTGCTGCGCGAGGACGCGGTGATCGAGGCGCTGCCGTCCCGGACGTGGTTCGCCGGGAAGCGCACTTGCGTCGCATTCCTGCGACACGTGATCGGCGAGCCCGGAGAGTGGCGCATGACCCCGAGCCGCGCGAACGGCCAACCCGCGGCCGCCGTCTGGTACCGCGGCGACCCCTTCGGGGTCGCGGTGCTGACAGTGGAAAACGGCGGGATCGCGCGGATCACCGTGTTCGGCTTCCCTGACCTGGCGGAACGGTTCGCCGGGGAACCGGCGAACCGGACCGTCACGCCAGGGTGAGCGCGTAGACCTCCACCCGCGGGTCGTTCGGCAGGCTCACCGACTGCACGGTCTTCCCGCCGTCCAACGCGGCCGAGATCCCGAACAACCGGACCGGCGGCCCGTCGACCCCGCTCCCGGCCTTGATCCGGTGCGGCATCTCCAGCACCACCGGGCTGCCGGACCCCGCCCAGTCACCGAACGTCACGGCCAGGTCGGCGCTGGTCCCGTCCGTGTAGTGCGCCGTCACCGTCGTCGACACCGGGCCGTTGTGCGAGGCACCGACGATGCGAAGCGCGGTGTGCTGACCCGCCGGGAGCAGCAGCGACTGCCCGCGGGCCTCGACGAAGTTCGCGGCCGTTCCCGAGGCGTCCGGCGCCGCGTACGTGACGCCGTCCCAGACCACCGGGCCAGCCGCCGGGAGCAGGGCCGCGTCGTAGCTCCAGCCGCCGCCGTCGAAGTTGCCCTGATCGGACGCCGCCACCGTGGCCGTGCCGTCGTGGTTGCGGTCGCGGGTCAGGTCCACCGCGCACTGCGCGCCCGGCGACACGCACGTCGACGGCGTCCGGACCTCGACCGTCGCCGAGCGGGTCACCGTGTTCGCGCCGAGACCCGACACCTTGACCTGCACCGGGTACGTCCCGAGGGCCGTGTCCGCCGGCACGTTCACCGTGATCGGCACCGTCTGCTGCACCGGCAGCCGTCCGGACCAGAGCACGAGCAACGGCTGGACCCGGCTCTTCCACGGCGCCGTGATCGAGACCGTCACCGGCTGAAGCCCCGGGTTCTGGGCCACCACGTCGAGGTCGAGGTGCACCTGCTGCGCCGCGCCGGCCGGGATCACCACGGACGTCTGCCGCAGCGAAGCGTCGACGTGCCGCCGCTGGTCGCCCGCCGCGTCGTTCACCGACGGCGGTGTCGCCGACGGCGAGGTGCCCCACGACGACGGCCGCGAGCCGAGCTTGTGCGAGAGCGTCCCGCCGTGCGCCAGCGCCGACCAGTCCAGCGACGTCCGGCGGACGTCCCGGCCGTTGAGCGACACGCTCTGGATGTACCGGTTCGTGTCGCTCGCGCCCGGCGCCGACACCGTCAGCGTCCCGCCCTGCGAAGCTCCGTACTGTCCGATGCGGACGGTCGCCGACTCGAACTGGGGGCTCGACACCGCTAGGAAGTTCGCGCCGCTCATCGTCGGGTACAGGCCCAGCGACGAGAAGACGTACCAGGCGGACATGGTGCCGAGGTCGTCGTTGCCGGTCATGCCGTCGGGGCCGGTGGTGAACAACGTCATCGCCGCGCGGACGACGGTCGCGGTCTTCGCCGGCGCGCCGACCCAGTTGTACATGTAGGGCGCGAGCAGGTCGGGCTCGTTGTTCGGGTTGTACGTCGCCTTGCCGTAGTAGTCGTACGGGCTGGCGATCCAGTCGGTCCGCGCGGTGCCGGCCGGGTCCTTCAGGAGGTTGCCGTACGCGAAGAACGAATCCAGCCGCTTCTCGGTCGCCGCCCGGCCGCCCATCAGCGAGACGAGGCCGGCCGGGTCCTGCGGGACGAGCCACTGGTACTGGTAGGCGCCGCCTTCGTGGAACTGGTGGCCCGCGTCGACCGGGTTGTACGGCGTGACGAAGGTGCCCTCGGCGGTGCGGGGGCGGAACTGCTGGATCGAGGAGTCCCAGAGGTTGCGGTACCACTGGCCGCGGTCGGCGAACATCCGCGCGTCGGCGCCGTGGCCGAGCCCGCGGGCCATCAGTGCGAGGGACGCGTCCGCCGCGGCGTACTCCATGGTCGCCGACGCCGGGTGCGTGCAGTCGTTGTCGCCGCCCTTGTCCGCGCAGTCCTTGCCGAGCGTTAGCCCGCTCGGGATGTACCCGCGCTCGTTGTAGTAGCCGACGCCGGAGCGGCCGTTGTACGGCGAGTCGGCGGGCGGCGTGCTCGTCGCGTTCTTCTTGAGCAGCGCGTACGCCTCTTCTTCGTGGCCGGCGAGCAGGCCCTTCGACCACGCCTCGACGAGGAACGGGGTCACCGGGTCGCCGGTCATGATGTTCGTTTCGCTCTCGGCCAGCGCCCACCGCGGCAGCCACCCGCCGTCACGGCCGATGGCGACGACCGACAGGGCGACGTCCCGCGCGACCTGCGGTTCCAGCATCTCCAGCAGCTGGTTCTGCGGCCGGTAGGTGTCCCACAGCGAGAAGTTCTGGTACGGCGTGTAGCCGCTCGCCGTGTGCACCTTGCCGTCGAAGCCGGTGTACGCCCCGTCGGTGTCGCCGGCCAGGTTCGGGTGCAGCTGCGCGTGATAGAGCGCGGTGTAGAACGCCGTCTGCCGTTCGGTGGTGCCGCCGGCGATCCGGATCGCGCCGAGCCGGTCGGCCCACTGCCGGTGCAGGGCCGCGCGGGTGGCGTCGAAGTCGTAGCTGTCCGACGTCTCCGCCGCGAGGTTCTTCCGGGCGCCGTCGAGACCGGTGTAGGACAGGCCGACCTTGAGCACGACGTCGTGGTCGGTGGTCGCGTCGAAGCTCGCCCAGGCGCCGTTGCCGCCGGTGCCCGCGGCGTCGCGGCCGCCCGGCGTGCGCGCCGAGCCGCGCCAGGTGCCGAACGAGCTGAACGGCCGGTCGAAGGTGGCGGTGAAGTAGACGGTGTGCTCGTCGTGGCCGGCGCAGAACCCGCCGGCCTTGACCCGCCCTTCGAGGGTCCGGTCGCCGACGACGTGGATCTCGGAGTCCTTCACGGACTGGTTGGCCTGGCCGGTGTTGAACAGGACGTTCGCCTGCCCGGTCGACGGGAACGTGTAGCGCTGCCAGCCGGTGCGCGCGGTCGCGGTCAGCTCGGCGTTCACGCCGTACTTCTGGAGCCCGACGCGGTAGTAGCCGGGCTCGGCGTGCTCGTCGTCGTGGCTGTACCCGGACTTGTAGGCGTCCTTGTCAACGTTGTCCACGGCGCCGGTGGTCGGCATGATCGGCAGCTCGCCCATCACGCCGCAGCCGACGCCGGACAGGTGCGTCTGGCTGAAGCCGTAGATCGCGTTCTGCAGGTAGTCGTAGCCACCCTGCCCGCCGGTGTCCGGGCTGACCTGCACCATCCCGAACGGCGCACTCGCGCCGGGGAAGGTGTTCCCGAAGTTCTGGGTGCCGACGAACGGGTTGACCAGGCTCACCGGGTCGACCGGCGTGGCGGCGTGGGCGGTGGCCTGGGTCGTGGCGGCGACCACGAGCCCGACGGCCGCCGCGGCGATCAGTTGTCTGCTTGGCGACCCCATGGGGCGCGCACCTCCCACGTGACAACGTTGTCAAAAGCGGACTGTCCAGCAGCTTTTCACATCGGCGGCCGTTTGAGAAGGCGGCATCCAGGTCAAACCGTTGTCATCGCCCGCCGGAGCAGCCGGGCGGCGGCCTCGACGCCGGTGTCGGCGAGGTTGCCGTAGCCGAGGACGAGCGCGGGCTCGCCCGGCGCGGTCCGGTAGTCGTCGAGGTCGGTCACCTTGACGCCGGCCGCCTTCGCCCGCCGGACCACCGCCGCGGCGTCCTGGTCGAGGTGGAGCACCAGGTGCAGCCCGGCCGCGACACCGGAGAGCCGCACGGGCCCCAGTGCGGCGACGAGCCGGTCGCGCCGGGCGCGGTAGCGCAGCCGGGCGCTGCGCAGGTGCCGGTCGTAGCCGCCGCTCTCGACGAAGCCGGCCAGCGCGAGCTGGTCGACGACCGGTGGCGGGTGCGCGTGCACTGTCCACCGTGGAGGCAGGACGGCCCAGCCGAGCCCAAGCGCGGGGCTGAGGGTCTTGCTGACCGATCCGAAGAGCGCGACCCGTCCCGGGTCGGTGCCCTGGACGGTGCCGACGGGCCGCCGGTCGTACCGGAACTCGGCGTCGTAGTCGTCTTCGAGGATCAGCCCGTCGACGTCGCGCGCCCAGGCCAGCAGCTCGGCCCGCCGCCGCGGCGAGAGGACGGAGCCGGTGGGGAACTGGTGCGCGGGCGTGACGAGCACCGCGCGGACGCCCGCCGGGATCCGCCCGACGTCGATGCCTTCGTCGTCGACCGGCACCGGGTCGACGGTCATCCCGGCGCCTTCGGCCGCCCGCCGCAACCGCGTCCACCCGGGATCTTCGACGGCCAGCCGCGTGCGACCGCGCTCCACCAGGGCGCGGCACACACTGGTCACGCCGTCGGTGACGCCGCCGCAGACCACCACGGTGCCGGGCGCGGCGCCGCGGACCCCCCGGAGGTAGTCGCCAAGGACCCGCCGCAACCGGGGGTGGCCGCCGGGCTCGGGCAGCCCGAAGTCCGGGTGTGGCGTGGTCGCCAGGGCTTCGCGCACCGCTTCCGCCCACGGACGGCGGGGGAAGTTCCGCAGGTCGGGCAGGCCCGGCGCGAGGTCGTATCGCGGCGGCGCCGGGTGCGCCGGCTCCTGCGCCGCCACCGCGTCGCCCACCCGCCGGACCCGGGTGGCCGAGCCGGTGCGCCCGGCCAGGTACCCCTCGGCGACCAGCTGGGCGTAGGCCTGCGTGACGACCCACCGCGAGCACCCGAGGTCGGCGGCGAGCCGTCGGCTCGGCGGGACAGCGCCGTCCAGGACGCCGTCCCGGATCGCCTTGCGCAGGGCCCTGGCCAGCTGTTCGTGTTTCGGGCCGGACCCGGCGAGTTCCAGCAGCACACCCCAATCGGTCTGTGATCCAGCCACGGTATTGGACTGTAGTACCGGACCGATCCGGGCTTAGCGTGGTCGGCATGAAAAAGGTGGAACTGGGCCGGACCGGCCAGTACGTGAGCCAGGTGTCGCTGGGCTGCATGCTGATGGGCACGTCGACGGACGAGCCGACGTCCGCCCGCATCCTGGACGCCTACCTCGACGCCGGCGGCGACTTCCTGGACACGGCGAACTGCTACGCCTGGTGGGTGGGCGAGCAGTTCTCGGGCGGGGAGAGCGAAACCCTGCTGGGCAAGCTGTTGCGGGGCCGGCGCGACCGCGTCTTCCTGGCGACGAAGGTGTCGGCGGGCATCACGGACCTCCCGGCGGCCCGCGCCGCCCGGCGGCCGGACGGCACGACGGACTGGGACGCGATGGAGCGCGAGTTCGAGGGCGCCGGCGCGGCGGTGATCGAGCGCGAGGCCGAGGCGAGCCTGCGCCGCCTGGGCACCGACCACCTGGATCTCTACTACGTCCACGTCGACGACCGGCGCACCCCGCTCGAGGAGACACTGTCCGCATTGGACTCTCTGGTCCGGTCGGGCAAGGTGCGGTACATCGGCTGGAGCAACGTCCGGACGTGGCGCCTGGAGCGCATCCGCTCGCTGGCACTGGTCAACGGCTGGGCCTCGCCGGTGGCGGTCCAGGTCCAGCACTCGTACCTGCGCCCCACGGGTGCCGACGTGTCCTCGACCGCCGGCGCCGAGCTGCTGGACTGGCTTTCCGAACACCCGGACGTCTCCCTGGCGGCGTATTCCTCGCTGCTGCGCGGGATCTACGACGACGCCGCCTACCGGGAGTCGACCCCGATCTGGCGTTCGTACGCGGGTCCGGACAGTGAGGCGCGCTTGGCCGCAGTGTCTAAAGTGGCCTCATCGCTGGGAGCGACCGGCAACCAGGTGGCGCTGGCGTGGCTGCTGCACCACGGCGTCATCCCGCTGATCGGGCCGCGCACGTGGGAGCACTACGAGTCGATCGCGCCGGCCTTCACCTTGGAGCTGCCGGACGAACTGGTGTCCGTGCTGGACAACGCGTAGGCAGTGGCGAGCAGCGCGGCGATGCCCGGCTTGTGCTCGTCGCGCCGCCGCCACGTCATGGTGACGTCGGTGGTGGCCCCGGCCAGGGGGACGGCGACCGCGCCGGCGTGCTCGACGAGGGCGGGCACGAGCCCGCACCCCAGGCCGGCGGCCACGCACCGCGCGAGGGCGGCGAGGCTGCCGACCTCCGCCTCGATGACGGGCCCGTCGATCCGGTCCAGCATCTCCCGGAAGCCGCAGCCCTTCGGCGTCGCCAGGAAGCCGACGCCCTTGAGGTCGGCGGGCCGGAGTTCTTCCCGCCGGGCCAGGGAATGCCCCGGCGGGAAGATGACGACGAGCGGTTCGGTGCCCAGTGACGCACTGGCCAGCGCCGGGTCGGCCGGTGGGGCGCCGAAGGTGAAGCAAACGTCCATCCGGGACTGCCGCACGGCCTGGTAGAGCTCGCCCCGGCCGCTCTCTTCGAGGGTGACGCGCACGCGCGGCCACCGCGTCCGGTACGCGCCGAAGATTCCGGGAACCCGTTGGGCGCACAGCGTTTCCAGGGCACCGATGGTGAGATCGCCCTCGGGTTCCCCGCGTTCCTCGTCGACCGCGGCCCGGGCTTCCTCGACGAGTTCGAGCACCTGGTCCGCGTACCCGACGAGCCTGTCCCCGGCACCGGTGAGCCGCAGCCGCCGCCCGCGTTCGAACAGCTTCGCGCCGAGTTCGGCTTCCAGGGCCTGGATCTGTTCGGTGACGCTGGACTGCGCGTAGTGCAGCTCGGCGGCGGCGTGGGTGAAGTTGAGCGTCCGCGCCACGACGCGAAAGGTGCGCAGGTGGCGCAGTTCCATGGCATCCCCCATCGGCGGTCCCGATACCCGTCATCGTAACTGCCTGCTTTCGCCGAAGTCACCCAACGTCCAGGCTTTTCGGTGTGGCAAGACTCCTCATCGGCCTTTCGCTGGGCTACTTCCTGGTCATGCTGGACACGACGATCGTGACGGTCGCCCTTCCGGCCCTCTCGCCGTCTTTGCCGGCGCAGCAATGGATTTCGAACGGCTACACGCTGACGTTCGCGGCCTTCCTCCTCACGGCGGGAGCGTGGTCGGACCGCTTCGGCGCCCGCCGGGTGTTCGCCGCCGGCCTGCTTTCGTTCGCGGTGCTGTCCGGTTTGTCGGCGCTGGCGTTCTCGACGCCGTTGCTCATCGCGCTCCGGGCGCTGCTCGGCGTCGCGGGCGCACTGCTGGTCCCCTCCTCACTGGCGCTGATCGCGGCGGCCTACCCGGTGCCCGCCGCGCGCGCGAAGGCGATGGGGGTGTGGGCCGCGGTGAGCGGAACCGGCCTGGTGGCGGGCCCGCTGCTGGGCGGCCTCCTGACGGAGGCGTTCGGCTGGCGGGCGATCTTCCTCGCCAACGTCCCGGTGGCCGCGGTCGCGTGGGCGCTGGCCCGCTCGGCCCCGCCGAGCCCGGCGAGGCCCGGCCGCATCGACGTCGTGGGCCGGCTTTCGGCGGTAGTCGCTTTGTCGACATTGACGTACGCACTGATCGAGAGGTCGTGGGGCGCGCTGCTGCTCTCCGCCGCCGCGGCCGCGGTGTTCGTGCGCTCCCAGCGTCATCCGGCCGCGATCCTCCCGGCCCGCCTGTTCCGCGACCGCGCGTTCCCGCTGGGGCTGGCGGCGGGCGCGATCGTGAACTTCGGCTTGTCCGGGGTGTTGTTCGTGCTGTCGCTGTATTTCCAGGAAAGCCGCGGTTATCCGCCGTCGGCGACGGGCCTGGCCTTCCTTCCGCTGACGATCCCGACGGCGTTCAACCCGATTTTCACCGGCCGGCTGGTGGCCCGGATCGGGCCGCGCATCCCGGCGGTAACGGGATTCGTGGTGATGGCGGGCGGCACGTTGCTCCAGGCGGCCTCGGCCTCGGCGGCCCTCTCGGTGGTCGCACTGGCGTTGCTGGGCTTCGGCGTTTCCCTGGCGATCCCGTCGTTGCTGGCTTCGGTGGTCGCCGCGGCCCCGCCGGAGCTGACCGGCATCGCGGGCGGGGCGTTGAACGCTTCCCGCCAGACCGGCGCGGCCCTCGGGGTGGCGATCCTCGGTGCCCTCCTGGCCCACGCGACGACGTCGATCGCGCTGGTCGCGGCCGCCGGCGTGCTGCTGGCCGGGGCGGTCACTGTTTCCTGTTCGTTTATGAAACAGGAAACCCCTTGTCGCTGAATGTGGTGAAGCGAATCCTCGGTGGTGGGCGCGGAAATCATCCGAAGCGCTCGAAACAACCATTTCCGAGGAGGAATTCGCCATGTTCAAAAAGCTGGCCAAAATCGGCGGCCCGGTGCTCGCGATCTGTGCGCTCGCCGCGCTGCCGGTGATCGGCTCCACCACCGCGTACGCGAGCGACGACGGCGGGGCGCCGGCCGCTCCGGTCGTCACGCCGACGCCGACCCCCACCACCGACGGCAACCCCTGGCACGGTTGACGGCCCCGCCGTGAGCGGCAGCCTTCGCTGCCGCTCACGGCTCACCGCGGGCCGCAGGCGCAACCCAGCGCCGAACGTTCTTCGCGCACCTCACCGGCCTCCGGCAGGTCGAGCGCGGCGAACTCGGCCTCGGCCGCGGCCCAGTGCGTCACGGCGCCTTCGTGGTCGCCCATCGCGTGCAGCGTCTCCGCGACACCGCGGTGGGCCCGCGCCCGGTAAGCGCGGTTGCCGCTGCCCTCGGCCAGGTCCAGTGCGGCCTTGCCGGCGGTGAGCGCTTCCCGGGGCGCGCCGCCGGCCAGCGCCGTCGCGCCGCGGTCGAGGTACAGCTGGGTGCGCAGGTCGGCGTCCGGCACGTTCGCCGCCACTTCCCGGGCCTTGTCGTGGTAGCGGACGGCTTCGGCGTACCGGCCGCGCTGCCGGTGCACGTTGCCGATGTTGTTCAGCGCGTAGGCCTCGACGCAGTGGTCGCCGACTTCGGCGGCGTGGGCGTGCGCGTCGGTGTAGCTGGCCAGCGCTTCGGTGAGCAGATCCAGGTTTTCCTGCACCGAGCCGAGGTTGTTCAGCGTGTGCGCCAGGCCCTGGACGTGCCCGATCTCCCGCAGCATCCGCGCGGCGGATTCGTGCTGCGCCAACGCGATCCGGAGGTTGCCGTGGAGCTCGTTGAGGTAGCCGAGCATGCTCAGCGCGTGGGCTTCGCCCCGCCGGTCCTCGGTCTGCTCGTACTTGGCCAGCGCGGCTTCGAGGTGGGCCATCGCCTGCTCGTGCCGGCCCAGTTCCATGGTGGGGATGGCGAGCGCGCACAGCGTCGCCGCTTCGCCGCGCGGGTCGCCGAGGCGGCGCCACTTGGGCAGCGCCTTGGCGGCGAGTTCCAGCGCCTCGGCGAGCTGCCCGCGCCGGTCGTGCGCGGTGGCCAGCCGCAGCAGGACGTGCGCCTGGCCGTAGTCGTTGCCCGCGTCGGCGGAGACGATCCGCCAGGCCAGCTCGAGCGTGCCGATCCAGTCTTCGAACTGGTTCGTCGTGTTGAAGTACCGCCACAGCAGCACGGCCAGCCGCCAGGTGTGCTCGGGCAGCGCGTGCGCGGCGGCGTAGCGGATGGCGGCCACGAGGTTGTCGCGTTCGGCGACGATCCACCGCAGCCCGGCGTCGGCGTCGGCGAAGACCGGCGTCACCGCGCAGGACCGGTCCGCCGTCGACGGCAGCTGGGCGCGGTCGAAGGGGTACGCGGCGCGGACCGCGGCCGCGAGCGTCACGAGGTAGTAGTCGAGCAGCCGCACGAGCGCGGGCCGGGGCGCGGGCTCGTCGGCGGCGAACTCCTTGAGCGGGTCGAGCATCTGGTACCGCTCGGGGGCGGCCTCCTCCAGCAGGCTGACCTCGTGCAGGTCGTCGAGCAGCGACCGCGCCTCGGCGACGTCGCAGCCGGCCAGCGCGGCCCCGCCGGCGACGTCGACGTCCGGGCCGGGCAGGCTGCCGAGCAGCCGGAACAGGGCGCGCTGCGGCTCGCCGAGCTGCCGGTAGGACACCCGGACGGCGGCGATCCCGTCGTCTTCGCCCCACGGACCGTTTTCCTCCAGCAGGCGCAGCAGGTGCTCCAGCGGCCACCGGTCGTGCCGCCGGAACAGCGCGGCCGCCACCCGGACGGGCATCGGCAGGTAGCCGCACCGCCGGACCACCGCGGCGACGTCGGCGGCCCGGCCACGCAGCCGCGAGGGCCCGGCGAGCGCGTGGAACAGCTCGGCCGCCTCCTCGGGCGACAGGGGCGCGAGCCGGATGTTTTCGCCGGTATCGGCGTCACCCATCCGCCGGCTGGTGACGACGGCCAGGCAGCCGTCCGCCTCGGGCAGCAGCGGCCGGATCTGCTCCGGCGACGCGGCGTTGTCGAGCACGACCAGCGTCCGCGTACCCCAGAGGGTTGCCTGGTAGAGCGTGACTTTCCGGCCCACGGTGGCCGGGATCTGCTCGGCGGGCACGCCGAGTTCGACGAGCAGCTCGCTGAGGGCGTCGCCGACGTCGGTCGCGTCGACGCCGGGGGTGAAGCCGTTGAGGCGGGCGAGGAGCTGGCCGTCGGGGAAGCGGTCGCGCAGCCGGTGGGCCGCCTCGATCGCCAGGCCGGTCTTGCCGGCGCCCGGCGCGCCGCTGATCCAGACCGCCCGTCGCCCGGCCGCGGCGGCCGCCTCGATGGTGGCGATCTCCGCGGCCCGGCCGGTGAATTCGCCGGGCCGCAACGGCAGCGAGCTGGGCGGATCGCCCTGTTCGGCGCGCGCGGCGAGCTTGCGCAGCACCGGCCCGGGCGCCATGCGCAGCGCGGCGAGGGCGTCGCGGGTGCCGTGGTAGACGCGCAGGGCCGCGACCCGGTCGCCGCCGGCGAGCAGCGCGCGCATCAGCAGTTCGGCGTGCTTCTGGCTGGCCGGATCGGCCTGGACGAGCGGCCGCAGCCGGTCGCGGGCCGACCGGTGCGCACCGGCTTCGATCTCCAGCTCGGCCAGGTCACCGACGACGTCGGGGTAGCTCTCGTCCGGCGAGATGACCTCGGGCCCGCCGACGCGGTCGATGTCGATGTCCTCGAGGAACTTCCCCCGCCACAGGCCGGCGGCCTCGCGCAGCAGCGCGATCGCCCGGCGCGGGTCGTCGGCGCGGGCGTCCGCGGCTTCGGCACGCAGCCGATCGAATCGCATGGTGTCGAGCTGGTCCTCGCCGACCCGCAGCAGGTAGCCGGTCGGGGTGGTTTCGATGGTCGCGTCCCCGAGGACGTCCCGCAGCCGCTTGATGTAGCTGCGCACCAGGGTGGGCTTGGCTTCGCGATCGGCCCAGACGATCTCGGCCAGCCGCGCGGGCGTGACCGGCTTGTTCGCGTGCAGGAGCAGCACGACGAGGACGAACCGCTGCTGCTGGTCGCCCAGCGGCACCGGCACGCCGTCGTGCCACGCCTCCAGCGGGCCGAGCATCCGAAACTCCACGCGGCCTCCCCGGCGTCAGCTTGCTGTCCTCTTTTGATGTCGCGCAATCGGCCGTCCGGGTTTCGCGAATCCGCATTTCTTCCACGTTCGGTGCACACGGGCTCGGCACACTCCGCCGGTCGTTCAGGGGTGAAGGAGAAACGAGTATGGGGTCCGACGTGTTGCCGTGTTACGTGGCCTGCGACGTCTCGCTGTCGATGACCGACCACATGGACGAGCTGAACACGGGGCTGCGCGAGTTCCGCGGCGCGGTCCACGCGGACCCGTCGGTGGCCGGCCGCGTGTTCTGCAGCGTGGTGGGCTTCGGCGAGCATCCGCAGGTCATCCAGTCGTTGCTGCCGATGGACGACCTGGCCGAGCTGCCCGAACCGGGCCCGTGCGCGGGCACGAACTTCGGCCCGCTGTTCACGTTCCTCAGGTCAGCGATCGACCGCGATGTTTCCGCATTGAAGCGCCACCGCTTGGTCGTCCACCGCCCCCTGGTGTTCTTCCTGTCCGACGGCCAGCCGACGGACCCGGTGACCTGGCCGTCCGCGTTCGCCTCGCTGGCGAACCCGGCCTGGCCGTTCTGCCCCCGGGTGGTGACGTTCGGCCTGGGCGACGCGGACCAGGAGGCGCTGGGCCGCATCGGAACGTTCCGCACGTACCTGGGCCGCGACGGCGTCCGGATGGGGACGGCGCTGATCGCCTCGGTGATGCACGTTCTGTCCACTTCCCGTCCACCGGCCGACCGCACCCTGTCGGCACGGGGGCTCGCGAAGGGGTTGCCATGGAAACGCACTGAAGGAGAAGCCGGTGGACCGCGCTGAGCTGGTTCGGGAGCTGAAGGCGTTGCGCAAGGGCCGGGCCTTGACGGGCCGCGTCGAGGACCGGGTGGGCCCGGCGCTCCGGTCGGCGTGCCACGTGTCGGAGTCGGACGGAATGGTGACGATCCGGGCAAAGGTGACGGACAGGCTGTCCGAGCTGGCGGCCCACCTCCCGGAGGACCTGCGGGAGGTGGCCCTGGCGGCCTTCGCGATAACGCCGGAGGCCCGCCACCCCCTGTACCAGGACCGCGTCAAGTGGGCGGCCCTTCGCGCCGACCGTGATCCACGGACGGTCCGCCGCCGCGTCGACGAGGCGATCGAGCTGCTGGCGGAGCTGGCACTACCGGCCGCGGCATCGGGCAGCTGGCACGTCACGTCGTTGACACTGGCACTGGTCCTCGACGAGCCGTGCGTGTTCGAGCAGCACCGGGTAGTGGCAGACCAGGACGGCTTCCGGTCGTTCGACCTGGCGGTCGGCGCTGCCGAGGGAATGGTGCTCTACGGAGGAACGCTCGCGAAGGGCACGGTGGAGCTGCCGGCCCCGCTGTCGCGCGGCGAATCGTGGGAGTTCGCGGCGGTGTTCCCGGTGGAGCCGCCGTCGCACCTGGTGTACGTCCCTCGGCACCGGTGCGAGGCGTTCAACCTGCGCCTCCGGTTCGGAAAGGAGGGACCACCGGAGGTGCTGGCGCTGGATGGCGCGTTCGAGAGGGACGTGTCGGACCCGCGGTACCGGGGCCGAACACTGCAGGTGGATGCGGCGGGGGAGGTCCACCTGCAGTTCCGCCACCTCACGCCGGGACTGGTGTACGGGGCCCGGTGGGCGGATCAGCCGTGAGCAGCGGCCGCCGTGTTTCCCCCCCCTCGGCACGCTGCCCCGACCGGTGGCGGGACCGTCTTGGCACAATGGTCGGTGATGGCATGATCCAGGTGAGCGAGAGTTTCCTGCGGAGCTGACTGACCCCAGCTCGTTCGAGTGTGGTGAGCAGTACTTCACGTCCGGCCGGGTGCGGCGTGTGCGGATCGACGGCCCACGGTGGACGGCACGTACGCCTACCGAGTCCGGTTGGAGATCCTCCGGAGTGGTCTGCGTGGCCAGTGCTCCTGCCCCTACGGCGCTGAAGGCGTGTTCTGCAAGCATTGCGCGGCAACCGCTCTCGCCTTGCTCGCCGAAGGCGGAAAGCCGGGTGAGCCACGCCGGGAACCGGTTTCCGACAGGCGGTTGCGGTCGTTCCTGCTGAAGTGCGACCAGACGTGGCTGGTGGACCAGCTGATGGCGGCGGCACGCTCGGACGCCATGGTGCGCGCCCGCCTGGACGTGGCAGCCGGCGCAGATCCCTCGGTGGCCTTCGACGATCGAGAGCTTCGGGAGCAGCTGGAAGGTGCCACCGAGATCGTCGACTACGTCGACTACGGCGATGCCTACGGCTACTTCCAGCACGTCGAAGCGGCCCTGGAAGCGGTGGCCCGCCTGATCGAGGGCGGCTTCCCCGACGCGGCGATCACACTGAGGGGGCAGCCGGGCAAGTCGACGACTCCGACGGCGGGCTCGGCGAGGCGATCGCGCATGCCGAGGAGATCCACCTGGAAGCCTGCAAAACCGGGACGCCTGACGTCGTCGCCCTGGCCGAGCGCCTGGTCGGCCGCGCGCTCGACAGCGAATACGAGGTGTTCCTCGAGGCACTTCCCGCTTACGCGGACGTGCTGGGGGATCGTGGGCTTGCCGAGGAGTGCGGCCTGAGCGGTCACCACGACGCCCCCAGTGATCTCGCGGCTGCTGTCACCGGGTTACGGGTCGCCTACGACCTCGCACGGTCGCCGGTGCACGAGGAGCGGGTGCTCGCCCTGCTGCTGTCGGACCTCGCGGCCGGAGCAGGGTCCGCGGGTCGGTAGGACGGAGAGGATTCTGCGTGGGCACGGCCGTCAACGCACGACCTCGTAGAGGGTGTCCTCGACATCATGCAGTTGCCGCTCCACAGCCTCCGTGAGGTTGCGATCGTCTAGCAGGACCCCGAACTCGACGTTGCCGTGCTCCGCGCTCCACGAGAAGTTCGCGCTGGACACCAGCAGGAACCGGTGGTCGACAGCGACGAACTTGGCGTGGTTGCGCACCACCGCGCCGCTGAACTCGACTGTTCGCAGGATCACGGCGGGAGCGAGGTGGGCCGCCACCTCGGCGGCGGTCGGCGCGCCCCGGCCGGAGGCCGACGCGTCGAGGTATACCCGGACCGCGACGCCGGGACGCTGCGTCGCTCGGCGCAGTGCCGCCCACAGACCGGAGGTCCGCTGGAAGTTGTACGTCGAGCACGTCACGGAATGACGGGCGGCTTCCACCAGATGCGGGGACGAAGCGGTGAGCGGCCCGACTCGGGCCAGGTGGCCTGGCATCGTCCACAGGGGCGTCGCCGCGGTCGGTGCCGACCGCGCGCCCTCGACAGCGCGCAGTACGGCGATTCGGGCAGGTGTGGACCCTTCCCGCAGCAACTCCCGAACACGTCCGCGCTGGCCCTGCGCGACGGCGCGCACAGCACTGGTCAGCGTGTCGCCCCGGGAGAGGCGGTCGGCGACCAGACCGGCCTCTGTACCCGTGAGCCGTTCTCCCAGCTCGCGGGCCGACGCCGGGTCAATCCACTCGGCCGAAGAACCCAAGACCGCTCCCGGGGAGGTCGACGAGGAATCGCCGGTCCAGGAACCGGTTGGCTCGTTCGCACGACGTTTCCGACGCCATCGCGCAGCAGTGACAGGCGGCGCCGTGCAGGAAGTCCTCCGCGTCCTGTGGAGTGCGCATGGCGCAGATCGGGTCGGAGGAGCAGCGCTGAGCCCGGTAGAGCGCTCCTGACACCACACGTTCCAGGCGCTCCGGCTCACTGAGCTGCACGAGTCCGCCGAGGGTTCCGTCGCTGTCGGAGGCTGTCGTGCAGATCAGCAGCCCGGCCGCCGCCGGGCGGCTGTCCGTCTCCGGCCAGGCGTAGAGACGTTCGGACAGGCTCGCGGCCGAGTAGCCGCATTTCATCGCCATCTCGCGGATCAGGACGTGGGCGAAGGTGTGCACGAGCCAGTAGCGCGGCGGTCGCAGGCGGGTGTCGGGGTCGACCACCTTCGCGGTCTCGGAGAAGCGGCGCTCGAAGTTGCGCCGGTGCGCCTCGCTGTGGGCGAGCCAGACCGGGTCGCGCTTGACCTTCGCCTCCCACTCGGCCACCGCGGACTCGTCGAACTGGAGGAACACACCCTCCCCCCGGTCTTCGGTGGCGACCGTCCACGCGGGCCGCTCCGCCCTGGTGAGTGGGACGAGCCGTCGCGAGAGGTCGCCGACGCGGTCCATGTCGTCGATGCGGGTGAAGCCGACGAGGGCGTTGACCTTGCGCAGGCGCTCGACCGCCAGCACCCGCGTGATTTGCGGACGCAGCGACGGGTCACGCTCGCGCCGGGACAGTGTCAGGCCGCTCGTTTCATCCTCGTGCCGCAACCCGAGAGGATCCTTGAGCAGGTACTGCCATTCCGGGACGAGGAGGTCCACCGGGTCCCAGTCCTCGCGCCACCGGTCCAGCTCCTCGTCGGACTCGCCAGGCGCCAGCGCGGCGGCGACCGCTTGGGCGAGCTTGTCGTCGGGAATCGTCGCGAGGTCTGGCGGACTGCCCGCCTTGCCTTCGAGCACGTCGCGCAAGGTGTCCAGGTCGTCGGCGTACTTGGCGAGCCTGTCGCCGAGCACGGTGCGGATGCGGACGGCGAGGTCCCCCGTGGTCTCTTGCTGGGACTCCGGCATGACGATGATCGACTGCGTCGCCGGGAACCACAGGTTCGACGCGCCCACCAGCATCAGCCGCGTCTCGTTGCGGCAACCGTTCGGCTCGAACGCGTCCAGGTGCGGGTGACGACCTCGACAGCCGGGCAGCTTGGCGCGCCCCGCCTCGCCCTGGGCCTCGTTCATCGGTCGCCGCGCGCCGCACGACTCGCAGCCGATGACTGCGGACGCGCCCTTGCCCGCGGTGCGATCGACCATCTTCAGCGCGGGGAACTCCGCGTTCGGGCAGGGCGACCAGTGGTGGACCCACTCGTCGTAGGGGAACTCGTCGAGGTGGCCGTCTACGCAGGCGAGCAGGTACCGGGCCGGCACGGCCGTGCGCCGCACAGGCTTGCGGCTGCGGTTGCCCGCGCGTCCGGTGCACTTGGCGTGCTCGAAGCACGCGAGGTCAGCCCGGAACGGGTGGGTGTTGGTGTAGGCGAACTGCGACAGGCTGCCGAGCATGTCGCAACCCGTGCACCGCATCCACTGCGGGAAGACCCGCGCGGGTACGCCGAGGTCGTTGCCCTCGGTGGAAAAGCTGATCTTCTTGGCCTGGTTGGGGTGCGGGCGCAGCCGCACGTCCCTCGAGCGGAGCAGCTTCGCCACCACGTCGCGCAGGCGCGGTGCGCGGATCTCCGGGGGGTTGTCGCGCCGCCTCCAGATCCGGTCCCAGTCGTCCAAGCCGGTGGGCATGATCGTGAACTGCGGCAGGTCCATGATCGCGCCGGGGCCGTAGGTGTAGAGCAACGACGACGGGCGGCCGGAGCCGACCTTGGCGCGGTTGTACTTGGTCGCCTTCTCGGCCTCCTTCTCGGCGTCGCCCAACGGGTCGACGGCCGTCGCGGGGTCGTAGACGAACCTGGTGTCAGTGGTCATCAGGGCTCCGAGGGCGGTTGCCAGCGCGGCGCTCCGGGCGGCGCGATGTAGACGAGGTTCTCCTTCACGGGGCTCACCAGGAGGTTGATCTCCGGCTGCACCTCCCGCATCGAGTTGGCCACCACGAACGGCGGCGCGTCTCGCGAGCCGGTCCGGGACTTGGCGTTCTCCGCGCTCATCATCAACGCGTCGTGCCTGGTGTCGTCAGTGACCCGCTCGTAGACGAGGGCCTTGCGGTGGTCGGCCAGGAACCGGCGGCGCTTCTCCCAGTTGTCCAGCCGGTTGCGCAGCAGGTGGGACGTCCTCAGCGCGGTCTCCTCGTCCGCGGCCCGCAGCACCCGGTCCACCAAGGCGTCGATGATCTCGGCGACGACGTCCCGGCGTCTGCCGACAGCACCGGCGTTGTGCTCGGGGGAGAGCCCTTGCGCCTCAGCCGCCTGGAGGACGCGCACGGCGCTGACGAGGACACCGTCCAGGCCTCGGTCCAGGGAGGTCGCGGAGAACGGCGTGACCGACAAAGCCTCGACCTGGGCGTAGAACGTCTCGTGGTAGTGCCGGAACTGCTCGAAGTGGGCGAGGTCGCGCGGCCGGGCCCAGTTGCCCAGGGACACCACCAGACCGGGGCGAGCGGCGTCGCGCCCGACGCGGGACGACGCCTGGATGTACTCGGCGGTGTTCTTCGGCTGCCCTACCACCAGCATCAGCCCGAGCCTGGTCACGTCCACACCCACCTGCAGCATGGACGTCGCGAGCACCGCGTCGAACGGGCTGACCTCGCGGGTCGGCACGGGCTTCTTCGCTTCGCGCAGAGCCACGATCTCCCGCTTGCCCGCGGTGGAGTCGAACACGGTGGAGAAACCCACGGCCATCTGGTCCAAGGTGGCGGTGATGTCCGCGCTCGCCACCCGCGAGGTCAGCTCGGCGACGTGCAGCGCCCCGAAGTTGGTCCCGGACCGCCTCGGCAGCGCCGACCACGGACGGCCTTTCGACAGCGCCGTCTGGATGTCGTCTCCCATGTACCGCGCCATGCCGGCCAACTCGCGGGTCGCGCTGAAGTAGCCCACCAGCGACATGTACGGATCGGCGGCCTCGCCGGACCGGTCGATCAGCAACTGGCCCGCCGCCATCAGCACCTCGGCGACCCGGATCTCGGCGGTGGTGAGACGCACACCCGCGGTGGAGAGCCCGATGTACCGCCGCCCCGGGAACTCGGCGGAGATCTCCTCCTCCTTGGAGAAGAACGTCCGCCCCGCGTCGAGCACCTGCGGCGGGAAGATCGTCACGTCGCGCCCGTAGAGTGCTTTGACCTGGTCGGCGGCGTTGCGCGCGGTGGCGGTCGAGGCGACGAGCAGCGGGCGGACCGGTTGCCCTCCGGCCGTGCGCCACGTGCTCATGACGTCGATCGCGACCTCGAAGAGCCCGACCGTGGTGCCGAGCGCGCCGGTGATCAGGTGCAGCTCGTCCTGGATGATCAGGTCCGGCGGGCGGAGACGGTTCGCGGGGCGCACGGCCGCTGCCGGCAGACCATCCTTGGCGGGGTGTTTGTTGCCGTCCTTGATCTCGCAGTACTTGTAGTCGGGGTGCACCACCCCGTGCCGCTCGCACCGCCGCGAGACGTACCCGAACAGCGACGCCGCCTCGCCTTCCCGCGCCAGCCGTGCGAACTTGTCGACGGTCGCGATCACGAAGGACGGGGTCAGGCGGTAGATCTCCTCGTCCACCGTCAGCACCGGCAGACCCTCGGGCGAGTCGCCGCCTTCGGCGAAGGGGCAGTCGGCGAGGTCGTCGCCGCAATACACGTGCACCCGTCGCGTCTCGGCCCTGGCCACGACGTCCTTGGACGAGATCTTGGTTCCGCACCACGGGCAGCGCTGAATCTGCAACACCGTCAGCCGGTACCCGGCACCGGCGTTGTTGGCGCGGGTGAGCTGCTCCTCGGCTTCGTCGAACCGCTTCGGGCTGACGTCCGTCCCAACCCACAACCCGATCCGGAACGGCTCGGCGCCCCATGTGCCCACATCGGCGAGGCGGGCGACCTCCGCCGCGCAGACAAGGGCCGTAGCGCGCTGGAACTGCTGCGCGGTGAGCAGCCGCAGCGTGTAGCGCATCAGGACCGCCACGCCGGAGTTGCCGTCCAACGGCCCGTCCGGAGTGGACACCACGCCCTGCCGGCGGCGGATCGCGAACGTGTATGCGGCCAGCCCCAGGTACGCCTCGGTCTTGCCACCACCGGTCGGGAAGAACAGCAACTGCGCCTTCGGGTCACGGCCGGAGCGGCGCTCGGCGGCGGGGTCGCTGAGCATCGGCAACTGCATCAACACGAACGCGAGCTGGAATGTCCGCCAGGAGTGTGCCTTCGGGCCTTCCGCGAGCACAGCGGCCCGTGCCTGCTCGATCGTCTCCCTCGGGTTCTTAGCCCGCCGTTGCGCGACCTGCGACTGGATTCGCTGATCGGCCATGACCTGGTTCATGAACCGGAAGCAGCGCAGCGCCTCCTCGTCGGAGAGCAAGTGCTCCAGCCCGGCGGCGAGCTGTGCCTGTACCTGCCGCGCCTCCTCGACCAGTTCGATCCCGTCCTCGCGCAGGTGCTCCGGCAGTGCTTTCGCGCGGGTAAGTTCACCGTCGAGCCAAGTCGCATAGCCGCTGACGATGGGCCTCAGCCCGGCGCGCAACTCGTCCTCGGTCGCGGTGCTCAACGCGCGCATGTCCAGCAGGGCCGACTCGATCTCCTCGGCGGTGGTCTGCGGCGTCTCGGCGGTCGGTAGCCAGGTCGTCCACACAGCGCTCGCCCGCCTGCTCTCAACGGACGATGCCCAGTCCACGGAGCAGGTGCGGCCGATCGCGAACTCCAACCGGTCGCGGTACTGGAGGTTGAGCCTTCGAAGTTCGTCGTCGCTTTCCTCGCGGGTGTCGGTGAGCCGGTCCGTCACCGGCAGGAACACCTCCGCACCACCCGCGTCGACACGCACCTTCGTCTGGTACAGCCAGGCGTTGACCGGGATCTTGCGCGGCGCCACCCGGTCGTTGCACAGCGCCACCTCGATGAGCCGCTTGCCGTCCGTGACGTCGTCGTACCGGTCGATGCGCAGCACCACGGTGTCGCGGAGGTGGATCGTCGTCGTCCGGGTGGGGTCGAGGTCCGCGACGACGACCTTCTTGACGAACTCGATCGGCGTGCGCTTGTACCGCCGGGCCTTGATCTCCTTGTCCTTCACCGGTTCGTACTGGCCCCACGAGGCGGTGACGGTGAACTCGGCGAGGTCGACGGGAATCTGGCAGCGCAGACCCATCGACGCCGGGATCATCAGACCGCGCTGCTGCGGGTGGTCCTCGACCTCGTCCTCGTCGGCGCCCGCGCCGCTCTCGTCCACGGCGGTCACCGGCACGCCCTGCACTTGCTCGGCGTCGAAGGCGTCGCCGACATCGGTGGCGGCTTCGTCCTCGTCGGCGTCCGCAGGGTCGTCACGGCCCGCCTTGAGCTTGAACGGCGCGATCCGGCCGACCAGGTACACCACGTCCGGCGGGCCGTCGAGCACCTCCTCCGGGCCGTTGGCAGGCCCGAGGAGTTCCCGTTTGAGGATGTCGACCAGGTTCTCCCGAACTATCAGCGACGTCCCATCCGGCTCTTGCGCCAACCGGTATTGCTGTTCTCGCTCGTGCGGCCCGGTCACTCGTCGTCCTTTACGTCCTCGGCGGAGGATGAGGCTTCGCCCTGAGCGGCGCGATGGTAATTCTCTTCAAGCAATCGGTACAGGATTTCATCACGCGACGCCGAGTCCACGGTGAAACGCATCAAGTTGTTACGGACATGGAAGTCATAGACAGGTTTGACGTCGGACCATCCGAACATCGAAAGCGTCTCGGAGTCCAATTCGATAAACAACTCACGCAGCGTCGAGATCGCCGAGTCGTGGTTCCCCTTATCATTGAATGAATTCATCACCGGCCTAAGCCCACCCATGGTTTGGCAATTTTTTTCTAGCGCCGCTTCAAACTCCTTTACTGCTTCGATATTCGAGCCGGCCAGAATCCATGGAAAGGTGTCCGTAAGTCGGCGAGGCGCATAGCTCGGGTCGTCCCGCGTTGTCGCACCGTAGCTAAGAGTCCAATGATAATGAAGGCTAGATGCAATCTGTGCGTACACCGACCAGTCGGAAGTCGGAAACACTACTACGCCCATGTCGACCCGCGAACTGGCCGGTATTCGCCGAGGCATCAACAAGTTGCTAGTGCGCGGAATTGCAATGGCGCTATCCGTTTCGCGTAACTCTCTATAGAGCGCATCTGCGGAACGCTCAAAGTCCCACCATCTATCACGCTTTCCCTTGGTTGTGGGTTTCTCGCGCCACAGTCGCTGAGTGCGCTCCAGGTGTTGCCATAGCGGTCCTGTCCGGCGAGCCTCATCTTCTGGCAAGCCGTGGAGGTCAATCAGGAACTCTTCGGGCGATTTCGGGTCGCCCATTGAGAGATCGACTGCACGGATATAGGGAATCAGCGATGACTGCAAATCCGGATATCTGGTGAGCCATTCACGTGCACGATCCGCTGGCACTCTAAACCCGTCACCATTCGGGTAAGTGCCCACGTAGGATCGAACAGGTCGCCCTACGGGTCGGACGGGATCACCTACCAACGGCTTGCGTCCATATGTGGCAGCGGACTTCGTTAGCCAAATTTTGATTACCGAAACGGAAGCGCCACTAGACCCCCAGTCGAAGGTGTTTGAGACTTCTGTCAAGGTCGCGCCGGATGCTAGGGCTTGATCGAGTCCGACCTCTTTTGTATGAGATTGAATGATCGATTTAGTTACAACAATTCCAATTCCACCATCGCCAGAAAGAAGCTCGAATTGTCGCAGAAGGAAGTACGCTGCCAGGTCGGCGTCGCCCGCAACCCCTTTCGCTAGAACGTTCCGAAGATAATCGCGATAGTTCTTTCCGTAGGCCGTTGTGATCTTTTTGCTGTGAAGAAATGCTGGGTTGCCCACCACTGCATCGAAGCCGCCGCGTGCCATCACATCCGGAACCATGACTGGCCAGTGCAACGGCTTCCAGCGGTCGTAGTCAGTGTGTTCGGTCGGTGTAAGACCAGCCTCCAGGACGCTATCGAGCATGGCACGGTCACCATCTGGTGCGTAGGCGTCACTGAGAGCTTGGCGCAGGTTCTCGTACTCGACGTTTAGTTTCTTGCCCGGTTTGCCGCCGTGCCGCAGTCCGGCCGCGATCACGGCGTCACCAATCTCGTTCAGGCGGGCGACCAGTTCCCGGTACTCGCCCCACTGGCGGCGCTTAGTGGTCACGGACCGCTGCGGGTCGACGTTGTCGACCTCGCTGGCCAGCTTCTCCCGCAAGCGCACCGCCCGGCTCAGGACACCGTCCACGGCGGGCTGGAACAACGGCATCTGGCGCACGGAGTCGGGGTCGATGTGCTGGAACTTCAACTGCTGCACGTCGGTGATCCCCAGCAGCGAATTTCCATGCAGGATCTTGTCGTCCACGAACGAGAACGGCAGCCTGGCGTCCAGCGACACCAGCCACAGCGAGAGCTTGCACATCTCCACGGCCATGCCGTTGATGTCCGCCCCGTACAGACAGTTGGCCACCACGGTTCGAATGGCGTGGGTCTGCTGGTCGTGCGGGGTGCCGATGGCGACGCCCTCACGCCGCCACGCCTCCACCAGCCGCGCCGCGAGGTATCGCGCTGCCGCCACGAGGAACGCGCCTGAGCCGCACGCGATGTCGGCGATCTTCAGGTCGAGGATGCGGTCCGACGACACCGGCACCCAGGCGTCCCGATCCGCCATCTGGTGCGGCCCCGGGTCGTAGACCAACGGCTCCAGCGCGTGCAGCACCACCTCCTCGGCCAACGACTTGGGCGTGTAGTGCGCTCCCGCGGAAGCGCGCGACGGTGTCTCCACCACCAGCACACCACCCGGCAGGACTACCAGCGGTCGGTTGCGCAGGTCCCGGCGGATGATCCCGACGAACGGCCGCAGCCGGCCGCGCAATTTCTCGTCCGTCGTGACCGCGCGCAGTGCCCGCTCCGCGTCCTCGACCTGCGAGCTCTCCCGAATCGCCTTGACCAGCGCGGCCTTGGACGGCGGGGTGGCGGCGGGCTGGTTCTCCTTCGCCCAAGCGAGCAGGGCTTCGGCAAGTGCCGTGTCGGTGTGTTTTGTCTCGGCCAGGGATTCCAGCACGGCCAACGGGATCTCGGGTTCCTCCCCCTCCTTCCCGATGAGGCCGACCATCACCTCGTCGACCTCGGCGCAGGAGTAGCCCAGCAGGCCTTCGTAGATGTAGCCGATCTGCTCCACGTCGATATCGCGGAACGAGATGCGCCGGGCGGGTTGCCCCTTGATCTTGGCGACCTGCACGGCCCGCAGCACTTCCAACATCACCCGGTCGGACACGGTGATCGCAAGCCCACCGGACCGGCCCCGCGCGGTTAGGAACGGGAAGCGGCCCGGGTCGAACAGCGAGCCGCCGTAGGACGGCAGACGGACATCCTCGAAGGAAGCACCCTGGTACAGCGCCAGGGAGGTGGCGAGCAGGCGGTGCCAGGTCAGGTAGGTGTTGTCGAGGGCCTCGGCACTCTCCTCGCGGACGCGGGTGTCGAGCGCGTCCAACTCCTCGCTGATCCCATAGCCGAGGGAGAACAGTTCGCCTTGGGGCAACAAGCCGCGTTCCTCGGCGAACAGCAGGAACACCACCCGCATCATCACAGTCACCGCCGCCTCGTACACCTGGCCCCGATCCTCGGGCAGCGGGTCGTCCTCGGCGCTCAACGCCGCCTCGGACAGGGCCTGCACGAGCAGCTCGACCGCGCGGCGCACCTGGGTGCCCAGGGCCTCGGTGATCTCCTCGGCGGCGGCGACCGACTCGCCGAACAGCTCGGTCAGCCGGTCCTCGGGCTTGCCGCCGACCAGTCTGCGGCGCTGGAGCAGCGCGATCACCGCGTCGCGCGTCTGGGCTTCCTCGATCCACGTCTGCGCGTCCACGATGCCCGAGGCGGCCATCGTCTCCCTGCGGGCACTGACGATCGCCCACCAGCGGCCGTCGGTGACCACACCGATGGGCACACCGGAGGAACGCAGCAGCTCTTCCATGCGATCGACCGGAGACGCGGCCCACCCGTCGTCCAGCGGATCGCGCAGCGACTCGACCGGGTCGACCACGAGCACCAGCGCGCCGACAGCCTCCTCGCGGACCAGCTCGCCGCCGGCGCGCACGGTCACGCTGTGGTCGGGGGAGCGCACCTCAGCGGTCGAGTCCGCCCGGTAGGACTCGCCCCAGCCGAACACGTCACGAAGGACGGTCTCCACCCAGACGTCGCGCTCTTTCCGGTACAGCTCCAACGTGGCCTGGTCGTCCCGCCGGACGTCCCAGTCCTCCCACGCCTTCTCGAACGCCGGCTTGGCGTCCTTCAAGGCCGCTACCGCACCCGCGTCCGGTCGTGGCATCCCCTGCGGCCAGACCCGTTTCAACGCGGGCAGCGCCAGGAAGGGTCCGTCGGTGTCGACCAGCTCCAACCACCGGCGGTGCAGGTCGGCTCCGTTGGGCGGCGACTTGCGAGCGGGGCGCGTCATGCCCGCACCAACCCGGTCTCGGCGTCCGCCGGGGTCAGCGCGAACACGACCGCGGCTGCGGAGACGTGCGGCCGGATGTCCCGGTAGCGCTCGTCGATCGAGGCGACCTCACGCCGTTCCTCCTCGTCCAAGCCCGCGAGCCGGTCCTCCATCGCGCGCAGGTCGCGGCGGCGCTGGGCTTGCTGGTCGTCGGTGAACAGCTTCTGCTCCTCGGCGCGGATCTCGCCCGCCAGTCGGTCGCGGGACTCCCGCAGGTTTTCCCGGAAGGCGGCGAAGATCTCGTGCACGCGGGCGATGTCGGAGCTCCGACGGCGTTCCAGGTCCTCGGTCACCCGGGTGTGCCGCGTCTCCGCCTTGCGCTTCATCGCGGCCTCCAACCGCGTGCGCAGCCGGGAACCCTCCGCGTTCCACATCTCGCTCAGCGCCGCGCGCACCTCTTCGCCGGCCAGCGAGAGGTCCTCGGCGTCCAGGGTGGCGTCGAGCACGTCCTCCACCTTCTGCTCGGCCATCGCGTTGCCGTGCATTCGGATGCCGGTCAGGAAGACCTCCTCGTGCAGCCGTAGCCCACCCCTGCCGACCAGGACCAGTCGGGACACCGCGGCCACGCACGACTCCGGCAGGTCCTCGGCGACGACCGCGGTCACGCGGTTTACCGGCGAGTCCACGCCGAACAGCGCGCTGCGCAGCACCCTCGTGGCGCGCTGCATGAGCCCGTGACCGAGGTGGACGTGCACCAGATTGGGCCTTCCCCGCGCGGCCGTGTCGTCGAACGTGATCGGACGGGGCTTGCCCGGCTCCAACCGGGTGTCCAGACCGCGCAGGGCGACCTGCCATGCCGCACCCAGGTTCGGCACCGTGAACACCGGAGCGTCGGTGTCCTCGGCGAAGGAGAAGTCCTCCATCAGGGGAGGCTGGGCGGTGAGGGTGAGAGCGGTGTCCACCACGCGGCGGGCGTTGGCGGGAGTCAGGTGCATCTCCGTCTTCCGAGCGTCGTACGTCCTGGAAAGCTCGGTGAGCCTGCGGTTGAGCTCCTGCCCGCCGGCAAGCGTGGAGTTGATGACGGCGTTGCCGTCGTCAGGGGCCGTGCGCCGCGCCTTGCGCCCGCCGGGCACAGGCGCGAAATGGTCCTGCACGACCTGGTTGACCGAGTCGAGGTCGGCGGCCACCGTCCCGATCTTGTTCACGACCCGCTCGACCAGGAACCGGGCATCCCGCGCGTACCTGCCGTCGGAGGTGTCGGGGACGAACTGGAAGATCTGTGGCGTCTCACGCTGCCCGTACCGGTCGATCCGGCCGATCCGCTGTTCGAGCCGGGACGGGTTGAACGGGATGTCGAAGTTGACCAGCCGGTGGCAGTGGTCCTGGAGGTCGATGCCCTCGCCCGCGGAGTCGGTCGCCACCAGCACGCGCACCGGGTGCTTCGACGGGTGGGCGGTGAACCGGGCGCGGATGAGCTCCCGCTCTTCGGTAGGCGTGGAGCCCTGGATCGTCGCCAGCACATCGCCGTAGCCGCGTTGGGTCAGCACGTCCGCGATCCACTCCAGGGTGACCGCGTACTCGGTGAACACCACCACCCGCTCGTTGGTCCACGTGCGGCCATCGGGGCGGCACACCGCGTCGAGGAAGCCGATCAGCGCCTCCAGCTTCGAATCCGGCCGCTTCTCGTACCGGCCACCCCAGGCGATCAGGGTCTCGACCTCCCGGCCGGTCGCGGCGACCAGCGGATCCGAGCGCTTGCTCTGCCGTAGAGCGGTGAACTCGGGGTGCTCGGCGTCGCCCTCCTCCTCGTCGGACTGTCCGCTGCCCAGCACCTCCGTGTAGTACTGGTCTTCGTCGTCGAAGTCGAGCTGACGCCCCGTGTCCGCAGCCTGTTCATACAGTTCCAGCGTGCGCGCGAAGGCCCAAGGGCTGGACAGGAAGCGCTTCTTTAGCAGCATCGCCACCAGCCCACCGGAATGCCCTCGGCCGTTCGCACGGGCGCTGTCGGCGAGGATGCGGTCCAGCAGGGCGAAGTGGCGCTCCTCCTGCTCGTCGAGGGTGAAGGGGATCTCCTTCAGCTCCCGGGCGCGGAACCCCTTCTCCGGCAGCTCTGACTTCAACCGGCGCACCGCGACCTCCCGCAGCGCACGCTTGTCCAGTGTCGCGCCCCGGGTGAACCGGCGGCCGTCGATCATCTCCATGAGCGCGGTGAACGACTCCGAGTAGCCGTTGTGCGGGGTCGCGCTGAGGAACAGGCGGTGCTCGCACTTCTCGGCCAGCGCTTTCGTCGCGATGGTGCGCTGGCTATCCACGGCGTAGCCCCGCCCTCCGGGGGCAGTGGTCGGGCTCGCGGGTGCGACGTGGTGCGCCTCGTCGACCACCAGCACGTCGAAGGCGAAGCGGCGCGCCGACCTGGTGTCCGACACATCGGCGAACACGTCGCGCAGCAGGCGCTGCGCCCGGAGGGTGGGCAACCACGACATGCTGACGATCACCCTGGGGAACAGCCGGAAGGGGTTGGCTGCCAACCCGTGGCTGCGCCGGACCCGCGCCATCAGGGCGCTGTTGACGATCACGAACTCCAGGCCGAACTTCTCCCGCATCTCGTCCTGCCACTTCAGCGCGAGACTGGGCGGGCAGACGATGACAACCGAACGCGCGCGGTGCCGAAGCAGCAGCTCCTGGACGACAAGCCCGGCCTCGATGGTCTTGCCCAGGCCGACGTCGTCGGCGAGTAGCAGATTCGTCCGCGACGACTGGAGTGCGCGTCGCAGCGGTTCGAGCTGGTACGCCTCCACGTTCGCGCCACTGCGGAACGGCGACTGGTAGGAATCCGCGTCGGCCGACGTCACGGCGCCCCAGCGGACGGCGTCCACGAAGGCTGCCAGCGTGGTCGGGTCGTCGAACCCGTCGGGGGTGATGGTCTCCGGCAGCCCCTGGTCCGGCGCGACGGTGTGCCCGACTTCCAGCTCCCACACCACGGTGAGCTCCTGCCCCAGGCGGTCCTCCTCCAACGACTGGAGGTTGACGGCGTGCGTGATGCCGGCGACCCCCTCGTCTGCAGGGCTGCGTGGCAGGCCCTGCCGACGGACCGACGCCACGGCCCACGTCGAACCTCGGACGTTGACGACCTGCCCAGGCTCGGGCACCGGCGGCAACGCCGCCGACCTGGGTGGATCGTCCGCCACGACCGTCACGTGGTTCCCCTCTCCGGAAGTCGCTCGAAGTCATCATCATGCTCTCTTGCGATTATCGCAAGGTCAGCTAGGCTCGGCCCCGTGACGAGCGTCCCGAACCGCGTACGCGATCTGATCGAAGCGTCGGGCCTGACCCGCCGTGCCTTCGGGGCGCGGATCGGTCTCGACGAGTCCAAGCTGTCCAAGTCGTTGAGCGGGACACGACGCTTCTCCTCGGTCGACCTCGCCCGTATCGCCGAGACCTGCCACGTGACCGTGGACTGGCTGCTCACGGGAGACACGCCCGCGGTAAGCATGGCCGCCAGGACGACCGGCGGCAGCGCGCGTTCGGCCCTCGACGCCGCAGCCGGCTTCAGCGCTACCCGCACCGACCTGGCGACGCTCGGCTACTCCCAACAGTGGCGAACCCCGCCGTCCCGCCGTGTCACGGACCGGTACGCGGACGAAGGCCGAGACCTGGCGCACTGGGCAACCGAGGCGTGCGACGGGTTCGGCTCTCCCTCCACCTCCGAGGACCTCAGCAGCCTGGTCGAGGCGGTCTTCGGCGTCGATGTGGCCGTGGTGGACCTCGACGCCGACTTCGACGGCCTTGCCGTCTCCTCGGCGGACGTCAAGCTCATCCTGCTCGCCACCAACCCGCTTCCGTCGAGGCAGCGATTCACGCTCGCCCACGAGCTCGGGCACCTGCTCGCAGGCGACGACCAAGGCGTCCACCTCGACCGGGACGTCTTCGACCGCGCGCAAGCCAGAGAACCAGGCGAGGCACGAGCCAACGCCTTCGCTTCCTCGTTCCTCATGCCCGAGGCCGTGCTCCGCAGTGCCGCGCGAGCAGGCATCACGGAAGCGGCTTTCGCCTCGCTTGCGTGGGACTTGGTCGTCAGCCCCTCCGCGCTCGCCTACCGCCTGCTTCACTTGAGACTGATCGACGCGGGGACCTGTGACCGTTACAAGGTGATCACAGCCGCGAAGGCCGCGCACATGGCGGGTCGTGGTGAAGAGTTCGCCCGACAAGTCGCCGCATCGAGCACCCCCCGGCCACCCGGCCTTTTGATGAGAGACGCCTATGCCGCCTACGAGACCGGGAAGACCACGCTCAGGCCGTACGCGAACCTCCTGGGCGTCGACGTCGACGTCCTCCGCGACTCGATCGAGGCCGACACAGCAGTGGACGGCGCCCTGTGACCACGTTCCTGTTCCCGGACAACACCGTGTTGTGCAACTTCGCCGCCGTCGATCGCCTCGACCTGCTCGAATCGGCGTTGAACCACCGTGGCAGGTGGACGGAAGCAGTCGCCTACGAGGCATCGAGGTCTGTTTCGTCGCTCCCCGTCTTGGCAAGTGTTGTCAGCGACGGCTGGCTCGGAGAGCCGATCAGGATCGATGCCGAGTCCGACATCCAGGAGGTCAACCGATTACGACGAGCGGTCTTCGGTGGCATGGATCATGAACCTCTCAAGCACCTCGGGGAGGCTGAGACATGCCATCTCATCCTGAACGATGACCGGTTCACCGGTTCGTGGTGGATATCAGACGACCGCGAGGCCCTGCGCTACGCCCGGTTCCAAGGCATAACGACCCGGGAAACGATCGACATCGTCGCCATCGCGGTGGCCCAAGGCGACATCGCCGAAACCCAAGCGTTCGACCTCATGCACAAGATGGTGCAGGCCGGTAGGTCCCCCCACCTTCCACGCACAACAGCGCAGCTTCGCCACTGACATTACCGCGAGCGGACCGGTGAGGTGCCGCCGCCGCAGGACACCGATGTGGGGTTCGGGCATGGGATCGGGTGGTCACGCTCGGGACCGAATCCAGCTGCCCGGGTGTTCTCCTCGACGCGGCGGGCTTTGCGACCGACGGGACGCACGCCATGAGTGAGCCACGCCCGGACCCGGGTGGCGGCCGCTGAGAAAGCGCTCCGACGGTCACCTCGACCGAGCCTGGCCGGGCACCGGTCGTGGCACCAGTCAATAAGCGACCGAGTGAGTGCTGAAATCCAACGCGTGCGCAGAAGTTCAAGCGACGTCGCGCGAACGTCTAGCACAGGTCGTACCCCGTAGGAGACCAACGGGAACAGTGCTGACCTGGGCTTATGTGCTTTACTCCGCGCTGGGCTCGCGAGGGAACAGCGCTGACCAGCGGAAGCCCTTGATCATGTTGGTGCCCCCGGCAGGATTCGAACCTGCGACACCCGCTTTAGGAGAGCGGTGCTCTATCCCCTGAGCTACGAGGGCGTGCTACTACCGGGTCAGCTTAGCGGGCCTCACCCGCACCGGGCGCCTGGGGCGACCCGACTCTCGTCGTCACCCAGGTGAGTGGTTCTCACTCGCCTCCCACATGGCGGATACACCGCAGCGCGGGCTCTACTGAACCTGACCTGGACGGACCAGCCCGTCACCTGGTCGTGTCTGGTTTCGAACTGCTGAACAACAGTAGGTAACCTTCGTTAACGGGACGCGGGGAGCCGCTCCCACCGGCTGTTGCGGAGGGCTTCGTTGATCAAGCTCATGTTCGCCGACGACGAGGAACTGGTGCGCTCGGGACTGCGCGCGATGATGTCCGGGGCCCAGGACATCGAGATCGTGGGCGAGGCGAGCGATGGCAGATCCGCCGTGGAGGTCGCCCGGCGGTATCACCCCGATGTTGCCCTGCTCGACATCAAGATGCGGGCTCCTGACGACGGCATTCGCGCTCTCCGGGCCATCCTCGCCCTCCCCGATCCGCCCACCGTGGCCATGCTGACCACCTTCGACATCGACGAGTACGTCAGCCTTGCGCTCAGGCTCGGCGCCAACGGGTTCCTGCTCAAGGACATCGACCCGGCCGCGCTGCTCAGGGCCGTTCGGGACCTGGCGAGGGGCGGGGCTGTTCTGGACCCGGGTGTGGCCGCGCGGATGGTTCAGTCGCACCGGGACGAACAACGCGCCGCTCAGCCCGCCCGGAAGCTGCTCGCCTCGCTGTCCGAACGCGAACGTGAGGTGGTCGCCCTGATCGGCCAGGGACTGTCCAACGCCGAGATCGGGGGTCGGCTGCACCTCTCCGAAGCCACCGTCAAGGGGTACGTCTCCGCCGTGCTCTCCAAGATCGGTGCGGCGAACCGGGTGCAGGCCGCGCTGCTGGCCTACCGCGGTGGGCTGCTCGACCAGTAAATGCTGCTCACGGCGCTGGAGTTCGTCGGGCTCGTCGCCTTCGCCGCGTCCGGGGCGCTCGCCGCGGTGCGGGCGCGGCTCGATGTCTTCGGTGTTGTCGTGGTCGGGCTCACCACCGCTCTCGGCGGCGGGGTCATCCGGGACGTCCTGCTCGGCATCCACCCGCCCACGACGCTGCGGAACTGGCCCTCGCTCGCCGTCTGCGCCGGGACCGCGCTGGCCGTCTTCGTCTTCCACCCGCAGGTCGCGCGGCTGCGGCGGGGTGTCCTCCTCGCGGACGCGCTCGGGCTCGGCGTCTTCGCCACCGCCGGGACGACCATCGCGCTCAACGCCGGTGCCACCGTCTACGCCGCGTGTCTGATCGGGATGACGACCGGCATCGGGGGCGGGGCCGTGCGCGATCTGCTGCTCCGGGAAATCCCGCTCGTCCTGCGGAAGGAGATCTACGCCGTGGCCGCGCTGGCCGGCTCGGCGCTCGTGGCCGCCGGTCACGCTGTGCGACTGCCGGCGGGGCCCGTGACCGTCGCCGCGGCCGCTGTGGTGGTCGGCGTCCGGATGGTTGCGCTCTGGCGGCGCTGGAACGCGCCGGTCGCGCGCGGTCCCGAGTGACAAATCCTTTGTGAGTTCTCCGTGTGTTCTTAGGCGGGTCTCAGCACGCTGCGTAAAACTAGCGCCATGCGCATCCTTGTGGTGGACGACGACCGCGCCGTCCGTGAGTCGCTACGGCGGTCCCTGGAGTTCAACGGCTACCAGGTCCAGCTGGCCAGCGACGGTGCGCAGGCCCTGGAGGCGATCATCGCCGACCGGCCGGACGCGATGGTCCTGGACGTCATGATGCCCCGGCTCGACGGCCTGGAGGTCGCCCGCCGCCTGCGCAGCACCGGCGACGACCTGCCGATCCTCGTGCTCACCGCGCGCGACACCGTCTCCGACCGCGTGTCCGGGCTGGACGCCGGCGCCGACGACTACCTGCCGAAACCCTTCGCGCTCGAAGAGCTGCTCGCCCGGCTGCGGGCGCTGCTGCGCCGCGCCATCCCGGAGGGGCCGAACGGCCAGGCGTCGGAGGTCCTGTCCTTCGCGGACCTGACCCTCGACCCCGGCACGCGGGAGGTCCGCCGCGGCGGCCGCGAGATCAGCCTGACCCGGACCGAATTCGCTCTGCTGGAGCTGTTCCTCTCCTACCCGAAGCACGTCCTCACGCGGGGCCGGATCCTGGAGGAAGTATGGGGTTACGACTTCCCGACGTCGGGCAACGCGCTGGAGGTCTACGTCGGCTATCTGCGCCGCAAGACGGAGGCGGAGGGCGAACCGAGGCTGATCCACACGGTGCGGGGAGTGGGGTACGTCCTGCGGGAAACCCCGCCGTGACCGAACCGGGCGACCCCCGCGGCACACGCTGGGGAGCCCGCCGGTTCTCGTTGCGCGGCCGGGTGACGCTGCTGGCCGCCGCCTGTGTCGCCGGCGCCGTCGCGCTGGTGTCGATCGGCGCGTACATGGTCGTGCGCAGCAACCTCTACCAGCAGCTCGACGACAGCCTGCTGGCCCGCGCGCAGGCGGCGGCCAACTCGCCGCAGGTGCAGACCGAGCTCCGGCAGGTCCCCGGCGCCTTCCTGGCCAGCGCCGACCTGCAGATCGGGCAGCTCAACGCGGCGCCCGACGTCCAGCACGCCGTGATGACCTACCCGCTGTCGAGCTCGCCGCCGCCGTTCGGGCAGGACGAGCTGGCCGTCGCGAACGGCGATTCGGCGGAGTCGCTGCGGACGGACTTCCGCACCGACAGCCGCGTGGTCGCCCTGCCGACCGGGCACGGCGAGGCCATCGTGCTGGCCCAGTCGATGGGCCCGACCAAGCGCACGCTGAACGAGCTCGCCCTGGTGCTCTTCCTGATCGGCGGCGCCGGCATCCTGGTCGCCGCCGCGGCGGGCACCGCGGTCGCGCGGGCCGGCCTGCGCCCGGTCGACCGGCTGACGTCCGCGGCCGAACGCGTCGCCAGGACCGGCGACCTGCGGCCCATCCCGGTCAGCGGCGACGACGAACTCGCGCGCCTCACCCAGACCTTCAACACCATGCTCGGCACGGTCGCGGACTCGCAGGAACGCCAGCGCCAGCTGGTCGCGGACGCCGGGCACGAGCTCCGAACACCGTTGACGTCGCTGCGCACCAACCTCGAGCTGCTGCTCGCCGCGAGCAAGCCGGGCGCGCCGCCGCTGCCGGACGAGGACCGGATCGACATCGTCGCGGACATCAGCGGCCAGCTCGACGAGCTGACGCAGCTCATCGGCGACCTGGTCGAGCTCGCGCGCCAGGACGAGCCGCGCGAGCGCTTCGAGCGCGTGGAGCTGCTGGAGGTCGTCGAGCGGGCGCTCGACCGGGCGCGGCGGCGCGCGGGCGAGATCAACTTCGACGTCTCGCTGCAGCCGTGGGTGCTCACCGGCGACAACAGCGCGCTCGAGCGGGCGGTGCTGAACCTGCTCGACAACGCGGTGAAGTTCTCGCCGCCGGACGCGACGGTCTGGGTGCGGCTGTACCCGCTCGGGGACGGGACCGCCGTCGTCGAGGTCGCGGACGCCGGGCCGGGCATCGCCGAAGAGGACCTGCCCAAGGTGTTCGACCGCTTCTACCGCTCGTCGGAGGCGCGGACCCTGCCGGGCTCGGGACTCGGGCTGGCCATCGTGAAGCACGCGGCCGAGCGGCACGGCGGCGCGGTGTACGCCTCGCAGGCGCCGGAGGGCGGCGCGCTGATGACGATCCGGCTGCCGGGGGCACCCGGCTGACGCTGAGCCATGTTCGTCTGGGACATCGTGCGTGCGTTGTTGCTCAGGCCGTGACCTGGTGTTTCGAAGTTCACCCACCTCTACGCAGCGGAGTCCGTGTTGAATCGTGTAGGATTTTGTGTGGTTGAGCTGCGACGGACGGAGTGAACGGTGCTGGCGCGTCAGCGACAGGCGGTGATCCTGGAAGAGGCACGCCGGACCGGTGCGGTCCGCGTGAGCGACCTCGTGACCAGGCTGGGCGTGTCCGACATGACGGTGCGTCGCGACCTCGACGTCCTCGCCGGGCGAGGGCTCGTCGAGAAGGTGTACGGCGGTGCCACCTCGGTCGTCGGCAAGAGCACCGACGAGCCCGGCTTCGAAGCCAAGTCCGTGCGCCAGCGGGCGCAGAAGGAAGCCATCGCCGAGCTCGCCGCGACGCTGATCCGGCCCGGCACCGCGATCGGCATCTCCGCCGGCACCACCACGTGGACGCTGGCGCGGGCGCTCGACGCCATCCCCGGGCTCACCATCGTGACCAACTCGATCCAGGTCGCCGACGTGCTGCGCTCCTCGACGCAGCCGGACCGCACCGTCGTGCTCACCGGTGGGGTGCGGACGCCGTCGGACGCTCTGGTCGGGCCGGTCGCCGTGCACAGCCTGCGGTCGCTGCACCTGGACGCCGTCTTCCTCGGCGTGCACGGGATGGCCGACGGACCGGGGTTCACCACGCCGAACCTCACCGAGAGCGAGACCGACCGCGCGCTGGTCGAGGCCGGGCGCAAGCTGGTCGTGCTCGCCGACCACACGAAGTGGGGCACCGTCGGGATCTCGACGATCGCCGACCTGGACGAGGCCGACGTCGTCGTCACCGATGACGGGATTCCCGACGAGGCCAAGGAAATACTCGCCGAAAGGGCAGGGGAACTCATGATCGCCGAAACGGCGGAGACGGTCGAGGCCGAAGAAGCGTGAAGCGAACCGTACGACACCTGGCCGACGGCCGGGAGATCATCTACTTCGACCAGCCCGGAGCGCCCGACCGCGTCGCCGAGGACACCCGTGACCTGCCGCCGGTTTCGGCCGCGTCGGAGATCCGGCGTGACCCGCTGACCGGTGAGTGGGTCGCGATGGCCGCGCACCGGCAGACGCGGACCTACAAGCCGCCGGCGGACCTCTGCCCGCTGTGCCCGAGCAAGCCCGGCAAACCGAGCGAGATCCCGGAAAGCGATTACGACGTCGTCGTCTTCGAGAACCGGTTCCCGTCCTTCGCCGAGGACGTCGTCGGCGCGCCGTCCACTGTGGATGGCCTGGGGCTGGTGCCGACGCGGCCGGGACGTGGCCGCTGCGAGGTCGTCTGCTTCACCAGCGACCACGACGGCGCTTTCTCGCGGCTGAGCTCGAAGCAGGTGCGGGCCGTCGTGGACGCCTGGGCCGATCGCACCGCCGCGCTGTCCGAGGTGCCCGGGGTGGAGCAGGTCTTCCCGTTCGAGAACCGCGGCGAGGAAATCGGCGTCACGCTGTCGCACCCGCACGGGCAGATCTACGGCTACCCGTTCGTCACGCCGAAGACCGAGCGGATGCTCGACGTCGCCCGCGCCTACCAGGCCGAACACGGGCGCCCGGTGCTCGGCGACGTGCTGGCCGCGGAGCAGAAGTCCGGCGCGCGCGTCGTCGCGTCCGGGGAGCACTGGACGGCGTACGTGCCGCCGGCGGCCCGCTGGCCGGTCGAGGTGCACGTCGTGCCGCACCGGCAGGTCGCGGACATCCCCGAGCTGACCGACGCCGAACGCGACGACTTCGCCGACGTCTACCTCGACGTGCTGCGCCGCTGCGACGCGCTGTACGACCGGCCGCTGCCCTACATCGCGGCGTGGCACCAGGCGCCGGTGCGCCGCGACCGCGAGCTCGGCTGGCTCCACCTGGAACTGTTCTCCGTGCTGCGCGCGAAGGACAAGCTGAAGTACTTGGCGGGGTCGGAGTCGGGCATGGCGGTGTGGATCAACGACGCGACCCCGGAACAGATCGCGGAACGGCTCCGCGCGGCGGGCTGAGCGGCCATACTCATCTCCGATGCACAGGTTCGGCTCAGGAACCTCTCAGGACCATCGCGCAAGGTGAGGACATGACCGAGAACGACCCCAGCGCGCACGACCCCGCGGCGCCGCGGCACCCCGAGACCGGCCAGCAGCCGGCTCAGGGCGGTTGGGCGGGCAGCCCGTACGGTGACCAGGCCAAGCCCGAGTCCGGCGGTGCGCCGCAGTACTCCGAGCCGTCGTACCACGCCGTGACCGGGGCCGATCCGGCGTACGGCGGGCAGACCGCGAACCCGTGGTCCGCCCCGGGTGCGCAGATGCCATCCGGCCAGAACCCGCAGAGCGTCTACCCGCCGGCGAACCCGTACGGGCCGTCCGGCACGGGCGTGTACCCCGCGGCCGCGCCGGAGCCGACGCCGAAGCGGTCCGGCGGGAAGCTGCTCGCCGGCGTCGCGCTGGTCGCGCTGCTGGTCGGTGGCATCGCGGGCGGAACGGTCGGGTACTTCACCGGCGGGTCGTCCGGCCCGGCCAGCAACGCGCTCAACGCGCCGAAGCCGGCCCAGCAGACGGGCAACGCACCCGCCGGTTCGGTCGAGGCCGTCGCGCAGAAGCTGTCGCCGAGCGTGGTCGAGTTGCAGGTCAGCGGCCAGCAGGGCGCGGGCGAGGGCTCCGGGTTCGTCATCAGCACCGACGGCTACATCCTGACGAACAACCACGTCGTCGAGGTCGGCGCGAACGGCGGCCAGATCCAGGCGGTGTTCCAGGACGGCAAGAAGGCCGCCGCCAAGGTCATCGGCCGCGACCCGACGACCGACATCGCGGTCGTCAAGGTCAACGGCGTCGGCAACCTGACCCCGGTGGAGCTCGGCCGGTCCGACGACCTGCGCGTCGGCCAGTCGGTGGTCGCCATCGGCTCGCCCTTCGAACTGGCCGGCACGGTCACCTCGGGCATCGTCAGCTCGCTGCACCGGCCGGTGCGCGCGGGCGGCAGCAGCGGCGACCAGACGACGGTGATGGACGCCGTCCAGACCGACGCGGCGATCAACCCGGGCAACTCGGGTGGCCCGCTGGCGAACATGGCCGGCCAGGTCATCGGCATCAACTCGGCGATCTACAGCCCGCAGTCGGCGGGCGGACAGGGCCAGGGCGCGTCCGAAGGCGGCAACGTCGGCATCGGCTTCGCGATCCCGATCGACCAGGCGCGCCGCACCGCGGACACGATCATCAAGACCGGCCAGGCGGTGCAGACCTACATCGGCGCGGAGGTCAAGGACGCCCCGCAGGGCGGCGCCGAGCTCGGTGCCATCAAGGCCGGCAGCCCGGCGGAGAAGGCCGGCCTGAAGGCGGGCGACATCGTCACCAAGATCGACGACCGCCCGATCGACTCGGCCGACACGCTGGTCGCGGCGGTCCGCACCCGGGCCCCCGACGAGAAGGCGACCTTCACGCTCGCCGACGGCCGCACGGTCGAGGTGACGTTCGGCGGACAGCCGGTCCAGCCCAACTGATCCCGTTCCAGACGCTCGGCCGCCTCGGCGCGGCCGAGACCAGCTTCGGCTCGACCCCCGTTCCCGGGGCCGGACCCACAAGGCCACGCGCGACCAGGCACTCGATGCCGGTCGCGCGTGGCCGCATTTGTGCCCGGGTCAGGGACCGGGACGGTGGCGGTCGGCCGGTGGGCCTGGATGGTCGGCTCGCGTACCGGGAGGGTCGGCCGGTGAGGCCGGTGAGGCCGGCGGGTCGGCTCGCGTGTCTGGAGGGTCGGCCGGTGTGTCTAGAGGGGCGGTCGGCGAGGCCGGAGGGTCAGCCGGTGTGTCTGATGGGGCGGCCGGTTTGTCTGGAGGGTCGGTTGGCGTGTCGGGACGGGTATCCCGCGTGATTGGAAGGGCATCACGTGTGATTGGCGGGGCATCACTCGTGATTGGAGGGGCATCACGTGTGATTGGGGGGACGACACGGGGGCGGAGGGCGGTCAGGGCCACGGCCAGCCAGACCGCGGCCAAGGTGAGGGCCAGGGCGGGGGCCGGGTTGGTGTCGTGGAGGCCGGGCATCGGTGGGGTTCCGTACGGCCGCCAGAGCAGCGGGAACGCCAAGATGGCCAGCGCGGCGGTGATGACCGTGCCCGCGATGACGGGGGTTCGCCAGCGAGACGGGAGGAGGCGGGCCAAGGCGACGCCGAGGACTGCCGTCAGCGGGGCGATGACCGCGTCGTTGACGATCGGGCCGCCGATGATCCAGCCGACCGTGCCGAAGACGTCGGGACGCAGGGGCAGCGCGTACTCGGCGAACAGCACCACGCCCCACGCCAGTGCCGCGAGGCCGGGCAGCGCGAGGAGCGCACGGGCGGTCTTCACAGCGCCTCCAGTTTCGTGACCCACTTCGTCTGCAGCACCCCGGGACGGTTCGGCGCGATGATCCGGCAGGGAAAGCCGTGGTCGGGGGCGAGGACCTCGCCGTTCAGCTCCAGGGCCAGCAGCGTCAGCTCGTCGGCCGTGTGTTCGCCCGGGAGCATGCTGACGCCGTACAGTCCGCCACGCTCCGAAGAGGACACCCGGACCGCCGTACCCGGTGCCGCGCCGACGGTTTTCAGCAGCGTGGGCAGGGAGATTCCGCGCCAGGTGGCGGACTGGCTCCAGCCCTCGACGCACGCGATCGGGAGCTCCGCCGTCGTCTGCGGCAGGGCGCGCAGCTCGTCGAGCGAGAACTTCGTCGTGCCTCGCGGGGTCACCACCGACAGCCGCCAGGCCGGCGACCACGTGACGCCCGCGGCGGCCGCCGTGCGGTTCACCGGGAGGTCCTGGGTGCCCTTGCCGGTCCTCCAGGAAAGCGCCGAGACGCCGCGCAGGAACGGGACCGTCGCGCCCGCGGTGGCCACGACCGCGACGCCGGTCGCCAGGCCGGTGGTCATCAGGAAACCCCGCCGCGACAGCCCCTCAGCCGGCGGCTCCTCGATGGTGGCCCGGCTCAGGGCGCGGCGGATGATCGGCAGCTTCACCGCGACGTGCACCAGGATCGAGCCGATCGCCAGCCACGCGACCGCGTAGTGCACCTGAGGGAAGTAGAAGCCCCAGGGGTAGTTCTGCGCGACGTTCAGCAGCCCGGTCGTCAGCTCGAAGAACGCCGCACCGGACAGCACCAGGATCGACAGCCGCTCCAGCGCGTGCGGCAGCGAGCGGACGAGCGGCCGGCCGAACAGTTTCGGGTAGACGCTCCACAGTTTCGCCAGCAGCAACGGGATCGACGCCACGCCCGAGATCACGTGCAGCCCCTGCGTGAGGCGGTAAAGCCCGATCGGACGGCTGGGCCAGAAGAACCACCCGGGTGGGTGCTGGATGAGGTGGCTGAGCAATCCGGTCACGAAGCACGTCGTGAACGTGACCGCGAGGGCCAGGCCGATTTTCGACGTCACCCGTTCGTGGTGCGCCGGGGCCCGGAACTGCTCTTCCGCCGGGATCGGGAGTTTCACGGTCGCTCCAATCGTGCGAACCAGCGGTGCCCGCGCCGGGTGGTCCAGTCGACGCGCAACCCGGCGCGCGCGGCGACCTCGGCGATCGCGTCGACCCCGACCCAGGCCCAGGTGAACCAGGCGACGTCGGCGTGGCCGGGCCGGAGCCGGACGCGCTCGTGCCGCAGGCCCCGGCCGGGCGGGTCCAGTTCGACGAGGACGTCACCGTCGGCGGCGATCAGCCGCGCTGTGCGCCGCAGCAGCGCGGCCGGGTCACCGCCGATGCCGATGTTGCCGTCGGCGAGCAGCGCGTGCCGCCATCGCCCTTCGCCGGGCAGGCGGTCGAAGAGGTCGCGCTGCAACGCGCTCGCCCCGCGCCGCCGGGTCAGCCCGACGGCCGTGCGTGAGCTGTCCACGCCCAGTGCGGCGATCCCGCGCGCGGCCAGCGCCGCGGTGAGCCTGCCGGGCCCGCAGCCGAGGTCGACGGTCGGGCCGGAGCACGCGCCGAGCAGGACGTCGTCGCCCTCGGACGGTTCCGCCCAGCGTTCCACCGCCAGCTCGATCCGCTCGCCGTTCGCCAGCTCGAGCCAGCACCGGTGGCCGAGCAGGCCGCGGTCGAACTCGTGGCCGGTCATCACGGGGGCCGTCATCACGCCACCGCCTTTCCGACGGCCATGACGGCGCGGGCGAAGCGGCCGTGCGGGCACAACTCCGCCACCGAACGGGCATCCGCCATGGTGTCCACATCGGACAGAACGGCTCCTCGCCGTGGCCGCAGACCGCTCGCCGTGAGGGCCCGCAATGTGCGTTCGCCGGTGTCCTCGCGGGACATCGGGACGCCCGCGAGGACCTGCGCGTGCCGCGGATCGGCGAGCCCCAGCGCCCACCAGCCGCCGTCCGCGGCCGGGCCGAGCACGGCGTCGTGGCCGCCGTGCACGACGGGTGCGGCCGCCGCGGCGAGGGACTCGGGCGTGACCTGCGGGGTGTCCATGCCGATCTGGAGGATCGGCAGGCCGGCGTGCACCGCGGCGGCGTCCGCGTGGGCGTTCGCCAGCCGGGCGCCGAAGTCCCAGCCACGCTGGGCGATGACGGTCGAGCGCCGGAGTGCCGCGCCGAGTTCGGCGGTCCGGGCGGCGGCCCCGAGGTCCCCGGTCATCGCGACGACGGGCAGGGCGCCGGGCACCGCGCCCACGGCGTCGAGGGTGTCGAGCAGTGCGGCCGCGGCGATTTCGGCCGCCTGAGCCGGGGTCGCGGGCGGGCAGAGCCGGGTCTTCGCGAGGCCCGCGACCGGCGCCTTGGCCACGACGAGCAGGATGAACGGGCGCGTCATCGGGCCAGCACCCGCCCGAAGTCGCGGACCGCCCGCAGCGTCCCCCGCACCGACCCGGACACCTTCGACTTCGTGCCCCGGGCACGCTCGCCGTAGCGGACGTCGAACTCGCGGACCCGCCACCCCGCACGCTGGGCCTTGATCAGCAGCTCCAGGGGATAGCCGAACGCCCGGTCCGCGACGCCCAGGCCGAGCAGCGCCCGCCGGTCCGCGGCGCGCAGGGGCGCGATGTCCCGCACCGGCAGCCCGCGGCTGCGCAACAGCAGGGCCAGCACGACGTTGCCGGCTCTGGCGTGCCACGGCCACACTCCCGGACCGGTCGGCACCCGGCGTCCGACGGCCAGGTCGGCGCCGCCTTCGACCGCGGACACCAGCCGCGTCAGGTCGGCGAGGTCCAAGGAGCCGTCGGCGTCGGCGAAGCACACGATGTCCGCGGTCGCGGCTTCCAGCCCCGCGTGCACGGCCGCGCCGTAGCCGCGGCGCGGCTCGTGGACGACCTTCGCGCCGAGCGAGGCCGCCACATCCGGGGAGCCGTCGGCCGAACCGTTGTCGACCACAATCGCGCGGTAGCCCGGCGGCAGGCCGGCCAGCACGCCGGGCAGGGCGGCCGCTTCGTCGAGGCAGGGGAGGACGACGTCCACTTCCAAGTCAGTCACGGCGCCGACCGTAAGTCCGTCGCCCGTGCCGCAGAACCCTTGCGGCGCTTACCGAATCATGACGTCCGGGGAGTTCTTACCGCGTCGTTACGGCTGCCGTTCCGAGGGCGCGGATCGCCCGCCGCGGACCTACGGTGGGCGACGATGAGCGAGCCGAATCCGGCAGCCCGGCTCGCCGAGCCGCCTGCCCGCGAACCCGAAGCCCCGGTCTCCGGCCGCCGTGCCGACCTCCTGGCCGTCGCCGCGGCGGTGGTGCTGGTCGCCGCGGCCACCGCGGTCGGCCTGTACTACAACCGGCCGCACTCGGGCGTGATCATCTTCGTGTCCTCGCCGCCGCTGTTCGCCGACTGGCTGCCCCACGTCGGCCCGGGCTCGGTGTTCGCCGTGCTCGTCGCGGTCGCGGTGGTGCTCCACGGCACGGAGCTGGCCGCCCGTCTGCCGTGGCGCCGTGCGCTCGCCGCCGGCTACCTCGCCTCGCTCGCCTGGATCTTCTCGCTGGCCATGGTCGACGGCTGGTCCCGCGGCTTCGCCGGGCACCTCACCATCCCGCAGGAGTACCTCCACGAGGTCCCGGGGATCACCGACATCCCGCGGATGCTGCGCGAGTTCTCCTCCCGCATCCTCGACTTCCAGCCGCACTCGTGGACGACGCACGTGTCCGGCCACCCGCCGGGCGCGACGCTCGTCTTCGTCTGGCTGGACCGCCTCGGCCTGTACGGCGGCGCGTGGGCGGCCACGGCCGTGGTGCTCGCCGGGAGCCTGGTGGCGGTGGCCGTGCCGGCCACGGTCGCCCTGCTCGGCCGGCCCGACGCGGCCCGCGTGGTGCTGCCGTTCGCCGTCCTCACCCCCGGCGCGGTGTGGATCGGCGTCTCGGCGGACGGCCTGTTCGCCGGGGTCACCGCCACCGGGCTGGCGCTGCTCGCGCTGTCCGCGACGGGGTTCGCCCACGGCCGCCGGTACGCCGTTCCGGCCGGCCTGGCCGCCGGGGTGCTGCTGGGCTTCGGGATCTTCCTGTCGTACGGCCTGGTGCTGCTCGGCGTGCTCGCGGTGGCCGTCGCCGTCCTCGGCCGGCAGTGGCGCGCCGCGGCACTGGCGATCGCCGCGGCCCTCGTCGTCGTCGGCGTCTTCGCCTGGGCGGGTTTCTGGTGGCTCGACGGCTACCACCTGGTCGTGGAGCGCTACTACCAGGGCGTCGCGCTGGTCCGGCCGTACTCGTACTGGGTGTGGGCCGACCTGGCGGCCGTCACTGTCGCCCTCGGCCCCGCCGTCGTGGCCGCCGTCCGACGTGGGCTGGGGTCCCCGCGCCGGGGCCTCCTCACCGATCCGGTGCTCCTGCTCGGCCTCGCCGCACTGGCCGCCATCCTCTTCGCCGACGTCTCGGGCCTGTCGAAAGCCGAGACCGAACGGATCTGGCTACCGTTCGGGGTGTGGTTGCTGCCGATGACGGCGCTGCTGCCGCGGCCCGGGCGCCGGTGGTGGCTCGCCGCGCAGGCGGCGACGGCGCTGGTGGTCAACCACCTGTTGCTGACGGGCTGGTGAGGGAGACGTGATGAACGATCAGGCCGGGCGGGTGCTCGTGGTCGACGACGACGAGACGGTCCGCGACGTGGTCCGCCGGTACCTCGAGGTGGCCGGGTTCACCGTCGGCCTGGCCGGCGACGGCGCCGAGGGCCTGGCGAAGTTCGCCGCCCACGAGCCCGACCTGGTCGTGCTCGACGTCATGATGCCGGGCATCAACGGCCTCGAGGTGTGCCGGCGGCTGCGCCAGGTCAGCCAGGTGCCGATCGTCATGCTGACCGCCCTCGGCGAGGAGGAGAACCGCATCGCCGGGCTCCAGCTCGGCGCCGACGACTACGTGACGAAACCTTTCAGCCCTAAGGAACTCGCCCTCCGCGTGGCTTCGGTGCTGCGCCGCGCCCGGATGCCACGCCCGGAGCCGGCCGCCGCCGAGCTGGTGGACGGTGACCTGCGCCTGCAGATGAAGGCGCGGACCGCGACCCGGGGCGGCCGCGAACTGCCGCTGACGACCAGGGAGTTCGACCTGCTGGCCTTCTTCCTCGCCCACCCCGGCGTCGCCTTCTCCCGCGCGGACCTGCTCGAGAAGGTGTGGGGCTGGGACTTCGGCGATCAGTCCACAGTGACCGTCCACGTGCGACGGCTGCGCGAGAAGATCGAGCGCGACCCGGCCAAGCCGACCCGGGTGGCGACCGTGTGGGGTGTCGGCTACCGCTACGACCGGGAGCAGCCGTGATCGGCTCGGGCGAATCCTTGCCGGAGATGCTGACGCATCTCTGGCACATCCTGCCGTTCGCGCTGCTGTTCTCGCTGCCGGTCGCGGCGCTGGGCGGCGTGGCGTTGTACGTCCTGCGCCGCGGTTCGCTGACCACCACGCTCTCGGTGCTGGTGCTGATCCCGGTGCTGGCCACGCTGGTCGGCGTCCTGGGGATCAGCGGGTTCATGTTCACCCCGGCCCTGACGACGATGCTCTTGGTCTGCCTGCTCGTCGCGCTGGTCACCGTGCCCGCGGCGATCATCCTCGGCCGGGCCATCGCGCGCCGCAGCGTGTGGGAACGCGAAGCGCGCGAGCGGGAACGCGCCGCCGAGGCGTCGCGGCGCGAACTCGTCGCCTGGATCAGCCACGACCTGCGCAGCCCGCTGGCTGGGATCCAGGCGATGGCCGAAGCACTGGCCGACGGCGTGGTGTCCGAACGCGACGAGGTCGCCGACTACGCCCAGCGGATCGGCGGCGAGACCCGGCGGCTGTCCGCGATGGTCGGCGACCTGTTCGAGCTGTCGCGGATCACCGCCGGCGCCCTGGAGCTCACGATGTCGGCGGTGCCGCTGCGGGACGTCGTGAGCGACGCCGTGGCCGCCCAGGCACCGGTGGCCCAGCGGAAGCGGGTTCAGGTGCTCGCCAACGCGTCGACCTGGCCGGTGGTGACCGGCAGCGACCCGGAGCTGGCCCGGATCGTGCGCAACCTGGTGTCCAACGCGATCCGCCACACGCCGCCGGACGGGACGGTGGCGGTGCAGATCGGCGTCGACGGTAACGAGGCCCTCCTGGCCGTCGACGACTCCTGCGGCGGCATCCCGGACGACGAGATCAACCGGGTGTTCGACGTCGCCTTCCGCGGGACGCAGGCCCGGACGCCCGAGCGCGGCGGAACGACCAGTGGTGGCGGGCTCGGCCTGGCCATCGCCAAGGGGCTGGTCGAAGCCCATCGCGGCCGGATCGGGGTGCACAACCACGGGCCGGGGTGCCGGTTCGAGGTGCGCCTGCCGCTCGCGATTTCCTGAAGCCACGCCATTGTGCGTTGGGATTGCCGCAGTGTCGTCCGGCGGCCGGCCCCGGTGGGATGGGTGATGTTCGTGGCGTGTTGGCGTCGCCGGTCGAAGTGGGCGAGGTAGCTCTGCCAGTGGCTCGTCAGATGGAATCCTTCGGCGCGGTCGAACGGCTGGTCGAGGACGTCCGCGTCGAGGATGCGGGGAATCCGGTAGGTGCGGAACTGCTCCTCACCGCGCGCGACGAGTTACCAGTTGCCACCAGTTCGTGCGGCTGCACGGTCCGGGTGATCTCGTGCGGCTCCGCACAGCGGAAGTAGCGGATCCGCGGATCCGCAGGGCGCTGGTTGCAGGTCGCTTCCGCGATCGGCGCCAGGTGAGGTGTGCGCTCGAGGTACCAGGGCGGGAGGGCGAGGTGAACCGGCCCGCGCGGCCGCGCAGTTCGGCGGGAAGTGCGGCCATCAGCTTGAGCTGTGCGGTGGCCGCCGCGGATGTCAAGCCCAGCTGGGCGGCTGCGGCCGGGACGTTGGCCAGGAGAGCTTCGGCTTCCTCCGCCGTGAGCCCGGCCAGCCGGGTCTGATAGCCGTCCAGGAGGCAGTAGCCGCCCTCGTGCCCCGGGCGGTGCTCCGGCCCCCGGGACTGCCCAGCAAACCCGCTCTAGCGTCCCGGTCATGACTTCACCCCTGATCGACCGCTATGTGGCGGTGTGGAACGAGCCGGACCCCGCCGCGCGCCGCCGGGGCATCGCCGGGCTGTGGGCCGAGGACGGCGTGCACCACACCGGAAGCGCCGAGCACCGGGGACGCGATGTCATCGAGGCCCGGGTCACCGGCGCACACGACGGTTCGTCGCGCCGGGATCCTTCGTTTCACGGCGGCGGACGACGTCGTGACCCACCACGGCGCGGTCACCTTCACCACCCACATGGTGCCGGCGGCCGGTGGTGCCCCGGTGTGGAGCGGCACGGTTTTCCTGCTGCTGGACCAGGACAGCCTGATCCGCCGCGACTACCAGTTCACCGGCGTGGCGGCGAGCACCCGGGCCGCCGTGGCCGAGTTGCTCGGCCGGCTGGCCGAAGGGGATCCGGACCGGATCGCCGAGCTGTTCGCGGACATCGTCGACTGGCAGCTCGACTGGCCCGAGACCGGACACCCCGCGACACCGTGGATTCGGCCGCGGTCGACGCGCGCCGAGGTTGCCGACCACTTCCGGGAGCTCGACGCGGTCCACGAAGGGCGGGTGGTGTGGCGCCGAGGATCCTGGTCGACGGCCGCGACGCCGTGGTGCTCGGCGAGATCCGACAGACGGTTAAGGCCACCGGCCGGCCTTATGCAGCCCGCTGCGCGCTGCACCTCACCGTCGACAATGGCGTGATCACGCGCTACCACGTCTACGAAGACAGCCTGACCGTCGCTCAGGCCTTCACGGGGTGACGGGGGCACGCAGCTCCGCCGTGGCGAAGTCGGCGATGCCCTTCGCGAAGTCGATTTCCGCGGTGAAGCCGAGCAGCTCGCGGGCACGGGCCGGGTCGGCGACCACGTGGCGGACGTCGGCCGGGCGGGCGCCGCCCAGCACCTTCGGGGCCGGTCCGTCGCAGGCTCGGGACAGCTCCTCCGCCAGCTCGCCCACCGTGTGTGGCGTGCCGGAGCAGATGTTCAGCGGGGTGATGTCGCCCGCCGGGCCTTCCGTCCGCAGGGCCAGCACGTTCGCCCTCGCCACGTCGTGGACGTGGACGAAGTCGCGTTGCTGGCGGCCGTCCTCCAGGACCCGTGGGGCCTCGCCGCGCACCAGCGCCGAGCGGAACAACGACGCGACTCCGGCGTACGGGGTGTTCTGGGGCATCCGCGGGCCGTAGACGTTGTGGTAGCGCATCGCCCACACGGTGCCGCCCGTCTGCCGGGCCCACGCGCCCGCCAGGTGCTCCTGAGCCAGCTTCGTCGCCGCGTACGTGCTTCGGGGGTTCAGCGGCGCGTCCTCGGGCACCAGCTGCCAGCTCAGCCCCGCTTCGCACGAGGGGCAGCGTGGCTCGAAGCGCCCGGCGTCCACATCGGACTGGCGGCGTGGTGCCGGCGCCACCACGCCGTGGTCCGGACAGGCGTAGCGGCCTTCGCCGTAGACAACCATCGACGAGGCCAGGACCAGCTTCCGGACGCCGGCCTCGTGCATCCCGGCCAGCAGCACCGCCGTGCCGTAGTCGTTGTGCAGGGCGTACGACGGCGCGTCCGACGGGTCGATCCCGTGCCCGACCACCGCCGCCTGGTGGCAGACCGCGTCGACGCCGTCCAGCAGCTCCGCGACGATCTCCGTGTCCGTGACGTCGCCGCGCAGGAACCGGTGCCTGCCGGTGTACGGCGGCGGCGTGGGGGAACCGTGGGCGGTGGGGAGGAGGTTGTCCAGCACCACGACCTCGTCACCGCCGTCGGCCAGGAGGTCGGCGATGTGGGACCCGATGAACCCGGCTCCGCCGGTGACCAGTACGCGCACACCGGCCACGCTAGGGGCCATCGCCGGGGCCCGCCCGGGCCCGCGCCGGCACGTCACGGAATCGTCAGAACTCACCCGGCACCTCCCGGCGGCCGGCCGCCGAAACCGGCTACGGTGGGCGCCATGGAACGGAGTGCACAACGGCTGGGCCGGGCCCTCGTGGTCATCGTGGACGATCGCGTGGCGCACGGCGAGCACGAGGACACCACTGGCCCGCTGGTCACGGAGCTGCTCGAAGAAGCGGGCTTCATCGTCGACGGTGTCGTGGTGGTCGAGGCCGAGACCGCGGGTATCCGCAACGCGCTCAACACGGCCGTGATCGGCGGCGCCGACCTGGTGATCACCGTCGGCGGCACCGGCGTGCTGCCGCGGGACCGGACCCCGGACGCCACCGCCGGTGTGCTCGACCGGCCCATCCCGGGCATCAGCGAGGCCATCCGCGCCTCCGGGCTGGCCGCCGGCGCGGTCGACGCCGGGATTTCGCGCGGGCTCGCCGGGGTGTCGGGCAGCACGCTCGTGGTCAACCTGGCCGGGTCGCGGTCCGCCGTGCGCGACGGGATGGCGACGTTGACCTCGCTCGTCCCGCACGTGATCGACGAGCTTTCCGGCCTCGAAGAGGTGTGACCTCGATTCCGCATCGGCGGCCCCGGCGGCTCCGGGAGCTTCAGCTCGCCGGGAAGGCCGGCTGCTCGGGGCTGTCCGAAGTGACGGTCGAGGAGCTCGTCCGGGTGTGGGAACCGGGCGCCACGTCCGCTCAGGCGCCCAGCGTGGCTGTCGGTGGTCCGGGCACCGGCCGGAACTCGCAGCTCTCTGGAGTTGTCAAACACCGTGTCGTGGGACACTGGGGATATGCCGGGTGAACAGCGGAAACCCCAGACCAGCGAGCAGCGCCGCCGGGTCGACGAGATCTTCGGGGACGTCCTGCCCGAGACGACCTCCGATGAGCGTGACCCCGAGCGGCGCACCGGCCTCCCGGACGACTGGTACCGGGAGAACCGGCCACCGCACCACGACCGCTGACCGGGCTCAGTCGCGGTCGGTGTCGCGCTGGTACTGCGCGCGGAGCAGGTCGCGGATCTCGATCAGCAGCTCCACGTCCGTCGGCTCCGACGGGCCCGGCTCCTGGCCGCGCTTGCGGCGCTCCTGCAGCTTCTTGACCGGCATCACGATCACGAAGTAGACCACCGCCGCGACCAGCACGAAGTTGATCGCCGCGTTGATCACGCCGCCGAAGTCCAAGAACGTCGAGGGGTTGCTGGGGAAGATCTTGAACCCCAGGCCCTGCGCGGCGTCCGTGCCGCCGATGGTGTTGATCAGCGGCTTGATCAGGCCGTTGGTGAACGCCGTGACGATCGCCGTGAACGCCGAGCCGATGACCACCGCCACGGCGAGGTCGACGACGTTGCCGCGCATCAGGAAGTCCTTGAAACCTTTGAGCACCTTGCTCTCCTCACGTACCGGGACGGGGACGCCCTCGCCCGTCTCGGCGGGCGTGGGCTAGCGGAGAGTAACCGTTACCGGACGCTCCAGTGAAATCGCCGCCACCGTCGTCGCGGCCGCTTCGGGGAGGCGGAGGAGCACCAGCGGTCCCTTGGGTGCGGACGGCTCCCGGTGCCCGATCGTCACCACCGTCGCTCCGCCCGCCAGCACGGTGGCGGGCGCTGCCGGATCCGGCGCCGCGACGACGTCGACGCGTTGCCCGGGCCGGAGCAGTTCGGCGACGGCCACGTCGGCCAGCCGGACCGGGACGGTCGCCGTGCCGGGATCAACCCGGTCGGGGACGGTGGCCAGCCGGACGTCGGTCAGCGGCTCACCGGCGCGGACGGCACTCGCCAGCAGGTGCCCGTCGACGGCGTCGAGGGTGCTCAGCACGCCCGTCGGACGCGCTTCGTCGGGCAGGTCGGCCAGCCGGACGTCGGCGGCGCGCAGCGTCGCGCCGGGAGGGAGGTCATGTGCCGCGAGGACGGTCGGTGCGCCTCGCGCGGAACCGGGGTGGACGAGCGACAGCCCGCCCAGCACGAGCAGGCCGGCGGCGAGCCAGCGGCGGATGAGCCGCGTCCGCCGGGTCGGCAGCCGGTTCGGGTGGAGTGTGCGGAGCTTCGCCAGGATGTCCACGGGGCCCCCTCGGCCGGATCGGGTGCGGCGGGGTGCCGCACAAGATCGACGTTAGGGAGCCGGACGGGCCGCCGGAAGGGCCACGTCCGGCATCTGTGGACAACCGGGGTGTTGTGGACAACTCCGCGGTCAGGACGCCGCGGCGGCCGTCTTCGTCGTGGTCGAAGAGGAGGATGCCGAGCTCGTGTCGGACTTCGACTCCGTCTTGGTCTCGGTCTTCGCCGGGGCGGACGCGGTGCTCGACTTGCTCGAGTCGCGCGAGTCGGTGCGGTAGAACCCGCTGCCCTTGAAGACGACGCCGACCGAGCTGAAGACCTTGCGCAGCACCCCGGAGCACTGCGGGCAGACGGTCAGGCTCGGGTCCGAGAACGACTGCACGGCTTCGAACCGGTGGTCGCATTCTTTGCAGGCGTACTGGTACGTAGGCACTGACGGCTCCTTTGCTGGCACTCATCCGACCAGAGTGCTAACCCGATTGTGCTTGAAAGCATTCCCCGAACGCAATTCCTCGTTGCTCACATCGGCAGTTCGACCAAGCCTCGACCCGGCGTCAAGGCCCCGGTCATGCGCACGTCGTGCGGCTCGCCGGGCAGCCGTTCGACTAGCTCTTCGTCCCGGACGACGGCCACCAGCGCGGTGCCGGGCGCGGCGAAGCCCAGCGAACGGTCGTAGTGGCCGGCCCCGCGCCCGAGCCGGACGCCCTGGCGGTCCACGGCCAGCGCGGGGACCAGCACCAGCTCGGCCGCCCCGACGGCCTCGGTACCCAGGCGTTTCCCGCCCGGCTCGCGGATGCCGCGGAACCGGCTGGGCACGAGTTCGGCCTCGCCCGTGTACTCGGCCCAGTCGAGCGGCTCGGTCCGCGACCGGATGACGGGCAGCAGGACCCGCGCCCCGCCGGCCGCGAGCGCGTCGACGAACGCTGTCGTGCCCGGCTCGGTGCCGAACGGCAGGTACGCGCACACGGTGCGCGCTGTGACCTTCGCCACCGCACTGACCAGCGCCGACGCCTCCCGAGCATGCGATTCGGCTGCCTGCCCGGCCCGGGCGCGCGTCAGCCGGTCACGCCACTCCGCCTTGCTCAGGTGCTCATTGCCCAGCGCGTGCATGACCTCACGTTAGGCTCTGCGCCCATGACGGGCGCCGCAACCACCCAGACCTTCAGAACCGCCATCGTGCCTGCCGCCGGCCTCGGAACACGGTTCCTCCCGGCGACGAAGGCCGTGCCCAAGGAGCTCCTGCCGGTGGTGGACACCCCGGGGATCGAGCTGGTCGCCGCCGAGGCCGCCGCCGCCGGCGCGGAACGCCTGGTCATCGTGACTTCGCCGGGCAAGGACGCCGTCGTCCGGTACTTCGAGGAGCAGCCCGAGCTCGAGCAGAACCTCGAGGCCAAGGGCAAGACCGACCTGCTCGAAAAGGTGCGCCGGGGCTCCGGGCTGCTCGCCGTCGAAACCGCCATCCAGGAGCAGGCGCTCGGCCTCGGCCACGCCGTCGCCCAGGCCGAACCGAACCTGCGCCCGGACGACGAGGCCGTCGCCGTGCTGCTGCCGGACGACCTGGTGCTGCCCACCGGCGTGCTCGAGCGGATGAGCGCGGTCCGCGCCCAGTACGGCGGCAGCGTGCTCTGCGCGTTCGACATCCCGAAGGCCGAGATTTCCCCGTACGGCGTCTTCGACGTCACCGGCACCGACGACGAAGACGTCAAGCGGGTGCACGGGATGGTCGAGAAGCCGAAGCCGGAGGACGCGCCGTCGACCTACGCCGCGGCCGGCCGGTACCTGCTCGACCGGGCTATCTTCGACGCGCTCAAGCGGATCACCCCGGGCAGCGGCGGCGAGCTGCAGCTCACCGACGCGGTCGCCCTGTTGATCAGCGAAGGACACCCCGTGCACGTCGTCGTCCACCGCGGTGGACGCCACGACCTGGGGAATCCGGGTGGTTTCCTGCGCGCCGCGGTCGATTTCGCGCTTGAAACGCCCGAGTACGGTCCATCTTTACGGGCGTGGCTGACGGAACGGATCGGGACAGAGCGCCCATGACGGAATCCCTCGACGCGGCGCGGCCCGAGGTGGCCGAGGAGGAGGCCGAGTTCCGCTCGGTCGACGCGCAGATCGCGATGACGCTGGAGGCGGCCGTCCGGCCGCAGCCGGTGCGGGTGGCGATCTCCGAGGCCCAGGGCCTGCTCTGCGCCGAGGAGGTGGTCGCCGAGCACGCGCTGCCCGGGTTCGACCAAGCCGCGATCGACGGGTACGCGGTGCGCAGCGTCGACGTGCGCAATGCGGGGCAGGAGCCCGTGCAGCTGCCGGTCGTCGGAGAGATCGCGGCGGGTTCGCGCCAGCCGCGGCGGCTGCAGCCCGGCCAGGCCGTGCGCGTCGACACCGGCGCGCCGCTGCCGACGCTGGCCGACGCCGTCGTGCCGCTCGCCTACACCGATGGACACCAGGCCAAGGTCACCGTGCACCGCTCGGTGCCGTCGGCGGGGTACGTGCGGCGGGCCGGCGAGGACGTCCAGATCGGCGACGTGGCGGTCCGCCGCGGCGACACGATCGGCTCGGCCCAGGTGGGCCTGCTGGCCGCGGTCGGCCGGGCGAAGGTCCTCGTCTACCCGCGACCGCGCGTGTCGATCGTGTCGGTCGGCGACGAGCTGGTCGACATCGACCGGACGCCGTCGGTCGGGCAGGTCTACGACGTCAACTCCTACGCGCTGGCCGCGGCCGCCCGGGACGCGGGCGCCGAGGTCAGCCGGGTCGGCATCGTCCCGAGCGAGCCGAAGCGGCTGCGGGAGGTCGTCGAGGGACGGCTGCTGATGTCGGAGATCGTCGTGGTCGCGGGCGGCGCCGGGGGCGCCACCGGCGACGAGGTCCACGCGGCGCTGTCCGACCTCGGCCGGATCGACATGACGCGGGTGGCGATGCACCCCGGCTCGGTCCAGGGGTTCGGCAGGCTCGGCCCCGACTCGGTGCCGACGTTCCTCATCCCGGGCAATCCGATGAGCGCGCTGGTGGTGTTCGAGGTGCTGGTGCGGCCGCTGATCCGGGCGGCGCGCGGGACCCGCAACCCGCACCGGCGGATCGTCGGCGCGCGGCTGCTGTCGCCGATCACCTCGACCGAGGGCCGGCGCGGCTTCCTGCGCGGCCAGCTGCTGCGCGACGAAGCCAACGGCGAGTACCTGGTCCAGCCGCTCGGCCAGTCCGGAGCGCATCTGCTCGCGTCGCTGGCGGAGGCGAACTGCCTGATCAACGTGCCGGAGGAGGCGACCGACGTCCCGGCGGGTGAGCAGGTCCAGGTCACCTTCCTGGCGCAACGGGCCTGATGAACTCCGTGTCGGGCGTGTCCTATCCGGTCGAGAGCCGGCACCCGGGCTGGCCGGCGCGGCTCGGCCCGCTGCGGGTGCCCGCGGGCGAGGTCGCGATCCGGCCGGTGCGGCTGCGCGACGCCGGGGAGTGGAGCCGGATCCGGCTCCGGGACCGCGCGCACCTCGAAATGTGGGAGCCCACCGGCGTCGGACCGTGGCCGGAACGCAACGCCTTCTGGTCGTGGCCGTCGCAGTGGGCGGCGCTGCGTTCGCTTGCTCGCCGTGGTCAGTGTCTCCCGTTCACGATCACCCTGGACGGTCGTCTCGCGGGGCAGATCACTGTGGGTAACGTCATCCGGGCGTCGCTCCGGTCGGCCTGGATCGGCTACTGGGTGTCGTCCGAGGTGGTCCGGGGTGGGGTGGCGACAGCCGCTGTCGCGCTCGTCACCGACCACGCCTTCGGCCTGGCCGGCCTGCACCGGCTGGAGGCCACCGTGCGGCCGGAAAACACGGCCAGCCTGCGGGTTCTCACCAAAGCGGGCTACCGGCAGGAGGGGCTGTTCGAGCGTTACCTCGACGTCGCGGGCGCCTGGCGGGACCACTACTGCTACGCCGTGACGCGCGAGGAAACCGGGTCCGGGCTGGTGTCGCGGCTGGTCGCCGCGGGCCGCGCGGACTACGCCTGAAGGTGATTACCCACCCGGGTACGTAGCCGCGTTACCACATGCGGTGAGTTTCACCTAATCCGGTGAGGCGTTTCGGTCATCGAACCCGGCGAGTCTCCGCCCGATCTGTTACTCCTGTGACTAACGTGATTCTTGGTGGATGGATCGGGGGAGGTGACGGGAGATGCCCAGCTCCGTGATCATCGTCGCGCTCGCCGCGGCATGGCTCGTCGTACTCGTGCCCATGGTCGCGCGACGGCGGCAGCAGGTCGCGAGAACGGCCGACTCGGCGCTCGCGGCCAGAGTCGTGCGCAGTGGACGCAACGAAGACCGGGAGGAATTCGCCATGTCCGTCGACCCCGGGAAGTTCCGGCCTTCGGTGGAGGACGACCTCGCTGAGCTGGAGGCCGAACTCGAACTCGAGGACGACCTCGAGGAACCCGAGCCCGAACCCGAACCGCTCCCGCAACCGGCCCGCGGCTCGCGAGCCGAACGCTCGCGAGCCGAACGCGACCGGCCCGGCTACCGGCCCGGCCGCGGCGGCTTCGACCCCGAGGCCGCCGAGATCGCGGCCCGCGCGAAGTACAGCTTCCGGCAGCGCGTCGTCGTCATCCTGCTCGTCCTCGCGGTGATCAGCGGGCTCGTCGCCGGCTTCCTCTTCCCGCTGGCCTGGTGGGGCCACGGCGCGATCGACGTCGCCCTCGTCGGGTACCTCGTGTACCTGCGCCGCCAAGTGCGCATCGAGGAGGAGATCAGGCAGCGCCGGCTCGCCCGCTTCAACAGCACCCGGACGCCTCGGCGTCCGTCTTCGCCGGCTCCCACGGGTTCCGTGGGTTCCGCGGGGTCGGCGAGTTCGGCGGGTTCGGCGGAGGAAGAGGAGCACGCGCAGGCCGAGGACGTGGAGGTCGTCGAGCCGGTCCGCCGCGAGGTGGTCGAGCGCCGGCCGTCCCCGACATCCCGCGTCCGCCGCAGCGCGGTCGTCGTCGAGGTCGACGACGAGGACCCGGCTTTCGAGGAGCTCGACGAGCCCGGGACCGGGCCTTTTCGGCGTGCGGTCGGGGAGTGACCCCCCTGCGTGGGGTGCTCGCGGGGCACTGCTAAGCTCTACGAGCACGATCAAGGGGCTGTAGCGCAGTTGGTAGCGCGTCTCGTTCGCATCGAGAAGGTCAGGGGTTCGATTCCCCTCAGCTCCACTGCAGGTCAAGGGCCGTCCACAGTACAGTGGACGGCCCTTTTCGTTGCCCTGATAGCAGCCTCTACGAACGCCAAAACCGTGCAACGGAGCCACCGGCGTGAAGATACGCTCTGAGCCATGGTCCAGGGCTTTGACGCGGCGATGCGGCTGATGCGCAGCCGCGATCCGCAGCGCCAGGAAGACGGCTTTGCCCAACTGCGCGCCCATGCCGCCGATTACATCGCCGCATTGATCGAGCAGTTCGAGAACGAACAGCAGGACCAGGGACTGCGCCGCTGGCTGCTAGAACTCATCGCAGAGGCCGAATCCTCTGCCGCGCTGCCAGTGCTCGCCGCGCAACTTGACAACGCGGACGAGTCACTACGCGAGTCGGCAATAGCCGGGCTGACGCGACTGGCCACCCCCGAAGCACGATCCACGCTCTGGCGTGCACGAGCCAACGGCACGATCGCCTAGACAAGATCAGGGTCGACGGCTGAGCAGAGCGTTGCCGGTCTTCGGTGCGGGATTGACGGAGCCTGCACTGGGGGAGGCCCGCTTCGAACGAGTATTGCCCCGCTTCGGTGCCGGATTGCCATTTCGCACCCCGAAGTCCCGGTAGGTCCGCACGGAAGTCTGCCCCTTTGGGCTTGGGGCCGGGCTGGTCGGTATGGGGACACTCATGGGTGGTGTCACGGCGGTTGAGGGACGTCCCCGTGCCCGAGGAAGTGCGGGCTCGGGTGGCTCCCGTGCCCGTCGAAGGGGTTCCGTTCCGGGATGGGGCACCTGAGGCCGTGGCACGGGCCATGGTGACCGGGGTGCTGTCCGGTGCCGGGAACGGGGCTGTTTCGCGGCTCGTGCAACGGCAAGCCGGGGATGCGGGGGCTCCCGTCGCCGATGCGGGGGTGGCTCCCGCTCCGCTGCCCGCGTCCGTGCCTCCGCGGCGCAACTACGTCTTCCTCATGGGCGATGAGATCCGGGACGCCTTCTACGTCAACGCCAAGAACTTCTTCGCCCAGCACGAGCCGGCCGCTCAGCTCGTCACCGGGAAACGGACGCTCGCCGAAATCATCGCGCACGTCAACGCCGGGGGTGTTCCGGTTCTCAAGCTCTTCATCGTTTCCCACGCCAACGAAGAGGGGAACCTCGGCTTCTCGCTCGACGCCGCCGATCTCGCCAAGGATGCCGCCGCGGGGGATCACAAGCCTCGGACCACCTTTGCCGAGGTTCGGGACGCCAATGCCGCCGGGTCCTTGCCTCGGGCCGACGTCGCCCTGATCGACGACTTCACCAAGGTCGAGATCAAAGGGTGCAACATCGGGCGCTCACAACTGATGCTCGACCAGCTCGACGCCGCCTTCGGGGCCCACGCCGAGGTTGTCGCGCCCACCCACAAGCAGGAATACTCCACCTCCGGCCGGGGCACCGACGAGGCGTTCCTGCCCTACTTCATCGAGGAACCCGGGGACTGGACGCTGTCCGCCGGTGATCTCGGCTCCCGCTTCCGCGCCAAGTACCCCGACGTTCCCGCCACCCGGTGGCCCGGCCTGCTCCGCGCCGTGCGCCGGCACCACGAGAAAGAAACCTCCTTCCAGTGGACCGGGGTGAATCCTCCGGCGGACGACGCCCAGGCGGTCATCGGCCGGCTCAACGCCGCCCAGCAGTTCCCCGGGTGGACCCTCACCTACACCGACCGCACGGTCGTCGGCACCGACTTCCGGTACGCCGTCCGTGCCGAACGGATGACCGCTCAAGGCTCCGAGTGGCGCGAGCTGACGCTCACCGCGTCCATCCCGCCCGACCCGACCGCCCTGATCGCCCGGCAACGCGCCGACAACGGGCGTCCCGACGCCTACACCTGGTCCACTGAGGACACCATCACCGGGACCACGCTGACCCGGCTCGTCGTCCGGGAACGGACCGAGTGGGACATCTCCACCCGGATCCGTGACGCCGCGGGCGTGGCCCACCCACCGGAGTCCGACCGGACCTTCTACGGCCACTCAGCCGTCGCGCCGGCGCCGACCCCGTGAGGATTACCGGTCGGTAACTTATCCTCGGTGTATCGGAAAGCGCATACGTGCCGGCAACGCCGCGCTCCCTTGAATGGACCGTATGAGCGTCGGGATGACCGTCTACGGGTGTGCACCCGATGAGGCCTTGCTGTTCCGGGAGCTGGCGCCTCGCTTCGGCGTGAAGCCGACCATCACGGACGCGGCCGTGTCCGAGGTCAACGTGGGCCTGGCGGCCGGCAACCGGTGCGTCAGCGTGGGGCACCAGGCTCCGGTCGCGAACGAGACTCTGCGGGCGCTCAGCCGGGTGGGCGTCGCCTATGTCTCCACGAGGAGCGTCGGCTTCGATCACATCGACGTCGAGTACGCGCGGAGCGTCGGGATTTCCGTGGGGAACGTGGCCTATTCGCCGGACAGCGTCGCCGATTACACCGTGATGCTGATGTTGATGCTCCTGCGGGACGCCAAGTCGGTCATCCGGCGCGCCGAGGAGCACGACTACCGGCTGAACGACGTGCGCGGGAAGGAACTGCGTGATCTGACCGTCGGGGTGGTCGGGACCGGGCGGATCGGGGCCGCGGTCGTCGGGCGGTTGCGGGGCTTCGGCTCCCGCGTGGTCGCGCACGACAGCCGTCCTCAGGACGGCATCGACTACGTCGAACTCGACGAACTGGTGCGGCTGAGCGACATCGTCACGCTTCACACGCCGCTCAACGCCGGGACGCACCACCTGCTGGATCGGCGACGGCTCGAGCTGATGAAGGCAGGGGCGTTCGTCGTCAACACCGGGCGCGGTCCGCTCCTCGATACCGAGGCACTCGTTTCGGCGCTGGAAAACGGCCGGCTGGGCGGGGCCGCGCTGGACGTTCTCGAAGGGGAAGAAGGCATCTTCTACGCCGATCGCCGGGGGAAGTCCGTCGAGAGCGATCTGCTGGTGCGGCTGCAGAAGCTGCCCAACGTGCTCGTCAGCCCGCACACCGCCTACTACACGGACCACGCGCTCAGCGACACCGTCGAAAACTCCATCATCAACTGCCTGCGATTCGAAAGTGGGAAACGGCATGGCTAGGCTCAAGGTCGGGATCGTCTTCGGGGGCTGGTCCGAAGAGCACCCCGTCTCCGTCAAGTCCGCGCAAGAGGTTGCGAAGCACCTCGACGCCGCGAAGTACGAACCGTTCTGGGTCGGGATCACCCGAAACGGCGCCTGGAAGCTCTGTGACGGCCCGGAAGCAGGCTGGGAAGATGGGAAAACCGTTGCCCTGTCGCCGGATCGGAGCGTTCCCGGGCTGCTCGTCCTCGATGACGGGAAGTACGAGACGATCGGCCTGGACCTGGTGCTGCCCGTGCTGCACGGCAAGCTCGGCGAAGACGGGGCGATCCAGGGCCTGCTGGAGCTGTCCGGGATTCCCTACGCGGGCTGCGACATCCAGAGTTCGGCGCTGTGCATGGACAAGTCCCTGGCTTACGTGGTCGCCCGGAGCGCCGGTATCGCGACGCCGAACTTCCGGACCGCCCGGGTGGGTGACGAGGTCACCGGCCTCACCTACCCCGTCTTCGTGAAGCCGGCGCGATCGGGTTCGTCCTTCGGGGTCAGCAAGGTCTCCCACGCGGAAGAACTGCCTGCCGCAGTGAAGACCGCGGCGCAGTACGACGAAAAGGTGCTGATCGAAGAAGCCGTCGCCGGCAGCGAGGTCGGCTGCGCGATCCTGGGCCGCGGAGAAGACCTGTTCGCCGCTGAGGTGGACCGGGTCGCCCTCTCGCACGGCTTCTTCCGGATCCACCAGGAGGACACGCCCGAAAGCGGCTCCGAGAACGCGACGTTCATCGTGCCCGCCGACATCCCGGCCGAAACCCGCGCCCGCGTCCAGGAGACGGCGAAGGCCATCTACCGCGCCCTGGGGTGCGGGGGACTCGCCCGGGTGGACATGTTCCTCACCGACGACGGCACCGTGGTCCTCAACGAGGTCAACACGCTGCCCGGCCTGACGTCGTACAGCCGCTACCCCCGGATGATGGCGGCCGCCGGCGTGCCGCTCGCGGAGCTGATCGACCGGATCGTCGCCGGGACGGCCCGGTGAACGACGACTTCGCCTTCGTCGACGAGCTGGTGCCCGGCATCCGCTGGGACGCCAAGTACGCCACCTGGGACAACTTCACCGGCAAACCGGTGGACGGGTACCTCGTCAACCGGATCGCCGGGACGAAGACCTTGTGCGCTGCCTTGGGCAACGCGCAGGAGAAGGCGGCGTCGCTCGGTTTCGGGCTGCTGCTGTGGGACGGCTACCGCCCGCAACGCGCCGTCGACTGCTTCCTGCGCTGGGTGGACCAGCCGGAGGACGGCCGGACGAAGCTGTGGCACTACCCGAACCTCGACCGGGCCGGGATGTTCGCCAAGGGATACGTGGCGGCCAAGTCGGGGCACAGCCGGGGCAGCACCGTCGACCTGACGCTCTACCACCTCGACACCGGTGAGCTCGCGGCCATGGGCGGTGGCCACGACCTGATGGACCCGGTCTCGCACCACGGCGCGCGGGGGATCCCGCCGGCCGACGCCGCGAACCGCCGCCGTCTGCGGTCCATCATGGAGGACTGCGGGTTCGCCGCGTACGAACGCGAATGGTGGCACTACGGCCTGAAGGACGAGCCCTACCCGGACACGTACTTCGACTTCCCCATCGCGTGACCAGCGTGAGCAGGCAGCCGGACGGTGACGCGGAGGCCGCCGTCCGGCCGGGGCGCGAGGGTGAGCGTGCCGTCGTGGGCCTGGGTGATGCTCTTGACGATGGCCAGGCCGAGGCCGACGCCCGCCTGGTCGGTGCGGATGCGCTCGGTGCCGCGCTGGAACGGCTCGGCGAGGGTGGCGACCAGCGGCGGCGCGAGGTGCTCGCCGGTGTTCTCGACGGTGAGCACCGCGGTCCCCGGCCCGGTGCCGGTCGTGACCCACACCGCGCCGCGCTCGGGCAGGTTGTGGACGATCGCGTTGTGCACCAGGTTCGTCGTCAGCTGCAGCAGGAGCGCCGGTGACCCGGAAGTGGTGGCGGCGTCGCCGGACGTCTCGATGGTGACGCCCCGCCTCTCGGCCAGCGGCAGCAGCGTTTCGGCGGCTTCCTCCGCCACCAGCGACAGGTCGACGTGGTCGCGGCTGAACGACCGTTGTTCGGCGCGGCTGAGCAGCAGCAGGGCTTCGGTCAGCTCGATCGCCCGGGCGTTGACCACGCGGAGGCGTTCGTCCAGTTCGCCGGTGGGGCGCTCGGGGTCGTTGCGGGCGACGTCGAGCAGGCTCTGCGTGATCGCCAGCGGGGTGCGCAGTTCGTGCGACGCGTTGGCGGCGAACCGGCGTTGCTCGGCGACGTGCGCCTCGAGCCGGGCGAGCATGGTGTCGAAGGCGTCGGCGAGCTCGCGGAACTCGTCGGTGCGGCCCGGCAGCCGGATGCGGTGGGAGAGCGAACCGGTCGCGGCGACGCGCGTGGCGTCGGTGATGCGCGTGAGCGGGGCCAGCATCCGGCCGGCGAGGACCCAGCCGCCGAGCAGCCCGAACACCAGCAGGAAGACGATCACCACGGCCATGAACGGGACGAAGTCGCGGACGAGGAGCGATCGGTTGATCCAGAAGTTGCCGTCGGTGATGATCCAGCCGTTGGGCAGGAAGTACAGGTAGAACACGAGCACGGCGGCGAGCAGCAGGAGGCCGGCGAGCATGACGAACCCGGCGTAGCTGAGGGTCAGCTTGAGCCGGGCGCTCAAGCCGGGTTCCCTAGCCACGGCCGTCGTCCCCGGTGTCGATGCGGTAGCCGACGCCGGGGACGGTCGCGATGATGCCGGGTTCGCCGAGCCGCTTGCGCAGCACCGAGACCGTGATGCGCACGGCGTTGGTGAACGGGTCCGCGTTCTCGTCCCACGCCCGCTCCAGCAGCTCTTCGGCGCTGATCACCCCGCCTCGGGCCGCGACGAGCACTTCGAGCACGGCGAACTGCTTGCGCGTCAGGGCCACGTACCGGCCGTCGCGGTAGACCTCGCGGCGGAACGGGTCCAGGCGCAGCCCGGCGATTTCGTGCACCGGTGGCCGGTTGTGCGCGCGGCGCCGGTCGAGGGCCCGGAGCCGGAGCACGAGTTCCTTGAGTTCGAACGGCTTGGTGAGGTAGTCGTCGGCGCCGAGCCCGAAGCCGGTGGCCTTGTCGTCGAGCCGGTCGGCCGCGGTGAGCATGAGGATCGGCAGGCCGCTGCCGGAGGCGACGATGTGCCGGGCGATCTCGTCGCCGGACGGGCCGGGGATGTCGCGGTCCAGGACGGCGATGTCGTAGGTGTTGACGCTGAGCAGCTCCAGCGCGGTGTCGCCGTCACCGGCGGTGTCCGCCGCGATGGCCTCCAGGCGGAGGCCGTCGCGGATGGCGTCGGCCAGGTAGGGCTCGTCCTCGACGATCAAGACACGCACCCCGCCGATGCTACGAGCGCGTGCATATCGGCCGCATATCGGAAAGCGCGTACGTGCCGGCAACACCGCGCGGCCTTGACTGGCGGCCATGACCTCCAGCCAGCGCACGTCCCTCGGCCCGGGACACGGCGCCGTCCCGGCCGGCCTGCCGGTCTTCGACGACGAGTCCCCGGCCGTGGCCAACCTCGATCCCGGCCTGCTCGACGCCCTGCGCCGGGCCGCGGCGGACGCCGCGGCCGACGGGGTGGCGTTCGTCGTCAACGGCGGCTGGCGCTCCTGGGCGTACCAGGAGCAGCTACGGCGTCAGGGGATCGCGAAGCACGGCTCGGAAGCGGCGGCGGCCCGCTGGGTGACGACCCCGGACAAGTCCGCGCACGTGCGGGGGCAGGCGGTCGACATCGGGCCGCCTGCCGCCCGGAAGTGGCTGGCCGACCACGGCGCGCGGTACGGGCTGTGCCAGGTCTACCGCAACGAGCCGTGGCACTACGAGCTGCGGCCGGAGGCGGCCGAGCACGGGTGCCCGCCGATGTACGCCGATCCGTCGCAGGATCCGCGGACGCGGTGATCGAGGATTGTATGTCCTCTGTACGCGTCCGCCGGACCATCCGTCGCATGTTGAGAACGGGCTTGTGCACCTTGATCGCCGCCCTGTGCGCGACGCTGCTCCCGGCGACGGCGGACGCGGCACCCGCGCCGGGGGTCCGCGCGAGCTACGCGAACCCGGTGCGGACCGACGGCCACGTCGATGCCGCCGCCACGATCGAGCGGCTGCAGGCGATGAACGCCGGCACCTACGCCTTCCTCGTCCAGAACGAGACCGACTGGCACGACCTCGAGGCGTTCCTGCCCCCGGCGCAGACGGCCGGGCTGGCCGTCTGGGCCTACCTGGTGCCGCCGACCGAGTGCCCCGGCGGGACGAGCTGCGCGGAATACCTGCCCCACAAGAAGGACTACACCGCCTGGGCGAAGGCCATCGGGTCGCTGTCCCAGCACTATCCGGTGCTCAAGGCGTGGGCGATCGACGACTTCAACCACAACCTGCCGTTCTTCACGGCGAGCTACACCAAGCAGATCCGCGACGCCGGTCGCGCGGTGCAGCCGGGCCTGGAGTTCTACCCGGTGGTCTACTCGGACGCCGTCACGACCTCCTTCGTGGACGCTTACGGCGGGAACATCGACAACCTGATCATGCCGTTCCGGGACGACCCGCACCGCAACACGTTGTGGACCGGCGGCGTGAGCGCCCAGCTGGACACCCTCGTCACCCGGCTGGCGGCGAAGAACCGCAAGCTGATCCTGATGGTCTACGCGTCGACCCTGTCGGCCACCACGGTCGCACCGGACGTCGCTTACGTGCGCGCGGTGACCGCCGCCGGCCTGCAGTACACCGCCGCGGGCAAGATCGCCGGGGTCGTCCAGTACGCGCTGCCGCTCACCGCCGGCCGCCCGCAGAAGTCGGACGAGTCGTTCGCGCACACGGGCAACGGCGGCCTCGTCTTCACGGTGCACCCGGACACGGCCACGAAGGCGGGCGACTTCGCCGCGGCGAGCACGACCATCCACCTGGACGACGGCTCGAGCTCGTGCCGGATGGTGCTGTGGCACGGCGACGACCGGGCCGGCAGCAGCCCGGCCGGGTACCACTTCAAGCAGGCGCAGGTCGGCGGCACGCAGGTCTGGCAGCGCGACGTCGCCACCGAGGACACGGACTGGTACACCTCGGCGCCGATCGACCTGACCCCCCGGCTGACCGGCGGCTCGGCCGTCCTGACGCTGCGGCTGTACGAGGCGAAGGCAGTGGCCGACTACGAGGTCGTGGCTCGCTTCGACGACGTTTCGCTGACCGGTTGCCACGTGGCCGATCCCGGTTTCGAATCCACCGGTGGGTGGACGTTCAGCCGGAAGAACGGCGACGTCAACGGTGGTCAGCACACCTACGATCCGGCGTATTCGACGTCCGTGCTGGCCGCCGTCGGGGCGCTGTACGCGGCCTGATCACCGGCGTGCCCGGGTCAGCGGGGGACCACCGTCATCGGGAGGCTGTCCGGGTACGCGGCGGAGGTGAACTTCACGCGGACCGGCTTTCCCGGCACCGGGACCAGGCGCCACCGCGCCGCCACCGTGGCCAGGGTGATCACGATTTCGTTCTGCGCGAAGCGGTTTCCGATGCACTGCCGGGTGCCCGCGCCGAACGGGATGAAGGCGCCCTTCGGCAGCTCGGCTGCCCGGTCCGGGGACCAGCGGTCCGGGTCGAACCGGTCCGGGTCGGTGAACGACGCCGGGTCGTGGTGGAGGGTGTGCGGGCTGATGATCACCTCCGCGCCCTCCGGCAGGCGGACGCCTCCGAGGTCCACTTCCGTCAGCGTGCGGCGCATGAGCATCCAGAGTGGATACAGCCGCAGGACCTCGTCGACCACCTGGCGGACGTATGTCAGGCGGGGAAGGTCTTCGACGGTGACCGGGCGGCCGCCCAGTACCCCGTCCAGCTCCGCGTGCACGCGCGCCTCGATGGCCGGGTGCCTGCCGAGCTCGTGGAACGTCCAGGCCAGCGCCAGCGCCGTCGTCTCGATGCCCGCGGTGAGCAGGGTGAGCACCTCGTCGCGCGCCTGCTCGTCCGTCATGCCGGCCAGCAGCAACGTCGACAGCAGGTCGCCGCGGTCCGTGGCGTCGCGGCGCCAGTCGTGGATCACCTCCATGACGATCGCCCGCATGCGGGTGATCGCCTCGTCGAACCGGCGGTTCCCGGGCACCGGCAGCTTTTCGACGAACTTGGGTGACAACGCGCGAATCATTCCCTGCTGGATGATCACGTAAATGGACCGGCGGGCTTCGGCGATCGCCGCTTTTCCCAGCTCCGTGGAAAACAGCGCTTCGCCGACGATCGTCACCGCGAGGCGCTGCATGTCGTCGTCGATCTCGCGCACTTCGCCCGCCCGCCACGAGCCGCTCACGTCCGCCGCCGCCCGCCGCATGATCTCCGCGTACGCGGCCAAGCGGTCGCGGTGGAACGCCGGTTGCATCAGCCGGCGCTGGCGGAGGTGGAAGTCGCCGTTCGAAAGCACCAAGCCATTTCCGACGAACGGCCGGAACTTGTCGAACATGGCGCCCTTGCGAAACTTCGGCCCCTCGTTGACCAGTACTTCGTGCGCCAATCGGGGGCTCGTGACGAAGTAGACGGGCGCCGGGCCGAGATAGAGCCGCACGATCTCGCCGTGACCGGGCAAAGCGTCGGTGAATGCGAAGCGTTGCCGCAGGAGTGCCGGAGTGTGCCCGAGAAAAGGCCACCGTCCGGGAGCGACCGGGACACTCATGCCTGCTCCCCGTTGCGCTATTGTGCGGATTTCCCAAGGAGACGGCTCACGGTAGGCGCGTCCGGTCGAACGGGACAGTGCCCGATCGGGTGGTGTCGGCTCACGCGGATGGCCCAGTAGCCGAGCCCCGGGGAATCGCTAAGCTCTTTCCGGTCCGACTGAACTGAGAAGGTGTTGTTCGTGACACGATCACCGGAATGGGCCCCGCCGGGTGTCGAGGTTTTCGCGTTTTCCGCCGGTATCGATATCGTCGAAGGCGGATCGGCCGGTCGCGGCGCGGTGAACGCCGGAATCGGCCGCACGATCTGATGCGGACTCCCCCCATGCCGATGATCGAATCCCAGCCGGACCGGCCCGACGCACCCGAGGTGGACCGCGGGCGGACCCGGCTCGCCCGCAAGTGGGCGTACCTGCTCAGCAGCGTGACCGTCGTGTCGCTGGGCCGGGAAGAGCTCGACGCCGAGCTCAAGAACCTGCTGGACACGCTGTGCGACGCCCTGCACCGCGCGTCCGCCGACCTGGCCCCGGCCGAGCGGATCGGCACGCGGCTGGTCGCGCTCGGCTACCTCGGCGAACCGGGGCTGCGGTGCACGCTCGACGTCCTCGGGAAGGGCCTGCCCGCGCTGCCCGAGTTCGAGGCGGTGGACGACGTCGCCGACCGGGTCGTGGCGGCGCTGGGCGCGCTCTCCTGCGGCTTCCTCCTCGCGCACGAACGCAGCGTCCTCGACCAGCAAGAGATCATGCACCTGTCGCTGCTCAAGGCGGTGCGGGACGCCCAGTGGAACCTCCGGCAGAGCGAAGCGCGTTTCGAAGAGGTGGTGACGTCGTCGGCGAGCGGCATCGCCGTCGTCGCGCTCGACGGCCGGATCGTGCGGGCCAACGCGGCGCTGGCCGAGATGCTGGGGCACCCGGCAGGCGAGCTGGCCGGCTCGGTGCTGTACGACCTCGTCCACCCCGAGTCCGTCGAAGTACTCCGCGACGCGATGACAGCGCTCCTGAACGGCGGCAAGGAGCGGATCCGGCAGTCGGAGCGGCTGCTGCGCCGGGACGGTGACGTCGTCCGCATCTCGCTCACCGCGTCGCTGCTGCGCGACGCCGAGGACCGGCCGTCGCACTTCGTCGTGGTGATCGAGGACGGCACCGAGCTGATGCTGCTGCAGGGCGAGCTGAGCCGCCAGGCGCTGCACGACGTCCTCACCGGCCTGCCGAACCGGCAGTACTTCGGCACCCACCTGGAGACGGCGCTGCGGCGCGCCGACCCGGCGTACGGTGTCACGCTGTTCCACGTCGACCTCGACGCGTTCGGCATGGTCTGCAACAGCCTCGGCCGCCGGGTCGGCGAGCAGCTGCTGGTGCACTTCGCCCAGCGGCTCAAGGCGGTGATGGCCCGCGAGAACGCCATGATCGCGCGGTTCCACAGCGACGAGTTCGGCATCCTGGTGGAGAACACCGAGTCGACGCCCGACATCGACACCATCGTGCGCGCGATCAACGACGAGCTCGCCGAGCCGTTCTTCGTCGACGGCCACGGGCTCGCGCTGTCGGCCAGCGCCGGGGTGGTGCACCGGCCGGCGAAGGGCATCGACCCGCTCGAGCTGCTGCGGCAGGCGGACCAGACGCTGCGGCGCGCCAAGGAGCGTCGTCGCGGCCAGTGGAAGATGTTCGACCGCGAGGCCGACGCCCACGACCGGCGGACGCAGGCGGTGGCCGTCGGCATGGCGGGGTCCTGGGAACACGGCGAGATCGGCGTGCGGTACCGGCCGATGGCGCGGCTGGCGGACGGCGAAGTCGCCGGCGTCGAGGCCCGCCTGCACTGGGACCGCCCGGAGGACACGGCGCTCTCGCACGAATGCTGCGTCGAGCTCGCCGAGTCGACCGGGCTCATGCTGCCGCTCGGCGACTGGCTGCTCCGCGCGGCGGGCCGCCAGGGCGAATGGTGGCGGCAGCGCGCGGGCTTCGGCTTCCCGATGGTCGCCGGCCTGACCGGGCACCAGGTCTCGGACGACGCGCTCGGCACCCGCGTGACGCGGTTGCTGCGCGACACCGGCCTGCCGCCCGAGCAGCTGATGCTCGGCGTCCCGGCCGGGGCGCTCCCGGTGTCCGGCGTCATCGAGAACGTCACCGCGCTGGCCGACCTTGGCGTGCACGTCATGCTCGACGAGTTCGGGCTGGGGCCCGACGACCTGCGCGCGATCGAGGACCTGCCGGTCGACATCGTGCGCGTCGACCGGCGGCTGGCCGAGTGGCAGGCGTGGTCGGACTCGACGTTCCTCGGCGCCCTGGTGCCGCTGGTCCGGCAGGTCGGCGCGACGCTCGTCGTCGACGGCATCCACACCGAGGACCAGGCGAACTGGTGGCGCACGGCCGGTGCGGACCTGGGGACGGGCGACTACTTCGGGGTGGCCAGGCCGCCGGCCGAGCTCGCCGGGCAGTTCGCCGGCACCTGAGGGACCTGAGGGACCCACCGGGTCAGGCCGACGGCGAGCAGTACGACAGCCATGCCGCCGACGACCCGCGGCGTCAGCGGTTCGCCGAGGAAGAGCGCGCCGAGCCCGACCGACACCACCGGCAGCAGGTAGCCGACCGTCGCCGCGGCCGTCGGGCCTTCGTCCGTGAGGATCCGGTAGTTGAGGTAGAACGTGATCCCGGTCCCGAAGACGCCCAGGATCGTCACCGCGACGACGGCGGTGAACGTCAGGTGCGGCGCCGCGGACGAGACCGGCAGGGCAAGGGCGGTCAACGCGGTGGCGGTCATCAGCTGCCCGGCCGACAGCGCGAGCGGAGCGCCGTCCGACGGCAGTTTCCGCGCCATGTAAGCGAATGCGACCGCGTAGCTGAGGCCGGCGCCGAGCAGGGCCAGCGCGCCGGTGCTCAGCAGCCCCGCCTGCTGCCAGGGCGCGAAGATCACGACGATGCCGGCGAAACCGAGGGCCAGCCCGAGCAGCCGCGCGGGGTTGAGCCGCCGTTCCGTCCCGAGCGCGACGCCGATCAGCAGCGACCACAGCGGGGTGGTGGCGTTCATGACGCCGGCCACCCCGGAGTCGACGGTGCGTTCCCCGACGGCGAACAGCGCGAACGGCAGCGCGTTGCAGAAGAACGCGGCGACGACCAGCCGGGCCCAGGTCCGGCGGTCCCGCGGCAGCCGCTGCCGGGCCGCGACCGCCAGGCCCAGCAGCGTCAGCGCGCCGAGGGCGCAGCGGACGAGGGTGAGGTGGACGGGGCTCAGCCCGGTCAGGGCCAGCTTGATCCAGAGGAAACCCGAGCCCCACAGCAGGGCCAGGACCACTATGCGGGCCGAAGCGCCCCGTCCACCGTTCATGCGATCAACGGTGCCGAAGAAGATCCGTCAGGACAAGTGAAGAGTTCTGGACGGAGCTTTAAGGCCTGCTACAGCTTGGGTGCGCCAGAGCCGGTCGCCGAACAGGGCCAGTGCGGCGGGCAGCAGGACACCCCGGACGATCGTCGCGTCGAGGAGGATGGCGAACGCCATGCCGAGGCCGAGCATCTTGTATTCGATCGCGGCGAGGCTGAGGAAGACGCTGAACACCCCGGTCATGATCAGCGCGGCGCTCGTCACCACCCCGGAACTGCTCGCGGTGCCCTCGACGATCGCCTGCCGGGCCGGCCCTCCGGACAGCCGCCGTTCGCGGATCCGGCTGAGGATGAAGACGTGGTAGTCGGTGCTCAGCCCGAACAGCAGCACGAAGAGGAACATCGGCAGCCAGCCGAGCACCCCGCCGTAGGGCGTGAAACCCAGCAGCGGCGCGAGAAAACCGTCCTGGAACACGAGGGTGAGCACGCCGTAGGCCGCACCGGCCGACAGCAGGTTGAGCAGGATCGACACGAGCGGCACCGCGACCGACCGGAACACCACGAGCAGCAGCACGAACGCCAGCAGCAGGATGAACCCGAAGGTGTACGGCGCCCGGGCGACCGCCTGCTCGGTGAAGTCGTGCGATTCCGCGGTGCGGCCCGCCACCGCGTAGCCGACTCCGTCGATCCGCCCGACCGTCCGCGGCAACAGGGTTTCCCGCAACGTCGTGAGCGCGCGGCTCGCCGTTTCGTCGTTGCCGGTGCCGCCGAGCGGGACGCGGACGACGAGCGCCTGGTCCACCGGGACGACCACGGCTGGTCGCGGTACTTCCGCGGTGAGCTCCTCGATCGCCCGGCGCAGCGCCGGCGTGTCGACCGGGCCGCCATGGGTGTTCCAGAGGACGACGTGGGCGGGCATCGTGATGCCGGGAAACGCTTCCTGCATCCGCACGGCCGCGTCGATCACCGGAATGCTGCGCGGCAGGCTCTCGGTCGGCGCCGGGTCCTGCAGCCGCATGCCCAGCGCGGGCAGGGTGAGCAGCACGAGCAGCGCGGTGGCGAGCCCGCTCCACAGCGCGGGCCGTCGGGTGACGACACCCGCCACCGCGGCCCAGAGCCGGGAACGCGCCGGACGGCGGCCCAGCCACGGGATGCGGCCGCGGTCGACGCGGGAGCCGAGCAGCGACAGCGTCGCCGGCAGCACCGTCACCGCGGCCAGGACGGCCAGGCCGACGACGAGGATCGTGCCCGCGGTCAGGCCCTGGAGGTTGTCGAGACCGGTGAACAGCAGGCCGGTCACGCACAGCACGACGGTCAGGCCCGACACGACGATGACGTGACCCGACGTCCGCGCCGCGATCCGGATCGACTCGTCGACGCCGTGGGCGCGTTCTTCACGGGCCCGCCGCAGGAAGAACAGCGAGTAGTCCACGCCGACCGCCATACCGATGAGCAGCGTGATGGCGGAAGTCGCGCTGTTGACCGGGATCCAGTTGTCCACAACGGACAGAAAGCCGAAGGTGGCGGCCACCGCGGTGCCCGCCAGCAGGACCGGGACCGCGGCCGCGACCAGCGAGCCGAACACGACCAGCAGGATCAGCACGGTGATCGGCAGGGAGCGGGCCTCCGAGCGCCCGATGTCCTCCTTGATGCTCTTGTCGACCGCGCCGGACACGCTGAGGTCGCCGGCCTGCGCGAGCCGGATGTCCGGGTGCCGGGCGGCGACCGTGCCGACGGTCGCGGTCGCCGTGGCCAGGTGAGTCCGGATTTCGGCGCCGCTGCCGGTGATCCGGAAGCTGACCAGTTCCGACCGGCCGTCGGCGGAGACCTGGGAGCGGATGTCCGCGGCCGCGCCCGACGTCGTCAAGGTCGTGGCGAGGTCGGCCGTGGCCGCGGGGGACGGGGGCTGGACGAGGACGTTTTCCCAGAAGGGCTCGCGGGTGTGCTGGCGGTCGAGGGCGGCTTGGCCGGTTCCGGCGTCGCCGGCGGGGCTCGATCGCGCGTCGGTGCCGGGGGCGAACGTGCCGAGGGCCCAGGCCAGCGCGACGAGCGCCAGCCAGCCGAGGATCGCGGCGGCGCGGTGCCGCAGCGACCAGTTCGTGACGCGTTCGGCCACCGGTCCCCGCCGGTGAGCCGGGATGCCTGCGGGCAGCATGAACTAAGGTCCTTCCGTGGAGGAGTGATCCGATGAGAGCTCGCCCTCGGGCGAGGTGGTTGCTTCTTCCTCCTGGGTCGCCGAGTTGCCGCTCGGCGGCCCAGGGCCTCAACTGCGTTTCGGGGTCAGTCGACCTCCTTGAGCACGCGTTCGATGGACCGCAGGCGGTCCTGGACGTCCCGTAGCTGCCGTTCGGTTTCTTCCTGCGTCCGGACGGCTTTCTCGGCCAGTGACCGGTATTCCTGCTCCCGCGCCAGCTTCGCCTTGGCGCGCCAGGTCGAGGCCAGCTGCACGATCGCGATCGAGAACACGACGGTGATCAGGACGAAGACCCCGATGACGCCGATGATCTCCTGCCACTGGTGCCAGTTCATTCCCGTCCCTCCTCGCCGTCCCCGTGGACGGATTCCGGTGTGGTCAGCGTCGGCACGGCGGCCGCGATCGTCTCCGGCGACAGCACGCCGGAGAACGGGGTGAGCTCGTAGAACCGCAGCGTCTTGCCGTCCTCGCCGGTCTCGAAGCTGGCGGTGACCAGGCCGGCGGCTTCGAGCTTGCGCAGGTGGACCTGCAGCAGCGCGCGGCTGATCCGCAGCTCGCGGGCCAGCTTGCTGACGTAGGTGCGTTCGGCGTGCAGGGCCGCGACGATCCGCAGCCGGTGCGGGTTGCCGAGGGCGCCGAGCTGCCGCAGGAGCTCGTCACCCGTCGTCCACATGCCAACAAAACTTAGCAGGTGGTGCGCCGGGGCGCCATCGGGGTGATCCCGGAGATCACCTCGGGTGTTTTCCGGCGCCGGGCGATGCGCGGCGACCGGGCGGCTCAGCGCAGGGCTTTCCGGCGCCGCGTCAGTGCGGCCGGGTCGAGGTTCGCCCGGGTGCCGGCGTCGTGGCCGTCGAGGTAGCCGCTGCCGGACAGCCGCCGGGGCGAGGCGGCGCGCAGGTCGCCGTACTCGGCGTCGAACGCGTGCTGGACCAGCTGGGTGCGGTCGCGGACCACCAGTTCCGCCGACCGCTCGCCGGGCACCGCTGTGCGGACGGCTTCCTGCTCGGCGCGGGAAAGCCGCTCGTGGACCGCGCGGGCGAAGCCGTGCAGCCACGTGCGCCGGTACGCCGCCAGGGATTCGCCGGGGAAGAACCCGCCCGGCCGGACGCGGGTCAGCTGCGTGCTCGCCTGCAGCAGCAGGCTGGTGAACAGCAGTTCCACCCGGCCGAGGTCGGACCGGTAGCCGAACACGGTGACGCTCTCGACCTTCTGGCCGAGGCGGTGCAGCAGCGTCCGGCAGCGCAGCGGGTACGCGACCGAGGTCAGGAGGCTCGCCTTGTCGCGGCTGTACGGGTCGTCCATCGGGATCTTCAGCGTGCCGATCTCGTCGTCACGCGCGCCCGACGCGGCGAGCATCGCCTGGTCGATGCCGTACCGCGCGACGAGCTCGGCGGCCTTCTGGTTGTACGCCTCGGCTTCCGCCTCGGTGACCGCCGGGTCCTCCGCCTTGGCCAGCAGCTTGCGGATGCGCTCGAGCTGCGGGTCTGACTCGGTCATGCCGAGAGGGTATTCGATCAGGTGTTCGGGCCAGTGGACCGGGGCGGCGTGTCGAGGTACGCGTCGAGCGTGACGGCCAGTGCCGCCTCGGGGGACGGTGCGAAACTCGCGCCGGCCAAGCCGCCCCACAGCCACAGCTGGGCGAGGCCGTGCAGCGCCGCCCACAGCGACGCCGCGACCAGCCGCGGGTCGGCGTGGTGCACCCCGGCCGCGGCGACCAGTGCCGCGAACTCGTCGAACACCGCGCTGGACGCCGCCGCCAGCGCCGGTCCTTCCGGGTCGATCAGGTCACGGCGGAACATCAGCTCGAACATCGCCGGGTTCTGCAGCGCGAAGTCGACGTAGCTGTGGCACGCCGCGGTGAGCCGCTCCCGCGGACCACCCTCCGGCAGCCGCGCGCGGCGTTCCAGCAGCTCCGTGAAGCCCTGGGTGGCGACGGCCGAAAGGAGCTCGGCGCGGCCGGAGAAGTGCCGCAGGGGTGCGCCGTGCGAGACCCCGGCGGCCTTGGCGATCCCGCGCAGCGTGACCGCGCCGACGCCTTCGCCGGCCAGCAGTTCCGACGCCGTCGTGATCAGGCGTTGCCGGGTGCCCACGCCTCGTCCTGGGTCATCGGGAGCAGGTCGGGGCGCTTGGGGAGGAAGCCGTCACCGGGCTGGCGGCCGATCAGCCGGTTGCGCGTGCGCGTCACGGCGACCGGCAGGACCTCGCGCACCAGCCACCGCACGTCGGCGCGCCGGCTGCCGGGCGCGGCGGTGCCGGGCAGCGGCGCGAGCCACGCGGGGTCGTGGTCGAGGCCGAGCCGGCCGAGGACGTAGGCGGCGAGCCGGCGGTGGCCGTGCGCGGACAGGTGCAGCCGGTCGGCGCCGAAGTAGCGCGAGTCGGCGACGGCCTGGTCGGGCCACAGGTCGATGAGCTGCGCGCCGTAGCTGACGGCGGCTTCGCGGATGGCCTCGTTGAGCGCGACGATCCGCGGCCGCATCCGGCTGCCCAGCGGCATCCGGCGGGAGACGTCGCTGAGCGTGAACGTGACGACCACGGGCGCGATCTCGGTGCAGGCCCGGATGGCGGCGTCGACCCGGCGGGCGACCGTGCGCGCGTCCCACCCCCGGCTCATGACGTCGTTGCCGCCGCCGAACAGGGCGACGAGGTCGGGCTCGAGCCGCGCCGCGGCCGGGAGCTGCTCCGGGACGATCTGGTCGAGCCGGCGCCCGCGGACGGCGAGGTTGGCGTAGCGGAAGCCGGGCTCGTCCTCCGCCAGGCGCGCGGCGACGAAGTCGGCCCAGCCGCGGTAGCGGCGCTGATCCGGGTACGGGTCGTCGAGGCCCTCGGCGCAGCTGTCGCCGACGACGACGAAACGGTGGTAGCTCATCCCGATCTCCGTAACCCGTGGTTCACCTTGCGGACACTGTCTATCAAACTTGTGTAGACGGTGTCTACTTCCGCTCACCTGCGCCAGGGGGCCAGCTTCTCGGGGTTCCGCATCGCCCAGATGCGCGTGATCCGGCCTGCCGGAACGTCAGGACCTGACGTTCCGGTGCCCTGCTTCGTCGTACCGGTCGAACCAACCGAACAGGGGAGAAACGATGACCAAGATCGGGATCGTGCTCGGCAGCACCCGTCCGGGCCGCGTGGGGGAGCAGGTGGCCCGGTGGGTCCACGAGCGGGCGGCACGCCGGGAGGACGCCGAGTTCGTCGTGCTCGACCTGCGCGACCACCCGCTGCCCCACCTCGAGGAACCGCCGGGCTTCTCGGGGCGGTACGAGGACGAGCGGACCCGGGCCTTCGCCGCCGTCATCGCGTCGTGCGACGGGTTCGTCTTCGTCACGCCGGAGTACAACCACTCGCTGCCCGGCGTGCTCAAGAACGCCATGGACCACGTCTACGTCGAGTGGAACACCAAGGCGGCCGGGTTCGTCTCCTACGGCGGCGCCGGCGGCGCCCGCTCGGTCGAGCAGCTGCGCCTGGTCTGCGGGGCCCTGCAGCTGGCCGACGTGGGCCCGCAGGTCACGCTGCCCCTGGCGACCGAATTCGACCTGGGCACCGTCTTCGCGCCCGGCGAACACCAGTTCGCGGCGCTGGACACCCTGCTCGGCCACGTCGTCGCCTGGAGCACCGCGCTGGCGCCGCTGCGGGGCGGGGAGGCGGCGGCAGCGGTCCGCGGCCGGCTCGACGAGGTCGTCGCGGCGCTGCGGGCCAAGGACCTCGACGCCCTGCGCGGGATCTACGCGCCGGACGTCGTGAGCTTCGACGTCGAACCGCCGCTGCAGCACGTCGGCGTCGACGCGAAGCTGAAGAACTGGGTGAAGGTGTTCACCACCTTCGAAGAGGTGGACTACGAGCTGCGCGACCTGACCGTCACCGTGGGCGTCGGGCTGGCCGTCGGGCACGGCTTCGGCCGGGTCAGCGGCACGTTGCCGACCGGGGAGGCCGTCGCCGGCATGTGGGTGCGGGTCACCTTCGTCTTCCGCCACCTCGGCGGCGCCTGGGTGATCGTCCACGACCAGGCGTCCGTGCCGTTCGACATGGCCTCCGGGCGGGGAGTGGCCGACCTCCAGCCGTGACGCCTCAGGCGAGCCGCGCGCGGTGGGCGGCCACGGCGGCCCGCCGCGGGTCGGCCGCCGGGAGCGTCCGCAGCAGCGTGTCGAGCACCGCGAAGTCGTCGGCCCCGCAGGAGGTCTCCCAGAACGACCACAGCACGGCGGGATCGCCGCTGTTCAACGCCACCTGACGCACCTGGGCCGTCAGCGTCTCGCGCTCCTCGCGGACCGCGGGGGCCTCCGACTCCGGCAGCAGCGGGCCGCGGAAGACGCGGGTCGCGTCGGCCGGGGTGCCGGACCGGACCGCGGCGCGGGCGCGGAGGAAGTCGGCGTCGACGTCCGCGGCCAGCCGGTACGGGCGCGTCTGCACCACCGACGCGCCGAGCTGGGTGCGCAGCCGGTGGATCTCCGCGCGGACCGTCACCGGGTTGCCCGTCTCGCCGTAGAGCTGCAGGGCCAGCCGATCCGCCGAGAGGCCGTTCGGGTGCAGGGCCAGCAGCGTCAGGATCTCCGCGTGCCGCAGCGTCAACGGCACTTCGCGACCGTCCACAGTGGTCGTGTGGGCGCCGTCGGACAGGTACTCCAGGCGCAGCCGGGCGCGGTGCGGTCCCGACGGGGAGGACAGCCGGAGCAGGTAGCCCTCGGCCAGCGGCTCCACCGTGGCGAGGCGGCCGTCGGGCAGGGCGACCGTGCCGCCGCCGCGCCGGACGTCCACTGTGGACGGCAGGGTGCACGCCTGGGCCGCGAGCACCCGGCCGGCCGCCGAAAGCAGTGCGCCCGGGCGGCCGCGCAGGGCCTCCAGGTGCGGCATGTTGACCCGCCGCAGCCGTTCGTCACGGACGGCCAGCTGGGCGCGCAGCTGGCCTTCCGCGAGCTGCGCGGTCGCCGTGACCAGGGAAAGCATGGCCGGGTGCACCGTGCGCAGCGGACCGCTGACGTCGATCGAGCCGAGCAGCACGCCGGTCTCGGGGTCGCGCACGGGCGCCGCCGCGCACGTCCAGCTGTGGTAGCGGCGGACGAGGTGCTCGGCCGAGTAGATCTGCACCGGCTCGCCGGTGGCCAGGGCCGTGCCCATGGCGTTCGTGCCGATCGCCGCCTCGCTCCACCGCGTGCCCTCGGTGAGCCCGACCCGGTCGCCGCGCACGAGCTGGCCCGCCGCGCCTTCGCGCCACAGGATCAGGCCGTCGGCGTCGGTGACGATCATCAGGTGCTCGGCGTCGTCGGCGATGCTCACCAGCATCTGCCGCAGCACCGGCAGCACGGGCGCCAGCGGGTGGGCCTCCCGGAGCGCGGCGAGGGCGGCGGCGTCGTGGACGAACGGGGCTTCGCCGTCGTCCGGGTCGACGCGGGCGGCGAGCGAGCGGCTCCACGAGTCGGAGACCAGGGAGCGTGGCGAACGCGGGCCCGGCACGCCGGCCAGCACCGCCTCGCGGACGTGCCGCAGGAGCCGCGCGTACGACTCGGGGTCGCGCAGCAGCTCGGGTTCCGGCGCCGGTGCCACGTCCACCAGCGTAGGTACCGGGCGCACGGCGGTGCAACGCGCTTGCAACGTTGCCGGGCCTACCTTCCCGGCAACCCGTCACTCCGAGCAACGAGGCAGGGAAGATGGTCCAGTACGCCGCACCGAACACCGAAGGCAGCGTCGTCAGCTTCGCGTCGCGCTACGACCACTACATCGGCGGGGAGTACGTGCCGCCCGCGAGCGGCCGGTACTTCGAGAACCCGACGCCGGTCACCGGGAAGACGTTCTGCGAGGTCGCCCGCGGCACCGCCGAGGACGTCGAGAAGGCGCTCGACGCGGCCCACGGCGCGGCGCCGGCGTGGGGCCGGACCTCGATCGAGGAGCGGGCGAACACGCTGCTCAAGATCGCCGACCGGATGGAACGGAACCTCGAGGCCATCGCCGTCGCCGAGTCGTGGGAGAACGGCAAGCCGGTGCGCGAAACGCTGGCCGCCGACATCCCGCTGGCCATCGACCACTTCCGCTACTTCGCCGGCGCCCTGCGCGCGCAGGAGGGCGGCATCTCGCAGATCGACGAGCACACCGTCGCCTACCACTTCCACGAGCCGCTCGGCGTGGTCGGCCAGATCATCCCGTGGAACTTCCCGATCCTGATGGCGGTCTGGAAGCTCGCGCCGGCGCTCGCCGCGGGCAACGCGGTCGTGCTCAAGCCGGCCGAGCAGACGCCGGTGTCGATCCACGTGCTGATGTCGGTCATCGGGGACCTGCTCCCGCCGGGCGTGGTCAACATCGTCAACGGCTTCGGCCTCGAAGCGGGCAAGCCGCTGGCCTCGAGCAACCGCGTCCGCAAGATTGCGTTCACCGGTGAGACCGCCACCGGGCGGCTGATCCTGCAGTACGCCAGCGAAAACATCATCCCGGTGACGGTCGAGCTCGGCGGCAAGAGCCCGAACATCTTCTTCGACGACGTCGCGGCGGCCAACGATTCCTTCTACGACAAGGCACAGGAAGGCTTCGCGCTCTTCGCGCTGAACCAGGGCGAGGTCTGCACGTGCCCGTCGCGGGCGCTGATCCAGTCCGGCATCCACGACCGGTTCCTCGGCGACGCCGTCGAACGCGTGCGGAAGATCAAGCAGGGCCACCCGCTCGACACCGAGACGATGATCGGCGCGCAGGCCTCGGGCGACCAGCTCGAGAAGATCCTGTCCTACATCGACATCGGCAAGCAGGAGGGCGCGGAGATCCTCACCGGCGGCGCCCGCTCCGACCTCGGCGGCGAGCTCTCCGGCGGCTACTACGTCGAGCCGACGGTGTTCAGCGGCGACAACAAGATGCGGATCTTCCAGGAGGAGATCTTCGGCCCGGTGGTCTCGGTGACGAAGTTCGACGACTACGCGGACGCGCTGAAGATCGCCAACGACACGCTGTACGGCCTGGGCGCGGGCGTCTGGTCGCGGGACGGCAACGTCGCCTACCGGGCGGGCCGCGACATCCAGGCGGGCCGCGTGTGGGTGAACAACTACCACGCGTACCCGGCGCACGCGGCCTTCGGCGGGTACAAGGCGTCCGGCATCGGGCGGGAGACGCACAAGATGATGCTGGACCACTACCAGCAGACGAAGAACCTGCTGGTGTCCTATTCGGACCAGCCGCTCGGGTTCTTCTGATGCGCGGGCGGCGCTGAGCCCAGCGCGTCGAACAGCGCCGTGGCGAGCACCAGTCCCTCCCGGGCCACCGGGGCGAGCAGGTGCTCGTCCGGCGCGTGCTGGTTGCAGCCGGGGTACGAGTGCGGCAGCCACAGCGTCGCCAGGCCGAGGACGTCGGTGAACACGTGGTTCGGCAGGCCGCCGCCGAAGTTGGGCAACAGGGCCACCGGGCGGTCCGCTACCTCGTTCAGCGCCGTCCGGGCCCAGCTCACCCACGGGTTCCCGACCGGGGTGCGGCTCGCGCGGAAGCCGGCTTCGGTCGTCACCGAAACCATCGGGAACCCCCGCGCGGCCAGGTGCTCGCGGAGGACGGGCGCGATCCGGCCGACGTCCGTCCCGGCGACGTAACGCAGCTGCAGCACCGCCCGCGCGCGGCCCGGGATCGCGTTGACCGGGCGGTCGACGTCCGCCGCGGCCAGCGAGAGGACCTCCAGGGTGTTCCAGCCGTACAACCGCTCGGCGGGGGTCAGCCGCGGGTCGCCCCACGTGTCGTCCGGCTCCGGGACGACGACGTGCGCCAGTGCCTCGCGCACGGACCGCGGCAGCTCCGGCGGCAGCAGTTCCGGCACCTGGACGCGGCCGTGGCCGTCGACCAGGCTCGCGATCGCGCCGGCCAGTGTCGTGGCCGGGTTGCGCAGGACGCCGCCCCAGTTGCCCGAGTGGTGACCTCCCGGGTGCAGGTCGACGTCCAGGCCGATCCGGATGCCGCCGCGGGCGCCGAGGAACAACGTCGGTGTCGCCGCGTCCAGGCGGGGGCCGTCCGAGGCGATCAGGACGTCCGCCGCCAGCAGCTCCTTCTCCTGCGCGGCGAACTCCGCGAGCCCCGGCGAACCGATCTCCTCGCCGGTCTCGAACAGGAACTTGAGGTTGAAGCCCAGCCGGCCGCGCCCGGCCAGCACCAGCCGCAACGCGGTCAGGTTGATCAGGTGCTGGCCCTTGTTGTCGGCGGTGCCGCGGCCGTACCAGCGGTCGCCGTCGGCGGTCAGCGTCCACGGGTCCCGGCCTTCGCCCCACGGCCCGGCTTCCCCGACGACGTCGGCGTGGCCGTAGCACAGCAGCGTCGGCAGCTCGGCCGACTCGAGCCGGACGCCGACGAGGAACGGGCCGCCCGCCGGGTCCGGGTTGACGTGCTGGGTCACCTCGCAGCCGAGCGCGGTCAACGCCGGTGTCAGGACCTCGTCGAAGTAGGCCTGGATCGCGGCGCGGCCGTCCGCGGCGTCGCTGACCGTGGGGTAGGCGACCAGCCCGGCCAGCTCGGCGAAGAGAGCGCCGGAGTCGACGTGGGCGCGGGCCTGGCCGAGCAGTTCCATGACCGCCAGCCTAAAGGCGGCGAACTATACGAACGGTCGTGCTACCTTCTGCCTCATGAACGTCGACGGCGTGTTTGTGGGGGAACCGAGCGTGCTGGGCCTCCGGCGGGACCGGCCGGTGCTGAGCGCGATCACGAAGGCCCGGGTCACGGCCCCGGAGCTGAACCTGACCGAGCTGAACCTCGACGGCGACCGGCAGGCTGACCTCACCGTGCACGGCGGGGTCGACAAAGCGGTCTACGTCTACCCGGCCGAGCACTACCCGGCCTGGGCGGCCGACGGCCTCGAGGCCGAACCGGGCGGCTTCGGCGAGAACGTCTCGCTGTCCGGGGCCACCGAGGACGACGTCCGGGTCGGGGACGTCTGGGCCTGGGGTGACGCGCTGGTCCAGGTTTCGCAGCCGCGGCAGCCGTGCTTCAAGCTGGCCATGAAGACCGGCCGCAAGGACGTCACGCCGCTGATGATCGACAGCGGGCGCAGCGGCTGGTACCTGCGCGTGCTGCGGCCCGGCACGGTGCCGACGGCCGGGCCGGTCGAGCTGGCCGAACGCGCGGACGGCCCGACCATCGCCGAGGTGTACCTGGTCGCCTTCGCCAACTACGGGCAGCTGCCGGAGGACAAGGTCGGGGCCGCGCTCGACCTCGCCGACCGCGTGCTGGCCACGCCCGCGCTCGCGGCGTCCTTCCGCGGCGGCGTGCAGTCCACTGTGGACCGCTGGCGGGCGCGGCGTGCCGGTTGACGGCCGGATCGCCCGCGGCGACGCGACCCGGCGCCTGGTGCTGCGCCGGGCCGTGGACGTCGCTTCGGTCGACGGCCTGGAGGGCCTGTCCCTCGGCCGGCTGGCGGCCGAGCTGGAGCTGAGCAAGAGCGGGGTGTTCGCGCTCTTCGGCTCCAAGGAGGAACTGCAGCTCGCGACGATCGACGCGGCGTGGGAGATCTTCCGCTCCCACGTCGTGGCCCCGGCGCGGGCGGAGGCACCCGGGCTGCCGCGGCTGCGCGCGGTGTGCGAGAAGTGGCTGGACTACTCCGAACAGCGGGTCTTCCCGGGCGGGTGCTTCTTCTTCAACGTCGGCGCGGAGTTCGACGCGCGCCCGGGCCGGGTGCACGACGCGGTGGCGGCGGCGAGCGGTGCGTTCGCCGCCTTCCTCCGGGAAACCGCGGAGGAGGCGGTCGCGCTCGGGCACCTCCGCGCGGACGCCGAGGTGCTGGCCTTCGAGCTCCACGCGCTGGGCCGCGCGGCCAACGCCGACGCCGTCCTCGACGGCGGCACCCGGCCCTACGCGCTGGCCCGCCGCGCGATCCGGGCGCGGCTGGGCTTGGCGGGGCCTGGCTCGGCGGGCCGGCCCGGCGCGTGATCCCGGCCCGGCGGGCCGGCGCCCGTGATGTCGGGTTTCGGTTGACTTCGCCGGTGTGTTCTCCGTAAGATCGGTTTCGGATCGGGGATTCGGGGGCGGCCTTGGCTGCCTTTTCAGGGGGATAAAACTGTGAAGAAGTTCGTGCGCCCGCTTGTCGCGGGTGCTCTTTCTGCTGCCGTTCTGCCGTTCGTTTCCGGGACCGCCGTCGCGGACGACGTGCCGCCGCCGATCGTCGAGGAGTACGACTACCCCGGCGCCGACGCGATCTACGCGCAGTACCACATCCGGCTGCTCAAGGGCGACGGGCACATCCTGTTCACCGACTGCGGCGCGACCGGCCCGCTCGTCAAGGTGTGGAGCCGGATCGCCGAGCGTTCCTACTTCTGCTTCCGCGTCACCGGGGAATCCGGTTTCCTGACCATGGACGTCCCCGACGTCTTCGCGATCACCGGCGACACCCACGAGCTCAAGGCCACCGTGGTGATCAAGGGCACCGCGACGCCCACCGACGTCATCAAGAACACCTACACGCCGGTCGGCGAGGGCGTCGACCCGCAGAACGGGTTCACGCCGCTCGTCGAATTGCGATCCGGCCGATCCTGATTCGACCGGTGACGCACCGCTGATCGGTATTCCATCCATTCACGCGGTCCGGCCGCGCTGATTTTCCGCTCGGCCGGATCCGCGATTTCGTCGTGCCCAGGGGGAGACGAGATGAAATCGTTCCGCAGACCCGTGGCCGCCGTGCTCGCCGCGGTCGGCGTCCTTTCCGGGGTGACCGCGCTGCCCGCGGCCGCCGCCGAACCGGCGCCGCCGAGCGAGCGGCTCCAGGCCCTCGAACAGCTCCGGACCGGCGGTCCCGGCGTCCAGACCGCCGCCGAGCGGGCCCTCACCGGCTCCGACGCGGACGTGCACGCCTTCCTCGCCGCCGGGCTCGCCGTCGCCGCCGAGCAGGACCTGCGCGTGCGCCTCTCGCAGCTCGTCTCCCGGGCGGGCCCGGGGCTGCGGCGCGCCCTGCAGACCGCGGCCGGCGGCACGGTCCCGCAGATGCAGGCCTTCCTCGACACCGGCTGGCAACAGCCCACCCTCGACGACCTGCGCGTGCAGGTCACCCAGGCGCTGGCCTCGGGCGGCCCGGGCGTCAAGCGCGCCGCGCAGGCGGCGCTGGCCGGCACCCCGGAGCAGCAGCGCGAATTCCTCAGCACCGGCCGGGCGCGGGCCCAGGCCGGCGACGACCGCGTGCGCGTCACCCAGCTGATGGCGGCGGGCGGCCCCCAGGTCAAGCGGGCCGCCCAGATCGCGCTGGACGGCACCGACGAAGACCTCTCGCGCTTCCTCACCGCCGGCTACCCGGTCGCGGTCGCCCAAGACCACGAAACCCTGACCGTGGCCCAGCTCGCGGACCTCGCGGCGGATGCGCAGGCGCGCGCCGCGGTCCAGACGGAAGCCGCGAAGGAAGCCGCCGCCCAGGCCCTGCAGGCCGCCGAGCTCGCCAAGCAGGCGGCTCTGCGGGCGGCCCAGGAGACCGAGGCGGCCCGCAACGACTCCCTGACCGCGGCCGCTGCGGCCGGCCGGGCCGCGGACGCGGCGAGGCGGGCCGCCGAGGCGGCCAGGACGGCGATCCGGGCGGCCTCCGCGGCCACCGAGTCGGCGCGGATCGCGGCGAGCGCGGCGTCCCAGGCCGCCACCGCCGCCGTGCAGGCCGGCCAGGCCGCGACCAACGCGCGCAACGCGGCGGCCGCGGCAGCGTCCGATGCCGGTCAGGCGGACCGGGCCCGGCAGGCCGCGCTCGACGCCCGTCAGGTCTCGTGGAACGCCCGCAAGGCCGCCGACGCCGCCCGTGGTGCGGTGGCCGCGGCCCTCGCCGCCGCCGGTGCCGCCAGCGCCGCCGCGTCCGCCGGTCAGCACGCCACCGCGGCCGGTGACGCCGCCGACGCCGCCGGCGGGTTCGCCGAGCAGGCCGGCGCGCAGGCCGAACGCGCCCGGCGCGCGGCCCAGCAGGCGAAGCGCCAGGCCGCCGAGGCCACCCGGGCGGCGAACGCCGCCACCGCACTGGCGAACGAGGCGGTCGGCGCGGCCAACCAGGCCGCCGCGGCCGCGGATTCGGCCGCCGCGCACGCCGAGGCGGCGGCCACCGCCGCCGAGGAAGCCGCGGCCCACGCCGGGGAAGCCGCGCACGCGGCCGAACGAGCCGAAACCGCCGCGCGCGAAGCCGACAACGCCGCGAAGGACGCGAAGACCGCGGCCGACACCGCCGCGACCGTCGCCGAGACCGCGCGCAAGGCCGACGAGGAGCGGCTGGCCCAGCAGGAGGCGGAGGAGACGACCGACGCCGAAGCCGCGAAGGAAGCCGAAGCGGACGCCCAGGCGGACGCCACCTGGACCGCCGGGGAAGAAGCGAAGCTCGACGCCGAAACCCAGCGCCTGCTCGCCGAAGCGCGGACGCCGGGCGCCGACCCGGCCGTGGTGACCCGCAACGGCCGCAAGGCCGCGGCGGCCCTGCGCAAGCTCGGCGGCCCGTTCACCCGCACCGCCGCGGACACGGCGCTGATCGGCGACGACTACGACGTCAAGGCGTTCGTCACCACCGTCCAGCCGGCGACCGTGCACAAGGACGACCGGGCCAGCGTCGCGGCCATCGCGGCGTCCACGGCCCACCCGGCCGAGGCGACGACCGCACGGACCGCGATGGCCGGCACCGACGCGCAGGTGCAGGACTTCCTGCGCAACCGCCGGTACCCCGGCAGCGAAACCGACGACCGGGTGCTCGCCACCCAGATCGTCGCCGGGGGCGGACCCGGCGTGCAGGCCGCGGGACGGCGGGCGCTCGACGGCACCGCCGACGACGTCCGGGCGTTCCTGCGCACCGGGCAGTACACCGCCCGGGAGGCCGATGACCGGGTGCTGGCCACGCAGGCCGTCTCGACCGGCGGGCCGGAGGTCCGTGCCTCGGCACGGGCCGCGCTGGCCGGGCCGGCGGGGGTGGTCCGGACGTTCCTGGAGTCCGGGCTGTACCGGGCGAGGCAGCGGGACGCGCTGACCGCGACCCACCGGGCCGAGGTCGCCGGGTACGTCGCCGACGCCGCCCGCTCGGCGGCGCTGGCCCGCCAGAACGCGGCCGAGGCGGCCAAGGCCGCCGCGGTGGCCCGGGGCGCGGCCGAGGACGCGGCCCGCTACGCCCAGCAGGCCAAGGACTCCGCGGACCTGGCCAAGACCTACGCCGCGCAGGCCGCCGCGTCGGCCCAGGACGCCAAGGCGTCGGCGGACGCGGCGGTGCAGTCGGCGAACCAGGCCCGGCAGGCCGAGGCCGCCGCCCAGCAGGCGGCCCAGCAGGCCCAGCAGTCGGCGAACCGGGCGCAGGCGTCCGCTTCGGACGCGGCGGCGTCGGCCTCCGACGCCCGGGCGGCCGCCGACGCCGCGGCCGCGTCCGCCGCGGCCGCCAACCTCAGCCGGGACCAGGCCGTGCAGGCCGCGGCCGACGCCTTCCAGCGGACGATCGACCTCTACCTGCGGGAGATCGCCGAGGCCGCGGGCGGCAGCCGTCCGGACATGACCGACCCCGACGGGCATCCCTACAGCGACGACCAGGCGGGCCACCCGGCCTACCACGAGCCGGCGCCGTGGGAGCGGGCCGCGCTGCAGGAGTACATCCACATGCTCTCCACGGAGCAGGGCGCGGCGGCGCTGTTCGTCTGCAACAACCGGCCGATCACCTGCGCCCTGTTCAACCACTGGGCGAGGGCGAGCGGCAAGGACTACGTCCTGAGCGGAGACCAGATGAACAGCTTCTACAACGACCCGCAGTGGCAGGCCGCGCTCAACGGCAAGCTGGCGGCCTACGCCAACCAGGCGGCGGCCAAGTGCACCGGGCCGGTCGGGTCCACCTGCGCGCTGAAGCTGGACACGAACTGGCTCGGCGGGCAGTTCACCGAGGTGTCCGACCACATCTTCGCGTTGCACTCGTTCGAGTACCGGGTCACCGGCGACCTGACCGCCCGGGTGACCGGCGACGGGACGGTGCGGCTGACCGGCGGCTACCGGGTGGACCTCAAGAAGGCGTACAACTTCGACCCGGAGAAGCCGCCGATCACCGTGCACGGGGTCGACTACAATGTGAAGGACCTGGCGCAGATGCCGACGGTCGGCCTCGCGCAGGACTTCACCGTGGTGGGCAGCACGAACCAGAACCTCGACGTCGCGGGGCACCGATGAATCCGCCGAATCCGCCGGAATCACGAGGAGTGCGATGCGTGCACGGCCGCTGACGGCCGTTCTCGGGCTCCTCGCCGCGGCCGCCGTGCTGGCCGGCTGCGGCAAGGAGCCCGACCCGCGGGCGTACCCGGGCAGCGAGAGCGGGGTGAGCTGGGAGGACGCCGCGGCGCGGTACCGGATCTCGCTCCCGTCGTGCCCGGTCGAGGGCTTCCGCTTCGACGTCCAGCCGCCGCTCACCGACCGGCTGGCGTTCACCTTCACCGCGGCGAAGTCCTGTGTGGACGGTTACCTGCGGCAGTACGGCGCCGACCCGGCGAAACCGTTCGGGCACTGGCCGACGGGGGTGTCGGGGACCACGGGCGGGGCCACCATCGGGCCGTCCGCCCCGCCGTTCGACGCGGACGAAATGCAGCGGTTCGGGTGGGTGCTCGACCCGGCCGTGCGGTACGACGAGTACGACACCTTCCACGCGCCGGACCGGTGGTCGACGTTCAAGGTGCTCGTCAAACCGGGACCCGACCGGGAAGTCGTCTACCTCCGCAGCGTCACCCTCGGCTGAGGTCGTGAGGGGTAAGGCCGCTTCCGACCGGCCTTACCCCTCACGACGGGGCGCTCACTTCCAGTCGACCTGGGGGGAGCGGTAGAAGTCGATGCCCTGCGCCACCCAGCGCGGGGCCTGCTTCGCCAGCCGCGCGCGGTAGGCCTCCCAGTCGTGGGTCGCCTTCGGGGACCAGCCGATCTCCGCGATCCCCGGCAGCCGCGGGAAGGCCATGTACTCGATGTCGTCGCTGGTGCGGATCGTCTCGGTCCACAGCGGCGCTTCGACGCCCGCGACCTGGCTCTCGCCGACGCCGTCGACCAGCGCCGCCGGATCCCAGCCGTAGCCGTCCTTCACCTCGATCAGCGCGGCCCAGTCCTGGCCGAGCGGCGTCTGCGGGGTGTACTTCATGTCGAGGTAGGCGTAGTTGGCCGGCGACATGAGGATCTTGTTGCCGCGCGCGGCGGCCGCGGCGACGTCCGGGTTGCTGCCGCCGAAGTCCCAGTACTGCGGGACCGCCGACACCGGCGGCACCGACTTGGCGATCTCGTGCCAGCCGGTGACCTTCTTGCCGTACTTGGCGACGATCGGCTGCACCTTCCGCTCGAAGGCCAGGTAGTCCGCGGGCGGCGTCGAGTGGGCTTCGTCGCCGCCGATGTGCAGGAACGGGCCGGGGGTGAGGGCCGCCAGTTCGCGCACGACGTCCTCGACGAACCGGTAGGTGATCGGCGAGGAGATGCACAGCGAGCTGTAGCCGACCTCGGTGTCCGTGCGCGGCGGGACGGCCTTCCCGTCGCAGTTCAACTCCGCGTACGTCGACTGCGCCGCGTTCGTGTGGCCCGGCATGTCGATCTCGGGGATCACCGTGATGTGCCGCGAAGCCGCGTACGCGACGATGTCCCGGTACTGCGCCTGCGTGTAGTAGCCACCCGGGTCGCCGTCGACCGCGGTCCTGCCGCCGACCGTCGCCAGCTTCGGCCAGCTCTTGATCTCGATCCGCCAGCCCTGGTCGTCGGCCAGGTGCAGGTGCAGCGTGTTGACCTTGTACTGGGCGATCTGGTCGATGTAGAGCTTGACCTGGTCCGGCCGGAAGAAGTGCCGGGCGACGTCCAGCATCGCGCCGCGCTCGGCGAACCGCGGGTAGTCGAGGATCGTGCCGCCGGCGACGGTCCACGCCCGGTGCTGCACGCGCTTGGCCTCGATCGCCGAGGGCAGCAGCTGCCGCAGCGACTGCACGCCTTCGAAGAGCCCGTCGGCGGTGTTGGCCTTCAGCGTGACGCCGTCGCGCGCGACCTTCAGCCGGTAACCCTCGGTGCCGATCCGCGGGTCGTGGCCCAGCTCGAGCGAGATCGCGGGCAGCCCGGCGGCGTGCGGCACGACCGGCAGCGGGTAACCGGTGGCCGGACGGAGCAGGCCGCGCAGGTAGTCCGCGACCTGGCCGGCGCCGCGGCCGGCGGTGATCACGGTGGCCGGCGTGAGCCGGAAATCGCCGCGCGGATCGGCTTTCGCCGAGACGGGCGCCGGCACGACGTCGGTCACGCTGCGTTCGGGGACGGCCGGGGCGGCCGTGGCGGAAGCGGGCAGGCCGGCGGCCGTGAGACTCACGACGGCCGCGGTCAGGACGGCTCGGGACAAGCGCATCGAAGCACCTCCGGTGGGGACTCCCTTGCAAAGGTACAGACCAGCAGGGGTATTTGGAACAGTCCTTAACGAAGGGCGGCCCGGATGGCCTCCAGCACGCTCGGATCCTCGATCGTGGAGGGCACGGCTTCGTCGCGGCCGTCGGCGATCGCGCGCATCGTCTTGCGGAGGATCTTGCCCGACCGCGTCTTCGGCAGCGCGTCCACAATGGACACGTCACGGAACGCGGCGACCGGGCCGATGTCCCGGCGGACCATCGCCACCAGCTCGTCGCGCAGCCGGCCCGCGTCGATGTCCATGCCCGCCTTGAGCACCACGAACCCGCGCGGCAGCTGGCCCTTGAGCTGGTCGGCCACGCCGATCACCGCGCACTCGGCGACCGCCGGGTGCGCGGCCAGCACGGCCTCCATCGACCCGGTGGACAGCCGGTGCCCGGCGACGTTGATGACGTCGTCGGTCCGGCCCATGACGAACAGGTAGCCGTCTTCGTCGAAGTAGCCGGAGTCGCCGGTCAGGTAGTGGCCTTCGTAGCGCGAAAGGTAGGCCTCGCGGTAGCGCTCGTCGTCGCCCCACAGCGTCGGCAGCGAGCCCGGCGGCAGCGGCAGCTTCACCGTGATGGCGCCTTCGCGCCCGGCCGGCAGCTCCTCGCCCGCCTGGTCGAGGATCCGGACGTCCCAGCCGGGGACCGGCTTGGTCGCGGACCCGGCCTTGACGTCCATCGGCTCCAGGCCACGCGGGTTGGCGGCGATCGGCCAGCCGGTCTCGGTCTGCCACCAGTGGTCGACGACCGGCACCCCGAGCTTCTCGTGTGCCCAGTGGTAGGTCTCCGGGTCGAGGCGCTCGCCGGCCATGAACAGCGTCCGGAACTGCTTCAGGTCGTACTTCGCCAGCTCGCGGGCGTCCGGGTCGACCTTCTTGACGGCCCGCAGCGCGGTCGGCGCGGTGAACAGCGCCTGGACGCCGTGCTCGGCGATGACCCGCCAGAACGCGCCCGCGTCCGGCGTGCCGACGGGCTTGCCCTCGTACATCACTGTGGTCGCTCCCACCAGCAGCGGCGCGTACACGATGTAGGAGTGCCCGACGACCCAGCCGACGTCGGACGCGGTCCACCAGACGTCGCCGGCGTGGATGTCGTAGACCGCCTCCATCGAGTACGCGAGCGCGACGGCGTGGCCGCCGGTGTCACGCACGACGCCCTTCGGCTTCCCGGTCGTCCCGGACGTGTACAGGATGTACAGCGGATCGGTGGCCGCGACCGGCACCGGGTCGGCCGGGTCGGCGGTCGCCGCCAGCTCGCGCCAGTCGAAGTGGCGGCCGGCCGTGGCCGGTGCCTGCTCGCGCTGCAGCATGACGACGTGGTCGGGCTGGTGCTCGGTCATCCCGAGGGCGGCCTCGATGATCGGCTGGTACTCGACCACCCGCGTCGGCTCGATGCCGCCCGACGCGGCCAGGATGACCTTGGGTTTCGCGTCCTCGATCCGCGCGGCCAGCTCCTTCGGCGCGAACCCGCCGAAGACCACCGAGTGCACGGCCCCGATCCGCGCGCAGGCCAGCATGGCGATCGCGGCTTCTGGCACCATCGGCAGGTAGACGATCACCCGGTCACCCCGCGTGACCCCGAGCGAGCGCAGCGCGCCGGCGAACCGCGCGACGGTGTCCCGCAGCTCCTCGTAGCTGTATGTCCGTTGCTGTCCGGTTACGGGAGAGTCCCAGATCAGCGCGGCCTGGCCGCCGCGGCCGGCCTCGACGTGCCGGTCCAGCGCGTTGTACGAGGTGTTCAGCTCGGCGTCCGGGAACCACCGGTAGAAGGGCGGGTTCGTGTCGTCCAACGCCCGCTCCGGCGCTCTGGTCCAGCTGATCGACCGAGCCGCGGCCAGCCAGAACGCGTCCCGCTCGGCCAGGCTGCGCCGGTAGGCTTCGGAGTACGCGCCCATGCTCCGCTCCTTCGCGTAGGACGTTGCGCCGATCCCCATCATGGCGTGGGAGCGCCGGACGCGCCGGATTCCCCCGCGGAAAGACCCGGCAACCTCACGGAGCCCGGGAGCGTCCTAAGCTGGACCGCGGGGAAACGCCGCGTGACGGCCACGAAGTGAACACGGACAGTGAGGGGAGCCCGGCGGTGAACGGACTCGCGAGCGCGTTGCTCTCGCTAGCCCATTCCTTGTTCGGCCCGGGTTTCTGCCCCGGCGACTGGGTTTGGGCCACGAGTGCGGCCGGCGCGCTCGTCGCGCTGCTTCCGCCGATCGGCGCGGTCGCCGTGTCGATCATCCGGAAGGGCACCGGCAACCGCTACGACGCCACGACGCTTTCGGTGTTCGGCGCGATCGGCATGGTCAGCACGCTGGTGCTGCCGTGGCTGCTGGCCATCGGCGTCTCGGGCGTCTTCCAGGCGGCCTACGGCAAGAAGCCGACCGGGCTGTCCGCGACCGAGCTCAGCTCGCTGAACAGCGAGGGTGGCTGCTGGGTGGACAACCAGCGGGAGTACCTCGGTGGCGGCCAGACCGTCTTCGACGTGCTGTCCTCGCAGAACGGCAAGGACATGCCGTTCTTCGTGTACCTGCTGGCCTTCATCGTGCTGGGCGCCGGCTCGCTGTTCTTCGTGATGCTGCAGGGCCGGACGGCCTTCCGCCGCGGCCCGAAGTGGCCGTCGCGGTTCTTCTGGATCCCGTTCGCCGCGATGCTCGTGTTCAGCGTCGGCATGGAGGCGAACACCGCGCTGCACTTCTGGCTGGGCTTCCTGCCGTTCACCGTGCTGGGCCTGATCCCGGTCGCGATGGTCGGCCCGCCGCCGTGGTCGGTGATCAACCGGTCGGACCGCTCGGACGAGCCGCCGCCGCGCCGCCAGCCGGAGCTGCCGGGGCCGCCGCCGTCGCAGGTCCAGCCGCGCCCGACCCCGCCGCCTCCGCCGCCGCCCCCGGTCAACCGCCCGTACCCGAAGACGGCGCTGGCTTCCGCGCCCGAGCCGCCGTCACCGCCGCTGGGCGCGCTGGCCGCGGCCCCGGGCCCGATCCCGCCGCCGCCCGGCTCGCGCAACGCGGGCGGCAGCCGCTACCGCCGGGTCAAGCAGCTCGGCGCGGGCGGGTTCGGCACGGTCTGGCAGGCCGTCGACACCCAGCTGAACCGCACGGTCGCGCTGAAGATCGCGCACGCGCCGGACCGCGACACGGCCGAGCGCATGCAGCGCGAGGCCCGCGCGCTGGCCGTGGTCAGCCACCCGAACTGCGTCAAGGTGTACGACCTGGCCGAGGAGCCGGACGGCCTCGCGCTGGTGATGGAGTACCTCGAGGGCCGTCCGCTGGCCGAGCTGGTCGACGGGCAGGGCCCGCTCGACGACGTCGCCGCGGGACGGCTGTGGGCGACGATGGCGGGCGCGCTGGCGGCGGCGCACGAGAAGGGCGTCCTGCACCGCGACATCAAGCCGTCGAACATCGTCCTCGACCCGAGCGGCCTGGCCCACCTGATCGACTTCGGCATCGCCCGCAGCCAGGGCGACTCGAAGATGACGGCCACCGGGATGATGATCGGCACGCCCGACTTCGTGGCCCCGGAGCAGGCGATGGGTGCGACGGCGTCCCCGGCGTCGGACGCGTGGCAGCTGGCCGCGACGATCAGCTACGCGCTGTCCGGCCAGCCGCCGCGCGGGACGCGCGAGACGCCGATGGCCGCCCTGATGGCGGCGGCCCGGGCCGAGCCGGTGTCGCGGTTGCCGCAGCGGAGTGCCCACGCCCGCCTGCTGGCGGCGTCGCTGGACCCGGAGCCGCGCCGCCGCCCGACGCTGAACGCCGTGCGGCGCGAGGTCGAGGGGTGGCTGTCGCGGGCGGGCAAGTCCGCCGACGGCCCGGTGACGCGGGTGGTGCCGCGGCAGCCGGGGAGCGGCCTGCCCCGCCGCTAGCCGGGCTTGATCGCCAAGAAGGTCACGGCGGCCGTGCCCGAGCTGTTCGACGTGCTGCGGCGGGTGCTGCCGCAGCACGCCAGGGACGACATGATCATGCCCAGCAAGCTGTGCCTGGCCGAGGTCGCCTGGGTGCCGGCCAAGCACGCCTTCTGCCCGCTTTGCGGGACCCCCTGCGAGCTGACCTAGCCGGGCTTGACCGCCGAGAAGGTCACGATCTCCTTCGGCCGGGCCCTGACCTTGACCTGCTCGAAGCCGGCTTCGGTGAGGCGGCCGGGCAGGCCGCCGGCGTCGAGGACGTTCATCGTGTCGCCGATGTGCAGCAAGCGGAACCGGAGGCTGAGCTGGCTGTCCGTGCCGCAGAACCGCCCGCCCGGGCGCAGCACCCGGGCGGCCTCGGCGAAGATCGCGTCCTGCAGCTCGGCCGTGGGGACGTGGTGCAGCATCGTGAAGCAGACCACCGCCGAGAAGCGGCCGGCCTCGAACGGCATCTGCGCGCCGCTGCCCTCGACCACGTCGGCGCGGTCGCCGAACTTCGTGCGCAGCAGGCCGGTCGAGGCCGGGTCGATCTCCAGGACCGTCAGCTTCGGGACCACGTCGAGCAGCACCTTCGTCGTCGCGCCGAAGCCGGGGCCGACCTCCAGGACGTCGTCGCCGAGGTCGTGCTTGGCCAGCCAGGGTGTCAGGCGTTCCTCGACCGTGTCCGCCCACTTGGCCGAGCTGCAGATCTTGCGGTGGATGAGGTTCATCGGCATGCGCCCGACGCTATTGCGGCGCGCGGGTGACCGGTAGCCGATACGCTGCCAATCGATGTCGCCAATCAGCCAAGCCATGCTGCTCGGCGCCTTCGACCTGCCCGCCGGCACCTGGTTCCCGTGGCACGAGCACCCGGCGCACCAGCTGGTCTGGTCGGCTCGTGGCGTCGTCGCGGTCAAGGCGGGCGACGCGGGCTGGGTCCTGCCGCCGACGCGGGCGTTGTGGATGCCGGCGGGCGTCCGGCACCGCACGGGCGCGCTCGGGCGGGCGGCCCTGCGGGGCATCTACGCCGACCCGGCGCGCTCACCGGTGTCGTGGCCGGAACCGCGGATGGTCGTCGTCCGCCCGTTGTTGCGCGAGCTGCTGGAGTACCTGACCGGCGACGGCGTCGCGCCCGACGCCCGGTTGCGCGCCGAGGCGGTGGCCTTCGACCTGCTGGAACCGCTCGACGTGGTCCCGATCGTGGTGCCGTTACCGGCCGACCCGCGCGCCCTTGACGTCGCGACAGCGGTGCTGGCGAACCCGGCGGACCCCCGCACGCTCGCCGAGTTCGGCCGGGACGTGGGGGCCGCGGAACGCACGCTCGCGCGGATCTTCGTCCGGGAGTGCCGGATGCCGTTCGGGACGTGGCGCACGCAGGCGCGGCTGCGTGCGGCGTTGCCGCTGCTGGCGCAGGCCGCGCCGTTGGAGACGGTGGCCTACCGGGTGGGGTACAGCTCGGCGAGCGCGTTCGTCGCCGCCTTCCGCCGGGCGGTCGGGGTCACGCCGGGGGCCTATTTCGCGGGCTGAGCCGGCGGCCGGACGGGCCGGCTCACCGCCAGGACGGCAGCCAGCGCTCGGCCTCCCACTGCCCGTTGGTGATCGCGATGCCGTTCAGAATCGGCCACAGCCAGGCGAAGTTCGCCACCACCAGCCCGACGTACAGCGACACCACGAGCAGGCCCGTCCCGCGTCTTTCGAACCCGCGCTGCGCGCTGCCGAGGATCTGGCCCAGGCACAACGTCAGCCCGATGGCCAGGAACGCCGCCAGCGGGGTGGCGTAGAAGAAGTACATCTGGCGGTCGATGTTGGTGAACCAGAACACGTACCCGCCGAGGTAGCCGGCCAGCACCGCCGCGTAGCGCCAGTCCGCGCGGAAGATCGAGCGCCACGCCGCCCAGCCGAGCATCGGGATCGCCAGCCACCACATCGCCGGGGTGCCGATCAGCATCGTCGCGCTGATGCAGCGGGCCTCGCCGCAGCCGGTCACTTCACCGTTGTAGCTGTACAGCATCGGGCGCAGGCCCATCGGCCACGTCCACGGCTTCGACTCCCACGGGTGCGGGCTGTCCTTCGGCGTGACCAGCGTTTCGTGGAAGTGCAGGACATTGCCCATGTAGTCGCCGAGCGAGCGCAGGGCCGGCGGCACCCACGCCCACGAGCCCGGGTCGATGTTCTTGATCTCGGTGTAGTGCCGGTCGGTGGCGGTTTCGCTGGCGAACCAGGCCCAGTACGCGGCGAAGTACATCAGGATCGGGATGACCAGGATCGCCCACAGCGCGGGCAGCACGTCCCGGCGGATGGTGCCCAGCCAGGGCCGTTCGACGCCCGCCGCGCGCCGGGCCGCGACGTCGAAGAACACGGTCAGCAGCCCGAACGCGACGATGTAGTACAGCGCCGACCACTTGACGCCGAAGGTGAGCCCGATCATCAGCCCGGCCGCGAACCGCCACCAGCGGAAGCCGAGCTTGGGGCCCCAGACGGACTCGTTGACCCAGCCCTCGCGGACCGCCGTCGCGAGCCGCTCGCGGACCTGGTCGCGGTCGGCGAGCACGCAGGCGAACGCGGCGAGCACGAACAGCGCGATGAAGATGTCGAGCATGCCCATGCGCGACTGCAGGTGGAGCACGCCGTCGCTGATCACCAGGATGCCGGCGATGCCGCCGAGCAGCGTCGAGCGGGTCAGGCGGCGGGCGACGCGGATGGTCAGCAGCACCATCAGGGTGCCGGCCAGCGCGGGCATGATGCGCCAGCCCCAGCCGTTGTAGCCGAACAGCCACTCGCCGATCGCGATCAGCTGCTTCGCCAGCGGGGGGTGGACGACCAGCTCGTAGCCGTAGTTGTCCTCGTAACCGCCGTTGCGCAGCACCTGCCACGCCTGCGGCACGTAGTGCTTCTCGTCGAAGACCGGGCTGCCCTTGTCGGTCGGCTCGCCGAGGTTCTGCAGGCGGACGATGCCGCCGATCAGGGTCAGCACGAGGGTGACGACCCAGCCGCGCAGCCGGTCGGCCGGCATGCCTCGGCCGAGCAGGGTCAGCTCGCGGTCGGCAGGCGGCCGGAGCGCCTCGACCGGGTCCGGCCGGACGCTTTCGTCGTCGGGACGGGTCAGCACGGCGGTCACGGGGCGATCCTACGGGCGGGACGGGGCGTGCGTCGTGGCGGATCCGCTGATCAGCCTAGGCTGGCCGGGTGACTCCGGGTCGTCTCATCCTCGCCGCCACCCCGCTCGGCGACGTCCGCGACGCTTCCCCGCGCCTGGCTGAGGCGCTGGCCGAGGCGGACGTGGTCGCGGCCGAGGACACGCGCCGGTTCCGTTCACTGGCGACGGCGCTGGGCGTGACCCCGCGCGGCCGGGTGGTGAGCTTCTACGAAGACGTCGAGGCGGCGCGCCTGCCCAGGCTGCTCGAGGCGTTGCACGCGGGCGAGTCGGTGGTCCTGGTGACGGACGCCGGCATGCCGAGCGTGTCCGACCCGGGCTTCCGCCTGGTGGCGGCGTGCGTGGCGGCCGAGCTGCCGGTGACGTGCCTGCCGGGCCCGTCCGCGGTGACGACGGCGCTCGCGCTGTCCGGCTTGCCGTGCGACCGGTTCTGTTTCGAGGGCTTCGCCCCGCGCAAGCCGGGCGAGCGCACGCGCTGGCTGACGGCGTTGCGCGACGAGCCCCGGACCGCGGTGTTCTTCGAGTCCCCGCACCGGCTGGCCTCCCTGCTGGCCGACGCGGTGTCCGTTCTGGGTGGGTCGCGGCAGGCGGCGGTGTGCCGGGAGCTGACGAAGACGTACGAAGAGGTGAAGCGGGGAACGCTGGCGGAGCTGGCTTCGTGGGCCGAGGACGGGGTGCGCGGCGAGATCACGGTGGTCTTGTCCGGGGCGGCCCCGCGCGCGGTTTCGGTGGCGGACCTGGTGGCCGAGGTGGCGGACCGGGTGGCCGCCGGCGAGCGCCTGAAGTCGGCGGCGGCGGAGGTCGCCGAAGCGGCCGGAGTGTCCAAAAAGGAGCTGTACGACGCCGTGCTGGCGTCCCGCGTCAAGTGAGCAGCGCGGTGACGGCCGCGTGCGCCTTCGCCGCATCGGGCGCATCCCCGGTGATCACGTCCGTGTACACGAACGACTCCCCGATCCGCACCAGCAGATAAGCCAGATCCGGCACCGGCAACGGCGGCACCAGCCGCCCCGCGGAAACCTCGCCCGCCAGCAGCGACTCCACCTCCGCCGTCGTGCGTCGCTGGCACACGCTCGCCCGCGTCGTCAACAGCCGCAACGCCCGCTCCGGTTCCCGGCGGAGGAAGTCCCGGAACGGCGGTGACTCGTTCGCGAACCGGACGTACCCGCTCACGAAGTCCGCGATCCCCGCGGCTCCGCGTCCGGCGCAAGAAGGCCACAGCCGGGCGATCGAGGCCGAAGAGAGCGACCACAGGATCTCGCCCAGCAGCAGGTCCCGCGACCCCACCCGGCGGTGCAGGGTCGCCCGGCTGATCGACAGCTCCTGCGCCAGCTCGCCCATGTCCACCCGGCGGCCGGACAGGAACCAGTCGCGGGCGAGGTCGAACGCAGCCGAGTGAGACATATGCCAGAATGTCTCACATCGAGCAGCGGACGGCGAGAGGGACAGCGACATGCGCGCAGTGCAGGTGACCGAGTTCGGCGGGCCCGAGGTGCTCACCCCCGTCGAGCTGCCCGATCCGGTGGCCGGGCCCGGCGAGGTGCTCATCGACGTCGAGCGCGTCGGCGTCAACTACGCCGACACCCACCAGGCGGAGAACTCCTACCTCGCGCCGAGCAGGCTGCCGCTCGTCCCGGGCGGGGAAGTCGTCGGCACCCACGAAGGCCGGCGCGTCGTCGCCCTGCTCAACGGCGGTGGCGGGTACGCCGAGAAGGCCGTCGCCCCCCAGGCGACCACCTTCCCCGTTCCCGACGGCATCGACGACCTCACCGCGTTGTCGATGCTGGTCCAGGGCACCACCGCCTGGGTCCTGCTCCGCCGGAACGCGCACCTCGAACCGGGCGAATCGGTCGTCGTGCACGCGGCCGCCGGTGGGGTGGGGACCGTCGCCGTGCAGCTCGCCAAGGCCTGGGGCGCCGGCCGCGTCATCGCCACCGCCAGCAGCGACGAGAAGCGCGCGCTCGCCCTCGAACTCGGGGCCGACATCGCCATCGACTCCCGCGCCGAGGACATGACCGCCGCCCTCATCGAGGCGAACGGCGGCCGCCGCGTCGACGTCGTGCTCGACATGGTCGGCGGGACGACCACCGACCAGAGCATCGCCGCGCTCGCCCCCTTCGGGCGGCTGGCCTTCTACGGCATGGCCGGCCGCGAGAACCCGAAGCCGGTCGAGCTGCGCAACGTCCTCGGGCACAGCACGACGATCAGCGGCATGTGGCTGCCGCACGTCTTCCGGCTGCCGGGCAACGTCTTCGGGACCGCCCTCACCGAGCTGTTCGACCTGGTGCGGGACGGCAAGCTCAAGGCCATCCCGGGTGGCGAGTACGCGCTTTCGGACGCCCGTGCCGCCCACGAAGCCCTGCGCTCCCGCAAGACCGTCGGCAAGCTACTGCTCGACCCCGGGAAGTAGCGGGTTCGCCAGGAGGTGTTCCAGGGGTGCCGCCTTGTGGAGGCACTCCTGCCACTCCGCCTCCGGGTCCGAGTCCGCCGTGATGCCGCCGCCGACGCCCAGCGCGATCTCGCCCCCGGCGATCTCGAACGTCCGGATCGCGACGTTCAGCTCCAGGCCCGCCACCGGCGAAACCAGGCCGATCGCGCCCGTGTACACCCCGCGGCCACGGCTCTCCAGCGCGGCGATCAGGTCCAGCGCGCGGATCTTCGGCGCCCCCGTCACCGAGCCCGGCGGGAACGTCGCCGCCAGCAGGTCCTCGTCCGAAACCCCGGGCCGCAGCACGCCGGTCACCGTCGAGTCCAGGTGCCAGACCCCCGGCGCCGACCGGACCTCCAGCAGCGAGGGCACCGTCACCGAGCCCACTTCGCACACCCGGCCGAGGTCGTTGCGGACCAGGTCGGTGATCATCACGTTCTCCGCGACGTCCTTCGCGGACCGGCGCAGCAGCGCGGCGTTGCCGTCGTCCCCGGGCCCGCGGCGGGGGAGCGTCCCCTTGATCGGCGTCGAGCGCACCGCGCGGCCGTGGCGGGCGAGGAACAGCTCCGGCGAAAACGAGACCACCGATCCCCACGGGCCCGACAGGAACGCCGCGCGCCGCGGGGCCAGCCGGGAGATGCCCGCCGCGAACAGGGCCGGCGGCGAGCCGGTGAACGACCCGGTGAACCGGCCGCAGACGTTGGCCTGGAACAGCTCCCCGGCCTCGATCGCGTGCACGCACGCCTTCACCGCGTCCCGGTGCTCCGATGGCAGCGGACGCCGCAGCGGCCCCGCCGTCCAGGAAAGCGGCGAAGGCGGACCGGCCAGCAGCGATTCCATTGTGGACACCGACGGCCCGCCGCCGTCGAGGGACTCGAGGTAGCACGTTCCCGAGGCGGACCAGCGCAGCACGTGATTCGCCCAGCCCCAGGCCGACGCGGGCAGCGCGCCGGTGCGGCCCGAGGGATCGGCCAGGTCGTAGCCCAGGTACCCGAACCAGCCGCCGCCGATCACGCCCGGCTCGGCGTCGACGTCCGGCGCGGAGGAAGGCAGCGCGGAGGGGGACACCGAAAGCGACGGCGCGATCACGGCCCGGGCGGAGAACCACTCACCGGAGAGCATCGCGGGCGGCGGCAATCCCCGCGAAGCGTTGTGGTGGGCGAGTGCCGAAAACGCGCGCGCGGGGGTTACGTCCGTCCGGAGTGCCCTGCTCGTCACGCGCATGGCGACATTGTCGCCGCTCCTACAGCAAAAGGTCGCCCAATGTGAACGGGTACACGACGGCGTTCTGCTCCACCGGCGCGGCGATGCCGGGGACGTCCGGGGCGTACGCGTGCTGGTGCACCCCGAGCCGCGAGTGGAACCAGCCCGCCCGCCCCGGGATGCCGTTGTGCCGGACCAGCCACAGCACGACCTCGCTGTCGGCCCAGCGGTCCGGGTGCAGGCGGTGCTGCCAGCAGTCGTAGTCGGCGTAGACCAGCACCCGCTCGATCCGGGCCGCGTGCCGGACGTGCTTGATCCACGCCTTGACGAACCGGTCGTCGACGCTCGGCGCCGCCACCTCCAGCGCCGGCGCCAGCGACCCGGTGGCGAACGCGCCGAGCCGGCTCGCCGTCCGCACGAAGAAGTCCGCCTGGTCGTGCACCGCGCCGGGCCGGGCGTAGTGCCGTCCGCCGGCGTGCAGCCCGGCTTCCTGCGCGCCGGCCAGGTTGCGCTCGGCCGCGGGGTTGCTCCAGTTGACGTTCTCGCTGATCGTCACCGACACGAACCGGGTCTGCGCGGCGCGCACGGCCTGCCAGTCGGCCACGTGCTCGCGGTGGGACAGCGAGATGCCGAGCTCACTCTCCGGCTCTGTCACGGTCCTGCCCCCGGCGCGTCGGTGGAGAGCACACCATACGTCGCCGGAGGCGGACCCGCAGTGACACACGCGCGGTTGATCAGGCGTTTTCCTTCTGGAATGTGCGGGTGCCCCACCAAACGGACAACACGGCCATCACCAGCACCACGACACCGCCCGTGAACAGGGCGTCCATGGTGAAGTCGCCGCGGAAGGTGTTCCGCTCGACGTCCACGACGTGCCGGAACGGGTTGATCTGCGAGATCGTGTACAGCCAGTCCGGCGCGACCCCGGACGTGATCGGCAGCAGGATCCCGGAGAGCAGCAGCAGCGGGATGAGCACCGCGTTGAGCAGGGCCGGGAACGTCTCCTCGCTCTTGAGCGTCAGCGCCAGCGCGTAGGAGCACGACGCCAGCGACACCGCCAGCAGGAACACGATCAGCAGGCTCAGCAGCACGCCGCCGACCGGCGCGTCCAGGTCGAACGCCAGGTACGCCAGTGCGATGATCAGCAGCGCCTGGACCACCGCCTGCAGCGCGCTGGCCAGCACCTTGCCCAGCAGCAGCGCGACCCGGCTGACCGGCGTCACCCGGAAGCGCTCGACGACGCCGGAGCGGTATTCGGCCAGCAGGCCGAAGCCGACGAACGAGCTGCCGAACAGCGCGAGCTGGGCGATCAGCGCCGGGGTCAGCAGCATCCACCCGTCCACTTCGGACAGGCCCTGCCCCTGCATGGCCTTGACCATCAGCGGTCCGAACAGGAACAGGTACAGCAGCGGCTGCATGATCCCGATCAGCACCCAGGTCGGGTTGCGCAGCGCCGCGGTCATCTCGCGGCGGAAGATCAGCCAGGTGTCACGCAGCACGGCCGGCCTCCTCCGCTTCCCGCAGCGAACGCCCGGTCAGGGTGAGGAAAACGTCGTCGAGCGTGGGCCGGTGGACCTGGACCGACAGCATCGGGATGCCCTTGGCGTCCAGGGCGCGCAGCAGCTCCGGCAGCGCGACGTCGCCGCGCGGCACCCGGAACCGGACCTCCCCGCCGTCGACGGACAGGTCCTGCGCGCCCGCGAGCCGGCCCGCGATCTCCGCGGCGTCCGTGGCCTGGCCGGGGTCGACGCCCACCTCGACGCGGTCGCCGTTGACCCGCGCCTTCAGCGCGTCCGGGGTCCCTTCGGCGACGATCCGGCCGTCGTCGATGACGATCAGCCGGTCCGACAGCGCGTCCGCCTCGTCGAGGTAGTGGGTGGTCAGGAACACCGTGACGCCCTGTTCGGCGCGCAGCCGGCGGATGTGGTCCCACAGGTTGGCGCGGCTCTGCGGGTCGAGGCCGGTCGACGGCTCGTCGAGGAACACCAAGCCCGGCGAGTGGATCAGCCCGAGCGCGATGTCGAGCCGCCGCCGCTGGCCGCCCGACAGCGTCTTGGTCAGCCGCTGGTCCAGCCCGGTCAGGTCGAGCTGCTCGGCGAGCTCGGCGCCGCGCGCGATCGCGTCGGCCTTGCTCATCCGGTAGAGCCGGCCCTGCAGCTCCAGCTCGTCGGCGACCTTGCTCTCCGGCGCGCTGCCGCCGCCCTGGGCGACGTAACCGATGCGCTTGCGCACGCCCAGCGGGTCGGCCAGCAGGTCACAGCCGCCGACGGTCGCGGTGCCCGCGGTCGGCTTCAGCAGCGTGGTCAGCATGCGCAGCGTGGTCGTCTTCCCGGCGCCGTTGGGCCCGAGGAAGCCGACCAGCTCGCCCGCCTCGACGTCGAGGTCGACGCCCTTCACCGCGTGGACTTCGCCCCCAGTGCGGCCCTTGCGGCGGAACCGCCGCTCGAGACCGCGTGCCGTGATCATGGAATCCCCTCTCGAAGTAGTCAATCTTGACTAGCTGAGATGCACACTGTGCCCGAGAAGGATGCACTAGTCAAACTTGATTACCGGGCCGGTGGTGCGCCGAACGGCTCGCCCGGCTCGTCGGCCATCACGTAGTCGCCCGCCTCGAGCCGCTCGATCAGGCCCTGCAACCAGGCCAGGCTCGCGTCCGTGATCCCGCCCCACAGCCGGTACAGCTCGCCCACGTGCTCCGGGGTGCCCAGGCCCACGTTGACCTTCAGCTCTTCGAGCATCAGCCCCGCCTGCCGCTGCTCGGCCTCCAGGTGCACCAGCCGGTGCCGGAGCAGGTTGATCACCCGCGCCCGGGGCAGGGTGGTCATCAGCGAGATCGCGGCCGACAGGTCGGGGTGGTTGAGCTGGGGATCGGACAGCGCCTTCGACAGCAGGACCTGGTACTCCTGCTCGCCCTCGCCGGTGAGCCGGTAGGCGACGCGGTCCGGGCCGCCGTCGCCCGGCTCGACGTCGACCTGCTCCAGCAGGTCTTCGGCCGTCATCTTCTTCAGCGCGTGGTAGATCGACCCGGGCTGGACGTTCGCCCACTTGTCCGCCGACCAGGTCAGCAGCTCGCGCCGCACCTGGTAGCCGTGCGCGCGGCCGTACATCCGCACCACCCCGAGCACGAGCAGCCGTGTCGCCGACAACCGGGGCCTCCCTCCCGAAAACGCGCGTGACGCCCTCCGTAGGCTAATAAGGTATGAGCACCCCAGTGTTGACCGCGGTGGCCTGGCCCTACGCCAACGGCCCCCGCCACATCGGCCACGTGTCCGGATTCGGCGTCCCGTCCGACGTCTTCTCCCGCTACCAGCGAATGGCCGGCAACCGGGTGCTCATGGTGTCCGGGACCGACGAACACGGCACCCCGATCACCGTCCAGGCGGACAACGAGAACTCGACCCCGCAGGAGACCGCGGACAAGTACACCCGGCAGATCGGGAACGACCTGCAGGGCCTCGGCCTGTCCTACGACCTGTTCACCCGCACCTCCACCGGCAACCACGCCGAGGTGACGCAGCAGATCTTCCTGGCGCTGCACCGCAACGGCTACGTCGTGCCCAAGACGACCCGGGGCGCGATCAGCCCGTCCACCGGCCGCACGCTGCCCGACCGCTACGTCGAGGGCACCTGCCCGATCTGCGGGTACGACGGCGCGCGCGGCGACCAGTGCGACAACTGCGGCAACCAGCTCGACGCCGCGGAGCTGATCAACCCGAAGTCGCGGATCAACGGCGAGACGCCGAAGTTCGTCGAGACCGAGCACTACTTCCTCGATCTGCCGGCGTTCACCAAGACCCTGGGCGACTGGCTGGGCACCAAGACCGACTGGCGCCCGAACGTCCTCAACTTCACCAAGAACCTGATCGACGACATGCGGCCGCGGCCGATCACCCGCGACCTCGACTGGGGCGTCAAGATCCCCCTCGACGGCTGGCGCGACCAGCCGCTGAAGCGGTTCTACGTCTGGTTCGACGCGGTGATCGGGTACTTCTCGGCCAGCGTCGAGTGGGCCCGCCGCTCCGGCAACCCGGACGCGTGGCAGGAGTGGTGGAACAACGCCGACGCGCGGTCCTACTACTTCATGGGCAAGGACAACATCACCTTCCACGCCCAGATCTGGCCGGCGCTGCTGTTCGGCCACAACGGCGAGGGCGACAAGGGCGGCGAGCCGGGCAAGTACGGCCGCCTGCACCTGCCCGACGAGATCGTCTCCAGCGAGTTCCTCACCATGAGCGGCTCGAAGTTCTCGACCTCGCGCGGGCGCGTCATCTACGTCGAGGACTTCCTGCGCGACTTCGGCCCGGACACGCTGCGGTACTTCATCTCGGTCGCCGGCCCGGAGACCCAGGACACCGACTTCACCTGGGACGAGTTCGTCCGCCGGACCAACTTCGAGCTGGCCAACGAGTGGGGCAACCTGGTCAACCGGTCCATCTCGATGGCGCACAAGAACGTCGGCGCCATCCCGCGCCCGGAGGCTCCGACGGCGGCCGACGAAGAGCTGAAGGCGTTGTCGCGCAAGGCGTTCGACACCGCGGGCGCGCACCTGGCCCGGTCCCGGTTCAAGCTGGCGGCGGGCGAGGCGATGAAGGTCGTCACCGCGGCGAACAAGTACCTCTCCGACCAGGAGCCGTGGAAGCTCAAGGACGACCCGGCCCGCCGCGACACGGTGCTGCACACCGCGCTGCAGGTCGTGTCCGACGCGAACACGCTGCTGACGCCGTTCCTGCCGCACTCGGCCCAGAAGGTCCACGAGGCCCTCGGCGGCACCGGCGTCTGGGCCGCCCAGCCGGAGCTCAAGGAGGTCGACGACCTCGACATCGACGGCCGGGTCAACCCGATCCTCACCGGCGACTACGCGGCCGAGCAGGCCAGGTGGGAGTCGAAGCCGATCGAGGTCGGCAAGCCACTGGAGAAGCCGTCGCCGCTGTTCACCAAGCTCGACCCGGCGCTCGGCGAGACCGGTCCGGAGTGGGCGCCGATCATCAAGGAGTAAGAAGGCATGCATGGGTGAACAGAAGCGCGAACTGCCGCCGGTCCCGGACCGGCTCCCGGTGGCGGTGGTGGACGCGCACACCCATCTCGACGCGTGCGGCGCGGTCACCGCGGCCGATGTCACGGCCATGGTCGACCGCGCCGAGCGCGCCGGCGTCGCCCGCGTCGTCACGGTCGCCGACGACCTCGCCTCGGCCCGCTGGGCCGTCGAGGCGGCGGGCTGGGACCGGCGGGTGTTCGCCGCGGTCGCGATCCACCCGACCCGGACCAAGGAGTTCGGCGAGGCCGAACGGGCCGAGGTCGAGCGCCTGGCGGCCGCCGACCGCGTGGTCGCCGTCGGCGAGACCGGCCTCGACTACTACTGGGACTACTCGCCGCACGACGCCCAGCAGGAGGCGTTCCGCTGGCACATCGACCTCGCCAAGCGGCTCGGCAAGCCGCTGATGATCCACGACCGCGATGCCCACGACGACGTGCTGCGCATCCTGGCCGAAGAGGGTGCGCCGAACGCCGTAATTTTCCATTGTTTTTCCGGCGACGCGGAAATGGCCCGCAAGTGCGTCGACGCGGGGTATGTCCTTTCCTTCGCGGGAACGGTGACGTTCAAGAACGCGAAGGGCCTCCACGAGGCGGCCCGGCTCTGCCCGGCGGGCCAGTACCTCGTCGAGACCGACGCGCCGTTTCTGACCCCCCACCCGTTCCGTGGGCGGCCGAACGAGCCGTTCGGGGCCGCGTACACCGTCCGTCACCTCGCGGCGCTCAGGGGCGAAGCCGTCCACGAAGTCGCCGAAGCGGTCCGGACCACCGCCGAACGGGTCTACCGACTCCCCAGTGTCACAACGGGTTGAACGCATTGCGACAACAGGGTTCCCGATTCGCCCACTGGTGAAGTGACCCAGATCACGACACTCCGGGGGGTGTTTGCGCAACCCGCCGCGACCCGTTACTGTCCCGTGATCGTGCCGGTCGGTACTGCACTCAGCAGTTGCCGGCTGTTACGCCCACAGTCACGTCAGTGCACGTCGGGGAAGCGGAACCAGGAGCGGTACGGCCTGGAACCGTGACGATGGCGCCGGCTGAGGGCCCAGACGTAAAGGTGCTGCCCCGAACGGCGCCTTGGGAAAGGGAACGACCCGGTGACAGGTAGCAGACAGGCTGGAGCGCGCTCCGCGGCCGTACTCGATCGCGAATTCGAGGACACTGCGTACGGCCAGCTGGACTTCTCCGACGACCCGAACATCACGCAGCAGGACATCCTCGCCGCGCTCGGCCCGGACGCCGACGCGATGATGGCCGAGATGGACGTCGACGTCGACGAGCTCATCCGCCTCATCAACGCCGAGACGACCTACCTGCCGCCGATCGTCATCCCGGACGGCCTCGAGGAGGACCGCACCGCTTCCCCCGAAGCGCGTCGTGCGGCTCTGGACGAGGGCCTCCGCCAGACCACCAAGGTCTGGAAGCGCCGCTTCCTCAAGGGCGCCGTCCTCAGCGTCATGATCAGCATCGCCGGCGGCGGCGCGGCGGCGCTGGCGATGAACAAGAGCATCACCGTCGACGTCGACGGCCACCAGCAGACCGTGCACTCCTTCGGCGGCACCGTCGGCGAGGTGCTCGAGGACGCGGGCCTGTCCGTCGGCGAGCACGACTCGCTGTCCCCGTCCCCGCAGGCGGAGGTCGGCGACGGCGGCGTCATCAAGCTCGAGCGCGGCCGCCAGCTGAAGATGATCGTCGACGGCACCGAGCGCACCTCCTGGGTCCGCGCGACGCACCTCGGCGACGCGCTGAGCCAGCTCGGCATGGCCGAGATGGACAAGCCCGGCACGTGGATGTCGATGCCGAAGGACGGCGAGCTGCCGCTCCAGGGCGCCACCGTCGAGATCAAGACCCTGAAGAACATCACCCTGTACGACGGCGGCAACGCGCCGAAGCAGGTGAAGACGACCGCGGTCACGACGAAGGAGTTCCTGGGCGAGTACAAGCTCACCCTGGGCCCGGAGGACCAGGCCGAGGGTGGCCTGGACGTCAAGCTGACCGACGGCGCCGAGGTGCACATCAGCCGCACCGGCGTCTCGACGGTCACCCAGAAGGAGAGCATCGACCCGCCCGAGCAGCGCGTCGACGACCCGAACCTGGCCAAGGGCAAGACGCAGGTCGAGGACCCGGGCACGCCCGGCGAGAAGGAAGTGACCTACAAGGTCACGCAGAAGAACGGCAAGGAGACCGGCCGGGAGACCATCTCCGAGAAGGTCATCACCCAGCCGAAGCCGAAGATCGTCCACGTCGGCACCAAGCAGGCCCCGGCCCCGGAGATCGGCGACGGTTCCGCGTGGGACCGCATCGCGCAGTGCGAGTCGGGCGGCAACTGGGCCATCAACACCGGCAACGGCTACTACGGCGGCCTCCAGTTCGACAAGCGCACGTGGGACGCCTACGGCGGCGACCAGTACGCGGCCTACCCGAACCAGGCCACCCGCGAGCAGCAGATCGCGGTCGCGGAAAAGGTCAAGGCCGGCCGCGGCGGCAGCTACAGCGCCTGGCCGGTCTGCGGCAAGAAGGCCTGACAGGTCTTTCGCAACGGCCCCCGTCCACCTCGGACGGGGGCCGTTCCGCGTGCGCCAACAGGCATCACGCGTGTCCCCGCAGGCATCACGCGTGCCTGGGCGGGCCTCACGCGTGATTCGCGGGGCATCAGGCCGATGTCCGCCCTATCACGCGTGATGCCCTTCCCATCACGCGTGATGCCTCTCCAGTCACGCGTGATGCCCGGCCCGGCACGCCGGCCGGCCCCCTGGGTAGGCTCGTCCGGTGGTTGAACTGCTGGGACCGGCCGAGATCCGGGCGCTGGCGGCCGAGCTGGACGTGCGGCCGACCAAGAAGCTCGGGCAGAACTTCGTGCACGATCCCAACACCGTCCGGCGGATCGTCGAGCTGGCGGGCGTCGGCGAGGACGACGTCGTTCTCGAGGTCGGGCCCGGTCTCGGGTCGCTGACCCTCGGGCTGCTCGCCACCGGGGCGCGGGTCGTCGCCGTCGAGATCGATCCCAAGCTCGCTGAACGGCTGCCGAAGACCGTCGCCGAGCGGGGGCCCGAGGCCGCGGGAAACCTCACCGTCGTCGGGGCCGACGCCATGCGCGTCACCCGGGAGGAACTGGGCGAGCCGACCGCCCTCGTCGCCAACCTGCCCTACAACGTCGCCGTGCCGGTCGTGCTGCACCTGCTGGCCGAGGTGCCCTCGCTCAAGACGGGGCTCGTCATGGTGCAGACCGAGGTCGCCGACCGGATGGCCGCCGGTCCCGGCAGCCGGATCTACGGCGTGCCCAGCGTCAAGCTCGCCTGGTACGGCAGCGCACGCAAGGTCGCCGCCGTGCCACGCTCGGTGTTCTGGCCCGTGCCGAACGTCGATTCCGCGCTCGTCGCGTTCGAGCGGGGCGACACGACGGCGTCCGAAGACCGGGATCAGCTCTTCGGCCTGGTGGACGCCGCCTTCTCACAACGCAGGAAGACGCTCCGGGCCGCGCTCGCGGGCTGGGCGGGCTCGGCCGAGCGCGCCGGCGCACTGCTGACGGCCGCCGGGATCGATCCCCGGACCCGAGGCGAACAGCTGGACGTGCACGACTTCGCCCGGATCGCCGCCGCGCGTTGAGACTCCGCCCGCGTTAAGACTCCACAGTGGAAGCGGGGAAAAATACCCCCTCTCGACCCGTGATCCCGCGATTCGGACACCTCCACTCGTGTGATCTGGGCCGACAGGCTTGCTTTCGCTCCTCGGGATCGGTTTTACTCAGTACGTCCATCCCGAGCGACTGAGAGACCTGGCTCGCCGAAGTCGCAGCAACCACCCTCCGCAGGGCAGGTGCTACCGCCAGGACCGATGGAGGCCGTTTTCGATGAAGAGGGTAGCTCGCCCCCTGCTCCTGACCAGGCGTCGCGTTGTCGACGAAGGCCGCCGCTCCGTGACCGCATGTCGACGCTCCAACTGAGCTTGTCGTAGCCGGTCCACCTCTTCTTCACGCACCGTCCGAACAGGACGGAACTCGCTTGCGGCCGGGTGCTGCGCCGTGCGTGCACCCCGTTTTCTGGAGCCTTCGTGATCACCGTCGAAAACCTGTCCAAAACCTTTGCCACCAACGGAAACTCCGTCGTCGCGCTGCGGGATGTGAGCGTCGACGTCCAGGCGGGCTCGCTCTTCGGCGTGGTCGGTCCCGCCGGGTCGGGCAAGTCCGTCCTCGCCCGGTGCATCGCCCTGCAGGAGCGTCCCGACCGCGGTGTCGTCCGCCTCGACGGCCTCAACACCGGCACCCTCGACGGGCGCCGGCTCCGCGAAATCCGCCGTCAGCTCGGCGTCGTCTCCACGAAACCGGAGCTGATCGCCGAGCGCACCATCGCCGGCAACATCGCTTCCCCGCTGGAGCAGCTCGGCGTCGACGGCCCGCAGCGCCGCAGCCGGGTCGGCTCGCTGCTCGACCTCGTCGGCCTGACCCCGCGCGCCACGCAGCGTCCCGGCGAGCTGTCCGCCGGCCAGCTCCGCCGCGTCGCGGTCGCGAAGGCACTGGCGGCGGCCCCGGCCGTGCTGCTCGCCGACGACCCGACCGCCGGGGTCGACCCGGAGGAGGCCGGCGCGGTGCTCGCCGTCCTCGACCGGGCGCGTTCCGAGCTGGGCGTCACCGTCGTCGTCACGACGCCGGACGCGGGCGTGGTCCGCCGGGTCTGCGACGACGTCGCGGTGCTGGAGGACGGCACGGTCGTCGAGCGCGGCACGGTGCTCGAACTGATCGCGGACCCGGCCAGCCGCACCGCGCGGGCGCTGCTGCCGGCCATCGAGACCACCCGCGGGCAGACGGCCCGCTACGACCGCTCGGCCGACGTCGTGCTGGTCGGTTTCGCCTCGGTGGGTGCGCTGCTGCCCGAGGCCGCCGGCCGCTTCGACGTCGAGTTCGCCACCATCGGCGGCGGCCTGACCCGCATCGGCGACACGCCGGTCGGCCGCTTCCGCCTCGGCGTCCGCGGCGAGCGGGCCGACGCGGCCCTGGCCTGGGTCGCCGAGCGCGGCGGCCACGTCACGCACACCGCCCGCGGCCCGCAGGGTGTCGCGGCCGCCTGATCTCCGTCCACGAGCGTGGGCTCCGGGTGGCGGAGCCCCGGCTGGTCACCGCCCCGATGCGCAGGTCGCATCGGGGCGTTTCCGCGGGCACGTAGGCTGGTCGGGTGCTCGCCGTAGTTCCGCCCCCAGTCACCGTCCGGGTCCCGGCCAAGGTCAACCTGCACCTTTCGGTCGACGACCTGCGCGAAGACGGTTACCACGAGCTGGTCACCGTGTTCCAGGCGCTGTCGCTGACCGACGAGGTGACCGTCGCGGTCACCGAAGAGCCCGGCATCGAGGTCTACGGCGAGGGGGAGGGCTCGGTCCCGACCGGCCCCGAGAACCTGGCCTGGCGAGCCGTCGAGGCGCTGGCCGCGCACGCCGGGCGCACCGGCGAGCCGAAGGTCCGGGTGGTGCTGCGCAAGGGCATCCCGGTCGCCGGCGGCATGGCGGGCGGCAGCGCCGACGCGGCGGCGACGCTGGTCGGGCTGGCGAGCCTCTGGAACCTCGACGTCACCCGCGACGAGCTGGCCGGGATCGCCGCCGGCCTGGGCAGCGACGTCCCGTTCGCGCTCTACGGCGGCACCGCGCTCGGCACCGGCCGCGGCGAGCAGCTGGTCCCGGTGCTGTCGCGGCACACGTTCCACTGGGTGCTGGCCTTCGCCGCCGAAGGGCTGTCGACGCCGAAGGTGTTCGGCGAGCTCGACCGCCTGCGCGCGGCGGGCAACCCGCCCCGGATCGGCTCGCACACGCCGGTCGTCGAGGCGCTGGCCTCGGGTGATCCGCGCCAGCTGGCTCTCCTGCTGGGCAACGACCTCCAGGCGGCGGCGGTCTCGCTGCGGCCCGACCTGCGCCGCACGCTCCGGGCGGGGGTGAACGCGGGCGCGCTCGCGGGCACGGTGTCCGGCTCGGGTCCGACGTGCGCGTTCCTCTGCGAGGACGCGCAGTCGGCGGTGGAGGTCGCGGCCGAGCTGTCGGGCGCCGGCGTGTGCCGGACGGTCCGCGTGGCCCACGGCCCGGTTCCCGGCGCCCGCGTCGTCGGCGGCGACGACGCGAACCGGCCGACGCCGCCGCGGGTGCACGCATGAAGCACGCCGAATTCGCGTTCCCCGGCCCGCTGCGCGACAAGCTCGTCGCGGCGATCCTGCGCGGGGAGAAGACGTCGACCACCGGCTTGGTCGCCGAATACGAGATGTACGGCGAGGAACTGCCCGTCGTCGGCGAACGCGAGCTGATGATCGACTCGGCGGGCGAAGGGGTCGCGATCCTGGAGACCACCGAGGTCCGCGTCATCCCGCTGTCCGAAGTGGACCTGCGGCACGCGCTCGACGAGGGCGAAGGCTTCACCAGCGTCGCCGAATGGCGCGCCGACCACACGGACTACTGGCAGAGCGCGGAAATGCGGGCGGCCATGGAAGATCCGGAATTCACCGTGGACGACACGACAATGGTCGTGGCGACCCGGTTCACCATTGTAGAGAGGATCGGCTGAACGGATGGCCAACCTGGTCAATCTCGAGTCGGTGAGCAAGTCCTACGGGGTGAAGCCGCTGCTGGACGGCGTCTCCCTCGGCGTCGCGGCGGGGCAGCGCATCGGCGTCGTCGGCCTCAACGGCGGCGGCAAGACCACCCTGCTGGAAGTCCTTTCCGGACTGTCCGAACCGGACTCCGGACGGGTGAGTCACGTCCGCGGCCTGCGGATGGCCGTGGTCACCCAGCGCACGGAACTCCCCGTGGGCAGCAGCGTCGGCGACGTCGTGCTCGAACGCTACGGCGCCGAGCACGAATGGGCCGCCGACGCCCGCGTGCGGTCCATTGTGGATGGCCTGGGGATCACCGCGATCGGGCTGGACACGCCGACGGCGAACCTCTCCGGTGGCGAGCGGCGCCGGGTCTCCCTGGCCGCCGCGCTGACCGGCGAGCTGGACCTGATCGTGCTGGACGAGCCGACCAACCACCTGGACGTCGAGGGTGTCCGCTGGCTCGCCGACCACCTGCTGGCCCGGAAGGTCGCCGTCGTGGTCGTCACGCACGACCGGTGGTTCCTCGACACCGTCGCGACCCTGACGTGGGAGGTCGCGAACGGCCGCGTCGAGCAGTACGAAGGCGGGTACGCCGACTGGATCTTCGCCCGCGCCGAGCGCGCGCGGCTGGCCGCGACGGCCGAGGAGAAGCGGCAGAACCTCGCCCGCAAGGAGCTGGCGTGGCTGCGCCGTGGCCCGCAGGCGCGCTCGTCGAAGCCGCGTTACCGCATCGAGGCGGCCGAAGCGCTGATCGCCGACGTGCCGCCGCCGCGGGACTCCGTGGAGCTGCAGGCGTTCGCGAAGCGGCGGCTCGGGAAGACCGTGCTGGAGCTGGAAGACACGACCTACCAGGTCGGCGACCGGACGCTGCTCGACCACGTCACCTGGCGGATCGGCCCGGGCGACCGGATCGGCCTGGTCGGGGTGAACGGCTCGGGCAAGACGTCGCTGCTGAAGCTGCTGGGCGGCGACGTCGAGGGCTCGACCGGCCGCCGGATCGAGGGCAAGACGGTCGCGCTCGCGCACCTGCGCCAGGAACTCGACGACCTGCCCGGCGACCTGCGCGTGCTGCAGGCGATCGAGCAGGTGGCCGGGCGCGTGGTGTTCGGCAAGCAGGAGATGACGGCGTCGCAGCTGGGCGAGAAGCTCGGCTTCCCGGCGGCCCGCCAGTGGACCCCGGTCGGAGACCTTTCCGGCGGCGAGCGCCGCCGCCTGCAGCTGTGCCGGCTGCTGATGGCCGAGCCGAACGTCCTGCTGCTCGACGAGCCGACGAACGACCTGGACATCGACACCCTGCAGCAGCTCGAGGACCTCCTCGACGGCTGGCCGGGCACGATGGTGGTGGTGTCGCACGACCGCTACCTGGTGGAGCGGGTGTGCGACACGATCGTCGCGCTGTTCGGCGACGGCCGCATCACCCACCTCCCGGGCGGCATCGAGGAGTACCTGAACCGCCGCGCCCTCGCCAAGGAGCCGGCGGCCGCGGCCCCGCCCACGGCCGCCAAGGCCGAGGCGAAGAAGTCGGCGGCGGACCTGCGCGCGGCCCAGAAGGAGCTCGGCCGCCTGGAGCGCAAGCTCGACCAGCTGCACGCCAAGGAGGAGAAGCTCCACACGTCCCTGCTGGAGACGGCGACGGACCCGGCGAAGCTGATGGAGCTCAACGCCGAGCTGAAGGGCGTCCAAGGCGAGATCGAGGACGTCGAGGGCCGCTGGCTGGAGACGTCCGAGCTGCTGGAATGACTTAGCAGGCCGGCGGCGGCAGGACCGGCAGCTGGTCGCTGTCGGGTTGCAGGTAGATGGTCGGTATGTACCCGAGCTCCTTGCCGTCCAAAGAGATCTTCACCCACACCTTGCTCTTGGTCACGCCACGGCTGCCGTCGAGTTCGGGATCGCCGAAGTCGATGCCGGTGGCGATCTGACAGACCAGGACGACCCGGGTCGAGTGTTCGAGGGTCGAGACCGGGTTCGACTCGGTGCGCGGCTGCGCGAAGACGGACGCCCGCTTGGCCGCGGAGCCGACGTCGACGACGGCGGTTCTGGGACCGGGCGGCTGCGGCGTGCCGACAGTCACCGTCGTGGTGCTGCCGGTCGAGTAACTCGGGTAGTACACGTCGCCCGAGACCCAACTAGCCACGCCGCTCAGGGCCACTGCGGCCACCGCGACGACACCGGCGACGACCAGGCCGATGGTGTGGCGGCGCAGCCGGGCTTTGAGCGGCCGCAGTTCCGCGTCGATGTCGAAGGCCGGCAGGGTGGGCTCGACCTGGCGCGCACGCTCAGCCGCCCTCGCGAATCTGGCTGTCCAGTTCCCGGCCTCGGCATCGGACAGGTGCATGGCTTGGAGCACGTCTTGGAGCATGGACATATCGGGCACCTGCTCCCCGCGCATCACCGAGGACAAGGTGCTCTTGCTCCAGCCGGACGTCTTCTCCAGCTTGTCCAGCGACAGGCCCTTGTTCCGCCGCTCGGCGTTCAACGCGGCCGCGGTCATCCGCAGCAGCTCTCGTTCGCCGCCTCCGGAGCCGCTCTCGGGCGTGACTTCCTTGCGCGCCCTGCGCTCGGCGTCCGCGTCCGTCCAGAGCCGTTCGAGGTGACCGGGGTCGCCTCCGGTCTTTTCGGCGAAGTCCCTCACGAGCTGCAGGCTGGGGAAGTGCTTGCCGTTCGTCACGCGGGAGATCGTGGACGCCGACGTATTGACCTCATCTCCGAGCTCGCGGCCGGACCGGCCGGATTCGCCGAGCAGTCGCTTGAGCTCGTGGCTGAGCGCGGCTTCGGCCGCGCCCGGGTCGGCTGACCCGGATGCGGCCTCGGCGGCGGTGTCGTTCGTCGTCACCGGAGGACGACGTTCGGCGGTGTCGAGGTGTTACGGCCGAGGCGATCGGCGATCGTCGTCGCGACCAGCCCCAGCGAACTCAGGAACGCGATCACGTCCTGCGGGGAGTGACCGGCCAGCACCAGCACCGCCGCGAAGACGAACACGACGACCACCACGACCGGAGACTCGGCGCAGAGTCCCGCCAGCCGGCGGCGGACAGGGGAAACGAGAACCATGGCTTACTCCCGGGTGAGGGGTGATCGCCGGCTCGGCTGCCGGCGCTCTGGTTCCGATAGTGCGGTCCGGGCGAAGCCTGTTGGGGAGGATCGTGGTGCAACTTCGTCCGGCCTCCGGCGTTGCGAAGCCGGACGCAAGCTCACGCAATGCCGTGAAACGCGCAACGCCGTGGCCCAAGGGCTGCTGGTGAAAGGGATGAGCAGCGCTGCTCCGCGCCTGCAACGCCATGCAACACCTGATTCGAGCGTCGCCTGTTTCCGCTTTGCTCGGCGGACGTTGACGCCGAGACAGTAATGTTCCCGCCATGAGCAGGTTCGTGGACACGCTCGTCGCCACCGCGACGACGCGGGGGCAGCAGCGCGGCATGGTCACCGGGGAGCCGAAGGAGCCGGTCCGGCGGACCTGGGCCGAGGTGCACGACGAAGCCCGGCGGATCGCCGGCGGGCTCGTCTCGGCGGGGTTCCGGCCGGGAACGGCGGTCGGGGTGCTCGCCGCCGCGCCGGTGCTGATCGCGCCGACCGTGCAGGCCGTGTGGCTGGCCGGGGGCAGCGTCACCATGCTGCACCAGCCGACCCCGCGCACCGACCTCGCCGAATGGGCCGAGGACACCGTGCGGGTGCTCGGCATGATCGGCTCCGAGCTGGTGCTGCTGGGCGAGCCCTTCGACCAGCTCGCGCCCGTCCTGGAGCAGAAGGGCATCGGGTTCAAGCTCATCACCGAGCTGGCCGCAGCCGAGCCGCTCGCCGACGTCGTCTTCACCGACGAGGGCGACACCGCGCTCCTGCAGCTCACCAGTGGCTCGACCGCCGACCCCAAGGCCGTGCGGATCACCTACGGCAACCTGTACTCCAACGTCAAGGCCATGGTCGACCGCGCGGAGTTCGACTTCGACGTCGACGTGATGGTCTCCTGGCTGCCGACGTTCCACGACATGGGGATGGTCGGCTTCCTGACCGTGCCGATGACCTTCGGCGTCGAGCTGGTCAAGATTACGCCGGTCGAGTTCCTCTCCGGGCCGTTGATCTGGCCGGAGCTGATCACCAAGTACGGCGGCACCACCACGGCGGCGCCGAACTTCGCGTACGCCATCGTCGGGCGCCGGATGGCCCGCGTCGACGACGACAACGCCTACGACCTCTCGAAGCTGCGCATCGCCCTGAACGGTGCCGAGCCCATCGACGAGACCGCCGTCCAGACCTTTGTGGACGCCGGGGCTCGGTTCAAGATGCCCGCCGAGTGCGTCTTCCCCGCCTACGGCATGGCCGAGGCGACGCTGGCCGTGTCGTTCGCGCCGCTGTTCACCGGCCTCACCCTCGACGTCGTCGAAGCCGACGCGCTGGAGGCGGAGAACCGCGCGGTGCCGGTCCCGGAGGGCGACCCGCGGCGCGGCACCGACAGCGTCCGGTCGTTCGCGCTGCTCGGACGTCCCCTCGACGGGCTCGAGGCGGAAATCGTCGACGAGACGGGTGCGCGGCTCGGCGAGCGTCAGGTCGGCGAAATCCGGCTGCGCGGCGAGGCCGTGACGCCGGGCTACCTGACCATGGACGGCCCGCTCGCGACGCAGGACGCGGACGGCTGGCTCAACACCGGCGACCTCGGCTATCTGGTGGACGGCCAGCTCGTCATCTGCGGCCGCCGCAAGGACGTCATCATCATGGGCGGCCGCAACCTGTACCCGACGGACATCGAGCGCGCGGCGACCTCGGTCGAGGGGGTGCGCGCGGGCAACGCGGTGGCCGTCCGCCTGGACGCGGGCAGCCGCCGCGAGCGGTTCGCGGTGGTCGTGGAGTCGAAGCTGGCGGGGGACGCCGAGGCGGAGAAGAACCTGATGAAGCAGGTGTCGGCCCGCGTCCGCGACGCGGTCGACATGCGGCCGTACGCGGTGCTGGTGCTGCCGGCGGGCAGCCTCCCGAAGACGCCGTCGGGCAAGGTCAAGCGCGCGGCGACCGCCCAGCAGTTCGCGGACCGGATCAAGAAGAACGCGGACGCCTGACCAAGCCCAGGCCCGGCACTTTCACGTGAAAGTGCCCACCTGGGCCCGGCACTTTCACGTGAAAGTGCCCACCTGGGGGCGGCACTTTCACGTGAAAGTGCCGCTTCAGCGTTGCTGGACGCGGATGGCGCGGAGGGTGGGCGGGGCGGCGCGCTCGGTGGTGGCTTCCGGTGCCGTGCGGGCGCCCGGGAGGTTCGGGGCCTGGCCGGTACGGGTGGCGAGCTGGCTCTCCACCGCGTCGAGGAACTCGTCGACTTCGCGCTCGTCGTAGCCGCGCTTGCCGATCAGCGGCTTCGCGAACATCACGTGGTGGACTTCGGCGGCGGTCAGGTCGTCCTCGTCGGCGAGCGTATTGGCGATCCGCCGGACGAACGCGTCGACCTCGTGCTTCGCGTAACCACGGCGGCCGATCGGGGCGTTACCGAAGGTGACCTCGGCGAGGTCTTCGGCGGTGAACGACATGGAACTCTCCGATTCCGGGTTGGGCGGGTGCGAACTCCCGTACACCGTCCTAACCCGTGAACAGGCTTCCCGAAAGGGCTAAGCCCCAACCTCACCCCGACGGGCAGCCTCACGCCCGCCTTCGGGTGATTCCGCGCTACCCCGCGCTGTGTGGCGGGGTTCACACGACGGTCAGCTGCGGCCGAACCACTTCCGGGGGCCCTGCGGCCGCTGCGGCTCGACGGCGGCCGGCTTGGGGTTGCGCAGTGCCACCAGCGCCGCCTCGGCCTCGTCGAGGAACAGGTCGACCTGGGCCTGGTCGTAGCTGCGCATGCCGACCGGCATGATCGTGAATTCGACGTAGTGGATGTCGTCCGGGGTGAGGATGTTCCGCCCGGCCAGTGCCTCGGCGATGAGGTCGAGGAAGGCGTCCACCTCGTCCTCGTTGTAGCCGCGACGGCCGAACCGGGGTTTGCCGAAGGCGATCGACCGGGCTTCGTCCGGAGTCATGGCTTCACCTCGCCACCCATGTCAGCCCGCGTGGAAGGCGTTCTGCGCGGCCGCGAGGCCGGTGCCGATCAGCGCTTCGGTCGCGTCCGCGCACCGATCCACCTCCAGCGGGAGTTCCTTGCGCTCGACCGTCGAAAAGTCCTTCAGCACGAAGTCCGCGGGGTCCTGGCGGCCGGGCGGGCGGCCGATGCCGAACCGCACCCGGTAGTAGTCGCGGGTGCCCAGTGACTTCGTGATCGAGCGGAGCCCGTTGTGCCCGTTGTCGCCGCCGCCCAGCTTCAGCTTCAGCGCGCCGAAGTCGACGTCGAGCTCGTCGTGCACCACGACGATGCCGGACGGCTCCACCTTGTAGAACCGCGCCGCCCCGACCACCGGGCCGCCGGAGAGGTTCATGTACGAACGCGGCTTCACCAGCACGACGCGGCGGCCGGCCAGCCGGCCCTCGAGCACGTCGCCGCCGGTCTTGTGCGCCTTGAACTTGCCGCCGATGCGGGCGGCCAGCTCGTCCAGCACCATGAACCCGACGTTGTGCCGGTTTCCGGCGTACTGGGGCCCGGGATTGCCGAGGCCGGCGAGCAGGATCAGCTCGCCGGCCCCGGGCAGGTCTTCGGTCATGCTCAGATGCTATTCGGCGGCTTCGGCCGACTCTTCGCCCGCTTCGGCCTCGTCGTCGCTCTCTTCACGCTGCGGCTCGTTGACGGCCACGACCAGCGACTCCGGGTCGGTGACCAGGGTCGCGCCCTGCGGCAGCTCGACCTGGCCGGCCAGGACCTGGGAACCGATCTCGAGGCCCTCGATCGAGACCTCGAACTGCTCCGGGATGTGCAGCGCCTCGACCTCGACCTGCAGGGTGTCGACGTCCTGGTTGACCAGGCCGCCGGGGCCGGGGTTGCCGGTCACGACGACGGGGACGTCGACGACGATCTTCTCGCCGCGCTTCACGACCAGCAGGTCGACGTGCTCGATGTAGTTCTTCAGCGGGTGGACCACGATGGTCTTGGTCAGCGCCAGCTCGACCGAGCCCTCCAGGTCCAGGGTGATGACGGCGTTCGAGCCGTTCTCGCGCACGACGCGGGCGAACTCGATCGCCGGCAGCGCGAAGTGCCGCGGGTCCGACCCGTGGCCGTAGAGAACGGCGGGGATCTTGCCGGCGCGACGCGTGCGGCGCGCGGCGCCCTTGCCGAACTCGGTGCGCGGCTCGACGGACAGACGTACCTCGGACACGGTGTGGCACTCCTTCAAATCAAAGACAGCATGCGGCGGCGGGGGGAAGCCGGTGTTTTGTTTCGAAGTTTCGGCGGCGAGTTTCCGGGCGTGCACGACGACGGGGGCTACTCGAGCCGCCGCGTCGATCACGCCGGGCACCCCAGAAGGGCCCCGCCTCGCCGAGACAACCTCAAGAGTGTAAACCAACCTCATCACGGTGGGTTGCGGCGGGTGCCCGGCCCAGGCTAGAACCCTCCTGGAACCCCGGTACGTGACGACACAAATCCGGTGGCGGGACAACGCCGGCCGAGGTGTGCTCGGTAGCGGGAGAGCAGGGGGCGGGAATGCGGGCTCGACGGAGCAGGGTGGCGGCGGTGCTGCTGCTGGGCGGGCTGCTGGCGGGCTGCCAGGTGGCGGTCGCCGGCACGGCCGGCGTCTCCGCGGCCGACAAGGCGACGGCGGACCGGCGCGCCGAGCAGCGCGCCGCGGTCGACGCGGCCCTCACCGCGCTGGGCCAGTCGCCCGCGATCGCGCTGAAGTCCACGGTCAAGGGCGCCGAGCAGCAGTTCCGGATCAGCCGGGGCGGCTACGCCGTCGGCGCGCTGCCGCTGGACGGCCGGTTCGTCCAGGTCACGGTCGCGGCCGGCCAGTTCTACCTGCAGGCCGACGCCGACTACTGGAAGGCGCACGCCATCGACGAGGGCACGCAGTTCGGCACGAGCTGGGTGCGCACGCTCGGCTCCGAGCTGCCCTTCGACCCGGCGGCCCGGTTCGCGCCGCCGGCGCTCGCCGAAGGGCTGCGCAAGGCGCTGGCCGGTCTCGACCGGATGGGCGAGCCGGTCAAGGCGAAGCTGCCGGACGGCACCGAGGTCTACCAGCTCGGCGCCGCGCCGAGCGTTCTGCGCGTCACGACGGCCAAGCCGAACCGGGTGGTCAGCTTCGCCCCGGCGATGCTCGACTCGCGGGCCGGGGCGCAGTACGGCGCCGAGTTCGGCGTCGCCGCGCTCGCCGGGGACGCGGTCAAGACGTTCCACACCGACCTCGACAACGCCGTCGCCGGGCTGGGGCAGCCGTTCGAGGGGCTGGTGCAGGCCAGCGCCGTCGTCACGAACCAGGTCCTCGACTGCAAGGACTTCGTCGGCTCCTGCACGACCACGGTCGACATCTCCAACAGCGTGGTCGGCACGCCGGCGTCGGGGGAGAAGAGCGTCGTGCGCATTTCGCTGTCCGTCGACGTCAGCGCCGAGTCGCTCGGCGCGCAGACGTGCACGGCGGCCGGGGACGCGGAGCCGTACAAGGCGATCAAGCTGTCCTGCGCGGTGAAGTTCAAACTGCCCAACCGCACGGCCAGCTACCAGGTCCTCTCCAAGCCGAACGCGACGGCGGAGGTCCGCGCGAACCTCGACGTCAACGCCGTCAAGCAGAAGGTGGCGGCGGAGTTCGCGGGCCTCGGCGGCTGACCTGGACACCTACCCCCAGGTGTGTTGCTCCCGTTGAAGTAGGTGATCTTCCGTTCCTAGCATCGGCTGCGGACAGCCGAGACGAACGGAGGAACAGACATGGCCAAGCTGGTCATTTTCGGGGCGACGGGGTACGCCGGGGGCAGGATCGGGGCCGAGGCGCTGCGGCGCGGGCACGAGGTCGTCGGCGTCGCGCGCCACGCCGGCTCGGTGCCCGAAGGCGTCGACGAGCGGCAGGGTTCGCTGCACGACGAGGAGTTCGTGGCGGGCTTGGCGAAGGACGCCGACGTCTTCGTGGTCGCCACCCCGGCCCGCGAGATCGACGGCGAGAAGCTGATCGACGCCGTGCCGGCCCTGGCCCGCATCGCGAGCGAGAACGGCGTCCGGCTGTCGTTCGTCGGCGGCGCGGCGAGCCTGCGGGTGGCCGAGGGCGGCCCGCGGCTGTTCGACACCCCCGAGTTCCCGGCCGAGTACAAGGAGGAGGCCGGCAACCACGCCGAGGTGCTGGGCCTGCTGCGCGAGCAGCCCGAGAACCTCGACTGGTTCTACGTCAGCCCGGCCGCCGAGTTCGGCGCGTGGACGCCCGGTGAGCGCACGGGCGAGTTCCGCATCGGCGGCGACATCCTGCTGACCGACGAGAACGGCAAGTCCCACATCGGCGGCGACGACTTCGCGATCGCCTACGTCGACGAGATCGAGCAGCCGAAGCACCACCGCGCGCGCTTCACCGTCGCCTACTGAAGCCCGCCGCGGCTCGTCGTGAGTGGTGAGGCGGG
>NZ_JMQI01000084.1 GCF_000695625.1 Amycolatopsis rifamycinica
CGGGGCCCGGGCAGGTGCGGGTCCGGGTGGCGGCGACGTCGTTCAATTCCGTCGACGGCAACATCCGGGGTGGATTCATGCAGGGGCCGATTCCGGTGGTGCTGCCGCACACGCCGGGTCTGGACGTCGCCGGGACGGTCGACGCGCTGGGTCAAGGTGTGACCGGGTTCGAGGTGGGTGATCCGGTCGTCGGTTTTCTGCCGATGGACGGGACCGGTGCGGCGGCGGAGTACGTTCTGGCGCCGGTGGAGGTGCTGACGTCGGCGCCGAGGAGCATCCCGTTGGCCGAGGCCGCGGCGTTGCCGGTGGTGGGATTGACGGCGTATCAGGCGTTGTTCGATCACGGGAAGCTGGCGGCCGGGCAGCGGGTGCTGATCAACGGTGCGGGGGGTGCGGTCGGGGGTTATGCGGTGCAGCTGGCGAAGAACGCTGGTGCTTATGTGATCGCGACGGCCAGTCCGCGTAGTGCCGAGGCGGTCAAGACCGCTGATGAGGTCGTCGACCACACCGCCACCGCGGTGACCGACGCGGTGACCGAGCCGGTCGATCTGGCCCTCAATCTGGCCCCGGTCGCTCCGGAGCAGCTGGCCGCGCTGGCTGGTGTGGTCCGTCCGGGCGGGGTGGTAGTGAACACGACGGTGTGGATGCCCGCGCCGTCGGATGAGGGGCGTGGGGTGCGGGGGATCGATCTGTTCGTGCGGAGTGATGCCGGGCAGCTGGCGCGGTTGGTGGGGCTGGTCGACCGTGGTGAGCTGCGTATCGACGTGGCTGAGCGGGTGGCGTTGGCGGAGTTGCCGGCGTTGCATGCCCGGGCCGCCGACGGGTCGGTGTACGGCAAGGTCATCGTCGTCCCGTCGGCGGCCTGAAACGCGTCGGCCCGGCTAACGCGTGAAGGTGAACCAGTTGACGTTCACGAAGTCCGCCGAGCTCCCGGCGAACGTCAGGTAGAGGTCGTGCACGCCGGTCGCCGGGGTGACGATGTTGGCCGGCACGGTCTGCCACTGCTGCCAGCCGCCGTTGTTCGCGAAGTCGATCTCGGCGACCACCGGGCCCGACACGCTGTCCAAGCGGGCCAGGACGGCGCCGCTCACCCCCGCGGCCGCGCCCGAGGCGAGGCGGGCGAGGAACTGGCGGGGCGAGCTCGACCCGAAGTCGACGCGGGCGTACTTCAGCCAGTCGCCCGCGGCGATCCAGCCGACGTCCATTCCGCCGCCCGTGTCGCCGCACGGCTCGGTCTGGGTGCCGCTCTGGGCGTTGTACGCCTCCGCCTGGATGGTCGAGTACGCGCTCGTGCCACCGGACCCCGGCGGAGTCGTGCCGCCGCCCGCGCCCGGGCCGAGCGCGACCGTCCAGGACGTCGGGGCCGGGTCCTGGAGGTGGCCGTCGACCGGCTGGGCGCCGGTCGGGCCCACGTCGTCGTACGGGAAGGCGTAGCCGATCGAGGCGTACTGGTGCACCAACCGGGCGTAGTGGTTCGTGGTGGCGTCCCGGTAGTACTGCGCGGGCGCGACGCCGTCGGGCTGGTTGTTCCCGCCGGCCACCAGCAGGCTGCTGCGGTTCAGCGCCGCGGCCAGCCGGGCGGCGACCGCGCCGCGGGCGTCGCTGCCGGAGTTGTACAGCGGCCCGCTCGCGCAGCCGAAGATGTCCGCCGCGCTCGGCTTGGTGAACGGCACGCCGTTGGTGTTCAGACCGGCGAACACGATCGCGTCCCCGCTGACCGTGCCCGTGTACGAGCCGATGCCGCCCTGCCCGTTGATCGTCAGCGGCGTCGTGCGGTAGTGGTCCCACACGGCGTCGAGGTACTTCGTCCAGTAGCCGCCGAAGTCGACCGGGGAGTGGCCGGGCGCGAGCACCCGCACCACCTGGCCGGCGGAGTCGGTGACGACCAGCCGGTCCCACGGCGCCCCGTCGGCGTTGTGCTGCGCGCGCAGCCCGTCCGCGATGCCGCCGAGGGCGCCGTCCGGCAGCGGGCTGACCGACTGCGCGCCCGCCGCGCCCGTGGTGGCCATCGACACCGGCAGCGCCACCATGTCGACGTAGCTGATGTTCGCGTAGAGGTTGGCGCTGTTGTAGGTGAACTCGCAGAACGTCCAGTTCGTCTGCCAGTTCGGGTCCGCACTGGCGAAGCCGGGCTGCACCAGGCCGGGGCCGGGGTTGACGAAGAACTGGATCTTCTTGCCGACCGAGAACCACACCCGGCCGCCGATGAGGTAGTCGGTCAGCGTCACGGTGAGCTGGGCACCCGGGCCGCCCAGCGGGATCGCGTAGTCCGGGACCGGCGTCACCGGCGCCGAGGGGTTCGGCAGCGGCTGGAACCGGCCGTCGGCGGTGACGAAGCCGGGACGGCCCGCGGTGTCCGCGCCGCTGATGTAGGCGTAAACGGTGCCGCTGCCCGAATTGTTCTTCAGCGTCAACGGAAGGGCCGCGGCGGCGCGCGCTCGCGGAGTGGTGACGGCGGACCACAGCGGCGTGCTCGCCGCGGCGGCGACCAGGCCGGCGGTGACAAAGGTTCGCCTCGACAGCATGGCACCTCCTCGAAAGCGGGCGGCTTCCGCGGGGCCGGGCGGCCCGCGTCCACCGGAAACGGTGACCGGACGGTAGGTAAGCGTTTCCGCCGGGTCAATATCCGGCGACCGCGCTCGGGTACGGACGGCCCTCGAAGCTGCCCTTTCGTTGTCCGGACCAATCCGCCCGGTGGTCCGCTGGGTGTCTATTGTGGACGATCGGATCAGCGGCGCCGCGGTGCCGGGAGCCCGGCCGCGGCGAGGGCGTCCCAAAGCGGCGTCCCGTCGAAGCGCGGGGTTCCCAGGCCTTCGACGAACCGGCAGCCGTAGTCGTGGGCGGTGAGGGTCGTCGTCCGGCCCTGGGCGTCGACGAACACCAGCTCGAAGCTGGGCCCCATGTCGGCGGTGCAGGCCACGTCCGACGGCGGTTCCGGCAGGCCGCACGCCACGTCGGCGATCTTCCGGATGGCGGCCACGTCGGTGGTGCGGCTCCCGGCGGGAACGTCTGCGGCGGTGGTTCCGGCGGTGGTTCCGGTGGCGGTCGGCAAGGGTGGGTACAGCGGGCCGCTCTCGACGAGTTCGCGGGGTTCGTAGGAGCCGGAACACAGCGGCGACGCCGACGCGGGCCGGGCGTCGGCCCCGCAGGCCACGGCGCTCAGGACGACCAGGACCACACCTGGCACAGCGGACAGCCTTCGCATGGATGCGCCTCCTCGTTCGGTCGATGCGAGGACGGAAGCCCGGGGTGGTCCGGTTGCACGCGAAGCGGCCGAAGGTCACCGGGCGCGGGGACGAACGGCCGCAGCGTCCGGGCCGGCGTGCGGCCTAGGTTCGGTTCGACGCACTCGAACCCCCGGAGGGACAGGTCATGAGCGCAACCGGGAACGCGCCGATCGTGGTCGCCGTGGACGGCTCGGAGACGGCCGCCGCGGCCGCGCTGTGGGCGGCGGGGGAGGCGGCCCGGCGGCACGCCGCGCTGGTGGTCTTCACCGCCTACGGCTACGAAGACCCGGCTTTCGGCGGCCTCCTGTACCCGCCACCGGCCTGGCTGGCCGATCTGGCGGCCGAGGCCGCGGAGCTGTTGCGCCGGACTCGGACGGTCCTCGAAGCCGCCGTCCCGGGGCTCGAAGTCGCCACCGAGGCCAGTGACCGCGGGCCGATCCCGGCGCTGCTGGCGGTGTCGGAACGGGCCCGGCTGCTGGTCACCGGTGAGCCGGTCGGGGCGATCGCCGGGCTGTTCAGCGGGTCGCCCGACGTGGACCTCGCCGCCGAGGGGCACTGCCCGGTGGTCGTGGTGCGGGGGAACGAAAGCGTCGACGGCCCGGTGGTCGTGGGCGTCGACGGCAGCCCGCTGAGCGAAGCCGCGATCGCGTGGGCGTTCGAGGAAGCCTCGCTCCGCAACGCCCCGCTCGTCGCCCTGCACGCCTGGCACGACGGTGACGCCGCCGGGCTGTCCGGCGACGGCGACGCCCCGGCGGAGTCCGGACATCGGCTGCTCGCCCAGCGGCTGGCCGGGTGGCGGGAGAAGTACCCGGACGTGCCGGTCGAGCGCCGCGTCGAGCACGACAAGCCGCGCCACCGCCTGCTCGCCGCGAGCCACGGGGCGCAGCTGGTGGTCGTCGGCAGCCGCGGCCGGGGCGGGTTCGGCGGGCTGGTCCTCGGCTCGACGAGCCAGGCGCTGCTGCACCACGCGGCCTGCCCGGTGCTGGTCGTCCGCAGGGAACGGGACAGCTGACCTCAGTGCGGCCGGCGTCGCCGGCGGAGCGGGCGCGCTCGCCGGAGTCCTGCCGGGGCGGGCGCGCTTGCCGGCGTCGCCGGCGGGGCGGGCGCGCTCGCCGGAGTTCCGTCGGGGCGGGCGCGCTTGTCGGAGTTCCGTCGGGGCGGGCGTGCTTGTCGGAGTTCCGTCGGGGCGGGCGTGCTTGCCGGCGTCGCCGACGGGACGGGCGCGCTTGTCGGAGTCCCGCCGGCCGTGTCCGCCGGTCGCTCGTCGCGCGGCGGCGAAGGAGCGGGCGTGCCGTCCCGCCGCCGTCCGGTCCGCGTCTTCGCCCGCGGCGCCGGACGGGTGTCGCCGCGGGAGACCTGCTGACCGGGGACCTCGCGCGGCCGCGCCCGGACCGCGTGGCGATGACCGCGGTCCCGGCAGTCGGGTCCGCGATGAGGAGTGACCGCCCCGCGTCGCGCGGCTTCCGCTCGGCGAGCGGTTCCCGCACGACACCGGCCGCCCGGAGGGTCTTTGGTCCCCGCTGGTCGTGACGGGCGGCCGTCGCGGCGGCGGGCGACGGCCGGTGAAGCTGGAGCCTCGTTCCCCAGCGACCCGGAGCCGATGATGAGCCGACCACTGCCCAGCGTGTTCGACCAGGCCCTCGCCTCGGCCGTGCGCGCGCCCTCGCCGCACAACACCCAGCCCTGGCGGTTCGTCGCCGAGCACGAGGCGATCGAGGTGTGGCTGGACCGCGAGCGCGTCCTGTCCGTCGCGGACCCGCACGGCCGGGAAGCCCGGCTCGCCTGCGGGGCCGCCGCCTTCAACCTGCAGATCTGCCTGCGCACCAACGGGTTCGCCACGGTGGTGCGGCTGGTGCCCGACCCGGCCGAGCCCGATCTGGTCGCGGTGATCCGGCTCGACGGCAACCAGAAGGCCACCGCCGCCGAGCGCAAGCTCGCCGAGGCCGTGTTCCGGCGGCACACCAACCGGCGGCCGCTGCTGGACAGGCAGGTGCCGCCGGTCGTGCGGGCGGCGCTGAAGTCGGCGGCGCTGCACGAAGGCGGCCAGCTCGAGTACCTCGACGCCTCGGGCCGCTACACCCCGGTCGCCTCGCTGGTCCGGCAGGCGGAATCCCTCCAGTCGGCCGACCACGCGTTCCGCGCGGAAGCCGCGTTCTGGACCCACCGCGATCCCGACAGCCCCGACGGCGTGGCGAAGATCGCGTCCGGCCCGCCCCCGCAGGGCTCCGGCGTCGTTTCGCTGCGCGCGTCGCACGAAAACGAGGAACTCCCCGCCCGCGAGTATGAGCAGGAGCCGCTGCTCGGGCTGCTGCTGACGCGGGACAAGGGCCCGCACGCGGAGGTCCGCGCCGGGATGGCGATGCAGCGCGTGCTGCTCGCCGCGACGGCCGAAGGGCTGGCGACGTCGTTCCTGTCCCAGCCGTTCGAAACCCCGCGGACCCGGGAGTCGCTCGACCGGCTCTTCGCCGGAGCCGGGCAGCCGCACACCCTGCTGCGCATCGGCTACGGCTACCCGGCGCGGCTGACCGCCCGGCGGCCGGTCCACGAGGTGCTGACCCATCGGGTGCCGTCCCGCTGAAGGACTCGACATCCGGGGGGGCGCACTTCCGGAAAACCTGAACGTGACTTTGTTTCACGTTTGTCCTACGCTGAGCCGATGACTCAGGGCACCGTGCTCCTGCGGGCCGAGCGGCAGGCCGTGGTCGAGGCCTGCCACGAACTGGCCGCCGCCGGACTGCTGATCGGCACCGCCGGCAACGTGAGCGTGCGCGCCGGCGACCACGTGGCGGTGACCGCGACCGGCGTCGTCCTCGCGAAGGCCACGCCGGAGCAGATCACCGTGGTCGACCTGGACGGGACCGTGGTCGGCGGCGAACTCGCGCCGACGTCGGAACTGGAGCTGCACCTCGGGATCTACCGCCGCTCCGGAGCCGGGGCGGTCGTGCACACGCACTCGCCGCAGGCGACCGCCGTCTCCCTCGTGCTCGACGAACTCCCGTGCGTGCACTACCAGCAGCTGCTGCTCGGCGGGGCCGTGCGGGTCGCGCCGTTCGCCGTCTTCGGCAGCGACGAGCTCGCCGAGCACGTGTGGGCCGCGCTGGAAGGCAAGTCGGCGGCGCTGATGGCCAACCACGGCGCCGTCGTGCACGGCCCGCGGCTCCGAGCGGCGGTGGACAACGCCCTGCTGCTCGAGTGGGCCTGCGAGCTCTACCGGAACGCCGCCGCGATCGGCACCCCCCGAGTCCTGGACACCGCCCAGCAGACCGCGGTGGTCGAAGCCGCCCTGCGGCGCGGCTACGGCAGCACCCGACGAATCGAGGAGGATCTGTGACGCAAACGGTGATCACGCTCGGCGCGCACGTGTTCGACGTGCAGGTCCGGCCGGTCGAGGCCATCCCGGACGGGCAGGGCGCGGCCCTGGTCGAGCAGATCCGGTTCGGCCCGGCCGGGACCGCGGCCGGCACCGCGCTGACGCTGGCCAAGCTCGGCGCGACCGTCCGCACCGCCGGCGCGATCGGCGACGACCCGATCGGCGACCTGCTGCTGGCCATGCTGACCCGGTTCGGCATCGACACCTCGCTGGTGGTCCGCCGCGCGGACGTGCAGACCTCGGCGTCGGTGCTGCCCATCCGCCCCGACGGCAGCCGGCCCGCCTTCCACGTCCCCGGCGCGAACCTCACCTACGGGCCGGACGACGTCGCGGAAGCCGAGGTCGCCCGGGCGACCCACCTGCACCTCGGCGCGCCCGAGCTGATGGGCGGGGAGAACGCGGCGAAGATCCTCTCGCCCGCCCGCGCGGCCGGGGTGGTCACCTCCGCCGACCTGCTCGCCCCCGGCGGCCCCGGCATCCTCGCCTGGATCGCGCCCGCGCTGCCCCACCTCGACTACCTGCTGCCCAACGAACAGCAGGTCCTCGGGCTCACCGGCGCCGAGACCCTCGAAGACGGCGCTCGCGCGTTGATCGACCAGGGCGTCGGCTGTGTCGCCGTCACCCGGGACGCCCGCGGGGCCCTGGTGATCACGGCCGACGAGGTGTTCGCCGTCCCCGCGTTCGCGGTCGACGTCGTCGACACCACCGGCTGCGGTGACGCGTTCTCCGCCGGCTTCCTCCGCGGCATCGGTCTCGGCCGTTCCGTGCGGGACGCCGCCGTGCTCGGCTCCGCCGCCGCGGCCCTGGTCGCCCAGGGACTGGGCAGCGACCACGGCGAATTCGACCTGGCCGCCGCCGACGCCTTCGCCGCGGCCACGCCGACGCTGGAGGCCGCCGATGCGCCGCACTGACGTCGTCGTGGTCGGCGCGGGCCTGGCCGGGCTCACCGCCGCCCGCGAGCTGACCGCGGCCGGCCGGGACGTCGTCGTCCTGGAAGCCCGCGACCGGGTCGGCGGCCGCACCGTGAACCACGACCTCGGCGACGGCAAGGTCGTGGAGGCGGGCGGGCAGTTCGCCGGCCCGACCCAGGACCACATCCTCGCGCTGGCCAAGCAGGTCGGCGTCGACACGTTCCCGGCGTACACGCACGGCGCGTCGGTCTACGTCCACGGCGGCCGCGCGCGCCGGTACCGCGGCGACATCCCACCCGACCCGCTGGCGCTGCCCGACCTCGGCATCGCCATGCGGCGGATCAACCAGCTCGCGCGGAAGATCCCCCTGGAAGCACCGTGGCGCGCCCCGAAGGCCCGGGCCTGGGACAGCGTGACGTTCGAAAGCTGGCTCCGGCACACCACCGCCGGCTCCGGCGCCCTGGACCTGGTCAACGTGCTGCTCGGCTCGGCCTACGGCGGCAGCGCCGCCGGCGCGTCGCTGCTCTACAGCCTCTGGTACATCGCCGGCTTCGGCAACGAAACCACCCCCGGCACCGTCGAACGCGGCATCGGCGTCACCGGCGGAGCGCAGGAATTCCGCTTCGCCGGCGGGTCCCAGCTGATTTCGCAACGCCTCAGCGAGGAACTCGACGGACGTGTGGTGCTGGGCGCCCCGGTGCGGGCGATCGAGCAGGACGGCGACCGGGTCGCGGTCAAGTCCGATGTGGACACCTGGAGCGCGCGGCACGTCGTGGTGGCCGTCCCGCCCGCGCTGGCCACGCGGATCTCCTGGCGCCCGCTGCTGCCCCCGCAGCAGGACGCGCTGTTCTCCCGGATGACCTTCGGCGCGCTGATGAAGTGCGAAGCGGTGTACCCCGAGCCGTTCTGGCGCGCCGACGGGCTCAACGGGCAAGCCGTGTTCCGGAACGGTTCCCCGATCTGCTCCATGTGGGACAACTCCCCGCCCGACGGCAGACCCGGTGTCCTCATGGGCTTCCTCGGCGGCCCGCAGTGGCACACCTGGGCGGCGCGCCCGCCCCGCGAACGACGTGCCGCCGTCCTGCGCGCCTTCGCCGCGGCCGTCGGGAAGCCCGCGCTGAGCCCGGTGGAGTACTTCGAGCAGGACTGGGTCGGCGAGGAATGGACCCGCGGCGGCCCGACGTCGGTGCCCGGCACCGGCGTGCTGACCGAGCTCGGCTCGTGGCGCGACCGGCCCTTCGGCCGGGTGCACTGGGCCGGCGCCGAGCACTCGGACCACTGGAACGGATACATGGACGGCGCGGTCCGCTCCGGCGAAACCGCCGCCCGCGCCGTTCTGGGCCACGACTGAAGGCGACGATGATGCGCGACTACACCGTTTCCGAGCAGGCGATCATCCCGCACCCCGTGCGGCGGGTGTGGGAGGTGATCTCCGCGACCCACCGCTACGCCGAGTGGGTCCCGACCGTCCTGGAGGTGACCGACCACCACGGCACCGCCGAGATCGGCCGGACCTACCGCGAGCGCAACAGATCCCTCGGCCCGCTGACCACCCGGTCCACCTGGACCGTCCGCGAAATCGTGCCGCTCGCCCGCCGCGTCGACACGGGCGTCGGGTTCGCGCCCCTGCGGGACCTGACCAACGTGTTCGAGTTCGAGCCGATCACCCGCGGCGACGGGACGGAAAGCACGCTCATGACGTACGCGGTCCAGTACCGGCTGGGCCTCGGCCCGCTCGGTCCGCTGGTGCACCGCGTGGTCGCCGCCGGGCTGCGGTCCGACATGAAGCACGCGATGGACAACCTCGCCGACGTCATCCTCGCCGAGGGAGCCCACCCGTAGCGCGGTGACGGGACAACGCCGGTCCCGCGGTTCAGGTCAGCGCGACCGGCGCCGAGCCCTCGAAGCGGTACCCGACGCCGCGGACGGTGGTGATCGGGTCCAGGTGGGGCTCGAGCTTGGCGCGGAGCTTCCGGACGTGGACGTCGACGGTGCGGTCGCTGCCGTCCCGCCGCGGCCAGAGGGCGTTCTTCAGCGCGGTGCGGGTGAAGACGCGGTCCGGGTGCGTGCGGAGGAAGTGCAGCAGGTCGAATTCGAGCCGGGTGAGGGTGAGCGGACGGCCCAGCAGCAGGACGCGCCGGGACCGCGTTTCGATGCGCACGAGCGGATCCGGGACGAGCCTCAGCCGCGGCGCGGGCTCCGCGGCCCGCGTACCGGTGACGACTTCGACCCCGGCGAGCCCGTCGAGCGCGGCGGCCAGCCGGGTGGCGACGAGACCCGGATCCGCGGCCCGGCCGGTGAGGTCGATCCGGATGGTCAGCCGGAGCGCCTCGGCGGCCGGATATCGGTTCGGCTGGCTCGTCATGGCGGCGATTGTGGTGGCCGGCGGGCGCGAGGAGAACTCCGCCCGATCCCCGGAACGACTTGACGGCACACCGGCCGCGTGAGCGGGCCGTCCCGGAGCAGCTCGGGACGCCCCGGTCCGGCCTCCGTCGTGAACCGGACCGGCCTCCGGCCCGTGTATGCGGTCGGGTGTGGAGCGGAAGGACGGGAGATCGCCGTTGACTGTCACCGAGGAAAGCCGGTGCCGCCGGGATCCGGACGAGAAGCCGGGCTGGAACGTCGATCCCGTGCTCGTCCTGACCTTGGTCCTGCTGGCCGGGTTCCTGGCCCAGGGCCCGCTCCGGCGGCTGTTGTCCGCTCCGGTCATGCAGGGCTGGATGACGGTGTTCGTGGCGGTCGTCGTGCAGGCGCTGCCGTTCCTCGTCCTCGGGGTGCTGCTTTCGGCCGGGCTGGCGGTCTTCGTGCCGCCGGCGTTCTTCACGCGCGTGCTGCCGAACCGGCCGGCGCTGGCCGTGCCGGTCGCCGGGCTGGCCGGGGCGGTCCTGCCCGGGTGCGAATGCGCGTCGGTGCCCGTGGCCGGCGCGCTGGTGCGCGGCGGGGTGACCCCGTCCGCCGCGGTGGCGTTCCTGCTGTCGGCGCCCGCGATCAACCCGGTGGTGCTGACGGCGACGGCGGTCGCGTTCCCGGGCCAGCCGCGGATGGTCGTGGCCCGGTTCGTCGCGAGCCTGGCGGCGTCGTGCGTGATGGGCTGGCTGTGGCAGCGGCTCGGCCGTCCGGACTGGCTGCGTCCCCGCCCGCACGGCCACGGCGAGAGCGGCACCAGGGGAGAGGCGTTCTGGGGATCGGTGCGCCACGACGTCCTGCACGCGGCCGGGTTCCTCGTCGGCGGCGCGATGGCCGCCGCGACCCTCAAGGCCGTGGTGCCCGCGAGCCGGCTGCACGCCGCGGCCGCGCACCCCGTCGTGGCGGTGCTGGCCCTGGCGGCCCTCGCGGTGCTGCTGTCGATCTGCTCGGAGGCCGACGCGTTCGTCGCCTCGTCGCTGACGCAGTTCTCGCCGACGGCGCGGCTGGCGTTCCTGGTCGTCGGCCCGATGGTCGACCTGAAGCTGTTCGGCATGCAGGCCGCCACGTTCGGCCGCGGGTTCGCGCTGCGGTTCGCGCCGGTGACCTTCGCCGTGGCCGTGGTGGCCGCGGCGCTGACCGGGGCGGTGCTGCTGTGAACCGGACCGTGCAGGCGATCCTGCTGTTCCTCGTCGGCGGCGTCCTGCTCCACGCCGGCGTGACCGGGCTGTACCTGCGGTACGTCAAGGCCGGCCTGCGCCCGCTGGTGCTGGCGGCCGGCGTGGTCCTGGTGCTCGCGGCCCTGGCGACGGTCTGGTACGCGCGCCGCCGCCCGGGCGGGCACGCGGCGCCCCGGGTCTCGTGGCTGCTGGTGCTGCCGGTGTTCGCGCTGATCCTCGCCGCGCCACCGGCGCTGGGTTCCTACAGCGCGATGCGGGCCGGCACGGCGGTGACGGCACCACGCATCCTCACCCCGCTCCCGGAGGGCAACCCCGTCCGCCTGACGACGATCGACTACGCGGACCGAGCGGCCTACGACCACGGCCGCTCGCTGGCCGGCCGCACGGTCACGATCACCGGTTTCGTGGCCTTCGACCCCGGCGGCACGCCGTACCTGGTCCGCATGCTCCTCAACTGCTGCGCGGCGGACGCCCAGCCGGTGAAGGTCGGCCTCACCGGCCGGGTCCCGCCGGTCCTGCAACCCGATTCGTGGCTCGAGATCACCGGCGCGTACTCCGCGGAGAAGACCGAGGACCCGGTCAACGGCGGCACGATCCCGTTCATCGACGTCGGCCTGGCCCGGCCCGTGGCGCCGCCGGCCGATCCCTACGAGAGTCTCGGCTAGCGGCACCCCCTCCGTCGGCTACCTCCCCGCCTGCGGGCCGATCATCGAGTTCACGTCGATCGGCGATGGGATGGCGCCGAGCTGCAGCAGCAGGTCCGGGACCCGTTGCAGGCGCCGGGAATCGAGGATCGAGCCGTAGCCCGGCAGGGTGAGCAGCTTGGCCGTGTCCTCGTCGATCTTGGCGAAGCGCACCAGCAGCGGCTCGACCTTGGCGCGGTCGAACAGGGCGTCGTGGGTGGCCTTCTGCATGGCCCGCTGGAACGCGGCCAGGGTCTTCGGGTTCTCCTGCACCCACTTGCGCGTCGCGCCGTAGCCGGTGAGCGGGAAGTCCTGGGTGGCGCCGGTGTTGATGTCGATCACCGGGATCGCGCCGGCCGTCTGGGCGGCCTGCGTGATGTACGGCTCCGGCAGGTACGCCGCGTCGGCCTGGCCCTGCTGCAGCGCCGCGGCGATGCCGGGCAGCGGGATCAGCACCCATTTCACTTTGCCGAAATCGACGTTGTGATCTTGCATGACCGACCGGGTGAGAAGATCCGAAGCGGTGTTTTTGGCCGTGATGGCGATCTTCGCGCCCGCCAGGTCGGCGATTGTTTTCACCGGCGAATTCGGGACCGTGACGATCGCATTGGACTTCGCGTTGACCGACGTCGCGTCGGCGACCAGCTGCATGTCGGCGGCACCGGTGCTGCGGGCGGTGAAGAACGGCGGGTAGGTCGAGAAGGCGATGTCGGCGTCACCGGAGATCGACTTCGTCAACGAGGCCTGGCCGCTGGCGGCGATGACGGACTCCACGGTGAGGCCTTCGGCCTGGAAGTAGCCTTCGTCCTGGGCCAACCAGAACGGGGCGAGGTCCGTGGTGGGCAGGATCGACACCTTCAGCGTCGTCTTTTCGAGCCCGTTGCCGCCCGGCGAGGCGCCCGGGCCGGTCGCGCCGAGCGCACCGCAACCGGTTACGACCGTGACGACCGCGAGGGCGAGCGCAGCACGAACACGGCCACGGTTCCTGACTATTCCGAACAAGGTCTGCTCCTCGAAGGAGATGACAGTTGATGTACCGGCTCCAAGGAAGGTGGGTGATTCACTCCCCGGTGTCAGGCGGGTCACTGTAGGGACCCCCGGCTGTCCTTGACAATGCGTGATGGCACCGGATGCGGGAATTCACCACAATGGCGGCACGAATACTAGATCGACGATCTTGCGCGGCCGGCGGTCACCGAGCGGCGCGGCGCGCGGGTCGCCGGAGGTGGGGGTCGAGTGCGGAAAACGTGGCCCCGCACCAACCCGCAAAGCGGAAAACAACGGATCGCCAGGCGTATTCGGCAGCCGGCGACCCGGCGTGGCCGTCCCCCGGAAAATCGGTCCGGTCAGGGGGTGCGTGCGATTATCTGCGCAGGCAGGCAAAGGGGAAATCGTCGATGATCACGGACGGTAGTCGTGAGCGAGGAGGGCCGCCTGTCCGTGGATGTGACGCCGAGGGCCCGTGAGGAGCAACGAGTTTCGGGGAACTCGGGCGTCCGGGTCGTTCCTTGTCCGGGGCGGCCGGACCGGCGGCGGCCGCCGGTCGGGCGGGCGGTGATCCACCCGCGGTGGCCTGGTGAATCACATCCTGATCACGAATCGGCGCATTTCCCGAATGGGAGGTTTCCCATCCGGGAACACCGGACTGGCAGCCGGTGTTACGCGGTGACCGGGTGGCCCTCTTGTTGGGGAACCGGTTTTACTTCTAAAATCCTCCGTGTGCGACCGCTTACGGACGGTACCGAGCTGCTGGTCGGCCGGGACAGCGAGCTGTCCCGGCTGGTCGGGTGGATCCGTGAGGTCGCCGCGGGCCGGGGCCGTGCCGTGCTGGTGGACGGCGAGCCAGGGATCGGCAAGTCGGCGCTGGTCCGGTCGGCCTGCGCGGCCGCCACCGACGCGGGTTGCCAGGTGTTCTGGGGAGCGGGCGACGAGCTCGGGCAGGCGCTGCCCCTGCTGCCGCTCCTGGACGCCCTGGAGATCACGCCCGCCACGCGGGATCCCCGTCGTGACGCCGTTTACCAGCTGCTGGGCGGCGGTGCCGTCGCGGGCAAGGGCGCCGACCTCGCCGCCGCGGCCGCCGAACAGCTGATCGCGTTGGTGGACCAGCTCTGCCAGGACGGCCCGGCCGTGCTGGTCGTCGACGAGCTGCAGTGGGCCGACAGCACCACGGTCGCGGTGTGGAGCCGGCTCGCCCGCCTGGTCCGGCAGCTCCCGCTGCTGCTGATCGGCGTGCTGCGGCCGGTGCCGCGCCGCGACGACCTGCGCTCGCTCTTCCGGATCGTCCGGCCGGCCGAGCGGCTGCGGCTGGGCCGGCTCGCGGAACCGGCGGTGCTCGAGCTGGTGGCCGCCCTGGCCGGCGGCAAACCGGGCGCCCGGCTGGAGGAGCTGGCCGCCGGGGCCGCCGGAAATCCCCTGTACCTCACCGAACTGGTCGACGCGCTGACCCGCAGCTCGTGCCTGGAGGTCGATCCCGCGGGCATCGCGGAGCTGACCGGCGCGGCCACGCCGGACTCCCTGCCCGAGGCGATCGCGGACCGGCTGGGCTTCCTCACCGAGCCGGCGCGGGCCGTGCTGCGGACGGCGGCGCTGCTCGGCGTCGGCTTCTCGGTCGCGGACCTGGTGACGGTGACGAACTCTTCGCTCGCCGAGCTGCTGCCCGCCCTCGACGAGGCCCGCGCGGCCGGCGTGCTGGTGGCGGCCGGCGACGACCTGCAGTTCCGGCATCCCCTGATCCGCACGGCGTTGTACGACGAGATGCCGACGGCGGTCCGGGTCGCCTGGCACCAGTCGGCCGCGTGGGCGCTGGCCGAAGCGAGCGCCCCGGTCGAGCGGGTGGCGCGGCAGCTGCTGCCCATGGTGTCCACAACGGACACCCGGGTGCCGGTCCCGGACTGGGCGGTGAAGTGGCTGCTGAAGGTGGCCATGCCGTTGATCGGTCAGGCGCCGGTGGTCGCCGTCGCGCTGCTGAGACGGGCGGTGCGGGACGCGCCGCTCGACGACGCGGTGACCGGGGCGCTGGCCTGCCGGCTGGCCGACGCGTACTACCGGGTGGGCAACGTGGCCCAGGCCGAGCGGATCGCCTGCCGCGCTTTGGATCGCGTCCGCGACCCCGACGTGCGCGTCGACCTGCACACGACCGTCGTCCAGAGCCGCGGGACGGCCGGCCGGGCCGCCGAGTCGCTCCCCGCCCTCAACGAGGCGCTGAACCAGCCGGGGCTGCAGGCCCGGCACCGGGCCCGGCTCCTGGTGCTCATCGCGCGGATCCGGCGCGTCCTCGGCGAGGTCGACTCCGCGGGCCGGGCCGCTTCCGCGGCGCTGGCGGAGCTCGGCGCGGCCGAAGACCGCTGGGCGACGGGCTGGGCGCTGCACGTGCTGAGCCAGTGCGCGATGACGCGGGGCGAGTGGGCCGCCGCGCTGCCGCTGTTCGAGCGCGCGATGGCCGTCGTGCGGGGCGACCCCACGCTGATCGAGCTCACGTTGCTACTGCGCATCAACCAGTCGGTCACCTTCGGCGCGCTCGACCGTTACGCCGACGCGCTGACCGCCGCCGGCCAGGCCCGCGAACTGGCCGACCGCACCGGCAGCGTCGCGCGGCTGACCCAGGTCCAGAGCGCGATCGGGCAGCTGCTGCTGGGCGCCGGCCGGTGGGACGACGCACTGGCGGAGGTGGACGTCGTCCCGGACGACCACAAGGACCCGGGCGTGGTGTGCTGCGACCACGGCGTCGCGGCGATCATCCACTTCCACCGCGACGAAACGGCCGCGGCCCGCCGCCACCTCGACGTCGCCGCCCTGCATTCCGAGCGGGCCGGCGACGAGGTGGTGGAATCCCTGGTCCGGGCCCGCAGCCTGGCGTTCGAGCACGCGGGCGCGCCGGAGCGGGCGCTCGCGGTGCTGACGGCGGTGCCGGCGGGTGAAGACGCGGGGGAGGAGCGCCTGGGCGACGCGGTCCGGCTGGCGATGACGATCGGCGACGTCCGCACGGCGGCGGAGATCGAGGCCCGGGCGCGGGCGATCGCCGCCGAGTCCGCGGTCCCGCACCGCCGCGCGCTGGCTCTGTACTGCCGCGGCCTGCTGGAGCGCGACGGGACGATGCTGCTGCGAGCCGCCGACGGCTACGCCGACGCGGGCCGCCCGCTGTCGCAGGCCAAGGCCCTGGAGGCGGCCGCGCTCGCCTTCGCCGAAGCCCGCACCGAAGACCGCGGTTCGGCGCGGGCGGCCTTCACCCACGCCATCGACCTCTACGCGGAGCTGGACGCCCAGTGGGACGTGGCCAGGCTGCGCGCGTTGTTCCGGGCCCTGGGCATCCGCCGCGGCCCGAAGGTGAAGCACCGCCAGGCCACGCACGGCTGGGACAGCCTCACCCCGACCGAGGGCCGGATCGCCGCGCTGGTGGTCGAAGGCCTGTCGAACCCGCAGATCGCGGCCCGCCTCTACCTGTCACCGCGCACGGTGGGCACGCACGTCTCGCACATCCTGACCAAGCTGGGCGTGCACTCCCGCATCGACATCGCCCGGGAGGCGGCCCGCCACCAGTCCGCGTCGGGCTGAACGACCCTCCCGGCACGCCACCCGCCCCCCCCCCGGAGCGAGCCCGCCGGATCACACCCCGAGTTCCGGCGCGTCTCCCCGCGGACGTATGGCCAGCGGCCGCGTGGCCGTCGACGTCGACGGCCGGCGTGACACCGCCACGTGCCCGCTGAAGATTTGGCCGGCCAGCACCGCCAGCACCAGCAGCAGGGGTGTCCGCCAGGTCCCCGTGCCCGTGTGCAGCCAGCCGCACAGCAGTACGCCGAACCCGGCTATCACGTACCCCACCCCCTGGACCACCGCCGACAACGCCACCGAACTGTCCTTGCTGCGCAGCGAAATGGTCGTCAGGACGAACGCCAGCGCGCCCATGCCCATGCCGGTCGCCGCCGCCCACAGCCAGGGGGCCGCGGCGGGGGCGAAGAGCAGGCCCGTCACCCCGATCACGTTCGGCGTGGCCAGGACGACGACGAGCAGCGTCTGGTTGCGCCAGCGGCGGGTCCAGCCCGGCACCAGCCACATCATCGGCAGTCCCATGGCCATCGACACCGCCAGGCACGCGCCCGCCGTCGTCGAAGGGACGCCCGCACTGCGGAGGATGCCGGGCAGCCACCCCATGACCAGGAACGTCACCGTGGAAATGAGTCCGAAGTGGATGGTCAGCGCCGAGGCCCGTACCGTTCCGGGCGCCGCCTGTGGTGAGACGAACTCGCCCGGCGTGCGCTGCCAGACCTGCTGGGCCAGCAGCGCCGTGGTCGCCCACACGCCGAGGGCGACCCGCCACGACGACGACATCACCGCCGTGGGCGTGACCAGCGCACCGGCCGTGCTGCCCACCCCGAGCCCGAACGTGAAGGCGGCGGACCCCTGGGCCAGCAACGGCAGCATCGTGCCGAGCACGGCGATGGACAGGCACGCCAGCGCGGTCCCGATCAGCAGTTCCACCGGGCCGCCGAGGACCCGGCCGGCCAGCGACAGCCCCAGCCCGATGAGGGCCACGGTGACCGTCCGGTGGGTCCCCACCCGGCTGCACAGCCACGGCGTCGCCCAGCCGCCGAGCCCGATCGCCCACAGCGGCAGGGCGACGAGCACCGCGGCGACCAGGCCGCCGGCGATGGAGATGTCCGGCAGCGCCGCGCCCAGGCTCGTCACGGCCGGCCGCAGGTTCAGGGCGAGAACGAAGATGACCAGAGTGGAGACGGTGGTGGTGGCACGCGACATCGCTCCTCCTCGGCGTCGAGGCCGGAGCGTCATACTCCGTAGAGCAATGCTTCGCGGAACGCGCACCGCAGACATCCGTCACCTGACGGATGAACGAACTTTTGTTGCCCCTCAACGGTTGTGGCCATCCCGACGGCTCTGCGAATGGGCGTGCATCGGCACGGACGGACCGCTGAACGCGGAATCGGGTCACTCTCGGTGAGGCCGATCCGGCCGATAGGGTGGCCGGTACCCCGGCCGGCAGAGCCCGAAGCGAACAGCCGTGACCGGCCCCACCGCCGGCGGGCGGCGGGGCCGGGACGGCGCTCAGCAGCTGAGGTACGGGGCCAGCCAGCCTCCCCAGTCCCCGGCCGGGCCGTCACTCGCGTCGTCGACGGCGAGCGCGAGCACCTGCACGCCGGTCACCGGGACGGCCAGGTGCTGCGCGGCGTCCCCGTGCCGCATGTCCCCGGTCGCCTCCAGTTCGACGCCGTCGCCGAGGACGCGGAACCCGGCCGTTCCGTTCGGCCCGCGGTCGTCGATGCCGACCGTCGCGGTGAACTGCCTGCACCTGCCGCCCAGGTAGTAGCGCACGACCGAGGGCGCGTGCGCACCCAGGCCGCCGTGCGCGTCGGTCTTGCCGTTGATCGTCAGCGGGTGGCCGTTGTCGGTGCTGTCGCGCTCCACCGGGCCGAGGCCGTTCTCGCTGGAGATCCACGGCTGCGTGCTGAGCAACCCGTTGGTGTAAGGCGGGTTCGGCGCGAGCATCAGCGGCGCTTCGGCCGACGCGGTCGCCGTTCGCGCGCCCTGCGTGGTCGTGTACGTGACGGTGGCCGGCATCTTGACCGCCTGGGTCGCGGTCGGGACCGGGTGCAGCGTCACCGCCGTCTCCCAGGTGGCACCGGGTTCGACGATCGCCGCGTCCGCCTGGGCCGGGGTGTCGAACTGCCATGGCGCGGGCGCGGTCAGCTGCAGGTGCGCCCCCGTGACCGGCGTCGAACCGGCGTTGGTGAACCGGACCGTGGCGGTCACCGGCTGGGACGGCGGCACCGAGTCGGGCAGTTCGACGGTCAGCGACGTGCGCGGCGCGGCGGTCGCGCCCCCCGGCCACACCCGCAGCACGGTGGCGGCGTGCCGGCCGACGGTCCCGCCGAGCGCGCCGGTCGTTTCGGTCTCCGCGCCGGTCCACAGGTCGCGCACGCGGTACCCGGACGCCGCCGGGAGCCCGGCGTCGGCCACGGAGGTGGTGATCGGCGCGGCCAGCTCGCCGCGGTTGAACAGCACCAGCACGGCCGAGCCGTCGGACATCGGTTTCGTCCACACCTCGGTCCAGCCGGTGTCGCGGACCTTGTGCCCGGCGACGCCCGCCCAGTCCTGGTCGACGGCGATGATGTCGGGGTTGGTCAGCTCGGCGGCCGGGAGGGTGGTGTCGGCCGCGAGGGCCATGTCGGCCACCAGCGGGGCGTTGAGCACCGCCCACAACCCGAGCTTGGCCTGGCGCTCGGCGGTGTCGAGGTAGCTGAAGGTGAACGAGCCCGGCATGTTCCAGCCGCCCGGGCCCTGGTAGCCGCCGAGGCCGTACTGCTGGTCGAGACTGCCGGTCGAGTACCCGAAGTCGAAGGTCGCGTTCCGGTACGTGCGCCAGACGTGGGCGCCGGCCGCCCGGGCCCACAGCCACGGGCTCTGGTCGCGGTCGTAGTCGTCGACCTCGAGGGTGATCGGCCGGCCGGTGCGCTTCAGCGCGTCCGCCATCTTCTTGACGCGCGCGGGCGCGTCGCCGTTGACGCTGTAGCAGGTGTCGTAACGCAGGTAGTCCGCGCCCCAGCCCGCGAAGGTCTGCGCGTCGAGGTCCTCGTGGTCGAGCGAGCCCGCCGCCTGGCCGCTGCAGGTCTTCGCGCCGGTGCCGCTGAAGAACCCGATCTTCAGCCCGCGCGAGTGCACGTAGTCCACCAGCGCCGGGATGCTCGGCGAGAACGCGGTCCGGGCGGCCAGCCTGCCCTCGGCGTCGCGCTGGGCCGCCTGCCAGCAGTCGCCGAGCATGACGTACTCGTACCCGGCGTCCCGCAGCCCGGAGCTGACGAGCTGGTCCGCGGCGGCCTTCACGACGTCTTCGCCGGAGTTGTAGAGGCAGTAGTGATCCCCGGTCGCCCAGGTGATCCCCAGCGGAGGTCTTTCGCCCGGCACCGGATCGGGAGGCGGATCGGCGGACGCGGGAGTCGCGGTGGCGACCAGGAAAAGGGCGCAGAGCAGCACGGGAAGTCGTCGCATGGGTCCCCTCCGGAAAACAGGCAAGAGTCCCAGGATTGCCCGGCGGTGCGACGGGGTCAAGGACGGTGAATCCGGCCTGGCCGGGAATCGAGGACAGCCCTCAGCCGGCCAGGCGGGGGAACAGCTCCCGGACGCCGCGCCGGAGATCGTCGAGGGCCGTCTCCTCGCCCGCGAGGTGCCGCAGCAGCGCCTGCTGGAACAGCCCGTCGAACAACGCGTACGCGTCGGACGGGGAACAGGTCGGCTCGGTGCCCGCGAGGCTCGCGTAGGCACTCACGTTGCGCCAGATCATGTCCCGCAGGCTCTCGTCGATTTCCGCCACGTCCTCGCGGAAGGCGGGCTCGAACAAGGACTGCGTGCGCAGGTCGTACCACATGCGGTGCATGAGGGGTGCTTCGCCGAGCGCCGCCGCGAGGCCGTCCGCGCAGGCCGCCGCCAGCTCGCCGGCGGTGGCCGCCTCGCCGACGCCGCCCTCGTAGCGCTGCACGCACGCCGCCTTGTAGCGGCGCACGCAGTAGGTGATCAGCTCGACCTTGTCGGCGAAGTAGTAGTGCAGCAGCCCGTGGGAGAACTTCGTGTGCTCCGCGATGGTGCGCAGGCTGGTGCGGGCGTAGCCGAGGTCGGCCAGCGCCAGGAGCGCCGCGTCGGCCAGTTCCCGGCGGCGGTCCTCGAACTTGTCGGCTGGGGTCCGGCGCCTCACGGCGGCTGCGCTGGTCACGAGGCCGAAGATACCATCCGGCAGCTTTCTGACCAATCGTCCAAGAAAATCTTGACATTCGTCCAAACGGCGGTCATGGTCTTCACCAGCCGCCGCCGAAGCCGGAGGGACGACGATGTCTCTGTTCTTCTACCTGGAGAAAGGCGCGTCCCTGGACCCCGGGGCGCCCTGCTTGACCCTCGACGGGGTGTCGCGTTCCTACGGCGAGGTCGTCGAGCTCGCCGAGGCGGTCGCCCGGGCCTTGCGCCGCTCGGGCGTCGCACCCGGGGACAAGGTCGGCATCCTCTCGGCCAACGACCCGACCGCGTTCACCTGCGTCTTCGGCATCTCCCGCGCCGGTGCGGTGTGGTGCCCGATCAACCCGCGCAACGCCGCCGGCGAGAACGCCGAGCTCCTGGACCTCTTCGACTGCACCACCCTGGTTTTCCAGTCCGCCTTCGAGGACCTGGTCCGCCGGATCGCCCCGCGGCTGCCCAAGCTGACCACGCTCGTCCGGCTCGGCGACGGTGACGATTTCGCGCCCGGCTTCGACGCCTGGCTCGACGCCGCCCGGGACGACCCCGCCGCCGCGGCCGCCCCGCCGGACGACGTCGTCGCCCTGGTCGGGACGGGCGGGACCACCGGGCGGCCCAAAGGTGTCATGCTCACCGGCCGCAACCTCGAGGTGATGTCGGCGATCACGCTGATGAGCTACCCCTTCGACGGCCGCCCGGTCTACCTGGCCCTCGCGCCGCTGACCCACGCGGCCGGGGTGCTGTGCTTCCCGGTCCTGGCCCGCGGCGGCGAGGTCGTCATCATGGCCAAGCCCGACGTCGGCCGGTTCCTGGAGCTCGTCGAACGGCACCGGGTCACCCACACGTTCCTGCCGCCGACGCTGATCTACCTGGTCCTCGGCCACGAAGCCCTGGACGGCACGGATCTGTCGTCGCTGCAGTGCTTCTGGTACGGCGCCGCCCCGATGTCGACCGCGCGGCTGGCCGAAGCCCTCGACCGGATCGGGCCGATGGCGCAGCTGTTCGGCCAGTCCGAAGCCCCGATGATGATTTCGACGATGGCGCCCGCCGACCACCGCCGGCCCGACGGCAGTGTCCACACCGGACGGTTGTCCGCCGCCGGACGGCCTTCGCCGCTGGTCACGGTGGCGATCCTCGACGAGACCGGGCGGCCGCTGCCGCGCGGGGAGCGCGGCGAGATCTGCGTGCGCGGCTCCCTGGTGATGGCCGGCTACTACCGCGACCCCGAAGCCACCGCGGCGGCGTCGGCCCACGGCTGGCACCACACCGGCGACATCGGGTTCCTCGACGACGAAGGCTTCCTCCACATCGTCGACCGCGCCAAGGACATGGTCATCACCGGCGGGTTCAACGTCTACTCCGCCGAGGTCGAGCAGGCCGTGCTGGCCCACGACGCGGTCCGCGACTGCGCCGTGATCGGCCTGCCCGACGACAAGTGGGGCGAGCGCGTCACCGCCGTCGTCCAGCTCCGGCCCGGGGCGCGGCTGGACCCCGGCGAGCTGATCGCGTTCGTCAAGGACCGCATCGGCAGCGTCAAGGCCCCCAAGCAGGTCGAAGTCTGGCCGGACCTGCCCCGCTCGACCGTCGGCAAGGTGCTCAAGGCCGAAATCCGCACGACCCTCACCGCCCGCTGAGAGGAAACACATGAAACTCGCGCTGTACCTGCCGAACTTCCGGGACAAGGTCACCGTGCGGGAACTCGGGGACCTCGCCGCCCTCGCCGAGGAACTCGACTTCGACTCCGTCTGGACGCTCGACCGCGTCATCGTCCCGGAGACCTCGGACACCGAGGAGATGCAGTACTCCTTCGGCATGATCGAAGGGTTCCCGAAGGGCCTGCCGGTCAGCTCGCGAGGCGAGTTCCTGCAGGGCATGCCGCTCATCCCGTGGCTCGCGGCGAAGACGTCGAAGGTGCGGATCGGGATGAGCATCATCGACACGCCCTACCGCGCGCCCGGCGTCCTCGCCGCCGAGCTCGCCACCATCGACCACCTCTCGGGTGGCCGGCTCAACGTCGCCGTCGGCTCGGGCTGGATGCCGGAGGAGTTCGCCGCCGCGAGCGCGTCGCACATCTTTCCCAAGCGGCACAAGCACGTCCGCGAAACCCTGGAGATCATGCAGGGCATCTGGACCAACGACGTGTTCGAGTACCACGGCGAGTTCGCCGACTTCCAGCGCAGCGGGTTCGGCGCCAAGCCGGTGCAGAAACCGCACCCGCCGATCTTCTTCAGCGGCCTGAAGGACGCGAAGCGCTCGGCCGCCCGCATCGCGAAGTACGGGCTGTCCGGCTGGATCGGCATCCAGGACTCACCCGAGGACATCCGGCGCTGGCGCACCGAGATCCAGCGCGAGCTCGAGGCCCTCGACACCCCGCGGTCGGTCGACGACCTCGAGATCTCCAGCATGATCTGGTTCGTCATCACCGACCAGGACTCCGACCAGAGCCCGCTGGGCAAGGGCACCAACCTGCTTGTGGGTTCCCAGGCGCAGATCACCGACCAGCTCAAGCGGTACCGGGAAGCCGGGCTGACCATGCCGTTCCTGTGGCCGCCCTTCCAGGACGTCCCGGTGGCGAAGACGCTCGACGACATGAAGCGGCTCAAAGAAGAAATCCTCCCCAAGATCGAAGCGATGTGAAAGGGACCAGCATGTCCGAACTCGAAGGAAAGCGCGTCTTCGTCACCGGATCCGGCGCCGGCATCGGCAAGGCGATCGCGGCGCTGTTCACCGAACGCGGCGCCCGGGTCGTCGTCAGCGACCTCGACTCCCTCGCGGCCAAGCAGGCGGCAAACGAGATCGGGGCGGCCGGCGTCGCCAACTGCGACGTCACCGACGAAATCCAGGTGCAGTCGGCGATCCAGCAGGCGGTCGACCTCCTCGGCGGCCTCGACGTCCTGGTCAACAACGCCGGGATCGAGGTGTCGTCACCGCTGCTGCAGCAGTCGACGGAGAGTTTCGACAAGATCTTCGCGGTGAACGTGCGCGGCACGTTCGTGACGATGAAGGCGGCGACCCCGCACCTGGTGGAGTCGAAGGGCAACATCGTCAACATCGCGTCGATCGCGGGCCTCGGCGGCAGCCCGCTGCTCGGGTCGTACTGCGCGACGAAGGCCGCGGTCATCCAGCTGACCCGCGTGGCGGCGGTCGAGATGCGCCCGGCGGGCGTCCGGGTCAACGCGGTCTGCCCGGGTTTCGCGGACACGGCCATGGTGGAGCGCCTGGTCCCGGACTTCGAGGCGGCGACCCAGGTCCCGTTCGGCGACCTCGTCGCGGCCAAGCAGGGCCGGCTGGGCACCCCGCAGGACATCGCCGAGGTGGCGGCGTTCCTGGCGTCCGACCGGGCGAGCTGGATCACCGGCAGCCACTACGTGCTCGATGGCGGGCTGACCGCGTCGCTGGTGTGAACCGCCGGTGCCCGGCCGGACCGGCCGGGCACCGGACCGCATCCTCCACTATGGACGGTGTGCGGGCGCCTCGTCGCGGAAGGCCGCCACCGCGCACTCGGCGGCGCTGCTCGCGTTTTCCGCGGCGACGACGATGCTGCCGGTGATCGTGATGGCCGGTTCCAGGGGGATCGCCCGGACCCGGGCCGACCGGATCTCGGCGACCTGGTCGGCGGGGAGCACGGTCCAGCTGGAGGGCTCCGAGCCGACTTCGACGATCGTGTCCTGGAGCGTGCCGGTCGGGCGGCCCGCCCGTGCGGGCAACCCGGTGTCGCACAGTGCCCGGACCACGGCGTCGTGCAGGGGCGGGTCGTGCTCGCGGGCGGGCACGCGCAGCGTGCCGGCGGCCAGCTCGGCGAGGCCCGCGGCCCGGCGGTCCGCGGCCGGGTGGTGCCGGGACACCACCGCGTACAGGCGCTCGGTCCAGGTCGGCAGCACGGTGAGGCCGGGCACGGACCGCACGCCCCGCGTCAGCGCCAGGTCGAGTTCGCCCTGCCGCAGGGCGTTGAGGCGGGCCTCGACCGGCAGGTCGACCAGCACCACGTCGAACTCCGGCGCCCGCTCGCGGAGGGCGTCGATCCCGCGCTCCAATCGGGCGGTCAGGCCGGCGGCGGTGCCGATGCGCACGGTCGTCATGACCTGCTTCGCCGCAATCTCGACCTGGCCGGCCGCGGCGAGCGTGGTGCGGGCCGCGTCGAGCACGCGGTGCCCGGCCGCGGTGAGCCGGACCCGCCGGGGCGACCGGTCGAGGAGCCGGACGCCGAGTTCCCGCTCCAGCCGGGCGATCTGCTGGCTGACGGCGGGCTGGGCGATGTGCAGCCGCTCGGCGGCGCGGCCGAAGTGCAGTTCTTCGGCGACGGCGACGAAGTAACGCAGGGCCCGTAGTTCCATGGTTCCCGCCTGGCTGGACGATAAGGCCAGCTTATCGCAGCACGTGCCGACTGGGGCTGGTTCGGGTGGGCGGCGGGTGCTGAGGTCGTGATCATGACCATCGAACGGGAATCCCTCGCCGCGTACCTGACCGCGGCCGACGCGACCGCGTCGGACGCCGTCGCCCTGGAGGAGGCCGGCTACGGCACGGTGTGGCTGGCCGCGTCACCGCCCGCTGACCTGCGGCCGGTGGAGCGGCTGCTCGACGCGACCGGCCGGATCGTGGTGGGCACCAGCGTGCTCAACGTGTGGCACGCCGACGCGGAAGAGGTCGCGGAGTCTTACCACCGGATCGCGGCGAAGCACGCCGGCCGGTTCTTCCTCGGCATCGGCGCCGGCCACCGGGAGCTCGACGCGGGGTACGCGTCGCCGGTGGCGAAGGTCGAGAGCTACCTGGACGCCCTGACCGCGGCGGGGGTGCCCGCGGACCGGGTGCTGCTGGCCGCCCTCGGGCCGCGGATGCTCCGGCTGGCGGCCGAGCGCGCCGCGGGCACGCTGACGCTGCAGGTGACGCCCGAGCACACCCGGCGTGCCCGCGAGGCGCTCGGCCCGGACAAGCTGGTGGTACCCGGCCACGGCGTCCTCCTGGACGGCGACGCCGGGCGGGCGCGCGAGACCGCCCGGGCCGGGGTGCGCCCGATGCTGGGCATCAGCAGCTACGCCGCCAACCTCCGGCGGATCGGGTACACCGAGGAGGACCTGACGGAGCCGTTCAGCGACCGGCTGATCGACGGCTTGGTGTTCCACGGCGACGAAGCGGCGGTCGCGGCGGGCATCCGCGCGGAGCTGGCGGCGGGGGCCAGCCAGGTCGGCCTGCACGCGATGGGCGCGGACCCGATCGGGGACCTGCGGGCGATCGCCGCGGCGGTGGGCGAGCAGCGGGTGCCGCAGAGCTGATGCGGCCGGGCCGGCCGCGGCGAGCAGGCGGGCGGCCGCGCGCGCCGGTGACCGGTGTGTGGCCGCGTGTCGCCTGTGGGCCGGTCGCGGGCGTGCGGCCGGCCCGCGGGCTGAGCGCCGCTCTACCGCCGGCGGGCTTCGTCCAGGCGCCGGGCCTCCGCGGCCTGCTCGAACGGGGTGTCGCCGGCCGGGTGGCGGTCGCCCAGTGCGGTGAACAGGGCGGCGACCTTCAGCGAGTCGTGGTGCGTGGCCAGGTCCGCCAGTGCCGGGTCCGTGGCCGCCAGTACCTCGCGGAACCGGCGCTCGGCGAGCGGGCCGAGCCGGTCGTAGATCTGCAGGAAGACCTTGCCCGCCCGGTCGCGGGCCCAGTTCGCGGGCAGCAGCTCGGCCGGCAGGTCGGGGTCGGTCTCCGGGAAGCGGCGCCAGTCCACGCGCAGCTCGGTGCGGGTGCGCAACGCCTGCGCCGGGCTGATCAGGCCCGCCTCCAGGCCGGTGAGCACCTCTTCGTACCGGTCGGCGAACTGCTCGTACTCGCGAGCCAGCGGTTCGAGGTCGAAGGCCGCGGCCGCCGCGGCCGAACCCGGGACCTCGGTCGCGCGGAACACCGTCGCGCTGCGGAGGCCCAGCTCGCGCAGGGCGGTCAGCGCCGGTCCGGCCAGGTCGTGGGGGCTGACCCAGACCCCGTCGTAGAGGGCGGCGAACCGCAGCACCCGCAGCCGTGACCGCAGGGCCGTGCGCAGCCCGCGGTCCTGCTCCGGCACCGAAAAGGTGACCACCGTCCACTGGCCGTCCCACTCCGGCGGGGTCGTCCCGAAGGTCAGCATCCGGTGCGTGCGCTCGATGATCACCTCGGACGTGCGGGCCGGGATGCCGTACGCCGTCGTCCGGCCGCTGCGGGACACCGTGAGCAGGCCGCGGGCGGCGAGGCGGCGGATCGCCGCCCGCGCGCTCGCCGGGCTGATGTCGAACTCGCCGAGCAGCTCCACCAGCGCGGCCGACGGGATGTGTTCGTCGCGCCAGTACCAGAAATCGCCGAGCAGGGACGTCAGGAGCAGCTGTGGCTCGGCTCCCTGCTGGGCGCGGGGCAGCGGGCCCGTCGTCATCGCGCTCCTGCCTCTCCCGGCGGCCGGTCCGCCGCGGGGGTCCATGGTGGCAGCTCCGGCCGGGCCGGTGGATCCAGGGGTTGAAACACGCGACACATCATGCGACGATCGGCGCCCAGATAGCAACCAATCATTCCCCAGGTCCCCGCGCCGCCCCGTCCGGACGGCCTTCCGCAGGAAGAATTCGACATGGGTTCCTCACTTCGTCAATGGCGTCGAAGCACGCTCGCCGCGGTCGCCGCGGGACTCGCGCTGGCCGGGTGCACGGTCGACGACGGGGCCGCCTCCGCGCCCACCGCGGCCGCCCTCACCACCGACGCGGCGCTGCACGACCAGCTGCCGCAGGCGGTCAAGGACGCGGGCGTCCTCCGGTTCGCCGGCGACTCCCACCCGCCGTACCGCACCGTCGGCCCGGACGGCAGGACCGTCACCGGCATCGACCACGACTTCCAGCAGGCGCTCGGCCAGCTCCTGGGCGTGCGCACCGAAACCACCATCGTCAGCGGGCTGCCGGCCGCGCTGCAGGGCATGCTCAGCGGCCGGTACGACGCGTTCAACGGGCCGGTCAAGGCGACCGCCGAGCGCGAGAAGCAGTTCGACACCGTCACGTGGATGACCACGCGGACGTCCTATGTGGTCCCCACCGGTTCCGCCGCGGGCGTCAAGCAGGCCGCCGACCTCTGCGGCAAGCGCGTCGCGGTGGTCACCGCGAGCGTCGTGGAAGACCAGCTCGCCAAGCTGTCGGCCTACTGTGAGCGCTCACAGAAGGCGGCCGTGCATGTGGTCGGGCTCGACGACACGAACGCGACGCTGCTGGCCGCGAAGTCCGGCCGGGCCGAGGCCGCCGGGATGACCCAGGCCGCCGCGATCGACGTGACCACCCAGCAGAAGGGGCAGTACGAGTACGTGACGCAGACCGAGGAGCAGGGCGCCACCAAGGACAACCTCGCGCTGTACACGCCGAAGGCCGCGAAGCTCGGGCCGGTGCTGCAGAAGGCCTTCGAAGAACTGTTCCGCAACGGCACGTACACGCGGATCATGCGTCAGTGGGGCCTGGACGACGTCAAGGTCCCGCAACCCCTGTTCGACGCGGCCTCCGCGAAATGACCGCCGTGTCCACAGTGGAGGAGTCGACGGCCCGCGACGACGTCGCCGGCGCCCGCGGCCGGTTCCGGCCGCTGCGCTGGCTGTTCGTCCTCGTGCTGGCGGTGCTGGCCGCGCAGCTGGTGGTCTTCCTGGCCGGCAACGACCGCTTCCAGTGGGACGTCGTGGCGAAGTACCTCTTCGAGAAGAGCGTCATGGCGGGACTGGGCACCACCGTGCTGCTCGCGGTCGCCGCCATGGTGCTCGGCTCGGTGGCCGGCGGCGTCGTCGCGGCGATGCAGCTGAGCGGGTTCGCGCCCGCCCGGTGGGTGGCGACGCTGTGGGTCGGGCTGTTCCGCGGCATCCCGCCGCTGGTGCAGCTGATCTTCTGGTTCAACCTCGCCTACCTGCTCCCCGCGTTGTCGATCGGCATCCCGTTCGGCCCGGTCTTCGGCACCTGGGACGCCAACACGGTCATCACGCCGCTGACGGCCGCGGTGATCGGCCTGTCGCTGGTCGAATCGGCCTACCTGGCGGAGATCTTCCGCGCCGGCGTGTCGTCGGTCGACCCCGGGCAGCGCGACGCCGCCCGCGCGATGGGCTACCCGCCGGGCCAGACGCTGCTGCGGATCGTGCTGCCGCAGGCGATGCGCGTGATCATCCCGCCCGCGGGCAGCCAGTTCATCAACGTGCTCAAGGGCACCGCGCTCGTGTCGGTCATCGCGATGTCGGACCTGCTGCACTCGGTGCAGGTCATCTACAACCGCACCTACGAAATCGTGCCGATGCTGCTGGTCGCCTGCTTCTGGTACCTGGTCGTCGTCACCCTGCTGACCGCCGGGCAACGCCGGCTGGAGCGCCGGTTCTCCCGCGGCCACCGGAGTGCCCGGTGAGCGCGCCGGTGCTGCGGATCAGCGCCATCCGCAAGGAATTCGGCACGGTGACCGCGTTGGCGGGCGTCAGCCTCGACGTGCGCGAAGGGGAGACGGTCGTCGTCATCGGGCCGTCGGGCTCGGGCAAGTCGACCCTCGTCCGGTGCGCCCACCAGCTGGAGCCCATCGACGGCGGGGCGATGTACCTCGACGGCGAGCTGCTGGGCCACCGGCGCGCACCCGGCGGCCTGCGGCCGCTGAGCGAGCGGCGGATCGCCGTCCAGCGCCGCCGGATGAGCATGGTCTTCCAGCAGTTCAACCTGTTCCCGCAGTTCACCGTGCTGCGCAACGTGACCGACGCGGCGATCCGCGTCCACGGGCGTGACCGGTCCACAGTGGAACAGGAGGCCCGGGAGCTGCTGGCGCGGATCGGCCTGGCCGGGCGCGAGGACCACTACCCGCGCCAGCTCTCGGGCGGGCAGCAGCAGCGCGTCGCCATCGCGCGGGCCGTGCTGGTCCGGCCGCGGGTGATGCTGTTCGACGAGCCCACCAGCGCACTGGACCCGGAGCTGGTCGACGAGGTACTGGCCGTGCTGCGCGGCCTCGCCGAGGCGGGCACCACGATGGTCGTCGTCACCCACGAGATGGCCTTCGCGCGCGAGGTGGCCGACCGGTGCGTGTTCATGGAAGCGGGCCGGATCGTCGAGGAAGGCCCGCCGGCCGAGCTGTTCGCCCGCCCGCGGACCGACCGGCTGCGCGCCTTCCTGTCCCGCCATCTGTCCGAAACGGAGGGTGCGTCGTGATCACTGTCGGCGCTGTCGGCGACCTCATCCTGGACGAGCCGGACCCCGGGTTCTTCCTCGCCCCGGCTGCGCCGGTGCTGCGCGGGATGGACCTGGCGATCGGCCACGTCGAGGTGCCGCACTCGACCACGGCGGTGCAGCAGAGCACCGACGTCCCGGCGCCGCCCGCGGATCCCGCGGCGCTGAAGGCGGTGGCCGAGGCCGGGTTCGCGGTGGTCACCCTGGCGGGCAACCACGTCCTCGACGCCGGTGCCGGCGGGCTGGCCGACACCATCGCCTACTCGCGCGAGGCCGGCATGGTGACGGCCGGCGCCGGGGTGAACCTCGCCGAGGCCCGGCGCCCGGCGATCGTCGAGCGCGGTGGCCTGCGGATCGGCGTGCTGTCCTACAACTGCGTCGGCCCGCGCGAGTCCTGGGCCACCTCCCGCAAGCCCGGCTGCGCGTACGTCCATGTCCTCACCCACTACGAGCTGGACCACGCGAGCCCGGGCGGTCCGCCGAAGATCTACACCTTCGCCGATCCCGACAGCCTGGACGCGATGGCCGACGACGTGCGCCGCCTGCGGGCCGAGGTCGACGTCGTGGTGGTGTCCCTGCACAAGGGCGTCGGGCACACGCCGGTGACCGTCGCGATGTACGAGAGCCCGGTCGCCCGCGCGGCGGTCGACGCGGGCGCCGACGCGGTGTTCGCCCACCACCCGCACATCATGCGCGGCATCGAAGTCCACCGGGGACGGCCGATCTTCCACGGCCTCGGCAACTTCGCCACCGTCACCCACGCCTTGACACCCGGCGCCGGGGTGGGCGCGGACGAACTGCGCGCGTGGGCCGAGCGGCGCACGCAGCTCTACGGCTTCGCGCCGGACCCGGACATGCCGTTCTTCCCGTTCCACCCCGAAAGCCGCAACACCGCCATCGCCTTCTGCCGCTTCGACGGGACCGGCCTGCGCGAAGCGGGCTTCGTCCCCTGCCGGATCGACGACCACGGCCGTCCGGTCCCGGTCGGCGGCACGCCGGAAGGCCAAGCAGTCACGAAGTACGTCGAGGACATCACCCGCGGGGCCCGGCTCAACGGCCGGTTCACCACCCGCGGCGCCGAAGTGCTCGTCGACGCCGAAGAGGGGGTTCCCGCATGACCGACCAGCCACTGGCCGGCCGCACCGTCATCGACCTGACCACCGCGCTCGCCGGGCCGTACGCGACCCTGCTGCTCGCCGGGCTCGGCGCGACCGTGATCAAGGTCGAAAACCCCGCCACCGGCGGGGACTCGTCCCGCAACAACGCGCCCTACGTCGGCCGTGACGGGCTGAACCTCGCCCGCCGGCACGACGACGACCTCTCGGTGTCGATGCTGCTGCGCGGCCGCAACAAGCTCAGCGTCACCCTCGACCTCAAGAACCCGCGGTCCCGCGCGGTGTTCACCGACCTCGTCCGCGACGCCGACGTGCTGGTCGAGAACTACAGCCCGGGCGTCACCGACCGGCTCGGCATCTCCTACGAACGGGTCCGGGAGATCAACCCGCGGCTCGTCTACACCTCGATCAGCGGCTTCGGCGCCCAGGGCGGGCCGGGCTCGGGCAAGGCCATGGACTCGATCATCCAGGCGCTGAGCGGGGTGATGATGACCGCGGGCGAGCCCGACGAGGGCCCGGTCCGGTTCGGCCTGCCGATCGGCGACCTCCTCGCGCCGCTGTTCGCCGTGGTCGGCACGGTGTCGGCGCTGTTGCAGGCCGAGCACACCGGCGAGGGCCAGCACGTCGACGTCTCGATGCTCGGCGCGCTGACGTCGCTGGTCGCGTGCGAGCCGTTCGACGCCTTCGACGCGGTCGGCCTGCCGCAGCGCACCGGGTCGATGGTGCCGCGGCTGGCGCCGTTCGGCATCCTGCCCGCCGCCGACGGCCACCTCGCCCTCTGCGCGCCGACCGACGCCTTCGCCCACGGCGTGCTGCGGGCCATCGGCCGCCCGGAACTGGCCGAGGACGACCGCTACCGGACCCGCGACCAGCGGGTCCGTGCGGCCGACGAGCTGCACGCCCTCATCCGCGAGTGGTGCCGGGTGCGGCCACTGGCCGAGATCCTCGCCGCGTTCACCGCCGAGGGGGTGCCCGCGGCCGAGGTCCGCGAGCCGCGGGAAGCCGTCCGCGACCCGCTGGTCCTCGCGCGCGAGGAGGTCGTGCCGCTGCGGCACCCGCGGCACGGCGCGGTCGCCGACCTGGCCGGGACCGGCGTGCCGATCCGCTTCTCCGCCGCCCGCGTCGCCCTCGACCGGCCGGCGCCCGCGCTGGGGGAGCACAACGAGCACGTCTACCGCGAACTGCTCGGCTACACCGAACAGCAGCTCGCGGACCTCGCCGCGGAGGCGGTGATTTGAACACCGTCGGGTACGTCGGCGCGGACGTCCCGGTCGAGCTGATCACCGCGGCCGGGCTGCGGCCGCTGCGGCTGACCGGGAAGCCGGGCGAGGACAGCACCCCGGGCGACCGCTACCTCGGCCGCGGCGTGGACCCGGTCGCCCGGTCGATCCTGACGCGGCTGCTCGCCGGCGACTACGGGCCGCTGGAAGCCGTCATCGTCTCCCGCGACTGCGAAGCGTCCCTGCGGCTGTTCTACGCACTGCGCGAGCTGCGCCGCGTCGAGCCGGAGCTGGGGCTGCCGCCGGTGCGGCTGGTGGACGTCCTGCACCTGCCGCACCACACGACCACCCGGTACGTCCACGCGAAGATCGCCCAGCTGCGCGCGTGGCTGGGGCAGTGGCGGCCCATCGGCGACGACGACCTCGCCGCGGCCATCACCGCCCACGACACCCTGCGGCGGTCCCTCGCCCGCGTCGCCGCCCTGCGGCGGGCGAACCGGCTGAGCGGCACCCGGTTCCTCGAGGTCGTCGCCGCGACCACCCGGCTGCCGGTCACCGACGCCACCGCGCTCGTCGAAGGCGTGGCGGCCGGCCCGCCCGTGGCCGACGGGGTCCGGCTGTTCCTCACCGGGAGCTCCCACGACCACCCGGCGGTGTACGAGACGCTGGAGCGCCACGGCTTCCTCGTCGTGGGGGAGGACCACGACTGGGGTGAGCTGCTCTTCGCCCGCACCTGCGCCGCGCCGACGCAGCTCGCGCTGGCCGAGCGGTACCAGCACAACGGCCCGGCCGCACCGCGCGCGTCGATCCGGCAGCGCGCGGGGCACACGGCCGCGGCCGCCCGCGCCTGCGGTGCCGAGGTGCTGTTCTCCTACGCGCGCATCCACGACGACGCCCCGCCGTGGGACTTCCCGGAGCAGCGGGCCGCGACCGGGCTGCCGGCGGTGCTGGCGGAACGGCAGCCCTACGGCGAGCTGACGCCCGAGGCGCTGGCGGCGCTGGTCCCGGCGGGAGCGGCGGCGTGACCGCGCGGCTGGCGTCCGCGACGACGGCGACCGCCTACCAGCGCGACTGGTTCGCCCGGATGCGCGAGGAAGTCGGCGGCGGGGTCCCGCTGGCGCTGGTGAACGCGGACGCGCCCCAGGAGATCTTCCGCGCGATGGGCATCCCGTACGTCGTCAACCAGTGGTGGGCGTCGATCGTCGCGGCGAAACGCCAGACCCAGCGGTACCTCGGCCTGCTGCGCGACCGCGGCTACCCGGACTACGTCGAGCAGTACAGCGCGACTTCCCTGGCGTCGGCGTTCGAAGACGATCCCGGACAGGCGCCGTGGGGTGGCCTGCCGACGCCGTCGATCGTGCTCGGCGAGACGACCGGCGACGCGGCCCGGAAGATCTTCGACGTCTGGGGCGCCCGGCCCGGCGTCACCTATTACCCGTTGGAAAGCGCGGCGGAGAACGAAGTCCCGGAGCGGTGGTGGGAGCTGATGCCGCACCGCTGGGAGGAGGCGATCGGCCGCGACCGGCTCGACCTGCTCACCGGCGAGCTGACCGGGCTCATCCGGTTCCTGGAGCAGACCACCGGCCGGGTGTTCTCCGAGACGCGGTTCCGCGAGGTCCTGGACCTGGTCAACGAGCAGCAGGAGTGGAACCGCCGCACCCGGGACCTGATCGCGGCCGCGCGGCCGTGCCCGATCGCCGTCACCGACGGCATCCCGAGCGTCATGGTGCCCCAGTGGCACCGCGGCACCGAGTGGGCCCGCGACGCCGCGCGGGCCTTCCACGACGAGGTGCGCGACCGGATCGACGCGCGCGTCGCGGTGTGCCGGGACGAGCGGCTGCGGCTGATGTGGATCGGCCGCGGCCTGTGGTTCGACCTCGGCTTCTACCAGCGGTTCCAGGAGTCGCACGGCGCGGTGTTCGTCTGGTCGATGTACCTGGCCATCGCCGCCGACGGCTACCTGCGCTACGGAACCGACCCGCTGCGCACCCTGGCCGCCCGCTTCGCCGCGTTCGGCGACCAGCTCTACACCCCGCCGTGGTCGGCGGAGTGGTACGTCAAGGAAGCCCGCCACCACGGCGTCGACGGCGTCGTGCACCTCGTCTCCGACGACGCGCGCGGCAGCTACTTCACCACCCGCGCCCTGCGTGCCGCCGGCATCCCGGTGCTGGAGCTGCACGCGGACAACGTCGACGCCCGCACGGGCGACGGGCTGACCGCCCGGATGACCGAGTGGCTCGACGAGCTGACCTGATGGGACCCGACCGTCCGGAAAGGACCTTTTGTGCGGTCTCCACTTCGCCGGCGGGACTCCCACTCGCGCTACCGCACGGTCGCGCCGGACGGGACGGTCACCGGGATCGACGCCGACTTTCCAGGCCGCGCCCGGGCAGGTGCTCGGCGTCAAGACGCGGACCATCGTCGTCGCGGGCAGCTGAACAAGCTGTCCTGGTTCCGCGCGGACACCAAGCGGAAGGCAACGCGGACCGTCGCCACCCTGCTGGCCACCCGCTCGGGCCGGGCGGACGCCGCCGGGATGACCGAGGCGGCGGCGATCGAGGTCACGCAGCGGCAGGGCGGCAACAAGTACGTCACCCAGACCGCGCGAACCAGCTCGTCGTAGCAACCAACTGTCCAGAAAGGACTCTCGATGGGAAACGCCTGGCTGAAGCCCGCGCTCGTGGCCGCCGCGACGGCGCTCGTCGCGCTCACGGCGGCGGTCGTGCCCGGTTCCTCCGACGCGGAGGTCGCGGCCCCGCCCGCCCCGCCCGCGTCCACCGTGTTCCACCCGGTGGTCCGCGAAGCCGCGGCCGGGACGGGGGACTACGCCGCCGAGTACACCGTCTACCGGCCCGCCGACCTCGACCGGGTGCGGGGCCGCCTGCCCGTGGTGGTCTTCGGCAACGGTGCGTGCCGGCACACCAGCAACGACGAGCTGCTGACCCTCGAAACGCTGCTCGCCGCGCACGGGTTCGTCGTGGTGGCGGTCGGCGGGTTCGACGAGCCCGCGCTGACCGAAAACGGCAGCCCGCAACCGCGGGTGATCACGGACGCGATCACCTGGGCCGAACGGGAGAACGGCCGCCGGGGGAGCGAGCTGCGGGACCGGCTCGACACCCGGCGCGTCGGCGTCACCGGCCACTCGTGCGGCGGCATCGAAGCACTCGTGGCGGGCGCGGACCCGCGGGTGAAGTCGGTGCTGTCGCTGGACAGCGGGTTCTTCGCCGACGGCACCCTCGGCTACGGGCGCGAGAACCTGGCGAAGCTGCACACGCCGGTCCTGTTCGTCGACGGCGGCCCGAGCGACGTCGCCTACGCCAACAGCGGCGCCAACTACGACCTCGTCACCGTCCCCGCCGTCCGGGCGACCAACCCGGCCGCGGGACACACCGGGTTCGTCTACGGCCAGCGCGACGGCAACCCCGACCCGAGCGTCCGCGAGGAAGCCGTCCGGGTGCTCGTCTCCTGGTTCGACTTCACCCTCAACGGCAACCGCGCGGCGCGTGCCTTCTTCCTCGGCGCCGGCTGCGGGTTGTGCGCCACGCCGGGCTGGACCGTCACCGGCAAGAACTTCTGACAGGAGCAGATCATGCGGAGAATCGCCTCTCTGGTCGCGGCCGCGGTGCTCGTCGCCGGGCTGCCCGCCACCGCCCACGCGGCGGAGCCCGGGCAGCCGTGTCCGGACCCGGTCGCGGCCGCCCGGTGCACCGGCGGGCAGCTGGCCGACGGCACGCCGTACACCTTCGCCAAACCGTCCCGGTGGAACGGGACCGTGCTCGTGGACCTCGACTTCGCCGCGGGCGGACTGGCGAGCGCGCTCACCGCGTCCCTGCTGGAGCGGGGCTACGCGGTGGGCGGCACCACGCGCGCGATCAGCAGCTGGAACATCGCGCGGGCGATCGACAACCAGGCCGAGGCGCTCGGCCGGTTCGAAGCCGCGTTCGGGCGGGCGCGGTACGCGATCGCCGAAGGCCGGTCGATGGGCGGGATGGTCGCCGCCGGCGTGGCGCAGGTGCACCCCGGCCGGTTCGCCGCGGCGATCCCGATGTGCGGCGGCCTCGGCGGCGCGGTGGGGCAGTGGAACCAGAAGCTCGACACCGTCTTCACGCTCAAGACGCTGCTGTTCCACGACACCGCTCTGCCGGTCACCGGTATCCCGGCCGACGTCCCGGCGGCCCAGCAGCAGTGGCTCTCGGCAGCGGCGTCGGCTCAGCCGACGCCGGCGGGCCGGGCCCGCATCGCCCTCGCGGCGGCGATCGGGCAGCTGCCGTCCTGGGGCCTGGCCCCGGACGGCTCGGCGACCCCGGTCCCGGACGAGCGTGACGTCGACGCCGTCGAACAGGGCATGTACCTCGCCCTCGCGGGCGGCCCGCTGCCGTACCTCGGTCAGGCGATGAGCAGCCGGCGGACGATCGAGCAGCTGGCCGGCGGCAACCCGTCGTGGAACACCGGCGTCGACTACGCGCGCCAGCTCGCTTCGGCGGCGCCGAGCCAGCGGAACGCGGTGCGCGAGCTGTACGAGCGTGCGGGCCTCGACCTGCGCGCCGACCTCGGCCGGCTCGCCGCCGCGCCGCGCGTCTCCGCCGATCCCGCCGCTGTCCGCTACCTGGAGCGCGGCATCGTGTTCACCGGCGACCTGCGCATCCCGGTGCTCACGGTCAACGGCACCGGAGACCAGATCTCCACGGTGGCCCAGCAGCAGTCCTACGGCTCGCTGGCCCGTCGCGCGGGCAACGGGGCCCTGCTCCGGCAGACGTACGTGCAGACCGCGGGCCACTGCACGTACACGACCGGCGAACAGCAGGCGGCCGTCGACCGCATGCTGACGCGGCTGCGGACCGGGCACTGGCCGGACACCTCGCCCCGGACGATGAACGCGCTCGCGGCCGCCGCCGACGGCGGGCAAGGACGCTACCTGAGCTACGTGCCGCCGCACTTCAACCGGCCGTACCCGGCCGGGGCGTGAGGTTCCACCCGGCTCGCCGAAGTCGATGACCGCGCCGAGGCGGCCCGCTTTCGTGAGCGGGTCGCCGGCGTGAAATCGCCGTGGCACCGGACCGGCGGGCGCCGGCTCACGCCGGGCGGGTCGGCACGCCCCGGAGCCGGAACGCCGTCCCGTGGGGTTCCTGGCCGGCCAGCAGGCGGACCGAGCGCACCCCCAGGTCCTGGACGATGTTCGCCGCGATGGAGGAGAGCAGCTGGTCCTCCGCCGGGTGCGCAGCCCGCTTGAGGTACACCACGATGCCGCACCCCTCGGCGGTGATCGCCGTCAGCGCCGTGTCCAGGCGCCGGTGGCACGCACACCGCAGCCGGCCGGAGACGTCCGCCGTGCGGCACTCGTGGTGGACGTACACCGGGACGTCGTCGGCTCCGGCGGGGGTGCCGGTGACCAGGGCCAGGTGTTCCGCCCCGTCGAACGCGCCGGCGTACTCGATCGCGTGGGGTGACGACCAGGTCGTCGTGCGCCGGGTGACCAGTGCGTCGCGGCTCAGCCGGTGGGCGAGCACGTCGCCGATCGACACCGTCGCGAGGCTGTGGGCCTCGGCGAACGCGGCCAGCTCCGCCGGGCCGGCCAGGTCGGTGGGCCGTCCGAGACCGACCAGCGCCGCGAAGACCGCGGCCGGGCGCCGGCCGGCCGCCTCGGTGAGGTCGGCCGCCGCCTCCGCCGCGCCGCGGTGCCGGAGCACGCCGCCGGCCGTGCGGCGGACCGGGATCACGTGGCCGGGCCGGTGGAAATCGCTTTCCGACGCCGCCGGGTCCGCGAGCAGCGCCACCGTGCGGGCGCGGTCGTGCGCCGAGATGCCCGTGGTGATGCCGGTGGCCGCGTCCACCGTGACGCACGCCGCGAACTCCGCCGGCGGGTGGCCGGCCGCGGACATCGGCGGCAGGCGCAGGCGGTCGCACTCCGCGGCGGGCAGCGCCACGCACAGCAGCCCGGACGAGTGGCGGACCAGGAACGCGATCCCGGCGGTGGTGGTCGTTTCGGCGGCGGCCACGAGGAAACCGGCCCGCGCCTGCTCGTCGACGAGCACGACGGGATCGCCGTCCGCCAGCGCGGTGAGCGCCCGGTTCGCCACCGGGGCGGGCGTGAGCCGCAGGCTCATGACGCCCCCACGGCGAGCTCGTCGATCTCCAGCCGGCGGAACCGGCTGCCGTGGAAGACCAGGGGCGGGACGTCGGGGTCGGCGTGCAGCCCGTGGACCTGGAGGAGCACCACGGTGTGATCACCGGCCGGCACCTCCGCCCGGATCGAACAGTCGAACCAGGCGGAGGCCCCCGAAACGAAGACCGCGCCGTCTTCGGTCGGCTGCCAGTCCACCCCGGCGAACCGGTCGCCGTCCTTCCCGGCCAGCCGGCGGCCCGCCGCGGTCTGGTGCTCGGCCAGGACACTGAGGCCCAGCCGTGGGGACGCGCGCAGCCGTGACCAGGTCGCCGAGGCGTTCCGCACGCACACCGACAGCAACGCCGGATCCAGGGACACCGAGGTGAACGAGCTGACGGCCATCCCGGCCGGTTCGCCGCCGGACAACGCGCACAGCGCCGTCACGCCACTGGGAAAGCACGCGAAGGCCTGACGAAGAACGGTCGCCGGGTCGTCGATGGATTGGACGATGAGCACGGTAGCCTCCCCAGGGCCGGCCGATTTTCCCGATGCCACACAACACTCCCGGCGGCACCTGCGCCGGGTCAGCCGTCGATCGCCGTTTCGATGGGGGTGTTGCCGCCCACCACCACGTAGATCCGCCCGGCGGTGCCGGGCCGGTCGAGGAGCGCCACCAGCACGGCGGCCACGTCCTGCCTGGCCACCTGGTCGAAGCGGGCGCGCTTCGGCCCGATCCGCTCCCCGGCGGTCAGTTCGACGGTGCCGTCGCCGTCGCCGTCGGTGAGGACGCCGGGCCGCAGGATCGTCCAGTCGAGCTTGTCGCGGTCGAAGATGTGCTGTTCGGCGGCGCGCTTGGCCTGCAGGTAGACCCCGTAGCCGGCGCCGATGCCGCGGTCGTCGGCGCAGCCGACGTTGATGGAGCTGACGTGCACGAACCGCCGCACCCCGGCCTGTTCCGCCGCGTCCATGACCAGCACGACCGCGGCCCGGTCCATCCTGTCCCGGCGTTCGGCGGTGGCGGCGTTGCCCGAGCCCGCCGAAAAGACGGCCGCGTCCGCGCCGACGAGAACGGCGGCCACTTCGTCCACCGTGGCCCGCTCGAGGTCGAGCACGACGGCCTCCCCGCCCGCGCGCCGGACGTCGTCGACGTGGCGGGGGTTGCGCACGATACCCACGACGGAGTCACCGCGTCCGGCGAGCAGCCGCGTCAACCGCAAGGCGATCTTTCCGTGTCCGCCGGCGATGACAATCTTCATTCGATATTCTCCCGATATCGTCGATCTTGAGACAAAAAACATTTGCCGAGCCCAGCACGGAATGCCGGCGCGAGGGAAATCATCGGTAACCCCACGCCGGATCCGGTGCTGTGCACCGTTGTTGGGCACGCCGCCCGTCGTGGCGGCTCGGCCGGTCAATCGGACGGACGTGCGCTGTGGAAACGGCCGGATGCGTCTTCGGCCGGTGGTGCGGCGAAATCAGTCAACCATCATCCGCGCTTATCGGTCAATCGGAACCGCTGCCGTTCTCCCGGTGCTCGGGTTCGGCCCGCGCGCCGAGCGACCACAGGTAGCTCAGCGGCTCGCCGTCGGGTTCGTCGGTGTACTCCGCGATCAGGTCCTGGATCCGCCGGTGGAGTGATTCCACGGATTCGGGCCGCAGCCGCAGCACGCCCCGCTTGGCGCCGCGGCCGGAATCCTTGCCCGCGGCGATCAATTCGGCGCGGTGGGCGCCGAGCACCGCCAGGTCGACCTGCTGGGCCAGGCCGGAGTCGTCGGGCATGATCGTCAGGCCCCAGGTGCGGGCGGTCGCGCGGTAGGGCCGTTGCAGGGCACCGTGTTCCCCGGTGCACACCGGCTCGGCGACCAGGAAGTTCGTCTTCACCAGGGCGCGGACGTGGCGCAGCGTGGTCGCGGGAGAGAGGTCGAGCTCGACCGACAGTTCCTTGTTGGTCAGCGCGCGGTCCAGGCACAGCCGCAGGATGCGCCAGCGGACCGGGTGTCCGAGCGCCTTGAGTTCTTCGACAGTCGCTTCCACGTACGGCACTGTACCTTGCCAAGCCCTGCCCGGTTTGATTGACTACTATCGATATCATTCTGTGCAATCGGTTGGAGGTCTCGTGATCGAGCAGCTCCAGGAGTGGGTGCGCGGCCGGGACCTGGTCGGTGAGCTCGCGGACTGGATCTCCCTGCCGAGCGTGAGCCGGACCGGCGAGGGCATGACCGAGGCCGCGGCCCACGGTCTCGGGCTGCTGCGCGCGTCGGGTCTGGACGCGCGCGCCGTCGAGACCGGGGGCTGGCCCGCGCTGATCGGGACGGCGGACGGGCCCGGCCCGCACGTGCTCATCTACGGCCACTACGACGTGCAACCGGCCGGTCCGCTGGAACTGTGGACGACGCCGCCGTTCGAGCCGACGATCCGCGACGGCCGGATGTACGGGCGCGGCACGGGCGACAACAAGGGGCAGAACCTCGCGCAACTGCTGGGGCTGCGTGCCCTGCGGGACCTGACCGGCGGATTCCCCTGCCGTGTCACGGTGTTGCTCGACGGCGAGGAGGAGATCGGCAGCCCCAACCTGGCCACGGCCGTCCGCGAGGTCGGCCGGCCCGACCTGGTGGTCTGGAGCGACGGGCCGGTGCACGACTCGGGCCGGGCGTGCGTGGTCCTCGGCATGCGCGGGATCCTGATGTTCGAACTGCGGGCGCGGGGCGCGAACCGGCCGTTGCACTCGGGACACTGGGGCGGCGTCGCGCCGAACCCGGCGTGGGCGCTGGTCCAGCTGCTGGCCACGATGCGGACGGCGGACGGGACCGTGACCGTGCCCGGGTTCGCCGACGACGTCGCGCCGCTGACCGACGGCCAGCGCGCCGCGCTGGCCGATCTTCCGGTGGACGTGGCGGGAACACTCGACGCGATCGGGGCGACCGGCATGGAACCACCGGCCGGGCTGGGCTTCCACGAACGCCTGGTCGTGCCGACGCTCACGGTCAATTCGCTGAGCTGCGAGGATTCCGGCGACCACCGGGCGGTGATCCCCGACGTCGCCATCGCCCGGTGCGAGGCCCGGCTGGTCGCCGGCCAGACCCCGGCGCAGGTCGCCGAGGCCCTCCGGCGGCACGTCGCGAAGTACGCTCCCGACGTCGAGTTCGTGCCGGACGCGGCCGTGGCGCCGTCCACCACGCTGCCCGAAACCCCCTACACCGCCACGATTCTCCAGGCCGTCGAGGACGCGCTCGGGCACCGGCCGCTGCTGGTTCCGTCGATCGGGGGAAGCCTGCCGATCGCCGTGCTCAGCGACGGGCTCGCCTGTCCCTGTTACGGCGTGCCGCTGGCCAACGTCGACGAGGCCAACCACGCCCCCGACGAGAACCTCGACCTCGACTGGTTCCACCGGGGGATCGTCGCCGCGGCGACCATCCAGCTCGCACTGGCGGCGCACGCATGACCGTCTGGGGCGCGTGGCCCGCGAAAGAAGGTTTCGCCTACGTCAGCGACGAATCCGGCCGGCCGCAGCCGTGGTTCCAGACCTGGGCGGGGGAGCGGCGGATGTTCCCGATCGACGGCGCGGTCACCCGGCTGGCGTGGCGGCCCGACGAGACCCGCCTGCTCGTCGTGGCGGATGTGACCGGCGGCCAGGACTACCGGCTGGCCGAACTCGATCCGGCCACGGGCGCGGTGGAGTGGCTGGCGGCCGAACCGGGTGTCCGGCGTGAGATCGGCGTGCCGTACTCGAGCGCGAGCCGGCCCTACAGCCCGGATGGCCGCCTGCTCGCGTACGCGACCAGCGCGCGTGACATCACCTGTTTGGACGTCTACGTGCGGGACCTCGCGACCGGGGAGTCCCGGATGGTCCTGGAGGGCGACGACCGGTACGTGCCGGTGTGCTTCTCGCCGGACTCGAGGTTCCTGCTCGTCCTGAAGTTCCACCAGAACACCGACCAGGACCTGTTCGCCTGCGATCTCACCACCGGCCGGGTCGAGCACCTCACCCCGCACGAGGGTCCGGCGAAGTACCAGCCGGGCGGCTGGACCGAGGACGGGATCTACCTGTGCACCACCGAGGGCCGGGACTTCCTCGGTGTCGCGCTGCTCGTCCCGGGCCGTCCGCTGGAGTGGATCGCCACGCCGGACGCCGATGTGGAGAACGTGATCGTGGGGCCGCGGATCGTCTGGGCCGTGCCCCGGGACCAGCGCACGGTGCTGTGCACGCCGGAGACCTCCCTCGAACTCCCGGGATTCGCCTCGCAACCGTTCGGCTACGACGGCTTCGTGCCGCGGTTCGCCGAGGACCGGCTGCTCGTCCAGGTCGGCGCGAGCGACCGGGCGACCGAGTTCTTCCTGGCGGACCTGGCTTCCGGCGAACTGCGCCGGCTCACCCGCTTCGGCGACGAGCTGCCGGACGACCTCGTCGTGCCGGAGACGGTCCGGTTCACCAGCGCCGACGGGCTGGAGATCGCCGGGCTGCTGTACCGGCCGCGCGCGGCGGCCGGTCCCGTCCCCGCGGTGCTGACCGTCCACGGTGGACCGGAGTGGGCCGCGCTGCCGGTCCACGACCCGCTGATCCAGCGGCTGGTGCGGGCCGGCATCGCCGTGCTGGCGCCGAACGTGCGCGGGTCGACCGGGCGCGGGCTGGCCTACCAGCGGCTGATCTACCGCGACTGGGGTGGCGGCGACCTGGCCGATTTCGCGGCGGCCGCCGGCTTCCTGCGGAGCCTGGACTGGGTCGACGGCGATCGGCTCGGTGTCCACGGGATGTCCTACGGCGGGTTCGCGGCGCTCAGCTGCCTGACGAGGTTGCCGGCCTGCTGGCGGGCCGGTGTCGCGATCTGCGGGCCGGCCGACCTCGAAGAGGACGTCCGGGCGCTGCCGCCGACGTGGCGACGGCGGGTCGTGGAGTGGATCGGGGACGTCGACGATCCCGAGGACCTGGCGAGGCTGCGGGCGGCGAGCCCGCTCACCCACGCGGCGGACATCCAGGCGCCCTTGTTGCTGGCGCACGCGGAAAACGACACCACCGTCGGCATCAGCGGTACCGAGCAGCTGGTCCGGACGCTGACCGGGCTGGGCAAGACCGTGCGGTTCATCCGGCTGTCCCGCGGCCATCTCCCGGATGACCGCGCGGAATGGGACGACCTCGACGCCGCGGTCGTGCAGTGGTTCCGCGATCACCTCGCGCCACCGGTGAGCGGTGCGTGAACATCGCGCGAAAGAGTGAAACGACGGAGGGGGATCACGCATTGAGGAAAATAGCTTTCGCCAGCGCCGTCGAAGGTGAGAAGATTACACTCGGCACCATTGTCCACTCGGGACAGAATCGCTGAAACAACGCTCTGCCTGAACGTGCGCCGACCGGTTCGGCTTGCCGAACGAGCACCACCGGGCCGGTTCGGTGCTGCCCTGCCTGTCCTACGCCCTGCATCACCGGCCAGGACCCGGAAAATTCACCCCAGAAAGGATAGGCACAGAAGATGCCTCCTGCAGTCGCCGGCGTCGAGACGCCATCCCGCCGACGCCTCGGCTTGATCCTGGCACTGCTGGCTTTTGCCCAGTGCATTTACGCCATCGACTACAGCATCGTTTTCGTGGCCCTGCCCGACATCGGTACCGGAGTCGGTTTCTCGGCGCACACCCTCCAGTGGGTCGTCAGCGCCTACGCCGTCGCCTTCGGCGGCTTCCTGCTGCTCGGCGGCCGCGCGGCGGACCTGTTCGGCCGCCGGCGGATGTTCGCCTTCGGCCTGTTCCTGTACGCGGCTTCCTCGCTCGCCGGCGGGCTCGCGGACGACCCGGTGGTCCTGATCATCGCGCGGGCGGTGCAGGGCATCGGCGGCGCTTTCCTCGCCCCCGCAACGCTTTCCCTGGTCACCACGACCTTCGCCGAAGGCCGTGAGCGCAACCGCGCACTGGCGATCTGGGGCGGCGCCGGCGGCAGCGGCATGATCCTCGGCTCGCTGCTCGGTGGCGTGCTGACCGGCGCCTTCGGCTGGGCGTCGATCTTCTTCGCCAACGTCCCGCTCGCCGGTGGCGCCATGCTGCTGACGTTCCTGATCATCCCGAAGGACACCGACCACGGGACCGCCGGGCGCAAGTTCGACCTGCTCGGCGCGCTGACCGCGACCGTCGGCGCGACACTGCTGGTGTTCACCCTCGTTCAGGGCCCGGTGTCCGGCTGGACTTCGCCGACGATCCTGATCACCGCGGCCATCGCCGTGGTGGTGCTCGCCGCGTTCTTCACCCTCGAGAGCCGCGGCCGCGACCCGCTGCTGCCGCTGCGCCTGTTCCGCAACCGCAACCTGAGCACGGGTACCGTCGTCGTCTTCATCTTCATGGGGACGTTCGGCGCGCTGCCCTACTTCTACACCGTCTACTTCCAGACCGTGCTCGGCTACCCCGCGATGCAGAGCGGCATCGCGTTCCTCCTGCCGTGTGTGGGCGTGCTCATCGGCAACCTGTCCGGGGGGAAGCTGGCCACCCGGTTCGGGGTGCGCACCACGCTGATCGTCGCGCTCCTCATCGGTGCCGCCGGCACCGTGGCCTTCGCGGTCACCATCTCGGCGACCGGTTCGTACCTGGGGCTGGTGCCGGGCGTGTTCGTCCTCAGCCTCGGCCAGGGCACCGTGTTCACCGCGATGTACGCGGCGGCGACCACCGGGGTCGCGGCCGAGGACCAGGGGATCGCCTCGGGTGTCGCGTCGACCGGCCAGCAGGTCGGTGCCGCGGTCGGTCTCGCCGTGCTGGTGGCGGTCTTCAACTCCGGTCACGAGGGGCTGGGCGGTGAGGCGCTGCGCGTCGCCACCGCCGACGGCCTGCGCACGACCATGTGGGTCACCGCGGCCGCCATCGTGCTGATCGTGCTGGTCGCGCTGAACTTCCGGCGGACCCCGGCGGCTCCGGCCGTCGAGCCCGAGAAGCAGGTCGACATGAATCCCGCCGTCTGATCCCGCGGCGCCGCGCAAACCGATAAAAGGCGATTCCGCCTCGTGCCGACAGGTGCGGGGTGGAATCGCCTTTTATTGTGCGCAATCGGTGGCCGGGCCTGCGGCCGAACGGCCGGATCGGCCCGGCGTCCGCCCCCAAAATCACTCGGGTGACCGAAATATTTCGTCGGCGGCCGTGGAGGGATGACAGAAGTGGACACAATTGGTTGACATTGCACACAATTGCTGTCTACGATGGAAAACGGTTCGAAGTTGACGGAGCCTTGGGGGGTTCGTTGATCAGATCGTTGATCAATCTCTGAAAGATCAATGCGGGACCCCGTTGTTCGCGCGCGCCTGGTTGGCTGCGCATGGTGGGCAATGGCGGTCCGGTGCGAACGTTCCTCACCTCACCGCACAGGGGGAGTTCTTTGTTGTGCAGTCAATTCTCAGCGAAAACCCGAGCGACTCGCGCCGGCGTCGGCGGCGGGTGCTCGGCTGAAGAATCGGCCGAATGGCGGATTTCCGGATTGGCTTTCCGCAATTCGAAGGAAACGCACGCCGGTGGAAACCCGTCCCGGTGGCTGTCCGGGCCGCCGGGCATGACGGCGACCGCGCTCTCGCCGGCCGGACGGGTCCGGTGATCGCCGGTTCGGGGCTCGGCCACGTCCGGTCGCCGGGCTCGGACGCGGGTTCCCCGGCCGGAGCCCTCGACACGGTGCCGCGGCAGGGCAGGCTGCTCCCCGAGGCGCGGCGCGTGCTGGTCAATGTGCACCTCGACCTGGCCGAGGCCGTGGCGACGTCGGCGCAGAGCCGCCACGGCGAAGCCGGCGTGGCCGACCTGCTCGCGGCCGAAGTGCTGGTGCGGCGGGGCCTGTACAAGTACGCGGGCGAGGTCCTGCCCGACCGGCCGCCGGGCACCGCCCCGGTGGCGCGCCGCACCCGGTGGGCCGTGACCGCGGCGGCCATCCAGTACTGGGGAGCGGGCGACGTCGAGGCCGCGCAGCGGGTGCTGCGCGATGTCGGCAGCCCGGTGGCCGAGGCGCACCGGGCCGGCTTGCTGCTGCTGGACGGCCGGACCCGCGCGGCGCTGGCCGCGGGCGAGGAGGTGCTGCGCGACCGGCCGGTCCCCGACGGGGCGCTCCGGCCCGCGGTGCCCACCGTGGTCGTCGCGGCCGGCCTGGCCGGCCGGTTCGACCAGGCGCTGGCGGCCGTCGACCGGGCCGGCGCGGGCCGCACCGGGTTCGCCGAGATCGGCTACGCGCACTGCTTCGCGTTGCTGATGGCCGGCCGGGTGCGGCCCGCGTTCCGGATGGCCGAGGACGGGCACCGGCGAGCCGTGAGCACCGGGAACATCGCGGAGGCCGGTGGCTGGCTGGCGCTGCGGGGCCAGGCCGCCAAGGCCCGGGGCGACCTCGCCGCCGCCATCGCCGACCTGGAAACCGCGTCGCACCTGCTCGACGGCGGCCACACTTGCCTCCTGCTGGCGCCGTGCCTGGCCGAACTCGCCGTGGCCCGCGCCATGTCCGGTGACCAGGCCGGCGCCCACGAGGCCCGGCAGCTCGCCGGCCGGGCACCCGGCAGCCGCCTGTTCCTCCCGTGGCTCACGCTGAGCCAGGCGTGGACCACGGCGGCCGGCGGGGACACCACCCTCGCCGCCCGGCAGGCCCGCTCCGCGGCCGACGTCGCCATGGCTTCGGGGCAGTACGCCGTCGAAGCCGTGGCCCGCTACGACGTCGCCCGGTTCGGCAACCCCAACGCCGTGCGGCATCGCCTCGCCGAACTCGCGGACCTGGTGCAGGGGCCGGTCGTGCCGGCCATGGCCGGCGCCTCGGCCGCGATGGCCCGGTCCGATCCCGGCGCCTTGGACGTCGCCACGGCGCGGTTCACCGAACTCGGGATGGACCTGCTCGCCGCGGAGACCGCCACCGCCGCGGCCGCACTGAGCCACCCGGCCGCTCCGAGTCACCCGGCCCCACCGAGTCACCCGGCCGCGCCGGGACCCCCGGGCCCCCTCCCCAGGGTGATCGCGCGGCCGGACGCGGCCACCCCGCTGTTGCGGCTCACCGCCCCGCTGTCGGAGCTGACCAGACGCGAGCGGGACGTCGCGCTGCTGGCCGCCGGCGGATTCACCAGTCCCGCCATCGGGCACCGGCTGGGCCTGTCCGCCCGCACCGTCGACAACTACCTGGGCCGGGCCTACCAGAAGCTCGGGGTGACCAGCCGCCGTGAACTGGCCCCGCTGGTCGCCGGCCACCGTCCCCACCCACCCATCCACGCCGAAGGGAACCACCGATGACCGCCATGAGCGACCTCGACAAGATCTCGGCCAACCAAGAAGGCTTCAACCTGCGAGCGCGGGCGCACCTGCAATCGTCGTACTACGACGTCGAGAAGTTCAAGCAGGGCCACAACATGCTGCGCCGGCTGGAACGGGAGGAACTGGGCGACGTCCGCGGCCGGTCCCTGCTGGAACTGCAGTGCCACATCGGCGTCAACTCGCTTTCGCTCGCCCGCATGGGCGCGCAGGTGACCGGCACCGACATCTCGGACGAGGCGATCGACATCGCCCGCGGCCTCGCCGGGGAGCTCGACCTCGACGCGAAGTTCGTCCAGGCCAACCTCTACGACCTGCCCCAGGTGCTCGACGGCCAGTTCGACATGGTGTTCACCGGGTACGGCACCCTCTCGTTCCTGCCCGACATCCCCCGCTGGGCCGAGGTGGCGGCGCAGTTCGTCAAGCCGGGCGGCACCCTCACCATCGTGGAGATCCATCCGATCCTCAACCTGTTCGACTCCGTCGACGGGGAACTGCGCGTGGTCCGCTCGCTGTTCCAGTCCCGGCAGGTGCACCACGAGATGAGCAAGAGCTACGCGGACCGGATCGAAGACGAGGTCGAGGTGGAAAAGCACTCGATCTACGGCTGGCGGTGGACCGTGGAGGAAGTGGTGAACTCGCTGATCGCCGCCGGCCTGACGATCGAGCGCCTGCGGGAGGTGCCCTACGACGCGCGGCAGCGGCTCCCGCTGATGGAGTCCGACGGGGACCACAACTGGCGGATCGCGGGCGACCCGATCCCGCTGTCCTTCGCCTGCGTCGCGAGGAAGTGAGCCGCGGCATGGCAGATCAGATCGTGGCGACGCCGGAAATCCACGAGTACGTCCGCGCGGTGTCCCTGCGCGAGGACCCGATCCTGGCCGAACTCCGGGCGGTGACCGCGGGGTTGCCGGGCGGCACGGCCATGCAGGTGATGGCCGAGGAGGGCCAGCTGCTGGCCATGCTGGTCGGCTTGTCCGGTGCCCGGACGGTGCTGGAGATCGGGACGTTCACCGGCTACAGCACGTTGTGCATGGCCCGGGCGCTGCCCGCGGACGGCGAGGTCGTCACCCTCGACCTGGACGGCCGCTGGCCGGCGATCGGCGCCGGCTACTGGCAGCGCGCGGGCGTCGCCGAACGCATCGAGGTGCGCATCGGCGACGCGGCGAAGACGCTCGCCGACGTCACCGACGAGCGCGGCGCCGAGAGCTTCGGCCTCGTGTTCATCGACGCGGACAAGGCAGGCTACGGAACGTACTACGAGGCCGCGCTCCGTCTCGTCCGGCCGGAAGGGCTGATCGTCATCGACAACACGCTCTTCTTCGGCCGCGTGGTCGACCCGGCCAGCCGCGACCCGGACACGACCGCGGTCCGGGCGCTCAACGCGTCCCTGCGCGACGATCCGCGGGTGGACGTCTCGATGCTCACGATGGCGGACGGGATCACGCTGGTCCGGAAGAAGCCCGCTCGATAGCTGGTGCGGTGGCCGCGGCCGGCGCCCCTCGCGGGGCGCCGGCCGCGGTCGTGCGCGGGTCCGGGAGCCGTCCTGTAAGTCTTCGGCGCCAGCGGATGATGGCGGCGATGGTCAGTTCGGCTTGGTAGTCGGCGGCGCGTTCGGCGTCGCGGGTGGCCAGGTCGCGGAAGTGTTCGAGCCGGTTGAAGCAGCGTTCGGAGGCCTCGTCCGCGATCACGGTCTCCGGCCGGCAGCGTGGCCGGCCTGGTCCGATCCGGGCGACGCTGATGCCGTCCAGCAGCGGCAGCAGTTGCGGGTTATCTCCCGCTTGGCCTGGGGTGAGCAGGATCCGGACCGGCAGCCTCGACCTTCGACGGCGAGGTGGATTTGAGTGCTCAGCCCGCCGCGGGACCGGCCGAGTCCTTCTCCGTCGAGGGCTTCGATTCCGTCGCTGCATCCCCCTTTTTCCGGGCACCTGCAGCGTGCTGGTGTGCCCGGACCACGCTCGAGTCGGCCGAGATGATCCATTCGAGGTCGCCGACGGCGTCGTCTTCGACGATCGCCCGGTCGAGGACCTTCTTCCAGGTGCCGTCTTTGGTCCAACCGCAGCCGCTCATGCGCGGTCTTCCACGGCCCATACCGTTCGGGCAGGTCACGCCACGGGGCACCGGTGCGCAACTTCCACAGGATCGCGTTGATCACCTGACGGTGATCCCGTCACCACCGGCCACCACTTTGCCGCGGCGGCAGCAGTGGCTCGATCACCACCCACGCCTTGTCCGTCAGTTCACCGCGACCAGCCACCGCGCACAGTGACCAGACAACCCAGGAGACGCCTTACAGCGCAACGAAACGGCCCTCCCGCTCGGTGCACGCCGAGCAGGAGGGCCGTTTCGGTGGGACAGGTCCGGACCGCGGGTGGCTCAGGCCGTGGCCAGCCGGACGGCGGTCAGCCGCAGCGTGGCCGGTGCCGGCCGCGGTGCCGGGGTGATGTGCAGCCGTTGCGTGTCCGCGCTTTCCGGTGCCGGCAGCCCGGCCAGGCAGGCGCAGTGCTCGTCCGCGAACCCGGCGAACCGGTAGGCGACTTCCATGATCCGGTTCCGCGCGGTCGGCCGGAAGTCGGCGACCAGGTGGGCGCCCGCCGCGGCCGCCTCCGTGATCAGCCAGTTCAGCACCGTGGCGCCGGCGCCGAACGACACCACCCGGCACGAGGTGGCCAGCAGCTTCAGGTGCCACACCGCCGGGCCGGTCTCCAGCAGCGCCACGCCGACCGCGCCGTGCGAGCCGAAGCGGTCGCTCATCGTCACCGCGAGGACCTCGTGGCGGGGGTCGTCCAGGAGCGCGCGGAGGTCGGCGTCGGAGTAGTGGACGCCGGTCGCGTTCATCTGGCTCGTGCGCAGCGTCAGCTCCTCCATCCGGGACAGGTCGCCCGGGGTGGCCCTGCTGATCTCCATCACGAGCTCCAGCGAGCGCAGGAACTCCTCCGACGGCCCGTCGAACGACTCCTGCTCGGCCTGGCGCCGCACGTTGGCCTGGTACATCTGGCGGCGGCGGCGCGAGTCGACCGTCACCGCCGCCGGGGTGTACTCGGGCAGGGTGAGCAGCTCGGGGATCGACTCGGCCGGGTAGCAGCGCACCTCCGGCAGGTGGTAGGCCACCTCCGCCCGTTCCGCGGGCTGGTCGTCGACGAAGGCGATCGTGTGGTGGGCGAACTTCAGCTCGTCGGCGATTTCGCGGACCGAAGCCGACTTCGGGCCCCACCCGATCTTGGCCTGCACGAAGTACTCGGCGACGCCGAGGGCCTCGAGGCGCTGCCAGGCGGGCCCGTGGTCGTTCTTGCTCGCGACGGCCTGCAGGATGCCGCGGGAGTCGAGACCCACGATGGTCTCGTGGACCCGGTCGTCGATGGCCACGTCGTCGCCCTCGAGCAGGGTGCCGTTCCACAGCGTGTTGTCCAGGTCCCAGACGACACACTTGACGGTGGTGATCGGTTCGGTCACTGCGTCTCCCGCCGTACGGTGCCGTGCCCGGTCGCCAGGGCGTGCCGGGCGAGTTCGAGCCGGCAGATCTCGCTGCTGCCCTCGATGATTTCCATCAGCTTCGCGTCCCGGTAGGCGCGGGCGACGACGTGGCCGTCCGACGCGCCCGCCGAGGCCATGATCTGCACGGCCGACGCGCTGCCGCGCACGGCCTCGGTCGCGCTCACGTGTTTCGCGAGAACGGTGGCGATCACCAGGTCCGGCGATCCCGATTCCCAGCATTCGCTCGCGCGACGGCACACCGCGGTGGCGACCTGCTCCGCGGCGTAGAGGTCGGCGACCATGCGGGAAACCAGCTGGTGCTCGGCGATCGGCTTGCCGAACTGCCGCCGCGAGCCGGCGTGCGCGGTCACCGCGCCGAGACAGCCGCGCAGGATGCCGGCACAGCCCCAGGCCACCGACATCCGGCCGTAGGACAGCGACGTCGTCACCAGGAACGGCAGTGAGAGCCCCGTGCCGCCGAGGACGTTCGCCGCCGGCAGCCGCACGCCGTCCAGCCGGACCTGCGCGTGCCCGGCCGCGCGGCAGCCGAGCGGGTGCGGGATCTTCTCGATCCGCACCCCCTCGGCGTCCGCGGGCACCACGACCGCCGCCGCGTTCTCGCCGACTTTGCCGATGACGACGACGAAGTCGGCGTAGGCCGCCGCGGTGATCCACGTCTTGCCGCCGTCGACGACCACCGTGTCCCCGTCGAACCGCAGCTGGGTGGTCATCGCCCCGAGGTCGCTGCCGGCTTCGGGCTCGCTGAAGGCGACGGCCGCGAGCCGGCCGCCGGTCAGCTGCGGCAGGAACGCGGCCCGCTGTTCGCGGGTGCCGAGGCGCTGGATCGTCCAGGCCGCCATGCCCTGCGACGTCATCACACTCCGCAGGGAACTGCACAGGCTCCCGGCGTGGGCGGTGAGCTCCCCGTTCGCCGAGCTGGTCAGGCCGAGCCCGCCGTGTTCCTTCCCCACTTCCGCGCAGAGGACGCCGGCGGCACCGAGTTCGCTCAGGACGGTCCGCGGGATTTCGCCCGCGACGTCCCAGGCGCCGGCGTTGTCCCCGACGAAGCGCCAGGTGTCGGCGTGGCCGGTGAGGAGCCCGTCAGACATCGCAGCCGGCGGCCGACTCCGCCTGGAGCCGGCTGGCGAGCGCGGCCATGCTCTTGACCGTGAGGAAGTTCGACAGCTGCAGGTCCGGGCCGGCGACCGTCACGGAGTAGGCCTGTTCCAGGAACACGACCAGCTGCATGGCGAACATGGAGTTGGCCAGCCCGGTGGCGAAGAGGTCCTGGTCCACCTCGGGCCTGGTCCCGGTCTGCTCGGCCACGAAGCTGCTGATCTGGTCGATGACGACGTCGGTGTCGAGGGGCGCCTTGGCGGTCTGCTGTTCCGAGTTCATGATTTCGCCTCACTTGTAGATGTAGAAGCCACGGCCGCTTTTCCGGCCGAGTTCACCTCGCCGGACCTTCTCCAGGAGAACCTCGCTGGGGCGGCACCGCTCGTCCCCGGTCCGGGCGTGCAGCGCCGCGAGGGCGTCGACGAGGTTGTCGATCCCGATCAGGTCCGCGGTGCGCAGCGGGCCCGTCGGGTGACCGAGGCAGCCCTGCATCAGGGCGTCCACCTCCTCGACGGTCGCGGTGCCGTCCCCGACGACCCGCGCGGCGTCGTTGATCATCGGGTGCAGGAGCCGGCTCGTCACGAAACCGGGTGCGTCGTTGACCACCACCGCGCGCCGGCCGAGCCGGGTCAGCAGCGAGAGCACCGCGTCGACGGTCTGGTCGGCCGTCTTCGGGCCGCGGATGACCTCGACCATCGCGATCAGGTACGCGGGGTTCATGAAGTGCGTGCCGATCAGGTCGTCCGGGTGGCGCACCCACGCCGCCATCTCGTCGATGGGGATGCCGGACGTGTTGGAGATCAGGGGAGTGCCGGGCCGGACCAGTTCCGAGATGCCGGCGAGCACTTCCGCCTTCTTCTCGGGCAGCTCGGTGACCGCCTCGATCACCGCGGTCGCGTCCGCCACCTCGCTCAGCGAAACGGTCGTGTGCAGCTTCCCCGGGGCGCGCCCGGCCGGCAGCGCGCCCGCCAGCTGGGCGTGCCGCAGCCCGGTGGCGGACGCCGCGCGGGCGCGCTCCAGCACGCCGTCGTCGACGTCCACCAGCACGACCGGCAGGCCGTGCCCGACGACGAGCGTCGAGATGCCGGTGCCCATGACACCCGCGCCTACGATGGCAACGAGCGGCTCGTCCATGACGCCTCCTCCAGGCCAAGGGGCTCGTAGCTGCCGGAATCGGGCCCGATCCAGTACCGGCGCCGCTGGAAGGGATAGCCCGGCAGTGACACTCGCCGCGGTCGCGGCGTGCCGTGCAGGGCGTCCCAATCAATCTCCACAGTGGACTCCCACAGCCTGCCCGCCGTGCCGAGCAGGTGGGCGGGACCGGCTCGGTCCGCGTCCGGCGGCGGGAGCGTGGACACCGCCGTCAGCGCGGGTTCCCGCCGCGCGACGGCTTCGGTCAGCGTGCTGCCCGGGCCGACTTCGAGCAGGATCCGGCCGGGCTCGCCGGCCAGCTCCCGCAGGCCGTCGGCGAACCGGGACGGCTCGCTCAGGTGGCGGGCCCAGTGGGCCGGCTCCACAGCCTCCTCCGGGCTGATCCAGGTGCCGGTCACCCCGGAGACGTAGGGCACCTCCGGCGGTTTGAGCTCGTAGCCCGCCACCCGGTCGGCGAACCCGGCCGTGCGTGCGCCGGCGTCCGCCCGGGCGGTGGTGACGTCGAGGGCGTCCGCCAGGCCGATCACGCCGGCCAGGCAGGCCGCCACGTACTCGCCGTCGCCCTCGCCGATCATCGCGGCGGGTTCGACACCCCACGACCGCCACAGCCGCGCGAGCGCCCACTGCAGGCTGAAGACCGCCGCCGGCACACCCCGCCCGTCGCCGCCCTCCGCGGCCGAAAAGAGCAGCGGGCGAACGTCGAACCCGAGCCGCGGCCGCACCAGTTCGGCGCAGCGGTCCACCTGCTCGGCGAACACCGGCTCACCGCGGTAGATCTCCGCCGCGGCACCCGGCCGGTACGAGGCGCTGCCCGGGAACATGAAGATCACCTGCCGGGCCTTCACCCCGGCACCGGCGTCCGTCGTCCGCGCCAGCGCCCGGAGGGCGGCGACCGCCTCGGTCCGGTCGCGGCACACCAGGTGCCGGCGGTGCGGGAACCCGGCCCGGCCGGCCTGCAGGGTGTAGGCGACGTCGGCGAGGTCCGCGTCCTCGTGGCGCTCCAGGTGGCCGGCGAGGTTGGCGGCCGCGTCCGCCAGCGCCTTCCCGGTCCGCGCGGACAGCACGATCACCTGCTCCGGGCGGGCCGGCGGCGCGGTGTCCCGCCGCACCGGTGCCTCTTCCAGCACCACGTGCGCGTTGGTGCCGCCGACCCCGAAGGCGCTGACGCCGGCCCGTCGCGGCGTCGCGCCCCGCGTCCAGGGAAGGGCGGTGGTCGGCACGTAGAACGGCGTGCGGTCCAGTGCCAGTGCGGGGTTGGGCGTGGTGAAGTTGATGCTGGGCGGGATTTCCTCGTGTTCGAGCGCCAGCACCGCCCGGGCGAAACCCACCGCCCCGGCGGCGGCGTCGAGGTGCCCGACGTTGGCCTTCGCCGAGCCGAGCGCGCAGAACCCGCGTTCGCGGGTGCCGAACGCCTTGGTGAGCCCGGCGACCTCGATCGGGTCCCCGAGCGGGGTGCCGGTGCCGTGCGCCTCGATGTAGCCGATGGTCTCCGAGGGCACGCCGGCGACCGCCTGCGCGGTGGCGATCGCCTCGGCCTGTGCCTGCATGTTCGGTGCGCTGAACCCGAACTTCGCCGAACCGTCGTTGTTGACCGCCGTGCCCCGGATGACCGCGCGGATGTGGTCGCCGTCCGCGAGCGCGTCGCTCAGCCGGCGGAGCGCCACGACCGTGACGCCGTACCCGGGAATGGTCCCGCCGGCGGCGGCGTCGAAGGGACGGCAGTGGCCGTCGCTGGCGAAGATCCCGCCGGCGACCTGCGGATAGCCGCCGATCAGCGGGATCGGCAGCGCCACCGCGCCCGCCAGCGCCATGTCGCATTCGTGTCCGAGCAGCGCCTGGCAGGCGAGGTGGATGGCCACGAGCGACGTGGAGCAGGCCGTCTGCACGGTCATCGCGGGACCGCGCAGGTTGCACAGGTACGCCGCGCGGGTCGCGAGGAAGTCCTTGTCGTTGAACGGACGCGCGGAGAACGCCGCCAGCGACCGCCGGAACCGCGCGTTCGCCAGGAGGTTCAGCGGCAGGTACTTGTTGGCGAAGCAGCCGGCGTAGACGCCGACGGCGCCGTCGAACCGGGCCGGGTCGTGCCCGGTGTCCTCGAGCGCGTGCCAGACGCACTCGACGAAGAGCCGCTGCTGCGGATCGCTGATCTCCGCCTGCTGCGCCGTGTACCCGAAGAACTCCGCGTCGAACTGGTCGGCGTCCTCGACGACCGCCGCGGCGGGCACGTAGTCGGGGTGCGTCACCATGTCCGCCGGCCAGCCGGCGTCGACCAGCTGCCGGGTGCTGAACCGGGAGACCGACTCGACGCCGTCCCGCTGGTTGCGCCAGAACTCGTCGATGGTGGCCGCTCCGGGCAGCCGCCCGGCAAGCCCGACGACCGCGATGGGCTCCATCCCGTCTTCCATTCCGGTACTCATCGCAGGCCCCCAACGGCTCGACGCCGTGTCGATCGGTTCACTGGCACGCTCACACTCCCGCCCTGCCCGTCCGCCGCGCGGCGGCCCGGCCGGCGGCACGACGGGCCGCGGCCCGCGCGGCACCCGCCCCGACCGCTTCGTCGGACCCGTCGGCCGGCGTGCGGTCGATGGCCTCGGCCAGTGCCCGCGCCGACGGGTACCGGAACATGTCCACCAGCGACAGCGCGCTGTCCCGGTGTTCGAGCAACCGGGCCCGGGCCACCACCACGAGCAGCGAGTTCCCGCCGAGCTCGAAGAAGCTGTCGTCCACGCCCACCCGGTCCACGCCGAGCACCTCGCGCCACACCTCGGTGACCAGCCGCTCGGTCGCGTTCGTCGGCGGCGCGTACGCGGTCGTGCCTTCGGGGCGGGCCTCCGACAGGTCGGGCAGCGCCCGGCGGTCGACCTTCTTGTTGGGGGTCAACGGCACCGCGTCGATGGCGTGGAACGCGCTGGGCACCATGTAGCCGGGCAACCGCGTGGCCAGGAAGGCCCGCAGCTCGGCACCGGTCGTCGGCCGGCCGGTCGCCGGGACGTAGTAGCCGATGATCCGCTGTTCGGCGCCTTCGCCCCGGATGACGGCGACCGCCGAGTCCACTCCGGCGTGGTCGGCGAGCGCGGTCTCGATCTCGCCGAGCTCGATCCGGTGGCCGTGCAGCTTGACCTGGTCGTCGAGCCGGCCGAGGAACTCGAGTTCGCCGCCGGGGGCCCAGCGGGCCAGGTCACCGGTCCGGTAGACCCGCGCGCCCGGCTCCGCGGTGAACGGGTCGGGCTGGAACCGTTCGGCCGTGATGTCGGTGCGGCCGAGGTAGCCCCGGACCACGCCGTCCCCGCCGAGCAGCAGCTCTCCCGGCACGCCCACCGGGCACGGCCGCGTGTCGCGGTCGACCACGTAGGCCCGGACGTTCGCCAGCGGCCGCCCGATGGTCACCGGGCCGTCGCCGGGCCCGATCCGGGACGTCGTCGCCCAGACCGCGGCTTCGGTCGGCCCGTACATGTTGTGCACGGTGCCGCCGACGGCGCCGGAGAGTTCGCGGGCCAGATCGGTGGGCAGCGCCTCGCCGCCCACCAGCAGCCGGTCCAGCCGCGGCAGTTCGGCCCGCGCGTCCTGGTCCGCCAGGAGGGCACGGGCCAGCGACGGCGTGCACTGCAGGTGCGTCACCGCGTGCTCCCGCAGCTGTTCGGCGATCGGCTCTTCGGCCTTGGCCTGCGCGGCTTCCCGGCGCTCGTCGGTGATTTCCCGGACGGTTGTCAGGTGGGCCAGCGCCTCGAGAGCGGCGTTTTCGTCGACGCCGAAGTCGATCAGGCAGGCGACCTCGTCGACGCCGGCGGCCTTCATCCGGTCGATCATGTCGGCGCAGACCTGCGGGGTACCGAGCAGGCTGGCGGTGGCGAAGAACCGGTCGAACGCCCGGTCCACCAGCTCCCGCAGTTCCCCGCCGGACAACGCCTTGAACTCTTCGGCGCTCCCGGTGGTGGCGCCGAGCGAGGCGATCAGGTCGAAGGAGGTCTCCAGGTACCGGCTCATCGGCTCCCGGACCAGCTCCCGCACCTCGTCGAGATCCGTTCCGACGAAGGTGTGGACCATGACCGCCACGTGGCCGTCCCCGGGATGCCCCGCCTCGCGCCAGCCCTTGCGGTACAGGGCGATCTTCTCGGCCAGCTCTTCCAGGCTGTGCCCGAGCAGGTGGGTGAGCACCCCGGTGCCGGCCTCGCCGGCCATCCGGAAGGTCTCCGGGTGGCGGGCACTGGTCAGCCAGACCGGCAGCTCCGGCTGGACCGGCTTGGGGAACACGCCGACCTCGATCTCGGCACCGGCACCGTTGCGTCGCAGGACCTTCTCGCCGCGCCACAGCCGCCGGACCTCCGCGAGACCGTCCATCATCAGCTGCTTGCGCTGTGCGAAGCGGTCCGGGGCCAGCGCGAAGTCGTTGGCGTGCCAGCCCGACGCGAGGGAAATGCCCGTCCGGCCGGCCGAGAGGTTGTCCACCACGGACCATTCCTCGGCCACCCGCAGCGGGTCGTGCAACGGCAGCACCACGCTGCCCGCGCGCACCTGGACCCGCTCGGTGACCGCGGCGACGGCCGCCGCCGTCACCGACGGGTTCGGGTACAGCCCGCCGAACTGGTGGAAGTGGCGCTCGGGGGTCCACACGGCGGTGAACCCGTTGCGGTCGGCGAACTTCGCGCCCTCGAGCAGCAGCCGGTAGCGATCGCCGGAGTTGGCCTCCGAGTCGCTGCCGAAGTAGAACAGGCTGAAGTCGATCGGGCGGGCGCGGGCCGCGGCGGCGGTGGCCGATTCCGCGGCGGCCGCGGCCGACGGCAGGGGCGGCTCACCGCGCAGCACGACCCGGTGGCCGTGCGTCAGCGCCCACAGCAGCTCGACCACGGAGATGTCGAAGGACACGCTGGTGACCGCGAGCCACGTGCCGGGCTCGTCGGCACCGAAGCCCTCGTTCATCCCGGCGAAGAGGTTGACCACGTTGCGGTGGGTGACCATGACCCCCTTGGGCCGCCCGGTGGACCCGGACGTGTAGATCACGTACGCCAGGTTGTCCGCGGTGGCCGCCGGGTGGGTGTCGTCCGGCGGGGTGCCGGCCGGCGCCCCGGCCGGATCGGGCACCACGACCTGCTCGGCGCCGAGCCGCCCGGCGGAGGCGGCCGACCCGGCGTCCGCCACGACCAGCCGCACGCCGGCGTCGCCGACCATGAACGCCAGGCGGTCACGCGGGTAGCCCGGGTCCAGGGGCAGGTACGCCGCACCCGCCTTGAGGATCCCCAGCAGCGCGACCACCAGCCGGGAGGTGCGGCCGAGGTGGACGCCGACCGGCTCGTCCGGTGCCACCCC
>NZ_JMQI01000085.1 GCF_000695625.1 Amycolatopsis rifamycinica
CCCGCCGGTGCGGTCTCGGCCGGGATCGGCACCGGCGGGCCGGTCGTCGACGCCCGCGCCGACCCGGTGGGACTGCACGCCAGGACCAGGACCCTCGCCCTGACCTTCGACGACGGCCCGGACCCGGAGTGGACGCCGCGCGTGCCGGCGGTGCTCGCCGAGCACCACGCGCACGCCACGTTCTTCGTCACCGGCGCGAGGGTCGCCCGGTACCCACTCCGACCTGCGTGAAGACGGCGACGTGCGAGCCAAGCTGGAACTGCGCTTCACCGACCTGGCCCTGGCCGGCGCCGCCGGGGTGGGTACCTCGCTGGTCCGGCCGCCGTACTCGGCCGCGCCCGCCGCCGTCGACGACGCGGCGTGGGCGTCGATGCGGCGGATCGGCGCCGACGGCCGTCTCGTCGTCCTGTCCGATGTGGACAGCCAGGACCGGCGCCGCCCCGGCGTGGCGGCGATCGTCGCGAACGTGACGCCGAAGGACGACCGCGGCGCCGTGGTGCTGATGCACGACGCCGGCGGCGACCGCTCGGAGACCGTCGCGGCGCTGGCGGACCTGGTGCCCCGGCTGCGGGCGGCGGGCTGGACGTTCGGCACCGTCGGCGAGGTCACCGGCGTCCGCGAGGCGGTCAGCCCCGCCGCCCCGGCCGGCCGGGCCGGCGGGTGGTGTACGACGTCCTCGAGTGCATGCCGACCGTGCCGGGCGCGGTCGGGGCGTTCCGGCGCTCGGCGGTGCCGGACCTCGGCGGCGTCCCGGAGGACACCCTCGCCGAGGACACCGACCTGACGATGCTGCTCGAGCAGGCCGACTGGCGGGTCGTCTACGAGCAGCAGGCGCGGGCCTGAACCGAGGCGCCCTCGACGCTCGGGCAGCTGTGGAAGCAGCGCTACCGCTGGTGCTACGGCACGCTGCAGGCGGTGTGGAAGCACCGCAGCGCGGTGCTGCGCGGCGGCGCGGCCGGCCGGCTGGGCCGCCGCGGGCTGCCGTACCTGCTGCTGTTCCAGGTCGTGCTGCCGATGCTGGTGCCGCTGGTGGACCTGGCCGCGCTCGCCGACGACCGGTCGGCGGCCCTCGGGTACTGGCTGGTGTTCCTGCTGGTGCAGTGGTGCCCGGGATCATCGCGTTCCGGCTCGACGGCGAGCGCCTCGGGCCGCTGCTGGCGTTGCCGCTGCAGCAGTTCGTCCACCGGCAGCTGATGTACCTGGTGGTCGTCCAGTCGGTGATGACGGCGTTCGCGGGCGCCCGGCTGCCGTGGCACAAGCTCGAGCGCACCGGGCAGAACGCGCCGCCGTCCGGCTGAACGCGCGGCGGCGGCCCGTCTCCGCGACGATGGCGGCATGACTGTCGCGTTTCTCGGAACCGGGATCATGGGCGCCCCGATGGCGGCCAACATCGCCAAGGCGGGCCTCGACGTCCGGGTCTGGAACCGGACCCGGGAGAAGGCCGAGCCGCTGTCCGACGTCGCCACCGTCGCGGAGTCGCCGTCGGCCGCGGCCGACGGCGCGGACATCCTCGTGACGATGCTCGCCGACGGCCCCGCCGTCGCTTCGGCCTTCGAAGCGGCATCGCCCGCGTCGGGGACGTTGTGGCTGCAGATGAGCACGGTCGGTCTCGAGTGGACCGACCGCCTCGCGGCGATGGCGGAGAAGGCGGGCGTGGTGTTCGTCGACGCACCCGTGCTCGGTACCCGCCAGCCCGCGGAGCAGGCCCAGCTGCTGGTGCTGGGATCGGGCCCGGAGGAGTCCCGCCCGGCGGCGACGCCGGTGTTCGACGCGGTCGGCATGCGCACCGTCTGGCTCGGCCCGGCGGGCCGGGGCAGCCGGTTGAAGCTGGTGATGAACGCCTGGGTGCTCGCCCTGACCAACGCGACGGCGGAGAGCCTCGGCCTGGCCCGCGCACTGGGCCTGGACCCGAAACTGTTCCTGGAGACGATCGAGGGCGGCGGCCTGGACGTCGGCTACGCGCACGTCAAGGGCGGCGCGATGCTGGCGGGGGAGTACCCGCCGGCGTTCCCGGCGGGCCTGGCGGCGAAGGACGCCCGCCTGGTGGTGGCGGCCGCGGGCGACGACGTCGACGTGGCGGGGGCGAAGGCGGTGCTGGCGCACCTGGAGGCGGCGGTCGAGGCGGGGCACGGCGACGAAGACATGGCGGCGCTGTACCGGGCGGTCGTCAAAGGTTCCTGACCGCTCGAGGGGCCGTGGCGGCTGCGGCGGGGTGACACGGTCGGGAACCAGCCCAGGCGGTAACCTCAGGCGGCATCCCGACCCCTGAACCGAGGAGGGCCCGTGTCGGCAGGGCAGATCGCCGCGTTGATCGCCGCAGGAGCATTCGTGGTGCTGGTCGTCCTGCTGGCGATCCCGCTGATCAAGCTCGGCAAGACGCTGGACGCGGCCACCGAGGCGATCGAGCGCACCAACAGCAACACCGACCCGCTGCTGATCGGCGCGAACGAGACCATCACGCACGTCAACACCCAGCTCGAGCGGGTGGACGGCATCACCGCGAACGCGCAGGCGGTCACGGGCAACGTCTCGGCGCTGGCGTCGGTGTTCACCGCCACCCTCGGCGGCCCGCTGGTCAAGACCGCGGCGCTGTCCTACGGGCTGAGCAAGGCGATCAAGGCGCGCAAGAAGAAGAACGCCCTCAAGGCCGTGAAGCGAGCCGGCAAATGAGGCGGCTGTTCTGGCTCGGCGTCGGGGTCGTCGCTGGCGTCGCGCTGTCCCGCAAGGCCGCCGAAACGGCTCGTCAGGCCACGCCGGCCGGGTTAGCATCGAACCTGGGGGACGCCGTGCGCGAGCTGGCGGGTGCCGTGGGTTCGTTCGGCGCCGAGGTGCGCGCGGGCATGAACGAGCGGGAACAGGAGCTGCACGACATGGTCGAGGAGCGGGCGGGCGTGACCGCGCCCCGCGCCGAGGGACGGCACGCCGCCTCCCGGCGCCCGGTCCGGCGAGCTCGCCGGGCGGAGGGCTGATCCGGGCCTGCCCGGAACCCCTTCGCCGTCGCCGCCGACCCGTTCTCCGCCACCAGCAACAAGGACCCGACCGTGGACACACACGAAATCACCGACCGTTTCCTGCGTCATTTCGAGAGCAAGGGCCACACCCGCGTCCCGAGCGCGCCGCTGATCCTCGACGACCCGAACCTGCTGTTCGTCAACGCCGGCATGGTGCAGTTCAAGCCGTACTTCCTCGGTGAGGCGCCGCCGCCGTACCCGCGCGCGACCTCCGTGCAGAAGTGCGTGCGCACGCCGGACATCGACGAGGTCGGCAAGACCACCCGGCACAACACGTTCTTCCAGATGGCCGGCAACTTCTCCTTCGGCGACTACTTCAAGGAAGGCGCCATCGAGTACGCCTGGGAGCTGATCACCAAGCCCCAGAGCGAAGGCGGCTACGGCCTCGACCCGAACCGGATCTGGGCGACCGTCTACAACGACGACGCCGAGGCGGCCGGGCTGTGGCGCAAGCTCACCGGCCTGCCGGGCGAGCGCATCCAGGAGCGCGACGGCAAGGACAACTACTGGGACATGGGCGTGCCCGGTCCCGGCGGCCCGTGCTCGGAGATCTACTACGACCGCGGCCCGGCGTACGGCCGCGAGGGCGGCCCGGTCGCCGACGAGGACCGCTACATCGAGATCTGGAACCTCGTCTTCATGCAGGACGTCCGCGGCGACCTCAGCCCGAAGCTGGGCCACCCGCCGATCGGCGAGCTGCCGAAGAAGAACATCGACACCGGCATGGGTGTCGAGCGCGTCGCGACGATCCTGCAGGGCGTCGAGAACGTCTACGAGACCGACCTCGTGCGTCCGGTCATCGGCCGCGCGGAGGAGTTCTCCGGCCGTCGCTACGGCAGCAACCACGCCGACGACGTCCGCTTCCGCGTCATCGCCGACCACGCCCGCACCGGCGTCCTGCTGATCGGCGACGGCGTCACCCCGGGCAACGACGGCCGCGGGTACGTCCTGCGCCGCCTCCTGCGCCGCATCGTCCGTTCCACGCGCCTGCTGGGTGTGCAGGAGCCGGTGCTGCAGGAGTTCGCCAAGGTCGTGCGCGACACGATGGGCCCGACCTACCCCGAGCTGGTCTCCGGCTTCGACCGCATCAACGAGGTCGTCCGGATCGAGGAAGAGGCCTTCCTCTCGACCCTCACGAGCGGTTCGCGCATCTTCGACCTCGCGGCCGAGGAGACCAAGCGCGGCGGCGGCGACGTGCTGGCCGGCGACAAGGCCTTCCAGCTGCACGACACCTACGGCTTCCCGATCGACCTCACCCTCGAAATGGCGGCCGAGCAGGGCCTGACCGTCGACGAGGACGGCTTCCGCACGCTCATGAACGAGCAGCGGACCCGCGCGAAGGCGGACGCGGCGGCCCGCAAGACCGGCCACGGCGACCTCTCGGAGTACCGGAAGGTCCTGGAGCAGCACGGCGAGACCGAGTTCCTCGGCTACACCGACCTGCAGGCCGAGGCGAAGGTCGTCGCGCTGCTCGAAGACGGGCAGCCGGTCCGCAGCGTCGCCGCGGGCAAGAAGGCCGAGCTGGTCCTCGACCGGACGCCGTTCTACGCCGAGAGTGGTGGCCAGGTCGCCGACACCGGCGTGCTGCTCGGCGACGGCGTCGAGCTGAAGGTCCTGGACGTGCAGAAGATCGTGCCGGGCCTGTTCGTGCACCGCGTCGAGGTCGTCGACGGCGAGGTCGGCCTGGACACGAAGCTCACCGGCTCGGTCGACGCGCACCGCCGCCTGTCCATCGAGCGTTCGCACTCGGCGACGCACCTGGTGCACGCGGCCGTCCGCGGCGCGTACGGCAAGCGCGCGGCGCAGGCGGGTTCGCTGAACTCGCCGGGCCGCATGCGGTTCGACTTCACCACGCCCGGCTCGGTGTCGGCGGACGTGCTGACCGAGGTCGAGGAGGAGGTCAACGACTACCTCCAGACCAACGTCGAGGTGCAGAGCTTCACCACGACCAAGGACAAGGCCCTCGAGCTCGGCGCGGTCGCGCTGTTCGGCGAGAAGTACGGCAACGACGTCCGCGTGGTCGACATGGGCGAGTACTCCCGCGAGCTCTGCGGTGGCACGCACGTCGACCGGATCGGCCAGCTCGGCCTGGTCAAGCTGGTCTCCGACGCCTCCATCGGCTCGGGCGTGCACCGCGTCGAGGCGCTCGTCGGCACGGACGCGCTGAAGTACGTCCGCAAGGAGCAGCTGCTGGTCTCGCAGCTGGCGAACACCTTCAAGGTGCCCTCGGACCAGCTGCCGGGCCGCATCGAGGACGTCCTGACCCGGCTGAAGAACGCCGAGAAGGAGATCACCCAGCTCAAGACCCAGCAGGTGCTGGGCTCGGCGGGTGCCCTGGTCGACAAGGCGCAGGACATCGGCGGCGTGACCGTGGTGGCCGAGGTCGTGCCCGACGTCGACGGCAACGGCCTGCGCGCGCTCGCCTCCGACATCCGCGGCCGGCTCGGCTCGCGGGCCGGCGTGGTGGCGCTGTTCTCGCCGGCCGGCGAGAAGCTGAGCTTCGTCGTCGCGACGACCAAGGCGGCCCAGGACAAGGGCATCGCCGCGGGCAAGCTCGTGCCGTCGTTCGCCGAGAAGATCGGCGGCCGGGGCGGCGGCAAGCCCGACATGGCCCAGGGCGGTGGCACGAACCCGGCCGGCGCGGCCGAGGCGGTCACGGCGCTGCGCGCGGCGATTGCCGGCATTGGTTAACCGCGGAAACCGCGGCCCGGACCGTCCCGGTGTGGGCGATCCGGGCCGGGGCCGCCGGCTCGGCGTGGATGTCGGATCGGTCCGGGTCGGGGTGGCGCTGAGCGATCCGGCCCCGGTGCTGGCGTCGCCATTGGTTACCCTCTCCCGCGATGCGACCGACGACAGTGATCTGGACCAGCTGGCCGCCCTCGTCACCGAGCACGAGGTGGTCGAGGTGATCGTGGGCCTGCCGAGAACGCTCGCCAACCGCCAGGGTCCGGCGGCCGAGCTGGCCATCGCGTATTCTGAACGCCTGGCCGGGCGGATAGCGCCCGTGCCGGTCCGGCTGGGCGACGAGCGGCTGACCACGGTCACCGCATCCCGCATCCTCTCCCAGCGCGGGGTCAAAGGCCGCAAGCAGCGCGCGGTGGTCGACCAGGCCGCCGCCGTCGAGATCCTGCAGGCCTGGATCGACGCCGCCGCTGCGCACCGCGCCCGGGAGGGAGACCGATGACAGAGCAGCCACCTGAGCCCCCACGCGGACGCCGGCGACTGCGCGAGCCGGAAGCGGCCACCCCGCCGCCGTCCCGGCCCGCCCCGCGCCGCGCCGACCCACGTGACCCGCGGGCCGCGGAACCGCGCCGCAGCCCGAGCGGGCAGCACGAGCTGCCGCCGCGCCGAGGGCAGGCAGCCGGCGGCGAGTACGACCTGCCCCAGCCCTCCCGCCGCGCCCGGCGAGAGGAACCGCCGGCCCCCGACCCGCGCCGCGGCGCCCCGCAGCCCGGCCATCGCCGCCTGGAACCGCCGGGCACCCTGCCCGCGGCCGAGTCCGACCTGGACCCCCAGGAGCGGCGGGCCGCCCCGGCCCGCGCCGCCCGCGCCCGCCACGGCCTCGACGAAGGCTCCGAGATCGAGCAGCCGGCCGCCCCGCGCCGCCGCCGCGTGGCCCCGGCCCCGCCCTCGCCCCCGGCCTCGGACGAGGTCGAGAGCAGGCCGCCTCGCGGTCGCGGTGCGGCTCCGGACCCGGACGAGTTCGACAGCAGACCGCCGCGGCGCCGCGCAGCCCCCGGCGGAGCCGAGAGCAGGCCGCCGCAGGGTCGCGGAGGGGCTCCGGACCTCGACAAGTTCGACGGCAGGCCGCCGCGAGGTCGGGGTGTGGCTCCGGATCCTGATGAACCAGGCAGGCCGTCTCCGGGTCGTGGTGTGGCTCCGGATCTCGACGAGTTCGACGGCAGGCCGCCGCGAGGTCGGGGTGCGGCTCCGGATTCTGATGAACCAGGCCGGGCGCCTCGGGTTCGCGGTGCGGCTCCGGATCTCGACGAGTTCGACGGCAGGCCGCCGCGAGGTCGGGGTGTGGCTCCGGATTCTGATGAACCAGGCAGGCCGTCTCGGGGTCGCGGTGTGCCTCCGGGCCCCGACGAACTGGACAACCGGCCGCCCCGGCGCCGTGGCGCGGCCCCGGACCCCGACGAGGCCGACAGCGGGCCGCCCCGGCGGCGTGCCATGCCCGAGCGGATCGAACCGGCGCCCGCGCGCCGCCGCCGGGCCGAGCCGGACGGGGCCGAGGCCGCGCCGGGCCGGCGTGGCCCGGTCCCCGAACCGATGGAGGCCGCCGGGCCGGCGGGCCGTCGGCGGGCCGTCCCCGACGCGGCCGAGGGCGCCGATCCGCGCCGCCGCCGCGCGGCGCCGGACCCCGACGCCGAACCACCCCGGCGACCCGCCGCGCCGAATGACCGCTCCGCGGCTGTGCCCGAACCCGGTGCCGAGCCGCGCCGCCGCCCGGCGGCCCCGCCCGTGCGCGAGGAACCGGTGACCGACGTTCTGCCCGCGCTGGCCCCGCCGCCCCCGGCCGAACCGCCGCAAGAAGAGCCCCAGGGCGACGAGTACGCGGACTACGACGACTACGACGAGTCCGAGTACGACGAGGAGTACGACGACTACGACGAAGAGCCGGACCGGCCGCGCAAGAAGAAGAGCAAGCGCGCCCTCGGCTGGGTGGCCGCGATCGCGGTGATCGCCCTGCTCGCCGGCGGCGCCTGGTACGGCTTCAACCGGTTCTTCGGCTACGACGACTTCGAGGGCACCGGCACCGACGACGTGCTGATCCAGGTGGACGACGGCGACTCGACGTCGGCCATCGCCGCGAAGCTCACCTCGGCGGGCGTCGTCGCCAGCGGCAAGGCGTTCGTGAAGGCGGGCGAGGGCAACCCGAAGCTCGCCCGGATCCAGCACGGCTTCTACGTGATGAAGTCGCACATGTCCGGGGCCAGCGCGGTCGACCGGCTCACCACGCCGGCCTCGCGGGTCGGGCAGCTGGAGATCCGCCCGTACACCCAGTTCGACGACATCACCCAGCCTGACGGCAAGGTCACGCCCGGGGTGTTCAGCCTGATGGCGAAGGCGTCGTGCGCCCAGCTCAACGGCAAGAGCACCTGCGTTTCGGCCGACGACCTGCGCAAGGCCGTCGACGCGGCGGACCTCAAGCAGCTCGGCGTGCCGGACTGGGCGATCGAACCGGCGAACAAGGCCGATCGCAAGGATCGCAGGCTGGAGGGCCTGATCGCGCCGGGTCTCTACGACGTCAAGCCCGGGTCCACCGCGCAGGAGATCCTCGGGCAGCTGGTGCACACCTCGGCCGAGGCGATCCAGAACGCCGGGCTGACCCCGCAGTCGACCGGTCCGGGGATGACGCCGTACCAGACGCTGATCATCGCCTCGATCATCGAACGCGAGGCGGTGAAGGCCGACTTCGGCAAGCTCTCGCGGGTCATCTACAACCGGCTGAAGGCCACCCCCCCCATGCGGCTGCAGATGGACTCCACCGTCAACTACGTGCTCGACCGGCCGACGCTGCTGACCAACGAAGGCGACCGCGTGAAGTCCGGCGCGTACAACACCTACAAGAACGCCGGGCTGCCGCCGACCCCGATCGCGGTGCCGAGCCCGGACGCGATCCAGGCCGCGGTGAAACCGCCGGCCGGGGACTGGGTGTACTTCGTCAAGTGCGAGAAGAACGGTCTGTCCTGCTTCGCGGTCACCAACGACGAGCACAACCGCAACCGCGATCTGGCCAGGGAACGCGGTGTCATCTGAGCCACGCAAGGCGGCCGTGCTCGGGAAGCCGGTGGCGCACTCGCTGTCCCCGGTCCTGCACGGCGCCGCGTTCGCCGCGCTCGGCCTGACCGGCTGGACGTACGAGCGGATCGAGACGAGCGCCGCGGAGCTGCCGGGCCTGGTCGGCGGCTGTGGCCCGGAGTGGGCCGGGTTTTCGGTCACCATGCCCGGCAAGCGCGCGGCACTGGACCACGCGGACGAGGTGACGCCGCGCGCGGCCGCCGTCGGCGCGGCCAACACCCTGGTCCGCACCGGGCGGGGCTGGCTCGCGGACTGCACCGACGTCGAGGGCGTCACCGGCGCGCTGCGGGCGGCGGGAGGCTACCGGCCGTCCCCGGGGGACACCGCGGTCGTGCTCGGCGCGGGCGGGACAGCGGCGGCGGCGGTCGTCGGGCTGGCCGCCCTCGGCGTCCGGCAGGTGCGGCTGGTCGTGCGCGAACCCGCCCGGGCCGGCGAAACCCTGGACGCGGCGAAGCGGGCCGCGCTCGACGTCGACGTCCTGCGCTGGGCCGACACGGACTTCGCGGCCTTGGGGTCCGCGGCGGTGCTGGTGAACACGGTCCCGCCCGACGCGGTCGCCGGGCACGTGGCCGCCCTCGCCGCGGTCGGGCACGTCCTCGACGTCATCTACCACCCGTGGCCGACACCGCTCGCCGAAGCCGTCGCGGCCCGCGGCGGCCGGCTCGCCACCGGCCTGGACATGCTGCTGCACCAGGCGTTCGGCCAGGCCGAGCACTTCACCGGCCGCCCGGCTCCGCGGGCGGCGATGCGGGACGCGCTGCGCGAAGCGACCGGGAACCTGCTGCCGCTGCCGATCGACTGACGGTGCCGATCGAAAAAACCGCTTGCGCGCGTTGATAATCTGGCCGACTGCCTTGCTGAAGGGGGTCTACCGGAATGACCAGTCAAGACGCGTTGAGCGAAGAAGAGGTCCAGAGTGCGTGGGTCGGCGAAGCACCGCAGCTGAACTCGACCGTCACGCTCGCGGACTACGACCCGGAGTGGCCGCGGCTCTTCGAGCGCGAAGCCGAGCGGATCCGCGGTGCGCTGGGGGAGCGCGTGCTCGTCCTCGAGCACGTCGGCTCGACGTCGGTGCCGGGGCTGTGCGCCAAGCCGATCGTCGACATCCTCCTGGAGGTGCCGGACTCCGACGACGAGGACGCCTACGTCCCGGCCCTGGAGGCGGCGGGCTATCGGCTCGTCATCCGCGAGCCCGACTGGGAGAAGCACCGCTGCTTCAAGGGCCCGGACACGAACATCAACCTGCACGTCTACTCGCCGGGCAACGGCCAGACACCGCGCTACCGCCTCTTTCGCGACCGCTTGCGCTCGCACCCGGAGGAGCTGGAGCTGTACGCGGCGAAGAAGCGTGAACTCGCCGCGCGGACGTGGAAGTACATCCAGAACTACGCCGACGCCAAAACGGAGGTGATCGACGAGATCATCGGCCGCGCGCGGGCCGAGCAGTACGACGGCCACAGCGAGGCCTACGCCGAGCACGCGGAGAAGTCCGTCACCAACGTCCACTACGACCGGCCGGCGATCCTCGACCTGGCCGGCGAAATAACGGGGCTTCGCGTGCTCGACGTCGGTTGCGCGGCCGGGCACCTGAGCGCGCTGCTGGCCGCGCGGGGTGCCGACGTCCTCGGCGTCGACTCGAGCGCGGGCATGATCGCCGTCGCCCGCCGGAAGTTCGGCGACGCGGCCCGCTTCGAGGTCGCCGACATCGCCCGCCCGCTCGACCTGCCGGACGGCTCGATCGACGTCATCACGGCGTCGCTCGTGCTGCACTACCTGGCGGACTGGGGCCCGACGCTGGCCGAGTTCCGCCGGGTCCTGGTCCCCGGCGGCGTGCTGGTGTTCTCCGTGCACCACCCCGGCGAGGACTGGCGCTGGTTCGAAAAGGAGAACTACTTCCAGCTCGAGCTGCTGGAGGACGAGTTCCCGCCCGGCCACCTGGTGCGGTTCCACCGGCGCCCGCTGAGCTGGACGTTCCAGGCGGTCCGCGACGCGGGCTTCGCCGTCGACCGGCTGGTGGAGCCGATGCCGGTCGCCGACGCCGAGGCCGCCGACCCGAAGTGGGCGGCGAACCTGCGGACCAAGCCGCGGTTCCTGTACTTCCGGGCGGTCAGTCCCGTGCGGTGAGGTCCCGGCCGGCCGGTCCGGGAGCGGGACGCCGCGCCCGGCCGGCCGCCGGCGGCGGGTCCGGATCACGGCCTTCGTCCGGGTGGAGGTCCTCGCCGGGTTACGGTGAAGCCATGCGCATCGCGATTCTCGACGACTACCAGGACGTCGCCCTGACCTTCGGCGACTGGGACTCGCTCAAGGCCGACATCACGGTCTTCACCGAACCCCTGACCGACGTCGTCAACCAGCTGCGGGGCTTCGACTGCGTCGTCGCGATGCGCGAGCGCACCCGGTTCCCGGCCGAGGTGCTCGACGCCCTCCCCGACCTGAAGCTGCTGGTCAGCACGGGCAAGCGGAACGCGGCCGTCGACGTCGCCGCCGCGCGGCGCAACGGCATCGTCGTGTGCGCCACCGGCTACATCGGGGAGCCGACCGCCGAGCACACCTGGGCGCTGATCCTCGCCGCGTCGCGGAACCTGCCGCAGGAGTTCCGGTCCATGCGCGAGGGCGGCTGGCAGACCGGGGTCGGCACCATGCTGCACGGCAAGACGCTCGGCCTGCTCGGCCTCGGCAGGCTCGGCGCGGGCGCGGCGAAGATCGGGCAGGTCTTCGGCATGGAGACCATCGCCTGGAGCCAGAACCTGACGCCGGAGAAGGCGGAGCCGCACGGCGTCACCGCGGTGACCAAGGACGAGCTGTTCGCGCGCTCGGACGTGCTGTCCATCCACCTGGTGCTCGGCGAGCGCACCCGCGGCCTGGTCGGGGCGGCCGAGCTCGCCGCGATGAAGCCGACGGCCCTGCTGGTGAACACTTCCCGCGGCCCGATCGTCGACGAAGCGGCACTGGTGGACGCGTTGCGGCGCAAGGAGATCCGCGCCGCCGCGCTGGACGTCTACGACACGGAGCCGTTCCCCGCCGACCATCCACTGAGGACACTCGACAACGCGGTACTGACGCCGCACATCGGCTTCGTCACCCGCGAGGTCTACGAGATCTTCTACGGCGACGCGGTCGAGGACATCGCGGCCTACCAGGCGGGGAAGCCGATCCGCGTCATGGAGGGGTGAAGGTGTGCGGCCCGCCGGGGCCCGAGGTCCCCGCACCGGCCCTGCGGCGGGCCTGCACCCTTACAGGACACCACCCCCGCCCGGACGGCGGCAGGGTCTTTGGACCCTGTCCCGGCCGGGCCGTTGGTCAGCACCTCCGGTCGGCGATTTTCCCTCAGGGAAAGGGAACCGCGTCCGGCGCGCAGCTCGTTCCCGCCGCCGGCGCGGTCAGGTCCGTCAGGTACCGCACCACGGCCGCCGACGCGCACGCGCTCGGGACGTCCAACGACGTGTGGCCGTAGCCGTCCACCACGAGCACGCGGCCGTCGCCGAGTTCCGCCGCCGTGGCTTCCGCGTTGGCCAGCGGGGTCGCCGGGTCGAAGCGGTTGTTCAGCACCAGGACCGGGTTCTTCCGCGGCCGGTTCCACGGTCCGGTGTACCGGTCCTCGTCGTGGGCCGGCCAGCCGACGCACTGGGCCATCGAATACACCACGCTCAGCCCGAAGTACGGCTGCCGGGCGCTTTCCTCCGCGGCGAGCGCGGTGTAGTCCGCGGGCGACTGCGGGTTGTCGCTGTCGACGCACTGGACGGCCAGGAACCCCGGCGAGTGCGTCGGCACGTACGGGTCGAGCACCGGCGAAGCGGCTCCGGGATCGGCCGGGAGCGCCGCCAGCGTCGAAGCCAGCCGCTTCCAGCGGCCGGACTGGTACAGCGCGCTGTCGACCGTCTTCATCAGGGAGGCCACGCCCGGCCCGCGGGACGCGTGGGCGAAGATCCCGGCGAAGCGCTGCTTCGGATCGCCCGCCGAGAAGGCGCACTTCGGCCCGGCCGCGGCGCACACCGCGAAGAACCGGTCCAGTTCCTGTTGCTGGGCGGCGGCGATGCCGGCCCGGACGTCCACCGGCCGCTTCTCCTGGCCCGGCCTGCCGGTGGCGTTCGCGACCAGGTCCAGGGTGCCGTCGAGGGTCATCGCGCGGACCTTGTCCGGGAACAGGTTGGCGTACGTGCCGCCCAGGTAGGTGCCGTAGGAGTAGCCGTGGAAGTTCAGCGAGGCGTCTCCGACGGCCTGGCGCAGCAGCTCCATGTCCCGGGCCACGTTCGCGGTCGAGAGGTGGCTGAGCAGGGCCCCCGAGGTCGCGCAGGCCCGGCCGGTCGCCGCGCTCGCGGCGAAGAACGCGTCCGGCTGCCGCAGCGGTGAGCCCGGTGGTGGCAGGCGGTCCGCGCCGGGACAGCTGATCGGCGCGGACCCGCCGATCCCGCGCGGGTCGAAGCTCACCAGGTCGAAGCGGGCGCGCAGCTCGGGCGGGTAGCGGGCGGCGAACCGCGTCAGCTCGCCGACGCCGTCCGCGCCCGGGCCGCCGAAGTTGACGAACAGCGAGCCGAGCCGTCGTCCCGGGTCGCTCGCCGGCAGCCGGATGACCGACAGGGTGAGCGTCGCGCCCTTCGGTTCGCGGTAGCTCAGCGGCACGGCCGCGCCCGCGCACTGGAACGGCCCGTGGCAGGGCGTCCAGCGCAGCGCCGGGACCGCGGCGCCGTTCGTGCCCAGCGCCGGGGGAGTGTCCGGCACCTGGGGGAACGGCGACGGCGACGGCGGCGGGGGCGCGGTCGCCGGGGCACTGCAGGCGGCGAGCAGGAGGAGCGCGGCGAGGAAGGCCCGCTTCACGCGCCCAGTTCCGCCAGGACGGCGTCGGTGTAGCGCGGCCAGACCTCGGCGGCCCACGGGCCGAACGCGCGGTCGGTCAGCGCGACGCAGGCCGCGCCCGCGTCCGGGTCGACCCAGAGGAACGTGCCCGACTGGCCGAAGTGCCCGTACGTGCGCGGCGAGCTGTTCGCGCCGGTCCAGTGCGGGCTCTTGTGGTCGCGGAGTTCGAAGCCGAGGCCCCAGTCGTTGGGCTTCTGGTGCCCGAAGCCGGGCAGCACGCCGGACAGCCCGGGGAACACGACGTTCGTCGCCTCGGCGACGGTGGCCGGGTCCAGCAGCTTCGGGGCCTGCAACTCGGCGGCGAAGGCGGCCAGGTCGTCCACAGTGGACACCGCCCCGGACGCGGGCGAGCCTTCGAGCGCGGTCGAGGTCATGCCGAGCGGCGCGAACAGTGCTTCGGCCTGGTACTGCGCGAAGGGGATGCCGGAGTGTTCGGCCAGCGCGTCGGCCAGCTGCTCGAACCCGGCGTTGGAGTACAGCCGCCGGGTGCCCGGCGCGGCCATCGCCTTGTGCGCGTCGAAGGCGAGCCCGGAGGTGTGGGCCAGCAGGTGCCGCACGGTCGAGCCCTCGGGCCCGGCCGGGGTGTCGAGCTCGACGACACCCTCTTCGATCGCGATGAGCGCGGCGTAGGCGGTCAGCGGCTTGGACACCGAGGCCAGCCGGAACTTCCGCGCGGTGTCGCCGTGGCGGCCGGCGACGCTCCCGTCCGCCGTCACCACGGCCGTCGCGGCGTTGTCCACCGGCCACTCGTCGATCAGGCGCACGCTCTCCATGCGGCCAGCCTACGAAACGCCGCGAAGGCCTTCGCACCGGCTGTCGGGGAGCCGGTGCGAAGGCCTTCGCGGGGGTGTTGCTCAGGCGTCGAGGTCGGTGGCGACCAGCTGGGCGACCGCTTCCACGGCCTCCTCGGCGCCCTCGCCCTCGGCGCTGATGATGACCTCGTCGCCGTAGCCGGCGGCCAGCGTCATCAGGTTGAGCACGCTGCCGGCGGCCACCGGGTCCCCGCCGGCCTTGGCGATCTGCACCGCGACGGGCTGCGCCGCGGCCGCCTTCGCCACCAGCGCGGCCGGCCGGGCGTGCAGCCCCACCTTGCTGGCCACGGCGACGCGTTTCTCCGGCATGTTCGTCCTCTCCCTTGCGATTCGCGTGGTGCTGATGTTACTTCGCGGCGGTCCGGTCGAGGTCCGCCTCGATCGAGTCGTCCTCACGGCCCGGCGTCCGCAGGTTCCACTTCGTGATCACGATCCGGAACACGAAGTAGTAGATCACCCCGAAGACCAGGCCGATCGGGATGAGCAGCCACGCCTTGTGCGCGGTGTCCAGGCTCGAGTTGAGCAGGAAGTCGATCCCGCCGGCGGAGAAGGAGAAGCCGAGGTGGATGTCCAGGGCGTTCACCAGCGCCAGCGAAACGCCGGTCATGATCGCGTGGAAGATGTACAGCGGCCACGCCACGAACATGAACGAGAACTCGATCGGCTCGGTGACACCGGTGACGAACGAGGTCAGCGCGGCCGCGATCATCACACCGCCGACGATCTTCTTCTGCGCCGGGCGGGCGGTCTGCCAGATCGCGAGCGCCGCGGCGGGCAGGGCGAACATGAAGATCGGGAAGAACCCGGTCATGAACGTGCCCGAACCCTGCACGTGGTGGAAGAAGTTGGTCAGGTCGCCGCCGTTGAAGATGAACCACATCGGGACGTTCAGCAGCTGGTGCAGACCGACCGGGATGAGCAGGCGGTTGAAGAAGCCGTAGATGCCGCCACCGACGACCGGCTGGTCGACGATCGCCTTGCCCAGGTTCTGGATGCCCGCGTCGACGTACTTGAAGACGAGACCGAAGAGAACGCCCAGGATGATCATGGCGAACGCGGTGATGATCGGGACGAACCGCCGTCCACCGAAGAACGCCAGCCACGCGGGCAGCTTGATGCGGTGGTACCGCTGCCACAGCAGGGCCGCGACGATACCGGACACGATGCCGGTCAGGACGCTGTAGGGCCAGTGCAGCGGCGAGCTGTCCCAGGCGGGCTTGTAGCCGACCTGGCTGCTGACCGGCGCGATCGCCTGGATCACGCGGTTGAAGACGACCCAGCCCACGGCACCGGCGACGGCCGTCGAGCCGTCACCCTTGCGGGCGAAGCCGACCGCGATGCCGATCGCGAAGAGCAGGGGCAGGAAGTCGAAGAGCGCGTTGCCCGCCGAGCCGATGACAGCGGCGACCTTGTCCCAGCCGAGGCCGTCCTTGCCGAGCAGGTCGTCCTGACCGAACCGGAGCAGGATGCCCGCCGCAGGGAGCGTGGCGATCGGGAGCATGAGGCTGCGACCGAAGCGCTGAAGACCGGCGAGACCTCCGCCGCTCTTCTTCGCCCCCTCCGCGGTGGTGGTGCTCATCTGGTTCCTCCATAGTGGGGTGGTTGACCGGGTTCCGGGGTGTTCCGGTCCAACTGCATGGTCACCTGGTAGTGATCTCCCCGGTACCAGGACGTGATGTCTTCGATGGGGTCGCCGTTGGCGCTGGAGACCCGCCGGAACACGAGCAGCGGGCTGCCGGCACGCATGCCGAGCAGCCGCGCGGTCTCGCGGTCCGCGCCTTCGGCCCAGACCGTCTGCCAAGCCCGGTCGGGACGCACACCGTACGTCTCGGCCAGCTGCGCGTAGATGGACTGGGTCAGGTCGAGCCCGAGCAGGCCGGGGGCCCGGCCCGCGTGGTACCAGCCGCGCTCGACGGCCAGTGGCACGCCGTCGGCGTGGCGCAGGCGCACCAGGTGGTGCGCGGACGCGCCCTCGGCCAGGCCGAGGGCGTGCGCCGAGGCGGTGGGCGGCACCGCGGTGGCCGCCGAGACCACCTCGGTCGTCGGGGTCAGCCCCCGCCTCCGCATGTCGTCGGTGAACGACATGAGGTAGAGCTGCAGCTCCATCCGCCGGGCCGCGGTGAACGTGCCCTTGCCGCGGACCCGGGCGAGCAGGCCCTCCTCGACCAGCTTGCCGATCGCCGACCGGACCGTGAGCCGCGACACGCCGTAGCGCTGGGCGAGCTCGCGTTCCGACGGGATCGGCGCACCCGGCGGGAGCTCGCGCTCCACCGTGCGGCGGAGGATCTCCCGCAGCTGGGCGTGCTTGGGCGTGGGCCCGTTGACAACCTTGTCGGGCGGCGGGACGTGCGCGGCCGCGCTCATCGGCGTCACCCTCCTCGTTCTCGCGTCACCGGGGACCGGTGCTCGCGTCCGGGCCGGAACATTGGTACGTTCCGGTCTAGACCAATGATCTGATGGGGCAGGATGCTCCGCCGTGCGGACGGGTGTCAACCACCGTTATCCGTTCGTGGCCCGCGGCGGGGTGCATGCCGACGATCGGCGTAGTACAGGTGGACACGCGGTTCGCGTCAGGTTGGGAACAAACAGTGATCAAGGAGACCGCGATGGCGGATGACAGGCCCGAAAAGATCCTCGCGGCGCTCGGCGGCGCGGGCAATCTCACCGAGGTCGAGGGCTGCATCACGCGGCTGCGCTGCGAGGTCGAGGACATGAGCCTCGTCGACGAGGGCGCGCTCAAGAAGGCCGGCGCGATGGGCGTGGTCAAGATGGGGTCGTCGGCCCTGCAGGTGATCGTCGGGCCGGAGGCGGACACCATCGCCAGCGACATCGAGGACCTGCTGTGACGTTCGACATCCTCAGCCCGGTCGCCGGGCGCGTGGTGCCGATCACCGAGGTCCCCGACCCGGTGTTCGCGCAGGCCATGGTGGGTCCGGGCATCGCGGTGCAGCCCGCGGGCGGCCGGTCGGACGCGGTCGCGCCGGTCGACGGCACGGTCGCGACGCTGCACCCGCACGCCTACGTCGTCGCGACCGAGGACGGCAAGGCCGTGCTGGTGCACCTGGGCATCGACACGGTCAAGGAGAAGGGCGAGGGCTTCACGCTGCACGTCGTCAAGGGCGAGCAGGTGCGGGCCGGCCAGCCGATCGTCAGCTGGGACCCGGAGGCGGTGACCGCGGCGGGCTACTCGGCGATCGTCCCGGTCGTCGCGCTGGACGCCCCCGCGGAGGTGCTGTCCGGTTTGGACACCGAGCGCGAGGTCGCCGCCGGCGACCGGCTGTTCGCCTGGGACGCCTGAGTTCCCGGTTCCCGCGAACGGGCCCTGGTGGACCACCGTCCACCAGGGCCCGTTCGCGCGTCCGGCTCGTCAGCCGGTGACGACCTTCCCGTTCTCGACCTTGACCGGCACCGACGGCAGCGGCTTGTTCGCCGGGCCCTGCTTGACCTCGCCGGTGAGCGCGTTGAACACCGAACCGTGGCACGGGCAGACCAGGTCGGCGCCCTTCGGCGTGACGGTGCAGCCCTGGTGCGTGCACACCGCGCTGAACGCCGCGCAGGCCGACTCGGACGTCCGGGCCACGATCACGTCGGAGCCGTCCGGGGCCTTGGCCGCCTTCGCCTGCCCCACCGGCACCTCGGCGAGCGAGACCAGCGGCGTCCCCGCGGCGATCGGGGCCTGCGCGGTGCCCGATTTGCCGTTCGGCTCCGACGAGCAGGCGGTGAGAGCGACGGCGCCGACGGCGGCACCGGCGACGGCGGCACCGGTGGACAGGACGGTGCGGCGGGAGTGCAGTTCGGCTGTCATGCCCTTATCAACGGGACGGCCACCCGTTCGGTTCAATTCCCGGTGAACCGGATCGCCCCCTGCTCCGTGTATGTACCGGAGTGGGTGTGGAGTGGAGGAACGATCATGGTGAGTTGGGTTCTACGCATCGTCGTGGCGGCCGCGCTGCTCGGCTCGGCCGGCGTGCACTACTTCTTGTGGACACAGGACTACCCGGGCATCACGGGCACGCTGTTCCTGCTCGACGCGATCGCCGGGCTGGTGCTGGCGATCGCGGTGCTGGCCTGGCGCCACTGGCTGCCGGCGCTGGGCGCGGCCGGCTTCGGGGCGCTGACGCTCGGCGCGTACGTGCTGGCGGCGACGGTCGGGTTCATGGGCAACCACGACCAGTTCAACAGCCAGCCGGAGTACTGGGGCGTCATCACCGAGGCGGTCTGCGTCGTGGGTGGTATCGCGCTGTTGTTCGTGAAGGACCGGCGCCCGGTCGCGGCCTGAGTTCGTGGGAGAAGTCGCCGAAGAGGCCCTCATGCGCGCGCTGCACGAGGAGCACGCCGCCGCGCTGTGGTCCTACGCGCTGCACCTGACCTCCGGGGACCGGATCCGGGCCGAGGACGTCGTCCAGGAAACGCTGCTGCGGGCCTGGCGCTCGCCCGCGGTGCTGGACCAGTCGCAGGGCTCGGCGCGGGCGTGGCTGTTCACCGTCGCCCGGCGGATCGCCATCGACGGCTGGCGGTCGGCGTCGGCCCGGGCGGAGGTGACGACCGACCGGCCGCCGGACCGCGTGGTCGCCGACGGCACCGACCGCGCGGTGCAGGGCTGGCTGGTCGCCGAGGCGCTGGCCGAGCTGTCGGAACGGCACCGCGAGGTGCTGCTGCTGTGCTACTTCCAGGGGTATTCGGTCGCCGACGCGGCCCTGAAGCTGGGGGTGGCCGAAGGGACGGTCAAGTCGCGCACGCACTACGCGTTGCGCGCGCTCCGCCTGGTGCTCGAAGAGAGGGGAGTGACCCAGTGAGTGAAGATCCTTTCGCGACGTTCGACGCCGCGTACGTGCTCGGGGCGCTCGCCCCCGAGGACCGGCAGCGCTTCGAGGAGCACCTGCGCACCTGCGACCGGTGCGCGGCGTCGGTCCGCGAGCTGGCGGGCCTGCCCGGCCTGCTGGCCAGGGTGGACACGCCGGCTTCGCTGCCGGACACGGGCCCGCCCCCGCCGGACCTGCTGCCGTCGGTTCTCCGCCGCGTCCGGCGCGGCCGCCGCATCCGGTTCGCGGTGACCACGGGCTCGGCCGCGGTCGCGGTGGCGGCCTGCGTCGCGCTGGGGGTGGTGGCCTGGCCCGCCCCGGCCGCGCCGCCGTCGGTGGCGATGACGGCGCTGGGGCAGTTCCCGGTCCGCGCGGACGCCCGCCTGGCGGCGTTCGACTGGGGCACGCAGGTCGACATGTCGTGCAGCTACACGGGCGGCCGCAGCGGCGGCGAGTACCTCCTGGTGGCGGTCTCCCGCTCGGGCGCGGAGACCCAGCTGGCGACGTGGAAGGCCCTCCCGGACAACACGGCCCGCCTCTCGATCGGCACGGCCCTGCGCCAGTCGGACCTGGCGGCCCTGGAGATCCGCCTGCCGAACGGCCTCCCCCTCCTCCGCCTGACCCTCTGAGCCCGGTGGCTCATCCGGGCCGCAGGGGGCCCCGGATGAGCCGCCCACCGAGGGGCATCACCCGTGACCGGGAGGGCATCACGCGTGATCGAGCAGGCATCACGCGTGACTGGCGGGGCATCAGCCCGATGCCTTCCCCATCACGCGAGATGCCCCGCCAATCACGCGAGATGCCTCTCCAGTCACGCGTGATGCCCTCTCAGTCACGTGCGTCGTGCGCGAACCGGTCGTCCTGGCTCTTCGCCGGTGCGGGATGAGCGGAGGCTCGTCCCGGGCCGCGGTGCGGCCGTGACAGGATTGAGCCCATGTTGCGCTGGATCACCGCAGGTGAATCGCACGGACCCGCGCTGGCCGCCGTGCTCGAAGGCATGCCCGCGGGGGTGGCCGTCACCACTGCCGACGTCACCGAGCAGCTGGCCCGGCGGCGCCTCGGCTTCGGCCGCAGCCCGCGGATGGGCTTCGAGACCGACCACATCGAGTTCCTCGGCGGTGTCCGCCACGGCCTGACCCAGGGCGGCCCGGTCGCCGTGCACATCGAGAACGCCGAGTGGCCCAAGTGGGAGCAGGTCATGGCGGCCGACCCGGTCGACCCGCAGGTGCTCGAGGGCCTCGCGCGCAACGAACCGCTCACCCGCCCGCGCCCCGGCCACGCGGACCTGCCCGGCATGCAGAAGTACGGCTTCGACGAGGCCCGTCCCGTCCTGGAGCGCGCCAGCGCCCGCGAGACGGCGTCGCGGACCGCGCTCGGCACCGTCGCCCGCAACTTCCTGAAGCAGCTGCTCGGCGTCGACATCCTCAGCCACGTCGTCTCGATCGGCGGTGCCGACGCGCCCGAGGGGCCCCTGCCCGTCGCCGCGGACCTGGCCGCCATCGACGAGAGCCCGGTGCGCGCCTTCAGCCAGGAGGGCACCGACGCGATGGTCGCCGAGGTCGACGCCGTGCGGAAGGCGGGCGACACCGTCGGCGGCGTGATCGAGGTCCTCGCCTACGGCCTGCCGCCGGGCCTCGGCTCCCACGTCCACTGGGACCGCCGGCTCGACGCCCGCCTCGCCGGCGCGCTGATGGGCGTCCAGGCGATGAAGGGCGTCGAGGTCGGCGACGGCTTCACGACCGCACGCCGCTGGGGCAGCCAGGCGCACGACGAGATCGACCGCGGTTCCGGCCCGGTCGGCGTCACCCGCCGGTCCAACCGCGCGGGCGGCCTCGAGGGCGGCATCACCAACGGCGAACCGCTGCGCGTGCGCGTCGCGATGAAGCCGATTTCGACCGTCCCCAAAGCACTGTCCACAGTGGACGTCAAGACCGGTGAGCCCGCGGTCGCCATCCACCAGCGGTCCGACGTCTGCGCGGTGCCCCGCGCCGGGGTCGTGCTGGAGTCGGTGGTGGCGCTCGTCCTCGCCGACGCCGCGCTCGAGAAGTTCGGCGGCGACTCGCTCGCCGAGAGCAAGCGCAACGCCGAGGCGTACCTCAAGGCCCTCGAGGAGCGGTGGTGAGCCCTCGCGCGGTGGTCGTCGGGCCGCCCGGCTCGGGCAAGAGCACGGTCGGCCCGCTCCTCGCCACGGCACTCGGCGTCGCGTTCCGGGACAGTGACGACGACATCGTCGCGCGCACCGGGCGCAGCATCGCCGACATCTTCGCCGAAGACGGGGAACCCGCCTTCCGCGCGCTGGAGGAAGAAGCGGTCGCCACCGCGCTGGCGGAGCACGAGGGCGTGCTCTCGCTCGGCGGCGGCGCGCCCCTCACCCCGGGCACCCGGGCCCGGCTGGCCGGGCACACCGTGGTCTTCCTCAACGTCGGCCTCGCGGCGGGGGTGCAGCGCACCGGGCTGTCCTCCGCGCGGCCGCTGCTGGCCGGGGTGAACCCCCGCGCCACCTTCAAGAAACTGCTCGACGAGCGGGTGCCCGTCTACCGCGAGGTCGCCACCGTCGAGATCGTCACCGACGACCGGACGCCCTCCGAGATCGTCGCGCACCTCGTGGCGGAGCTCGCCGCTCCCGCCGAAGCCAAGGAGTGAGCCACCCCGTGTCTGATCCGGCGCGTATCCCGGTCGCCACCGCCCAGCCCTACGACGTCGTGGTCGGGCGCGGCCTGCTCGGCGACCTCACCGAGCACCTGGCCGACGCCTCGAAGATCGCGCTGATCCACCCGCCGACGCTGACCGCCACCGCCGAGGCCATCCGCGACGAGCTGAACGCGGCCGGCCTCGACGCCCACCGCGTCGAGATCCCGGACGCCGAGGACGGCAAGGCGCTGACCGTCGCGGGTTTCTGCTGGGAGGTGCTCGGCCGGATCGGGCTGGACCGCCGCGGCGTCGTGGTCGGGCTCGGCGGCGGTGCCGTCACCGACCTCGCCGGGTTCGTCGCGGGCACCTGGATGCGCGGGGTCCGGCTGGTCAACGTGCCGACGACGCTGCTCGGCATGGTCGACGCCTCGGTCGGCGGCAAGACCGGCATCAACACCGACGCCGGCAAGAACCTGGTCGGGGTGTTCCACGAGCCGAGCGCGGTGTTCGTCGACCTCGCGACGCTGGAGACGCTGCCGCGCAACGAGCTCGTCGCCGGGATGGCCGAGGTGATCAAGGCCGGCTTCATCGCCGACCCGCGCATCCTCGAGCTGGTCGAGGCCGGCCCGGCCGCGGCGCTCGACCCGGCCGGCGACGTCCTGGCCGAGCTGGTGCGCCGCTCCATCCGGGTCAAGGCCGACGTCGTCGCCGCCGACCTGCGCGAGTCCGACCTGCGGGAGATCCTCAACTACGGCCACACCCTCGGCCACGCCATCGAGCGCCGCGAGCGGTACCGGTGGCGCCACGGCGCCGCGGTCAGCGTCGGCCTCGTGTTCGCCGCCGAGCTGGCGCGGCTGGCCGGGCGGCTCGACGACGCCACGGCCGAGCGCCACGCCGCGGTGCTGAAGCTGATCGGCCTGCCGACGACGTACGACGCCGACGCGCTGCCGGAGCTGCTGAAAACCATGAAGGGCGACAAGAAGACCCGCTCCGGGGCGCTGCGGTTCGTCGTCCTCGACGGCCTCGCCCGGCCCGGCAGGCTGGAGGGCCCGGACCCGGCGCTGCTGGCGGCCGCGTACTCGGCGGTCGCGGCGGAACCCACCCGCAGCGGCGGGAGTGTGCTGCTGTGAAGGCGTTCGTGTTCAACGGCCCCAACCTCGGCCGGCTCGGCAAGCGCGAGCCGTCGGTCTACGGCTCGACCACCCACGACGACCTCGCGGCGCTGTGCGTCAAGGCCGGGGACGAGCTGGGGATCGACGTCGAGGTCCGGCAGACCGACCACGAGGGCGAGATGGTCGGCTGGCTGCACGAAGCCGCCGACGGCGGCCACCCGGTGGTCCTCAACGCCGGCGCGTGGACGCACTACTCGATCGCGGTGCGCGACGCCGCGGCGCAGCTGACCGCCCCGCTGATCGAGCTGCACATCTCGAACGTGCACAAGCGGGAGGCGTTCCGGCACCACAGCGTGCTGTCGGACATCGCGACGGCCGTGATCGCGGGGCTCGGCGTGGACGGCTACCCGCTCGCCCTGCGCTGGCTCGCCACCCACGCGGGATGACCCGGCCGGCTCTGCGCACGCCGCGGCTGCGGCTGCGGCCGCTGACCGAAGCCGACCGCGAAGCCGTGGTGAAGGTGTTCGCCGACCCGGAGATGAGCCGGTTCTTCGCGGCGGACTTCTCCGATCCGGCCACCGCGAGCGCGATGGTGGACCGCCGGCTGGACTACCGCGGCCCGGCCGGCCAGGGCCACTGGGTGATCGAACGCGACGGCGAGGTGATCGGTGTCGCGCACCTGCGTCCGTCGGCCGAGCTGCCGGACGGGGTGCCGGAACTGGGTTACTACGTCGCGAGCGCGCACGCGGGGCAGGGCCTGGCCACCGAGGCCGCCCGCGCGGTGCTGGACCACGGGCTCGGCACGCTCGGGCTCCCGGCGGTGTGGGCGCTGGTCCACGAGCGGAACGCGGCGAGCCGGAAGGTGGCCGAGCGCCTGGGTTTCCTCGACGTCGGCAGCGGCGTCCACTACGGCGACCTGCACCGCGTGCTGGTGGCGCTGCCCGCGGCGCACGGGCGGCCGCACCACATCGAGCTGTGGGTGCCGGACCTGGCCGAAGCCGAGCGCAGCTGGGGCTGGCTGCTCGGCGAGCTCGGCTGGCGCGAGTTCCAGCGCTGGCCGGCGGGGATCAGCTGGCGGCTCGGCGGGACGTACCTCGTGGTCGAGGCCTCGCCGGCGGTGAGCGCGACGTCGCACGAGCGCACGCGGCCGGGGTTGAACCACCTGGCGCTGCACGTGGCGACCCGGGCGGAGGTCGACGCTCTGGCGGCGCGCGCGACCGCCCATGGCTGGCGGCCGCTGTTCGCCGACCGGTATCCGTACGCGGGCGGGGACGCTCATTACGCGGCGTACCTGGAGAACGAGGCCGGGTTCGAGGTCGAGCTGGTTGCGGTCGAGGGGCCCGCCGGGAGTTGACGGGGGCCGAGTGGTTTGCCGCGGGTGTCTTGAATGAGTCATTCCGGACGTTCGAGCCGGCGGGGTGGGGCCGTCACGAGTGGGTGACCGTCGAGTGGTGGCGCAGTCGCTCGGACGGGTGAAGCCGGTCGCTACACTCCGGTGCCGTGCACCCGTTTCGTCGCCGGGATCGGCGACCCGCTCGTGCCTTGTTTGCCGGCGTTCTGGCCGGGCTTCTCCTCGCGGGCTGCACCCAGGGTTACGCCCAGCCGCAAGCCGCGGGGGAGCAGCCGGCCATCGCCGGGGGCAAGGCCGCCGAGCCGCCGCGGCCCACCGACGTCAAGCTCGCTTCGGGTGACCCCCGGCAGAGTGGCGGGGTCATCGCCGCCGGTGGGGCCGATGCCGTCTACAACTACGGGCCGTCCGTGATGCTCGACCGGGGGCAGACCCGGATGTGGTGGTGCAGCCAGTACGGCGGCGCCGGACCGGCCGGGGACGACATCCTCTACGCACAGGGGCAGTCGTTCGACGGGCCGTTCACCGGACCGGGTGGCGGGATTCCGGCCGCGGTGTTCTCCGGGGCGCCCGGGCAGTTCGACGGCATGCACACCTGCGACCCGTCGGTGCTGCGCGTCGGCTCGACCTACTACCTGTACTACACCGGCGCCGCCGGTGACCACGCGCTCGGCAACGCGATCGGGCTCGCCACCAGCACCGACGGCGTCCACTGGACCCGCGCGGCCGGCGGACGGCCGATCCTCGGGCCGTCGCACGACGTGCACCGGGAGAACGTCTACGGGGCCGGCCAGCCGTCCGCCGTCTACCTCGACGGCTGGTTCTACCTGATGTTCACCGACACCACCGGCCGGGCCGCGGGCGCCAACGGCGCGGGGCAGTTCCTGCTCCGCTCGCGCGATCCGGCGTTCGGCTCGGGCGTGCAGTCGCTGGACGTCGGCGGGTTCGTGCCGGTGGCGTCGACGTCGGCGCCGCGCGCCCGGTCGATCGTCGACGGGTTCAGTGCGGACCTGATGTGGGTGGGCGCGCTCGCCGCGTTCGTCGTCGCGCACGAGACCGACGGCGGGACGACGCTGACGTTCTGGACCGCGGACTTCACCGAGCACCCGTTCCGGCCGGTGCTGGTGCCCGGGCCGTGGCGGGAAGGGCCGGGCCTGGTCCGCCGCGCGGACGGGCACGCACCGCTGTCGTCGGCCGTCCCGTGCGACCGGGTGCCGTTCGACCTGGTGCGCGCGACCGTGGTCGGCGGCGCCGGCGCCCCGACCGACCTGCGGCACTTCGGGCTGGACCTGCTGGGCAGCCAGGCGTGCGCGAACCCCGCCCGGCTGGCGGCGACGTTCGACGGGGTCACGATGCCGTCGCCGGAGCGGACGATGGACCTGGTCCGCGCGGGCCAGCGCGTCCGCATCGACCGGCGCGCGGTCGCCGCGGCCCTGGCGGTCGAGCTGCTGGAGAAGGCCCCGCCGGAGGTGGCGGCCCTGCCGGTGACGGCCCGGCTGCGCTCGGGCACCGAGGCGGTCCAGGCCCCGGGCGGCGGCCTGGCCCTGATCCTCGACGACCACCGCCGGTGGCCGATCCCGGACGCCCTGGTCGCGGCGGGCAACGCCTCGACCCCCCACCCGGTGACCGACACGCAGTGGGACGGCTACCGGCCGGGCCCGGCGCTGGCCGGGTGAGGGGAACACGGTCGCTGAGCGGGGCCGGGGCGGGCTGAGCTGGGCTGGGCCGCGCCGGTCGGGTTGTGCCGGGCCGAGTCAGGCGGGCTGAGCTGGGCCGCGCCGGTCGGGCTGAGCCAGGCCGAGTCAAGCGCGGCCAGGCCGAGCCAACCCGGGCCTACCCGCGCGACTCCCGGCTGGGCGGCCTGACCCGCCGTGGCCGCGGCGAAGGCACCTCCCGCGGCTCCTCCTCGCCCGCCCGGGCACCGCCGATCCGTCCTCCGACGAACAACCCCAGCCCGGCCGGGACCAGCACCAGCAACGCCGAGAACGCCGCCCCGCCGGTCAGGGCCCCGCCCAGCTCGGACAACCCCGTCTGGTCGACGAACACCGCTCGCCCGATCACGTACAGGATGCCCGACACCACCCCCGCCACCAGGGCCGCGATGAACCACGCGCGGCCGCGGTCGGGGACTGCGCGCCAGGCGTCCAGGGCCGCCCACAGGGCCGCCGCGCCGACCAGGACCGCCAGCGTCAGCGAAACAGCCAGGGTCTGGTCCGTCGGGTGGTACACCGCGTACTTGGCCAGCAGCGTCAACGCCACGCCGTGCAGCACCGCCATCGCCAGTCCGCGGATCACCCAGGTGCTCATGCTGCGGAGTGTAGGCGCGGCCTACCGGCCGGTCACCCGGCCACCGGGGAACTAGGCTGGAGCGGTGCCTGAAACCCATGGACGACGTCGTGGCGCGCTGCGCACGCTCCTGACCGGAGCCGGTGTCGACGCGCTGCTGGTCACCGATCTGCTCAACATCCGCTACCTGACCGGGTTCACCGGCTCGAACGCCGCCCTGCTGCTGCACGCCGAGGGCGACGGCAAGACGCTCTTCTGCACCGACGGCCGCTACACCACCCAGGCGGCCGCCGAGGTGCCCGACCTGGAGACCGTCGTCGACCGGGCCAGCGCCGCCGCGCTGGTCGCGAAAGCCGGGAAGACGAAGACCTACGGGCGCGTCGGCTTCGAGAGCCAGCACGTCAGCGTCGAGACCTACGAGGCCCTCAACGCCCAGCTGCCCCTGAAGCGGACCCCCGGCCTCGTCGAGCGGCTGCGCGAGGTCAAGGACGAAGCCGAGATCGAGGCGCTGCGCCAGGCGTGCGCCGCCGCCGACCGGGCGCTGGACGACCTGGTCGCCGCCGGGGGGCTGCGGCCCGGGCGGACCGAGCTGGACATCGCCCGTGACCTGGAGAACCGGATGCTGGAGCACGGCTCGGCCGCGCCCAGCTTCGCCTCCATCATCGCCGCCGGCGCGCACTCCGCCATCCCGCACCACCAGCCGACGCACGCCGAGCTCAAGCGCGGCGACTTCGTCAAGATGGACTTCGGCGCCACCGTCGACGGCTACCACTCCGACATGACCCGCACCTTCGTCCTCGGCGAGCCCGCGGACTGGCAGCGGGAGGTCTACGAGCTCGTGCACGCCGCCCAGGCGGCCGGGGTCGCCGCCGTCGTGCCGGGCGCCGAGGTGTCCGATGTGGACGCCGCGGCGCGCGGGGTGATCGCGGACGCGGGCCACGGCGAGCACTTCGCGCACGGCCTCGGGCACGGCGTCGGCCTGCAGATCCACGAGGCGCCCAGCTTCGCCGCGACGGGCGTCGGTACACTGGCCGCCGGTATGGCGGTCACCGTCGAGCCCGGCGTGTACCTCGCGGGCCGCGGTGGCGTGCGCATCGAGGACACGCTCGTCGTGCGGGCTGGGGAGCCCGAACTCCTCACCCTGAGCACCAAGAACCTCGTGGTCGTCTGACAGCGGCCCCGAACCCGAAGATTCGACACAGGAGACTGCAAGCTCGTGGCCACGACCAACGACCTGAAGAACGGGCTCGTCCTGAACCTGGACGGCCAGCTGTGGACCGTCACCGCGTTCCAGCACGTCAAGCCGGGCAAGGGCGGTGCCTTCGTGCGCACGACGCTCAAGCACGTGCTCACCGGCAAGGTGGTCGACAAGACGTTCAACGCGGGCACGAAGGTCGAGACGGCCACGGTGGACCGCCGGAACATGACCTACCTCTACAAGGAGGGTCAGGACTTCGTGTTCATGGACGGTGACACCTACGACCAGATCACCGTGCCGGCCGAGGTCGTCGGCGACAACGCCAACTACATGCTCGAGAACACCGAGGTCCAGGTCGCGGTGCACGAGAACGAGCCGCTGTACGTCGAGCTGCCGACGTCGGTCGAGATCGTCATCCAGCACACCGACCCCGGCCTGCAGGGCGACCGCTCGACCGGCGGCACCAAGCCGGCGACGCTGGAGACCGGCGCGGAGATCCAGGTCCCGCTGTTCCTCTCCACCGGCGAGAAGATCAAGGTCGACACCCGCGACGGCCGTTACCTGGGCCGCGTCTCCAGCTGATGCCGACGTCGAAACCCCACCCGAACCGCGGCGGCGCGATCAGCCGCAGGCAGGCGCGCCGTCGCGCGGTGGAAATGCTGTACGAGGCCGCCCAGCGCGACACCGACGCGGTGACGCTGCTGGCCGACCGGGTCGGCGCGACGGACGTCGACCCGATCGCGGACTACACGATCAGCCTGGTCGAGGGCGTGACCGGCCGGAAGGCCCGGATCGACGAGCTGCTGGCCGAGCACGCGCAGGGCTGGACCCTGGAGCGGATGCCGAAGGTCGACCTCGCGGTGCTGCGGGTCGGGGTCTACGAGCTGCTCTGGGCCGAGGACGTGCCGGACCCGGTCGCGATCGACGAGGCCGTCGGCCTGGCGAAGGAACTGTCCACGGACGACTCGCCGCGGTTCGTCAACGGCGTCCTGGGCCGGATCGGCACGATCGCCGACCGCCTGCGCGCGGTCCTGTAGAGCCCGCCTGGCCCCCCGGTCAGCTGACCACGGCCGGGGGCCCGGGGTTCGGCCGGAGGTCATGCCCTTTCAGGCGTCGGCTTCGATGGCGAAGGTGTTGCCGTCCGGGTCCTGGAACCAGGCGATCCGCCCACCACCGGCCCGGGCGGTGATCCCCTTCGCGTCGTGTTCGAGCTGGTCGTAGCGGATGAACTCGACGCCGGTCGATGCGAGTTCGGCAACGATCTCGTCAATGTCGTCGACGTACCAGGTCGCCAGCGTGGCCGGGCTCTTCCCGGCGGTATCGGACTGGTACACGTTCAGCGCCGGTCCGCCGCCGGACCCGTAGGTTCGGCTGCCGTCGGCGACGTGGGCGCTGGGGCCGGACTGCAGCGCCCGCAGGCCGAGCCGGCCTTCGTAGAACTCGACGGCCCGGTTGATGTCGGACACGGCGATCGAAGCTCTGACCTGGTACGTGCTCAGAGGCATGAGTCACCCTATCGCGCCCGCGGGCAACTCCGTGACCCCTCGTGAACGGGCCCCCCGACGAGTCAGTGAGCGTCTCCGGTGCCCCACCGGGGGACGCTCACTGCGTCGGCACAACACACGAGGAGATCAGTCCTCCTTGGAAGGACGCGCCTCCGGCGGCAGGACGCCCCAGTCGATGAGCTGCTCGGTCAGCTCGCCCGGGGTCATGTCGTAGATGATCGCCAGGGACCGCAGGTCCTCCGTGCGGATCGAGAGCACCTTGCCGTTGTAGTCGCCGCGCTGGCTCTGGATCGTCGCCGCGTAGCGGGCCAGCGGGCCCACCTTCTCGGCCGGCAGCTGCTGCAGGCGCTCCAGGTTGATCACGATCTTGGTGGCGGGCTCGGCACCGGAGGGGACCCGGCCCTCGGGCAGCAGCTCGACCACCGGCACACCGTAGAAGTCGGCCAGCTCGGCCAGCTTCTGGACGGTGACGGCGCGGTCGCCACGCTCGTACGAGCCGACGACGACGGCCTTCCAGCGCCCACCGGACTTCTGCTCGACCCCGTGCAGGGACAGGCCCTGCTGCTGGCGGATCCCGCGGAGCTTGGCCCCGAGCGCCTTGGCGTAATCGCCCATCTGGTCGTTCTCCGTTCTTCACCCCCTCCCGGTCGGGGTGACCGGGCCGGGGGACTCGCTGAGTCGAATACTCAGAGTAATGGTTACGCATTGTTGTCACCAGGTCAAGCAGAAGCTTGCCGCGAATCACGCCACACCACCCGGAAGACTGAGCAAAGTGCCTGCTACTGTCGGTGCGAAAGCCCCGACCAGCAGGGGAACAGACGTCCTTTAAGGACCCGTCCGGTGAGGCGGGGAAGGAGTCCGGTTTGTCGTCACGCCCGCGTGACGCGGCTGGTTCGGCCGGGGAGCGCGAGCTCCTGACGGCCGGCGATGTCGCGCGCACGATCGCCCGAATGGCCCATCAGGTCATCGAAAAAACCGCGAACGGTGCCGAGAGCACTACCCCGCCCGTGTTGCTCGGCATCCCGTCCCGCGGCACGCCACTCGCCGTCCGCCTGGCCGACAAGATCGGCGAGTTCTCCGGGGTCCGCCCGCCGACCGGCGCCCTCGACGTCACCCTCTACCGGGACGACCTCCGCCGCCGCCCGCCGCGCGCGCTCGAACAGACGCAGCTGCCGCCCGACGGCATCGACGACCGCGTCGTGATCCTCGTCGACGACGTCCTCTTCTCCGGCCGGACGATCCGGGCCGCGCTCGATGCCCTGCGTGATCACGGCCGCCCCCGTGCCGTGCAGCTGGCCGTGCTGGTCGACCGCGGTCACCGCGAGCTGCCGATCCGCGCGGACTACGTGGGCAAGAACGTGCCGACCGCGCGCACCGAGGGCGTGTCCGTCCTGCTGGCCGAGATCGACGGCCGCGACGCCGTCCTGCTGCGCCCATCGGAAGCCGCGGAAACCCCCGGAGAGGACTCGTGAAGCACCTGCTCGCCACCGACGGCCTGGACCCGGCGCTGGCCACGGCCGTGCTCGACACCGCCGACGAGCTGAAGCACACCCTGCTCGGCCGCGAGGTCAAGAAGCTGCCGACGCTGCGCGGCCGCACGGTGATCACCCTGTTCTACGAGAACTCGACCCGCACCCGCGTCTCGTTCGAAATCGCCGGGAAGTGGATGAGCGCGGACGTCGTCAACGTCTCCGCGTCCAGCTCCTCGGTGAACAAGGGCGAGTCCCTGCGGGACACCGCGCTGACGCTGGCCGCCGCGGGCGCCGACTGCGTGATCGTCCGGCACCCGGCCAGCGGCGCCGCCCAGCGCCTCGCCGGCTGGCTGGCGGACCCCGGCACGTCGGTGGTCAACGCCGGCGACGGCACCCACGAGCACCCCACGCAGGCGCTGCTCGACGCGGCGACGCTGCGGGAGCGGCTCGGGTCCCTCAAGGACCGCCGGATCGCCATCGTCGGGGACGTCCTGCACAGCCGGGTCGCCCGCTCGAACATCCACCTGCTCTCGGCCCTGGGCGCCGAAGTCGTGCTCGTCGCACCGCCGACGTTGCTGCCTTACGGTGTGGAAAGCCTTCCGGTGACCGTTTCGCACGACCTGGACGCCGAGCTGCCCGCGGTCGACGCGGTGATGATGCTGCGCGTCCAGGCCGAGCGGATGCACGGCGGGTTCTTCCCGAGCGCGCGTGAGTACTCGATCGCGTACGGCCTTTCGGAACGGCGGCAGAAGCTGCTGCCGGACCACGCGGTCGTCCTGCACCCCGGCCCGATGCTGCGCGGGATGGAGATCGCTTCGGCGGTCGCCGACTCCCCGGCCTCGGCCATCACCGAACAGGTCCGCAACGGCGTCCACGTGCGCATGGCGGTCCTCTACCACCTCCTGGCCAGCGAAGGAGCCGCAGCGTGAGCACCCTGATCAAGGGCGCCCGGCCCTACGGCGAAGGCGACCCGGTCGACGTCCTCGTCGAGGACGGCGTGATCACCGCGATCGGCGCCGTCGACGTCCCGGAAGACGCCGAAGTCATCGAGGCGAACGGCCAGGTGCTGCTGCCGGGCTTCGTCGACCTGCACACCCACCTGCGCGAACCCGGCCGCGAGGACACCGAGACCATCGACACCGGCTCGGCCGCGGCGGCCCTCGGCGGCTACACCGCGGTGTTCGCCATGGCCAACACCGACCCGGTCGCCGACAACGCCGTGATCGTCGAGCACGTGTGGCGGCGCGGCCAGGAGGTCGGCCTGGTCGACGTCCACCCGGTCGGCGCGGTCACCGTCGGGCTCAAGGGCGAGAAGCTCGCCGAGCTGGGCACGATGGCGAACTCGCAGGCCCGGGTGAAGGTGTTCTCCGACGACGGCCTCTGCGTCGCCGACCCGCTGCTGATGCGCCGGGCGCTGGAGTACTCGACCGCGCTGGACGTCGTCATCGCGCAGCACGCGGAGGAGCCACGGCTGACCGTCGGCGCCCAGGCGCACGAGGGCGAGCGCGCGGCCCGGCTCGGCTACACCGGCTGGCCCGCCGCCGCGGAAGAGTCCATCGTGGCCCGTGACTGCCTGCTGGCCCGGCACGCGAAGGCGCGGCTGCACGTCTGCCACGTTTCCACGTCGGGCACGGCCGACGTGCTGCGCTGGGCGAAGGACCGCGGCACGAAGGTGTCGGCCGAGGTCACCCCGCACCACCTGCTGCTCACCGACGAGCGCCTGGGCACCTACGACCCGGTGAACAAGGTGAACCCGCCGCTGCGCACCCAATCGGACACCGCGCGGCTGCGGGCCGCGCTGGCCGACGGGACCATCGACTGCGTCGCCACCGACCACGCCCCGCACGCGGTGCAGGACAAGGACACCGAGTGGAGCGCGGCGCGGCCGGGCATGCTCGGGCTGCAGACGGCGTTGTCCATCGTCACCGAGACCATGGTCCGCACCGGCCTGCTCGACTGGCGCGGCGTCGCCCGCGTGCTGAGCGAGCGGCCCGCCGAGATCGGCAACCTGGCCGACCAGGGCCGCCCGATCGCGGTGGGCGAGCCGGCGAACCTGACCCTGGTGGACCCGGACGCCGAGTGGACGGTCCGGGGCGCGGAACTGGCCAGCATCGCGGCCAACACCCCGTACGAGGGAATGCGGCTGCCCGGCGTGGTGACCGCGACGCTGCTGCGCGGGCGGATCACCGCGCGGGACGGGAAGATCGGCTGATGGAGCGCTTCTGGCTCGTGCTGGCGATCGTCGCCTTCTTCCTGCTCTGCCTCTGGGGCATGTACGTCGGCTGGCGGCGCAAGTCCCGCTCGCAGAGCGCCCAGCTGCCGCCGTTCCCCGCCGTTCCCGCCGACCCGGGGGACGTCCTGCTGGAGTCCACCGGCGTCTACCTCGCGACGACGATCGCGGGGGAGTGGCAGAACCGGATCGTCACCCGCGGCGCGGGACTGCGCACCGGCGCGGTTTGGCGCCTGCACGGCGGGGGTATCGCGGTCGAACGCGGCGGCGCGCCCGACTTCTGGATCCCGCGCGACGCGATCACCGGCGTCCGGCGGGACACCAAGATCGCCGGGAAGGTGATGGGCACGGACGCGCTGCTGATCGTCACCTGGCGGCTCGGTGACACCGGGCTCGACACCGGCTTCCGCGGCGACGACCTCGACGACTATCCACAGTGGATCGAACAGCTCAAGATCAAGGGAGGTGCCCAGTGAACGCGCGCGCGCAGGCCGCACTGGTACTCGAAGACGGCCGGGTGTTCCGCGGCGCTGCCTACGGCGCGCAGGGGCGAACCCTGGGTGAGGCGGTGTTCTGCACCGGCATGACGGGTTACCAGGAGACGCTGACTGATCCGTCGTACCACGGGCAGATCGTGGTGCAGACGGCGCCGCAGATCGGGAACACCGGCTGGAATGACGAGGATGACGAGTCTTCGAAGATTTGGGTCAACGGTTATGTGGTGCGCGACCCCGCGCGCACGCCGTCCAACTGGCGCTCGAAGCGGTCTCTGGATGAGGAGCTGGTGCGCCAGGGGATCGTCGGTATCGCCGAGGTCGACACCCGTTCGCTGACCCGCCATCTGCGTGAGCTCGGTGCGATGCGGGCCGGGGTGTTCTCCGGTGACGCGCTGGGCACGGTCGACGACATGGTCGCCGAGGTGCTGGCCAGCCCGAAGATGGAGGGTGCGGACCTGGCCGGCCAGGTCACCACGCCGAAGCCGTACGTCATCTCGCCTTCCGGTGACGTCCGCTTCCGCGTCGTGGCGCTGGACCTGGGCATCAAGTCCAACACCCCGCGCCAGATGGTCAAGCGCGGCATCGAGGTGCACGTGCTGCCCTCCACGTCCACCCTGGACGAGCTGCTGGCGGTCGAGCCGGACGGTGTGTTCCTGTCGAACGGCCCGGGCGACCCGGCCACCACGACGCACGCCACCGAGCTGACCAAGCAGGTGCTCGGCCGCGAGATCCCGCTGTTCGGCATCTGCTTCGGCAACCAGGTCCTCGGCCGCGCGCTCGGCCTGGACACGTACAAGATGCGCTACGGGCACCGCGGCATCAACATCCCGGTGATCGACGTCGCGACCAAGTCGGTGGCGATCACCGCGCAGAACCACGGCTTCGCCTTGGAAGGCGAGCCAGGGCAGCGCTTCGAGTCGCCGTTCGGCGCGGCTCAGGTCAGCCACTACTGCGCCAACGACGGCGCGGTCGAGGGCCTGCGGGCGTTCGACGTCCCGGCGTTCTCGGTCCAGTACCACCCCGAAGCCGCGGCCGGCCCGCACGACGCGGCCCCCCTGTTCGACGATTTCGTTTCGCTCATGGAGAAGAAGGCCTGATGCCGAAGAGGACGGACATCCAGCACGTGCTGGTGATCGGCTCCGGGCCGATCGTGATCGGGCAGGCGGCGGAGTTCGATTACTCCGGTACCCAGGCCTGCCGGGTGCTGCGCAGCGAAGGGCTGCGTGTGTCCCTGGTGAACTCGAACCCGGCCACCATCATGACCGATCCCGAGTTCGCCGACGCCACCTACATCGAGCCGGTGACTCCCGACTTCGTCGAGAAGGTCATCGCCGAAGAGCGGCCGGACGCGCTGCTCGCGACCCTGGGCGGGCAGACGGCGCTCAACTGCGCCGTCGCGCTGCACGAGCGGGGTGTGCTCGACAAGTACGGTGTCGAGCTGATCGGCGCCGACATCGACGCCATCCAGCGTGGTGAGGACCGGCAGAAGTTCAAGGACATCGTCCGCACGGTCGGTGCCGACGTGCCGCGCTCGCGCGTCTGCCACGACATGTACGAGGTCCGCGACACCGTCAAGGAGCTCGGGCTCCCGGTGGTCATCCGGCCGAGCTTCACCATGGGCGGGCTCGGCTCCGGCATGGCACACACGCCCGAGGACCTCGAGCGGCTGGCCTCCACCGGGCTCGCGGAGTCTCCCGTCACCGAGGTGCTCATCGAGGAGAGCGTGCTCGGCTGGAAGGAGTACGAGCTCGAGCTGATGCGCGACAAGCACGACAATGTCGTGGTCGTCTGTTCGATCGAGAACATCGACGCGATGGGCGTGCACACCGGCGACTCGGTCACCGTCGCGCCGACGATGACCCTCACCGACCGCGAGTACCAGGTGATGCGCGACGTCGGCATCGCGGTGCTGCGCGAGGTCGGCGTCGACACCGGCGGCTGCAACATCCAGTTCGCGATCAACCCGGCCGATGGCCGGATGGTCGTCATCGAGATGAACCCGCGCGTGTCGCGCTCGTCGGCGTTGGCGTCGAAGGCGACCGGTTTCCCGATCGCCAAGATCGCCGCGAAGCTCGCCATCGGCTACACCCTCGACGAGATCCGCAACGACATCACCGGCGAGACGCCCGCGGCGTTCGAGCCCACTTTGGACTACGTCGTCGTCAAGATGCCGCGGTTCGCCTTCGAGAAGTTCCCCGGTGCGGACCCGACGCTGACCACGACGATGAAGAGTGTCGGCGAGGCGATGTCGTTCGGCCGCAGCTTCCCCGAGGCGCTGGGCAAGGTGATGCGGTCGATCGAGACCAAGGCGACCGGGTTCTGGACGCTGCCCGACCCCGAGGGCGCGACGCTGGAGTCCACTTTGGACGACCTGCGCACGCCGCACGAAGGCCGGCTGTACGAAGTGGAACGTGCCCTGCGGTTCGGCGCCACCGTGGAGCAGGTCCACGAGGCGAGTGGTATCGACCCGTGGTTCATCGACCAGATCGCCTACATCGGCGAGGTCGGCGCCGAAGTCCGTGACGCGCCGGTGCTGGACGGTGATCTGCTGCGCCGCGCCAAGCGCACCGGGCTCTCGGACCGTCAGATCGCCGCGCTGCGGCCGGAACTGGCCGGTGAGGACGGTGTCCGCACGTTGCGGCACCGTCTCGGTGTGCGGCCGGTGTTCAAGACCGTCGACACCTGCGCGGCCGAGTTCGCGGCCAAGACCCCGTACCACTACTCGGCTTACGAGTCCGACCCCGACGCGCAGTCCGAAGTGGCCGTCCAGTCGGACAAGCCGAAGGTGCTCATCCTCGGCTCGGGCCCGAACCGGATCGGGCAGGGCATCGAGTTCGACTACTCCTGTGTGCACGCGGCGATCGCGTTGCGGGAGGCCGGGTTCGAAGCCGTCATGGTCAACTGCAACCCGGAAACCGTGTCCACCGACTACGACACTTCCGACCGGTTGTATTTCGAGCCGCTGTCGTTCGAGGACGTGCTGGAGGTCGTGCACGCCGAGCAGGCGTCGGGCACGGTCGCCGGTGT
>NZ_JMQI01000086.1 GCF_000695625.1 Amycolatopsis rifamycinica
TGGGCGGGGGAGGGGGAGAGGGAGGGAGAGGTGGTGGCCCGGGCTCGCTCGGGCCGAGCGGTTCCGGTTCGGCCCGGTGCATCCGAGCCGCCGGGGCCTCGGCCGGTCCAGCGTCTTCGTTGCGGTTGCCGGTGCGACCCCGTGGTCGGCCGCGAGCCGCCGGGTCGAGGGCACCCGCGCCCCCGGGGAAGCTCGCCGCGCGTGATCCAGCCCGCGTGCCGGATCGCGGCTCGGCACGGACGAGGCCTTCCCAGCTGAGCGCGGAAAAACCGGTCGACAACCGCCGCTACCCTGGGTGTGTGGCCGTCGTTGCGGGATACCGCCGATTTACCGGCCCCCTGGCCCTTTCCGGGTGCCAGCGGGGTTGCCGTGCCACGTCCGCGGTCGGGCTTGCCTGAGCCGCTCGGTCGATCCGGCCCGAAGTCCATCGGGAACGCGATCCGCCGAGCCGTGACCGTCTGGCCGCACTGACCTCGCCGGGTGTCCGGGCCAGGGGGAGACCTCCCTCGACCGTCCCGCTCACCCAGGAGGCCTCGCCATGCCCGAAACGCTGACCCCCGCCCAGCTCGCGCGCGATCTCGCGGTCCGGGATCTCACCGATCCCGCCGCGGGGCCGCACGCCATCCAGCTCGTCGTCGACCAAGCCGTCGAAGCGCTCACCGCCCGGTGGTCCTGCGCTGTGCGGCGGTGGCCCGGCGACCGCGTCGTCACCATCGCCGACAACTACGACAACCTCGGCTATGACCCCGCCGACGTGACCCGCGACGCCCGGTACACCCGGTACGTCGACCAGGACCACGTCCTTCGCAGCCACTCCAGCGCGATGATCCCCGCGGCCCTGCGGGCGCTGGCCGCGGACCCCGTCGACGACGTCCTGCTCGTCTGCCCCGGCGTCGTCTACCGCCGGGACAGCATCGACCGGTTGCACAGCGGCACGCCGCACCAGCTCGACCTGTGGCGGATCGGCCGCCGCGCCACCACCGGGGCCGACCTCGAAGAGATGGTCGCCGCCCTCGTGCCGGACCGGCGGTGGCGCCTCGAACCGCGTCGCCATCCGTACACAGTGGACGGAGCGCAGCTCGACGTCGAGCACGACGGGCGCTGGGTCGAGGTCGCCGAGTGCGGGCTCGCGCACCCCGCCGTGCTGGCGCGGGCCGGCCTCGGCGCAGGCTGGTCCGGGCTCGCGCTCGGCATGGGTCTCGACCGGATGCTGATGCTCCGCAAGGGCATCCCGGACATCCGGCTGCTGCGCTCCACCGAGCCGGCCGTCGCCGCGCAGCTGACCGACCTCGCGCCCTACCGGCCGGTCTCCGCCCTGCCGCCGGTGCGCCGGGACCTGTCGATCGCGGTGGCGGCCGACGACCGCGCCGAAGATCTCGGCGACCGCGTCCGCGACGCCCTCGGCGACGAAGCCGACGTCGTCGAGTCGGTCGAGATCCGGCAGGAGACGCCGTACGCCCGGCTGCCCGCCCAGGCGCGAGCCCGGCTCGGCGCGACGCCGGACCAGAAGAACCTCCTCGTCCGCCTGGTGCTCCGTCCCCTGGACCGCACGCTGTCCGACCAGGAGGCGAACGTCCTCAGGGATCGGGCCTACGCCGCCCTGCACCGGGGGAGCGTCCACCAGTGGGCCGGGCTCACCGGAGGACGCGGTACCGCAGGTGCGTGACCGAAGCGGTCGCGCGCGAGTCCACGTGCTCGAGGTTCAGCGGCGGGACGCCGTCGAACAGCCGGACGCCGCCGCCGAGCGTGTACGGCGCCACGTGCAGCCGCACCTCGTCGATCAGGCCCGCGGCGAGGTACTGGTTGACGGTGGTGGGGCCGCCGTGGACGGAAATGCCGCCGTCGCCCGCCGCCTCGCGCGCGCGGGCCATCGCGGCCTCGATCCCGTCGGTGACGAAGTGGAACGTGGTGCCGCCCGCCATCGGCTGCGGCTCGCGCGGGTGGTGGGTGAGCACGAAGACCGGGCCGTGGTACGGCGGTTCGTCGCCCCACCAGCCCGTCCACGGCCGGTCCCACTCGCCGCGCACCGGGCCGAACATGTTGCGCCCCATGATGAACGCCTTGGCCGTCAGCATCCGGTCGAACTCGGCCGGGTGGGCCTCGCGGCCTTCGCCGTACCAGGCGTGCAGCTTGTCGCCCCAGCCGTCGCCCCCGTCGTCGCCGAACGGGCGCTGCTCGGTCTGGTGGTGCCCGGCCGCGTACCCGTCGAGGGTGATCGTGAGGTCGCAGGTCACCTTGCCGGTCATGTCCGTTCCTCCTTCGTCGGGTGCCTTCCGCACCAGGATGGACTGGACGTCATATGACGTCCAATGCCAAATCATCGATCGGCTCATTGATACTCTCGATGAATGCTCAACCTGGTCCAGCTGAAGGTCTTGGCCGCGGTGGCCCGACACGGGTCGGTGACCGAAGCGGCCCGGGAGCTCCACTATTCGCAGCCGTCGGTGAGCCATCACCTGGCCCGCCTGGAGGCGGCCACCGGCGCCCGGCTCGTGCAGCGGGCTGGGCGCGGGATCCGCCTGACACCGGAAGGCCGGCTGCTGGCCGACCGCGCCGCCGAAATCGCCGGTCGCGTGGACGCGGCGGCCGAAGAGCTGGCCGCGCAGGTCGGTCTGCGGGCCGGGCGCGTCCGGCTGGCCGCCAACGCGTCCGCGCTGAGCACCCTCGTGCCGAGGGCGGCCGCGTCGCTGGCGCGGGCCCACCCGGGGCTGGAGCTGAGCCTGTTCGACCGGCATCCCGTCGAGGCGCTGGACATGCTGCGCCGTGGCGAACTCGAGGTGGCGCTGGTCTTCCAGCACGCCGGTGCCCCGCTCGAGGAGCACGGATTCCGCTTCCGCCACCTCGCCGACGACCCGATCCACCTGATCAGCAGGCGCCCGGACGACAGCCTGTCCGGCCACCGCGATTCGCCCTGGATCGGCGGCTGCGACCGGTGCCGGGCGGAGCTGGCCGCCGTGTGCGCGGAGGCGGGCTTCCGTCCGCGCATCGCGTCGTCGAGCGACGACATGGTGGTGGTGCAGTCCCTGGTCGCCGCCGGCCTCGGCGTCGCCATCCTCCCCGGCCTCGCCCTGGAGGCCCACCGCGCCCCGGGCACCCACGCCACCGCACTCCCCGGCGTCCACCGCCGCATCCACGCGGCCACCTACGGCGACCCACCGGACCCACCCGCGGTGGCCGCCGTCCTGGCCGCGCTCGCCCAGGCCACCGCGCCGGGGCGGAACGGACCGTAGGGTGTCCGGCATGACAGATCGGCTCTACTTCCGGCAGTTGCTCGCCGGGCGGGACTTCGCCGTCGGGGATCCCGTCGCGACGCAGATGGTGAACTTCGCCTACCTCATCGGCGACCGCGAAACCGGGGACGCCGTCGTCGTCGATCCCGCCTATGCCGTGCGGGATCTGCTCGACGTCCTGGCGCAGGACGGGATGCGGCTCACCGGGGTGCTGGCGACCCACCACCACCCCGACCACGTCGGTGGCGAGATGCTCGGCTTCTCGCTGCCCGGGATCGCCGAGCTCCTCGCGGTCGAACAGGTGCCCGTCCACGTGAACGGCGCCGAGACCGAATGGGTGCGGCGGGTCACCGGTGTGTCCGGCACCGATCTACGCGCGCACGACCACGACGACGTCCTCGAGGTCGGGGCCATCCCCATCCGGCTGCTGCACACGCCCGGGCACACGCCGGGCAGCCAGTGCTTCCTGGTCGAGGACAAGCTCGTCTCCGGCGACACGCTGTTCCTGGAAGGCTGTGGCCGCACCGACTTCCCGGGCGGGGACGCCGACGAGATCTACCGCAGCCTCCAAGCGCTGGCCGGCCTGCCCGGCGATCCGGTGGTCTACCCCGGGCACCAGTACTCGGCCGAACCGTCCGCCGCGCTGTCGGAGGTCAAGCGCACGAACTTCGTCTACCGGCCGCGGTCGCTCGACGAATGGAAGGTCATGTTCGGCGGCTGAGCCAAGTCGTTCCACGGGCTGAAACGCGGGGCGTTCACGGAGTGGGCGCCCATTGACTTCGCTTCCCGGGGACCGGAAGGTCGGGACCACGCCATCCCGACCCCGTCCCCGGGAGAAATCCGTGTCGATTTCCACCACGGGTGTGCTCGCGCACGCCCGGAAACGCGCCGCCGAGCCGCCGCGCAAAGCCGTGCGGCGGCCCGATCTGCGGCGCTGGATCAGCCCGGTGGTGCTGCTGGCCGCCTGGCAGCTCGCGAGCGCCACCGGTGTTCTGCCGCCCGACAAGCTCAGTGCACCGTGGACGGTCGTGCAAGCGGGTGTCGAGGCCGCGCGCAGCGGTGAACTCGGGGCCGCGTTCGCCGTTTCGCTCGGGCGGGTCGGTGCCGGCTTCGCGTTCGGCGCGGTCGCCGGCGTTCTGCTCGGCATCGTGTCCGGGCTGTCGCGCTGGGGCGAGGCCCTGGTCGACCCGCCGGTGCAGATGCTGCGCACGCTGCCGTTCCTGGGCCTGATCCCGCTGTTCATCCTGTGGTTCGGCATCGGCGAAGAGACGAAGATCGTGCTGGTCGCGCTCGGCGTGGCCTTCCCGCTCTACCTCAACGTCCACTCGGGAATCCGCGGCGCCGACCCCACCCTCGTCGAGGCGTCGCGGGCGCTGGGGTTCAGCCGCGTGGAGAGGGTCTGGCACGTGGTCCTGCCCGGCGCGTTGCCGCAGGCGCTGGTCGGGTTGCGGCAGTCGCTCGGTCTGGCCTGGCTGGCGTTGATCGTCGGCGAGACGGTCAACGCCGACGCCGGGGTCGGCTACCTGATCAACAACGCGCGGGAGTTCCTGCGCACCGACGTCGTGGTGGTCGGGCTGGTCCTGTACGCCCTGCTCGGTCTGGTCACCGACGCGCTGGTCCGGCTGCTCGAACGGAAGGTGCTGCGGTGGCGAACCCGGTAGCCGAGGTCACCGGCCTCACCAAGCGGTTCGGCGACCGGACCGTCCTCGACGGACTCGACCTGACCGTCGGCCGCGGCGAGTTCGTCGCCCTGCTCGGCCGCAGCGGGTCCGGGAAGTCGACCCTCCTGCGCGTGCTCGCCGGTCTCGACGACGACGTCGAAGGCCGCGCGGACGTCACCGGAACCGTCTCGGTCGCGTTCCAGCAGCCGAGACTGCTGCCGTGGCGCAAGGTCTGGCGCAACGTCGTCCTCGGCCTGCGCCAGGACGGCGTCGCGAAGTCCCGCAACCGGGCGCTGGCCGATAAGGCGCTCGCCGAAGTGCACCTGGCCGAGCACGCCGACGACTGGCCCCTCACGCTGTCCGGCGGCGAAGCGCAGCGCGTGTCGCTGGCCCGCGCGCTGGTGCGTGAACCCGATCTGCTGCTGCTCGACGAGCCGTTCGGTGCCCTGGACGCCCTCACCCGGATTTCCGTGCACGGCCTGGTCCAGGACCTCTGGCGGCGGCACGGGCCGGGCGTGCTGCTGGTGACCCACGACGTCGACGAGGCTCTGCGGCTCGCCGACCGGGTGCTGGTGCTCGACGGCGGCCGGATCGTGGCCGGGCACCGGCCACGCGGCGCCGATCACGACGACCTCCGCCGCCGCGTCCTGGCCGACCTGGGAGTGACCGAAGATGCTGTGGCGTAACGGAATCCTGGCCGTCGCGGCGGCCCTCGTGGTGTCCGCGTGCGGCACGGCGACCGGCGGTGACGCTCCGGTGCCGGCCGCGGTGAGCGCGGCGGACCTGGCGAAGGTGACGCTCAAGGTGGGCGACCAGAAGGGCGGGGTGAAATCCCTGCTCACCGCGGCGAACCTGCTGCGAGGAACGCCGTACCGGATCGAGTGGGCGACGTTCACGTCGGGCCCGCCGCTGCTCGAGGCGGCCTCGGCCGGCGCGATCGACGCCGGGCGCGTCGGCAACACGCCGCCGATCTTCGCCGCGGCCGCGAAGGCGAAGATCAAGGTGATCGGCGTTTCGCGCAGCAACGTCGAGCGGGAAGCCGTCCTCGTCCCCCCGGATTCTCCGCTGCGGGACGTCGCTTCGCTGAAGGGCAGGACGATCGGCGTCGCCAAGGGCACCTCGGCGCACGGGCAGCTGCTGAACACCCTGCACAACAACGGGTTGTCCACCAAGGACGTCAAACTGAGCTTCCTGCAGCCGTCCGAGGCGTACGCCGCGTTCACGCAACGCACCATCGACGCTTGGGCGATCTGGGACCCCTACACCGCGCAGGCGCAGCTCGAAGCGCACGCGCGGGTGCTGGCGGACGGCCGCGGCGCGTCGAACGGCCTCGGTTTCCTGACCGCGAGCACGGCCGCGCTCGGCGATCCCGGCCGGAACTCGGCGCTGCGCGACTTCGCGGTGCGCGTCGTCAAGGCGCAGAAGTGGGCCGACACGCACCGCGACGAATGGGCGCGGGCGTGGGCCGAGGAGACCGGGCTGAAGCTCGAAGTCGCGCGGAAGACCGTCGAGGCGGGCCGTGACCTGCCGATCGCGCTCGACGATTCCGTGGTGGCCTCCGAACAGCAGCTCGCGGACGCCTTCACCGACGAGAAGACCCTGCCGGGCAAGGTGGACTTCGCCGCCTTCGTCGACCGGCGGTTCGGTCCCGACCTGGACCAGGCGAGGAGCAACGGATGAGCATCAGGCTGCACTGGTTCCTGCCCACCAGCGGTGACGGCCGCACGATCGTGGAACGCTTCCACGCCAACCGGTCCGCGGGCCCGGCCGCCCAGCGCGACCCGGACCTGGAGTACCTGGCCCAGGTCGCCCGCGCGGCCGAGCGGCAGGGCTTCGAAGGCGTTCTGACGCCGACGGGCACGTGGTGCGAGGACGCGTGGCTCACCACGGCGGCCCTGATCCGGGAGACGACCCGGCTGAAGTTCCTGGTCGCGTTCCGTCCGGGCGTCATCTCCCCGACGCTCGCCGCGCAGATGGCGGGCACGTTCCAGCGCCTGTCGGGCGGCCGCGTGCTGCTCAACATCGTCACCGGCGGCGACGCGGTCGAGCAGCGCCGCTTCGGCGACTGGCACGACCACGACGCCCGCTACGCCCGCACCGACGAGTTCCTGACCATCGTGCGCGGGGTCTGGTCCGGCGAGCCGTTCACCTTCACGGGCGAGCACCTGCGGGTCGAAGGCGCGACGACCCTCGCCGCGCCGGACCCGGTGCCGCCGATCTACTTCGGCGGCTCGTCGCCGGCCGCGCTGCCGGTCGCCGCGCGGCACGCCGACGTCTACCTGACCTGGGGCGAGCCGCCCGCGCAGGTCGCGGAGAAGATCGGCAAGGTGCGCGAGCTGGCCGGGGACCGGCCGATCCGGTTCGGCGTCCGGCTGCACACGATCTCGCGCGACTCCTCGGCCGAGGCCTGGGCGGAGGCGCAGAAGCTGCTCGACGCGCTGAGCCGGGAGCAGGTCGAGAAGGCGCAGGCCCAGCTGGCCGCGAGCGAGTCGGTGGGGCAGCAGCGGATGGTCGCGCTGCACGGCGGCCGGTACGGCGGCGGGGTCCGCGCGCTGGAGATCCACCCGAACCTGTGGGCGGGTGTCGGCCTGGTCCGCGGCGGTGCGGGGACGGCGCTGGTCGGCAGCCACGAGGAGGTCGCGGACCTGATCGAGGAGTACCACTCGGCCGGCGTGACCGAGTTCGTGCTGTCGGGCTACCCGCACCTGGAGGAGGCGTACTGGTTCGGCGACGGCGTCCGGCCCGAACTGGCCCGGCGCGGCCTGCTGGCGGACGTCCCGGCCTTGCGCCGTCCGTCGCACCCGGAGCGGAACGTCGCCGCGCTCTGATCCCGCGAACGGGAGCTACCCGACGGGGACGAGCAGGCCGGGCGGCGCGAACAGCGGGTAGGTGACGAGCACCCCGCCGGGCGTGCGGACGACCGAGGCGGGCCGGAAGAGGTCGCGCTGGCCGGTGTAGAAGGCGGTGACGCCGTCTTCGCCGCCGGTGAGCAGGACCCGGCGGCGCGGCTGCCCGGCGGCGTCCTCCCCGGCGACCTCGGGGAAGGCCGCGACGCCCACGGGCTGGATGGCGGCGAGCGCGGCGATCGTCGCGATGAGCCGCGGATCGACGCAGCCGTCCCGCAGCACGGCGGCGGCCTCGGGCGCGGGCGTGATCCGGGCGGACGCGGTCAGGGCTTCGCCGGCGTGGGCCCGGGCGGGCGCTTCCGGCGGCGCGGCGGGGTCGGCCGGGGGCAGCCCGAGGCGCCAGACGGTGACCCGGGTGTCACCCGAGCCGAACACGGCGGTGGGGCCGGCACCGGCGAAGGCGCTGTCCAGGGCGGGGTAGTGCTGCCGGAGGCCGGTGTCGCCGGTCCCGAAGACGGCCCATTCGGCGGCCGGGCAGGCGGCGGCGCACGCGGCGGGCGAGGCCAGCATGCCCGTCGGCCAGCCGGCGTTCGCGAGTTCGGCCCAGGCGGCGTCGTCGACGAGCAGGCGAGCCCCGGAAGCGTTGGCCCGCAACCAGTCCCGGGCGGCGGCGAGCGGGCCCCCACGGTCGGCGGCCGGCCGGAGCGCGGGGAAGCCGTGGCTCCAGCTGCCGGCGACCGCCACGACGACCACGGCGGCGGCGAGCACGGGAACGGCCCGGCGACGGCGGGTCGCCCGCGCGCGGCGTGCGGGGGCGGGGTGTGGGGTCGGTGGAGTGGCGCTTCCGCGGTGTGGTGCGAGCCATCGGGTGACGGCGTGGCCGGCGCTTGCCGGTGTGCGCTGGGTGCGGCTGGGCGCCTTGTGGCGTGCCAGGGAACGCCATCGAACGACAGCGCGGCCCACACCCCCCGACGCGGCTTTCCCCGGCATCCCGTGGCGTACCGAGTAGAGCCATCGGGTGACGGCGTGGCCGGCGCTTGCCGGTGGGGGCCCGGCGCGGCGCGGTACCCGTTGGCGTGTCAGGGAACGCCACCGAATGACAGCGCGGCCGACGCCCGCCGGCGGAGGCCCTGCGCGGCCGGGTACCGGGACAAGCCCCCAAATGACAGCACGGCCGACACCTGCCGGCGCGGCGTTCCCCGGCACCCGATGCCCTGCCGGGCCACGCCACCGCGTCGCCGCTTGACCAACGCCCGCCAGCAGCAGCGGCGTCACCGGCGCCAGCAGCGCCAGCACCGCGGTGTCCGGCACCCCCGGCACGAGCAGCGTCGCCGCCAGCAGCACCCCCGTCGCCGCCAGTGGTCGGGTGGTCCGCACCGCCAGGCCCGCCGTCAGGGCCGCTGCCGACAGCACCACCCACACCGGGTCCAGTGCCGCCCAGTCGGCCACCGACGGGTGGGTGGCCGCCGCGAGGTGGGGACGGAGGGCGCCCGCCGCCGGGCCGAACGCGATGCCCAGTCCCAGGTTCAGCAACACCGCCACCAGCGCCGCCCGGGCCGGTGCGCGGCGCGCCAGCAGCCAGCCCGCCGCGGGCAGGAAGAACAGCGCCAGCGGCGAGGTGAGCACCGCCGCCAGCAGGCACACCGCCGCCGCGATGTCGTGGCGGATGCGGGCGCGGTGGCGGGTGATCAGGACCAGTGCCCCCAGCGCCCACGCCACCGCCAGGTGCTCCACGACCACCAGCCGCTGCAAGCCCAGTGCCAGCGGGGAGGCCGCGAGGAGCAGCACCGCCGCCGCCGATGCCCAGCGGGTCAGGCCCAGGCGGCGGGCCAACAGCCACGACAGCACCGTGACCGCGAGGGCCGCGACGAGCACCGTCTCGCGGACCGCGGCCGTCGCCGTGGCCGAGCGGCCGAACGCGCCGGAGACCATCGTGGCCGCCGCCAGCTGCAGCCAGCCGAACGGGCTGACTCCCGCGCCGCCCGCGTCGGCGAACGTCGTGAGGTTGCCGAGCGCGTAGACGTGGGCGACGGTCGCCGCCTCCGTGGGCAGGGCCGGCTCGGGCGCGGCGAGGTAGAGCACCCGCAGGCCGCCGGCCAGCGCGAGGAGCGCGAGCACGATGTCGAGCGACAGCAACCGGTGCGCGGCGGAGACCGGGCGGTGCTGGACCATTGCACGGATCGTAGCGGGTGGCGGTGCCGCGCCCCGTCCGGGAGGACCCGGTCAGCCGGATGGCCCAGCCGCCGGGAACCCGTTGGCGCACAAGATTATCCGCGGCCCTCCGCGGTGGAGCCGGAGAGCGTCCGGCTCAACGCGAGCGCGACCGTCCGGACCGCGGGCGCGACCCGTTCGGTCCGCATCCGGTTGGCCCAGCCGGAGATCGACACCGCCGCCACCGCGACGCCGCGGGCGTCGAGCAGCGGGCTGGCCGCGCACACCACGCCGACGCCGGATTCCTCGCGCTCCAGCGCGATCCCGTCCTCCCGCACCCGGGTCAGCTGACGGCGGAGCAGGCCCGGTGCGGTGATCGTCCGCGCGCTCATCCGCGGCAGTCCCGCGTCGATCACCTGGCTCACCACCGGTTCCGGGGAAAACGCCAGGATCGCCTTGCCGACGCCGGTGGCGTGCGCGGGGAACCGGCCGCCGATGCGCGAGGGCAGCGTCGGCGCGTCCGGCCCGCGCAGCACGTCCAGGTACACGACTTCGGTGCCTTCGAGGATCGCCAGGTGGACGGTGTTGCGCGTGGCCTCGCGGAGGTCGGCCAGGTAGGGCCGGGCCGCCTCCACCAGGCCGCGCCGGGGCGAGGCCAGCTGGCCGATTTCGAACAGCCGCAGCCCGAGCCGCACCGCGCCCGACTCGCGTTCGAGCAGCCCCGTCTCGGTGAGGTGCCCGACGAGCCGGTGCACGGTCGTCTTCGCCAGCCCGGTCCGGCGGGCCAGCTCGGAGACGCCGAGGGTCTCGTCTCCCGGCCGGAAGGCTTCCAGCAGCGCGGCGAGCCGGGCCGCGACGAGGCCGTCGCCGCTCGCGCCGTCGTTCCGCCCAGCGGTACGCATGGGTTGAGTGTGCCCGATCCGCCGCGCGACTGTCAGCAGGCCGGAACGGAGGTGGGGTCAGTGGCCGTCGGCCCCGAGGACGAGTTTCACGCAGTGCGCGACGAGCCGCTCGCGCGACACCTTCAGCGAGCCGTCGAGGTAGGCGACGAACACGTTGGTCAGCGCGCCGACCAGCCCGATGGCGACCATCCGGCGTTCGGTTTCGTCGCCGTGGGTCAGCTGTTCGCCGACGAGCGCGGCGAACACCGGCAGCAGGTGCAGGCCGCGGCGGGTGAGCGCCGGGTCGGTCAGCGGTGCGAGCAGCAGGATCCGGCCCTTGCGGGGGTCGTCGACGATCAGCTCGACGAACGCGCGGACGGCGTGCTCCGCCCGCGACACGGGCGTGGGGGCGTCCCGGACGGCGCCGACGAGCGCCTGCCGCGCCTCTTCGCCGACGTGCTCGTACACGGCCGCGACGAGCTCTTCGCGGTCGGCGAAGCTCTCGTAGAAGTAGCGCTCGGTCAGCTTCGCGTGTCGGCACACCGCGCGGACGCTCGTCCCGGCCGAGCCTTCGGTGCCCAGCAGCTCCAGGCCCGCGGCCACCAGTCGCTCCCGCCGGAGCGCCTTCCGGTCGTCCAGCGTCGTGCCCGCCCAGGTCCGGCCCGGCATCACAGCTCCTCGGTTGACTACAACTGTTGTCAGATCCTAGCCTGACAACAGCCGTAGTCAGTTCCGGACTCGACGAGGAGCGCGCCGATGACTCACGAAGCTTCCCGGGGGGTCCGGGTGGCGAAGCCCCCGGTCCGGGGCGAAGCCCCGGATGTCACAGCACCGCTGGGCCCCGACTCGTTGACGTGGAAGTACTTCGGCGACTGGCGCGGCCTGCTCATCGGCCTGTGGGCGGGCTCGATGCAGAACATGCACCCCGGCCTCGGCGCCGGCGTCGAGCAGCACTCGCGCTTCTTCGAGGAGCGCTGGCAACGGCTGTTCCGCTCGCTCTACCCGATCGGCGGCGTGGTCTACGACGGCGCGCGCGCCCACGCGACCGCCCGGGAAGTCCGCGGCTACCACGAGCGCATCAAGGGGGTCGACGCGCGGGGCCGCCGCTACCACGCGCTCGACCCCGACACCTACTACTGGGCGCACGCGACGTTCTTCGTCAGCACCATCCTGATCGCCGACCACTTCATGGGCGGCATCGGCGAAGCCGGGAAGCGGCAGCTGTTCGACGAGCACGTCCGGTGGTGGCGGATGTACGACATGACCATGCGGCCGGTGCCGGAGAGCTGGGAGGACTTCCAGCGCTACTGGAAGCACATGTGCACCGAGGTCCTCGAAGACAACAAGGCCACCCGGGACGTCCTCGACATCCGCGGGCTCGGCAAGCCGCCGTTCCTGCCCTGGCTGCCGGACGCGCTGTGGCGGCCGGTACAGCGGGTGATCGCGCGCGGGTTCGTCTGGCTGACGATCGGCCTCTACGACCGCGAGGTCCGCGACCTGCTCGGCTTCCGCTGGACCGAGCGCGACGCGCGGCGGCACCGGCGGTTCGGGAAGCTGGTCGCCGCCGTGTTCCGGCTCGTTCCGCACGACCGCCGCTACCACCCGCGGGCGCGGGCCGGCTGGCGCCGCGAGCGCGGCGAGGTGGCTCCGGACGCGCCCTTGGCCGAGACTCCACGCAGGAACCTGCCGCCGCTGTCCGAGCGCGGCAAACCCGAGCACTACGCACCGAACGTCTAGGAGGCATTCGTGAAGCTGGGATTCCACGTCGGGTACTGGCAGAGCGGCCCGACCCCGGGCGCGCTGGAAGCCGTCCTCAAGGCCGAGGAGCTCGGCTTCGACTCGGTGTGGACGGCGGAGGCGTACGGCTCGGACGCGTTCACGCCGCTGGCCTGGTACGGCGCGTCCACCAGCCGGATCCGGCTCGGGACGAACATCGTCCAGATGGCCGCGCGGACGCCGACCGCGACGGCGATGAGCGCGCTGACCCTCGACCACCTCTCCGGCGGCCGGATGGTGCTCGGGCTCGGCGCGTCCGGCCCGCAGGTCGTCGAGGGCTGGTACGGCCAGCCCTACCCGAAGCCCCTGGCGAGGACGCGCGAGTACGTGAACATCGTCCGGCAGGTGATCGCCCGCGAGGCGCCGGTGACCCTCGACGGCGACCACTACCAGCTGCCGTACCGAGGCGGCACCGGCCTGGGCAAGCCGCTGAAGCCGACCGTGCACCCGCTGCGCAAGGAAATCCCGATCCACCTGGCGGCGGAAGGCCCGAAGAACGTCGCCCTGGCGGCCGAGATCGGCGACGGCTGGCTGCCGCTGTTCTTCTCGCCCAAGAGCAACGACTTCTACAAGGCCGCGCTCGAAGAGGGCTTCTCGCGGCCGGGGGCGCGGCACACCTTGGAGACGTTCGAGGTGCCGTGCTCGCTGCCGGTGATCGTGCACGACGACGTCGAAGAGGCGGCGAGCTGGATCAAGCCGTCACTCGCGTTGTACATCGGCGGGATGGGCGCGAAAAGCGTCAACTTCCACCACGACGTGTACGCGCGGCTGGGCTACGGCGACGTCGCCGACGAGGTCCAGGAGCTCTACCTCGCCGGTCGCAAGGAGGCGGCGGCCGCGGCGATCCCGACGTCGCTGGTGGAGGACACCTCGCTGATCGGGCCGCCGGAGAAGATCCGCGAAGAGCTGAAGGCCTGGGAGGACACCGTGGTCACCCAACTGCTCCTGCGCGGTGACGCCGCGACGCTGGAGAAGATCGCGCGCGCTCTGCGCTGACCGGCGGGTCGATCCGTGCGCCAGGTCACGACGATGGCACGATTCCCCTCGACCACTTCCGGGTGCCCGCCGAGATCGAATACTCGTGCGGGCACCCGGCAAGGCTTCGAGGAGGACCATGGCGACGCTGTCCGGCCGGACGAGGTTCCGCTATTCGCTCGGCTCGTTCGTCACCGGGTCCTTCGGCACGGTCCCCGGCCTGGTGCTGGTCAAGTACCTGACCGACACGATGGCCGTGCCCGCCGGCTGGGCCGCCGCGATCGTGTTCGTGCCCAAGGCGTGGGACTTCTTCTTCAACCCGGTCGCGGGCCGGCTGTCCGACGCCGACCTGCTCAAGACCGGCAGCCGCCGCCGCTTCCTGCTGATCGGCGGTGTCGGCGTGGCGATCCTGTTCGCGGCGATGTTCGCCCACCCCGGCTTCGGCAGCCCGCTGCCGGACGCGCTGTACGTGGCGGTCATGTTCGCCGCGTGCGCGACGGCGTACGCGTTGTTCCAGGTGCCGTTCAACGCGCTGCCGGCCGAGCTGACCGAGTCGGCGACCGAGCGGACGAAGCTGACCAGCGTCCGGATCGGCGTGCTGGCCGTGACGATCCTGGTCTGCGGCGGCGGTGCCCCGGCGATCACCTCGGGGATCGAGGGAGTCGCCGGCTACCGGATCATGGCCGTGGTGATCGGGCTGATCGTGCTGGCCGCGACGCTGCTGGTGTACTTCGGCCTCAAGGACGCGCCGGTCGGCTCGCTGCGGCCGAACACCGTGAGCCTCAAGGAGCTCGTCGGCACGCTCGCCGGCTGGCGGCCGTTCCGCTGGCTGCTCGGCACCTACTTCATCCAGGCGCTGGGCATCGGCACGGTGCTGGCCGCGATCCCGTTCTTCGCCCAGCGCATCCTGGGCGACGACGCCTACGGCACGATTCTGTTCGTCATCTTCGTCGGACCGGCACTGGTCACCATGCCGCTGTGGCCGCGGCTCGGCGACCGCGTCGGCAAGCTCAACGGCTTCCGCCTGGCCACCGCGGCCTTCGCGATCGGTCTGCTCGGCCTGGTCTTCGCCCAGGAGATCCCGCTGGTCGTCTCGTTCGTCTTCGTGGCGCTGTGCGGGGTCGGGTACGCGGGGATTTCGGTGTTCCCGCTGGCCATCCTGCCCGACCTGATCACCGCCGAGGAGGAGCGCACCGGCGAGACCCGGGCGGGGATCGCGGCGGGCGTGTGGACCGCGGGGGAGACCCTCGGGCTGGCCTTCGGCGGCGGCCTGTGGGCGATCATCCTCGCCGTCGGCGGGTACGTGTCGAGCACCGACGCGACGGCGAACCAGCCGCACAGCGCGATCGTGGCGATCCTCGTCGGGGCGTCGATCGTCCCCGGCGTGCTCATCGCGCTGGCCCTGCCGCTGCTGCGGCGCAAGGTCCTGGAGCCGCGCCATGAACCCGCCTGAGGACGTCCTCGCGGCGCTGCGGGAGCTGCGCGCGGGCGACCTGCCGACGCACGGCGGCCGGACCCTGGCCTACGTCTACGACAGCGGGCTGTCCGAAGTGGACTCCCTGGGCGCGGCGGCGCACGCGCTCGCGTCGTCGGCCAACGGCCTCGACCCGACGGCGTTCCCGAGCCTGCTGCGCATGGAGAACGACCTCGTCGCCGCGGCGTCCGCACTGCTCGGTGCCGTCCCGGGCGTGGCCGGTTCCGTGACGTCCGGCGGCACGGAGTCGTGCCTGCTGGCGGTGCTCGCCGCGCGGGACGCGAACCCGTCGGTCGCGTCTCCGTCGATCGTGCTCCCGACCACCGCGCACGCGGCCTTCCACAAGGCGGCGCACCTGTTCGGCCTGCGCCGCGTCGACGTCCCGGTCGACCCGGTGACCTTCCGCGCCGACCCGGCGGCGATGGCCGCGGCGATCGACGACTCGACGGTCCTGGTCGTGGCGAGCGCGCCGTCCTACGCGCACGGCGTCCTCGACCCGGTGCCCGAGATCGCCGCGGCCGCGCTCGAACGCGGCGTCCGGATGCACGTCGACGCCTGCATCGGCGGCTGGGTGCTGCCGTACTTCGCGCGCCTCGGCGCGGACGTCCCGCCGTTCGGCTTCCGCGTCCCCGGCGTCACGAGCATCTCGGTGGACCTGCACAAGTACGCGTACTGCCCGAAGGGGACGTCGGTGCTGCTGCACGCTTCGGCGGAACTGCGGCGCACCCACTACTTCGCGAGCGCGGCGTGGCCGGGCTACACGATGCTGAACACGACGATCCAGAGCACCCGCTCGGGCGGGCCGCTCGCCGCGGCGTGGGCGGTGGTGAACCACCTGGGGGAGGACGGGTACCTGAAGCTGGCGTCCGCGGCCCGGGAAGCGGTTTCCCGCATCCGGGCGGGCATCGAGGACCTCCCCGGCCTCCGCGTGCTGGGCGACCCGGTGTCGACGCTGATCGCGTTCACCGGCGACGACGGTTTCGACGTGTTCACGGTCGCGGACGAGATGAAGGCGCGCGGCTGGTACGTCCAGCCGCAGTTCGCGTTCGAGACGTCCCCGGCGAACCTGCACCTGACGGTGACGGCGGCCAACCACGGCAGCGAGAAGCAGTTCCTGACCGACCTCGCGGCCTCCGTCGACGCGGCGCGCGCGGCGGGCCCGGTGACCGTCGATCCCGCCGTGGCGGAGTTCGTCGCGGCCCTCGACCCGGCGACGCTGACGTCCGAGCAGTTCGCGGGGCTGTTGGCCGCGGCGGGTCTCGGCGGCGCGGCCGGCCTCCCGGACCGGATGGCCCCGATCAACGCGCTCCTCGCCACGGCACCGGCGCCGTTGCGGGAGCGCCTGCTGCTGGAGTTCCTCGGCGCCCTCTACACCCCGTCGTGAGTGGTAAGGCCGGTGAGAACCGGCCTTACCACTCACAACCGCTTACTGGTTCCGCGAAGCCAGCCCGGCGGGCGCGGACTTGACGGCCGCGTGGATCGCGTCCGCCAGCGCCAGGGCGTCCTCTTCGGTGAGTTCCAGCGCGACCCGGGCGGAAGCGCCCAGGGCCGGGTTCCGGAAGTCGATGTTCACCGTGTGCGCGTACGGCGCGTGCACCGGGTGGTCGACGTACACGGTGCCTTCGCTCAGGCGGAACCAGCCGCGGGCGCCCTTGCCGCTGCCTTCGAGCGGGAACTTCTCCGTCAGGTAAGTGCACATGGCGAGTCCTCTCAGGCGGTCAGCGTGCGGGCGTAGAAGTCGAAGATCCGTTCCCAGCCGTCCTTCGCGGCTTCGGGGCGGTAGCTCGGGCGGTCGACGGCGAAGAACGCGTGGCCGGCGCCGGCGTAGGTGTGGAACTCGTGCTCCTTGCCCAGCTTCTCCAGCTCCGCCGCCAGGACGGCCACCTCGTCGGGGCCGGGGAACTGGTCGTCGGCGCCGAAGATGCCCAGCAGCGGGCACGACAGCTGCGGGGCCAGGCCGAGCAGCGGCTTCATCTGCTTCATGGCCTCCGGCGGGTCGTTGACGACGAACGCGCCGTAGCAGTCCACCGCCGCGTCGAGGTCCAGCGAACACGCGGCGAGGAACGCGTGGCGGCCGCCCGAGCAGTGCCCGATGACGCCGATGCGGCCGTTGGCGTTCTCCAGCGCGCGCAGGTAGTCGGCCGCGCCGGAGACGTCGCCGACCAGGCGGTCGTCGGGCACGCCGCCGGCCGCGCGGACGGTCGCGGCGGCGTCGTCCGGGTCCGCGCCCGGCGCCTCGCGCGAGTACAGGTTCGGGCAGAGCGCGTTGTAGCCCTCGACGGCGAAGCGGCGCACCATTTCCTTCGTCGCCGCGTCGTAGCCGGGCAGGTGGTGGATCACCACGACGCCGCCGCGCGGCGCCGGGTCGGTCGGTTTGGCCAGGTAGGCCTCGAGTTCGTCCCCGCCGTGGCCGGTGATGGTGACGGTTCCGGCGATGATCTCGTCGGTCATTGGGGCTCCTTCACTCCTTCGGGGATGTGGACGAACCTGGCGCCGCGGGACGCGGAAGCGATCGCGGCGACGACGGCCATCGCGGCGGCCGCGACGAACACGACCACCAGTCCGTGGTGGAACGGGCCGGAAACCAGCCGGGGGAAGAAATCCCCGCCGGTGAGGGCCGCCCGGTCGGCCGGCGCCAGCCCGGACAGGACGTCCGGGCCGAGCAGGTGCCCGACCGGGTTGCTGCCGAGGAACGCGGCGAACAGCGTGCTGACCGGCGGCAGCTGCGCGACGCCGTCGGCGAGGGGCGCCGGGACGCCGTGGGCCTGCAGGCCGCTCGTGAGCGTCTGCGGCAGCGACGAGGCCAGCCCGGCGATCATCAGGGAGAAGAACACGCCGATCGACAACGACGTCCCGGAGTTCTGGAACGTCGCCCGCATGCCGGAGGCGACGCCGCGCTGCGCGGTCGGCACGCTGCTCATGATCGCCGAGGTGTTGGGCGCGGCGAACATGCCCTGGCCGATGCCGCTCAGCACGAGCAGGGCCGCGAACGCCGGGTAGGCGAAGTCCACCGGCAGGGTCAGCAGCCCGAGGAACGCCGCGGCGACCAGGAGCAGGCCGCCGGTGGCCAGCGGCCGGGCGCCGAAGCGGTCGGACAGGTAGCCGGACACCGGCCCGGCGATGAGGAACCCGACGGTGAGCGGCAGCAGGTGGATGCCCGCCCACAGCGGGGTCTGCTCGTAGTCGTAGCCGTGCAGGGGCAGCCAGATGCCCTGCAGCCAGATGATGAGCATGAACTGCATGCCACCACGGGCGACCGAAGTCAGCAACGCGGCGATGTTGCCGGCGGCGAACGCCCGGATCTTGAACAGCGAAAGCTGGAACATCGGCGCGGCGACCCGGGTCTCGATGACGCCGAACAGCAGGAGCAGCAGCACGCCGGTGCCGATGCCGCCGAGCACCCACGGGTTGCCCCAGCCGGTCGCCGCGCCGCCGTGGGGCTGGATGCCGTAGGTGATCGCCGCCAGGACCAGCGCGGTTCCGGCCGCGAAAGTGACGTTGCCGCCCCAGTCGACCTTCGCGCGTTGCGGTGTCCCCACCTCGCGGAGGCTGCGGATCGACCAGATCGTGCCGAGCAGGCCGAACGGGACGCTCACCCAGAACACCGCGCGCCAGTCGAGCTCGGCCAGCAGCCCGCCGACGACCAGGCCGAGGAACTGCCCGGCCAGCGCGGTGATCTGGTTGACGCCCAGCGCCATGCCGCGCTGCTCGGCGGGGAAGGCGTCGGTGAGGATCGCCGCGGAGTTCGCCGTCAGCATCGACCCGCCGACGGCCTGCACGACCCGCCAGCCGATCAGCCAGAGCGCCCCGGCCCCCGCGTGGAACGGGTCGAACGACAGCGCCACCGACGCCGCGCTGAACACGACGAAGCCGAGGTTGTACATCTTGACCCGGCCGAACATGTCGCCGAGCCGCCCGAGCGTCACCACCAGCACGGCCTGCACCAGCAGGTAGCCGAGGATCATCCAGAGCAGGTAGCCGATGTTGCCCGGGGCCAGGGGATCGAGGCCGATGCCGCGGAAGATCGCCGGCAGCGAGATGATGACGATCGAGCCGTCGAGCGCGGACATCAGCACGCCGAGGGTGGTGTTCGACAGCGCGACCCACTTGTAGCTCACAGCTCGTCCGCCAGCCGCTCGATCAGCGGGATGGCCGCGATCAGCTCGCGCTGCTCGGCCGCGGTGAACTTCCGGGCCAGCGCGTCGGCCATCTGCCGGGTCGTCTGCGAGCGCCGGTCGGTGAGCAGCTCGACCCCGGCCTCGGTGACCGACATCAGCACCTTGCGGCCGTCGGAGTCGTCCTTGCGCCGCTCGACCAGCCCGCGCTCGACCAGCCCGGCGAGGGTGACGCCCATGGCCTGCGGCTTGACGCGTTCGAGCTCGGCGAGGCAGCCCGGGGTGGCCGGGCCGTCGCGGTCGAGCCGGGACAGGACCGACCGTTCGGGCAGCGTCGGTTCGCCGGCGACGTAACCCTGGCGCAGCCGCCGGATCAGCCTGCCGAGCGCGACGCGCAGGTCCGCGCTCGCCTGGAGGAGCTCCTCGTCCGTCACGGTCATCAACCTAGACTGATAAATCTGGATTGATCAAATCGGACTCAGGCGCCGCTATCGGGTGAGCCGGGAGCTTTCGCCGGGGCCGGCTCCGGCACCGGTGTTACCGTCCGCAATGGACACACCCGAAGGGACAACGATGACGATCCTGCACGTCGAGCACGCCGGCCACGACCACGTCCACCGAGAGGGCTGCGGCCACGCGACGGTCCCGCACGGCGACCACATCGACTACGTGCACGAGGGCCACCTGCACCGCGCGCACGACGGCCACTTCGACGAGTGCGAGATCGCGGGCCACGTCCCCCACACGGGCCACGACCACACCCACGGCGACGGCTGCGGCCACGTGGCGGTGCCCCACGGCGATCACGTCGACTACCTGCACGACGGCCACCGCCACGCCACCCACGAGGACCACTACGACGATCACTGACCGACGCCTCAGCCGAGCGGGATCACGACCGTGGCGCGGCCGCCGGGGGACTCGGCGGCCAGGGTGAGCACCCGGGCCTCCGCCGGCGGACCGGGTTCGAACGTGCGCCGTTCCACGAGCAGGCCGTGCGACCCGGACCCCCCGCCACCGCCGCCGCGGTACTGGGTTCCGGCGTCGTCCCACCCGCGCCAGTCGGTCCGCAGGGCGAAGTGCTCCCGCATCCGGCGCGGATCGACGCCACTGTGCGCAAGGGTCAGGACGACGAACGTCGACCACACCTCCAGGCTCACCAGGTCCGCCGTCAGCTCGCCGACCTCGAAGGTGCGGCCCGCCAGGGAAACGACCTGCCGCAACACCGGCGCCGGCGGCTCTTCGATCGCCTGCCGCCACTCGGGCCGCTCGGTGCCCACGGCTCTGGCCACCGCCGTACCGCTGGTCGAGGCCGCGGCCTCCGCGTGCACGACCTTGAGCCAACCGGACCGTTGCAAGGTCACGTCCAGGTCGGCGAGGATCCGGTCGGCGTCCTCCTGGGACAGGGTGCCCGCGGCCACCAGCCCGGTCGCCACCCCGCGGATTTCGCGCCGGTCGAAGCTCAGCTGCCGCCCGTGAGGAGGCTGCCCGCGACCCGCGCCCAACCGATCGGAAATCAGTTTCTCCAGATATCCCCGCCCGTCCATGTCGCCATTCTTCCGCCGCGGTCAATGAATTTCGACCGGCTCCCACGCCGGGAACGGATCCGGCCCGGTCGGCTCCCCGAGGCAGTCCCGCAGCGCGGCCAGCAGTGCTTCGCCGGCCAAGTCGACGCCGATGAACACCAGTTCCTGCCGCGGTGACCCGGCGACGCCCTGCGGTTCGAACCGCGCCACCGTGCCCGCCTGCGACCACAACCCGGTCACTCCGGGCCGCGACGCGAGTGCGAAGAACCCCTTCGAGCGCAGCACCGTCCCGAACTCGCCGGAGTCCAGCCGCCGGGTGACGAAGTCCCACAGCGCCGCCGGGTCGAACGCCCGGGAGGCGCGGAACACCACGCTGGAGACGCCGTACTCCTCGGTCTCCGGGACGTGGTCGCCGTTCAGCTCGGCGACCCAGCCCGGTGCCTCCTGTGCCCGGACCGGGTCGTAGCGGCCCGTCCCGAACACCCGCTCCGGCGGCACCTTCCCGAAGCTGCCCGTGACGACGTCGGCCGAAGGGTTGAGCCGCCGGAGCACCGCCACGAGCCGGTCGGCGTCGGGGGCCAGGTCCGTCTTGTTCAGTAGCAGGACGTCGGCGAACTCGACCTGGTCCACCAGCAGGTCGCTGATCGTCCGCTCGTCGTCTTCGTACTGGTCGAGCCGGCGCTCCACCAGGGAGTCGCCGTCCGCCAGTTCCCGGCCGAAGTTCGCCGCGTCCACCACCGTCACCATCGTGTCGAGGTGGGCGACGGACTCGAGGAAGGTGAACGTCGCCGCCACCGGCATCGGCTCGGAAATCCCGCTGGACTCGATGAGCACGTGGTCGAAACGGTCGTCCGCGCACAGCGCCGCGACCTCCTCCAGGAGGTCCTCCCGCAGGGTGCAGCAGATGCACCCGTTGGTCAGCTCGACCAGCCGCTCCTGCGAGCGCACCAGCGCGGCGTCGATGTTGACCTCGCTCATGTCGTTGACGATCACCGCCACCCGCAGCCCAGTCCGGTTGGCGAGGATGTGGTTGAGCAGCGTCGTCTTGCCCGCGCCGAGGAAGCCGGACAGCACGGTGACCGGAACGCTCACCGCCGGTGGAAGTGCTTGATCAGGCGGCGGGGGACCAGCTGGACCTGGCCGCCCACCTTGATCGGCACCAGGTCGGGCACGGCGGCCTTCCACTGCGACCGGCGGGTCCGCGTGTTGCTGCGCGACATCTTGCGCTTGGGGACGGCCATCAGCGGGTGCCTCGCTTCCCGTAGCGGCGGTGGAACTTCTCGACTTGGCCGGCGCTGTCCATGATCCGCTGGGTGCCCGTCCAGAACGGGTGCGACCACGAGCTGATGTCGACCATGACGAGCGGGTAGGTGCGGCCGTCGGACCATTCGATCGTCCGGTCGGAGGTGACGGTGGAGCGGGTCAGGAAGGCGTCGCCGGTCGACGAGTCCTTGAACACCACCGGGTGGTAGTCGGGGTGGATCCCGGGTTTCACTGGTCTTCCTTTCGGTTCGCCGCGGTCGCGTCGTGCCGCGCCGGGTCGGGTTCGGTGTCTTCGCACGGTTCCTCGTGCCAGTTCCCGAACGGGTCGGGGTAACGCAGCCAGGCTTCGGGGCCCTGGGCGAGCTCTTCGTCGGTGAGCAGCGCGCCGCGCAGGGCGGCTTCGACCTCGTCGGGCGTCGCCTGATCGGTGACGACCACCAGCTCCTGGGCGCGGTCGCCGTGCACCGGGTCCCAGCGCAGGGACGCCAGCGTGCGGCGCTCGGGGGAGACGTCCGTCCACTTCGGACCGTCCGGCGATGCGAGCCACGGCCCGGCGTGGCCGAGGCCCAGCCCGCCGCCCGCCGATTCGATCCAGAAGGCGACGTCGGGCTGGCTGGCCACCCACGCGCGCCCGCGGGTGCGGACGACGCCGTCGAGGAGGACGTCGAGCGCGTCGTGCAGGCGCGAGGGGTGGAACGGACGGCGCGCGGTGAAGGTGAGCAGGGCGATGCCGCAGTCGGGGTGCAGCGGTGGCTCACCGCGCAGCAGCGCGCCGTGCATGTCGGTGACCTCGCCACGCCGGGCGTTCGCCGGGACCGCGTCGAGGGCGCTGTGGCCGTCGATCCGGGAAAGCTCGACCCGCGGGACGGACGGCGCCACCCGGTCGAGCACCGCGGACGCCTTGGCGGCGCTCCACGCGTCGGTGGCCGCGCCGGCCAGCACGAGGACGTCGGCGAACTCGACCTGGGACAGCGCGACCTGGGCGACCGTCCGCTCGTCCTCGGGGCTGCCCTGCAGGTTCCGGTCGGCCAGTTCGTCGTCGCCGGTCGCGTCGGCGAGCCAGCTCGCGCAGTCGACGACGGTGAGCACGGCCCGCAGGTCGACGTCGTCGTGCACCGGGTGGTCGCCGACCAGGACGTTCCGGATCGCCCAGCTCACCGGCTCCGGCTCCATGGCCTCGTCGAGCCGGACGACGATCCGGGTGACCTCCGGGCGGCGGGCCAGCCGCCGCAGCAGCGGGAGCAGGTCTTCGCGCAGGGTGCAGGACACGCAGCCGTGGGCCAGCTCGAGCACGGTCAGCTCGTCGCGCTCGCCGAGCCGCAGGCGGCGGCGGACGACCCCGGAGTGGATCTCGCGCAGGTCGTGGTGGACGACGGCGGTGCCCGGCCCGGCGGCGCGCAGCAGCTCCGCCAGTTCGGCGTTCGGGCCTCCGGCGAGGCCGCTCACGAGGACGAGCGGGACGCGGGGGTGGTGGGTCACAGGGGGCTCCAGGAATACGGGCGGGGTACGGTGCGCTACCGTACATGGAAATGAAAACCACTATCAACTCGGGAGGGCCCTTGTCCGCCGTGTGCCAGGTCACCGGCCGCAAGCCGGGCTACGGCAAGCAGGTCTCGCATTCCCACCGCCGCACGTCCCGGCGGTGGGAGCCGAACCTGCAGAACCGTCGCTACTTCGTGCCCAGCGAGGGCCGCTGGGTGCGGCTGCGCGTGTCCGCCAAGGGCATGAAGACGATCGACAAACGCGGCATCGAGGCCGTCGTCGCCGAGCTGAAGGCGAAAGGGGTGAAGCTGTAATGGCGAAGAGCACCGACATCCGGCCGATCATCAAGCTGCGGTCCACCGCGGGCACCGGCTACACGTACGTGACCAAGAAGAACCGCCGGAACGATCCGGACCGGATGGTCCTGCGCAAGTACGACCCCGTGGCGCGCAAGCACGTCGAGTTCAAGGAAGAGCGCTGATGGCCAAGAAGTCGAAGATCGCGAAGAACGAGCAGCGGAAGGTGATCGCCGCGCGGTTCGTCGAACGCCGCCGCGCGCTCAAGGCCGTCGTCGCCTCGCCCGCGTCGTCGCCGGAGGAGAAGGCGAACGCCGTCGTCGCGCTGCAGAAGCTGCCGCGCGACGCGAGCCCGACCCGCATCCGCAACCGGGACGCCTCGGACGGCCGTCCTCGCGGTTACCTGCGGAAGTTCGGGCTGTCCCGTGTGAAGATGCGGCAGGCCGCGCACCACGGCGAGCTGCCCGGCGTCACGAAGTCGAGCTGGTGAGCCGGATGCCGAAGCCGCACCGCGACCGCCCCGCCAAGCGCAAGGTGAATCTGCTGCGGGCGAACAACATCACCGAGGTCGACTGGAAGAACGTCGACCTGCTGCGGAAGTTCGTCTCCGACCGCGGCAAGATCCGCGCCCGCCGCGTGACCGGATTGACGCCGCAGCAACAGAAACAGGTCGCCACGGCGATCAAGAACGCGCGCGAGATGGCGCTGCTGCCGTACCCGTCCGCGGGCCGCGCGAGCTAAATCGGGTGCGCACCCACCGGGCGGTGCGCGACCATGGGCGTCCGAAAGGGGGCGTCGCCAGGGGATGTCCTGACACAGGAGGTCCACGCTTGCACGCCCAGCTCACGGTCACGCCCGCCCGGCTGCCCGAGATCCTGCTCACCACCGCCGTCGTGCGGCCGGTGTTCCTCTGGGGCTCGAGTGCGTGTCGCTGCTGGGCACCCAGCTCGCACCCGAAGACCTCATCGGCGTCCCGCAGATCGCGGGCGGCCGCAGCCTGTTGTGCCCGCCCGAGCAGATCGCCCGCGACGAGCCGTACTGCCTGTTCCTCGACGAGCTGAACGCCGCCGCGCCCGACGTCCAGAAGGCGTTCTACTCGCTCATCCTCGACCGCCGCATCGGCTCGTACGAGCTGCCGGCCGGTTCGGTGGTGATCGGCGCCGGCAACCGCGCCACCGACCAGGCCCTGGCCCGGCCGATGGCCTCGGCGCCGGTGAACCGGCTGGTGCACGTCCACCTGCGCGCCGCGCCGGGCGACTGGCTCGCCTGGGCCGCCGGGAACGGCATCCACCCGTGGGTGGTCGAGTACCTCACCCAGCGCCCGGACCACCTGTGGAGCCCGCACCCCGGCCCACGCCGGCGCCTTCCGCGCGTACCTCAAGGTGGCCCGGCACGCCTTCGGCCTGGAGGCGATCCTCAAGGGCGACGCGCGCTGGCCCGGCGAGCCCGGCGACCGCGACCTGCTCTACTTCCTCGCCGAGACGTTCCGCGCGCGGCTGGTCAAGGACCTGCCGGCGGACAAGCGGCACGCTTCGGCGGCCGTGCGCCAGTTCGCCTTCCGGGCGAAGAGCCTCCTGGTCGAGCTGGCCGAGATCTCCCTGGAGATGGCACAGCTGGTCATCGCCGACGACGAAACGGGCAACCCGCGGCTGCCCGCGTGGTTCCTGGTCGAAGTGGCCCGTGACCTCCCGCGGCTGGTGGCGGCTCGCGCATGAGCAACGCCCGCGCCGAGGCCCAGCGCCGCGAGCGCCGGAACAAGGCGATCGAGGACGGCTGGGCCGCGGTGCGCGCCACCACCGTCCTGGACCACCTCGCGCGCGGTGCGAACCTGAGCCCGGAGAACGCCGGCGCCGGCTGGGCCACCGTCAGCGACCGCGGCGTGCTCTTGGCGAACCGCGCCCGCGACGCCGAGGCGGACGAGTGGGCGTGGGTGTTCGCGCACCTGCTGCTGCACCTGGGTCTCGGCCACCTCGACGACGACCGGCTCACCGAGGCGGAGGCGATCACGCCCGGCCGCGGGGTGGACCCGGTGTACGCCGCCGCCTGCTGCGTCACCGTCCACCGGTTCGCGGAAGCCGTGCACGTCGGCACCCCCGTCGTCGACCTGCCCGAACTGCCCGGCACCGACGAGCTCCCGCTGACCCGCGTCTGGCGCGAGACGGGGGTCCCGGCGCCGTTCACGGGCGGGCCGGGGCCGTGCCTGCGGCTCGCGGAGCCGATGAGCCGCTGGCAGCTGCAGTACCACGGGAAGCCGGAGCCGTGGACCGAACGCTTCGCCCGCGGGCTGATCGCCTCGGCGACCGAAGCCATGGAACGCGCCGCCGACGCGCGCGGCCAGACCCGCCACCGCCGGGCGACGGGGGAGTGGGACCGCGCGCTGTCCTGGTTCGTCTCGTCGTTCCCGCTGCTCGGCGCGGTGGCCGCGGGCTTCACCCTGGTCGTCGACGCCGAGGTCGTCCGCGCCTGGAACATCGCCCTCGCGGCGGTCGACGCCGAGCACGGCGAGATCTACGTCAACCCGGCCGCCGCGCTGACCGCCGAGGAGTGGCGGTTCGTGCTGGCCCACGAGATGCTGCACGCCGCGCTGCGGCACGACCGCCGCGCGCTGGGCCGCGAGCCCTACTTGTGGAACGTCGCCTGCGACTACGTGATCAACGGCTGGCTGGTCGCCATGGGCGTCGGCGAGCTGCCCGACGGCAGCCTGTACGACCAGCAGCTGACCGGGATGTCGGCGGAGTCGGTGTATGACACGTTGACGACCGATATCCGCCGTGCCCGCAAGCTGCTGACCATGGGTTCGCGCGAGGCGGGGGACGTGCTGGGCGACTGGCTGTCCGCGCCGGACGCGGTGCAGCGCCGGTCGTCGAAGCGGGCCTCGCGGCCGATGCCGTGGGGTGACCGCGTCCACGGCGTCGATCTGGACGAGTTCTACCGCCGAGCGCTCACCCAGGGCCTCGAGTACCACCACGCCCAGGGGCGCGGGCTGCTGCCGGCCGGGCTGGAGCAGGAGATCCGGGCGCTCGACCACCCGCCGCTGCCGTGGGACGCGCAGCTGGCGCGCTGGTTCGACGAGCACGTGCGGGCGGAGCTGCCGGTGCGCAGCTACGCGCGGGCGTCGCGCCGCCAGTCGGCGACCCCGGACATCCCGCGCCCGGGCCGCGTCCGCCCGGAACGCCTCGACCGGCGCGTCACCTTCGGCGTCGTCCTGGACACGTCGGGGTCGATGAACGCCGAGCTGCTGGGCAAGGCGCTGGGCGCGATCGCGTCGTACGCGCTGGCGAGGGACGTCCCGGCGGCGCGCGTGGTGTTCTGCGACGCCGTCGCCTACGACGCCGGCTATCTCGCGGTGGCGGACATCGCCGGCCGGGTCAAGGTGCGCGGGCGCGGCGGGACGATCCTGCAGCCCGGCGTCGACCTGCTGCAGCGCGCGCCCGACTTCCCGGCCGACGGGCCGATCCTGATCATCACCGACGCGGCGTGCGACCACGTCCGGCCGCGCCGCGAGCACGCGTACCTGGTGCCGCGGGGCGCGCGGCTGCCGTTCGCGGCCCGCGGGCCGGTCTTCCGCGTGGCGTGACCCACGCTGGGCTGGCGCGGGGGTGAACCCCCAATAAACTCCCGCCCATGGACGACCCGCACTACCTTTCCGGCCTCCAGCTCTCCGGCCGCCGCGTCGTGATGATCGGCGGCGGCACGGTCGCGCAACGCCGGCTGCCCCGGCTGATCAGCGCCGGGGCCCGTGTCGAACTGGTGTCGCCGCACACGACGCCGTCGGTGCAGGGGATGGTGGACGCGGGTGAGCTCGTCTGGCACGAACGTCCCTACGCTCCGGGTGACCTTCGCGCTGCCTGGTACGCGCTGGCCTGCACGAACGACCCGGAGGTGAACGCCGCTGTCTGCGCGGAGGCCGAGCGGGAGCGGGTGTTCTGCGTCCGCGCCGACGAAGGGGAGTCGGGTTCCGCGGTGACCCCGGCGTCCGGGCGGCACGGTGGCCTGCTGTTCGGCGTGCTCTCCGGTGGCGAGCCGCTGCGCTCGGCCGCGGTCCGCGACTCGATCCTCGACGGCCTGCACAACGGCACGATCGAGGACGGCCGTCAGCCGCACCCGGAGGGCACCCTGCCCGGGGTGGCGCTGGTCGGCGGCGGCCCGGGCGACCCGGAACTGATCACCGTCCGCGGCCGGCGCCTGCTCTCGCGCGCGGACGTCGTCGTGGTGGACCGGCTGGCCCCCCGCGAGTTGCTCGACGAGCTCGCGCCGGAGGTCGAAATCGTCGACGCGGCGAAGATTCCGTACGGCCGCGCGGCCAGCCAGGACGTCATCAACAGCACGCTGATCGAGCGCGCCAAGGAAGGCAAGTTCGTCGTCCGCCTCAAGGGCGGCGACCCGTACCTGTTCGGCCGCGGCTTCGAAGAGGTGCTGGCCTGCGCCGAGGCGGGCGTCCCGGTGACGATGGTCCCGGGCATCACGAGCGCGTTCGCGGTCCCGGCGGTGGCCGACGTCCCGGTGACCCACCGCGGCGTGGCCCACGAGGTGGTGGTGGTCTCCGGCCACGTGGCCCCCGGCGACGACCGGTCCCTGGTCGACTGGGACCTGCTGGCCCGCATGCGCGGCACGATCGTGCTGATGATGGGCGTGGAGCGGCTCCCGCAGTTCGCCAAGGCCCTGCTGGACGGCGGCCGCCCGCCCGCCACCCCGGTGGCGATCATCGAGGACGGCACGATGCGCACCCAGCGCACCCTCCGGTCCACATTGGACACAGTGGTCACCGACGCGGCGGCCTCCGGCGTCCGCCCGCCCGCGGTGATCGTCATCGGCCCGGTAGCCGGCCTCGCCCCCGTGTCCTGAGGGGATTCTCGCGTGATCCGGCAGGCATCACGCGTGATCAGAGGGGCATCACCGCGATGCCTCCTCAATCACGCGTGATGCCTCTCCGGACACGCGTGATGCCCCTCCGGACACGGGTGATGCCCGCTCAAGCACGGCGGGCGGCGGTGAGGATCGCGTCGGCGACTTCGGGCAACGGGCGGGTGCCGTCGATGATCGTCGCACCGGGGTGGCGGTAGGCGTTGTCGCCGAGGGCCGCGGCCAGCTCCTCCGGGTGCTTGCCGAAGGAGTTCGTGGTGCGGGTCAGGAGCCGGTGGCGGAGCGTGTCGTCGTCGACCACCAGGCAGACCACGAGGTCGAACAGGTCGGCCACGTCGACGGCGTTCTCCGGGCAGCCGCAGAAGAACGCGATCTCGCCGCGCGCGCCGGCCGCCAGGGCTTCGACCTTCGCCCGGTCGATCCGCCAGCCGTAGCGGTGGAGCCAGCCGGACGGCACCGGGTCGGGCGGGTCGGTGACGACCTGTCCGCTCGTCCGGTCCACCCAGTGGTGGAAGCCCTCCTCGTCCGCGTCGACCGCGTGCTCACCCCGGCTCTTCAGGAGCGCGCAGACCGCCGACTTGCCGGCCCCCGCGTTGCCGGTCACCCACACCAAAGGCATGGGCGAAGCATTTCAGTCCCCGTAGCAGCTCGCGGCGAAATCGCGGATCGCGTCCGACAGCCGGGTCGGGTCGAACCGGAGCTCGACCGGGCTGCGGGCCTGGACGAACTCCGCCGCCGGCATGTCGACCGCCAGGGTGTCCGCGTCGCCGAACGGGTGGATCGGGTCGTTCTGGTGGCCGATCACCAACGCCCGGGTCGTGATCTTGCGCCGCACCGACTTCGGCGGCGCGATCCGGCCGAACAGCACCCCGTGCAGCAGCGCGGCCATCGAGGCCGGCCGCTGGGACAGCGTGTCCGTGACGACGTCGACCCACTGGTTGCCGTGCGGGACCACCGACGCCGCCAGTGCCACCGCCTGCACGGTGAACGGCAGGAACCGGGCCGCCATCAGCAGCGGGGCGAAGGTGACCAGCCCGGCGACGATCGCGTTGTCCAGCACCGGCATCTCGACGATCAGCCCGCGGACCCGCGACGGCGCCTGCACCGCCACCTCGAGCGAGACGTTCGCCCCCAGTGACGTCCCGCCGATCACGGCGGATTCCACGTCGAGGTGGTCCAGCAGGGCCAGGGTCTGCTCGGCGAACGACGGCATCGAGTACAGCCACGACTCGGTCGGCCGGTCGGAGTCGCCGTGGCCGAGCAGGTCGAGGGTGATCACGCGGAACCCCGCCCGGGCCAGCCGGCGCGCGAGCGGCGCGTGCATCCGGCGGGTGAGCATGATCCCGTGGGTCAGCACGACGACCTTGTCGCCGCTGCCGAACTCGGTGTACCAGAGCCGGTACCCCTCGTGGTCGAACGAGCCGGTGAGCTCGATCGGGCGGGAGGCCCGCCGGACCGGTGCGGACTCCGGTTCGGTCTCGATCGCGGTCGCGCTGGCCGGGCTCATGTCCCACCGTCCTCCCCGTGTCGGCGTCGGTTCTTTCAGGAAAGCATCCCCCGACCAGGTCGGCACGGTGACGACCGGGTCAATTGACACGGTGCCAATGGCGGGTCGTCGCGGGCATGGGTCAAGATGACCCCATGACCGCTACTGCTGACAGTCTGCCCGACCTGGTGTCCCTCAAGGTCGACGTCGACGGCCATGTGGCCGAAGTGACGCTTCTCGGCCCGTCGAAGGGCAACGCGATGGGCCCGGACTTCTGGCGCGAGCTGCCGCTGGTGTTCCGCGCGCTGGACGCCGACCCGCAGGTCCGGGCCGTCGTGCTCACGGGCAGCGGGAAGCACTTCTCCTACGGCCTCGACCTGCCGGCGATGATGGGCGACTGGGCGCCGATGCTGGGCGGCGACAGCCTGGCCGGCCCGCGGACGGCGTTCCTCGACCAGGTCCGGTCGCTGCAGGCGGCGGTCAGCTCGATCGCGGAATGCCGCAAACCGGTCGTCGCGGCCGTTTCGGGCTGGTGCATCGGCGGTGGTGTCGACGTCGTCGCCGCCGCGGACGTCCGGCTCGCCAGCGCGGACGCCAAGTTCAGCGTCCGCGAGGTGCGTGTCGCCATCGTCGCCGACCTCGGCAGCCTGCAGCGGCTCGCCTCGATCATCGGCGAAGGGCACCTGCGCGAGCTCGCCCTGACCGGCAAGGACGTCGACGCCGCCCGCGCCGAGAAGATCGGCCTGGTCAACGACGTCTACGAGGACCAGGACGCGCTGCTGAAGGCCGCGCGCGAACTCGCCGGCGAGATGGCCGCGAACCCGCCGCTCGTGGTGCAGGGTACGAAGCAGGTACTGGCGGCGAACACCGAGCGCCAGGTCGCCGACGGCCTCCGGTACGTCGCCGCCTGGAACTCGGCGTTCCTGCCGAGCAAGGACCTCGGCGAAGCGGTCCAGGCCTTCATGGAGCGCCGCGAGCCGCGGTTCACGGGCGAATAGAGGAGGCAGCGTGCGCGCTTCGGAGGTCCACCACGCGTTCCGCGTCGCGCGGGACTACCTGCAGACCCACCGCGAGGACTACGACACGGCCTACCGTGACTTCGCCTGGCCGCGGTTCGACGAGTTCAACTGGGCGATCGACTGGTTCGACGTCGTCGCGCACGACCCCGCCAACGCCGAGCGGTACGCGCTGTGGATCGTCGAGGAGGACGGCACCGAGAACCGCTGGACCTTTCCGGAGATGTCCGTCCGGTCCAACCAGGTGGCCAACTGGCTGCGCGGCCTCGGTGTCCGCCGCGGCGACCGGCTGATCCTCATGCTCGGCAACCAGGGCGAGCTGTGGGAGACGATCCTCGCCGCGATGAAGCTCGGCGCGGTGATCATCCCGGCGTCGACGCTGCTCGGCCCGGCCGACCTGACCGACCGCGTCGGGCGCGGCGCGGCCCGGCACGTCGTCGTCCGCTCGGTGGACGCGCCGAAGTTCGACGGCATCGAAGGCGGTTACACCCGGATCGCGGTGGGGGAGCCGGTCGACGGCTGGCACCGGTACTCGGCCGCGTTCGCCGAGTCGCCGGAGTACACCGCGGACGGCCCGACGAAGGCCGGCGACCCGCTGCTGCTGTACTTCACCTCCGGCACGACGGCGAAGCCGAAGCTGGTGCAGCACACGCACGTCTCCTACCCGGTGGGCCACCTGTCCACGATGTACTGGATCGGCCTCGAACCGGGCGACGTCCACCTGAACATCTCCTCGCCCGGCTGGGCGAAGCACGCGTGGAGCAACTTCTTCGCCCCGTGGAACGCCGAGGCGACGGTGTTCCTCTACAACTACAGCCGGTTCGACGCGGGCGCGCTGATGGCGCAGATGGACCGCTGCGGGGTGACCAGCTTCTGCGCGCCGCCGACGGTGTGGCGGATGCTCATCCAGGCCGACCTGACGGCCCTGCGCACCCCGCCGCGCAAGGTCGTGGGCGCCGGGGAGCCGCTCAACCCGGAGGTGATCGACCAGGTCGAGAAGGCCTGGGGCGTCACCATCCGCGACGGCTTCGGCCAGACCGAAACCAGCGTCCAGGTCGCCAACACGCCGGGCCAGGACGTCGTGCCCGGCTCGATGGGCCGCCCCCTGCCCGGCTTCGTGGTGGCGCTGGTCGACCCGGTCAGCGGCGAGCGCGCGGCCGAGGGCGAGATCTGCCTGGACCTCGCGCACCGGCCGGTCGGCCTGATGACCGGCTACGCGGACGACGACGAGCGGACGTCGGCCGCCTTCGCCGGCGGCTTCTACCACACGGGTGACGTCGGTTCGATCGACGAACGCGGCTACATCACCTACGTCGGGCGCACCGACGACGTGTTCAAGGCGTCGGACTACCGGATCTCGCCGTTCGAGCTGGAGAGCGTCCTGATCGAGCACGAGGCGGTGGCCGAGGCGGCGGTCGTCCCGGCCCCCGACCCCATCCGGCTCGCGGTGCCCAAGGCGTACGTCGTGCTGGCGGCCGGCCACGAGCCGACCGCGGAGACGGCCGAGGCGATCCTGGCGTACTGCCGCGAGCACCTGGCGCCGTACAAACGGATCCGGCGGCTGGAGTTCGCGGAGCTGCCGAAGACGATCTCGGGCAAGATCCGCCGGGTCGAGCTGCGGGGCCGCGAGAACGACCCGGCGCGGGGCGCCGGGACCGAGTACCGCGAGGAGGACTTCCCCGGCCTCAAGTCCTGAGATCCCGAAATGCCGGGGCGGGACGTCAGCCGCGGGTGCCCTCGACCTGGCGGCCGTCCTCGGTCGAGCACGCCGTCACCGGGTCGGCGGGGCCGCTGCCGCACGTCCACTCGTCGAGGACGATCGGGCCCGGCCCGTCGGCGTCGTTCGCCTCGGCCGGCGTCAGCTTCGCGAAGTAGTCCGTGAGCAGCTTCGCCGCCGCGGCGCAGTCGACCTTGCCGTGCGCGACGACCGCCGTCTTCGCGCCGCCCGTGCCGGCGACCTCGCCGCACGGCACGCCGGGGGCCGTCGACCCGGCCGCCGCGGCCGCGGCGGGCACGGGCGCCTCGGAAGAGGGCGCGGCGGGTGCCGGGTCGCCGCCGCAGCCGGCCAGCGCGGCGGCCGCGGCGACGAGCAGCAGGGGGTACGCGAGTGTCTTCATGGGCCCTTCAGGAGCGGGAGGAGGAACGGAGTCACTCGGACGGCACGACGGCCGCGAAGACCGTCTGCTCGCCCTTGGTGCAGGTGGTGCCGCCCTGGGCGGCGGGCGGGCCGGAGGTGCACAGCCAGCCGTCGACGGTCTCGTTCACCGCGTCGTTCGAGCCGGCCCCCTGGCGCCCGGTGATCTTGCGGTGGAAGTCGCCGACCAGCTTCGTCGCCGCGCCGCAGCTGACGCCGGCGGCGCCGCTGTCGAAGACGTAGAGCGTCAGCCCGCTGGCGGCGGTGACGGTGCCGCACGACCCGGGCACCGGCGGCGGCGCGGACGGCTTGGTCACCGGGGCCGGCGCGGACTCGCTGCCGCCGGGCGGCGGTGGCGGCGGCGGGGTGCCGGCCGTCGTCGTCACGGAGGGTGGCGGCGTCACGGACGGCGGAGCCGGAGGGGCCTGCGCGGCGGGATCGCCGGAGCAGGCCGCGAGCACGGGCAGGGCGAGGCACGCCACAAGCCACGTCCTCGTGGTGGTCGGGTGGGGCACCGCGATCCTTCCTCCCCGGTGAGCTTGGGTCCCGTGGGCCACGGGTGTGCCGGAGATTACAACAGCGGGGTGGCGGCCCGGTCCGGTGGCCACCGAATCGGTGTCCACTATGGACAATTAACATTCCGTTCACGCTCCGAAACCTCCCGCTGTCATCAAGAATCGATCGGTCTAATTCGCGCCGTGACGGTTAACAAAACGGCGTCGCGCGCCGAAGATCTTGGTGGAGGCCGAAGAGCTTCCCGTCCCCGACACCCGTACCGAAATCCGTGAGAGCGATGAACGCCGACGCAGTGACCAGCACCGAAGACCCGTCCAGTCCGCCGACCGTCCCGAGCACCGTGGTCTGGTGCTGCGGCCGCCCGTACGTCCTCGAGGGACGCGCCGGCCGCGCCCGCTGGATGGGCACCGACTACCGCGGCCGCCCCGAGTCGCTCAGCAGCGCCGAGCTGCAGCGACGCGGGTGGAGCCACCGCCGCGCGAGCTGAGCGTGACGCGGCCGGGGCCGTGGGGGCGGCCCGGCCGCGGGGGAGAAACCGCAGGCCTCACCGCTCCGGCCGCGCGGCGGACGGGCATTGTCCGGTCTCGCCGCCGGCCGGCGGGGGAGCGCCTCGAGCCCGGCAGGTCTCGGCCGTTCCGCCCCGCCGCACCACCGGGCGACCCCGCCCCGGACCGCTGTTTAATGGCCCCGTGAGCACAGCCGCCCCCGAACCCGCCGCTCAGGCGGGGCCCGCCGCCGAACCGTCGCTGCTGCGGCAGGCCTTCAACGTCCCCAACATCCTGTCGCTGCTGCGGCTGGCCGGGGTGCCCGTCTTCCTCTGGCTGCTGCTCGGCCCCGAAGAAGACGGCTGGGCGCTCGCCCTGCTCGTCTTCAGCGCGCTGACCGACTGGCTCGACGGCAAGCTCGCCCGCTGGCTCAACCAGATGTCGCGGCTCGGGCAGCTGCTCGACCCCGCCGCCGACCGGCTCTACATCCTCGCCACCCTGATCGCCTTCCTCGTCCGCGGCATCATCCCGTGGTGGGTCGTCGTGCCGCTCGTCCTGCGGGAGGCCGTGCTCGGCGTCTGCGTCCTCACCCTGCGCCGCCGCGGCTTCGCGCCGCCCGAGGTCACCTACATCGGGAAGGGGGCCACCTTCGTCCTGATGTACGCCTTCCCGTGCCTGCTGCTCGCGCAGGGTGGCTCCGACGTCGCCGCGGTCGCGCGGCCGATCGGGTACGCCTTCACCATCTGGGGCGCCGTCCTCTACGTCTGGTCCGGCGTCCTCTACGTCGTGCAGGCGCGCAACGCCCTGCGAGGCGCTCCCGCGGAGTGAGCTTCCGCCGGGTCGTGGCGGGCGCCTGCGCCGTGTGGGTGTAAGACTTCGCGCAACACTTTTCGCCAGTGAGGGCATGAAAGGGGACCGGCGGTGTCCGCTCCTGAAGAGCTTCGCTACACCGAGGAACACGAGTGGGTCGCCACCCGCGGCGAGGACACCCTCGTGCGCGTCGGCATCACCGAGTACGCGCAGGACCAGCTCGGCGACGTCGTGTTCGTCGACCTGCCCGACGTCGGCAGGCAGGTGACCGCGGGCGACGTCTTCGGCGAGGTCGAGTCGACCAAGAGCGTCTCCGAGCTGTTCGCGCCGGTCGACGGCGAGGTCGTCGCGGTCAACGACGCCGTCGCCGACTCGCCGGAGCTGATCAACAGCGACCCCTACGGCGAAGGCTGGCTCATCGAGATCCGGCTCGACGACCCGGCGGGCCTGGAAGCCCTGCTCGAAGCCGAGGCGTACGACGCGCTGACCAAGGGCTGAAGCCCGCTCCGCCGGTTCGGGGAGCCGGGGCTCGGAGAATCGATCAGGCACGGTACGTTGACAGCTACACGTTCTTGAGTACTGGCAACACAGCATGTGTGGAGGAGAGCTCAGGTGAGCACGAACGACGGGCCCGGCGGCGTTCCCCCGGAGCAGTCTCCGGAGCGGACCTCTGTCTTCCGGGCCGACTTCCTGGCCGAAGCCGAAGGTCGCGAGCCCGCCCCGGAAGCCCCGGTCCAGGGTGTCGACGCGCTGCCCCCGGGTTCGGCGCTGCTGGTCGTGAAGCGCGGGCCGAACGCGGGTTCGCGGTTCCTGCTCGACCGCGACACCACCAGCGCCGGGCGGCACCCGGACAGCGACATCTTCCTCGACGACGTCACGGTCTCCCGCCGGCACGCCGAGTTCCGGCGTGAGGGCGGCGAGTTCGTCGTCATCGACGTCGGCAGCCTCAACGGCACCTACGTCAACCGCGAGCCGGTCGACCAGGCGGTGCTCGCCGGCGGCGACGAGGTGCAGATCGGGAAGTTCCGCCTGGTCTTCCTGACCGGCCCGGGGCACGGGGGCCAGGGGGCGCAGTGACGGCGGCCGGGCGGCCACAGAACCACGGACTGAGCATCGGGGCGGTCCTCGCGCAGCTGCGCGGCGACTTCCCCGATGTCACCATCTCCAAGATCCGGTTCCTCGAAGCGGAAGGCCTGGTCACCCCGGGCCGGACACCGTCGGGGTACCGGCAGTTCGCCGCGGCGGACGTGGAGCGACTGAGGTTCGTCCTGGCCGCCCAGCGGGATCACTACCTCCCGTTGAAGGTCATCAAGGAACAGCTGGACGCGGCGGACTCGGGTGCCGAGCCCGCCGCGGCCCTGCCCCGCCCGCCGCGCCGGCTGGTGCCGATCGACGTGACGGCCGAGAACGTCGGCCTGCCTGTGGCGGACGACTTCACCGCGGGCAAGGAGCTGCGCCTGACCCAGGAGGAACTCCTGGAGCAGGCCGGCATCGACGCGCCCGCGCTGGCCGAGCTGCAGCAGTACGGCCTGGTCCGGCCCGGTCCCGCCGGGTTCTTCGACCCGGACGCGGTGCTGGTCGCGCGCACGGTGAAGGCGATGACCGAATTCGGGATCGAACCGAGACACCTGCGTGCCTTCCGCGCCGCGGCCGATCGCGAGGTCGGGCTGCTGGAGCAGATCGTGACGCCGGTGTACCGGCACCGTGACCCGGAGGCGAAGTCGCGGGCGGACGAGCTCGTCCGGGAGCTCGCGGCACTGTCCGTGACGCTGCACACGCTCCTCGTCAAGGCGGGAATCCGCGGCGTCGCCGGGTGTTGATCGATAACGGGGCAGTGAGATCCTCTTTGCGGTCCCATGTCAATGACTGAATGTTCGGCACCGCATGCCGTACCGTGAAGGCACGGGTTTGCGGCAGGCGAACCGAGAGAGTCCGGACAGCGAGCACAGCGCACGGATGACGGGTAGCGTCGGGAGTATGGGCGTGAAGCCGGATCAGCGCTGCAGCCCGTGTGCACGGGAGGGAGGCGAAGCCCGATGAGCGAAATGCGCGTCGTCGGTGTGCGGGTCGAGCTGCCCGCGAATCAGCCGATCTTGTTGCTGCGGGAAACCGAAGGTGAACGGTACCTGCCGATCTGGATCGGCTCGGTCGAAGCCACCGCCATCGCCTTGGAGCAGCAGGGGGTCCGCCCTGCCCGCCCGCTCACGCATGACCTGCTGAAAGAGGTCATCGGAGCGCTCGGCCGGGAGCTCGAGCAGGTCGTCATCACCGACCTGAAAGAGGGCACGTTCTTCGCGGAGCTCGTGTTCGACGGCGACATCCGGGTGTCCGCCCGGCCGAGCGACTCGGTCGCACTGGCCCTGCGGATCGGAGTCCCCATCCACGCCGTGGACTCGGTGCTGGAGGAAGCGGGCCTCATCATCCCGGACGAGCAGGAGGACGAGGTCGAGAAGTTCCGCGAGTTCCTCGACTCGGTCTCCCCGGAGGACTTCCGCGGAGCGGACACCTGAGGGGCTCGAAGCTGGGGTGAGGTGTGCTCGCGGAGAGCGCTCGCCTTGAGCTCCTCGCCGTGTCTTCTGGGGGTGCAACCCCCAGACCCCGCCCGGGGGCACGCCCCCGGACCCCGGCTCCTCCCGCGGTGACGCTTTTCCCTTGCCTCGACGCGTGAGAACTTGCCTTGACGCGGACGTCAACGTCTAGCGTCGAGGGCATGCGGATCGGAGAACTGGCGCAGCGCACGGGTGTCACCACCCGTGCGCTGCGGTTTTACGAGGACCAAGGCCTCCTGACGGCCCGGCGGTCGGCCAACGGCTACCGCGAGTACGACGAGGACGACCTCCAGCTGGTCAAGGAGATCCAGACCCTCCAGACGGTCGGCCTGACCCTCGACGAGACCCGCCCGTTCGTCGAATGCCTGCGCAGCGGCCACGAAACCGGCGATTCCTGCGCGAGCTCCCTCGAGGTCTACCGGCGCAAGCTCGAAGAAGCCGACGCCCTCCTGGCGCGGCTCGGCGGCATCCGCGCCGAACTCGCCGCGAAACTCGCCGGCGCGCTGGCCCGCCAGGCACCCGATCCGTGTGTCGTGCCCGACGCCCCGCGTCCCTGAAGGAGCTCGTCATGTCCGCAGTCACCGACGTCACCGATGCCACCTTCGCCGAGGTCCTCGGCAGTGACGTTCCCGTGCTCGTCGAATTCTGGGCCACCTGGTGCGGCCCGTGCCGGATGGTCGGCCCGGTGCTCGCCCAGCTGGCCGCCGAGCGGGACGGCGAGCTCGCCGTCCGCAAGATCAACGCCGACGAGAACCCGGAAACCACCCGTTCCTACCAGGTCATGTCGCTGCCGACGATGATCCTCTTCCGCGGCGGCGAGCCGGTCGGGACGATCGTCGGCGCGTTCCCGAAGGCCCGCATCGAAGAGCGGCTCGACCGGGCCCTCACGGCGCCGTCGCCTTGACGAACGTGTCCGCCAGTTCGCGCCCGTACTGCTCCAGGTCCAGCGACGGGTCGGCCGCGTAGGCCGCGGCGACACCGTCGACGGCCTGCGCGACGGACATCGCCATCACCTCCGGCGTGAACCCGCCGAACACACCCTCGGCCTGGCCCTGCCGCAGCTGACGGGCCAAACCGTGCACGCGCATGTCGTCGACCAGCACCTTCGTCATCACCCAGCCGTCGGCGTCGTCGGCGTTGGCGGCCAGCTCGGTCAGGGCCCGGACGCACTCGGGGTAGGCACGCAGGAAGGCCACGGACGTCTCGATGTGCGCCCGCAGGTAGCCGGGCCGGTCGGCCGGGTCGAGGCCGCCGCCGGTGCGTTCGGCGAGGAACTCGTTCTTCGTCTCGACGACCGTGCTGAGCACGGCCTGCATCAGGCCGGCCTTGTTCGTGAAGTGGTACGAGATCAGCCGGGTGCTGCTCAGCCCGGCGCGCTCCTTGATCTTCGCGAAGGTGGTCCGGCGGTAGCCGAGGTCGGACAGGACGCCGATGGTCGCGCCGATGATCTGTGCCCGACGCGCGGCCTCGGCGGGGCTGAGGCCCATCTCCGCCATGAGGTCGGTTTTTACTTGCATGAGTAAAAGTTACTTGGCTGAGTAAAACTGGTCAAGGGGTTTGAACAACGCCGGAGCGGGTACGGCGAACGGCTCAAAGGCTCATCCGACCGTTGAGCCTTGCCGCGCGTCGCGTTGACCGGTGTTCTCCTGGCGCTTACCGTCGAAGAAGAGAAATTGCCACGGTGTGATTAACGGTCTGGGGCCGGACCGTGGCGATTGATCTCCGGCGGGTCCCGCTCCTGGGACCGTCCGGCTGTCATTCGCCGGCCGCCAGGTCGGGCGAGGGGAGGCTTGCGTGGTCGAGGCTGGTTCCGAGAAGCAGCCTGTCGAGGTCGCGGCTGGTGAGCAGGGTGAACTGTTCCCCGACAACTCGCTGCCCGACGAGCTGGTGGGCTACCGGGGTCCGGCGGCGTGTCAGATCGCCGGCATCACCTACCGCCAGCTCGACTACTGGGCCCGGACCAAACTGGTCGCGCCCAGCATCCGCACCGCGCACGGCTCCGGCTCGCAGCGGCTGTACTCCTTCAAGGACATCCTGGTCCTCAAGGTGGTCAAGCGGCTCCTGGACACCGGTGTCTCACTCCAGAACATCCGGGTCGCCGTCGACCACCTGCGCGTCCGCGGCGTCCGCGACCTGGCCAAGGTGACCCTGTTCTCCGACGGCACCACGGTCTACGAATGCACCTCACCCGAGGAGATCGTCGATCTGCTCCAGGGTGGCCAGGGTGTGTTCGGCATCGCCGTCAGCGGCGCGATGCAGGAGATCAGCGGCACCATCCACGAGTTCCCCGCCGAACGCGCCGACGGCGGCATCGTCGAGACGCACGAACCGGACGAACTCACCCAGCGCCGCAACGCCCGCAAGACCGGTTGATCACCACCGCGGGGATGCGAGTAGTGTTCACCGTGCGGTCGACGAATCCGCGCGGGAGAGTCCGAGCCACACCTTGAGCTCGGCGCCGAAGGAGCAAGTCCTCCCCGGAACCTCTCAGGCACCCCGGACCGCGCGGACGAGACGCCTCTGGAAAGCGGGTCGTCAGGACACAGCCTGATGCCCCCGCCGACGGTGCAAGCCCGGCTCAACCTGCGGGCGAAACTCTCAGGCGCCTCCTCCGGGAGGTACGGACAGAGCGGGGAGGGTCTCCGGGGTTGGGCGAAGTGTGCTCGCGAAGAGCGCTCGCCCGACCCCTTCGGAGTGTCTTGTGGGGGTGCAACCCCCACACCC
>NZ_JMQI01000087.1 GCF_000695625.1 Amycolatopsis rifamycinica
CGGGCGCTCCTCGGCGGCGAGGAGGCGGCCGGCCCCGCGCGGTGACCGGGCGCCGCCGCCGGACATGGATCGCGGCGGAGTGGGTACCCGAGGACCCTTCGCGCCCGTCCGGGAGGAGCAGACATGGAACGGCCGGACCGCATCGCGCCGGCTTCGCCGCTGTTCGACGAGGTCACCGGGGCGCTGGAAGCCCTCACCGCCGTCCTGCGGGAGGAGGACGACTTCCGGATCCTGCTGCGGCACGTGTGCCTGCAGGTGCGGCACGCGGTCCCCGGCGTCGACGAGGCCTCGGTCACCCTGGTGACCGGGGAGGTGCCGCACACGGCCACCGCGACCAGCGGCGTGGTGGACGAGCTCGACGGCGAGCAGTACCGGATCGGCGACGGCCCCTGCCTTGAAGCGGTCCGCAGCGGCAAGATCGTCCGCACGTCGGTGTCCGACGCGCTCGAGCGCTGGCCGCGCTTCGCCCGCGGCGCCCGGGAGGCCGGCTTCGGGAGCTTTCTCGCCGCCCCGCTGGTGGCCGACGAGCAGTTCTCCGGCGCGGTCAACTGCTACGGGCGGCAGGACGACGGCTTCGAGGAGGTCGAAGCCCGGCTGCTGGAGCTCTACACCACCGCGGTGGAGGCGATCCTCCGCGTGTACCACCGCTACCTGCGGGCCCGGGAGACGGCCGAGCACCTCCGGACCGCACTGACCTCCCGCGCGGTCATCGACCAGGCCAAGGGCATGCTGATGGCGATCCGCCAGGTCGGCGCCGACGACGCCTTCGCCCTGCTGGTGGAGCAGTCGCAGCGGGAGAACCTCAAGCTGCGCGAGGTCGCCGGGCGGTTCGTCGACCGGGTGGTCTCGGGGCACGTCCCGCCGCGGTAACGTGGGCGGGTGGCGGGGAGCCGGATCACGGTACAGGTGGGCGAGCGGCAGCTGACGCTGTCGAACCTGGAGAAGGTGCTCTACCCGCGGCACGGCTTCACCAAGGGCGAGGTGCTCGACTACTACACGCGGATCGCGCCGGTGCTGCTGCCGCACATCCGCGACCGGGCGATGACGTTCGTGCGGTTCCCCAACGGCGTCACCGGTGGCTCCTTCTACGAAAAGGACGTCTCCCGGCACGCCCCGGACTGGATCCGCACCGCCCGCCTGACCGTCGGCGGCCGGGGCAAGGAGCCCGAGATCGTCGCCTACCCGCTGATCAACGACCTGCCCGAGCTCGTGTGGGCGGCCAACCTCGCGGCGCTCGAACTGCACGTCCACCAGTGGACCGTGGGCCCCGGCGACGAGCGCGGCACGCCGGACCGGCTGGTGTTCGACCTCGACCCGGGTCCCGGCGCGACGGTGGTCGACTGCTGCCGGGTCGCCGAACGGCTCTACGACGTCCTCGTCGAGGACGGGCTGACCCCGGTGGCGAAGACCAGCGGCTCGAAGGGCATGCAGCTGTACGCCGGCGTCGTGACCACGGACGGCGGTGAACCGTCGCGGTACGCCAAGGCGCTGGCCGAGCGGCTCGCCGCCGAGACGCCGGACCTCGTCGTGGCGCGGATGACGAAGAACCTGCGCCCGGGCAAGGTCCTCATCGACTGGAGCCAGAACAACCCGGTCAAGACCACCGTGGCGCCGTACTCGCTGCGCGGGCGCGACGAGCCGACCGCGTCGACGCCGGTCACCTGGGACGAGGTCCGCGCCTGCCGGCACGTGACGCACCTGAGGTTCACCGCGGGCGAGGTCCTGGCGCGCGTCGAGGAGCTCGGAGATCTGTTCGCCGATCTGGACCGCACCCGGGTACCGATTCCTGCGTTCGGCTGAATTTTCGCGGCCGCCATTCCGCCGGGTGCGCGGGTGGGATTCCGGGGAATTGCGGAGAAACGTCTTCACCTGCGGATTTGATCGTCCAATGTGGAGCGCTGCACGTGCAGACGGCCGTGTCGCTGCACGGACCCCGAGTGCGGATGTCCGGCGGTGGGCCGAAGTCCGCGAAGTCGGTACGGTCTACGCACGAAGCGCGACAGCCGTCGCGGTGGCGAAAGACAATGATGCGGCGGCCGTTGCCGGTCTTGTCGAACATGGCGAAGGGAAACGGGTGTCCGGCCTGATCGACACCGATCTCGAATTCTGGTTCCAGCGCGGGCTGCGCGCGTATCTGGGCGAGGTGGCGCGCGCGCTCGGCTTCGGCCTGGAATCCTGCACCGTGGACGTCGACGTCCCGGTGTCGGCGTACGTGGCGGTGGACTGGCGGTTGCGCCGGTTCCCCGAGCGAGACGTGGCGCTGCTCTGGGACGAGGTGCACGGCTGGGCGGTCGCGGTCGAGGCGGCGTGCGGCGAGGAGATGATCGTGCTGTCCTACCTGGGCGGCGCGGACATCCTGCCGCCGGCGCGCGAAGTCGTGCGCTTCCTGGCCGCGCTGCGGGCCGGCGCCCGGGAGCCGGCCGGGCCGGGCTCGCCGGTGCTGCGCCGCGCCGGCCACCACCAGGAGCTCCTGCCCCTGCTGCCGGCCCGCTGATTCTCCACAGTGGACAGTGCCGTGCCGGTCCCGGCCGACCGGCACGGCAGCGCGGCCACCGGGGTCCGGTGAGGCTCTGTCGCCGACCATGCGCGGTCGCCGGTATCCGACCGCGGGGCTTCGGTGAGGCTCTGCCGCCGACCACGCGCGGCCGCCGGTAGCCGGCGACCGGGGCCCGCGAGGCTCTACCGTCGACTACATGCCGTCGCCGGTATCCGGCCACGGGGCTTCGGTGAGGCTCTGTCGCCGACCACGCGCGGTCGCCGGTAGTCGGTCACGGGGCTCCGGCGAGGTTCTGCCGCCGACCACGCGCGGTCGCCGGAAGCCAGCCACCGGGGCCCGCGAGGCTTTATCGCCGACCACGCGCGGCCGCGCAAGCCGGCGACCGGGCCCGGCGAGGCTCTGCCATCGACCACACGCCGCCGCCGGGAACCGGCCACCGGCGTCCCGGCTTCACGCCGCCGGAAATCGGCCACCGGCATCCCGGCTCCACGCCGCGTCACCCACGTCACGGCCTCATGCCGCTGCGCCCGCGGCGAAGGACGTACCGAGAAAGCCGAGGATCTCCGCCGCGGCCGTCTCGGCCTGGGGTGCGAGGCCCGGCGTGCTGAGGAAGGCGTGCCCGGCGCCGGCGTACTCGGAGAGCCGGGCCGGGGTGCCCGCCGCGGCCAGGCGCTCGGCGTAGCGGCGGCCGTGGTCGGCCAGCGGGTCGTGGGTGGGGACCACCACGAGCGCCGGCGCCAGCCCGCTCAGGTCCTCGGCGTGCACCGGCGAGAGCGCGCGGGCGTCGGTGCCCGGCGGGACGGCGAGCCGCTGGAACAGGCGCAGCACCGGGATGCCCAGGGTCGGCGTGTGGGCGTACTCGGTGACCGACGGGTAGCCGAACATCGCGGCGGTCGCGTCGACCGCCGGGTTGACCAGCACCTGGGCCCGCAGGCGCAGCCCGGCGTCCCGGGCCCGGATCGCGGCCAGCGCGCTGATCAACCCGCCGCAGCTTTCGCCGGCGACCGCCACCCGGTCCGGGTCGATGCCCCACGTCCCGGCGGCGCCCGCCAGGTGCCGGAGTGCGTCCCAGCCGTCGTCGACCGCGTCCGCGAGCGGGTGCTCCGGGGCGACCAGCCGGTGTTCGACCGAGACGACGACCGACGGCAGCCGGGCGGCGAGGTGGCTGTTGATCCAGTCGCTCTGTACCGCCGTTCCGACGAAGCCGCCGCCGTGGACGTGCACCACGAGCGGCAACGCGACGCCGTCCTCCTCGGCCGGGCGGTACACCCGGACCGGCAGTTCGCGGCCGGGCAGGGGCAGGTCCCGCCACTCGATCACGACGCCGGGGTGCGGTTCCCCGGTGAACGCCCGCGCGGCCGCCGACGCCCGGAAGCGGTTCTCCGCGTCGCGGTAGGCGAACAGTTCTTCGTCGGTCATCGTGAGCCAGTCCGGCTCGGGCGGACGCTGCACGGTCGATTCTGCGGACATGGTGGCTCCCTGGTTTCGAAACCTGCGGTATCGAAACCTACGGTAGCGAAAACCGGTAGGCTCGCGCCATGGCTTCGTCCCCCTCCGCCCGGCCGCCGGGCCGTCCCCGCGCCGGCCTCCACGACGTGGTGTTCGCCGCGACGCTGCGCACGGTCGACGAGCTGGGGTACGCGCGCGCCACCGTCGAGCGCATCGCCGCGGCGGCCGGCGTCGCGAAGACGACGATCTACCGGCGCTGGCCGTCCAAGGGCGAGCTGATCGTCGACTGCCTGCTGGACGCGTTCGGCCCGGCGCCGCTGGCCGGCGGCAGCCGGGCGGAGATGCTGACCGCGATCATCCGCTGGGCCGCGGCCAGGATCGGCGAACCCGGCGTGGGCGACGCGTTCGCCGGCGTGTTCAGCGACGCCGTCAGCGATCCGGCGCTGCGCGTGATCCTGTCCTCGCGGTTGCAGGACCCGTACCGGCTCGCCCTCCAGGACGCGCTCGGCGAACCGGAGAACCGGGTGCTGTTCTTCGTCGACGTCGTGGTCGGCGCGCTGCTGCACCGGATGGGCATGACCGGCGAGCCGATGGTCGACGCCGACGTCACCGCGCTGGCCGAGATGGTCGTGGGGCACTTCGGGGCGCGGTGACGGCCGTCACGTGCCGGGCTGTCACATCGGCCCGGGCGGCGGAGTCGGGGGAGTGACGGCCCCGAACGCGGGGCCGCGGACCCCGGGGAGTTCCGATGGACACCGCGTACCTGATCGTCACCGTCGCCGCCGCGGCCTGGGTCGGCTTCTCGGCCGTCTCGATGTTCGCCCACGCGAAGTGGGTCGTCGAGCCGATCACCGAGTACGGCGTGCCCCGGGCGTGGTGGAACCGGCTGGGCGCGGCCAAGGCGGCGGGCGCTGCGGGGCTGCTCGCCGGATTGTGCTGGCCGCCGCTCGGCATCGCGGCGGCGGTCGGCCTGGTGCTGTACTTCACCGGCGCGCTGGTCACGGTGGCCCGGGCGCGGTCGTCCGCGCACCTGGTGTTCCCACTGCTCTACCTCGCGCCGTTGGTCGCCTCGCTGGTCTTGCGGCCTTGATCGGCGAGCCAGGTGAGAGCGTCGGCGGCGTGCCGCAGCACGGACAGGTGGCCCGCACCGGGCACGAGCCGGTACTCGGCGTCCGGGCACCGCCCGGCGAGCCAGGCGCTGTGCGAGGCGGGGATCATCCGGTCCTGTTCGCCGTGCAGGAGGAGGACGGGCGCGGTGATCCGCGCGGGGTCGCACCCCCACGGCGTGACGTAGGCGAGGTCGTCGTCGATCAGCCCGCCGGGCCCGTCCGCGAGCGCCGCGCGGACGACCTCGTCCAGCCACGACCACGAACCGCGCAGCACGGCCATGTCCGCATCGGTGAAGACCTCGGGATCGAACTCGGCGGCGGCTTCGTGGGTTTCCTTGGCGGCCCGGCCTTCGCAGGCAGCCCGCAGCGAGGCGGCACTCGCGGCGGCCATGCCGTCGAACCAGTCGAGCCCGTCGGCGTCGAAGGGCGCGACCGCGGCCAGTCCGGCCACGGCCAGCACCCGTCCGGGCAGCAGGGCGGCAGTGGCGAGGGCGTGCGAGCTGCCCCCGGAGTGCCCCATCAGGGCGAAGCGGCCGATCCCGAGCGCGTCGGCGACGGCTTCGACGCACTCGGCCGCGTTGCCGACCGTCCGCCCGGGCACCGGGGTCGAGGTGCGGTAACCGGGCCGGTCGTAGGACACGAACCGCACCCCGAGCTCGTCGGCGAGGGGCAGCAACGGCCCGGGCGGCGCCCCGGTGTTCGGGGTGCCGTGGTGCCAGAAGACGGTGAGCCGGGCGGGGCCACCGGTGTCGTGGACGTGCAGGGTGCGTCCGCCGGGCAGCGCCAGTCCGGTCTCGGTGACCATGCGGCCGGCCCGGGTCAGCGGGCCAGCCGCTCCGCCAGCCAGGCCAGCGAAAGCGGGTACCGGTAGTCGATCGCGGCGTGGCCGGCGTCGAACAGCTCGAAGTGGACGCGGTCGTCCGGCAGGCCCGCGCGGGCGATCTCCGCCCGGAACGCCTCCGCGCCGACGTCGAGGAAGTATTCGTCGCTCGTGCCCGCGTCGATCCACACCGCGCGCAGCGAACGGACCGCCTCCGCGTGGCCCGGCACCATCCGGACCGGGTCCAGGTCCAGCCAGCGCTGCCACTGCTCCGGCCGCAGCGCGCCGGTCAGCGGGTCGAACGGCAGCTCCGGCGTGCCGTCCTCGCGGGCCGAGAAGCACGCCGAAACGCCGAGCACCGTCAGCAGGGTTCCGTCTTCGGGCCTGGTGAACGCCGTCCGGCTCCGGAAGTCCGTCCACCACGCCTGGATGTCCTGGCCGTAGCCGCGCAGCGCGCGGACCGCCTTGCCGAAATCGGGGAGGTAGCACAGCTCGTACAGCGAGTCGCCCGCGTGCGTCGCCAGTGCGCCGAACAGATCGGGCCGCAGCATCGGCGTGATCATCGCGCCGTACCCGCCCGACGACTTCCCCGCGATCGCGCGGGATTCCCGGTCGGGCAGGGTGCGGTAGTGCGCGTCGACCCACGGCACGATCTCGTCGCACAGGTACGAGTGGTAGCGGCCGGTGCCCGGCGAATCGACGAACTGCGAGCCGCCGTACGCGGTCCACGCGTCGACGTACACCACGACGCAGCCCGGTGCGCCACCGGCGAAGACGGCGTCGGCCGTCTCCACGAACGGCTGCCGGAACGGCGTCCGGTTGGCCCACATCGTCAGGTGCCCGGTGTAGCCCTGGATGACGTAGACCGCCGGGTAGCGCTCGTCACCGTCGTCGTAGCCGGGCGGGACGTACACCCACAGCGGGCGCTCGTGCGGGTCGCCGAGCGGGTTGCCGCGCAGCAGCGCGGATTCGACGGTGTGCCGGTCGAGCCGTCCGGCGAGTTCGCCGTCCCAGGGCAGCATGCGCCCAGTCAACCACGGTCCACCCGGTGCCCGCCGCCGCGCCGGGCTGATCCGATCGCACGGGACCGGCTTCCTCTGGCACGATCGACCAGGTGCGCCCGGTCGAGATCGCCTGCGACGAGTCGGGTTCGGAGGGCGAGAACCTGCTCGGCGGCGAGACGGACGTCTTCGCCCACGCCGGCGTGCGGATGTCCTGGCCCGCGGCGGCCGCGTGCGTGCGGGAGATCCGGGCCCGCATCGGCTCGCCCGCCGAGGAGTACAAGGCCAACCACCTGCTGCGCGCCAAGCACCGCGCGGTGCTCGAATGGCTGCTCGCCCCGGACGGCCCCCTCGCCGGCCGCGGGCACGTGCACCTGACCGGCAAGACGTTCTTCGCCGTGCGCGCGGCCGTCTCCCTGCTGGCCGAGGACGGGACGGACGCGATGGCCCGCACCCTCCACCGCACGGGCCCGGCCGCGTTCGGCGCCGCCCGGTGGGAGTTCTTCCTCACGGCCTTCACGAGCGTGCTGCGGCTCAAGCCCCGCCGCGGGGTCACGACGTCGCCGGCGGAGTTCTTCGCCCTGGTCGGCGAACTCGCCGGCGTCCCGGGCGAAGCCGGCGAAATCGTCGCCCGGTTCCGCGGCGGCGCCGAGCGCGTGGCCGCCTACCGCGCCCGGCTGGCGGGTGATCCCGGCCTGGTCCCGGTGCTGGACCCGCTGGTTCCCGCGGTGATCCACACCGTCCGCCACTGGAGCGACGGCGGCACCCCGGTCGCCCTGGTGCACGACGAGCAGCTGGCCCTCACGCCCGAGCGCGTCCTGCAGCTCAAGGCGACGCTCGGCGCCCGCCTGGCCGGCGTGCGCTTCGTCGACTCCCGCGCCGACGCCCGCGTGCAGATCGCCGACTTCCTGGCGGGCGTGGCGCGCCGCATCGCCTCCGACGAGCTCAACGGCCGCGGCGACCCCCGGCTGACCACGCTGCTGAGGTCGTTCGTGGACGCCGATTCGGTGTGGGATGGGCCGACTTCCCTGATCGCGGCTCGGCGCGCACGGTGACGCGGTCCTTCCGTACCCTGGCCTGGTGCGAACCCGGCCCACCCTGTCCTGGACGTCGGCGGAGGCGCCGCTGCCGCGGACGTCCAGCCTCGACGAGCTGACCGGCGTCGTCGCGCGCGGGCGCGTCGCCGTGCTCAGCGGGGCCGGGCTGTCCACCGAATCCGGCATCCCCGACTACCGCGGCGAAAGCGGCAGCCTGCGCCGGCACACGCCGATGACCTACGACGAGTTCGTCACCAGCGCCGAAGGCCGGCAGCGGTACTGGGCGCGCAGCCACCTCGGCTGGCGCACGATCGCCCGCGCCCACCCCAACGACGGCCACCGCGCGGTGACCGCCCTGCGCGACGGCGGATACGTCTCCGGCGTCATCACGCAGAACGTCGACGGCCTGCACCAGGCGGCGGGCACCGCGGACGCCGTCGAGCTGCACGGCAGCCTCGACCGGGTCATCTGCCTGGACTGCCGCCGCACCAGCCCGCGCGCGGAGCTCGACCGGCGGCTGCGCGCGGCCAACCCCGGCTTCACGGGCGCGGCCACCCGCATCAACCCGGACGGCGACGTCGAGCTGCCCGCCGACGTCGTCCGCGGCTTCCGCACGGTTCCGTGCGCGCTGTGCGACGGCGTCCTCAAGCCGGACGTCGTGTTCTTCGGCGAGAACGTGCCGCGCCCGCGGGTCGAGCAGTGCTACCGGCTGGTCGACGACGCCGAGGCGCTGCTGGTGCTCGGCTCGTCCCTGACGGTGATGTCCGGGCTCCGGTTCGTCCGCCACGCGGCGCGGGCGGGCAAGCCGGTGGTGATCGTCAACCGCGGCGAGACCCGCGGGGACCGGTACGCCTCGGTGCGCGTCGACCGGCCCCTGGGGCCCGCGCTGACCGAGCTGGTCAGCCGGCTGGGCGAGGGTCGCGGCCGAACCGCGTGAGCAGCCGGTCCTGGCGGGACGCGCCCGGCGCCGCGGCCGGCGGCTCGGCGAAGACCCGCGGGCCCAGGGCCAGCCCGGCGAAGATCGTGTCGTAGTCCTCGTCGATCCACGCGACCAGGTCCGGGTCGAGGGTCTCGTCGGCGCCCAGCGCGCGGGCGAGGTCCCAGGTGTGCACGGTGCTGTCCGCCGTGCGGATGGCCAGTGCCTGCCGTCCGGTGAGCTTGCCGAACGGGTAGTCGACGACGCGGTCGAGCGCGGTGGTCTCGGCGAAGGCGTCCGCGCAGGCGCGGACCGAGCCGGTGAACGCGGCGACGGGGTCGCCGCCCAGCGCGTCTTCGTCCCGGCGGGCCAGGAATTCCTCGCGGGTGACCCCGCGCAGCAGCCCGACGTAGTTGAGGTTGCCGCGGGTCATGTGGTTGACCAGTGCCCGCACGTCCCACTCGGTGCACGGCGTCGGCGCGGCCCAGCCGTCGGGCGGTACCGCGCGCAGGTGGCGTTCGAAACCCCGGGAGGCGAGGAGGAAACGGTCGAGGAGCATGGCGGTCAGTCTGGCGCGGCTCGCGGCGGCGGTGCCAGCGGCTATCGGACGCGGTGGACGAGCCGGTCCGGGTGGGTGGGGGTACCCGCCCGGACCGGCTCTGACGACGGACCTCCACAGCCGGTCGTCGCCTGCAAGACGCGGCGGCCGCTCCGCTCGTTACAGCGACTTCAACCCGTCCCACGACCAGCGGGGCACCGCCAGCCCGGCGGGGACTTCGCCGGGCGGTCCGGGGTAGGTGAGGAGCTCGGCCACCGCCCATTCCAGGGAGGACCGCAGCGCCGCGCGGAACTCCGGATCGGCCGGCAGGCCGGCGTCGTCGGCGGCCCGCACGAAGCAGGCCACGAACCGGCGGCCGAGGTCGGCGAGGTCGCCGTTGCCGGCGTGCGTCCGGAGCATCGCCGAGTGGTTGCCGCACTCCCGCGAGAAGCGCGGCGGACCGCCCATCACCTCGGCCCAGTACCAGGCGAGCCGCTCGACGTGCCGCGGGTGCCGGCCGGGCTTCGAGAACGGGTGGTTCAGCTCCGGGTCGGCCAGGCAACGCTCGTGGTGGGCGGCGGCCGGCGCGTGGAACGCGGGGTCGCCGCCGGCGAATTCGTACAGCGTCGGACGCACTCGCCGAGCCTGGCACGCCGGGCCGCCGGAGGCCAGGGCGTCAGCGCGCGCCGGCGGCCGCGCGTTCCGCCGCGGGGGTGAAGCCGCCGAGCGCGTCGACCGCCCGCCGGACGTCTTCGGTGACGAGGTCGTGGTTCAGCGCCCCGGCGGCGGCCGCGCCCTGGGCCGCGGCGATGATCACGGTCGCCCGCGCGTCGACGACGTTGCCCGCGGCCCAGACCCCGGGCACGCCGGTCTTCCCAGACGGATCGACGTCGCCTTCGACGTAGCCGAGATCGCGCAGCAGCCGGTCGTGCGGGACGGTCCGGGTGCGGAGGAACAGCGCCGTCCGCGGCACGAACCAGGCCCCGAGCTCGAGGCCGGTGAGGTGGCCGTTCCCGCGCCGCACCGCGGTCACGATGCCTTCGACGACCCGGATCCCGCGCGCGTCGAGCCGTTCACGGTCCTCTTCGGACACCGGCTCGGTGTGCGGGAAGTACACGACGTCCCGAGACCACTGGCGGACCAGCAGCGCGTGCTCGACGCTCGCGGGTTCGGTGCCCAGCACGCCCAGCGGCTGGTCGCGCACTTCGTAGCCGTGGCAGTAGGGGCAGGTCACCGCGTCGGTGCCCCAGCTCTCGCGCAGACCCGGGATGTCCGGCAGGTCGTCGTGGACGCCGGTGGCGACCAGGACGCGCCGGGCGGTCAGGTCCCGGCCGCTCGCCAGCCGGGCCGTGAAGCCGTGGTCCAGCCGGACCACCTCGTCTTCGAGGAGCTCCACACCGTAGCCGCGGAGTTCTCCGCGGCCGATTTCCAGGAGCTCGGACGGCGGCAGGCCGTCGCGGGAGAGGAAGCCGTGCATGTGCGCCGCCGGCGCGTTGCGCGGGGCGCGGGAGTCGACGACCGCGACGCGCCGCCGCGCCCGGCCCAGCATCAGGGCGGCGCTGAGTCCCGCGGCGCCGCCACCCACCACCAGTACGTCGAAGCTGTTGTTTTCGCTCATGCCGCCACGATGAACCCGGCGTCGCGAATCCGACAACTAAAGTTGCCATTTCCGGGACAAGCGGGTTTCCTGGAGCGCATGACGGACGCGATCACCCAGGCACTGGCCGAGGTCGGCCCCCGGCTCAAGCGGGTCCGCACGCAGCGGCGGGTCACCCTCTCCGACCTGTCGGAGGCGACGGGCATCTCGAAGAGCACGCTGTCCCGGCTGGAGTCCGGCCAGCGGAAGCCGAGCCTGGAACTGCTGCTGCCGATCGCCCAGGCCCACCAGGTGCCCCTGGACGAGCTGGTGGGCGCGCCGGAAGTCGGCGACCCCCGCGTCCGGCTGACCGCCCGCCGCATCCCGCGCCACAACGGCGCGACGATGACGGTCCTGCCGCTGACCCGCCAGCCGGGCGCGCCACAGGCGTTCAAGATGATCCTCGAGCCGGAGACGGGCGAGCCCGACCCCCAGGTCCACGAGGGGTACGAGTGGCTGTACGTCCTCTCGGGCCGGCTGCGCCTGATCCTGGCCGACCGGGACATGACGCTGGGGCCGGGCGAGGCGGCGGAGTTCGACACCCGCCTGCCGCACTGGTTCGGCGCGGTCGACGGCCGGCCGGCGGAGATCCTCAGCCTGTTCGGGAAACAGGGGGAGCGGCTGCACCTGCGGGCGAAGTCGCGTTAGCCCAGTTCGCGCTGCATCAGGAGGGTGTCGAGCCAGCGGTCGTGCTTGAAACCGACGCGGCGCAGCACGCCGGCCTCGGTGAACCCCGCCGCCGCGTGCAGCCGCCGCGACGCCGGGTTGCCGGAGTCGACGATGACCGCGATCGCCTGCCGGGCCCCGGCCTCCGCGCACCGCTTCAGCAGCTCGTCGAGCAGCCGGCGCCCGTGGCCGCGCCCGGCGGCCTCGGGCGCGAGGTAGATCGTCGTCTCCACCGAGTGCCGGTACGCCGGCTTCGGCCGCCACGGCGCGGCCAGCGCGTAACCGAGGACCGTGCCCTCTTCGGACAGCACGAGAAAGGGCCACGTGCTCTCGCGGATCTTCGCGCGCCACTGGCCGGCGGTCGGTGGCGTGGTTTCGAAGGTGACGACGGAGCCGGTGGCGTAGGGCGCGAAGACGGCGGCGATGCCTTCGGCGTCCGCCTCCGTCGCTTCCGCTATAGTGGACATAGCCGCTATCATAGAGGAATGATTGATCCGGTGTCGCTCGGCCACCACGTGCACGACCTGCGCGCGGGCCGCGGTCTCGCGTTGAGCGCGCTCGCCGGGAAGGCGGGCGTCAGCGTGAGCATGCTGTCGGCCATCGAGCGCGGCGAGAAGACACCGACGGTCGTGGTGCTGTCCCGGATCGCCGACGGCCTCGGGCTGCCGGTTTCCCGGCTGCTGGCCGACCTGGAGGCCGACCGCGTGATCGTCCGCCGCGCGGCCGAGCAGGACCACGTCACCGAACCCGGCGGCTGGCACCGCACGGTCCTCACGCCGGTTGTCCCCGGCGTCAACTTCGAGTGGATCCGCACGACCCTGCCGCCGGGGTGCGACGCGGGCGGTTTTCCGGCGTACGCCCCGGGATCCCACGAGTTCGTCGCCGTCGAGTCGGGCGAGCTGACCCTGGGCGTCGGCGACACCGAGTACGTCCTGGCGGCGGGTGATTCGGTCTACTTTCCCGCCGACACCGGGCATTCCTACGCCAACCGCACCGGAAACCCCTGTGTGTACGACGTCGCGGCGTTGATCATGCGGTCCCGCTCGGCGGGGTGAGCAGGTGACCCCGGATCCGCGTTTCACCGTCGGCCACGGAAAAACGGGGTGACACGGCCCGCCGGGCCGTG
>NZ_JMQI01000088.1 GCF_000695625.1 Amycolatopsis rifamycinica
GTGAAAGGCCAATCAAACTCCGTGATAGCTGGTTCTCCCCGAAATGCATTTAGGTGCAGCGTCGTATGTTTCTCCACGGGGGTAGAGCTACTGGATGGTCTAGGGGCCTTACCGGGTTACCGAAATCAACCAAACTCCGAATACCGTGGTGTGAGAGTACGGCAGTGAGACGGCGGGGGATAAGCTTCGTCGTCGAGAGGGAAACAGCCCAGAACACCAGCTAAGGCCCCTAAGTGTGTGCTCAGTGGGAAAGGATGTGGGATTGCCCAGACAACCAGGAGGTTGGCTTAGAAGCAGCCACCCTTGAAAGAGTGCGTAATAGCTCACTGGTCAAGTGGTCCTGCGCCGACAATGTAGCGGGGCTTAAGCACACCGCCGAAGCTGTGTCATTCATACAATACATCGGCTTCACTCCTTGAGGGTGTTGTCTAGTGGTGTGGATGGGTAGGGGAGCGTCCTGCATCCAGGGAAGCGGCGGCGGAAGCCAGTCGTGGAGGGTGTGGGAGTGAGAATGCAGGCATGAGTAGCGAATGCAGAGTGAGAAACTCTGCCGCCGGATGACCAAGGGTTCCTGGGCCAGGCTAATCCGCCCAGGGTAAGTCGGGACCTAAGGCGAGGCCGACAGGCGTAGTCGATGGACAACGGGTTGATATTCCCGTA